>CAVPXZ010000009.1:0-58893 GCA_963709825.1 uncultured Alphaproteobacteria bacterium
AACTACCCACCATCCGCAGGCAACCCCCGCGGGCGCATTAGCAGTGGACAACCGGAAAAAGGCCGTCTAACCTATCGTTGGGGCGCGCCTTTTTGCAGCGGGAGGGTAGTTAGGTGAAACCTAAGGCCACGACAATTCTTCCATTGGCCAGCGCATTGGGCGCGCTTGCCGGGACTTCGATGGTCGCAACTGAAGCCCAGTCGGCAGTCCCAAACACGGACCCTGCAGTTTCCGCGGCTTCGGCAACAGCGGTAACGCCAGCCGAAGCGGTGCCGAACACGCTCGTATCAACCGGCGACACGCTGCTTGGTTTTGTTATGACCGAACAGGCCGACGGGACGATAGTTGCTCAACATGTTTCGCACGCCTCCCATGCGTCGCATGCGTCGCATTATTCAAGCCGTTGATGGACGTCACTGCCTCTGACGTTTTCGTCGAGTTTGCTGCCGCAGTGCAAAGTCTTGGAGCTTTGCAGGCGGCGGCATATAGGCTCATTGGTACCGCCACGTGCCAGATAGACAGGACTGGCGATCGCTGGGTTTGCAAACTCACGCCCGTTACTATTCCAAGAAAGCCCCTCAAAACCCCGCGTCGCTAAAAATGCATTTCCTTGATTTGGTCACCGATGAAAATTTGCGGGAACGAATTGCCGTGCGAACCGATGGCGTGCGCAATGTGATCCTGTCATTAGCCTTTGGCTCGCTCGTGGGTTCATCGAACAACAACAGCAACCAGTAATTCTGCCCCATGGCTCGCTTCCAGCCTGTCGAGGAATTCCATCCGGCGATGGACACGCTTGAGCTTCTGCCGTTTCGCTTCGAGCGCACTGGAAGACATTACCTTGTTTCTAACATGGCTGGGGACTTCATCCGTCTTTCAGGTGAAGAATTAATTCGCATAGTGGAACTCAGGGTTCGCCCTGGGGATGGGCTTTACGAAAAGGCTTATGCGGCACATTTGATCAGCGGAGCTAATCAAAAAGCCCAACGGCAACTATTGGCCTTCCGACTCCGCAGCCGGCTCGCGTTTCTTCGGGAGACCACGCCGCTACACATTTTCGTCGTGACCTTACGCTGCGAACATTCCTGTCCTTATTGTCAGGTTTCCCGCCAAAGCACTGACCGCTCGCGATTTGATATGAGCGAGGAAACGGCGAGGCATGCTTTGGATGTCGCCTTTGAAAGTCCTGCCGTGAGGATCAAGATTGAGTTTCAAGGCGGCGAGCCGTTGCTCAACTTTCCACTGATCTCAACCATCGTCTCGGCGGCTAAAGCCAAAGCGGCGACAGCGGACAAGAAGGTGGATTTTGTAATCGCTTCGAATCTCGCTCTCTTAGACGACGCAATTCTTGCGTTTTGCAAAGAAAACGATGTGCTTTTGTCCACCTCTCTCGATGGGCCGGCCGACCTTCACAACAAGAACCGTCCGCGTCCAGGTGGGAATAGCCACGAATTGGCGACAACCGGCATTCGTCGCGCCCAAGGGGTTCTGGGACGGAAGCGCGTCGGAGCGCTGATGACGACCACAGAGGCCAGTCTCGAACGTGTTGAGGATATAGTCGAGGAATATTTGCGCCTGGATTTGGACGGAATTTTTCTGCGCCCCCTTTCTCCCTATGGCTTTGCTATTAAGACCAAAGCCTTTCGCAAATATAATGCTTCTGATTGGTTCGCCTTTTATGACCGCGGATTGAAATACATTCTGGAGATCAATCGGCGGGGGCGGCATTTTCCCGAGTTTTATGCGAGCCTGATCCTAAAGCGAATGCTAACCGACCGGCCGCTTGGGTACGTTGATTTGCGAAGTCCTGCAGGAATCGGCCTTGGAGCGCTAGTCTATAATTACGATGGAAAAGTGTTTGCATCGGATGAAGGCCGAATGCTTGCGGAAATGGGTGACGGAACGTTCGAACTCGGGCAGGTCACGGATTCCTATCGCTCTTTGGTGCTTTCAGACAAATTGATCGATCTAATCGGGTCGTCACTAACTCAATGCGCACCAGAATGCTCGGACTGTGTGTTTGAAACCCATTGCGGCGCCGACCCCGTTTATCACCATGCTACTCAGGCAGACTCGGTTGGAATTAAACCTCTATCAGAATTCTGTGCGCGTCAGAAAGCCGTTATGAGGCTCTTGCTAGAGCTTTTGGAGAACTCACCACAAGACGCCGCAATCCTAAGGCGGTGGGGCGGCATGTGATGCTTGCTCTCCACGGAATTGCTAATTTCTCTCGCGGCGTTGCTACCTCTGAACCCTCATTGGTTGCACGCCTTCGAGCTCCGCAACACTCAGAAGATAGGCTGGATGCGGATTTTTTAATTGTTCGTTCGCGCGAGGAACTTCAACGCGTGGTCGATGCTCGGCTCAACGGGGTGATGGTTGTTGGCGATGATCCTATCGAGGCGCTTGCGGGTATTGACAAGCTTCGTCGCGTGATCGGTGTTTCTGGAAAATTCGATTATTTATCCGACGGAGACATCATTGGGTTTCATCCATCGTCGAGACGATTTAGGACGCTTTATCGACGAGCCTCTGGACATAATTCCTTTCTCGTCACCGATCGCTGCAATCACTACTGTCTCATGTGTTCCCAGCCGCCCAAGGATATCGATGACCGGTGGATACTAAATGAGATAAAGAGCACACTGCCCATTATCATCGTACGACTCGCTATCGAAAGGCTAAAGCGAGCAAGGGTTTGACGGGTATTTTTGGAGACAAGAGTTGGTTGAGGAAGACGATTATTTGATCAGGACTTGCGGCGACAAAGATTTTACGCAGCGTATGGAGGCCGAGAGCGAACAGCGAGCGAGCGCGGCGGCCATGGTTTTTGACCGGAATGGGATGCAAGCGCGCCATAGCGACGCCGGTTTTGACGGTGAGCACCACGGCGAAGGCGAGCAGCGCGAGCAAAGTGCCAAGTTTGTCCGGGTCGGTCAGGTGGGTGGCCTCCAGCGCGAAGCCTTTAGTTTTGAGATTGCCAAACATGGTTTCTATCGTCCAGCGTTGGCGATAACGCGCGAGCGCATGACGTGCCCTGCCGGAGCAGGCCAGTGCCAGCAATTCACCGGACGCGAGCCGCGTCACCACAAGCCGCACGGGGGATGATAAATCTCGTCGTGACGGCCGAGCCGACAGCCGCCCTTGACGATCATTCGTTCTCCGATTCTGAGATGTCGGACGATGGCAACAATCGACATGGCGGCATAGCCCTCGCGCAGGACATGCTGGTTCTCGCGCAAGCGCAGGATGAAGGGGATGTTCTCGCGCTGCAGATAGGCCATCCAGGCATCGCCATGAACTCGCGGTCACCCATCAGCGCCGCGATCTTCAGGCCGGGAACGCCGCGCGGAGACGATCCAGAAGCTCGGTGCGTTCCGACGTATGCGAGTTTCCCGCCGTTGGCAGCAGCATCCACAGCAGCGGGATACCCATGCCGTTCCATGTCACTGAGATCATCAGGATGTTGATCGTGGTCTTGCCAAAATCCCAGTTCGTGCGATCAATCGCCAGAACCCATGGCTTGCCGGCGAGCCCCAGAAGTTCAACCACCACATGTGCCGCCAGCGTGCTGTCGAGCCGCACAAATTGGAAGAACAATAAAACCGCCGCCGCACCGAGTCGGTCTGTGCCACGCTTGCCACATACCTGCCAGTCGCCACAGGCATATCGTTCCATGCTGCATGATCAACAGCGCCAGCCACGACAACGTCTCGCGTCTTGTGACCGACAGGTCAATGTGTTTTGCTGTTGCCCTGGATAAGGCGTTCGAGAATATCGATTGCATGAGCGCGATCCTTCGCTGCCAGGCAAAAAATCGCTTTTATGAATCAACTCAACGCCTTATCCAGCCGCGTCGAGTACTATGGCCCATTATAGACAAGGATACATCTTCGCTTGGCTTTACTGGCGGAGAGCCGTTATTGGATTGGCGTGATTTTATCAATGTTTTGGCGGTTTGCCGAGATGAACTGCCTAAAACGGCCATACATGTACTAAGCAATGGACGCGCCTTTGTAGGTGACGAGGTTGTCAGGGCTTGGGCTGGAATTCGGCATCCAAACCTAACTGTTGGCATTCCCATCTATGCGGCGGTCGACTACATTCACGATCACGTAGTTCAGGCGCGGGGGGCGTTTGACGAAACGGTATTGGGTGTTCTCAAGCTAAAGAATGAGGGGCAACGGGTTGAAATTCGGGTGGTGTTGCACGCCCTGACCGCCCCAAGGATTGTGGAAACGTGCAAGTGGTTTGCACGCAATCTGCCCTTCGTCGACCACGTCGCACTAATGGGACTGGAGAATACGGGATTTGCTATTGCGAACGCGGAAGAGCTTTGGATTGATCCAGTCGATTATCGTTCTGAACTAGGCCGTGTGGACGGATTTGATCAAGATAAAGCCGAGAGCAAGCGCGACGAAGGAGCCGTAATTCTGCGCCGTCTTCTCGCATCGAAGCGCGATACGCTGAAGCGCTTGAGCTTGCCGACCGTTTGTTCGATGCGTGCCCGCGCCTTGTAGAGTGCCTTTGGAAAGAAGGTGGGCATGTCTTTGGTGTTGGATCGATACGGGATTGCCGGGCATATTCCGCGTTGGCGTGCGGCCTCGCGGTTTGATTTGGAATCGTAGCCCTTGTCACCGAGCGCGGCGCGCGGATTGATATCGGGGCCGAGGTCGAGAAGCATCTCGAAGTTGCGGCTGTCGCTGGCTTCACCACCGGTGAGATGAAAGGCAATTGGCAACCCACCGAAATCGGTCTTCAAGTAAATCTTGGTAGAGAAGCCGCCACGCGAGCGGCCGAGCGCCTGATCATGCTGCCCCCTTTTGCGCCCGCCGCCGAGACATGGGCGCGCACCACGGTGGAATCGAACATCTGCACCAAATGCGCGGTTTCGCTCATCGCCGCTAGCGCATCGAAGAAGGCTTCGAAAGTTCCCGACCGGCTCAACCGCCAGAACCGCTTCCACACGCTGTTCCAATGCCCAAACTTTTCCGGGAGCGCCCGCCAAGTGATGTTGTGAACCACGAAATACTGCAGGGCTTCGAGAAAATTTCGGTCGTTCCGTCCCTTGTCGCCACGCCGCGCGCGAGATGCCTCGAATACCTTCAAAACAATCGCCCAGTCCTCTTCCGTCATGGTGGTCAGCATGGTCGGTCCTCCAAAAACCGACCGCCCATGAGTTAGAGAAAAAGTAATTCGGGAATCCCTCTACCCTAATGCTCGGCTAAATCCGTCCACACGGCCTAGCAAATGCCGTGGACTTGCTAGTTGCGGCGAAAATAAACGTTTCAGCTTACAATTTGCAGCGCTGTATTCTTGATCGGTCGGTTTGGCCGTACGCTGCGCAATCTATTTCCGATTGGAAGAATGGATACATCGAGGAATGCGAACGCTGCATCGAGAAAGATCGATGCAGCGGCTTTTTTACATCAGGTCGCCCGCGCCAGAGTCGTGGCATTAGCCCCATACTTGCATCTTAATTGTCTATGGATGTGTCTCGTTTTTGGCCGCGCGCATACCCGCGGAGACGGCATCGCGCTCGCAAATGTAAGCACCGCGTTTTGTGTTCCCGTAATATCTGGTTCCCGCGAAGTGGTAGATATTGGAAGTCAAGGTAACCCACACGACGGTGTCGGTGGGACAGCGGCCCTTAGCTTGCGCTTCGGTTGAAAACTCGTTGGCCCCAGCCGGATTTCCCGGAACGCTGGGTGCGGGTCCAGCAGCCGGGGGAACGGGTCTGGACGGCGGTGCGGCTGCCGTAGGTGCCGGAGCAGGAGCCGCGGGAGCCGCTGTGGGTGCAGCAGCCCGCGGTGGCGGGGCTGGAGCCGCAGTAGGTTGAACGGGTGCAGCGCCGACGCGGCATTGAGCGACGTAAGCCTTTTCCGTGACGCCGTTAGCCCGATTGGCGGCCTCATTGGCTCTCCATTCCTCTCGGCAGGCCGCGGTGGTCTTTTGGCCCGCGGCGGCCGCCGGCGGTGCAGACGCAGGAGCTGGCGGTGGCGCTGGGGCCGCAGTAGGTTGAACGGGCGCGGCACCACCGCGGCATTGAGCGACGTAGGCCTTTTCCGTGACGCCGTTGGCTTGATTAGCAGCCTTATTGGCTCTCCATTCCTCTCGGCATGCCGCCGTGGTCTTTTGGCCCACCGCGGCCGTCGGCGGCGCAGAAGCGCGAGCCGGAAGTGGTGCTGGGGGCGCAGCAGGCTGAACGGGCGCAGCGCCGCCGCGGCATTGAGCTACGTAGGCCTTTTCCGTGACGCCGTTGGCCTGATTGGCGGCCTTATTGGCTCTCCATTCTTCTCGGCATGCCGCCGTGGTCTTTTGTTGCGCTATACCGTGTGACGACAGCCCCGTGAGTCTCTAGGATCACCGAGCACATAAAGACCGCGATTTGTCGTCTCATTTGCTGTTTTCCTTGAGGACAGGATCAATCGAAAGCCCGAGCGCACAACGCAAACGGTCCACGTCATGTTAGCAGTATGCGTAAGTGTCGGAAAGCAATTACACAGCGGTCGATCAGGGAACTGACATGCTTCAGCGCAGCCAAGCTATGATCCTACGGCTGCTCGTAGTAGCCACGCTTATCGTTGGCTTTCCTTTTCCAGCAGCGGCGCAATTGGTACTCTTCTCTACCGAAGAGCGGGCGCAGCAACACTGTCCCAGCGATGTGGTCGTCTGGCTCAACTTACCAACCCACATATATCACTGGAAAGACATGAGATGGTACGGCAACACAAAAAACGGCGCCTACGTCTGCAAGCAAGAAGCAGACGAAAACGGAAATCGCGGCACGCGCAATGGACAATAAATAGTGGCGTCCAAGACGCCAAGGGCACCTGAAGTAGTTTGAACAAAGGCCAAGACGAATGCCGCTCTTTCAAGTCACGTCGAAAGAACTGAAAGCTTTATCCGAGACCAGCTTCGGTGCCGAAAATATTATGGAACGTAAGGATATTCAAAGATTTCTGCGCGAGCAGATTAGTGTACTCGACGGTGTGCTCGACGAACATTTCATGGTCGTTGCCGAAGAATTTGGAGATTGGCTCGACAGCTCTAGAAGGATTGATCTCCTTTGCATCGATACCGACGCGAACCTCGTCGTGATTGAAATAAAGCGCACGGACGATGGCGGCCTCATGGAATTGCAGTCCCTGCGCTATGCGGCCATGGTCTCCTCAATGACTTTCGAGCAGCTTGTCGACACTTTTGCACGGTATAAGAGCAAAGCCGAGCCAGACATCGAATCAGCCCGGTCGAAAATCATGCAATTCCTCGGCTGGAAAAGCATCGAGGAGGAACAGTTCGCCCAGGATACACGTATCGTTTTGGTGGCGGCCGATTTCAGTAAGGAACTAACTACAGCGGTAATGTGGCTGATCGAACATGGCATCAGCATCAGGTGCGCGCGCATGAAGCCGTGGCGAATGGAAGACGGCACCGTGCTACTTGACGTGCAGCAGTTAATCCCGCTGCCGGAAGCAAGCCAATTTCAAACTCAGATTGGCGTGAAAAAGCAGGCCGAGCGACAAAGCCGCATGGAACGTCATGACCTTCGGCTTAAGTTTTGGGAAGGTCTTCTGGAAGATGCAAAAACAAAGACCGACGTTCACGCCAACATAAAGCCAACGGAGGGCAATTGGATACAGGGTAGCATCGGTCGCGCTGGTTTTTTTCTCATTTACAGGGTGCGCAAGATCGACTCGCAGGTCGAACTGTGGATCGGTCTCGGTAGTGGCAAGATGGCGAAGAACAAAGCAGCTTTCAAGGCGCTTGAGGCGCAAAAGGCTCCGATCGAGGCCGAGTTCGGTGGTCCCCTCGCTTGGGATGAGTTGCCGGAGAACGAAGGCTGTTGCATACGTTATGTAATGGACGGCGGTTACAGATCGCCACCAGAACAGTGGCCTGCAATCTACGCTGCGCTCGCCGACGCGATGGTTAGGCTCGATAGGGCAATGCGGGTACGCGTCGCCAACCTACACTTTTAATCAACGCCAAAGGTGGCCTACTTTACCGAATCACTATACCCCCCCCGCGTGCGGGGAGAGGGTGGGGTGAGGGGGCCTCGACGCATGCGTGGCGCGCACATAACGAAGACAAGTCTGGCTCGGCAATTGCGGAGAGATTCCACGCGCGCCGAACGCAAGCTTTGGCGATACCTTCGGTCTCGCTCGCTCGCCGGTTTCAAATTCGTACGTCAGGAGCCGATCGGGCCGTATGTGGTAGATTTTGTCTGTCGTGAGCGTCGGCTGGTCATCGAGGTGGGCGGTGGCCAACACGCCGATAACAGACGCGACGCGGTTCGCGACCAGTGGCTCGCCGATCACCGATACCGCGTGCTGCGTTTCTGGAATAACGAAGTGCTAGGAAATATCGAAGGCGTTTGGGACACGATCTTCGCAGCAGCGTCTGTGGCGGCGCCCCCTCACCCCAACCCTCTCCCCGCAAGCGGGAGAGGGAGTCGCCACGCCGCCCCTCCCGATGAAAATTCTCTTCAGCGAATGCAACGACTTCCGCTCCACCACGCTCCGCGCCTGAGCCGCGCGAAGGCTCATAGCCTTATTTTTATCTCATTCATTACGAAGCATGGGGGAATGAAACCGGCATCAAATATTGGTGCCTCGATTTGCAGCGGCGCTCCGGGGGGATGCCGCCATTGAAAAATCTGAAAGGCGGATTGCCGGAGATATTTCCAGTTCTGGTCGTGACCCACGTAAGGGAGGGTGGAGTGCGAGCGTGCTGTACCAAGCTTGACGGAAGCTGCGCCTGACGATGCTGCGGGCTTTCTGACGGCGACGGGGGCTTCTACAAAACTTTGGAGAATGCGATTGGCTTGAACGCCACGGCGTCAGGCCCGAACTGCGCGAGCGCGGGCTCGGCTAGGGCGCGCAGCCCTGCCACCCTGCGCTCGCCGATGAGACGTTGCGTGGTCGGCTCATTCCACAAGGTCGGCGTAAGAGTACATGTCGCTGAATGTTGCCGAGTTTCAGTCCCGCCGCACCAGCCGCGAGCACGCGGCTATATTTGGAATGGGCGATCCGGCGATGGCGAAGCGGCGTCGCCATATTTTATTGTTAGGATTGTTGATCGTGGTTTTTGCCGCGTGGATTCAGTGGTGGGCCGCATCAGGGTTTCCCCTTGAAGGCCGGATCTGCGAGGGCGCCGAGCCGCAAAATAATTGCGATAATTACAACGTCGTCCTCTATTCGGCCTGGCGGCTCGCCAAGACGCTTGAGCACTGGAGCGTGCTGATTTCAACGCTCGCGACCATCGCCATTGCCGCCTTCGCCTGGACTTTGTGGCGATCCAGCGAGAAAGCGTGGAGCGTCGCCCGGCATTCCGCGGCTGTTGCCGAGCGTGCGCTGGTCGCCGGCAGGCGGGCGTGGCTCTCGATTGAGAATCTGAAAATCATTCATCCCACCGAGATCACCGAAGGCGGCGCCCGCATACGGGTGAGTTTCACGGTCAGGAACTTCGGTCAGACGCCGGCGATCGGGGTATGGCTCAATGCCGCGCATTGGTTTTACTCCGGCCCCGAGACGTATGTGAGCGCTTCCGAAAAATTCGTTGCCGGAATGCGGAACGTCGCCGCCGGCATTTTCGGGCCGATCATGTTCCCCAACGAGCAGGCCGACACGGCGCGATATACCTGGTTCATCGACGCCGAGACCGTCAAAAAATCCATCCGGGTACGGGAAACCGACGGGCAACAGCTCCTCGATTTCACGTTGTTTGTCGGCGTGTCTTACAAAATCGATGGCGACGAAACTCCCCGTCTCACCTTCATTCCGTATGACTGGTTCGATATTCCGGTCGGGCTCAAGCTGGCGGAAGGGCAAGCCATCGGCGTGAGCCCCGCCGCATTCAGCCCCGCCATCGCCGATTGAGCTATCCGTCCCCACGAAATGAAACGGAGCGGGGGAGGGATGCGAACCTCACCCCAGCCTGCGGTCGTATTCCAGCACCGCGTTGAGCAAGACCTGGGCGCCCGCGGCGCATTCGTCGAAGCTCGTCGATTCCGCTTCGTTGTGGGAGATGCCGCCGGCGCAGGGCACGAAGATCATGGTGGTCGGCGCGACGCGGGCGACGTAGGCGGCGTCGTGGCCGGCGCCCGATATCATGTCGCGGGACTTGAAGCCGGCTTTTTCGGTGCCGACGCGCACGCAGTCGATCAGCTCGGGCGCGAACTTGACCGCAGGCGATTCCCAGATGCGCGCTTCCTTGTAGGAAAGCTTCAACGGCTGCAGGATTTCGCCGAGCGCCGCGCGGAATTTCGCCTCCATGACGTCGAGCACGTTGTCGTCGGGGTGGCGGAAATCGATGGTGAAGAACACTTCGCCGGGCACGACGTTGCGGCTGTTCGGCTTGTTCTCGATCATCCCGACGGCGCCGACGGCATTCGGCGCGTGCTCGAGCGCGATGGAGTCGATCCGCTCGATCATGCGCGCGGCGCCGAGGAGCGCGTTCTTGCGCAGCCGCATCGGCGTGGCGCCGGTGTGGGCCTCCTGGCCGGTGACGGTGACTTCGTACCAGCGCATGCCTTGCACGCCCTGGACGATGCCGATCATCTTGGCTTCGTCTTCGAGGATCGGGCCTTGCTCGATGTGCAGCTCGAACATGGCGGCGAATTTGCGGGCGCCGGCTTTTTCCTCGCCCTGGTAGCCGATGCGCTTTAGTTCGTCGCCGAAGCTCTTGCCGTCGCGATCGGTGCGCGAATAGGCGAATTCGGGCGTGAACGCGCCGGCAAACACGCCGGAGGCGAGCATGGCCGGCGCGTAGCGCGAGCCTTCTTCGTTGGTCCAGTTGACGATCTCGATCGGCGCGTTGGTTTCGTAGCCGGTTTCGTGCAGCGTGCGCATGGCTTCGAGCGCGCCGAGCACGCCGAGCACGCCGTCGAACTTGCCGCCGGTCGGCTGGGTGTCGAGATGCGAGCCCATGGCGATCGGCGCGAGGTTTTCATTCTTGCCCGGCCGGCGCGCGAACATGTTGCCGACCTCGTCGACCGACACCGTGCAGCCGAGCGCCTCGCAGCGGGCCTTGAACCAGTCGCGCACCTGCCGGTCGAGATCGGTGAGCGTGAGCCGGCAAATGCCGCCCTTGGCGGTGGCGCCGATCTTCGCGGTTTCCATCAGCGTGTCCCAGAGCCGCTGGGCGTCGATCTGCAGGTTCTGCATTTGCTCCCTCAGTCGGAAGGGTTACGCGCTACGGCGTGACATCGGTGCGCGCGACCGCGCGCGGGGCGTTGAGCTCGCGCCAGGTGGCGTTAGCGACCTGCACAGCCGGGAACGGGTCGCGCGGGACATATTTTCCCGCACCGGCGGCGGCGCGCAAATCGCCGTCGAGCCAGGTAACCTCGCCGCGCGACAGCGTCGCGCGCGGCAGGCCGGTGCAGCGGTAGCCTTCGAACACGTTGTAGTCGATCCGGCTGACCTGCTTCTTGGCCGAGATGGTTTTGCTCGCGGTCGGGTCCCAGATGACCAAGTCAGCGTCGGAGCCGGCCGCGACCGCGCCCTTCCGTGGGTAGACGTTGAGGATGCGGGCGATGTTCGCCGACGTCACCGCGACGAATTCCTCCTTGGTGATGCGCCCGGTGTTGACGCCGGCGGTCCACAACACCGGCAAGCGGTCTTCCAGCCCGCCGGTGCCGTTCGGGATCTTGGTGAAGTCGGTGCGGCCGAGCCTTTTCTGTTCGGTGGTGAAGGCGCAGTGGTCGGTCGCCACCGCCTGCAGCGAGCCCGATTGCAGGCCGGCCCACAGACTGTCGCGGTGTTCCTGGGTGCGGAACGGCGGCGACATCACCCGGCGCGCCGCGTATTCCCAGTCCTTGTTGCGGTATTCGCTTTCGTCGAGCACGAGATGCTGGATGATCGGCTCGCCGAACACGCGCTGGCCGGCAGCGCGGGCGCGGGCGATTGCCTCGTGAGCGTCGCGGCTCGAGGTGTGGACGATATAGACCGGACAGCCGGCCATGGCGGCGATCATGATGGCGCGGTTGGTGGCTTCGCCCTCGACCGAGGGCGGCCGCGAATAGGCGTGGCCTTCCGGGCCGGTCATGCCGGTGCCGAGATAATATTGCTGCAGGTGCCAGACCAGATCGCCGTTCTCGGCGTGCACGGTCGGCATCGCGCCCAGCGACGCGCAGCGCGCGAACGAATTGTAGAGCTGGTCGTCATTGACCATCAGCGCGCCCTTGTAGGCCATGAAATGCTTGAAAGTGTTGATGCCGTAGGTCTTGACCACGGTCTCCATCTCGTCGAACACCGGCTTGTCCCACCCGGTCACCGCCATGTGGAAGCCGTAGTCGGACGCGGCGCCTTCGGCCTTTCGTCGCCAGTCCTGGTAGGCGGCAAGCATCGATTGGCCGGGCGTGGGGATGCACATGTCGACGATCATGGTGGTGCCGCCGGAGAGCGCGGCCTTGGTGCCCCATTCGAAGTCGTCGGCGGTCACCGTGCCCATGAACTCGAATTCGAGATGGGTGTGCGGATCGATGCCGCCCGGCATGACGTAGCAGCCGCCGGCGTCGATCACCTCGGCGCCGGCCGGCGCTTCGAGATTGGTGCCGATCGCGGCGATCGCGCCGTCGCGCAGGAGAACGTCGGCACGCTGCGAATGATCGTGGTTGACGACGGTACCGCCGCGGATGAGCTTTAACATGTATCGATCCCCTGTTCCGGTCCGCGCCAGCGCGGTTGGACGGTATTTTTGTCGGGTTGTCGCGGGTTCGTCAAAGCGGGCAACGAGGAGACGGTGAATGTCGCGTTGGTCAAATTGGATCGTGCCGGCTTGCCTGGTTATCGTTGTCGTAGCCGCGGCGCCGGAAACCGGCCACGCCCAGGACGACAAGCCGACGGCGCAGCAGATCGCCGCCATTCGCGCCTGCGCCGAGAAGAACCAGGACGACGTGACCGAGGCCGAACGGCAATGCCTGTTCAATCTGGTCGCCGAGCCGTGCCAGGAGCACACCGACGGCGGGCAATCGACTTTCGGCATGGCTGCCTGCTTTCGCCTCGAAGCGTTCATCTGGGACGACCTGCTCAACGCGAATTACAAGAGCCTGCGCGACGATCTCGATCCGCAGCAATTGGCGAAGCTCCGCGACATGCAGCGGGCCTGGATCGCGTCGCGCGATGCCACCTGCGCCTTTTACGACGCCAAAATCCAGGGAACGATCGCGATCCCGATGGGTGCGGCCTGCCTCGCCCGCGAAACCGCGCGCCGCGCGTTGCTGCTGAGATTCTTCAGCCGGCTCTAGGGCAAGCGTCATCGGCCAGCGCAGCGGGCGCCCGCCGTCATCGACTTGCCTTATAAGGCGGGATAGACTGCGACCACTGATTGCATGAAGCCGCACCGCCGGTGGCGAACCATAAAAATTACCGCCGTTCGCGACAGAACTGTGAGCGTCGATCCTGGTTTTCATTCCGCTGGGGGGCGATACCGTCATAAGGAGTCGAGCCATGAAGATTTCGATCTCTCGTCGCATTGTCATCCTGGGGGCCGGCGTGACCGCCGTCGCCGGTTGGGCGGTGGCCGCGAAGGCCGCGCCCGCGAATTTCAAGGTCGCGCTCACCGGCGCGCAGCAAGTACCGGCCGTTGCGACGCCCGGCAGCGGAACCGCCAACCTGACTTACGACCCGGCGACCCGGATGCTGACGTGGAACGTCGCCTATAATGGGCTGTCCGGACCCGCCACCATGGCGCATTTCCACGTCGGCGGTGCCGGCAAGAACGGTCCGGTGGCGATCTGGATCTCCAAGCAGGGCAGCCCGGCGGAAAGCCCGATCAAGGGCGAAGCCACCCTGACGCCGGAGCAGGCGCAGCAGTTCACCGCCGGCGACTGGTACGTCAACGTCCACACCCAGGCCCACCCGGCCGGCGAAATCCGCGGTCAGGTGCTGCCGCCGAAAGGCTGATCACTCATACCAGGCAGACGAGAGCGGCTACGGCGAGGGCGCTGCAGCCGAGCAGCAGGCCGGCGCGCATGGCAGACGCCATGCGCGGCTGCGGCACGTCTGCCGGCAAGGTTTTGAAGCCGGTGATCATGGGCGCGAGCAGGTTGTGCCGCCTGACCGCCGCGTAGGCCGCGATCGCCACAACATGCAACGCGACGGCCGCGAGGAGCGCGTCCCAGAAAATCCAGTGCATGGCGGTGATCGCGTTGGCGATCCGCGCCGGAGTGAGCTCGGTCAGGGGCCCTTCGTTGGCCACGTCGTTGAGTACATAGATCCCGCTGAGAGTCTCGATCAAAAGGACCGCGAGGAGAACAAGCACCATCCAGCCGCCGGCTGGATTATGGCCGACCTGACGATCCGGCTCGCGGTGCAGGGCGTGCATCAAATGCCGGACGGCTGCGGCAGGCGAGGTGAGAAAACAGGGAAATCGCGCGGTCTCGCTGCCGAAGAAACCCCACAGCACCCGGAACACGACAAGGGTGAACACGGCGTCGCCGGTTTTTGCATGCCAGTCCATCCAGTCGAGCCGCCACGTCACATAGGCCGCCACGACCAGCGCCACGATCAGCCAGTGAAACAGCCGCGTCGGCGCGTCCCAGACAAGAACTCTGCGGCTGGAACTGCTCAAATGCGTCCGCTCCGATGCGATGCGCGAGACTGCTGCGCGCTCCGCTTTATGATCGTCGCGCCGATGCCGCAAGCCGGCCGGCTGCATTGGCGAATCGCCCAGTCATTGGCCGGTTCGGTCATCGGCTAACTTGCGGTGCCATATGCGGACTAACTCATTGAATCGACGACGAATCAGCTATGATGCGCGCGCTCACCGAAACAGCGCGGGAGCGAGCGCCATGCTGCGCGTGCGATTAAAAGCGGATGGGCGTTTGGTGGAAATCCTGCCTGACGGCAGTGAGCATCCGATTGCGTTTTCCGATGGCCAGCCAAGTCCGCCCCGCGTCAATGGTAATGCCGCGCTATCGGCCAATGGCCGTTTCCTTGATGCCGCCTATGCCCGCAATGTGCGCGGCCAGACCGGGCTGACGCAGACGGCCTTTGCCGCCCGGATCGGCGTGCCGGTCGAGACCGTGCGCAACTGGGAGCAGGGCAAGCGTTCGCCGCGCGGCCCGGCGCGGGCGCTGCTCAAAGTGATCGAGCAGGCACCCGAGGCCGCCTTTGCGGTACTGGGCGGCAAGCGACGCTGACCGGCACATCGCCCGGGGGGTTTTGCAACGCAGTCGCCCTGGATTGAACCAAATGGCGCTCTGTGATTTTGGTGGAGCATGACCTTTTCGGAACACCCGGTTCCATTCCGGATCAAGTCCGGGGCAGGCTTGTCCGGATCATGTTCGCATGGCTGACGCGATCCCCTTCGTAGCGGCCAAGGGCGCGCACATTCCGTTGCTCGGCCTCGGCACCTGGGAGCTGCGCGGCCGCGGTTGCGCGCGCGTGGTCGAGCAGGCCTTGCGGCTCGGCTACCGGCACGTCGACACCGCGGAAATCTACGATAACGAGCGCGACGTCGGCGAAGGCCTGCGCGGCTCCGGCGTCAGGCGCGACGATGTCTTTGTGACCACGAAAATCTGGCCGGCGCATTTCGCCCCGCGCGAGCTCGAACGCGCCGCCCGCGACAGCCTGGTGCGGCTGCGGCTGAGCGAGGTCGATCTGCTGCTGTTGCATTGGCCCAATCCGCAGATTCCGCTGCCGGAAACCCTGGGCGCGCTGGCCAAGGTCAAGCGCGAGGGGCTCGCCCGGAATATCGGCGTGTCCAACTTCACCGTGGTGCTGATCGAAGAAGCCTCGCGCGCCACCAGCGAACCGTTGGTGTGCGATCAGGTCGAATGCCACCCGTTTCTCGACCAATCGAAAGTGATCGCCGCCTGCCGGCGGCACGGCATGGCCGTTGTCGCCTACAGCCCGATCGCCAAGGGCAACGCGCCCGACAGCGAGGTGCTGAAACGGATCGGCGCCGCGCACAAGAAGACCGCGGCGCAGGTGTCGCTCCGCTTCCTGGTGCAGCAGAACATCGTCGTCATTCCGCGCACCAGCAAGGTCGAGCGGCTGGCCGAGAACGCGGCGATCTTCGACTTTGCGCTCAGTGACGCCGAAATGGCCGAGATTGCCAAGCTCGCGCGCCCCGACGGCCGCCTGATCAACTTCGCGTTTTCCGGCCAGCCGAAATGGGATTGAGCGATCAGAACTCGACGTCGAGTTCTTCGAGTTCGTCGGGCTCGACTTTGGCGGCGGCGATCCATTCCTGCATCAGCGGCAGCGCCATGATGGTGCGGCAGTACTGCACCGAGGCCGGGTCGAGGGCGACGTCGTAAGTGACAAAGCGCGCACACACCGGCGCGTACATGGCGTCGGCGGCGCATGGCTTGCCGCCGAACAGATACGGCCCTTTGTGCTTGTCGAGGCATTCGCGCCAGATCGTGGTGATGCGCTCGATGTCGCCGCGCGCTCCCGCCCACGACTTGAAGCCGGGGAAATGCGCCTTCAGGTTCATCGGCAGCGCCGAGCGCAGATTGCTGAAGCCGGAATGCATCTCGCCGCAGATCGAGCGGCAATGGGCGCGCTCCGCCTGATCGGCCGGCAACAGGCCGGCCTCGGGGCGGATCTCATGCAGATATTCGGCAATCGCCAGCGTGTCCCAGACCTTGAGCCCGTCATGGATGAGGCAGGGAACGAGGAAGGACGGCGACAGCAACAGCAATTCGGCGCGCGTCGAGGGGTCGTCGGTGCCGACGTGCTGCTCCTCGAAGTCGAGGTCGGCCATTTTGCAGAGCAACCAACCACGCAGCGACCACGAGCCGTAATTTTTGCTGGCAATGGTGAGGGTGGCCTTGGACATCGCGCTCGTCCCGTCTGGTAAAATTAAGCCTGGTCAAATAGTTACGATCAATTGATCGCCTGCCGGGCGACGACGGCGCGTGCTCTATTTTGCCCGATTCCGCGCCCCGTCCCCACTGTCCAGGATGTTACACAATTTTGTCGCAGCGCAACAAAAAATGCACTAGCCTCTCCGCGTTGGGGGGTGGTCGAGGTATGCCGTCACCAGGCGGACCGCGGCGCCCGTGGAAGACGGATGCTGTATTTCGCCTATCAGACCCAATCCGATTTCATGACGCCGGTGCGAGCGTGGGCCACCTTGGCCGCCGCCGCCGGACATCGCCAGCCGCTCGATGGCCAGGCGTTGCGCAACCTGACCGCGGCCTACGAGCTGATCACGCGGATGGGCCTCACCCATACGCGGCCGGCTTTCGGCATCCGCTCCGTTCGCGTCGGCAATCGCGACGTCGAGGTGCGCGAGGAGGCGGCGCATTCGACGCCGTTCGGCACGCTTCTGCATTTCAAGAAAGATATCGCCGCCGCGCAGCCGCGGGTGCTGCTGGTGGCGCCGCTGTCGGGCCACTTCGCCACGCTGTTGCGGGCGACGGTGCGCACCATGCTCCCGGATCATGACGTTTTCATCACCGATTGGCACAACGCGCGCGACGTGCCGCTGATTGCGGGCCGTTTCGGGGTCGATGAATATGTCGAGCACCTGATCAAGTTTCTCGAAGTCATGGGACCGGGCTCGCACATCCTCGGGGTCTGCCAACCCTGCGTCGCCGTGCTCTGCGCCGTTGCCGTGATGGCGCAGACGCAAAATCCGGCGCAGCCGCGCTCGATGACGCTGATGGCCGGGCCGATCGACTGCCGCGTCAATCCGACCAAGGTCAACGAGCTCGCCAACAAGCGCGACATCGGCTGGTTCGAGCGGATGCTGACAGCCTCGGTGCCGATCCGCTATCCGGGCGCGTTTCGCCGGGTCTATCCGGGGTTCGTGCAACTCGCCGCCTTCATGAGCATGAACATCGAGCGCCACGTGAAGGCGCACAAGGAACTTTACGACAATCTCGCCAACGGCGAACTGGAGAAGGCGGCGAGCACCAAGGCGTTCTACGACGAATATTTCGCCGTGCTCGACCTCACCGCCGAGTTCTATCTCGAGACGGTACGGATGATCTTCCAGGAATACGCCTTGCCGCTCGGCAAGCTCAAATGGCGCGGGGAGACCATCCAGCCAGGCGCGATCCGCCGCACCATGCTGCTCACCGTCGAGGGCGAGCGCGACGACATCTGCGCCGTCGGCCAGACCGTCGCCGCGCATGACCTCTGCAGCAAGCTGCGCCCGTATCTCAAGCGCCACCATATGCAGGCCGGCGTCGGCCATTACGGCGTGTTCTCGGGCAAGCGCTGGGAGAACCAGGTTTATCCGATTTTGAAGAACGTGATTTTGTCGAGCGATTGAGCGTGCTGCGGTTTGCGCGGAGAATCTACGCAAGTTTCCGAAATTACGGAAAAGGAGTATATTTTCATAAACGACAAGGATTATGGCATGAGTGAAAAAGTGCCGGCTTCGGAATTCACCAAGAATTTTGGCCGTTACAAAATGCAGGCGCAGCGCGAGGCAGTGGCCGTTTCCAGCCACGGACAAATCACAGGGTATTTCGTCAGCGTGCACGAGTACGAGGATTTGCTCAAGCTCAGAGGAAACCGCAGAAGCTTCGGGACGGCTGAGCTGTAGGACGAAAAGGTCAAGGCGATCACGTCCTCACGCATGGCCAAACGTCACGATCCTCTCAACAAAGTTCTCGGTCCGAAGTAACGCGATGCATGGCGCTTCCGGATCCCGAGCCGGGTCTCGTCATCTCTTATGCGTATTTGTGGCACCACGAATATAGGGCAGGGCAGGAGGAGGGGCGCAAGGACCGCCCGAGCGTGATTGTGCTCGCGATCGAGCGCGCGAGCGACGGAACGGCCGTCGTGACGGTGCTCCCGATCACGCATCGATCGCCCGATGATCCCGTGGAAATTCCGCCAGCGGTCAAGCGGCTGCTTGGTCTCGATGTCGAGCGTTCCTGGATTGTCGTCGATGAAGGCAATGAATTCGTCTGGCCGGGCTATGATTTGCACAAGGTGCCTGGCAAGCCGGCGCGGTACGATTATGGCTTTCTGCCGCCGCGGTTTTTCAATCAGGTACTCAAAGCGTTCGCCGCGTGGCACAAAGGCAGAAGGGCCCGCTTGACGGGACGGTGACGCCGCGCGGATCGGCAGATAAGGGAGAACGACATTGGTCACGAGCGTCAAGCAGATGCTGGAAGCCGCCAACGCCGCGGTGCCGAAGATCACGCCGGCCAAGGCCAAAGAGCTTTTAGCGGAGGGCAATACGCTGCTGGTCGATGTGCGCGACGCGCCCGAAGTGGAAAAAAGCGGCAAAGCAGCCGGCGCGGTGCACGTCTCGCGCGGCATGCTGGAATTCCGCGCCGATCCGGACTCGCCGTATCACGATAAAAACTTCACCAAGGACAAGACCGTCATTCTCTATTGTGCCTCCGGCGGCCGCGCGGCGCTCGGCGGCAAGATGCTCAAGGACATGGGCTACGAGCAGGTCTATAACCTCGGCGGCTTCAAAGACTGGGCCGAAAGCGGCGGCGCGGTCGACAAGCCGATCGAACCCGGCATGTGAGGCCTTACGAAGCACGTGTGACATCGGCCTCAGGGGGTCAGGTAAGTTGCAACGCTCATGGTCGATCACCGCGCGCAATTATCTCGCGCAGCGTAGCGCTACTTTTCAGAAGGCATACGTGACGTTGCGCGTGGCCGGCGCGCGCGCAAACGTTTCAGGGCGGCGCGGCGCAAGGGCGCGTATGCGCTCTTGTCCCTCACCGCATCGCCGCGGCGATGTTGCCGCCGTCGACGGTGGTGACGTCGGCAGTGGTTTTCAGCGCCAGCGCCTGATGCAAGAAGGCCTGCGCCACGTCGTCCGCGGTCACTTCGCGGCCGAGTAGATTGCCGCTCATGTAGTCCTTCTCGCTCAAGCCGCGGGCTTTGGCGCGCGACGCGATCATGTCTTCCGTCAGCAGGCCCGAACGAATGCGGTCGGCATTGACCGCATTGGCGCGGATGCCGTCTGCGCCATAGTCGAGCGCGTATTGGCGCATCAGCGCCAGCAGTGCCGCTTTCGGAATGCCGTAGGGACCGAAATTGGGGCCGGGATTGACCGCCTGCTTGGAGACGTTGAACAGAAGACACCCGCCGGTCCGCTGCGCGAGCATGATCTTGACCGCCGCCTGCGCCGCGCGCTGCTGGCCGTAAAAATTCAGCTCGAAACTTTGGCGCAAGACCTCCTCGTCGACATCGCCGATGCGGCCCTGCCAGGCGGCGCCGGCATTGGCGACCAGAATATCGAGGCCGCCGAAGTTTTCGACGACCGCATCGAACGCCGCGACCACGGACGCCGCGTCGGTGACATCGCATTGCACCGGCAGCGCGGTTGGGCCGATCGCTTCGACTTTTTCACTCGCAGCGGCGAGGTTCACGTCGAGCAGGGCGATTTCCGCGCCGGCTGCGGCGAAGGCCTTCGCCGTTGCGGCGCCGATCGCACCAGCGGCGCCGGTGATCGCGGCAATCTGTCCGGCGAGCGGCGGCGCCTTGCGCGCGCCGAGTTTGGCTTGCTCCAGCGGCCAATACTCGACGTCGAACATGTCGGCCTCGGAAATCGACTCGAAGCGGCCGATGGTTTCCGCATCGCTCACGGCTTCAACCCAGGTCTCGGCGATGTCGGCAGCTATGGCCGCATCCTGTTTGGAGCTGCCGAGACCGGCCAGGCCCACGCCCGCAATCAGCACGACCCGGGGCAGGGGATCGAGCTCCCGCCTGCCGCCGGCAGCGCGCACGCTGTGGCACTGAAAATAACGGTGGTAACGGTCGATGAATTGGCCCGCCGCTTCCCGAGCCCTGTGGGCAAAATCGTCGAGCTTCCCGTTCTCCGGACGCGGCAAGAGCAGCGGCCAGTTCTTGGTCCGGATGGTGTGATCCGGTGTGACCACCCCGCTTTCACTCAAGCGGCCTAATTCGTTGTTTTGCATAAAATTCAGAACGGCGTCGCTAGAGCGGAAATCGAGCACCAGCCGCCGCCAGGCACCTTCGACCTGCTCATTCCTGGCGCTACAGGCGCCGCGCACGATCGGCGCAATCTCGGCGACGGTCGCGATTTTGCTGATGACGGGCACGGTCGCGGCAGCGGGCTTGCGGCGGCGGGAAATAAAGTCCTCGGCGAGCGACACCATCTCGATCATGCGCTCATAGGCCTCACGGGCGCTTTCGCCGAACGTGACGATGCCGTGCTTGCTGAGGATGAGGCCATCGCTCGGTTTTTCGCGTTCGAAAACCTCGATCGCTTTCTTGGCGAGGCCGAAGCCGGGCATCAGGTAGGGCACAAAGGCGAGCCGGCCCTTAAAAACCTCGGCGCAGCGGGCTTCGCCATCCGGCTGATCAATTACACTGAGCACCGCCGTTGCATGGGTATGGTCGACGAATTTATGCGGCAGGAAAGCGTGCAGCATGATCTCGACGGATGGGTTCGGCGCCGAAGGATCGATCAGATTGGCCCGCTCGATGGCGACCAGCTCATCGTCGGTGATGGCTTCGCGCGCGCGGAGCCTGAGCAACGGCCCAAGCCGCACCGCCGGCAGGCCTTCGGGTTCGATCGCCGCCATGTCGGCGCCGGAGGCCTTGACCCGCAACACCTCGACCGTCTCGCCAAGAAGGTCGACGGCGTGGGTCTTCAGCGACGTATTGCCGCCGCCGTGCAGCACCAGCTTGGGATCGCGGCCGAGCAGCCCGGTTGTGTAGAGGCGCAGCGCCAGATCGCGCTCGACGCCGGATTTGGCGCCGCGCGCAACCATCGCTTCGGCGTCAGGCTCGACCCACCCGCTCTTCATGGCGCGCTCCGAGCCGCCTTATGGCAGCCGGTGTCAACCTCGGGTCCACTACCCGCCGGCAAAGCGGCGCGACCACCAGCCGCTGCGGCGCGGTCGGTCGGCGTCCTCGCTGTCGCCGACTTCGGTGACGACCGGCTCGGGCGTGGGGGTTGAAGGCGGCTCGGGCGCCGCGGGCGCCGCCGGATGGGAGACGTCGTTGTTGCCGGTGATCGGTGCCGGTTCGCGCACGGTCGAGCGGCGGCGCGGCGGCGCCGAGGTTCGGGCTTCCGCCTCCGCAGGTTCGGCGGGTCGCGGCGCGGCGTCGAGGTCGGCGACGGCCTCCTGGAGATCCGGTTCAGTCTCAAGCGGCGCAACCAGCTCTTCGGCGGTCGTCATCGCGGGCTCCGGCTCAGGCGTTTCATGATCGGACGCCGCCGGCGTTCCCTCCAGCTCGCGTTCCTGCCGATTGCGCCGGCCGCCGCGGCGGCCGCGTCGGCGCCGCCGCCGCTCGCCGTCGCGCTGCGCTTCGTCTCGATTAATGACGACGGTTTCGCCCATCTCTTCGGCGACATCGTCGGCGGGCATGTCTTCAACCGCCTCGTCGCCGGGCTCGCCGTTCGCTTCGGCGAATTCTTCGTGACGGTGCGGCTGCGCGTGGGCTTCGCCGCCATTGCGACCGCGACGCCTGCGGCGGCGCCGGCGGCGCGGTTCGCCTTCGCTTTCGGCTTGTTCGGACACGGCTTCTGCCGCGGTTACTTCGCCTTGCTCGCCTTCTTCCGCTTCGAGGACGTCGGCCTCTTCGAGGTCATCCTCCTCTTCGAGCGGGGCGGCCGCGACCGTCTCGCTGCGCGCTGCTAGCGCTCTCGCGGCCTCGACCGTATGCACCTGCTCGCCGCGATCGATCGCGAACGCCTGCGGCGCGATCAGCGTGTCGTCGGCGCTGATGGTGATGGTAATGGCGAAGCGTTCCTCCAGCGCCCGCAGATGCGCGCGCTTCTGGTTGAGAACATAGAGCGCGACATCCCGCCGCGTGCGCGCGATCAGATTGTGGGTGGCGCCCTTGATCAGCTGTTCCTCGAGCGCGCGCAACACTTGCAGAGCGAGCGACGACACCGAGCGGACATGGCCGCTGCCGCCGCAATACGGGCATTTTTCCGTCGAGCTTTCGAGCACGCTGGTGCGGATGCGCTGGCGCGACATTTCCAGCAGGCCGAAATGCGAGATACGGCCGACCTGGATGCGGGCGCGATCCTGCTTCAGGCATTCCTTCAGCCGGCGCTCGACCGAGCGGTTGTTGCGCTTCTCGTCCATATCGATGAAGTCGATGACGATCAGGCCGGCAAGATCGCGCAGCCGCAGCTGGCGGGCGATTTCGTCCGACGCTTCCAGATTGGTCTTGAGCGCGGTGTCCTCGATATGATGCTCGCGGGTGGCGCGGCCGGAATTGACGTCGATGGCGACCAGCGCCTCGGCCTGATTGAGCACGATGTAGCCGCCCGAGCGCAGCTGCACCACCGGCGAGAACATGCCGTCGAGCTGGTTCTCCACCCCGTAGCGCGACAGCAGCGGTTGCGTATCGGCGTAAAGCTTCACGTTCTTGGCATGACTCGGCATGAGCATGCGCATGAAGTCCTTGGCCTCCTGATAGGACTCCGGCCCGGCGACGATCACTTCGTCGATGTCCTTGGAGTAGAGGTCGCGGATCGAGCGTTTGACCAGCGAACCCTCTTCATAGACCAGCTTCGGCGCGGTGGATTTCAGGGTCAGGTCGCGCACGGTCTCCCACAGCCGCAGCAGATATTCGAAGTCGCGTTTGATCTCGGTCTTGGTGCGGCTGGCGCCGGCGGTGCGCACGATCACGCCCATGCCTTCGGGAACTTCGAGCTCCTGCGCGATCTCCTTGAGCCGAGAGCGGTCTTCGCCGCTGGTGATCTTGCGGCTGATGCCGCCGCCGCGGGCGGTATTGGGCATCAGCACCGAGTAGCGGCCGGCAAGCGACAGATAGGTGGTGAGCGCAGCGCCTTTGGTGCCGCGTTCCTCCTTGACCACTTGCACCAGCATGACCTGCCGGCGCTTGATCACTTCCTGGATCTTGTATTGGCGCCGGTAGCGCGGCGCGCGATCGGGGACTTCCTCGAGCGCATCGGCCCCGCCGACCAATTCAACGATATCTTCCGCCTCTTCCTCGCCGTTTTCCCCGCCGTGATCGTCGCCGCCGGCTTCCCGGGCCTTGCCGGTGTCGGCGAGGTCGTGCCGCTCCACCGCGTCGGCCGCCGCGTTGCCATTCTCGGCCGCGGCGACTTCGGCGCCATGATCGGGGATGAGTTCGGCGTCCGCCGTCGGCTCTCCCGTCGGTCCGTACTGCTCTTCGGTCTCTTCTTGCAACTCTTGCGACGTGGCTTCGGCTGGCTCCGGCGCTTCTGTGCTCCGCGGTTCGACGCCCTCGCTGGCACCTGGCGGCGTTAGCGCCGACAGGAGTTGCTCCTCCGGCAGCGTCGTCGGTCCTTCCGTATCCTCGGCTTCGACGGCGGCTTCATCCGCTTCGGTTTCAACGAACGATTGGGCGATGGTCGGCGCTTCGCCGGCCTCGGCCTGTTCCTCGGCGCTGTGTTCGGTCGGGGCTTCTTCGACGGCTGCCGGCTCGACCGGATGGCTGCGCACGACTTCATCGTCGCGATGTGCGGCGGGTCGGCTGCGGCCGCGATGCCGGCGGGAGCGCCGATCGTCCTCGTCCTCGGCGGCGCGCTGGGCGCGGCCCTCTTCGTCGATCAGCGCCTGCCGGTCGGCGACCGGGATCTGGTAGTAATCCGGATGGATTTCGCTGAACGCCAGGAAGCCGTGGCGATTGCCGCCATAATCGACGAAAGCGGCTTGCAGCGACGGCTCGACGCGCGTCACCTTCGCCAGATAGATATTGCCTCGCAGTTGCTTACGATGTGCGGACTCGAAATCGAATTCCTCGACGCGGTTGCCGCGCAGGACCACCACCCGGGTTTCCTCCGGATGGGTCGCGTCGATGAGCATTTTGTTGGCCATTGAGAGATCTCGTAAAGGCTTGCGTGCCGTACGCTTCGCGCCGTAGCGGCGATGGAGCGCACGGTGAGCCGCCCATTTGTCGGTGAATGAAACGGATCGGAAACTCCGAGCGCCGCAAATGGAAATCGGCCCGCTGGCCGGCGCGCCTTACGTGAGCGCCGCCGTACCGAACCGATCGAACCTCTTGCGCCTCGAACATGAACTCCAAACCGTGGTGGACGGCGGCGCTGTAAGCCGCCGCGATTACACTGAGTGCTCACGGTATCAGCGACACCGCTTCGGCAGCCGATAAGCTGTCGACACGCGCACCGCACGGTGGGCGCCGGTTGCCCCTTCTCCTTTAGGGTATCGGGCTCGCTTATTCGCCAGCATCGGCCGGCGCTTCGTTTGCGCCCGACCGGTTCGATAAGCGGTATCCGCCTCGAGCTCCCGCTGTCGGTTCGGGAGCCATCGCGGCGGACCTGCCGGATGCCCTGACGGGACGCAACCGGAACCTTTGACCGTCAGCCCTATCTTCTTAAGGCCGCAGGTGCGGAATTGGCAAGCCGCATCTGACATTTGCCCAAATTGGGAGCTTTGCAGTCGCCCGCGCCGGCTGTCCGTGTACCTCCGATATAGGTGCTTAAGTTTCGTTTAACCACGCTTGCCTAATGGAGTAAGACTGGCGCGGAGGGTGGGGAAACCATGGCTGTCCGGGTGGCAAGCTGGGCTTTCCTCGGTCTTCTCTGCGCCACGGTCGCCTCGGCCGAGGACCGGTCGCCCGGGCCAGTTCCGCCGGCTGCCGATTCGTTTCCGGTCGCAACGGATGCGCGGCTCGGCGGCGACGAATTGCAGACGCGGTTCGTGATGGATTTCAGCCGCAAGGTCGATGTTCACGCCTTTACCCTCGCCGATCCCTATCGGGTCGTTCTCGACATTTCTCAGGTGACATTCCAGCTGCCGCCGAAGGCAGGCGAGAGCGGGCGCGGCTTGATCAAGGCGTTTCGCTTCGGCCTGGTCATGAAAGGCGGTTCGCGTCTGGTTTTTGACCTCGCCAGGCCCGTGCGCATCGAAGAGGCCTTTGTCATCGACGCGGCCGACGGCGCACCGGCGCGGCTGGTGCTCGATCTGGCGGCCACAGATCGCGAGAGTTTTTTGCGCCGGATCGACCTCGACAGCCGCCTCAACCGCGCCGAGCTGCCGCGTGCGAGCGCCCCGGACGCAAACAGCGCCGATCCGCGGCCGCTCGTTGCGCTCGATCCCGGCCACGGCGGCATCGATAACGGCACCCGGGCGCCAAGCGGAGATTTGGAAAAGGATATTGTGCTGAATATGGCCGAACGGTTGCGCGACCGCCTGGAAAAAACCGGCAAATATCGCGTCCTCATGACCCGGACCGACGACACCTTTGTGCCGCTGGCCGAGCGGGTGCACATGGCGCGCAACGCCGGCGCGTCACTGTTCGTCTCAATTCATGCCGACTCGCTGCCGCACGGCGAGGGCGACGCGCAGGGCGCGAGCGTCTACACGCTGTCCGATACCGCCTCGGATTCGGAGTCGGCTCGGCTTGCCGAAAAGGAGAACCGGGCCGACGTCATCGCCGGCGTCGATCTCAAAGCCGAGCCGGACGACGTTGCCGGCATCCTGCTCGATCTCGCCGAGCGCGAGACCAAAGGCTTTTCCCTGCAGTTTGCGCATAAGCTGGTCAGCGAACTGAAAACGGCGACGCGGTTGCACAAGACGCCGCTCAAATCGGCGGGGTTCCGGGTGTTGCGGGCGCCGGATGTGCCTTCAGTGCTGGTCGAGCTCGGCTACGTCTCCAATCGCGCGGATCTGCAATCGCTTCTGTCCGACACCTGGCGCAACCGCACGACGGAGAAGATAGCGCAGGCGATCGAACTCGTATTTCGCAACCCACATGGCCGGCGTTCGTGCCGGCGCGAATTGAGGCTCGGCCGGCGCCCTTGTAATGCCCCGAATGGCCTCAGTTTGAACAAAAAACGGAGCGACGACACGCGATGCTTGGGAGAGCTGCCGGGGGGCTGGGGCCGATAGCGCCACAACGGGCGCCCGCCACGTGGTCCGGGGTCAACCGATCAGGTTTAGCTGCGGGCGGGGCAGGGCGTTTGCAATGAAAATGTTGCTCCGGTTCCTGGGCTTCCTGTTCGCTGTCGGAACCATCTTTTTCATTGTCGGCGTGGCCGGAGCCGCGGCGGTAATATGGCATTTTTCCAAGGACTTGCCGGACTATTCTCAACTGCAGAATTACGAGCCGCCGGTGATGACGCGGATCCACGCCGCCGACGGCTCGCTGCTCGCCGAATATGCCAACGAGCGCCGGCTCTATTTGCCGATCCAGGCGATACCCAAGCTCGTCACCAATGCCTTCATCGCGGCTGAGGACAAGAACTTCTACCAGCACCCTGGAATTGACATTTACGGCATCGCCCGCGCTGCCCTGCTCTATGTCCAGAATTTGGGAAGCAGCCGGCGGCCGCAGGGCGCCTCGACCATCACCCAGCAGGTGGCCAAGAACTTCCTCTTAACGAACGAGGTATCGATCACCCGCAAGATCAAGGAAGCGCTGCTGGCGCTGCGCATCGAGCGGACCTATTCGAAGGACAAAATCCTCGAACTCTATCTCAACCAAATCTATCTCGGCGTCGGCGCCTATGGCGTGGCGGCCGCATCGCTCCTGTACTTCGACAAGTCGGTGCACGAGCTGACGATCGCCGAGGCCGCCTATCTCGCCGCACTGCCCAAGGGCCCGAACAACTACAATCCATTCCGCCGCCGCGACGAGGCGATCGGGCGCCGCAACTACGTCATCGACCGCATGGTCGAGGACGGCTACGTCACCGCCGAGGCCGGCGAGAAAGCCAAGAAAGAGCCGCTCAACGTCACGGTCCGGCCGACCGGCGCGCACACGTTCGCGGCGGAATATTTCGCCGAGGAAGTCCGCCGCTACATCTTCGAGAACTACGGCGAGAAGAAGCTTTACGAGGGCGGGCTCTCGGTGCGCACCACGCTGGACCCCAAGCTCCAGGTGTTGGCGCGCAAGACCATGATCAACGGGCTGGTCAATTTCGACGAGTCGCAAGGCTGGCGCGGGCCGGTCAGCAAGATCGACATCGATGGTGACTGGGGCGTCAAGCTCGCGGATGTGAAATCGCTGTCCGATATCGATCCGTGGCGGCTCGCCGTGGTGCTGCAGGTCGACGATCAATCGGCGCGCATCGGCCTGCAGCCGCCGCGCGACCCCGGCGGCGCCGTGGTCAAGGCCCGCGAAATCGGCATCGTGCCGGTTGACGGCGTCAAGTGGGCGAAGCCCGCGGGCACACCGGCCAAGCAGGCCTTGCGCGTGAGCCAGATTCTTTCGCCCGGCGACGTCGTCTATGTCGAGCCGGCGAAGGAGCAGGGTCAGTTCCGGCTGCGCCAGGTGCCGGAAATCTCCGGCGCCATGGTGGTGATGGATCCGCATACCGGCCGCGTGCTGGCGATGGTCGGCGGCTTCTCCTACGACCAGAGCCAGTTCAACCGCGCCACCCAGGCGCTGCGGCAACCCGGCTCATCGTTCAAGCCGCTGGTCTACGCCGCGGCGATCGACAACGGTTACACGCCCTCCAGCATCGTGCTCGACGCGCCGATCGAGGTCGATACCGGAGCCGGCGGCGGCGGCATCTGGAAGCCGGAAAACTATGGCGGCAAATTCTACGGACCGTCGACGCTGCGTTTCGGCCTTGAACTATCGCGCAACGTCATGACGGTCCGGTTGGCGCAGGATATCGGCATGCCGCTGATCGCTGAATATGCCAAACGGTTCGGCGTCTATGACAATCTGCCGCCCTACCTTTCCTACGCGCTCGGCGCCGGCGAGACCACGGTGCTGCGCATGGTCACCGCCTATTCGATGTTCGACAATGGCGGCCGGCGGGTAAAGCCGACCCTGATCGACCGCATTCAGGACCGCTACGGCCATACCATCTACAAGCATGACGAGCGCGAGTGCCGCGGCTGCGACGCGGACAAATGGAATAATCAGCCGGAGCCGACGCTGATCGATCGCCGCGAGCAGGTCATCGATCCCATGACTGCCTATCAGATCACCTCGATGATGGAGGGCGTGGTCCAGCGCGGCACTGCGACGGTGGTCCGCGACGTCGGCAAGCCGATCGCCGGCAAGACCGGCACCACCAATGATGAGAAGGACGTCTGGTTCATCGGTTTTTCGCCCGATATCGTCTGCGGCGTCTATATGGGTTATGACAAACCGCGCCACATCGCCCGGCTGGCGACCGGCGGACATCTGGCGGCGCCGGTCGTTCGCGATTTTCTGAAAGTCGCGCTGGCCGACAAGCCGCCGATTCCGTTCCGTGTCCCGCCCGGCATCAAACTCATCCGCGTCGACTCGAAAACC
This sequence comes from uncultured Alphaproteobacteria bacterium, assembly GCA_963709825.1. GTDB lineage: Bacteria > Pseudomonadota > Alphaproteobacteria > Rhizobiales > Xanthobacteraceae > BOG-931. Next base: position 29,121 of record CAVPXZ010000009.1, read on the forward strand.
GGCATGCGCGCCGGCCCGGGCGATACCCACGTGATCCTCGAAGCCTTCAAGCCCGGCACCGCCCCGCCCGACAACTACGCGGTGATCGGGGCGGAGTCCGTCAGCGGCGCACCGCAACAGGTGTCCCCCGACGCCGAGCGCGCCATCCGTACTGGGACCGGCGGTTTGTACTGAGGACAGGGATCGGCGATCAGACGTCAGCTATCGGGCATAACGCGAAATCGTGCCTGCATTGACAGTTGATCCCCGACTCCTGATATCTCACTTCTACCATGCGCGCGGAAATCCAAACCATCGTCGCCGAGATCAAGCAGTCGGTCGGGCTGCTGAGGAGGCATCTTTGACGTCGACAAGGCGCGCGCCCGGCTGGCCGAGCTGAACCGGCAGGCCGAAGATCCCAATCTGTGGAACGACCCGCAGCGCGCCGGCCGGCTGATGCAGGAACGCACCGCGCTTGACGACCAGCTCGGCGCGATTTCCCGCATCGAGCAGGAGCTCGACGACCAGGTGATAATGATCGAGCTCGGCGAGGCCGAGAACGATCAAAAAGTTATCGCCGAAGCGGAAGCCGCGCTGCGCAATATCAAGGCCGAGGTGGCGCGCCGCGAGCTTGAGGCGCTGCTGGCGGGCGAGGCCGACAATAACGACGCCTATCTCGAAGTGCATGCCGGGGCCGGCGGCACCGAAAGCCAGGACTGGGCCAACATGCTGACCCGCATGTATGTGCGCTGGGCCGAGCAGCACGGTTTCAAGGTCGACTACATCGAGGAGACCGCGGGCGAAGAAGCCGGCATCAAGTCGGCCACCATCGAGGTCAAGGGCCGCAACGCCTATGGCTGGCTGAAGACCGAGAGCGGCGTGCATCGCTTGGTGCGCATCTCGCCGTTCGATTCCAATGCCCGCCGGCACACCTCATTCGCCAGCGTCACGGTCTATCCGGTGGTCGACGACCGCATCAATATCGACATCAAAGAGGCCGACGTGCGCGTCGACACCATGCGCTCCGGCGGCGCCGGCGGCCAGCATGTCAACAAGACCGAGTCGGCGATCCGGCTCACGCACATTCCGACCAACATCGTGGTGGTGTGCCAGAACGACCGTTCGCAGCATCGCAACCGCGCACAGGCCTGGCAGATGCTGCGCGCCAAGCTCTATGAAGCCGAACTCAAGAAGCGCGAGGAGAAGGCCGCTGCCGACCAGGCCGCCAAGACCGATATCGCATGGGGCCACCAGATCCGCTCCTACGTGCTGCAGCCCTATCAAATGGTGAAGGATTTGCGCACCGGCATTGCCACCTCAAATACCGGCGGCGTGCTAGACGGCGACCTCGACCCATTCATGGAGGCGGCGTTGGCGCAAAAGGCCTTCGGCACGGCGCCGGCAGACGTCGAGGATGTGGAATAGCGGCGTCGTGTCGCTGAAGGAATCTGATCGCACACGCCGACTGCAACAGCGTTCGGGCGACTGACCGATTGGCGAGCAGTGGCCAAAAAACGACGGACGCCGCGTAGCCGTCGTTTTTCACGCAAACGACCAACAGCTTTGGTGGGAGCTTCGGCATTGTTTCAAAGCAGGTCCGAGCTACAACCTTGTCATCCGCCATATCTGTAGGCGCCGCCTTTTTCGATGGCGCGCTTGTACTCCGGCCGGGCGTGGATGCGCTGCAGGAAATCAAACAGCTTCGGGCGTTTCTGATCGAGGCCGGCGCGATCGCGCGCCGCTTCGAGCGGGAAGCTCAGCATAATGTCGGCGGCGGAGAAGCGGTCGCCGACGAACCACTGTGCTCCCGTCAACTCAGCCTCCAAATAGTCGAGATGGAGCTTCAGCTGCGCATCGACGAAGCCGCGCGCCGGTCTCCCCAGGAGCCCGAGCCTGCCGATGACAAGCTTCAGCAGAAGCGGCGGCATTAATGAGCCTTCGGCGTAATGCAGCCAATATTTGTAACGCCAATGCAGTTCAGAAGCCGGCGGCGGCGCCAACGCGGGTCCATAACGTTGGACCAGATAGTCGACGATCAATCCGGTTTCGGCGAATATTTTGCCGTTGTCCTCGATCACCGGAGATTTGCCCAGCGGGTGCACGCGTTTTAGTTCCGCGGGCGCCAGCATCGTTTTTTTGTCGCGCTGGTAGCACACCACCTCGTAGGGGATGTCCAATTCTTCCAGCAGCCATAGCACGCGCTGGCTGCGGGAATTGTTCAGATGGTGAACGCGGATCATGGCGTGGCGAATAGCGGGTGCCGGGTAACGAATGTTAAGCGGCGCGCAGCGAAATAGCGAGAAGACCGTTCGTTGCGGCTTGTTGCCTATTCGCCGTTCGCGCCCCGCAGCCTGGCGCCGGCATTGAGGAACTTCTGCGGATCGACCGCTTCGCCGTCGATGCGGGTCTCGTAGTGCAGATGCGGACCGGTGGAGCGGCCGGTCGAGCCCATGCGGCCAACGATCTGGCCGATCCGAATCTTGTCCCCGACATAGACGTCGATCCGCGACAGATGGCCGTAGCGGGTCGACAGGCCGTTGCCGTGATCGATTTCGACCATCTTGCCGTAGCCGCCGCTCCAGCCGGCCGCGGTCACGGTTCCGGCCGCTGTGGCGCGGATCGGATCGCCGGCCTCGCCGCGGAAGTCGATGCCGGTATGCATCGCCGGGATATGCAGAAACGGATCGGCGCGCACGCCGAAAGTCGAGCTCAGGTCGATTTCGCCGGTCACCGGTTTGCGCACCGGCACGAAGACCAGGCTGTGGCTGAGCTGCTCGGTTTGCACGCGCGCGATGTTCACGCGCGTCAACGCGCGCTCGAAGCCGTTGCCTTCGCCCGGCAGTTTGATAGGGACGAAGGGGCCGCCGCTGGCCGGCCCCGGCGTGCCTTTGAGCTTGAGGCCGAGCTCGGCCAGCACGCCGCGCAATCTGCGGGCCTTGCTGTCGTAGCGTTCCTGCATCTGGGCGAGTGCGACCGACTGCCGCCGCTCGACGCGATCAAGCGAGCCTTCGACGCGAGCAAGCTTGGTGTTGAGGTCGGCATCTTTGCCGCTCTTGTGGTTCGCTGGAGCCGATTCCGGTTCGAGGAACGAACGCCGATCGCGACTCTCCGGCAAGCTGAAGGGGTCGCCGGATGGCCTCGCGCCTGCCGCAGGATCCTGGCTACCGCGCGCCGGCCTGATCGAGCCGGTCGGCGTCGGATCGATAATGCCGGTCAAAGCCGCAGCATGCAATTCGAGCGCTGCCTCGCGGCGCAAAAGATCATTGAGTTTTTGCTCGAACTGCTCCTGATCGAGCAGCTGGCGGCTGGTGGTGCGGTCGATCCGGGCGCGGAGCTCGGCGATGCGGTCCTCATAGGCGTATTGCTGCTCGGCTTGGCGCGCAATCAGGCCCTTGAGGAGATCGTCGCGGAAGGCAAAATAGGTCGCGGTCGCGACCGACCAGCCCGCCATGATGACGACGCTGCCGACGGCAATCCAGAACGCTACCGGCCCGAACCTGATCTGCCGTCCGGCATGGGCGATTGTATAGCCCGCGCCGGCGGTTGCCTGGCTCCGATTCCGCTGACGCGGTTCCCTATGCGCGTTGAAGCGCGCGGTCTGCCGCGACTGAGCCGCTTTCCAACCCGACATTGACGCTCCCACCGAGGCCGAACGCGTGGTCCGGCACGTCCGGGGCGCCATTTGAGGGAGGTATGGTTAATATTCAGGAAACCGCCGCTAACATTTTGCCGGCTTGGGTAAATGCTTCGGCAACTTCGCGCACGGTCCCCGTAAAGCCTGCTTGCTTCGGGCTGGCCACGCCGGGCTTTGGAAAAACGTCACGCCCATTCAAAGCGACTGGACGGCGGCGAGCACGTCTTCCGCATGGCCGCTCACCGAGACTTTCGGCCACACACGGGCGATGCGCTGGTCGGGCCCGATCAGCACCGTCGTGCGCACGATCCCCATGAACTTCCGCCCATACATCGACTTCTCTTGCCACACGCCATAGGCCTCGAGCATGCGGTGCTTTTCGTCCGAGGCGAGCGCGATCGAAAGCCGGTGTTTGATTTTGAACTTGTCCTGCGCGGGTACCGGATCGGCGGAGACGCCGAGAATCTCGGCACCGGCTGTGCTGAAGGCGGTCTTGAGGCGGGAAAAGTCGATCGCCTCTTTGGTACATCCGGGCGTGTCCGCGCGCGGATAGAAATAGACCACCAGCACACGCCCGGCGAAGTCGGAAAGCGAAACGGTTCCGCCGCTATCGCGGGGCAACGTGAAGGCCGGCGCCTTGGCGCCGGAAACCAGTTCGTGCATGCGCCTTCCTTTCGACGCTTTCCAAAGGGCATTGTCGTCTGTCAGAATACGCGTGCGCGTGGACCGGGTCGATGGCGCCGGGTCGTTCTGAACGCAGCTTCGAACGCACCACGGACGAGGGGACGCCCGAGGGGCATGACCACTCAGGAAAGGCACCGCGCGGCGCTTCCGCGAAGGCGATCGGTTATCCGTCTGCGTCGGTCGGCGCGGCCCGCTGCGATTGACGCCGCTCAGCCTTCAGGCGATGGCGCGCCCGAACCCGAAGCCCGCTTTCGGTTCGTCATCCGGCTTTTCTTGGCCCGCTATTGGCACTTTATCCGCGGCCTCGCGATCGGGATCGGCGTCTTCGGCGGTGTCCTGGTTCTCGGCGGCCTCGCGTTGTGGTGGCAACTCGGGAGCGGGCCGGTTCAACTCGACGTCGTGACGCCTTGGCTTGCTTCCGCCATCGAAGAGAATTTCGGCAGCAACCACCGCGTCGAAGTCGGCGGCACTCAGATCGAGCGCACTGAGAACGGCGGCATGGCGGTGCGCATCCGCGACATCGTCGTGCGCGATGCCGACGGCGCCGTGGTGGCGAGCGCGCCAAAGGCCGAGGTGCGCGTCTCGGGCCTGGGCTTGTTGAGCGGCCATCTGCGGGCTGAAAGCCTCAATCTGGTCGGCGCCGAAATGGCGGTGCGGATCGAGAAAGACGGCGGCGTCACCGTCTTTGCCGGCGCCAACGCGTACCCGATCGCGACCGCATCGGTGCCGGCGTCCGCCGCCGCTGCACTGCTGCGCTCCGCACAGGAAAAACGAGAACTGACCGCGTCTACGCCACCCGTGGGCGTGAAACCCGCGGGCTCGGCTCCCGCCAGCAACCCCGCCGCCGACGTCCAGCCCGGCGCGACGCGCCGCGCCCGTGATGTCATTGCTGCAATGTTGTCCTGGATCGATGGCATCGGCCAAACCGGCCTCGACGGCCATGACCTGCGCGAGCTCGAACTCAAGAATGGCAATCTGACCGTCGACGACGCGCGTACCGGCAAGCATTGGACGTTCCAGGATATCAGCATCGGTGCCGAGCGCACGCATGGCGGCGTCGAGGTCAGTGTCGGTTCGACCGATCCGGCGCAGCCATGGTCGATCACCGCTGCGGTCACGCCGACCCGCAAAGGCTTCCGCAGAATCCAACTTGAAGCACGCCGCGTGCTGGCGCGCGATCTGCTGTTGGCGGCTCGTCTCGATGCCGGCAGTTGGCGGATCGACATGCCGTTGTCGGCGAGCCTGAGCGGCGAGATCGGCCCCGACGGCATGCCGCAAACCCTCGCCGGGCGCATCGTTGCCGACAGCAGTTCGGTCGTCGACCTGAAAGACCAGAACAGCCACATGGCGATCGATCGCGCCGAGTTCCAGCTGAATTGGGACGCCGCCAGTCGGATGCTTTCGATCCCGTTTCAGATACTATCGGGCGGCAACCGCATCACGCTGATCGGTCAGGTCGAGGCGCCGGCCGAAGCCAGTGGCGCCTGGTTGTTCAAGGTCGGCGGCGGCACGATGGTGCTGACCTCTCCCGGTCCGCCGAACGATCCCTTGGTCCTCAACCGCATCGCCATCAGCGGACGCTTCGACGTCGCCAAGCAGCGCTTCGTGGTGGAGGAGGGAGACATCGGCAATTCGATTGTCGGCGTCGCCATGTCGGGCGCGGTGGATTTTTCCGGCGGAAACGTTCGTGTGGCGGCGGGTCTCGCCGGCACCCGCATGCCGGTCGAGTCGTTGAAACGGATGTGGCCGATATTCGCCAACCCCGAGGTGCGGGACTGGATCGACACCCACCTTTCGAGCGGCACGCTTGAGCGCATCGTGATCGCGGCGAATGCACCGCTCGATGCGCTCAAGGCCGGCGGCCCGCCGGTTCCCGACGACGGCCTCTCGATCGAGGCGCTGGCGACCAACTGCGTGATCCGGCCGGTGGACAATTTGCCGGCGCTGCACGACGCCGACCTGACCGTGCATATTGTTGGTCGCAGCGCCGCTGTAGCGCTCGGCAAGGCGACCGCCGATATGCCGTCAGGGCGCAAGCTTGTGTTGTCGACCGGCACGTTCGAGGTACCCGACACGTCGCTGAAACCGCCGGTGGCGCGAGTCCATTTCAAGATCGAGGGGCCGGCGCCTGCCGCAGCCGAACTCGTGCACATGGACGCGCTGCAAAATTCGTCGGATGCGCCGTTTGATCCTTCGGCGATTCACGGCGCGATGACCGCGCAGGTCACGCTGGGAATACCCATCCAGGCCGATCTGCCGCCGGGTTCGACCACGTATTCGATCGCGCTCGAAGCGACGAATTTTTCCGCCGACCATATGATCATGGGGCAGAAGGTCGAATCCTCGCTGCTGCGGGCGAACGCCACGCCGCAGGGGTTTCAGCTCAAGGGCGATGTCAAGATCGGCGGCACGCCGGCCAGCCTCGAATACCACAAGTCGCGCGGCGATGCCGACGCCGAAATCCGGATTACCGGCTCGCTCGATGAAGCGGCCCGCGCCAATCTCGGTTTCGATACCGGCGGGAGGATCTCAGGCGTAATTCCGATCCGGCTCTCCGGCCGCGTTGCCACCTCCTCCGATCGCGAGGGCCGTTTCGCCGTCGAAGCCGATCTGACGCCGGCGCAGATCGACGGCCTGTTGCCGGGCTGGGAGAAGCCATCGGGCAAGCCGGCGCGCGCCACCTTCACGTTGACGACCAAGCCGCAATCGAGCCGCATCGAGGATCTTCTGATCGAGGGCGCCGGCGGCGGCGTCAAAGGCACGATCGATTTCGACGCCTCGGGGGACGTGCAGTCGGCCAATTTCCCAGCCTACGGTTTTTCCGACGGCGATCGCACCAGCCTCAGGATTGAACGCGCGGCGGATGGAGCGCTGCGCGTGATCATGCGCGGCGAGGTCTATGACGGGCGCGGCTTCGTCAAAAGTTCGGCCGGCGGCGCATCGTCGGCCCCTAATCCCAAGCACCATGCCCCCGACTTCGACCTCGACATGAAACTCGGCGCCGTCGTCGGCTTCAACGGTGAGGCGTTGCGCGGCGTCGATCTCAAAATGTCGCGCCGGGCCGGCGAAATTCGCAGCTTCGGTCTGGGCGCCAAGATCGGGCGCGACGCGAGGTTGACCGGCGATCTGCGCGGACGATCCAACGGACGCCAGGTGGTCTATCTGGAAAGCACCGACGCCGGAGCCTTCTTTCGCTTTACCGACATCTATTCGCGGATGACCGGCGGGCAGATGTCGATTGCCATGGACCCGCCGTCGTCGGACGGCTCCCCGCAGCAGGGCGTTCTCAGCGTCCGCAGTTTTGCCGTCCACGACGAGAGCCAGCTCGAGCGCGCCGTGACCACCGGAACGCCGAGCCGGCGCAGCACCAACTCGATCGACTTTTCCGGCATGCGGGTCGATTTTGCCCGCATGCCCGGGCGCGTGGTGTTGCGCGACGGCGTCGCACGCGGACCGCTGCTTGGCGGCACCCTCGAAGGATTGGTCGATTACGCGCATGATGAAATGCACATGCGCGGCACGCTGGTTCCGCTTTACGGTCCCAATAATCTGCTCGGACAGATCCCGGTGGTCGGCTTGTTCATGGGCGGCGACAAGGAGGGTCTGTTCGGCATCACCTACGAAGTGGTCGGGCGGCCGGGCACTCCGACGCTGCGCATCAACCCGATCTCGGCGCTGGCGCCCGGTCTGCTGCGCAAGGTGTTCGAATTTCCCAGCGATGGCGGCGGCAGCACCGACGACGCTCGTTAAGCCGGCTTGAGCAGGACGTGGCGCTTACGGCCGAGCGAAAGCTTCGACGGCCTTACTCCGATTCGCGTGTAAGAATTCCGCGTTTCTTGCCCAGTCTTAGCAGCGCACGGCCGTCTGGCCCAAAATCTGCAGCACGAAGTTTATAGCTGATGTCCGTGATTTTTTGGTCGCTCAAATAAACGGCGCCGCTCTTGATGAAACCGCGCGATTGAGCATTTGAAGTAGTGAAGCCAATTTGCGTGTTTGCCGAAACGATACTATCGCCAACTTTCACATGGAGAGTTGGCAAATTCGCACCCAGCCCGCCTTCCTCAAACGTGGTGCGCGCTGTCGCCGCCGCTTCGTCGGCCGCGGCGCGGCCATGCACCAGCCCGGTCGCCTCGGTGGCGAGGACTTTCTTTGCCTCATTGATCTCGCTGCCCTTGAGCGCCGCCAGCCGTTCAATCTCGTCGAGTGGCAGCACCGTGAACAGCTTCAAAAAGCGGCCGACATCGGCGTCCTCGGTGTTGCGCCAATATTGCCAGTAGTCGTACGGGCTCACTTGATCGGCGTTGAGCCAGACTGCGCCCGCCGCGGTCTTGCCCATCTTGGCGCCGGAGGACGTGGTGATGAGCGGCGAAGTGAGCGCGAACAGTTGCGCGTTGTGCAGGCGGCGGCCGAGATCGATGCCGTTGACGATGTTGCCCCACTGATCGGAGCCGCCCATCTGCAGCACGCAGCCATGGCGGCGGTGAAGCTCGACGAAATCGTAGGCCTGCAGGATCATGTAGTTGAATTCCAGAAACGACAATTCCTGCTGCCGCTCGAGCCGAAGCTTCACCGAATCGAAGGCCAGCATGCGGTTGATGGAGAAGTGGCGGCCGACGTCGCGCAGGAAATCGATATAGTTGAGCGCGTTGAGCCAGTCGGCGTTGTTGGCCATGACAGCGTTGCCGCCGTGGCTCTCGAATTTCAGGAACTTGTCGAAGATCGCACGGATGCCTTTGAGGTTCTCGTTGATGGCCTCGTCGGTCAGGAGCCGCCGGCTTTCGTCCTTGCCGGACGGATCGCCGACCCGCGTGGTGCCGCCGCCCATCAGCGCGATCGGCCGGTGCCCAGTCTGCTGCAGCCAGTACAGCAGCATGATCGGCAGCAACGAGCCGACATGCAGCGACGCCGCGGTGCAGTCGAAACCGATATAGGCGGTGATGGTCGACGAGCGTGCCAGCGCGTCCAGCGCGTCGGGCTCGGAGACCTGATGAATAAAGCCCCGGGCGGCGAGGACGTTGAGAAAGTCGGACTTGTAGGTGCTCATCGATGCTTGTGGCTCATACGTCATTGCCGGACTTGATCCGGCCATCCACGTCTTTGAATTTTATTGCACTGTCTTTGACTTTTGGCACTTAAGACTTTTGGCACTTAAGACGTGGATGCCCGGCACAGGGCCGGGCATGACGAGTCAAATTCAGCCGTAGCTGATATAACAGGTCGCGCGAGTGATTTAAACCGAAGAACGTAAAGCCATGCCGGCGGATCAGCCCTCGCCATCGTCTTCGTCCTCGCCCGCCACGCCGGTGCTGGCGATCGGGCTGATGAGCGGAACGTCGCAGGACGGCGTCGACGTCGCCTCGATCGAGACCGACGGCGAGGTCATCACCCGGTTTGGCCCGACCGCGTACCGGACCTATTCGAAGGCCGAGCGCGCGCTGCTGCGCAGCGCCACGGCGGCGGCGGAAAACGTCACCGAGCGCACGGCCCGGCCTGGCCTCATCGCCGAGGCCGAGGAGCGGGTGAATGTCGCGCACGCCGAGGCGGTCGAGACCTTCCTCGCCGCCAATGACATCGATCCCGCCGACGTGACCGTGATCGGCTTCCACGGCCAAACGGTGCTGCACCGGCCGGAGCGCGGCTTGACCGTACAGATCGGCGACGGTCGCGTTCTCGCGGCACGGCTTGGCATTCCGGTGGTGTACGATTTTCGCGCCGCCGACGTCGCCGCCGGCGGGCAGGGCGCTCCACTCGCGCCGGTCTTGCACCGCGCGTTGGTGCAGCGGCTCGGCCGCGACGCTCCCGTCGCGGTGCTCAATATCGGCGGCGTCGCCAATGTCACCTTCATCGACGGCGATGAATTGATCGCCTGCGACACCGGCCCCGGCAATGCGCTGGTTGACGATTTCGTGCGCGTGCGCACCGGACAATTGCTCGACACCGACGGCCGCGCAGCGCAGGCGGGCACGGTGGACGAGGACGCCATCGCACGATTTCTGGCGCATCCGTTTTTCGCAAAACCGCCGCCGAAATCGCTCGACCGCAACGAATTTCGCGACTGGGCCGGCGCCGGCTTCGACGACCGCAGCGTCGAGGATGGCGCCGCGACGCTGACCGCGCTCACCGCGGCGGCGATCGCGCGCGTCGTGCCGCTGTTACCGCGGGCGCCGAAAACCTGGGTCGTCGCCGGCGGCGGCGCGCGCAATCCGACGCTGATGCGCATGCTCGCCGAACGGCTTGAGCCGGCGCGGGTCGAAGGCGCGGATGCCGCCGGCTGGTCGGTCGACTCGCTCGAGGCCCAGGCCTTCGCCTATATGGCGGTGCGCAGCCTGCGCGGGCTCCCCATCACCTTTCCCGGCACGACTGGCGTTCCGCGCCCGCTGACCGGCGGCGTTCTGGCGCGGCCGTGACCGCGGGTGCCGCTGGGCAGTGAGGCTCTTGTCAGTCCTTAAATACGGCCTTTAACCTGCCGTATCGTCTTCGCTTCTGGTCGGCGGGGGCTAGTGCGCGAACGCGCGCGATCTTGATCGCAGGCCGCCGCGGCAACCATTTGTTAACCATGAGTGCCCGAGCATGATTTCCGACTGGAATCGGGGGATCACGCAATGAATGTCATCGCAGTGGCGTCCCGAAAAGGCGGAGCGGGCAAGACCACCTTGACCGCCCATCTCGCGGGGTTCGCCCATAGTGCCGGGCACCGTTGCGTTGTTCTCGATGCCGACCCGCAGGGTTCGCTCTCGCTCTGGCACTCGTTGCGCGCCGACGGCCAGCCGCCGCTGCGCAACGCTGCCCGCGGTATCGAGCGCGCGCTCGCCTATGCGATGGTCGAAGGCTACGAGTGGGCCTTCATCGACACGGCGCCGAGCATGTGGGTGGTGGCGCAGGAAGCGATCCGCGCAGCTACGCTGGTCCTCATTCCCGCCCGGCCGGGATTCTTCGACCTCAATGCGGTGCGCGAGACCGTCGCGGCGGCGCACGAGCGTGACAAGCCCTACGCCGTCGTGCTCAATGCCGCGCCGCCGAAGCGCGACGACAAGGAAGCGCCGGCGGTCGCGCAATCGCGAGCGTTCATGGACAAGCTCGCCATTCCGGTGTGGGCGGGACAGATCAGTCAGCGCGCCGGCTATGTGCTTACTCTTGCTGCCGGCGCGAGCATAGGCGAGGCTACCCGTGATTCGGTGGCCGCTGCCGAGTTCGCGCGCCTGTGGACGGCAATCGAGCGTTCGGTCGCGGCGATCAACGAGGCGCGCGGGGCGGCAACCGCGACCCGCGATCAGGCCGCATAAGCCGATTGCAATTCTTCGTCGGCTTGCAGGTCCGCCGCCCTGGAGATTGACGCTGGGGGAGTAACACAATGGCAAAAGCAATGGTCGGCCTGGAACAAGCCGTCGAACTGGTCGGCCGCATGAAGGCGTCGGCCGAACGCGGCGGAAGATTCTCCGATATCATCATGCCGAATGGACAGAAACTCGCCGACTGCACGGTCGGCTACGTCGCCGAGCTGGGCGAGGCGATGCAGGCGATGGGCTTGGTGGTCACGCCGGAGTCATTCGGCGGCGCCTGATCGGCCAAACGTAAGGCTGAAATTTATGGGCGGAGCTGGGCGGCAACGGCGCGGCCGCGCGGCAGCGAACGTGGGGCTCGATATCGATCACGCTTCTTTCCGCGGGTTAGCGCGGCGGAGTGAGGGCGGACAGGTCATCGTCATGCCGTGTAGCGAGCAGCGGCTGATATGCTATACTGAACATATGAGCCAAGCGGCCAAGGATATCCTGCGAAGAGTGGAAGATTGGCCTCAAGAGGACCAGGAAGAACTCGTAGAACTCGCCCGTGAGATCGAAGCGCGGCGGAGCGGCGTTTATCGACTGTCAGACGATGAACGGGCGGTCATCGCCGAAAGCTCCGCTGACGTTCGCGCGGGGCGATTTGCGACCGACGAACAGATCGCAGGGATTTTTAAGAAAGCGCGCTCCTCGCGGACATGAAAATCCGCTACACCGCCACGGCACGACGTGAACTCAACGATGCTGTCGATTATCTGCTTCAGAGCGCTCCCGCCGTAGCCGCGGCTTTCGTCGACAGTATCGAGAGTACGGTGGCGGAACTGATACAAAATCCTCTTTCAGCGCAAGAGACTGAACAGAAAGGTGTTCGGCGGAAGTACATCCGGCGTTTTCGCTACGGTCTGTTCTATATGGTCGATCAAGCTGCCGGAGAGCTCATCATTATGAACATTCGGCACGCAGCACGGCGGTGGCCATGGGAGTGAGTTGGCCGGCCAGCCTAGTTTTGCAATAACGAAATCACGCCGCGCTGTTGGCCCGCCCGCCCTTGGTGCCGAGGCGCTTGTCGAGATAGGCGCTGATCGAACTCATCAGCGGCTCGATCTTGCCGTCGAAGAAGTGGTTGGCGCCGGAAATGACTTTCTGCTCGATCACGATGCCCTTCTGGGTCTTGAGCTTCTCCACCAGCGTGGTGACGTCGCGGTGCGGCACCACCGCATCCTTGTCGCCATGGATGATCAGCCCGGAGGACGGGCAGGGGGCGAGGAAGGAAAAGTCGTAGAGGTTGGCGGGCGGCGCGATCGAGATGAAGCCCTCGATCTCGGGCCGGCGCATCAGGAGCTGCATGCCGATCCAGGCGCCGAACGAGAAACCGGCGATCCAGCAGCTCCTTGCCTCCGGATTGACCGATTGCGCCCAGTCGAGCGCGGCCGCGGCGTCGGAGAGTTCGCCGATGCCGTGGTCGAAGCCGCCCTGGCTTCGCCCGACGCCGCGGAAATTGAACCGCAGCGCCGAAAAGTTCCGGTGCACGAAGGAATAATAGAGCTGGTACACGATCTGGTGGTTCATCGTGCCGCCGAATTGCGGGTGCGGGTGCAGCACGATGCCGATCGGCGCGTTTTTTTGTCGCGCCGGGTGGTAGCGGCCCTCGATGCGGCCGCCCGGTCCCGTAAAGATGACCTCGGGCATGTTTCTTTAAACCTCGATCAATGAGCGGTCAGCGCCGCGGAATCGGCGGCGCTTGACGTTGCCGCCGGGCGCACGTAAGTCTTTAAAACCATTCCAGATTTTCGAAACTGGCGACGTGCATGCAGCCGGCGAAAGCTTAAGGTCGCGACTTCTAGCACAGGCCGGGGGTTAAAAAGCAAGCATTACGCGCATGGCTGAGCGGGTCTATCTCGATTGGAACGCCACGGCGCCGTTGCGGCCGGAGGCGGAGCGCGTCTTGCTGGAGGCTCCGACACTGACCGGCAACCCCTCCTCGGTGCACGCCGAAGGGCGCGCGGCCCGGCACCTGATCGAGCACGCTCGGGAGGAGGTGGCGCAGCTGGTCGCGGCGCGGCCGGCCTATGTGATTTTCACCTCGAGCGGCACCGAGGCCAATATGCTGGCGCTGACGCCGGCGATCGAGACGATGGACGAGAAGCGGCCGCGCGATCGCTTGTTTATCTCGGCGATCGAGCACGCCTCGGTGCGCGCCGGCGGGCGTTTTCCGCGCGAGGCGATCGAGGAGGTTGCCGTCGACGGCGACGGGCGCGTCAGGCTTGCGGCGCTGGCGGAAGCCGTTGCCAAAGCTTCGCGGCCTTTGGTCTCGATCATGCTGGCCAACAATGAAACCGGCGCAGTGCAGCCGGTCGCTGAGGCCGCCACGATCGTGCATGCGGCCGGTGGCCTTTTGCATGTCGATGCCGTGCAGGCGGCAGGACGCATCGCCTGCGATATCGGGGCACTCGGCGCCGACCTCTTGACGCTCTCCGCCCACAAGATCGGCGGACTTAAGGGTGTCGGCGCACTGGTGCGCGGGCGTGAGGACATTCACTTTCCCGATCCGCTCATCCGCGGCGGCGGTCAGGAGCGCAGTGCCCGTGCTGGTACGGAGAATGTCGCCGGCATTGCGGCGTTCGGGGCGGCGGCCGCGGCGGCGCGGCGGCAGCATGCCAGCGAAGCCGCGCACGTGCTGGCGCTGCGGCAGGCGCTGGAGGAGGGGCTGCGCACCATCTCGCCGCAAACCGTTATCTTCGCCGCCGGGGCCGAGCGTTTGCCGAATACCACGCTGTTCGCGCTTGAAGGCGTAAAGGCCGAGACCGCCATAATTGCCCTCGACCTTGAGGGGGTGGCGGTGTCGTCGGGTGCCGCCTGCTCGTCGGGCAAGGTCCAGCCCTCCCATGTCCTTGCCGCCATGGGGGTTTCGCCCGCGCTCGTGCGCGGCGCGGTGCGCGTGAGCCTCGGCTGGACGACGACCGAGCCCGATATTGAGCGGTTCCTAGACGCTTGGAGAAAGGTCTCCGGTGCATTATCTAAGGGTTCTAAAGAGCAGCGTGGGATGGCTGCTTAAATGACGGATTTTACGGTCGTTTGGATGGTTCGAACGGCTAAGAGGTGACCAGGGACGGACACCGACCATAACCGACTTGCATCCAACCCGCGGTCCTTGAAACCGTGAGCGGAGGGACGAATGCCGGCAGTACAAGAGACCGTCGATCAGGTCCGCCGTATCGACGTCGATCAATACAAGTACGGATTCGAGACGCTGATCGAATCCGACAAGGCCCCTAAGGGCCTGTCCGAAGATACCATCCGCTTTATCTCGGCGAAGAAGAACGAGCCGGGATGGATGCTGGCCTGGCGGCTCGACGCCTACAAGCGCTGGCTGACCATGCGCGAGCCGAAATGGGCCAAGATCGAATACGGTCCGATCGATTATCAGGACCTCTACTACTATTCGGCGCCGAAGAAAAAAGACGGGCCGAAATCGCTCGACGAGATCGACCCGGAGATTCTGCGCACCTACGAGAAGCTCGGCATTCCGCTGCGCGAGCGCGAAGCGCTGTTGGGAATCCAGAAGCCTGCAGGCGACGAAGCTGAAGCAGGCGAGGGCGGCAACGGCTATGGCCGCGTCGCCGTCGATGCGGTGTTCGATTCCGTGTCGGTCGCGACCACCTTCAAGGCGGAACTGGCCAAGGCCGGCGTGTTGTTCATGCCGATCTCGGAAGCGGTGCATGAACATCCCGAGCTGGTGAAGAAGTATCTCGGTTCGGTGGTGCCGGTCAGCGACAATTTCTTCGCCACCCTCAACTCGGCGGTGTTCTCCGACGGCTCGTTCGTCTACGTGCCGCCGGGCGTGCGCTGTCCGATGGAGCTGTCGACCTATTTCCGCATCAATGAAAAGAATACGGGCCAGTTCGAGCGCACGCTGATCATTGCCGACAAGGGCTCCTATGTGAGCTATCTCGAAGGCTGCACCGCGCCGATGCGCGACGAGAACCAGCTTCACGCCGCGGTGGTCGAACTAGTCGCGCTCGATGACGCCGAGATCAAATATTCGACCATCCAGAACTGGTATCCGGGCGACGCCGAGGGCCGCGGCGGCATCTTCAATTTCGTCACCAAGCGCGGCGATTGCCGCGGCAGGAACGCCAAGATTTCATGGACGCAGGTGGAGACCGGTTCCGCCATCACCTGGAAGTATCCGAGCTGTATTCTGCGCGGCGACAATTCGCGCGGCGAGTTCTACTCGATCGCCATCTCCAACGGCTATCAGCAGGTCAATTCCGGCACCAAGATGCTGCATCTCGGCAAGAACACGACGAGCCGCATCATCAGTAAGGGCATCGCGGCGGGCCACTCCAACAACACCTATCGCGGGCTCGTCACCGCGCACCGCCGCGCCACTGGCGCGCGCAACTTCACCAATTGCGACTCGCTTCTGATCGGCAACCAATGCGGCGCGCACACGGTGCCCTATATCGAGGCCAAGAATTCGGCGACCGTGTTCGAGCACGAGGCCACCACCTCGAAGATTTCCGAGGACATGCTGTTCTATTGCATGCAGCGCGGGCTCTCGGCCGAGGAGGCGACCGCGCTGGTGGTCAACGGCTTCGTCAAGGACGTGCTGCAGCAATTGCCGATGGAATTCGCGGTCGAGGCGCAGAAGCTGATTTCGGTCAGTTTGGAGGGAAGCGTGGGTTAGAGCTTCAAGGAAATAGGAACACGCAAAGGAAAAACTGTGATCGGCCAAGAAATTTCAAAGGGCGTCCTGCACGACGTTCGTTCTTTCCTGAGTTCGCACGTGTCCCACGGCATTGTCGCGACACAGCACGATGATCGTGTCAGCCTGACAAAGTTGGGCGGTGAGACGCTCACGCTTTTCTGCGATGACGAGAATTCGTTCCGGATGCGAAACGTCGATCGGACCAATACGGCAGGAGCAATTTGCGGTCCTTACGACAAACAAGAGACTGCAAGCAGGGTTCGTAATTGGGTCGTATCAAAGGCCAGCCATGCCGTTACTTGAAATCGAAAATCTGCACGTCGCAATCGACGGCAAGGAAATTCTCAAAGGTCTCGACCTCACCGTGAATGCGGGCGAGGTGCATGCCATCATGGGCCCGAACGGGTCGGGCAAATCGACGCTTGCCTATGTGTTGTCCGGCAAGCAGGGCTACACGCCGACGGCGGGCGAGGTGCGGTTCGACGGCAAGAACCTGTTCGATATGGCGCCCGACGAGCGGGCGGCGGCCGGGATGTTCCTCGCCTTCCAGTATCCGCTGGAAATCCCCGGCGTCGCCACCATGACGTTTTTGCGCACCGCGCTCAATGCGCAACGCAAGAAGCGCGGCGAGGCTGAGCTGTCGACGCCGGAATTCCTCAAAACCGTCCGCGAGGTCGCCAAGAAGCTCAGCATCGATCAGGAGATGCTGCGCCGCGCGGTCAATGTCGGCTTCTCCGGCGGCGAGAAGAAGCGCAATGAGATTTTACAAATGGCGCTGCTCGAGCCGCGGCTGGCCGTGCTCGACGAGACCAATTCCGGCCTCGACATCGACGCGCTGAGGATTGTCTCGGAGGGCGTCAACCGGCTGCGCTCGCCGCAGCGTTCGTTCCTCGTCATTACGCATTACCAGCGGCTCCTCAACTACATCGTCCCCGACGTGGTGCACGTGCTCTCCAAGGGCCGCATCGTGCGCACCGGCGGCAAGGAACTGGCGCTCGAGCTCGAAGCGCGCGGCTATGCCGAATATCAGGAGGAGGCGGCGGCGTGAGCCGATAAGGCTCGCGCCGGTCGAAGGCGAATGAATGCCATGGCGGACGTAAAGGTCATCAAGACGGCGGCGGAGACCGCTTTGGCGCACGCTTTCATGCAGGCGCGCGGGCGGCTTCCTGGCGGTGCGGCGATCGCCGAACGGCGCGCCACCGCTTTCGACCTGTTCGTGCGCGAAGGCTTGCCGCATCGCCGCATCGAGGACTGGAAGTACACCGACCTCCGCGCGCTGATGCGCGAGGCGAAGCCGCTGGCCGGACCGCCCGATGCCGCAGCGATTGCCCGCGCGAAGACGGCGGGAAAATTGCTCGGCGATGTCGAATGTCGCCGGCTGGTTTTCGTTGACGGCGCGTTCGTGCCGGAATTGTCCGACACCGCGGCGCTGGAAGCAGGCCTGGAGATCAGTTCGCTCGCCGCTGTGCTTACCGACAATGATCCGGCGCTCGCGGAAAAACTCGGCAAGCTCGCGCCGGCAAGCGATGTCGCCGTCGCGCTCAATACCGCGCTGATGGGGGACGGCGCGGTTATCCGGATCGGTGCCGGCGCGACCATCGAACGGCCGCTGCATCTGATCTTTGTCGCCTCGGAAACGCCGGCGGCGAGCTTCGTGCGCTCGCTCGTGGTCGTGGGCAAGGGCGCCCGGGTCATGCTGATCGAGAGCCACGAAGGCCCGGCCGGAAGCGACTATCAGGTCAACGCCGCGCTGGAATTATTTGTCGGCGACGCGGCCCATGTCGACCACGTCAAGATCATCGGCGAAGGCATGCAGGCGCTGCACGTGTCGACGCTGGCGGCGGCGATCGGCGCCAAAGCGCGTTTCAACTCCTTCACCTTCACCGCCGGCGGCGCCATCGTGCGCAATCAGCTGTTCCTCAATTTCGACGGCGAAGACACCGTCGCCGGCATCCGCGGCGCCACCCTGATCAACGGCCGCCAGCACGCCGACACCACACTCGTTGCCAATCACATCGCGCGCGGCTGTCAAAGCCGGGAGCTGTTCAAGGCGGTGCTCGACGACGGGGCCCACAGCGTGTTCCAGGGCCGCATCATCGTGCGTCCGCATGCCCAGCAGACCGACGCCAAGATGATGACGCGGGCGCTGCTCCTGTCCGAGCGCGCCGAGGCGGACAACAAGCCGGAGCTGGAAATCTTTGCCGACGACGTGCAGTGCGGCCACGGCGCCACCGCCGGCGCGCTCGACGAGGAGCTGAAATTCTACCTGATGGCGCGTGGCATTCCGGCGGCTGAAGCCGAAGCGCTGTTGATTCAGGCGTTCCTCGGCGAGGCGGTCGAAGGCATCGAACATGCCGGTGTGCGCGAGGCGCTGATGGAGCAGGTCGCGGCCTGGCTGAAGGCGCGGCATCGAGGCTGAGATGGACGCAGTAGTGACCGACGGCGCCTATGACGTGAACCGCATCCGCGCGGACTTTCCGATTCTGGCCACGCGGGTCTACGGCAGGCCGCTGGTCTATCTCGACAACGCCGCTTCGGCGCAGAAACCACAAGCAGTGCTGGATCGACTGAATCAGGTTTACACCTCGCAATACGCCAACGTGCATCGTGGGCTGCACTATCTCGCCAATGAGGCGACCGAAGCCTACGAAGGCGCGCGCGGCAAGGTCGCGGCGTTCCTCAACGCCGCCCGGCCGGAAGAAATCATCTTCACCCGCAACGCCACCGAGGCTGTCAACCTCGTCGCCTATACGTTCGGCCGCGAGCGCATCAAGGCCGGCGACGAGATCGTGCTCTCGATCATGGAGCATCACTCCAACATTGTGCCCTGGCATTTCCTGCGCGAGCGGCAGGGCGCGGTGATCAAGTGGGCGCCGGTGGATGACGAAGGACATTTCCTGATCGACGAATTCGAGAAGCTGATCGGCCCGCGCACCAAGATGGTGGCGATCACGCAGATGTCGAACATGCTCGGCACGCTGGTGCCGGTCAAGGAGGTCACGCGGATCGCGCATGCCCACGGCGTTCCGGTGCTGATCGATGGCGCCCAGGCGGCCGTGCATGCCGATATCGACGTCCAGGATATCGACTGCGACTTCTACGCCTTCACCGGCCACAAGCTCTACGGTCCGACCGGCATCGGCGTGCTTTACGGCAAATACGCGCACCTTACCGCCATGCCGCCGTTCAACGGCGGCGGCGAGATGATCCGCGAGGTGTTTCAGGACCGGATCACCTACGGCGATCCGCCGTACAAGTTCGAGGCCGGCACGCCGTCGATCGTGCAGGCGATCGGGCTCGGCGCCGCGATCGATTATGTTGGGTCGGTCGGCAAACCGCGCATTCGCAATCATGAAACCGGCCTCATGCGCTACGCCCACGACCGCCTGAGGGAAATCAACCGGCTTCGCATCTTCGGCACCGCCAAGGATAAAGGGCCGATCATCTCTTTCGAAATGAAGGGCGCCCATCCGCACGACGTGGCGACGATCATCGATCGCTCGGGCGTGGCCGTGCGCGCCGGCACTCATTGCGTGATGCCCTTGCTCGCCCGCTTCGGCGTGACCGCGAGCTGCCGGGCCTCCTTCGCGATGTACAATACCCGCGAGGAGGTGGATTGTCTGGCCCAGGCGCTGCGCAAGGCGCAGGAGTTCTTCAGATGACGGACGAACTGAGCCCCGATATCGGCGGCGCCGCTGCGGCCGCCACCACGGCAGAACGGCCCTCGGCCCTGCCGGCGGACGAGCTGGCGCGCTTGACCGACGAGATCGTCGGCGCGCTCAAGACCGTTTACGACCCGGAAATTCCCGCCGACATCTACGAACTCGGGCTCATCTACAAGGTCGATGTCGAGGACGACCGGCTGGTCAAGATCGACATGACGCTGACAACGCCGAATTGCCCGTCGGCGGCGGAACTGCCGGCCATGGTGGAGAACGCGGTCGCCAGCGTGCCCGGCGTGCGCGAAGCCAAGGTCAATATCGTCTGGGATCCGCCGTGGGACCCGAGCCGTATGTCGGACGAGGCGCGCGCCGTGCTCAATATGTGGTGAGTTGCGCGCCCGATGTGCGCACATTACATGAAGTGGTGAGGTCGCTTAAGATTTTTGAGTTATTCCAGATCGAAATGTCTGGGTCGCCTCCCGAAGAGGCGAACAAGGAGAAGTGAAGACCATGGCCAGCCCTCGGCCGAGACCTCAGGTGATGCGGCTTACCGAAGCCGCCGCGGATCGCATCAAGGCGGTGATGGCGAAAGCCGAACGCCCGATCGCGGCGGTGCGCGTCGGCGTCAAGAACGGCGGCTGCGCCGGCATGGCCTACACCATGGAATATGCCGAAAAGGTCAACCCGCTGGACGAAGTGATCGAGGACCGGGGCGTGCGCATCCTGATCGATCCCAAGGCGGTGCTGTTCCTGCTCGGTACCGAGATGGACTACAAGGTCGACAAGCTGTCCGCCCAGTTCGTCTTCAATAATCCGAACCAGACCTCGGCCTGCGGCTGCGGCGAATCAGTCCAGCTCGAGCCGGCCCACGACGCTGCCGGCGGCGTCGAGGCGCGGTAACCGCGGGCCGACACGCTTTACTTTTTTCGTCATGGCCGGGCTCGTCCCGCGACAAGCGCGGGCATGACGGACTGCCTGTTTCAGGAAGTAACTACGCCACGTGCGCCGGGGCTGCTTCGCCGGCGCCGCTGGCCTGGAGATCGCTCTCGCAGATCACCCGATTGCGGCCGCCGCGTTTGGCGGCGTAGAGGCAGCTGTCGGCCCGCTCGATCAACATCTGCGCGATATCGTCGGGCCGCAGCACCGCGACCCCGATGGAAATTGTCACCCGTCCCAGCCGTTCGCCGCTCGATCGTTTCATCAGTTCCTTGGTCATGACCGCGCGGCGGATCTGATCGGCGATCGTGATTGCACGCGCCAGCGCCGTGTTCGGCAGGGCGATCATGAATTCTTCGCCGCCATAGCGCGCGGCGATGTCGTGGCGCCTGACGCTCTGCTTCACCGACATGGCAACGAGGCGCAAGACCTGATCGCCGGTGACGTGGCCGAACTTGTCATTGAAGCTTTTGAAATAATCGACGTCGAGCATGAGCAGCGACAGCGGCTGATCGACATCTTTCGCCTCGGCCACGGCTTTGGCGAACGCGGTATCGAAGAATTTGCGGTTCGACAGCGAGGTGAGCGGGTCGGTAAGGCTTTCGTTACGCACCGTCTCGAGATTGAGCTGCAGCTGTTCGATCTCCTGCCGCGAAGCCGACAGCCGCGCTTCGAGCTTCTTGTTGTTGGTCTCCATGTCCTTGGCGCCGTCGACCAGGCGCTCGATCACCGCGCGAAGCGTCTCGCGGTCGGCGGTGCCGGCGAGCTTTTGGCTGGCGTCGGCCAGGCTCTCGGAATAGCTCGTTGCCGAGCCGGCGGCGGCGTCGATCATATCAAGCACTTGCTTGATCTCGTCGAGCACGCGCGAGCCGACGGTGTCGATCTGCTCGCTCACGCCGCTCGGCTCGATGTAGGTGTTGTAGATCTGCTCGATATCCGCCTCGCTGAGCGTGTTCTTCTGCTCGAGGATGCGGTTGATGCTCTCGTTCAGCGGCGGATTGTAGCCGGTCGCATAGTGATACCAGACTTCGAAATTTCGCGGCGATGCCGGTTGCGACAAGGCGCGGATCTGGCCGAGCGCGATCTCGGCGAATGCATAGGTGCGCTCGCGTTCGTGCTCGTCGCGGGGCACCGCCATCAATCGTCTCCAACGACCTTGAAGTATCGGAAGCGGATTTTCGACAGCACGACGGGCCATCGTGAATGCATCTGCGGCAAAAAAGCTAAAAGAAAGCGGTGAAGGACCCGTAAACAGTCTGTAGTTGTCTAAAGTTGGACATTGGCAGACGGCGTGCAGGCGCTCTTCCGCCGGCGCGGGACAATCAGATTTTCGCTGCGGGCAACCAGAACGCCGGCGCGCTAAGCCTTGACTGGGACCGGACGCAGCAGGAAAGCCGGCAAGTGCGAGGCGTCGCCGTCTTCGGAGCGCGGCTTAACGGGTTGTGGCGACGGCGCGGTACGCTGTGGCAAGCGTGCGACAGAGGCGGAGGCGGAGGCGGGCCGATGCGGTTGTCGATGCCGGTCCGGGCGTCCGCGGCGGGGCTGCGGCGCTGCTTCGCGCCGTCCGGACACTGCCGGCTGCGGCAACGGCGCCGAGCCGACCGTCTCGCTCATCCACGGGATCGGCTGGCCGATCAGCTTCTCGATCGCCGCCACCGCCTTGGCGTCATTCGATCCGGCGACGATGGTGATCGCCGTGCCGCTTCGGCCGGCGCGGCCGGTGCGGCCGATGCGGTGCACGTAGTCGTCGGCATGATGCGGGACGTCGAAATTATAGATGTGGCTCACGTCCGGAATGTCGAGGCCGCGCGCGGCGACGTCGGAAGCGACCAGCAGCGTCACCTCGCCCTTGCGGAACTGTTCGAGCGCCGCCGTTCGCGCCGGCTGGTCCATGTCGCCGTGCAGCGCCTGCACTGAAAAGCCGTGGCGCAGCAGCGAGCGGTGCAGCGTCGCCACTTCGCGCTTGCGGTTGCAGAAGATGATGGCGTTCTTCATGCCGTCCGCGGAGCGAATGAGATTGCGCAGCACGTCGCGCTTCTCGTGCGACTCGCGGCCGGCTTTGGCCAAAAGCTGAGTCGTGGTCGCGACGGTGGTAGCGGGGCGGGAAACCTCGACGCGGACCGGATTGTGCAGGAACTGCTCGGTGATGCGCCGGATTTCCGGCGGCATGGTGGCGGTGAAGAACAGCGTCTGGCGGGTAAACGGAACCAGCTTGCAGATGCGCTCGATGTCGGGAATGAAGCCCATGTCGAGCATGCGATCGGCTTCGTCGATGACCAGGAGCTCGACGCCGCTGAGCAACAGCCGGCCGCGCTCGTTATGGTCGAGCAGGCGGCCGGGGGTGGCGATCAGCACATCGACGCCGCGCGTCAGCTTGGCATCCTGATCGCCGAACGAAACGCCGCCGATGATCAGCGCGACGTTGAGCTTGTGGTTGGCGCCGTATTTGATGAAGCTTTCTTCCACCTGCGCCGCCAGTTCGCGCGTCGGCTCGAGGATCAGCGTGCGCGGCATGCGGGCGCGGGCGCGACCCTGCTCCAGCATGGTCAGCATCGGCAGCACGAAGGCCGCGGTCTTGCCGGTGCCGGTCTGGGCGATGCCGAGCACGTCGCGCCGTGCCAGGACGTGGGGGATCGCTTGATCTTGGATCGGGGTGGGGGTCTTGTAGCCGGCCGCCGCGACGGCGGAGAGAACTTTTTCGGACAAGCCGAGATGCGAAAAGGACATAAACCCTCAAATCAGGGCCGCGCCGCGCGCGGACAACCTATGGATTGAGCGGAGGAAACACGGGAGTTTTGTCGAATCTGCCGTGTTTTACGTGCCCGGAACATAGGGTCGGGCCGATGAAAGTCAACCGGTGGCCGGGCGTTAAGCTAAAAAGGATTGCTTTACGTTCCCTCGATGCGCCGAGAAAAGAGCGGGTGCCGATGTCCGACGCCAGGTCTGAAAGCCTGCCGATCGTTCTGGTTCCGGGATTGAACTGTTCGGCGCGGCTTTACGCCGAGCAGATTCCGGCGCTGTGGCGGTTCGGCCCGGTCACCGTTGCCGATCACACCCGCGACGACTCCATCGCGGCCATCGCGCGCCGGATTTTGGCCGCCGCGCCGCCGCGTTTTGCGCTCGCCGGCCTCTCGATGGGCGGCTACATCGCCCTGGAGATCATGCGGCAGGCGCCGCAGGGCGTGGCCAGGCTGGCGCTCCTCGACACCGGGCCGCGCCCGGAAACGCCGGAGCAAACGCAAGGCCGCCGCCACCGCATCGAACTCGCCCACGCCGGCCGTTTCGCCGAGGTGGCCGACGCCCAGTTTCCCCTGCTCGTGCATCGTATGCGCCATGGCGATGCGGCGCTGAAAAGCCTCGTGCGTGCCATGGCCGAGGAGACCGGCGCCGACGCCTTCGTGCGTCAGCAGCAGGCGATCATGGGCCGAGCGGATTCGCGCCCGACGCTCGCCGCGATCAAATGCCCGACGCTCATTCTGGTCGGCGACGGCGATGAGCTGACGCCGCCGAACCTGTCGCAGGAGATGGCCGCCGGCATCCCCGGCGCGCGCCTTGTTGTTGTTCCCGGCTGCGGCCACCTGTCGACGCTGGAACGGCCGCAGGCGGTGACGACGGCGCTGGTGGATTGGATGCAGTGGTAGGGGAATAGAGCGACTGGCGGCGGAGCGCCGGGCGAAAGGTGAACGGCATCATGGGCTGGTGACCGGAACGCCTTTGTAGAGCCAAGCCGTGTTGTGGGCCGGGCTGAAATGGGTATCGAAACCGCCGGCATAGAGCGTCCCCGCGGGGTCCGCCGCGAACGGCGACGGCGCCAAGGAGCGCACCGCACCGAGCCACGGTTTGGGAACAATTCGAGGATCGAAGATTTCCTGCAGGGAATAGCTCGCGTCGCACGCCCGCACGAGGAAGTTCGCGAAAGGGCGATACTTCAGGGTGCCCAGGGTTTCGGGCGCGTCCGGCGTCCTCGCTTCGACGCCCATGAGCAGGCGGGGGCAGCCGCCGCCGGGAACCGCATATTTGGTCATGTCATTGTGGGCGGCGATGGCGAAGGTCGCTTTCGTTCCCAAGGCCTCACTGAGGAAGGACGCGACATTGAGCTCCAGCGTGCTTTTCGGACCGCCAGCATCGCTCGCGGCAAGATCGATCCGGTAGATCCGCGCCGGCTCGTCCTCGACCGAGACCAGCAAAGACTGTCCCTGGCCTGACGGATTGGAAATGCACGTCATGCCGCGCAAGCCGCTGAGATTAGGCTCGAACGATCGAATCGAAGTCTGGAATATCTTGCTCCAGACCGGCGCTTCGCCGTCGGTACGTTCGTAGATCGTGTCGTTTTGCGTGGCGTAGATTTTGCCGTCGCATTCCGCAAGGCTCATCACCCGCGACTTGTCGTTGATGGCTCGCAGCTCGCCGGTCCAATCGGGCTTCTCGTTCCAGACGACGTTCCGTTTTTGACGGTTGTAGCGGCCGACAAAAATGGCGTTGGTGCTGCCGGCAAACACCATTTCGGCCCCGGTTTTGCGATCGCGGTGAACGACGAAGGAGCGAACATGGGATTCCACGCGTGCGGCTTCCTGGCCGGGAATGGGAATAGCGGACCATGACGCGGCGCCAGTCGTGCGCGAGAATACGTCGACACCGATATTGCGCGACCATACTCCCGCCAGCAGCAGGTCGGCGGGCGGATCGAGCGGGCGGCGCTGGTCATCGACCGTGAAACGCACCGGCGCGATGACGGATATCGCGAGATATTTCCGCAGCTTCACCTGCCACGGATCGCGCTCTGTGAGCTCGAGATCGACCTGCCACGGCGCATCGGCAGCGTCGAGGCGCAACACCTGGGCGCCGGGCAAAGCCGGATTCTTGCGCTCGCGGTCCTGCCAATAGCCGACGCCGGCGAACAGCTTGTGATCGAACACCGCCAGAGCACGCACTTCGGTTCCGCCGATCGGCGTGATCGCGGGGTCGCCGAAGCGGAGCGGCAGGGACGGCTGCCACGCGAATTGCGGGAAGGGCGGGTGCTCGCCGGCGGCCGGCGGCTGCTGGGCTTGCGTCGGCCCAGCCGCCGATACGGCCAAGGCCGCGGCGATCCCGATCAGCCCGCGGATGGGCTTGCGCAGGACATTGCCGTCGTGGCGCCGGTTGCGGTGTATCGGGGCAAGCGTCATCGACATGGACCAACGATCGTCGTCATGGCGTTATGAAGATCATCCCGTGCGCGCGGCATCAGTCAAGCAGACTTTGCCTCCCGCCATCACATTGCGCTGGTTGCATTGCGCTCACACGCCGAGCTCACGCGAGTTGCGAATGACGAGTGGGTTGAAGCCTTCCTTCCCCTATTCGCGCTGCCGGATTTTGCCGCTACCAATCCGGGCCACGGCTCATACGTCCAACAAATCCTCGGCGGCGAATTCCGCGCGCTCCTGGATGAAGGCGAAGCGCGCCTCGGGCTTGGTGCCCATCAGCCGCTCGACCGATGTCTCGGTGTCCTTCTGCGCATCGGCGAGGAGCACGACGCGCAGCAGCGTGCGCTTCCTCGGGTCCATGGTGGTTTCCTTGAGCTGCGCCGCCATCATCTCGCCGAGCCCCTTGAAGCGGCTTACTTCCACCTTGGCGTTGGCGTGAAATTCCTTTTTCAGGATTTCGTCGCGGTGCTTGTCGTTGCGTGCATAAAAAATCTTGCCGCCGTGCGAGAGCCGATAGAGCGGCGGCACCGCGAGATAAAGGTGGCCGTTGTCGATCAGGCCGCGCATCTCCCGATAGAAGAAAGTGATGAGCAGCGAAGCGATGTGGGCGCCGTCGACGTCGGCGTCGGTCATGATGATGACGCGGCCGTAGCGCAGATCCTCGTCGCGATAGTGTGTCCCAGTGCCGCAGCCGAGCGCCTGGGCGAGATCGGCGAGCTGCTGGTTTTGCGCGAGCTTGTCCTTGCCGGCCGATGCCACGTTGAGGATTTTGCCGCGCAACGGCAGGATCGCCTGCGAAGCACGGTCGCGCGCCTGTTTGGCTGAGCCGCCGGCGGAATCGCCCTCGACGACGAAAATCTCCGAACCTTCGGCGGCTGAATTGGTGCAGTCGGCCAGCTTTCCAGGGAGCCGCAGCTTGCGCACCGCGCTTTTGCGCGCGATGTCTTTTTCCTGGCGGCGGCGGATGCGGTCCTCGGCGCGCTCGACCACGAAGTCGAACAATTTGTTCGCTTGCAGAGGATTGCCGGCCAGCCAGTGATCGAACGGGTCCTTGATCGCCTGCTCGACGATCCTTTGCGCTTCGGCGGTGGCGAGCCGGTCCTTGGTCTGGCCCTGGAATTCCGGCTCGCGGATGAACACCGACAGCATGGCGGCGGCGCCGGTCATCATGTCGTCGGAAGTAATGGTGGCGGCGCGCTTGCCTTGCCCGACGCGCTCGGCGTGGTCTTTTAGTCCGCGGGTCAGCGCCGCGCGCAGGCCGGATTCATGGGTGCCGCCATCGGGCGTCGGAATGGTGTTGCAATAGGAGTTGAGGAAGCCGTCGGCGTCGGCGGTCCACGCCACCGCGCACTGCACTGCGCCGTGGGCGCCGATTTTGCCGACGCTGCCGGTGAAGATGTCGGGATGCACCAGCGTCGCGCCGGCGAGCGTTTCCGAGAGATAATCCTTCAAGCCGTCGGCGAAATGGAACGTCGCCTGCTCCGGCACGCCCTCGATGCCACGTAAAAGCTCCTTGGCGCACGACCAGCGAATTTCGACGCCGCCGAACAGATAGGCTTTCGAGCGCGTCATCTTGAACACGCGCTCGGGCTTGAAATGCGCCTTGGCGCCGAAAATGTCGGGATCGGGCCGGAAGCGCACTTTGGTGCCGCGCCGGTTCGGCGCCTTGCCGGCATCCTGCAATTTGCTCTTCGGCTTGCCGCGCTCGAACGCCATGCGGTAGAGCTTTTGCCCGCGCGCGACCTCGACCTCCATGCGCTCCGACAGCGCGTTCGCCACCGAGACGCCGACGCCGTGCAGGCCGCCCGAGGTCTCGTAGACCTTGGAATCGAATTTGCCGCCGGCATGCAGCGTGCACATGATGACTTCGAGCGCGGATTTCTTCGGGAATTTCGGATGCGGATCGACCGGAATGCCGCGGCCGTTGTCGGTGACGGTGACAAAGCCGTCGGCTTCCATCTCGACCTCGATCCAGTCGGCGTGGCCGGCCAGCGCCTCGTCCATGGAATTGTCGATCACCTCGGCAAACAGATGATGCAGCGCCTTCTCGTCGGTGCCGCCGATATACATGCCGGGGCGGCGGCGCACCGGCTCAAGCCCCTCCAGGACCTCGATGTGCTTGGCCGTATAGCCGGCCTCGCCGGCCGAAGCGCGCGCGGCGGCGCTGCCGGCACGGGAAGCGCGGCGCGCGCCGCCGCGCGCTTCGCTCAAGCTGGCGAACAGGTCGGGCGTCTTCGGCGATCGCGGCATTTTCGCAGCTTTTCCCATGCGGAGCTTTCAATCCTGGCGATGATATGGAGCGGAATTGGTCCGTGCGCCCGAGGGCGGCGAATCAAGCTCTGACTATGCCATGCCGATGGCAAAAACATGAGGCGGGTGGCGAACCGGCCGCGCACGTAGATTGACGCTGCCTCGCACCGCCTTTATATGGCCGCCCATGATCCGATTGCCCACGATCATCCGTCGATGACCGCAGCCGCCACAAGGCGCCGTCGCCGTATTGTCACGGCACGAATACGCGTTCGCGCGTAACATTCGTGCCGCCGGCTCCGCGGCATTCAGCTTTCCGAAAAACCTGCCCGGGGGTCGGCTTTGCGCTCTAAGCCCAAAAGCTCGTATCGGGGTTGAATCATGTCCGCGAAAGCGAAGATCGGCATCCTCGGCGCCTCCGGCTATACCGGTGCGGAACTGGTGCGGCTGCTGCTGCGCCATCCGCAGGTGGACATTGTGCTGCTGACGGCGGATCGCCGCGCCGGCAAGGCGATGGCCGATGTGTTCCCGCAATTCCTGCCGTACCCGCTGCCGACGCTCACGTCGGTGGATGCCGCCGATTGGCCGGCGCTGGGTCTCGATCTTGTGTTCTGTGCGCTGCCGCATGGCACCACGCAGACCGTCATCAAAGCACTGCTGGCGCGCTTGCCGGCGCTCAAGATCGTCGATCTCTCCGCCGATTTCCGCCTTGCCGACCCCGCCGCCTACGAACGCTGGTACGGCCACGCCCACGCCGCGCCCGAGCTGCAGCCGAAGGCGGTGTACGGCCTGGCCGAAATTTATCGCGCGCAGATCAAGGCGGCGCAGCTCGTCGCCAATCCCGGCTGCTACACCAGCTGTGCCGAGCTGGCGCTCATCCCGCTGTTGCACGCCAAAGCGATTGATCCCGACGAGATCGTGATCGACGCCAAATCCGGGGTGACCGGAGCGGGCCGGGGCGCGCGCGAGGATATGCAGTTTGCCGAAGTCTCCGAAGGCTTTCATGCCTACGGCGTCGGTCATCACCGCCACATGTCCGAGCTCGATCAGGAGTTTTCCAAGGCCGCCGGCCGCGAGGTGATCGCGACGTTCACGCCGCATCTGGTGCCGATGAATCGCGGCATCCTGTCGACGATTTATGTGCGCGGCACGAATGCGTCGGCGCCGGACCTTCATGCGATGCTTTTAAAGTCTTACGCGAACGAGCCGTTCGTCCACGTGCTGCCGTTCGGCGCCATCCCGCAGACGCGTCATGTGCGCGGCTCCAACATGACCTTCATCGGCGTCGCCGCCGATCGCATCGCCGGCCGCGCCATCATCGGCTCGGCGCTCGACAATCTGACCAAGGGCGCCTCCGGCCAGGCGGTGCAGAACATGAACCTGATGCTCGGTTTTCCCGAGACCATGGGCCTCGAGCAGGTGGCGCTGTTTCCTTGATGTCTGATCCGCGGGGC
>CAVPXZ010000010.1:0-36993 GCA_963709825.1 uncultured Alphaproteobacteria bacterium
TACCCCGCCGCCTTCGGCGCCGCCGCTTCGTCGGCCGGCTTGTCGGAGACGCCGGCCTCGGCGAAGGTCGCCATGCCGGTGTGGCAGGCGAGCGCGGCGCGCAGGAGCAGCACCGCCAGCGCCGCGCCGGAGGCTTCGCCGAGCCGCATGTTGAGATCAATGAGCGGCTTCAGGTTCAGCTCGTCGAGCAGCATGCGGTGCCCGGCCTCGGCGGAGACGTGAGCGGCGAGCGAATGCGCCAGCGTGTCGGTGCGCAGCTTATAAAGCGGCGCCACCGCGGCGGTGCAGACGAAGCCGTCGAGGATGACCGGAACGTTGTGCCGGCGCGCCGCAAGCGCAGCGCCGAGAATGGCGGCGAGCTCGCGGCCGCCGAGCGCGGCGGCGATGCGGAGCGGATCGTTGAGGATGGCGGCGTGGCGATCGAGCGCGCGGTCGATGACCGTGCGCTTGCGCGAGAGCCCGTCATCGTCGACGCCGGTGCCGCGGCCGGCCCAGCGCGCGCCGTGGCCGCCGAACAGCGCCGCCGCGATCGCCGCGGCCGCCGTGGTGTTGCCGATGCCCATTTCGCCGAGGCAGACGAGGTCGCTTTCCGGCGACACCGCGTCGTAGCCGGTGCGGACCGCGGCGAGAAAATCCGCTTCGCCGAGCGCTGGGCTTGCGGTGAAATCCGCCGTCGGCTGGTCGAGCGACAGCGGAATGACGCGCAGGCTGGCGCCCGCGGTGCGCGCGATCTGGTTGATGGCGGCGCCGCCTGAGGCAAAGTTCGCCACCATCTGCACGGTGACCTCGGCCGGATAGGCCGAGACGCCCTGTCTGGTCACGCCGTGATTGCCGGCGAACACCAGAACCTCGACGCGGTCGAGCTGCGGCGGGGCATGACCCTGCCAGTGCGCCATGAAGGCGACCAGGTCTTCGAGCCGGCCGAGACTGCGCGGCGGCTTGGTCAGGGTGTCTTCGCGCTGTGCAACGGCGGCGCTGGCGGCGGGATGCCCGCCCGGCAGGTCGAGACAGGCGGCGCGCAGCTCGGCGAAGGAGGCAAAATCGGTCATCGGCGATTTCTTTCTGGGCGATTTCTTTCTGGGCGATTTCTTTCCGAGCGATTTCGTTCTGGCGAGATCAGCAAGTTTCTAGCAAATTTGCGGAAGCTAGGCCATCTTCACCCTCCCCCCTGCGGAGAGCTGACGCTGAGCTTCCGACCGAGGATGAGGCAACAATGACCCCGCCCGCATGGAACGATTGGTCGCCCTGGTTCGCGGCGCGCTTGGACGAACTCAAGACCAGCATCCTGTTTTCGACGCGGCTGCCGCTGCCGCGCATCGCGCCGGTCGGCGGCGGCGCGCTGGCGCAAGCGGTCTGGGCGCTGCCGCTGGCGGGCGTCATCGTCGGCGTCATCGCCGCATTGGTCTATGCGCTCGCCCACCGGGCGGGACTGTTCGCCTGGCCGGCCGCCGCGCTGGCTGTTGCCGCGACGCTCGCCGTGACCGGCTGCCTGCATGAGGACGGGCTCGCCGATACCGCCGACGGTTTCGGCGGCGGCGAGTTGCGCGAGCAAAAACTCGCCATCATGCGCGATAGCCGCATCGGCACCTACGGCGTCTGCGCGCTGGTGCTCTCGATCCTGCTGCGCGCCGGAGCTTTGGCAACCATCGGCGAGCCGGGCTTGGTCGCCGGCGCCCTGATCGCGGCGCATGGCGCGGCGCGCGCCACGCTGCCGGTGTTCATGTTCCTGGTCCCGCCGGCACGGGCCGACGGATTGGCCTACGATGCCGGCCGGCCGTCGCGCGAACAGGCCGCAGCCGCAGCCGTGCTGGGCATTCTCATTCTCGTCTTCTGCCTCGGCTTCGCGCCGGCGTTGATGGGAGCGATTTTGCTGGTGATCGTCATCGGGCTGATGGCGCGATTAAGTCTTTCACAAATCGGCGGCCAGACCGGCGACGTGCTGGGCGCGCTCGAACAGGTGAGCGAGATTGTCATTCTGCTGGTGGCGGTGCGGTAGCTCGTCGCCGTCATTCCGGGACGCGGGCGAAGCCCGCGGGCCCGGAATCCATAATCCCGGCGCCGGTGGTTATGGATTCCGGATAACCGCTGCGCGGTTTTCGGAATGACGATTACTGCCGCGGGCTGAGATAGCGGGCGCCGCCGAGCACGATCAGCGCCATCGCAGCCGGCGCGACAGCAAGCGGAATGCTGGCCGCGGCGACCGCGGCAGTGGCGGCCCAGCCGATCGAAGAAAACGCCTCGGCAAAAGTCGCGATGCGCGACGACACCTGGCGGCGGCGAAACTGGCTGCGCTTGGCTTGGGTCCGGAACCAGAGCTGGATCGCGGTCGCCGACGCCGCGGCGATGACAATGCCGCCGACGGTCACAAGCGCATGCCAGGGCGAGAACACGGCCAGCAATACGACCAGCGGCGCGAAGATGGCGGCGATGACGGCGAGCACCGCCTCGATCTTGGCGCGCAGGATAAAGCGCGCCGGCACCGGCGCCGTGGCGACGAGATCGGGCGCGTCCTCGCCGGATATCGACAGCCAGGCGAGGCCGCCGGCGAGCTGCCCCGCCGCCATGACCAGCACCGGAACCAGCAGGTTGTAAGCGCCGCCGCCATTGGCAAAGCTCCGCCACATCAAAACCGCCGGCGGCACCAGATAGAGCATCTGCATCAGCGTTTGCGACACCAGCCACGGATCGCGGCGCAGCAGAATCCATTCCTTGCGGCGGAGCGCTCGCCGCGGCGAGATGGCGCGAAAACTGGCCGATCGCCGCGCCCGGCCGGCCGGCGACTGATCGACGCTGGCCGCGGCGATGGCGTAATCGCCGAAGCGCAGCGCCACCAGGGCGACGGCGGCGGCCAGCAGGATCAGGCTCACGATCAGCACACCGGCCAGCGCGCTCATGTCGCCGGCGACCGCACGCGCCGGCCACCACAACACACTGCCCTCACCAGGCGTCAGCGCCAGCACCGCGTCCGACTGCAGCAGGTCGGTCCGCGACAAAGTCCCGTAGGAGAGAATGGCGCCGACCTGCAGCCCGATCACGAAAGCAGCGCCGATCACCGCGGCGACCACCTGCGCCACCAGGCGCGTGCGCTTCGGGCCGAGGACGCGAAACAGCGCCACCGTCAGCGCCACTGCGACCGCGGTCGCGGCCGCACCCATGGCGAGGATCACGGCGTAAGCGTCGAGCCAGCGCCAGCCGCCGCGCACAATCAGCATGTCGATGAACGGCCCGGCCAGCGGCAGCGCCATGGCCGCAACCGCTAGCGCCACGGTCGCGATGCGCACCGCGAAGATTTCCTGCGCGGCGACCGGCGACGCCAGAATGAGATCGAGATCGGAGCGCGCATAAAACGCCCGCGTCATCAACTCCATGGCCTGCGAGACCATCAACAGCCACGACAGCAACAGCGTCGCGCTGATCGCGACCAGTAGGTGCTTGTCGAGAGCCGCTGAGGCGAAAGGGCCGACGACGTAATAGGCGACCAGATGCATAAAGACGACGAAGACAACAAAGCCGATCGCGACCTGGCGGCGGCGCTCGCGCTTGCCGGCGGTCATCATCGACAGCCAGTCGCGCCAGGCGAGCCGGGATTCGTGGCGGGCAAACCAGACCGCGGTGCCGGGCTGGATCATGGCCGCTTACTCATCCCGTCATTCCGGGGCGCGCGAAGCGCGAACCCGGAATCCATAATCACGATAGGAGACGATGCCGCGCCAACCGTGATTATGGTTTCCGGATAGCCGCTGCGCGGCTTCCGGAATGACGTGCGATATCCGCGCATCACGCGGCTTCCGCCGGCTCGGCGACAAGCGCCAGGAAGGTATCTTCGAGGCTCGCCTTGCCGCCCACGCCGGCGTTGGCGTCATCGCCGCCGTTGCCGACCTGTTGGCGCAGCTCCTCGAGCGTGCCTTCGGCAATGAGCTTGCCGTGGACGATGACCCCGATCCGGTCCGCCATGCGTTCGGCGACTTCGAGAATGTGCGTGGTCATGATCACGGTGCCACCGGCCCGCACGCGTTCGCGCAGCACGGTCTTGACCTGACGCGCAGAGCCGGCGTCGAGCCCGGTGAGCGGCTCGTCAAGAATGATCAGGCGCGGGTCATGCACCAGCGCGCCGGCGAGCGCCACCTTCTGGCGCATGCCCTTGGAGAAACTTTCGCAGCGCTCGCGCGCATGCGCGGCGAGCCCAAGCCAGGCCAAAAGCTCATGCGCGCGCCCCTGCGCGAGCTTCGGCTCGACGCCCCACAGCCCGGCGACGAATTCGAGATATTCTTCCGGCGTCAGCTTGTCGTAGATCATCGGCTCGTCGGAGATCCAGGCGATCAGGCGTTTCGCCGCCACCGGATCGGCGAGCGCATCGACGCCTTCGACCTGGATCGAGCCGGCATCGGGCCGCAGCAGGCCGGCGATCATGCGCAGCGTCGTGGTCTTGCCGGCGCCATTCGGTCCGAGCAGCGCATAGAACTCGCCCGCCCGCACGGCGAGGTCGAGCCCGTCGACCGCTGGACGCTCGAAGCGTTTGACGAGGCCGCGGATTTCGAGGGCGAGAGGGGCGAAGGGAATCACTGCATGCGATCCGTCATCTGAGGTGACGGAAAATGACTAATCAACAGTAGTTTCGGGCTCGTAAATCGGCCGCCGCGATTTTTGCGCGGCGCTTAAGGGGTCATAACGACTTCAGCCGCTGACGTTATAGCCGGCGAGCGCCGCCATGTTGACGAGCTGGGCGTCGTTGGCCGAGAGCGGCACGATCTGCACCGAACGGTCGAGACCGACCAGAATCGGGCCGATCACCGTGGCGCCGCCCAGCTCCATCAGCATTTTAGTCGAGATCGACGCCGAATGGAACGCCGGCATGATCAGCACATTGGCGGGACCGGAGAGCCGGCAGAACGGATAGGCCTCGCGCAGCTCCATATTCAGCGCGACGTCGGCTGCCATCTCGCCGTCATATTCGAAATCGACGCGTTGTTTGTCGAGGAGCTGCACCGCTTCGCGCACGCGCTCCGAGCGCTCGCCCGCCGGATGACCGAATGTCGAGAACGCCAGCAGCGCCAGCCGCGGCTCGTAGCCGAGCGCGCGCGCCACGCGCGCCGCTTCGACGGCGATTTCGGCGATGTCAGCAGCGTCGGGCATTTCGGTGACCGCGGTGTCGGCAACCAGCACTGTGCGGCCGCGCGCCAGCACCAGCGACACGCCCATGACGCGATGCCCCGGCTTCGGATCGATGCAGCGCCGGATGTCCTCGAGCGCCACCGAGAAATTCCGCGTCACGCCGGTGACCATGGCGTCGGCATCGCCGAGCGCCACCATGCAGGAGGCGAAATGATTGCGGTCGGTGTTGACCAGGCGCTGGCAGTCGCGTTGCAGAAAACCATGCCGCTGGAGCCGCTCGTAGAGGTAGGCGGCATAGGCGGCGTTGCGCGACGACAAAGCCGCATTGACGATTTCGATGCCGCCGCCAAGCTCGACGCCGAGGGTTTCGGCCGTCTCACGGACGCGCGCTTCGCGGCCGACGAGCAGCGCCGAGCCGAGGCCCTGCTGCACGAACGACGCCGCGGCGCGGATCACCTGCTCCTCCTCGCCCTCGGCGAAGACCACGCGCTGCGGCTTGCGGCGCAGGCGTTCGAAAACGCGCTGCAGGACGCCGGCGATCGGATCGCGCCGGCTGCGCAACTGTTGCTTATAGGCCTCCATGTCGACGATCGGCCGCCGCGCCACTTTCGAATCCATCGCCGCTTGCGCCACCGCCGGCGGAATCGACGCGATCAGGCGCGGATCGAACGGCACCGGAATGATGTAGTCGGGCCCGTATTTCGGCCGCGCGCCGTAAGCTGCGGCGACCTCGTCGGGCACGTCCTCGCGGGCGAGTTCGGCCAGCGCATGCGCCGCGGCGATCTTCATCTCCATGTTGATGGCGCGAGCGCGTACGTCGAGCGCGCCGCGGAAGATGTAGGGGAAGCCGAGCACGTTGTTGATCTGGTTCGGATAGTCGGAGCGCCCGGTGGCCATGATGGCATCATCGCGCACCGCGGCGACGTCCTCTACTGTGATCTCGGGATCCGGATTGGCCATCGCGAAGATAATCGGCTTTGCCGCCATCGCCTTGACCATGTCCTGCGTCACCGCGCCCTTGGCCGACAGACCAAAGAACACGTCGGCGCCGACCAGCGCCTCGGCGAGCGTGCGCGCCTTGGTCTTGACGGCAAATCCCGATTTCCACTGGTTCATGCCCGCGGTGCGGCCTTCATAGATCACGCCCTTGGTGTCGCACAGCATCAGGTTTTCCGGGCGGAAGCCGATGGCGCGCAACAGTTCGAGGCAGGCGATGCCGGCGGCGCCGGCGCCGTTGCAGACGAGCTTGGTGGTCTTGATCTCGCGGCCGGTGAGTTCGAGCGCGTTGATCAGTCCGGCCGCGGCGATGATGGCGGTGCCGTGCTGGTCGTCGTGAAAGACCGGAATGTCCAGAAGCTCACGGAGTCTCTGCTCGATGATGAAGCATTCCGGCGCCTTGATGTCCTCGAGATTGATGCCGCCCCAGCTTTTGCCGAGCACCTTGACGCAGTTGATGATTTCGTCGGGATCCTCGGAGGAGACTTCGAGATCGATCGAGTCGATGTCGGCGAAGCGCTTGAACAGGACGGCCTTGCCCTCCATCACCGGCTTGGCCGCCAGCGCGCCGAGATTGCCGAGGCCGAGTATGGCGGTGCCGTTGGTGATCACGGCGACGAAATTGCCCTTGGTCGTGTAATCGTAGGCGCGGCTCTCATCCGCGGCGATGGCCAGCACCGGAACGGCGACGCCGGGCGAGTAGGCGAGCGACAAATCGCGCTGCGTCGCCATCGGCTTGGTCGCCACCACCTCGAGCTTGCCGGGGCGGCCCTGGCTGTGAAACAGCAGCGCTTCCTGGTCGGTGAAAGTCGGCCGACCGCCGGGTTTCGAAGCCATTTCAATTCCTTGCTGTTGATGCACGGCGGCCGGACGAGAAGCCGGCGCGACGTTAGCGGAAGCGACCGCTGGTGCTCAAGTGAGCGGCGGCCCGCCATCGCATTCGGGGCAGAAGCGGCATTACGCTCGCTGCATTGAATATGCCGGCGCGGGATAGTAATGCCTGCGTGCAAGCCCTCCCAATTATAGCCTGCCGGCACCATCATGATCAGATTTTTGCTGCGTTTTATCGGCCTCTGCCTCTTGGCGACCGCATTTTTCTTCTTTGTCTATGACGGGACCAAGTCAATCGCCAACCAGCACATCGTCTACATGAAGGTCGGCGAGGTGTGGGCCGATGTCGACCAGAATAGCCTCAATCGGCTGCAAGACTGGGTGAAGCACAAAGCCATGTGGGCCTGGGATCCGTATGTGCAGATGTTCTTCGACCACGTGCCGGCTTGGGCCCTGCTGGCGTTTGTGGCGATGATCCTGATCCTGCTGGGCCGCAAGAAGAAGCCGCTCATCGGCTATGCCCGCGATTAAAGTGCGCGGCGCGTGCTATCTGCCATGCGGGCCACCTTGCGACGTTTACTTCTGGTCCTGGCAAGCGCGATCCTTGTCGTTCTTGCGCTGCCGTACCTGATCGCTCCGCTGTATCGGTTCGGTCAGCCGGTTTCGACCCCGATGCTTTGGCGTTGGGCGACTGGAGGCCGCGTCGAGCGCATTTTCGTTCCGCTCAGCCGCATTTCGCCCACCTTGCCGCACACCGTGATCGTCGCCGAAGACGGCAGCTTTTGCCGCAATCGCGGCATCGACATCGGCGCCGTGCGCGAGGCCCTGCAGCAAGCCGACGAAGACATCGGCGAGGCCCGCGGCGGCTCTACCATCACGCAGCAGACCGCCAAGAACCTGTTCCTGTGGCAGGGGCGCAGCTTTGTGCGCAAGGCGCTGGAATTTCCGCTGGCGCTGTGGATCAACCTGGTGCTGCCGAAGCGGCGGGTTCTGGAAATCTATCTCAACATCGTCGAATGGGGTCCCAACGGCGAATTCGGCGCCGAAGCCGCGGCGCGTTGGGCGTTTGGCAAGTCGGCGCACGATCTCACGGCGCGCGAGTCGGCCGAGCTCGCTGCCATCCTGCCAAACCCGTTGCGCCGCAGCGCCCGGACGCCGAGCCCACTGGTGCGCCGGCTCGCTGGCCTTTATGTACATCGCGTCGAAGCCTACCCAGTGCTGGGTGCCTGCCTCCGCACCCAGGCCCCCTAGCCCGCGCCAAGGGGTTCCTTTATAAGCCCGGCTTCCGTCCTTCCGGGACGCGCGGCACGCGCGCCGGGGACCGCCATCCACTTGAGAACTCCAGGAGATCGTCATGGCCGTGCCGAAGAGAAAAACCTCGCCGTCGCGCCGGGGCATGCGCCGGTCCGCCGACGCGTTGAAGCGGCCGACTTATGTCGAGGACAAGGATTCCGGCGAGTTGCGCCGCCCGCATCACATCGACCTCAAGACCGGCATGTACCGCGGCCGGCAGGTGCTCAATAAGAAGACCGAAGCCTAGCCCGGTCGGCCCTATTTGCGCATCCGCGAGCCGGGCGGGTGGCGAGCGATCAAAGAGCCGGATAGAGTTCAGCTGCGAGGCAGCCGGCGGGCGGTGCGTTTAGCGCGGAGCGAACTCGCTTAGTCTGACCCATAGGGCTGTGGCGAGGGACACGCGCCATGTTCGTTCTTGGCTTTCCTCTGCTTCTTATTCCGTTCGCCGTTTACAACATGATCGCGTTTCTTACGCCCGGCGTCGCTTGGACCGCGCCGATTACGATCGTGCACATGATGTCCGGCCAGGACTGGGTGCTCACCTGGGAAGATATACTGCTCGCCTTTTCCATCCTGTTGCTCGCGGTCGAGATCATCAAATCGACGCGGATGGGCATGCGATCGATCGTCGATCACATCCTGGCGATGGTGCTGTTCATCGGCATGCTGGTCGAATTTCTGCTGGTGAAGCAGGCCGGCACCTCGACGTTCTTCCTGCTGACCATGATCGGCCTGGTCGATGTGCTGGTCGGCTTTATTGTCAGCATCCGCAGCTCGCAGCGCCAGGTCGATATCGAGACCAATCGAGCGGCTTGACGCGACGGCTCGCCGTCACCCGTCCAACAGGTGCGATTATCTGGATTGGTTCAGAGCGACCGCAACAGCGCGGGGCCGGGCGGCGTCGGTCGCCGGTCGCTTGCAGAGTAGGCGGCGATGGCCTCCTCCGGCTCGGCGCGACGGCGCAGCCGCGTCTGCGGCGCCTGCGTCAGCGTCGCGATGAGCTGCGCCAGGAAGTCGGCGCGCGGGCGGCCGCCTTGCGGCTCGGCGGGCGCCGTGTCAACGCTTGCAGCGAGTGGAATCAGGGCTGTGCTCACGTGGCAGCGTTTCCTGTACCGAAATGGGACGCCCGCCACTGAAAAACGGGACGGCGACCCTTGTCGGCCTTACCATCGCAAACCGCGTGCCGCGCCGCCGGTTGCATCAATCGGGCGCCGCGATTTCCGAATTCTTTAAGCACTTCCGGTACTTTGTGGTGAATCTGACCGTCTGCTTCCGCGCCTTCTGCGGTCTGCAGCAACGTCGATGAGGCGACGGTGACCAAGAACGGTCCGCAACAAGCGAACTTCCTCGGCCGGCTCAGCCAGGCCGCCGCGGGAAAAAAGCCTGCGCCGACAGCGACGACCGCCCCCAGCCTGGACCCGGCCCAAATTCTCGCCTCGGTCGGCGAAGCGCTATACCGCTGGGACATCGAGAGCGACGCGCTGATTTGGAGCGCAAATGTCGGCGATGTCCTGCTGATCCGCAACCCCGAGGCGATCTCCAGCGGCCGGGGCTATGCGCAATTGCTCGATGCCGACACCGCGCAGGCCCGCTTTGACGCGGTCAATCGCTCCGAACAGCGCGACGATGGGCGCGGCGTAGGATATCAAATCGAGTACAGCGTCCGCCCCGATCCCGGCGCGGAAACCAAGCTTTGGGT
This sequence comes from uncultured Alphaproteobacteria bacterium, assembly GCA_963709825.1. Lineage (GTDB taxonomy): Bacteria > Pseudomonadota > Alphaproteobacteria > Rhizobiales > Xanthobacteraceae > BOG-931. Next base: position 9,932 of record CAVPXZ010000010.1, read on the forward strand.
CGAAGACACCGGCCGCTGGTTCGCCGGTCCGAACGGCAAACCGGCGCACGCCCACGGCACCGTACGCATCATCAATGAGCGCCACGAACGCGAACGCCGGCTCGACCATCTCGCCCGTTATGACGAGCTGACCGGCGAACTCAACCGGCATCACCTCACGGAAGTCCTGCAAAAGACCCTCGACGAGGCGATCCGATTCCGCTCCTCCTGCGGGTTCCTGCTGGTGGCGATCGACAATCTCGCGCGCATCAATGAATCCTATGGCTTCGACATCGCCGATCAGGTGATCAGCGCCGTCGGCAAGCGCATCCGCGGCCTGATGCGGGGCAAGGACACCCTGGGCCGCTATTCCGGCAACAAGTTTGGCATCGTATTGCGGGATTGCACGCCCGACGACATGGCGGTTGCCGCCGAACGCATGCTCGCCGGAGTGCGCGACGAGCTGGTGTCGACCAGCGCCGGGCCGGTCGCCGTGACGGCCACCATCGGCGGGATCACAGCGCCGCGCCATGCCCGCAGCGTCGCTGAAGTGCTCGCCAGAACCCAAGAGACGCTGGACGCGGCGAAAGGCAAGCGCCGCGGCTCATTCCTCGCCTACCAGCCCAATATCGAGCGCGAAGCCCAGCGCCGCGAGAACGTGCGCGCCACCGACGAGATCGTCGCCGCGCTCAACGAGCGGCGCATTTTCCTTGCCTACGAGACCGTCGCGAACGCCGCCGATCGGCGGCCGGCCTTTTACGAATGCCTGATGCGCGTGCGCCGTGCCGACGGCAGTCTGCTCGGCGCGAGCGACGTGGTTCCGGTCGCCGAACGCCTCGGACTTGTGCGCTTGCTCGACCATCGCGTGCTCGAACTCGTGGTCGGTGAACTGGTGGCCGCGCCTTCCTTGCAGGCGAGCGTCAATGTCTCACCGGGCTCGACGACCGACCCGGACTGGTGGACGGGCCTGGGTTCGCTCTTGCGCGCCCATGCCGGGGTGGCGGATCGCCTGATCATCGAGATTACCGAGAGCTCGGCGATCCAGGACGTCGACGAGACTCGCGGCTTTGTCGCCCGCGTCAAGGATCTCGGCTGCCGGATCGCGATTGACGATTTCGGCGCCGGCTACACGTCGTTCCGCAACCTGCGCAAGCTCGGCGTCGATATCGTCAAGATCGACGGCGCCTTCGTGCAGAACATCCTCCGCTCGGAAGACGATCGCGCGTTCGTTCAGACGCTGATCGATCTGGCGAAACGGCTCAAGCTCTTAACCGTCGCCGAATGGGTCCAGGACGAAGGCGCGGCCAAGATGCTGGAAGCCTGGGGCTGCGATTACCTGCAGGGCGCGCTGGTCGGGCTCGCCACCGTCGAGCGGCCGTGGCTCGCCGCTCGCGCGCAAGCCATGTGATTTATCCGCGCGCGCTATCGCGACGGTTCGCCGCCGCTTGTGCCCTTTTCGGCCAGCCGATCGACTTTTCTTTGCATCTCATCAAGCTGGCGCTTGAGATCGTCGATGTCGCCGGGCTTGGTCGGCACTTTGCCCGGTTCCGCTTCGGCTTCGCCGGCTTCGCGCCGGGCAAACGGCGCAAACATGGTGAAGGCGCGTTCGAACATTTCCATGTTCCGGCGCACCTGGTCTTCCAGCGAGGTAAAGCCGCCGACCCCGAAGGCTTGCGCCATCTGGTGGCGGAACTTTTCCTGCTCGCGCGTCAGCGACTCGATGGAGACTTCGAGGTAGCGGGGAACCAGCATCTGCATGCTGTCGCCATAGAACCGGATGAGCTGACGCAAAAACGCGATCGGCAGCAGGTTCTGGCCTTCCTTGTTCTCCTGCTCGAAAATGATCTGGGTCAGCACCGAACGGGTAATATCTTCGCCGGTCTTGGCGTCATAGACGACGAAGTCTTCGCCGGTCTTGACCATGCTGGCGAGGTCTTCGAGCGTGACGTAGGTACTGGTGCCGGTGTTATACAGCCGCCGGTTGGCGTACTTTTTGATCGTGATCGGCTCTTTGGCCGTCGTCTTGGTTGTGGTCGTGGTCGTGGTTTCGGACATGAGGCAGGGACCGCGCGGTTTCCGCAGTCAAAATAGGCGGTTTCTTCCGGCGCGGCTACCGTTTTGTGAGAGGGGACCGAACACGATCGGCGGCACTACGGCCCCGATGCAACGCCCAAACGCCCGGGTATCCCGATATTGCTGCATTGCGGGTCCCTGCCGTCTTGTCGACAGCCGGTCGCGTCCTTATGACTTATATCAATTACGCTGCGGCGATCCCGCTTTAACAATCTCATAACCCGAGAGGACCTGCCATGAAGGACGACATTGTCATTGTCGGCGCGGTGCGCACGCCGGTCGGTGCATTCAACGGCGCGTTTGCCAACGTGGCCGCTCACGACCTCGGCAAAGTCGCAATCAAGGCCGCGATCGACCGCGCCGGCGTCGAGCCCGCGCGGATATCCGAAGTGATCCTTGGGCAGATTCTGCAAGCCGGCGAGGGTCAGGGTCCGGCGCGGCAGGCCTCGATCCATGCCGGCATCCCGGTCGAAGTTCCGGCGTGGAGCGTCAACCAGCTCTGCGGTTCGGGCCTGCGGGCGGTGGCGCTCGGCTACCAGGGCATTGTCAACGGCGATTCCGAGATCGCGGTGGTCGGCGGCCAGGAGTCCATGAGCATGGCGCCGCATTGTGCGCATCTGCGCGGTGGCGTGAAGATGGGCAATTTCGAGATGGTCGACACCATGATCAAGGACGGCCTGTGGGACGCCTTCAACGGCTATCACATGGGTAACACTGCGGAAAATGTCGCGCGCCAGTGGCAGATCACGCGGGCGCAGCAGGATGAGTTCGCTGTCGCCTCGCAGCAGAAAGCCGAGGCCGCGCAAAAGACCGGGAAGTTCAAGGACGAGATTGTTCCGGTGACGATCAAAAACCGCAAGGGCGACATCGTGGTCGATGCCGACGAGTACCCCAAGCACGGGACCACGCTCGAAGGGATCAGCAAGTTGCGGCCCGCCTTCGACAAGGAGGGTACCGTCACCGCCGCCAGCGCCTCGGGCATCAATGACGGCGCCGCCGCCATGGTGCTGATGAAGGCGAGCGAAGCCGCCAAGCTCGGCAAGGCGCCGCTGGCGCGCATCGTGTCGTGGGCACAGGCCGGCGTCGATCCCAAGATCATGGGCACCGGACCGATCCCGGCCTCGCGCGCCGCACTGAAGAAGGCCGGCTGGAGCGTCGGCGATCTCGACCTGATCGAAGCCAATGAGGCGTTCGCCGCCCAGGCCTGCGCCGTCAACAAGGACCTCGGCTGGGACACCGGCAAGGTCAACGTCAATGGCGGCGCGATCGCTATCGGCCATCCGATCGGCGCCTCGGGCGCGCGCGTCTTGGTGACGCTGCTCTACGAGATGCAGAAGCGCAACGCGAAAAAAGGTCTGGCCACCCTCTGCATCGGCGGCGGCATGGGCATCGCCATGTGCGTCGAGCGGTGAGCAAGAAAGCGCATTGCATTTGATCTACGTCATGGCCGGGCTTGTCCCGGCCATCCACGTCTTTAAGCTGGCTGCAAAGACGTAGCTGCCCGCATAAAGGCGGGCATGACGAGGAACGAACGGGGAGGAATATCATGCCACGCGTCGCATTGGTGACGGGCGGTACTCGCGGTATCGGCGCCGCGATCTCCAAGGCGCTCAAGGCGGCCGGCTACAGCGTCGCGGCCGTCTATCACGGCAACGACGAAGCGGCACAGAAATTCAAGGCCGAGACCGGCATCAATGTCTACAAGTGGGACGTTTCCTCGTTCGATGGCTGTGCCGCGGGCGTGAAACAGGTCGAGGCCGAGCTCGGGCCGATCGACGTGCTGGTCAACAATGCCGGCATTACCCGCGACGCCCAGCTGCACCGCATGAAGCCGGAACAGTGGACCGAAGTGATCAACACCAACCTCGGCTCGCTGTTCAACATGACGCGGCAGGTCATCGAAGGCATGCGGACGCGCAAATTCGGGCGCGTCATCAATATCTCCTCGATCAACGGCCAGAAGGGCCAGTTCGGACAAACCAACTACTCGGCTGCCAAGGCCGGCGAGATCGGCTTCACCAAGGCGCTGGCGCAAGAGGGCGCGCGTTCCGGCATCACGGTCAACGCGATTGCTCCGGGATACATCAACACCGAGATGGTGCAGGCGGTGCCGAAGGATGTTCTGGAGAAAAGCATCTTGCCGACTATCCCGATCGGCCGCCTTGGCGAGCCGGAGGAAATCGGTCGCTGCGTGGTTTTCCTCGCCTCGGATGATGCCGGCCTGATCACCGGCTCGACGCTGACGGCGAACGGCGGGCAGTACATTACGTAAGCGTCATCGCGAGCGTAAAGCGAGGCGCTCCGCGCGATGACGTGATCCGCATCTACAAATAATCGCGCTCCCGATAATACCGTTCGGCACCGGCCGCTAACGGGATCGGCGTTGCCGCGATTTTGCGCGGCTGCAACGGATAGGTCACCGGACTGTCTTTGGGCGGAATGTGCCGGTACTGACTTTCCAGTATCTCCGGCGTCTCGCACAGCAGGGACGCGATGACGTAAGCGACGTCGTCGGGGAAATCGTCGCGGCAGACCAGCAGAAAATCCGAGAAGTCGAGCGCCATGAACGGCCCCTTCAGACCGGCGAATCTGTTAGCGGATACCTCCGCCCGCCGCCAGGCGAATTTGGTTTCGACTTCGCGCAGCGCTGAATCCTCGAACGGCAGGAAATACATTGGTCTCGCAGCGCACATGTCGCGCCAATACGGCGTCATCACCGCTTCAAACAACACCGCATCGGCCTCGCCACGGGTGACGAGGGGAACGATATCCCATGGGGCTTCGCCAAGGAGCAACTTGCCGCCCCAGGATTCGATCGTTGCCGCGGCAACGCCTGAGGCCTCCAGCATGCGGTGCGCGGCGAACCCCGCCATGTTGACGCCGTCGTCGAGCGCGGTGGCGAGACGGAGCGGCGGTCGCTTCGCTCGCAGCTCGGCAAAACTGGCAACCCCGAAGCTCGCGTCGATGGCAAATACCAGCCGGTCATCCTGCGGCAGCGTGCCGAGCGCGCGCAGCCGGCCGACATCCGGGCGCTGACAAATACCGCGCCCTTCAAAGATGGTACGCGCGAAGCCGGCCGGCACGAACAGGGCGGTTTGCACGTCGCCATCGAGCACGGCCACGATCGCATCGGTGCCGCCGCGTCCCGCCCAGGTCGCGAACCTGGAGCCGGCCGGCGACCGCCGCCATAGCTCGGCGCCGATCCAACCGCAAATGCGGTGCAGATTGGCGATCCCCCAGTCGCCCATCATGTGCAGCGTGATCGGGCGTTCCAGCCGGGCTTCCATTTTCGGATCCTTTGACAGAGGGTGGCCGTCGGGTCTAAATTGAGATTAGATAGATATCTACCGAATTGCCATCGTGTAATCTGCCATGGGTAATGTTCGCACCCTGCCTCGCGCGGTCGCACCGGATCCGGACGGCGCCCTGGTCCCGCTGGAACGGAGCGTCGGCTACCACGTGCGCCAATTGGCCGAGACCTGGCAGGACACGATGGACCGGTGTGCGGCGGCGCACGGCGTGACCATCAGCCAGTGGCGCTACCTGCGCGAGCTTTGGGAAGAAGACGGGCTTTCGACCGGCGAGCTGACGCGGCGGGTCGGCCGTCAGGGGCCGACAACGGTCGTTGCCGTTCAGTTGCTGGAGAAGGCAGGCCTCGTGAGCATCGCCAAATCGGCTGAGGATCGCCGCAAGAGCCAGATCCATCTGACGCGGCGCGGACAAAAGCTGGCGGCAATCATGTCGCCGCTGATTGCCGACGTCAACGATCAGGCGATGGCCGCTCTGACCGAGAGCGAAATGATCACCTTCAAGCGGCTCATCGTCCGCATCCAGCGAACGCTCGATGCGCAAAGCGGAAACCGCAACGATTGGTCCGCGCGGCGCACACAGCGATTGGCCGAGGAGGTTGGACTATAAAAGAAGTTGGAAACAGAAACAGACCTTGGATTCCAGAATGCTAGAAGGGTGGAAACAGACATGCCGCAATTCATCACCATTCACCGGTCGCCCGGATTAAAGCGTGACGAGCTGGCGCAGAACGCGCCTCATGTGCTCGGCGCCAAGATCGCGGTGTTCAAGCAAATCTACGCCAACATCGCCTCGGGGCTTATCGTCTCGGTGTTCGAGGCCGACTCCAAGGAAAAGCTTCAGGAGCAGATGGAAGTGCTCGGCTTCCCAATCGATGAAACTCATGAGATACACTTTGCTGCGTCGCGTGACGAGTTGGAGCAGATGGTCAAACAACACGGCAAATGATCTAGAGCGCAATCGCTTCAGATTGAATCGAATGGCGCTCTAACTTTCTGGTGGAGCACGATCTTTTCGGAAAACCGGCTTCCACTTTTCCGGATCATGCTCTAGGGAGGCACTACCATGTCGAATGACAAACTCGACATCCCGCCGCCGCGGCCCGACCGGCCGCCGCTGCACAGCAACGCGTTCGACGCGGCTCAAGGCAGCAATACCCAGCTTAAGCCGCTGTTCCCCTATCTGCATCCGGGCGCGATGGTGCCGGCTTCAGCGCTGCTGATCGGCGGCCCCAATGCTGATTACGGGCATTTCTTCCATCACAATACCCAGCACGAAATCGTATTAACGTTGGCCGCGAACGGCGCGATGCTGACAACCGGTCAGCTGTTCGTCGGCGCGCTGATTCATGGCGTCAATTCGTTTTTGAAGAACGAAAAAGACCCGAAGTCGTTCGCCACCTTTGTTATTACGCAAGTGCAGGCCGAATCCGGCGTGCAAACGGAAGCCTGCAGTCTGCGCTGCGAGAAGTGCCACGAACAAATCTTCTTCAAGGAATTTGATGCGACCCCGCATCCCGATTCAACCGAGGCTAATTTCCCCTTTGTGTCGGTGGCATTGTTGCCCGGGCTTTTCGCGGAGTACAATGACGATCCGGCGAAGCACGTCTGCTCAAAATGCGGCCATGTGAACCGCGAATTTCCCGTGGCCGCCTGGGGCTGGGACAAATACGCGGATCAGAGCGCTGTGGCGATGACCGCGCGGCGGATTCTCATGGACGCGGCACGCCCCGCTTAAAAAAACTGGCGCGACGATGCGGAAGAAAACATTTCAGACGTGGCGCGAGGCGGCAAAGCTCGGTCCCTACGACGAAATGCCGATGCTGCCGGACGACAAGCAGGTGCAGGTCCATCTGAGCAAAAACGATCGGCCGCAGCCGTTCTTCCTGATCTGCGCCAAGGACGCCTTGCTTTCGCTCATCTCCGGCGCCGCGAAGGTCGAGTTCAAGGGCACAGCGGTCGATCACTTTGCGCTGACGCCGGGAAGCTTTGTTTACGTGCCCGCCGGCGCGCCACACCGCATCGTTCCCACCGAGACCAGCGTCATGATGCGCTATAAGCAGATGCATGCCGGGCTCGAGGGCATAGCGTGGTATTGCGACAGTTGCGATGCGGAAATCTATCGGGAGGTATGGGACACCGCCGCGACCGTGCCCCAAGTAAAGTACGATGAAGTTACTTCCCGGTTTGCCGCCGACGCATCGCTGCGCACCTGCCGCCACTGCGGAGCCACTCATCCGGCGCCCGATTTGGAAGACTTTCGCTGGTCGGAAGTGGCTCGCGAGATCGCAGCCGAGTCGCCCGCAGCCTGAGTAGGCTGCGTTCGGCCCGAATGGTGATGCCTGCACAGGACGACGCGCCGTCTCCGTCACCGCCGCTGATTCAAAACTGCCGGTTTCGCATTAGGTTACAAAGCAGATGGCATCCTTCACGTACCGCTGTCCGAACACCGGAGCCATGGTTGAAGGGTTCATTGTCGTCGAAGACATTCCGGAGCGCTTCAATTTTGAGCCCGAAGACGGTCCTTATGAGTCGATGTACTGCGAAAAGTGCAAACAGGCTCACATGGTGAACGTAAGAACCGGCAAGGTGCTGGGCGAAGATGACGATGACGTAGAGGCCACCAATTCCGGCTGAGCCGCGGCGAGCGGGTATTCTCAGCCTGGCTCCCAGCCCTTCGGCGCCAGTTCGAACCCCTTGAACTCGAAGCCCGGCGCGACAGTGCAACCGACCAGCGTCCAGTCGCCGAGCGTTTGCGCCGCCTGCCAGGCGTGAGCCGCGACAACGATCTGCGGGCGTTCGCCGGCAGTTAAGTCGCTTCCCAGCGTAAACCGTTCGCGTCCAGACGCCGATGCGATGTCGAGGGCGAGCGGCGCGCCAGCATACCAGTGCCAGACCTCGACGGCGTCGACACGATGCCAATGCGAGCGGTCCCCTCTAGCGAGGAGAAAATAGATGGCGGTCGAGGCCGCCCGGCCAACCCCCACCCTACCCTCCTCCGCCTGCGGGCGTACGGGCGCATCGCGAAATGTCTCGCAAAAATGGCCGCCCTCCGGATGCGGCTTGAGGCCGAGCAGCCGGATCACATGCTGCGCGGTAAGTGTCTTGTTCAAAATCGGTTTTTGCGTTCGCGGATTTCCGCGAACACCTTCCAGGCCGGGCTGCCGGCGAACCCGACGGCTTTGGCGACTTCGGGCACGTCGGCGCGCAGGAACGGATTCTCCGTCTTCTCGGCGCCGATGCTTGCGGGGATCGTGGGCCTGCCGGCCGCTACGAGCCGCGCCACCTCCGCGGCGCGCGCGGCGAGCGGCTTGTTGTCCGGCTCGATGGTCTTGGCGAAGCGGATATTGGCCGCCGTATATTCGTGGCCGCAATAAAACTGGGTGTCGTCGGGCAGGTCGCGCAGCTTCACCAGCGACTGCCACATCATTTCCGGGGTGCCCTCGATGACGCGTCCGCAGCCGATCGAGAACAGCGTGTCGCCGACGAAGGCGAGCTTGTCAGCCGGAAAGAAATAGGAGATGTGGCCGGCGGTGTGACCCGGGGTTTCGATGACCCGCCCGGCGAGCTTGCCGACATGTACCGTGTCGCCCTCGCCGACCGTCTCGTCGACCAGCGCGATGCGTTGCGCCTCGTTACGCGGGGCCACCACCCGGCATTGATGACTCCGCTTCAATTCGGCAATGCCGGCGGTGTGGTCGCCGTGATGGTGGGTCACCAGGATGTCGGTCAGGCGCCAGCCTTTGCCGGCAAGTGCGGCCTCGACCGGCGCCGCCTCCGGCGCATCGATCGCCGCCGTAGCGCCGCTCTCCGGGTCGTGCAGGAGGACGCCGTAATTGTCCTTCAGGCAGGGGAACAAGTAGGTCTGCGCCGTCATGCTCTTACAATCCCTTGGCAGCCGAAATGATCACCCTCGTAGATAATAACGCAACACGCATGGTTAATGGGCAGCGGCACCGAACGATAACCCAATTCATGCTAGTTTGCCGCGATGGACGTCGTCGATCTGCGCAATTTCTACGCCCAGCGGCTTGGCGTAGTTGCGCGCCGCTTTATCGGCCGTGGCATTCGCGCGCACTGGGGCAATACCAGTTCGCTGCGCGTGCTCGGGATCGGCTACGCGACACCCTATCTCGGTCTGTTCCGCGAAGAGGCCGAACGCTGTCTCGCCTTAATGCCGGCGCCGCAGGGCGTCGTGCGCTGGCCCTCGTCGAAACCGGCGCTGGCGGCGCTGGTCGAGGAGGACGATTTGCCGCTGACCGACGCCGCCGTCGATCGCGTGCTGCTGGTGCACGCGTTGGAGAATTCGACCGACCCGGTCGGGCTGCTGCGCGAAGTCTGGCGGGTGCTGGCCGGCGGCGGGCGGCTGCTTGCGGTGGTGCCGAACCGGCGCGGGCTGTGGGCGCGCATGGACACGACGCCATTCGGCCATGGCCGGCCGTATTCGCGGCCGCAGATCACGCATCTCTTGCGCGAAACCTGGTTCACCCCGACCGGCTGGGGCGAGGCGCTGTATGTGCCGCCGATTTCGCGCGGCTGGTTCCTGCGCTCCGCGGTGGCGTGGGAGCGCACCGGCGCCACGCTCTCGGCTCCGTTTGCCGGCGTGCATATCGTCGAAGCGACCAAGCAGGTCTATCGCGCGATCCCGGCCCGGCGCGAGCGGCGGCGCCTGGTTCCGACGCTGCAGCCGGTACTGGCCCCCTCGCCTGGAGCCGCGGCTATGCGCTGAGCGCGCAATGCCATCGAGAGTGGCCTTTCGACGCCCCTACCTTCACGGTCTGTCGCATCGTAATATGCGAAGGGTTTTCACGGCACGAATTTCCGCAAGCTCAGCGCCCCAATACCCTACTGGAGTCCGATTCCTTGTTCACGCCCGGAACAAATGGGTCGCCGGTTCTTCCGCAGGCGGTGGCTCAATCCCTGACGCGTGCTGCGATCTTTCTGGTCGTGGCGATGAAGCCCGACGCCGCCAGCCGCGGCGTCGTGCGTTCGTTTTGCGGCGACCTTCCGGCGCTGCTGCGCGCTGTGGGTTTCCGCGACATTGAGGCCAATCTTTCCTGCGTGATCGGGTTCGGATCGGACGCCTGGGACAAGCTCTTCGGGCAGCCGCGGCCGGCCGAGCTGCATCCGTTCCGCGAAATCCGGGCCGAACCTCGCCATGCCGTCTCGACGCCCGGCGATCTGCTGTTCCACATCCGCGCCAAGCGCATGGATCTCTGCTTCGAGCTGGCGACACAGATCATGACGCGGCTCGCCGACGCGGTCTCGCCGGTCGACGAAGTGCATGGCTTTCGCTATTTCGACGACCGCGATCTGATCGGTTTCGTCGACGGAACGGAGAACCCGACCGGTCAAGCCGCCATCGACGCCGTGCTCGTCGGCTCGGAGGACGTGGCATTCGCCGCCGGCAGTTATGTGATCGTGCAAAAATACCTGCACGATCTGGCCGGCTGGAACATGCTACCCACCGAAACCCAGGAACGCATCATCGGCCGCACCAAGCTTTCCGACATCGAGCTTGACGACGCCGTCAAGCCGAGCTGCGCGCATAATGCGCTGACCACGATCGTGGAGGACGGAAAGGAGATAAAAATCCTTCGCGACAACATGCCCTTCGGCCGCCCCGCGCACAGCGAATTCGGCACCTATTTCATCGGCTATGCGCGCTCGCCAAGAACCATCGAGCAGATGCTGGCGAATATGTTCGTTGGTCGGCCCCCGGGCAACTACGATCGTCTGTTGGATTTCAGCCGCGCTGTGACCGGCAATCTGTTCTTCGCGCCGTCCGCGACGTTCCTGGAAAACGTCAGCGACGACGAGCCCGCTTCAGCCGCGGCGCTTCCCGCCACGTCCGTTGCGGCGCCTGAGCGGCCGGAGGCGCCGGCGCGTGACGGTTCGCTCAACATCGGTTCCCTCAAAGGAGACCCGTCTCATGAATAACCTTCACCGCGAGCTTGCCCCGATCTCCGACGCGGCATGGGCTCAGATCGAGGAAGAAGCGTCGCGCACCCTTAAGCGCTATTTCGCCGCGCGGCGCGTCGTCGACGTGCAGGGACCAGGCGGCGTCGCGCTCTCGGCGGTCGGCACCGGCCACCTCCGCAATATCGAGACCTCGGGAGAGGGCGTGCTTGCACGGCAGCGCGAGGTGAACGCGCTGGTCGAACTGCAGGTGCCGTTCGACGTCGATCGCCAACAGATCGATGACGTGGAGCGCGGCGCCAACGACTCTGACTGGCAGCCGGCGAAGGATGCCGCGCGAAGGCTCGCTTTTGCCGAAGACCGGGCCGTCTTCGATGGCTATGCCGCCGCCGGCATCGGCGGCATCCGCCAGGGGACGAGCAATCCGGTGATGACGCTTCCAGCCGACGTGACCGACTATCCCGACGCCATCGCCCAAGCGCTGAGCCAGCTGCGTCTCGTCGGCGTCAACGGTCCCTACTCCGTGTTGCTCAGTGCCGATGCCTATACGGCGCTGAGCGAAACCAGCGACCACGGCTATCCGGTCATGGAGCATATCAAGCGCCTGGTGGACGGCGAGATCATCTGGGCCCCGGCGATCGCCGGTGCATTCGTGCTGACGACCCGCGGCGGCGACTTCGGCCTGTATATCGGCCAGGATGTATCCATCGGCTATTTGAGCCATACCGACGCGGCCGTCCGGCTGTACCTGCAGGAAACATTCACGTTCCTTTTGCTCACGACAGAGGCGGCCGTTGCGTTGGCTCCCGCCGCGAACGCGCGGTCGAAATCCCGCGCTTAATGGCTTTTTGGCTTTTTGCAGCAACCGTTACCCCGGCCACGGCTCGGCGGTGACCGCAGCGGCGTCGACGCCGACCAGCTCGCTGAGGCTGTCGAGGCGGTCGCGCTCGAGCGCGACGATCAGCGCTGCCTTGATCTTATCGACCAGACCGAGGCCGCGGAACACCAGCGCCGAATAAAGCTGGATGAGGCTCGCGCCGGCGCGGAATTTGGCAAGCGCCGCCGCGCCGGAATCGATGCCGCCGGCGCCAATCAGCGGAAACACGCCCTCCACCCGCACATAGGTTTCGGCCAGCATGCGGGTCGCGAGCGGAAACAACGGCCGGCCCGACAGACCGCCGGCTTCCTTGGCGATCTTGACCTGCTGCAAGCTCGCGGGCCGCGCCAGCGTCGTATTGCTGACGATCAGGCCATCGACCCGGCGCGAGCGGGCGATGCCGACGACGTCGTCGAGATCGGCAAGCGAGAGATCGGGCGCGATCTTCAACAGCACCGGCGTCGGGCCCGCACTTTGCACGACACGTTCGCGCGCATCGATCACGCGGGCGAGAAGGTCGTCAAGCACGGCGGCTTGCTGCAGATTGCGCAGGCCGGGCGTGTTGGGCGAGGAGACATTGACGGTCACGTAGCTCGCCACCGAGGCAAAGCGCTCGATCAGCTGCACGTAATCGGCGACGCGATCGGGAGCATCGCGGTTGGCGCCGACATTGATGCCGACGATGCCCCCTCCCCACCCTCCCCCGCTTGCGGTGGAGGGAAGCGAGGGGGCACTGGCCCGCGCCGCAAGCCGCGCCAGCACGGCATCCGCGCCTTGCGAGTTGAAGCCGAGCCGGTTGATCACGCCGGCGTCGGCATCGAGGCGGAAGACGCGCGGGCGCGTGTTGCCCCGTTGCGGCAACGGCGTGACGGTGCCGACTTCGACAAAGCCAAAGCCCAAGCGCAACAGCGCGTCAGGCACCTCGGCATTCTTGTCAAAGCCGGCCGCCATTCCGACCGGATTCGGAAAGTTGAGCCCGAAGGCGCGCACGGACAGCCGCCGGTCGTCGGCCGGGGCCCGCAGCAGCGGCGCGAATTTCAATAGTCTGATCGTAAGCCCGTGAGCATCTTCCGGGTCGAGCGCGTGCAAAAACGGCCGCGCGAGCCGTCCAAACAGGCCGATCACGGATTAAGCTCCGGCGTCGCGCGGCGGCCATCGATCTCGTCGGCCAGCGGCCGCGCCCATCGAACGGCCGCGAGCGGCAGCGGCGCATAGAGGTGCGGGAACAGAGCGCCACCGCGCGAAGGTTCCCATTTCAGCTGCGCGCCTAGCGCCTCGGCATCGATCGCGACCAGCATCAAATCACGCGCTCCGGCAAAATGCTTTGCCGCTGTCTCGGCCAGCTGTTCGGCGGTGGAGAAATGAATAAAGCCGTCATGCATGTCGATCGGAGCGCCGTGAAACAGGCCCTCGGCTTCGGCCACACGCCACAAAGCCTCATCGCAAATCTTGTAGATCGTTGTCACCTTGCGTGCCTCGGCGCGCGATCGCGTCAGATTGTCCGGATCGGCACTGGCGCCGATCTATGGCAGGCCTTGAGCATGCAGGCAATAATTCCTATCATCGCGCGCGGATTCACGGAGCACCGATGCTCACCCACGCGCAGGTCTGGTCGGCGATCGATCGTCTGGCGGCCCGCGCCGGGCTGTCGGCTTCGGGGCTTGCGCGACGGGCGGGGCTCGATCCGACCACGTTCAACAAATCGAAGCGCATCACCGGCGCGGGCCGCGCCCGCTGGCCCTCGACCGAGTCGATCGCCAAGGCGCTGGCCGCGACCAGCACGCCGATCGAGGCCTTCGTCGAGCTGATCACGTCCGGCGATGGTGCGGCCACCCGCGCCGTGCCGCTGCTCGGCTTCGCCGAAGCCGGCGCCGGCGGCTATTTCGACGACGGCGGCTTTCCGGTGGGCGAAGGCTGGGACGAGATCGCGTTTCCGTCGGTCAGCGACGAGCATGCTTACGCGCTCGAAGTGTCCGGCCAATCGATGGAGCCGGCCTACCGGGACGGCGACATCATCCTGGTTTCGCCGGCAGCGCCGATCCGCCGCGGCGATCGTGTCGTGGTCAGAACCAGGAGCGGCGAGGTGATGGCGAAGGAGCTCAAGCGGCGGACAGCGAAATCGATTGAGCTCCGTTCGCTCAATGCCGAGCACGCCGACCGTACGCTGGCCGCGGCAGACGTACTCTGGATCGCCCGCATTCTATGGGCGAGTCAGTGATTGCTGTTCGTCATTCCGGCCGACCGAGCGCAGCGAGGGAGAGCCGGAATCCATAGCAACAAATATCGAAAAACTAATGCCGAGCGCTCTTTCAAGTTTCGTGGGTATGGATTCCGGGCTCGCCGCTACGCGGCGCCCCGGAATGACGAGTCACGCCGAACGCGCCAGCGCGCCGTCGATCATGTCGATCGTGTTTTGAATGCCGTAGGCAGCGACGAAGGAGCCGAAGCGTGGGCCCTTCTCCTGGCCGAGCAGCACCTGATAGAGCATGTTGAACCAGTCGAGCGTGACCCCGGGCTTGCCGTCCTTGGCCTTCTTTTTCTCATCGAGGAACGGCTCGCGCCGGCCGACCTCATAGACCACGTTCTGGATCACTTCCGCCGTCGCATCGGCGGGAAGCTGCGACAACGCATCGCGCAAGTCGATCAGGGCGGCACGCTCGCCCGCGCACGGCTCGCGGAATTTTTTCGCCGGCAGCACGAAATCGCGGAAATAGTGGATGGCGTAATTGACCAAGGCTGCGAGATGCGGATGGGTCTCGCGCGTGATGCCGGGCCGGTAACGGCCGATGTAGCCCCACAGGGTTTCGGCGTTCTCGGCGTTCGAGGCGGTGACCAGCGAGAGCAGCATCGCAAAGGTCACCGGATTATCGGCCTGCGGCGGCGCACCTGAGTGAATGTGCCAGACCGGATTGGCCAGCCGCTCCTTCGGAGCTCTGCCGCGCGTACGCTTCGAGATATTGCTGATATTCGTCGACGTGCCGCGGGATGACGTCGAAGTACAGCCGCTTCGCCGCTTTCGGCTCGCGATACATGAACAGCGACAGGCTTTCGGGACTGGCGTAGCGCAGCCACTCGTCAATGGTGAGCCCGTTGCCCTTCGATTTGGAGATCTTCTGGCCGTTCTCGTCGAGGAAAAGCTCGTAGTTGAAGCCTTCGGGCGGGCTCTCGCCGAGCGCGCGGCAGATTTCACCCGACAGCTTGACGGAATCGATCAGGTCCTTGCCGGCCATTTCATAATCGATGCCGAGCGCGACCCAGCGCATCGCCCAATCCGGCTTCCATTGCAATTTGCAGCGCCCGCCAGTGACCAGCGTCGTCACACGCTCGCCGCCGTCGGGATCCTTGTAGGTAATTGTGCCCGCTTGCGCATCGTGCGCCACCACCGCCACCTGCAGCACAATGCCGGTTTGCGGCGAGATCGGCAGGAACGGCGAATAGGTTTGCGCCCGCTCCTCCCGCAGCGACGGCAGCATGATATTCATCACCGCATCGAAGCGCGCGAGCACTTTCAGAAGCGCCGCGTCAAAGCGCCCCGACGTGTAGCAGTCGGTCGCCGAAATAAATTCGTAGTCGAAACCGAACTGATCGAGGAAGGCGCGCAGCCGCGCGTTGTTGTGCGCGGCGAAGCTTGGGTGGGTGCCGAACGGATCGGGCACTTTGGTCAACGGCTTGCCGAGATGCTGCGCCACCATCTCCTTGTTGGGGATGTTGTCGGGCACTTTGCGCAGCGCATCCATGTCGTCGGAAAACGCGATCAGGCGGGTCTTGATGGTGTCGTCGGTCAGCACGCGGAACGCATGACGCACCATCGAGGTGCGCGCGACTTCGCCGAATGTGCCGATATGCGGCAGGCCGGATGGGCCGTAGCCGGTCTCGAAGACCACTTCGTCTTTCGGCTTTCGCTGCAAGCGCGCGACGATCTTGCGCCCCTCCTCGAACGGCCAGGCGTGCGACTGCTCGGCCAGTTCGCGCAGGTTTGACGGGTTTTCAATTGCTGCGGTCGTCATCATTGAAGTTCATAGACCATTATCAACTCTGAACGGATCAAAACGGGCTGATCGGGAAATAGCGAAGCCACAGGTCGGTAAAGCTGCCCTTCTCCCAGAGCTGGAACAGCGCCCAGTTCAAGGCCTGGCGCATCAGATCGTTGCTGCGCTTCACCGCGATGCCGATCCCTTCGCCGAAAAACCGGCTTTCCAGAAACGGTCCGCCGCGGAAGGCGCAACAGCCGCCCGAATCGGTGCCGTTGAGCCAGAACGCCAGCGCAATGCCGTCGCCGAACAGAAGGTCGACTTCCTTGCGGCGCAATGCCTCGCGCGCCGCCTCGGCATTAGGATAGGGCCGCACCTCGGCCTCGGTGAACATCGCCTTCAGATAGGCCTCATGTGCGGTGCCGGCGACGACGGCGATCTTCTTGCCTTCGAGCCGTTCCGGCAGCGCGTCGCCGATCGGACTGTCGAGCCGCGCCACGAAACGCGCCGGCGTGCGGTAGTAGGGGTCGGTGAAATCGGCACGGCGGCGCGTCTCCGCGGTGGGCGCGATCGAGGCGATCACGGCATCGCCCCGATTGTCATTGAGCGCCTCGAGCAGCGTGCCGAACGGCCGCGCCTGGATGGTGCAGCTGACCTTGATCTCGTCGCAGATGAGGCGGGCCAGATCGACATTGAAGCCGGCGGGATTGCCGTCCGGGCCGGAATAGTCGAACGGCGGATAGTCGAGCTCGGTGAGAAAGCGGATGCTTTGCAAGCGCGAAAGGTCGGGCCGTTCCGGCCGGCGCCGCGGGTCCCAAAAGCCGGGCACCACGACCGCCCGCGACGGCGCCGCGCTCTCGCCCGCCGCCGCCGGACGCTCGCCAGCCGCTAGTAACAGGATCGCGCAAGCGCCAACGAACAGCCCCCATGCACGCGCAGGGCCACCAAGACGTCCATTGGATAGTGCGCTGGCAAATTGCATCGTTGGCGGTCCGAGGCTTGCGCTGCTGGCGCCCGCTTAGCGGGGTCATACGGAAAAGTCGAGACAAAGCCTCATGGTGGCAGGTTTGACCGTTCGTTCGGCACGATGCTACCAAGCGTTCGAGCGTATTTTTGTTGCTGCGGTTCGCAGTGGACATTGCCGGCCATGAAATTACCGCCCTTCGAATACGCCTGTCCGACGAGCCTTGCCGATGCGGTTGCGCTTCTGGCCGCCCATGACGGCGAGGCGAAGCCGCTTGCCGGCGGCCAGAGCCTGGTGCCGATGCTGGCGTTCCGCGTCGCCGCGCCTGCGCTCCTTGTCGACCTGGGCAAGCTCGAGGAATTGCGGCAGATCGCGATCTCCGACCAAGGCGTGACGCTCGGCGCCATGGTGCGCTGGTGCGACATCCTCGACGATGCGCGATTGCGCACGGCGCATCCGCTGCTCGTCGCCGCCGTCGAGCACGTCGCGCATTATCAGATCCGCAACCGCGGTACCGTCGGCGGCAGTCTGGCGCACGCCGACCCGGCCGCCGAAATGCCGGGCATCGCCGTCACTTGCGAGGCCGAAATCGCCGTCGTCGGCAAAGCCGGACCGCGCATCATCGCGGCGGCGGACTTTTTCCGTGGCCCGCTGATGACGGCGCTCGAGCCCGACGAAATCATCAGCGAAATCCGCCTGCCGCGATGGCCGGCCCGCCGCCGCTTCGGCTTTGCCGAATTCGCCCGACGGCGTGGCGACTTTGCCCTGGCGGGCGCTGCCTTGTTCTATGATCCGGACGACCGCGGAATGGCCCGCAACGCCCATGTCGGCGTAATCGGCGTCGCCGACCGGCCGCTGCGCCTTGCCGCCGTGGAGGACGCCCTTAACGGCCGCGCGATTAACGGCGAAACCGTCGCGGCCGCCGCCGCCGCGGCGCGTGCCGCCGTCGATCCGGCGGACGACATTCATGCCGGCGGCGCCTATCGCCGTGCGCTCATCGGCACCATGGTCGAGAGAGCGCTCACCGCCGCGGTCTGATCGATCGCGCAGTACCCTGACTCGTCATGCCCGGCCTCGTACTGGACAAGCCCGGCCATGACGACGTTAGCAGGATCATTTCAGCCGCTTCGCCGCCTCTTCGACCAGGCTGAGGTCCGACGCGCCGCGGACATTAACGCTCGCATTGATGAAGCCGAGCGCCTTGGTGATGTCGACGTTGCGCTGGAGCGCATCAAGATCAGGCAGCAGATTGGGATCGCGATAATAGTCGCTCTTGGTGAATACCCAGCCGAACCTGTCGGCGGGCTGTTTGGTCAGCCGCGCGGCGATCTCGGCGACCGCGCTGTGATTCACTGGATCGAGATACCAGTGGACGATGCGCAGCGAGTCCTCAAGGAAATCGACCAGCGCCGCGCGATGCGCCGCGATGAATGGCTGGCGCGCGGTCCAGATAATAAACTGCGAGACGCCGAGCGCGTCCTTGCTGGTGAACAGCGGACGCGCGATCTTCTTAAGCTCGGGGTCGAGTGAGAACGGCAGCACCGCCGAGACCAGATCGACTTTCTTCTCCGCCAGCATCGCGCGCATGGCGGGAAACGGCGCCTCGATGATGGTGTAGTCGCGGTTAGCCTCCAACCCGTGCTGGTGCAGCATGGCGCGCATGGCGACGTCGACCGCGCTGCCGGCGGAGTTGATCGCAACGATCTTGCCTTTGAGGTCCTCGACCTTTTGGATCGGACCATCGGCGAGCACGTCGAACTCGTTGGAGTAATAGCCGTCGACGCCGTCGCGGAAATCGTCGGCAATGACCCTGATGTCGTCCATGCCGGCATTCTTGATCGCGATCGGCAGGGTGGAATAAGCCAGCGCGCCAATTTCCAGCTCGTTGGCGGCGATCGCGGTGATCATCGCCGGCGTGCCGCGGTAGCGGACCGACTCGACCACATACGACTTGCCGTAATTGCGGGCGAGGTCCTTCTTATCCAGCCAGATCGAGGCCCAATCGGACAGTGGCGCGACCCAGGCGAAGCGGAGCTTGACCGGCTCGGCGCGGGCTAATCCGACGCCGAGCGCGAACAGAAAGACGCTTGCGAGTCCGATCTTGATACGCATGGTCGCCTCTCGATCCAGTTGACGCCGGCACGGGACTTCCGCCGCCGCGACCACACGATTGTGGGCGGAGCGGGCGATCGGACGCAAGCCTGCTGTTTGCCGCGGTGCCTGCCACAAAAACCAATCGAGCCCCATGGCCGTGCGAGCGCGGACGCCTACATTTGAAGGGTTGCGACGGAGGCGAGCCATGGACCAGGTTTATGTCGAACATCAACCTGTGGGCGGGGTGAAAGAGCCGCCCAAGTTACCGGGCCAGGTCGTCCTGGTGTTTCAAGGCGGCGGCGCTCTCGGCGCCTATCAAGGCGGCGTCTATCAGGCGCTGCATGAAACCGGCATCGAGCCTGACTGGATCGTCGGCACGTCGATTGGAGCCATCAACGGCGCCATTATCGCGGGCAACGAAGCCGGTTCGCGGCTCGAGCGCCTGCGCGAATTCTGGAGTCGGATCGAGCGGAAACCGCTCTGGGAAGGCACGCCTTTCGGCCAACTCGCCGGCAATGCCGCGGCTTACATGCTCTCAATGTTCAACGGCATTTCCGGATATTACGCCCCAAACCGCGCGATCGCCTGGGGCGGGCTCAGCGCCCTGGTCGGCGTCGAACAGGCCGCCTTCTATACGATCGACGACTTGCGCAAGACGGTGAGCGGCCTGGTGGATTTCGAGCGCCTCAATGCCGAGCGCACGCGCTTGACGGTCGGCGCAGTCAACGTGCGAACCGGCAAGATGCACTATTTCGACAGCCGCAACCTCCCTATCACCCTCGATCACGTTCTTGCCTCCGGTGCCTTGCCACCTGGATTTGCGGCGATCCGCATCGACGGCGACCCCTATTGGGACGGCGGCCTCTGCTCGAATACGCCCATCGAAGTGGTGTTCGACGACAATCCGCGGCGCGACTCGGTCGTGTTCTCGGTGCAAATATTTCCCATCGCCGGACCGGAGCCGGAGTTGGTCTGGCAGGTCTTAAGCCGGCAGTTGGACATTCAATACGCCAGCCGCGCCGACAGTCACATTCCGCGCCAGGAGCACATTCATCAGCTTCGGCATATGGTGCGCGAACTGGTACGCATGTTGCCGGAAAGCCAGCGCCAGACGCCGGAGGTCAGGGAGATGGCCGGCTACGGCTGCGGCACCTTCATGCATATTGTGCGGATCAACGCCGCGCCGCTCAAGAATGAAGACTACCTGCGGGAGATCGATTTCTCCACGCGAGGGGATTATGAGGCGCTGGCAGTCCGGCTATGCCGACACCATGCGCACACTGGAACGGCGGCCGTGGGAGGTTCCTATCGACCCGATGGTCGGCGTTGCGGTCCACGATTCCGACGCACCGGATTTGCCGAGCAGCCTGGAGAAAGCCAGCTAGGGCACGAGGCGGGATCAGGCGCGGTCTTCCGCTTCCGGATGCCAGGCGAGCAGGCGGCGCCGGACCAAAGACATCGCCCTGATCAAAACATAGCCGACGATCGCGATCTCGACGATGCCGGCGAACACGCCGCGGGAATCGGCGAAGCGCGAGGCGCTCATCATCGCGGCTCCGAGCCCGTAGCCGCCCATCGCCATCTCGACCACGATTTCGACAATCAGCGCGATCGGCAGCGCGACCTGCAGGCCGGTGAGGATTTGCGGCATCGCCGCCGGCAGCGCGATCTGCCACATCAGCTCGCGCTCGCTGGCGCCCATGTTGCGCGCCGACCAGATAAGCTCCTTGTCCACCGCGGCAAGACCCGCGACCGTCGCCGTCACCACCGGGAAGATCGCATCGAACACCACCATCGAGATTTTCGACACGTCGTAAATGCCGAGCCAAAGCATGATGATTGGCAGGAACGCGATTTTCGGCATCGGAAATCCGACCGAGACGATCGGATCGAAGAACCAGCGCATGAAGGCGACGCGCGACATCGCCGCGCCGAGCGCAATGCCGCCGCAGGCGGCGATGAGAAAGCCGGCGAGCGCCCGATAGAGCGTGAGGCCGAGGTTGAGCCAGAGATGGCCGGAAACGGCATCGGTATAGACGCGCACAACCACGGCGCTGAATGGCGGCAGCATGAAGGGAGTGACTTTGCCGCTGCGGGCAAGCAGCTCCCAGGCGACGAGCAACAACACGATCACCGCGGAGCGCGCCGCGACCCGCAATGCCGCCTCGATCGCGCTTGCCGGCTGCGGGTCGGCCCCGACCGGCGCCACCACCGCGGATCGGCCCGCTACGCGCGCCATCGCAGCAGCCGTTGCACGAGGAGCTGATAAAGGCGGTCGGCGGCAAAGCCGAGGAACGCGACCGTGAGCACGACCGCGAACATGCCGGCATAGGAACCGGTGTCGCCGAGATAGCCGATCAGATAGCCGAAACCGCGTTGCGCAGAAATCAGCTCGGAGCTCACCAAAAGAATAAAGGATAATGCCAGCGCCGTGCGGATGCCGTTGAGCAATTCCGGCAGCGCGCTCGGCACCACAACGTCCCACAGCGTGCGCATGCCGCGCGCACCCATGCTGCGCGCCGACCACAGCAGCGCGCGGTCGCTGCCGCGCGCGCCGTTATAGGCGCCGATGGTGACCGGAATCATGCAGCCGAGAAAGATCAGGAGGATCTTCGAGCCGTCGCCGAGGCCGAGCCACAGCACGGTCACCGGAATCAGCGCCGATTTCGGCAGCGGATAGAAAAGCTCCACCAGCGGCTTCAACAAGAGATCGACCAGCCGCCACGACGCCATCGCCACGCCCAGCCCGCCGCCGACGATGACCGCGAGCAGAAGTCCGGCGGCTCCGCGGTAAAGCGAGATGAGCCCATTATCGAGGAGCTCGCCATCGCGGAGGAGATCGACCCAGGCGTCTGCAACATGGCTCAATGACGGCAAGGCGAGGGAAGAAACCAGATTGAACCGCGCGGCGGCCTCCCAGGCGAGCGCCAGGATCACGAGCGGCAAGTAACGTAGCGCGGTCCGCGTCACGGCGCTGCGTTCTCCTGCGCCTTGATGGCCTCGATGCGGACCAGCTCCCAGATTTCATCGACTTTTTCGACGAACTCCTTGCTGCGCCGGATGCTCGGATCGCGATCGCCGAACCGGGTCTCGACGATCGCCTTGATGCGGCCCGGCCGCGCTGACATCACCGCGACGCGGTCGGCGAGATAGACCGCCTCCTGCACGTCATGGGTGACGAAGATCACGGTCTTGGGCGTGCGCTGCCAGATGCCGAGCAGCTCGGTCTGCATCAGCGCACGGGTCTGCGCGTCAAGCGCGCCGAACGGCTCGTCCATCAGCAGGATGCTGGGATCGAAGGCGAGCGTGCGGGCGATCGCCGCACGCTGCTTCATGCCGCCGGAGAGCTGCGACGGATAGCTCTCCTCGAAGCCGTTCAAGCCGACCAGATCAATGAACGCTTTCGCCCGCCGCGACCGCTCCGCGCGCGGCATGCGCTGCCGTTCGAGGCCGTAGAGGACGTTGGCGCGCACCGTCTTCCACGGAAACAGCGCGAAATGCTGAAAGACAATCCCGCGATCGGGCCCGGGCGCCGCGACCGGCTTACCCTCGACCACGATCCGGCCGGCCTCGATGGGAAGAAATCCGCCGACCAAATAGAGCAAGGTGGATTTGCCGCAGCCCGAGGGCCCGAGCAGCGCGAGGAACTCGCGCGGGCGGATTTTCAGTGAAACGTCGGTGAGCGCGAGCACGCTGCGCCCATGGGCCGGGCGGTAGGTGTGCGTCACCTGGTCGATGACGATTTGCGCCTGCCCGTCCATGGGATCTTGCGTTCAGCCGGTTCGCAAAAAGGACTGCATAGGTAGCTTCTTCGTTGGGCCGGAGGCAACATGGCGTCCGAGGGAACAAAAGCTACCGGCGTTGTCATTTTTCTCAAAGCTTGGCGCAATAATTCAGCGAGATGGAATTGGCCTATGGCGCGAACCATGACGCGACCAAAAACCGGCCGCCGAAATCCGACCCGGCAGAAAGCGGCCGGCTCGAAATCGACGCGTGGCAAGAGCATGCGCTACTGGTCCGGCCGGGTGACGCGAGACAGCGACGCGCTCGATCTTAAAGTCGGTGTCTTCAGCTTGAACGACCCCAAGCGCATCGCCGCATCGCTGAAACGCTCGGCAGAGCAGAGCCACCGCCGTAAGGCGGAGCCCTATCGCTCGGCACTGTCGATGCTGGTGTTTTACATCAACCGCGCCGGCAAGAAGTTGTCGGCTAGGCGGCGGCGCACGTTGGAGCAAGCGAAAATCGAATTGCGCAAGCAGTTCGGGCGTAAATAGCACACGCGACTGGCGAATTTCCCCTCGCGCGCCGTAATACTTTACCGTGAATTAACCAGGGCGACCAATCATGCCGCGGGTTGCCATCAGGGCCGGTTCATGGCCGTTTACGACTTCTCCATTCGCACCAAGCTCGCCATCTGGGCCGGAGTCGGCGTGTTGCTGGTGGCCGGAATGCTGGCCGAGCAGCAATACGGGGACTACTCGGCCGCACGGCACCGTATAGCCGCCGACAGCAAACAGCTTGCCGCGCTCGAAGCGCTGCGCGCCGCCGACGATCTGCGCAGCATGCAGCTTGAGACGCGCGAAATTCGCCTCTCCGTGGCGCCGAGCGAATTCGATCGCGCACTCAACCGGCTCACCGCCGACGAAACCGCAGCCGCCGGGCATATCGAGATCGCGCTCGAAATCACCGACGATCCGGCCGACAGGGAACGGCTGGAGAAGCTCGCCGAACTTGTCAAAGCCTATGTCGGCGTCGTCACCGAACTCGTCGCTGCGGCGAAGGAGTACGGCGATACCGTCGACAAGATCAAACGCAGCGGCGAGCTCGGCGCCGAAATGAATGTGCTGATCGAGTTGACGACGACGGCATTGATCGCCGCCGCCGACCAGCGCAAGGCCCAAGCCGTTGAGGAGACGACCCGGGTGAGCCGGGTCGATCTCGGCATGGGCCTGTTCGTCATCGCCGTGCTCGCCGGCATCGCCGTATTCGGTGCCGTCACCATCAGCGGTCCGATCCGCCGGGTCGGCGAAGTGCTGCTGGAGCTGACCCGCGGCCACAAGAATGTCGAGGTTCCCTATACCGGGCGCCGCGACGAGGTCGGCGACGCCGCGCGCGCAGCGCAGACCTTCAAGGAAAAGCTCATCCGCATCGAGCAATTGGAGGCGGCCGAGAAGGAGACCGCGCGGCGCACCGCCGAGCAGCGCCAGGCCGACATGCAGGCGCTCGCCGGCGCCTTCGAAAGAACAGTGGCAAGCGTCGTCCGCTCGGTGTCGTCGTCATCGACCGAGCTGGAAGCGGCGGCCGAAGCCTTGAGCGGAACGGCGGGAGCGACCCAGGATCTGTCCGGAAAGGTCTTGTCGGCATCGGCGCAAGCCTCCGAGAACGTGCACTCGGTGTCGCTCGCCACCGAACGGCTGATCGCTTCGGTCGGCGAGATCAGCCGGCAGGTGCAGGAATTGACCCGGATTGCCCGCGAGGCCGTGGCGCAGGCCGAGAAGACCGACGGCCGCATCACCGAGCTGACCCGCGCGGTCGGCCGCATTGGCGACGTGGTCAAGCTCATCACCGACATTGCCGAGCAGACGAACCTCCTGGCGCTCAACGCCACCATCGAGGCGGCGCGGGCCGGCGAGGCCGGCCGCGGCTTTGCCGTGGTGGCGCAGGAGGTCAAGGCGCTGGCGGCGCAGACGTCGAAAGCGACCCAGGAAATCGGCGTCCACATCGCCGGCGTGCAAGCGGCGACCCAGGACTCGGTGACCATCATCAAGGAAATCGGCGCCACCATCGGGCGCATTTCGGAGATCGCCGCCGCGATCACCGCCGCCGTCGACCTGCAGGCGGCGACCACCCAGCAGATCGCGCAAAATGTCCGCGCCGCCGCCGGCAGCGCCGCCCATGTCGCCGCCAATATCGCCGAAGTCAACGACAGCGCCGCCGGGATCACCTCGGCGTCCGGGCAGGTGCTGTCCTCGGCGCAGACGCTGTCGCACGACGGCAGCCGGCTGTCGGCGGAAATGGAAAAATTCCTCGCCGCCGTCTGCGCGGCGTAAAGACGGCGCTCAATTCCGTCACCAACGCTGCGGGGTATCTTGTAAGCGCGTTGGAACAGCGAAAGCCGACGGCCGTTGACAAGCAGAGGCCGCGCAATGTTCCGCGGCCTCAACCCGCCACTGGATGCGTTACCGGGTCACATTCCAATGCGCCTGCGACACCGTCATTGAACGAGTGGAAAATCGGCCGATCGCACCCGGCGCGATTCGGCCGCACTTTTCGACCAACCCATCCGGACTAGGAGGACCGCAATGGCGCGACCCCACCAGCCAGGCGAAGCGGTTTTCAGATCGATTTTGCCTGAAGACATCGAGTGGAAGCCGTTCCCGGCGTTCCCGCCGTCGGCCCGCCTTGCCGTCGTTGTCGGTCAGCCCTCTGAGCCCGGCCCCTATCTGATCAGGGTCAAAGTGCCCGAGGGCGTGAAGCTGATGCCGCACAGACACCCGGAGGACCGGGTCTACACGGTCATATCCGGCGTGTTCTACATCGGGCTGGGCGAGCAGTTCGACGGCGACAAGGTGGCGGCCTATCCGCCAGGCAGCGTCATCGTTCTGCCCGGGAATACGTGGCACTTCCACTGGGCAAAGTCCGGCGAGTACGTCACCCAGGTAACGGCCATTGGCCCGCTGGGCCTCGAATATCTGAATCCGCGTGACGATCCGCGCGAGCAAGCCAGCAGCCCGAATGCGCGGAGCGACACGCAGAATCAACGCGCGGCGAGATAAGCTCCGGAATATCGTCCGCTCATCCGAGCTACGCTTGCCGCGTCAGCGATCGGCGCTCTTCCTCAAAATGCCGCCTTGCGGATTGCGTCCATCAGACCGTCGTTCTTGCGGCGCTTGCAATACTTGGTAACCAGCTTTTTGTTGGTTTCAAATCGCTTCAAATCCACCATCGGCTGGTTTTTCGCGGCATTGAAATAACCGCTCATCCAGGCGGCAATTAATTCCTGTCGTTCGGGATCGGCCGCCATATAGTCTTTGCAGGTCAGCAACGACATATCGAGTATCAGCTGCGCCGATGCGGGCCGATACGAACTCGCGGCCAGAACGGCGGCGGCGACGATCATGGAGCGCGCAAGCATGGTTGATTTTTTCATGTCACTCACTCATTTCGCCGCAGCGCGTTGCAGACCCGTCATGACCAGTTCCGCCGGATTGGCGGCGCACCAGGCCTTCACGTTCTTCACGTTTCTGGCGTAGGCATTGAGATTGATCCAGGCGTACCCGGTCTTCTGATTGAACCATCCGCTCATCCAGGCGGAGAAAACCCGCGACTGGTCCGGCGGCATGGCGAGATATTGCGCGCAGGTGATCAGCGACATGTTGACCATCAATTGCGCCCGTCCGACCGACGGAACAACGATCGCAGCACCCGCCAAACACCCGACGAGCATGCCAAGTCGAAGCTTTTTCATGTTCTTACAACCCGGTTGATACAGTTTCACTCTGACATTTGTAAACATCCGCGCACCACCCTGGACGCCCGGCATTTCGTACAACTTCAAGCGCGTTCAGCCAAGGGCGCTTTGATCTAGATCAATGGAGGCGGGCCCGGCAAGAGAGGCCATCCAAAACTGAACAGCTTGGGTCAGTCTGCCCGGTCGCTTTCCAAGCGGTCCAAGCGGCGTTCCAATTTTTCAGGCAAGTGGCGACCGCCGAGGTAGCGCAGCCGAGCAGCACGATGGCGCCGTTGCCAAGCACGATGCCCATATCTTGAGGAAGCGAATCCTGAAATCGGGTGATGGAGTAAGACCGCTGTGCCAACAGGCCAAAGGCCAGGATGATGCAGCCAAAGATCTGGATCGGGAACGAACATTGCTTTGG
>CAVPXZ010000011.1:0-19304 GCA_963709825.1 uncultured Alphaproteobacteria bacterium
TAGCACTACTTTGGCAGATTTTTGAGGGCGCGGGATTCCCAAATCAGTTTTTCCGTGACTCATGGGAGGTCGGCATCTTGGAGGGCCGGCCATGGATATTGATTGGAAGAGCGATCTGGAGGAGTGGCTTGCGCCATTCTTTGGCGCGTTGGGAAACAAGGCGCGATCGCGTATATGCCCAGCCTATGTGGCGGGACTGATCGGTTCTGGCGATCGCAAGAGCATCCAACCCATGGCGGCGCGCGACGGGCAAGTTGGCTACGATCAGTTGCATCACTTCATAGCAAGTGGCGCATGGAATGCGGTCCCGCTGGAGAAAGTCCTGCTCGCCGAGGCCGACAAGATGGTTGGCAGTGATGACGGTATGGCCGACGGCATCGACACCGATACGGCGCTGCCGAAGAAGGGGGAGCGCTCGGTCGGCGTGGCACCGCAATACGCTTCTTCGCTTGGGAAGACAGCCAACTGTCAGTCTCTGGTCTCGATGACACTGGCATCGCGCGAAGTGCCGGTGATGGTGGGGCTCGGCTCTTTCTGCCCGAGACTTGGACGGACGATCCCGAGCGCATGACGCGGGCCCATGTGCCGAAGGATCGGCAGATCGCTCTCACAAAGCCGGAAATCGCGATCCAAGAGATTGACCGTGTCATCGCCTCCGGCGTGCGCTTTGGCTGTGTGCTTGCCGATTTAGGATATGGATCAAGTGGGCCTTTCCGCCAGGCTTTGAACGAACGCGGCCTGCTATGGGCAGTGGGTCTGTCGCGACGCCAGAACGTCTACCCAGCGGACGTTGCCCTGGTCTTCCCCGTCGCAAAAACTGGAAAGCGCCGCAAGTACCACATTCCTGACCAGCCTCCGCTTTCCGCCGAGGCGATGTTAGCCGGTGAGAAATGGCGAGAGGTCAACTGGCGACGCGGCACCAAGGGTCAGCTGACCTGTCGCTTTGCGGCCCGCCGTGTTCGGGTTGCGGATGGTCATAAGCACCGCATGCTCGATAATCGTATGCAATGCATGCCTGGCGATGAGGTCTGGCTCGTCGGCGAGCGGCGCTCAACCGGAGAGCAAAAATACTATGTGTCGAACCTGCCGGCCGATGCCACCATCATGATGCTCGCCGCTGCAATCAAGGCCAGATGGATCTGTGAACAGGCGCACCAGCAGATGAAGGAGGAATTGGGTCTCGACCACTTCGAAGGCAGATCCTGGACCGGGTTACACCGACATGCCTTGATGACGATGATCGCCTACGCCTTCCTTCAATCCCGCCGCCTCAAAGCAGCGGGACGGAAAAAAAAGAATCGCAGGACCGCCACCACAGCCGAGCATGCCCGCCATCAGGCAAGCCATCCTCGACCTCTTCGTCCGGCTTCCACCCCTGCAATGCCCTCACTGTAAAGCCTTCCTCACGGAAGCCGCCAAACCAAAAGTGCCAAAGTAGTGCTAGCGTCTGCTGTCAGAAGCAGCGCACCTCCGCTTCGGCCTGTGCGCGGCGCAGATCATCGACTGCGGTCTTGGCCTGGTTCGTTGAACGAAACTCCCCGCCGAGATTTCCCGGTACCTGCGTCATTCGCAGCACCGTCTCCGCGGCGACGTAGCGTTCATAGGGCAGGATCGCGGCGATGATGTCGATCGAGCAGGAACATTGATCGAGTGAATGCTGCGTCTCGCCGTTGGCTTTCATGCAGCCGAACACATAATCGACCCGTACATTGGTCGGATAATCATTGAGATCGTCGGCGTGCGCGAGTGAGCGCGCGGCGCAGGCAACGAGCAGGCCCATGCCCAGCGCAAGCGCCATCGGTACGCGTGCCATCATCGGGACTCCTGCACAAAAAGCATACGCCCTCCGCCGCGAAGCTACGACAAACGCCTCGGGTCTGTAAAAGCGTTTTCCAAACAGCGCGTGGGCTGTCGATGTCGCACCCGCGGACAACGTCCGATGCCCACCCGAATTACACGTCGGCGTGAGTTTGCGCCGTCTGGGCGAGTGCAATTCCTTTGGCGGTCATATTCCATCCGATCGCGGCTACCTCGATCGCATCGTTGCCGGACATTGGTTCGGTCACGCCGGAACTTGCACCGCCAAACGGGTCGTTGACCATGTTGCTGTCCCAGTCGGCGTAGTCTTCGCTGCCGTTCGATGCGTTGTAGTCACCGAGGTTCGTTACACCGCTGTTGATAGAGAAATAGTCGGTGTTCGAGCCCTGCTGCGTGAGGGCGCGTTCCGGCGTACCGTTTGAGGGATCCGCATTATTGGTGGAGGTGTAACGGAAGAGGTCCAACGGCGTATAGATGCCCGAGCCGATATAGTGGCCGACTGAGCCGGTGCGCCCCATGACTTCGGTAAACTCATGCTGAAGCGCACCGATGAGATCGTATTTCCCGGTTGCAGCCGTCTGGTTGAATTCGAAGGCTATCGCGCTGGAGGCGCCGACATAACCGTCGAGGCTGGAACTGGCGCCGTTAAGGCCGAGCGCCTTGGCGTTCGCCGAGCTGATCGCGAATGTCCCGCCGCTTGTCGGGTTGCTAGCGCTGAGACTCGCGTCGGCGGTTGCCTGGTAGGTCGAATTGCCAGCGTCTGCCTGCAACGCCGAGTCGAGCGCGGAATAGTTGACCGAGCCGTAGAACCCGGCACTTTCTGCGGCGTCATCCGCCGAAATGGCGCTGCCATCGACTTCGCTGTAGCCGACCTGGATATTGAGGACCACGTTGTTGCTGAATATCGCCGACAGGCCGGCGGCCGCCGCAATGACGGCATTGCGGTAGCCGGTAGGAGCGCTGCCGACACTGGAGGCCCAGCTCAGATTGAACTGCAGGCCGCCGGCGGCTCCTACCAGTGTCGTCGTGCTCAATTGCGAATTACTGAAAGTGGAGATTTGCGCGATCGACAGATTGTCGGCCTGGTTGGCAAGAAGCGAAGCGGTCTGCGATGCCGAAAGCGACCCAAGCTGGGCGGTCGTCAGGCCCGCAACTTGCGGCGCGGACAAGCCCGCGATCGCGGCGGCAGACAGCGAGCTGATCTGCGACGTCAACAGCGAGTTGGCTTGCGAGGCGTTCAGGGCGGCCAACTGGCTGGCGCTTAGATTGCCTATGGTCCTGCTGGTCAGGCCGTTGAATTGAGCCGTCGTCAGGTCGGCGACGTTGAGGGCGTTGAGGTTGGTCACACTCAGGGCGTTGAGTTGCCCCACGGTCAGAGCCTGAACCTGCGTTGCCGAGAAATCGCCGATCTGCGTCGCCGACAGTTTGTTGAGCGTGGCCGTCGAAATTGCACCGATCTGCGCCGCCGTCAGGCCGCCGAGCTGGGTCGCCGACAAGGCTCCGATCTGGGTTGCTGAGAGGCGGTTGAGTCCGGCGGCGGAAAGCGAAGAAATCTGACCTGACGTCAGCGCGTTGATTTGGCCGGCGCTGAGGTTTGCGGCAGCCGTTGTCAGTCCACCGAGCTGCGACGTCGTCAGATTGCCGACATCCAAGGCTGTTGAGCTGGGGCGCTGTCAGCGCCTCAATCTGCGAAGTCGAGAAGGCGGCGAGTTGCGATGAAATCAGGGTACCGACTTGAACGTTGGTGAGATTGCCGATGGTGGCCGCGCTCAACCCGCTGATCTGCGATGAGGTCAGGTCCGCGACGTTCAGCGCATCGAGATCGCTCTTGCCGAGACCGTTGATCTGAGCGTTGGTCATCGTCTGGATCTGCGACTGGGAAAGGTCGCCGATCTGCGAGGATGTGAAGTTTGCAGTCTGCGCCGCGATAATGGCCAGAAACGTGCTGTAGGAAATGGCACCGATCTGCGAGGCCGTGAACGAGCGGATGTCGGGAGCTGACAGCGCATTCAATTGCGGAGCCGTCAGGCCCCCCACTTGGCTCGGGGTCATGGCCGCAATGTCGGTCGTCGTGAACTGCGAGACCGTCGAAATGGGTAGGGCGGCAATCTGACTCGGCGACAAACCCGTAACGATGGAAGTCATGCCGCGCCCCCAGCTTTCTCACGCACGACGTGAGCGACGCTCATTCCCGGCGCCGGGTTGCCCCAAATTTGCTGCACCGGGAAGTGCTACGCTCCCTGACTCGAACTGGCCTCTGACCGTCCATCACGGTGTTAACATCGCGCCTTAAATCGAACTCCGAAAGCCGCTGCCGAATCCGCCAGATTTTGGGAAAGATGATTAACCAAACGTGTTGCCGCCGGTGCTTACGTTCGTTTGGCTGGCATCCGCAGGCGTCGGTTTTTTTTCCGTTACAACTTGCCGGATGCATAGTGGCGCCGATCGACGCGTCGGGCCATTACGTCGGCGGTCGCCGGATCGCGTCAAAGACCTTGAGGGCGGCGACGTGCTCGGCGACATCGTGAACCCGAAAGAGCGATGCGCCGGCGGCGCAGGCGGCAAGGCTCGCGGCAATCGTGCCGGTGAGCTGTCCCTCGATCCCGCCCTCGATGAGCGAACCGAGAAATTTCTTTCGCGAAACGCCGATGAGGATCGGGCAGCCGAATTCCGCCAATTCGCTCAGCCGTGCGATCACCTCGACGTTCTGGCGAGCGGTCTTTCCGAACGCAATGCCGGGATCGAGGATAATGCGCGATTTCGGAATTCCAGCCTGGTCAGCGAGCGCGAGCGAACGTGCAAAAAATCGCCGGATATCGGCAATGACGTCGAGGGCGGGATCTTTTTCGGTCCGGTTATGCATGACCACGACCGCCGCTTCAGCAGTGGCCACTGCTTCGGCCATCGCCGGATCTTTCTGCAAGCCCCACACGTCGTTCACCAGAACGGCGCCCAGTTCGACCGCGCGCGCAGCCACATTCGATTTGTAGGTATCGATCGAGAGCGCCACGTCGAGCGTGCCGGTGAGTTCGCCGAAAACCGCTTCAATGCGGGCAAGCTCTTCGGCCTCGCCGACTGGCAGCGCCGCGGGCCTCGTCGACTCCCCGCCTATGTCGATGATGTCGGCGCCTTCCGCCGCCATCCGCCCGGCGTGGGCGAGCGCCGCCTCGGCCGCAACAAATCGCCCTCCGTCGGAAAAGGAATCCGGCGTCAGATTGAGAATTCCCATGACGACCGGACGGCTGCCGATCTTGCAGAGAAATGCGTCACGTTTGGCGCGCTTGTCGGCGCGCATCGGCCTCGACTTTCAGGCCTTTGACTTGGTGTGGGGATATTCGCAATGGTAGCTCTTGACGCTCCACTTGGGGTGGTCGCCGATCCATTGGGCAATGTAGGGCTGGGCGTTCATGACGCACTGCCTGAGAGAGCCCTGCCAGCTGAACTCGAGGTGCTGTTCCTCACACTGATCTGGTTGCGCCAGTGCACAAACCATAACGACGATCGCTATCATGTCCATGGCGTCGCTCCGCCGAAATATCGATGTATACTCTCACCGAATCTCTTAGACTTCCATGCAACAATATACGTAATTAGTCAGTTCCGGTTTCCAATAAATATCTCGCCTTTTCCCAGGACCGCCATATCGCCTGCGAACCGCTGCAGCGGCCGCCGCAGTAAGGACGTTGCCCGTTTGCTGTAGGGCTCGATAAATCCGGCCAATAGCCGCATGCCGAGAAGGTCGTGCTGGCCGCAATCGACGAATGTTGGGGATATCGCACTGCAGCCGGCACCGAGGACAACGGTGCCGCGCTTCATGAGAAAGCCGGGAAGCGGGCCGGCTTTTTGCCCTACAACGAGTGTGCCGGCGATCATTCGGCTGCCGGTGTAGGCTCCGGCTTCGCCCTCGATGATGATGGCGCCCCGGCGCATCCGGTCGCCGGCGCGCTCGCCGGCGCGGCCACGGACGACGACTACGCCGCCGCGCATTCCGGCGATCTCTCCGGCCAATGGGCCGCCGAGCCGCTCGTCAGCGGCGCCGAGGATTTCGATCACGCCGCCCTTCATGCCGGACGCGGCCCAGGGGCCGGCATTACCGCGGAGAGTCAGGCGGCCGCCCGCCATCAATCGCCCCGCCTGGACGCCGACATCGCCATCGACGAGAAGCTCGCCGCCGGTCATGGCTTGGCCGACATGGTCGAGGCGGTCGCTGGCGCCCTCGATGCGAATCTGCTCGGCGTCGCCCATGCGCACCCGGAAGATCTCGGCGACATCGACGCGCATGCGTGTCGTCTGCAGCTCGATCCGCTCGATCTGCGCGGCGGTCTTGCCGGCAAGGTGATGCGGGACAAGCGGCGACAAGTCGAGCCGCTGCTCGGGACGCTGGCGCAGCGTGAAAGTCAGCGGCCTCACGGCACCAAATCCCGCAAGCGGTAATGGTGCGGTCCAAGCTTGCCGCCGTAATTTCCTGCGCTGATCCGGGTGGCGCCGCGCTTGGGTCCGAGCTTAACGATCTCCGCGATGCCGGCGCGCATGGCGGCCGCCACCGCATCGGACGTCAGTCCATCGATGACGATCTCAAGAACCGAACCGGTATCTGCATCGAGCGAAGTCTGCACGGCGCCGCGCAGTGTCGGGCAGAACGCGTCGTTGGTCGAAGCCGGTGCTCCCTTGTATTTGGAGCCGACCTTGGAGCCGGATCGTACGATTCCTCCGGGAAATGGTGCGATCACGTCCGGCACTTTGGCGATTGCCGCTGCCGCGGCTTCCGCCGCGGCGCGGGTCGTCTTCGAGGTGCGGCCGAGAATGAAAAGATTGCCGCCGCCGACCGCCTTTTTGGTGAGGCCTGTCTTCGCTTCGCAGACAAACTCGCCGTCCATGACGGGAATGCGCCAGAAATGCTTGCTGCCAAAACGCTTGGAAATCTGCCAGCCGTCGCCGAAATAGCGCAACGCATTACCCAGCTGAAGCGCTTCTTCGCCCGCGATCCCCGCATAACACGCCGAGCCCGGGCTCGTGAGCACGCATTGCCCAACACGTCCCCGGAGCTGCTTCTGCAATTCGGCCGTTGAGACCGCAAACAGTAAAACCCGTACGCCCGGCCGCCCGTCCGGCGTCTGCTTGCCGGTGAGTTCGTAGTCAATGCCGGCCTCGCAGCCGCAGCCAATCACCGACGTCGCAAAGCCGGTCATGCTGAGCGCAGCTTGGCGCGCCCAGCGCGCAGTGTCGGCGGTGATGATCAATGCCGTCGCGCGCATGCCGAAGGCTTCGGCAAATGTGTCGTCGATCCGCACGCCTTTGACGGTCAGGACACGCATGGCACGACTGCAAATGGTTCTGGCCGACCGAGCGCATGCTCGGGGACTTTCAGAAATTCATCGGATAGCCCGTATCTATCGTCGTAATAGGCACGCATGCGCCGATCGATGGCGTGGTCGCGTCCCGGCCGCACGGTGAGTGCGCGGCCCCAACGACAATTCGTAACGGTGCCGTCGCGAACGACCAGGTCGCCGTCCTTGAATACCAGCGCGGCGGCGCGAAACATCTTGGCGCGATCGACATTGTTTTCATAGACCGCGACGTCGGCGACGGCGCCGACGCCGAGATGGCCGCGATCCGTCAAGCCGAGCAGCTTCGCCGGCGCGGCGCGGGTCATCGTGGCGATCTCAATCAGGGAATACTCGCGCG
Organism: uncultured Alphaproteobacteria bacterium; assembly: GCA_963709825.1. GTDB lineage: Bacteria > Pseudomonadota > Alphaproteobacteria > Rhizobiales > Xanthobacteraceae > BOG-931. The sequence continues at coordinate 7,504 of CAVPXZ010000011.1, forward strand.
CAATCGACGGCAGCGTCGTGACCTGGAGCGCCACCGGCGGCAGCTCTGCCATCCATTGCGCCCGCAAATCCCGGCTCATCAGCAACGCGAAAATCTCCGGATAGGTGGTAAACGGCGCACCGTTCGGATGATCGGTCGTGAAGAACACGCGCCAGGGATCGTCAATCAGCAGAAACAATTCCAGGCCGGCCGCCCACTGCACCGCATTGTAGAAGTCGTTTTGCCGGTAGTTGTAGGGAACGATACCGAAGCCGTTGGCATCGCCGTCGAGGATTACCCATTTGTTCGGTCTGGCCTGATTGCGTGCATTGAACTGCCGGAGCACATCCGACGAAATCGTCACCGTCTGGCCGAACATCACTTGGCCGACGTCAATGGTTACGCTTGTCGCCGCGTTCACCGCTTCGGCAAGCGGCGCTGCTGCCGACGAGAACCCGCGCTCGCCCTCTTTGCCGTAAGCGTAGAATTGCAGATGCGCGAGATGAAGCGGCAGGCCATCCGCGGCGGCAATCGTGCTCAGCGCAGTCTCGACATTTCCCGCCAGCCCCAGGTTGTTGCAGTGAACGTGCAGCGGATGCGGAACGCCGAGTGCATTGACCGCCTGCTGCAGGGATTTCACGATTGCCCGCGATGAAACGCCGTAGGACGGCACCATATCATCAAAGGAAAATGCGCGGACGTTGTCCTTGAACGCCGCCGCACTGCCGGCATTGACCACCTTGATTCCGAGCGAGCGCGACATGTCGAGCGTCCAGGCGACGTAGTCTTGGACGGCGGATTTGCTTTCCTTGGCCTGCAGCAGGCTGAGCAGATAATCGTCGTTACCGAGCACCGCGAGCGTCGCCTTGTCGATGATCGGAATGTCGGCGAGCTCAAGGTGGGCGTGAAGCGCATGGTGCGGAGACATCGCCGGCTCGACGACGGTGGTGAAGCCCATCGCGGCATAAAGGCATCCGGTCTCGTGGGTGGTCCAGCCGACCTGCGACAACGGCGTCGTTGCCGGGCGCGAAGCGGCCGAGCGGTGATACTCCGGCAGCAGCAAGCGCGCGGTATTCACGTTCCAACCGGCGATATGCGAGTGGATATCGATGGCGCCAGCCATGACGATCTTGCCTGACGCGTCGTAAGTCGCATCGGCGCGCGCCCCCTGAGACGAATCTACGATTTTGCCGTCGCGCATCCAGACATCGCCAGCGGCATCGCGGCCGTTAGCCGGATCGATGACGCGCCCACCAGCAATGCGCGTCAGCATGGGCGCTCTCCGCTCTTAGGCAAGGCGGAAGCAATGCGGGTAATGACGTCGGCCACCGTGATCGCGTCGCTCGGCTGTGACGCCGCGACTGTCGCTAATGCCCCAGCCGCGGCTAGATACTGCACTGCGGCGTGATCGATGCCGGGGCGGCCGACCTCGATATGGACGTTTGGCGGTATGCGAAAAGCTGCGCCGCCGGTCAGAGCGACCGTGGGTGGCGGGTCGCGCCATTCTGGTGCCGCGGCGCGATAAGCCGATATCCAAAGCACGCAGTCGGTTTCGGCACTGTCGACGAGGCGTTGGCCGTCGAACAGCCAAGGATCGTGCTCGGCAAATCCCCGCCCAAAACCGGTACGCATCGGAATGCCGGTCATCCAACCGCAAGTCTGCAGAACGCCCATCACGTTGTCGGCGGGCGCGAGTGGCAGGGCGCAAAAACGCGTCGATGCATTCAGGTCGTTCACCAAGCCGCAGATCATATCGATGCTGAGAGCATCGAGTGTGGCAGCCGACCAGATGGCCACGCCAAATCGCGCGGCCTTGAGAGCCTTCGAAACCTCCTCCAACATTTTATTGGAAATCGGGGGCTTGCCCGTCGGCCGACCGGCGACGCGGGCACGCAGCGATGCGATAAGCGCCGGCAAATCTCGTGGATCTTTGCCGATCGCCTCAATAGTCGCTCCCAAGGAAGCAATCGTCGCCGCATCGCGGCCGGGACCGAGCCAGAAGATGCGGCGCTCGCGTATTTTTTTATCCAGCAACCGCTCTGGGAATTCCGGCCAGGTCTCGGTGAGACCCGGACCGACGAGCAGCAGCGCATCGGCGCGTACGCGCGTCTCGCCCGGCGTGGTCAGCATAACGCCCGAAGAGCGCATGACATCGAGATCGCGGAACAATGCGCCCGAGTTCATGTGGTCGATGACTGCGCCGGTACGCTTGGCGAGCGCGATCGCCGCGCGCGCGCCGCCGACGTCGGTGCCAAGGCCGGCAATGAGAGGATAACGGCTAGCGCCAAAAAGCTTGGCGGCCTCCGCAACGGCAGCGTCAAGCGCCGCGGGCTCCCCCGCAATCCACGCGTGGTGCATTCCCGGATTCCCCACGCCAAATGTTTAACTGTCGTATTTCAGGTAGGCGAAGCGTTGATCCTTTTCCGGCGTGCCTTCAAGCGCCCCCCCTCCTTCGCCGGTTGCCACTGAATGACGTCCTCGATCTTCTTGGCCAATTCGAAATCCTTATCGGTGATGCCCTTGGCGGCATGATTTTGCAGTCGTACCTCGACCCAGGCGTATGACGCGGTGATGTCAGGGTGGTGCCACGCGGCCTCGGCCAGATGCCCGACGGTGTTGATGACCATCAGGGTGCCTTTCCAGCTGTTGGTGCGGTACTTGCGCCGGATCCAACCGCCTTCCAGGTTCCAGTGCGGCAAGTCGCGTTTGAGGCGCTGCGCAACCTCTTCGTCGGAATAGGTTCGTTCTTTGGTTTCGGTCATGGAGCGCCCTCCGCTTGATCGTTTTTCCACCCAGATTGCCAATCCGAACGGGATGACGCAGTGTAAACCTGTATTTTCATCCGAAAAACCCGGCAGTCTGCAATTCTGGAGCCAGTGCTTGCACAATCGCGTGTCCTTGCCGGCCGGTATCACAGTCACCGTCCCTGCACGGTTGCATCTGGGTTTTCTCGATCTCAACGGGGGCCTCGGGCGCCGCTTCGGCAGCATTGGGCTCGCCATCAGCGACCTGCGAACCAGCATCGCCATCCGTCGGGCTGCGCATATGGAAATTTCAGGTCCCGAAAGCGATCGCGTGCGACAGTACCTGCAATCGATGGAGCGGTTGCTGGCGCTCGAGGGTGCGCATGAACTGAATATGCTGGAAGTTGTTCCTGCCCATGCCGGGCTCGGCTCTGGTACTCAGCTTGCGCTGGCGGTGGCCGCGGGCCTGCGCCGGCTGCACAACCTGCCGCTGGATGCCGAGGGCGATGCGCTGCATTTGGGGCGCGGAACTCGCTCGGGCATCGGCATCGGACTTTTCTCCCGGGGCGGACTGGTCGTCGACGGCGGTCGCGGAAATGAACCACGCGCGGCGCCGATCGTCAGCCATTTGCTGTTTCCAGAGCATTGGCGTGTCCTTGTTGTTCTCGACCCGAAACTTCGCGGCGTACATGGCGTAGACGAAGTGACGACCTTCGCGGCTCTCGCGCCGATGCCAGCCGACGATGCGGCCCAGATTTGCCGCCTGATCTTGATGCAAGCCTTGCCGGCCGTTGTCGTGCATGATCTCGCAAGCTTCGGCGCTGCCATCAAGGAACTACAAGGTCGCCTCGGCGATTATTTTGCCCCGGCTCAAGGCGGCTTGCGCTTCACCAGCGCAGACGTTGCTGCCGTTCTCGAAGCGCTTGGCGACGTCGGCGCGTTTGGCATCGGCCAGAGTTCGTGGGGACCTACCGGTTTCGCCTTTGCACCGTCGCCCGAGGAGGCGGCGCGGTTGGCCACAATCGCCCGGCAACATCCGAGCGCACGGGGTCTGGACATCCGCGTTTGCAAGGGGCTCAATCGAGGCGCGGAGATCGTCGCCCATGCGCGAGCGCATGGGGCCGATCAATAGCAACGGAAGGAAGCGTGGGAGGCGGCCTTGGCGGACAAGAACATCCTTCATATGGTCACCCCGACCAAGCACTTGAGCCCGTTCGACGTGAACATGGCGCTCGATGCCGGCTATGATGCCGTGCTCACCTACACCAATGTGACGGTTGACGAGGTGACGGGGCTGGTCCAGGACGCGATTTTCTCGCGACCGCCCAAGGTCGGCGCCCGCACCGGAATGTTCTTCGGCGGCAAGAACGCGACGCTGGCTCTCGACATGCTGGCGAAGGCCAAGAAAGCGTTGGTGCCGCCGTTCGGCATTTCATTTTTTGCCGATCCCGCCGGCTCGTTCACCACTGCAGCAGCGATGGTGGCGTGCGTCGAGAAGGTCCTGAAGGACAAAAAAAAGCGCGACCTCAAAGGATTGAAGGTGGCCGTATTCGGCGCCACCGGCGTCGTCGGCTACGCTTCTGCCGTGATTGCCGCGCTCGAGGGCAGCGACGTCACGCTGGTCGGTTACGACGGAATTAAGCGCGTCGGCGATGGTGCAGCGGAAATAAAGGCCCGATTTAACGTCGAGGTGCGCGCGGCCGATGGCAGCGACGACGGCAAGAAGTCGGCCATCATGGCCGAGACCGAGGCTGTCTTTTGCGCCGGCCGTGCCGGCGTGCGTATTTTGTCCGCGGCGCAACTGGCGGCGGCAAAACACCTGCTGATCGCCGCCGACGTCAACGCAGTTCCGCCGCCTGGTGTCGAGGGCCTCGACATGCAGGCGAACGGTGTCGAGCTGACGCCACAAGGCGCCCTGGGATTGGGTCCGCTGGCCATCGGCAACATCAAGTACAAGACCGAATTCGCGCTGTTCCAGAAAATGATCGCAGCCGCGAAACCCGTGCAGTTCGATTTCCGTGAAGCGTTCGCCCTTGCGCGCGAGCTCAACGGATAGCGAGGCCGCGATCCTCATTGCCGCCATTTCCGGCCGCGCGCTGGCGGAATCGGCGCGCCGGGGCGGCTACGTGCCGCTGGTGGCGGATTTTTTTGGCGATCAGGATACGCTGAATGTGGCGGGCGCGCATGTCCGCCTTGACGGCGCATTGGCGCATGGGATCGAAGAGAACGCCCTTGTTCGCGCTTTGGAAAGACTGAGCGAGCATCGCCGGCCACTGGGCGTTGTCTGCGGCACCGGGTTTGAAGGCAGGACGCAAATTTTGCAGCGTCTGGCCGAGCGCTGGCGGGTGTTCGGCAATGGCGCCGCCATCGTCGCCAAAGTCAAAAATCCCGCCGTCCTCTTTTCAGTCTGTGCCGAGTTGGCAATTCCATTTCCCGAATGGTCGTCAGTCAGGCCGCGCGCGCCGGCCGAATGGCTGGCAAAGCGCAAAGGGGGTGCCGGCGGCACGCACGTCAAACCGGCGCAGCAGTCGGACAGCGCGGACGATGAGATCTACTACCAGCGAAAAATATCGGGAACGCCCATAGCAGCGCTTTTTATCGCCGACGGAGAGCGCGCCGTCGTCCTCGGGTTTAGCGCGCAATGGTCGTCGCCGACACCGCGCCAGCCCTACCGCTACGGCGGTGCGGTACGCCCGGCGACGCTCGCGCCGCCCATCGCTGAACGACTGTCAGCCGCCGTCGGTCGGCTGGCGGCTTCGTTGTCGCTTGTCGGACTGAACAGCGCAGATTTTCTGGTCGACGACGAACGCTTTTGGCTCCTGGAGATTAATCCGAGGCCCGGCGCGACGCTGGATATCTTCGAGCCGCCCGAGGATTCGCTGTTTGCTCTGCACATGGCCGCTTGTAGCGGCAAGCTGGGCGGGAGGCCGCATTATCCCGACGGCGCACAAGCCTCCGCGATTGTTTATGCCGACAGTGATATCGATCCCGTCCCCGCTTTGGACTGGCCGGACTGGACCGCCGACCGGCCAGTCGTGGGCAGCACGATCAAGGCTGGCCAGCCGCTGTGTACCGTTTATGCTAACGCTTCGGCCGCGACAGCGGCAAAAGCGATCGCCGACCAACGGCGTGAAATGGTTCTCGCTTGGACGAGCGGGAGGAAATCATGAAGGCCCCGCCCCCGATCAGTGTCAATGAACGGGCTGCGAAGCTCGTTGCGCGGCTCGTGGCGGATGCCGTCGAGCTAAGGATTGGAATAACCCGCGGCGAGCTTGGCGAAACGCTCGTCGATGCCGGCAGCCAAAGCCTCGGCGGCATTGCCGCGGGCCTGCGCATAGCCGAAATCTGCATGGGGGGGCTCGCCGATGTCCGGCTCGGACCGTCGGCGGCGACGCCGCGGTGGCCATGGAGCATCGTCGTCCACTCCTCTAATCCCGTGGTCGCCTGCCTGGCGAGCCAATATGCCGGCTGGAGCCTGTCGCTGAAGGAAGGCGAGCAATCATTTTTTGCGCTCGGCTCGGGGCCGGCGCGTGCGCTGGCGCGGCGCGAACCGCTGTTCGAAGATTTGCAGTATGCAGATTCCGCCGAAAGCACCACATTGGTTATCGAAAGCAATCGGCCCCCGCCCGCGAAAGTCGTCGCCAAGGTGGCGCAAGATTGCCAGGTCAAACCGGAGGATCTGACAATTATCTTCGCGCCGACGCAAAGTTTGGCTGGCGCCACTCAGATCATTGCCCGGGCGCTCGAAGTTGCATTGCACAAAACGCACGAATTGCATTTTCCGCTCGAGCGCGTGGTTGACGGTATGGGGGTAGCGCCGCTGTGTCCGCCGCATCCGGATTTTGTCACCGCGATGGGGCGCACCAACGATGCCATTATCTTTGCGGGGCAAGTGCAATTGTTCGTCACCGGCCCTGTAGACGAGGCGCGTGTACTGGCCGGCAAACTTCCCAGCAAAGCATCGCGGGACTATGGCCGGCCGTTTGCCGAAATCTTCAAAGCCGTCAAAGGCGATTTCTACGCCATCGATCCGATGCTGTTCAGTCCGGCGAAGATTACGGTCACGGCGTTGGAAACCGGCGAAAGCTTTCAATCGGGTGAAATCGACCTGAGTTTGCTCGATGCGTCCTTCGCCTGAACGCGTCGCCATCGGGCGTGAGCCGTCCCGGCCGATCGTCGGTCTGGTCGTCGATCGCATGGATTGGCATGCCCGCGAGCTTGCCGCCGCGCTTGCTGCGCGGGGTATTGGTACGGTGCCTATTCGGCTGCATTTGTGTGGATTTTCCACGCAAGTCCCCGGCGGACTGCAGATCGATGGGTTTGGCGAACGTCTTCCCGATGCAGTCGTTGTCCGCTCGATGTCGGGTGGCACCTTTGAAGCGGTTACGCTTCGCCTGGGTGTCCTCCACGCGCTGCGCGAGCGCGGCGTCCTGGTATGGAACGATGCGGGCGCCATCGAGCGTTGCGTCGATAAATCGATGACGAGCTTTCTGCTATCGGACGCCGGCATCGCGACGCCGGCGACCTGGACGACCGCATCGTACGCGCAGGCCTTGCAAATCGTGCAGTGCGAGACGGCGGAGGGGCCGCTGGTACTCAAGCCGCTGTTTGGATCGCAGGGACGCGGACTAAAGTTGATCCGTAAGCCGCAGGACTTGCCGCGCCCCGCCGATGCGGCCGGCGGGGTGTGGTATCTGCAGCGATTTGTGGCCGTCGAGCGCGACGGCTTCCACGATTTTCGCCTGCTTGTGGTGCGAGGCCGTGTGATCGCGGCCATGCAACGGCACTCGAGCCATTGGATCACCAACGTCAAGCGCGGCGGACGCCCTGTTGCCGCAGTGGTCAATGACGACATGAACGCGCTGGCGATAGCGGCCGCTACGGCTGTGGGGGCGGATTTTGCCGGAGTCGACATCCTGTACGGGGCGGACCAGCGTCCGATGGTGCTGGAGGTCAACAGCATGCCGGCATGGTCCGGGTTGCAGAAGGTCACGCCCATCGACATCGCGGCCGTTTTCGCTGACGCCCTCGCCGTTGCTCTCGCTGCGCGCGTGCCGCGAGGAGCAACGGCGTGACGTCACGCTCGGAGCGGATTGCAGACGCCTTCAAGTGGTCCTGCCTCGCCGAGCTCGACGCTCCCAAGCCCGGCAACGTCCATATCTTTGCCGCCGGCCATCGGATGACGGCGGATGCGTTTGCCGCGAGCGCCGATGCCGCCGCGCCGGCCATCTCGGCGGAAGGTGCGCGCGTTGGGACCCGCATCCTCGGAGCGGTCGAAGCCACTTTCACTAGAGTTGGCGCCAATACCAACCTTGGAATCATCTTGCTGTGTGCGCCGCTTGCGGCTGCGGCGGATGCCGACGCCGCGGAGCTGGGCGGATCGCTCGGCAAGGTTCTTCAGGACCTTGACTCGGATGATGCCGCTCTCGCTTTTCGGGCCATCGTCCGCGCCGCCCCGGCAGGACTGGGACGCAGTGCGCGCCATGACGTGTTCGAGCCCGCGAAGGTTACCCTGTTGCAGGCGATGATCGAGGCGGCGGATCGCGACGCGATTGCGCGGCAATACGCAACTAATTTTGCCGATATTTTTGTTCTCGGCCTGCCGCTCTTCGAAGCGGCTCGCCAGCGACACCCGGAGCCAAAATGGGCCACGCTTACGACCTATCTGGGCTTTCTGTCGGCGTTTCCCGACAGCCATATCTTGCGGAAATACGATGCGCAGACCGCCGAACAGGTTCGCCGCACTGCGGCAATCCACCTCGCGTCGCTGCAGTCATCGACGTGTGCGGCCCAACTTCTTCCTGAGCTCCTGGCTTGGGATGCCGCGTTGAAGGCTAATGGCCTCAATCCGGGCACAAGCGCTGACCTCACCGTCGCCACTCTTTTCGCCTATCGATTGCGGACCATCTTGCCGTCGGTGCGTAACAGTGGTTGACTTGGCATGTGGGACCGGGTCCCGCCGCTATCTGGCTAACCGGTCCGGCGGTCCATGCCGGGCGCTGACAACAAGGATAGATGTTAACCGGAAGGCGAAGGCCAAAAGGCCTTACGCGTTGTATTTCCTTGGGAGGAGATGGCGATGGCAAAGATCAACGGACTCTGCGTGGGTGAATCGCTGATCGGCGATGGCAATGAAGTCGCTCATATCGATCTGATCATGGGTCCGCGCGGCAGCGCGGCCGAGGCCGCGTTTGCAAACTGCCTGACCAACAATAAGGACGGGTTCACGTCGCTGCTCGCGGTGGTGGCGCCGAATCTGCTGTGCAAGCCCGCCACCGTTATGTTCAACAAAGTCACGATCAAAGGCGCCAAGCAGGCCGTGCAAATGTTCGGCCCGGCCCAGCACGCGGTCGCCAAGGCGGTCGCCGACAGCGTGGCCGAGGGCGTGATCCCGCAAGACGAGGCCGACAACCTCTTCATCTGCGTCGGCGTCTTCATCCACTGGGACGCGGCCGACGACAAGAAGATCCAGGACTACAATTATCGCGCCGTGAAAGAATCCATCGCGCGCGCGGTAAAAGGCGAGCCGTCGGCTGCCGAGGTCGTCGCCAAGCGCAACCAGGTCAAGCATCCGTTCGCTCCCAACTAAGCAGCGTCCGGACCGGAAGCCTTCCGAGAAGAATAAAGCCACTTCGAGCGCCCGTCGCTTCCAAGCGCGGGCGTTCGCGGTGCGCGGATTTATCGTGCCTGCAGGCTTGCGATCTGTGCGCCTGCAAGTTTGCCATTATGCAGGCACGAGGCAACGAGCGCGCCGGCTATGCCCGTACTTGCCAGCGCGACCAGATCATCCGCATTGCGAACGCCGCCGGCAGCGTACACGCGCTTTTCGCCAGCCAAGACCTTGATGGTCGAAAGCCGGTCCCAGTCGGGACCCATCGCGCTGCCGACACGGGCGAGCGTCATCGCGATCACCCTGCTCGGCCAAGCCTGCGGATCGCTCGAGAGCGCCGCAGGTCCTGCGAATGCATCGGCCCGGTAGTCGAGCGACAGGATCACTCGATTGTCATTGCAAAGGCCGCGCACAACGGTGTCGTCCTTTTGACTTTCGCTGCCCAAGACCAGGTGTCCGAGCCCGCTATCGAGCCAACAATGGGCGCGCGTCAGGTCGGCCTCGCCATTGTCGACCCAAAATGCGACATCGGGAAATTCGGTTCTCAACCGGGCAAGCGATGCGTCGTTATCCCCTCGGCCTTCGATGGCATCGAGATCCGCAATGTAAAATGTCTCGAACGGAAAGACCGACAGCAGACCGCGGGTCACGTCGACCGGGTTGCTGCTCGATGAAAGCGGAGTTTCGATCGGACGGTATTGGCTGCGCTGCCCCAGCCGCGCGTGCACGACGGCTCCGTCCTTCAGATCGAGAACGGGTATGACTTCCACCATGTCGGAACCTTGCGCCGCGGCAACTAATCGGGCCATCGTATATCGCATGACCGCGGCTCGCGAGGCGACATGAGCGTTGTCATTGGCTGGGACATCGGCGGCGTACACCTAAAGGCGGCGCGCGCGAACGATGGGCGCATCACCAAAGTCTCGCAATATGCATCGCCGTTGCGAGCCGGAACCGAGCCCTTGCTGCGGGCCTTTGCGGCCGCGCAAACTGACATCGGCCGCGCCGACCGTAACGTCGTGACCATGACCGGAGAATTGGCCGACACGTTCTCATCGCGCCAGGAAGGCGTCGAATGGCTCGCCACGCTGGCGGCGCAAGAACTCGGTAGCGTGTCGATTTATGCCGGCCCGGCCGGTTGGGTGGGGCCGCAGGAGGCGCGGGCGCATAGCGCGGATGTTGCGTCGGCCAATTGGCATGCCTGTGCGGCGTTGATCGCGCGCCAACGCAACAACGCATTGTTCATCGATCTCGGCTCAACCACCACCGATGTCATTCCCATTGTCGAAGGCAAAGTGGCAGCCCGCGGCTATACCAACTCGCAGCGGTTGGCCGCCGGCGAACTGGTTTATACCGGACTGGTGCGCGGCTTCGTCATGGCGACCGCGAGCCGCGCGCCGCTGCGCGGTATATGGACTCCGTTGATCAATGAGAATTTTGCCACCATGGCCGACGTTCACCGGATTCTCGGCACGCTGCCGGCAGGTGTCGACCTGATGGCCACGGCCGATGGATGCGAAAAAACCGTCGTCGCATCGCGCACGCGGCTTGCGCGTATGCTGGGAGCCGATGCGGCCGATGCCGACGACGACAGCTGGGCCTTGGTGGCGCGATGGTTTGCCGAATCGCAGCTGCGTGCGATCGCCGATGCCGTGGCGCTGGTGTTGTCAAGCGGAGCCTTGAGGCCGCCCCTGCCCGTTATTGCGGCAGGCATTGGCCTTTCCGTCATTGCCGAGATCGCGCGTCGGTTGGGCTGCTCCTATTCAACCTTCGATGAACTGCTTGACGTCACGCCGGACCTGCGGACCGCTGTGTGTCATTGCGCGCCAGCCGCCGCGCTGGCCGCGCTGGGCTCTAGGAGAGACGCGGTCGAGCGGAATTAGGTAAGTTCGACCGCGATCGTGCGAAATTACCGGGCGAGCATGGCCGCATTGTTCACAGCAGGCGGGGATTCGCTGGCCAGATTACGGCTTCGCGTGCAGATAACTTTGACCACTTCGCCGTCGTTGAGATCGCGTCCCAGCGCAGTCTCAGCCAGGTACGCTTGCCCATGCACGAAGCATGCGACCGGGCTTATGAACGCTTCGGGATCGCGCACCACCTGCAAGGCATTGTCTTCAGTGCAGGCCCCGAGGTCCGGGACAGAGGCAAGTGAGCAGACCAGGATCAAGGCGGACAACATCTATTGCTCCGTTTTTGTTAGACACGGCGCTTAGACGTTCTCCCTAGACCCGCCGCGTCGCCGCGGCGGTTTGCAGACCTCTTGAAAGCAAAAACGGGGCCAACTTTGCAAATTCGCCAGAGTTGGGCAAACGTCGTGGGCGCTTGACCGGCGCGGCGCCGTCGCTGATTCTCCGCGGCCCAAAATCCTTATATAAATCGCGCCGGTGGAAGGGTGGCCGAGTGGTTTAAGGCACCGGTCTTGAAAACCGGCAGGGGGTTCCGCTCCCTCGTGGGTTCGAATCCCA
>CAVPXZ010000012.1:0-140022 GCA_963709825.1 uncultured Alphaproteobacteria bacterium
AACTTCTCATTAGGGTTAACGTTCTATTGCTGACCGACCCGTGGCGGCGGCGCGCCCGGCACCATGGTGCCTATTTTGGCAGCGATCGAGATGCGCTTAACCGGTCGGACCAGTATTCGCTCCGCTCGCCCGTCGGCCTCGGCCGCCCTTCTCGCCTTCCTCGCAATTGCGACCGCCGGATGCCAAACGACGCAATCGACCGAAACGACGGGCTCGGTGGCGTTGGCGCCGCCAGATCGTCCGGATGCCGATTGGCGGCAGGACGTTGAAGTCTACGGACAGAAATATCGCGCCAACCCGGCGAACGTCAGCTTGGCGATGCGATACGCCCAGGCGCTGCGCGCAACCGGGCAACGCGCCCAGGCGGTCGCCGTTCTTGAGCGGGCTTCGATGGAAAGTCCGCACGACAAAGCCGTCCTCGGCGCCTATGGGCGCGCGCTGGCCGAGGCCGGCGATTACGGGCAAGCGCTCGAAGTGCTGGAGCGCGCACATACCCCCGATCAGCCCGACTGGCACATCCTGTCGGCGCAAGGCGCCGTCCTCGATCAAATGGGCCGCCATGCCGACGCACAACGCTATTACCTGACGGCGCTGAAGATCGTTCCGGACGAGCCCTCGGTCCTTTCAAATCTTGGGCTCTCTTATGCGCTGTCAAAGAATCTGCGCGAAGCCGAAACGACTTTGCGCCGCGCGGCGGCCCAGCCTCCGGTCAATCCGCGGGTGCGGCAGAACCTCGCGCTCGTGGTCGGCCTCCAGGGCCGTTTCGCGGAAGCCGAGACAATCGCGCGCGCCGATCTGCCGCCGGATGAGGCCGCCGCCAACGTTGCCTATCTGCGGCAGATGCTGGCTCACCGCAACGACGAGCGCTTGTCCGCTCGCACCCGCGGCAGCGGCAACCCGGCGGGTTCAAGCACGACGCAAGCTTCGTTTGGACCGCCGCCACTGCGCGAATGAGCGGCCGCGGCGAATTATTGCAGGCCCATCACTCGAATCGCCGCCGGGCCGAGAATGACGACGAACAGTACCGGCAAGAAGAACAGGATCATCGGCACGGTGAGCTTCGGCGGCAGGCCGGCGGCCTTCTTCTCGGCTTCCGACATGCGCATATCGCGATTCTCCTGCGACAGCACCCGCATGGTCGTGCCCAGTGCGGTGCCGTAACGTTCCGCCTGCTGCAAGGCCAGACACACCGATTTCACGCCTTCGAGACCGACGCGCTGCGCCAGGTTCTCGTACGCCTGGCGGCGATCCGGCAGGTAGGACAATTCCGCCGTTGTGAGCGTAAGTTCCTCGGCGAGCTCGATGGATTGCGTTCCAATTTCCGCACTGACCTTCTGAAAGGCGGCCTCGACCGACATTCCCAATTCGATGCAGATCAGCAGCAGGTCGAGCGCATCCGGGAACGCGCGCTTGATCGAAAGCTGCCGCCGTTGGATCTTGTTCTTGAGAAACAGATTCGAACTCAGGATCCCGAAATACGCGGCACCGATCGCAATTCCGAGCTTGATCAGCAGCGGCTGATCGAGATTGATGACCACGAACACATAGAACAAAGTAGCGGCCATCATCACCACCGGCATCAACATGCGGAAGAACAAGTAGGTGACGTAAGGCGCTTGGCCGCGATATCCCGCCTGAACGAGCTTGGCGCGGGCGGCCTCCTGGCCGACCCATTTGCTGAGATTGAAGTTTTCGACCACGGTCTTCATGTACGCTTTCGGCGATTGCCGCAGCGCAACCTTGTGTCCCTGCGCCAATCGCTCGCGCTCTCGCTGCCGGATCTTCTCGCGCTCGAAGGCCACCGCCTTCATGCGCGTGGACAACGTGTCCCGGGCCAGCAGCGGCATCGCCAGCGTGATCACCGTCGCGCCGGCCGCGATTGCGGCAAACACCATGGCGAGAACCTGCGGATCGATCAACTGCTCGAGGAGGTGAAGCATTTGTTGCTCAGAAGTCGAAATTGATCATCTTGCGCATCACGAAGATGCCTATGGACATCCAAATGACGCAGCAGGCCAACATCACGCGCCCGAGGGACTCCGTCCATAACAGCGAAATGTACTGAGGGCTGGTGATGTAGACGAGCAGCATCACCGCGATCGGAAGGGCGCCGATGATACCGGCGGAGGCCTTGGCCTCCATCGACATGGCCTGGATCTTCTGCTTCATCTTCTTGCGATCGCGCAGAACGCGAGACAGGTTGCCGAGCGTTTCGGAGAGATTGCCGCCGGCGCGTTGCTGGATGGAAATAACGATGCAAAAGAAGTTCGCCTCCGGCAGCGGCATGTGCTCGTAGAGCTTCATAACAGCTTCGCCAATCGGTATGCCGATCGCCTGCGTTTCGATGATGCCACGGATTTCGCTGCGAACGGGCTCCTCCGCCTCGGCAGCGATCAGCTTGAGACTATCGAGCAGCGGCAGGCCAGCCTTGATGCCGCGCACGATCACGTCGACGGCGTCGGGAAAAATCTCGAGAAAGCGCGTTTCGCGCCGCTTCTTCAGAAACTTCAAAATCCAAAACGGAAGTCCGGCGCCTGCGGCAAAGGCCAAACCGACGGACACCAACAAGCCGGTTCCCAGTCCCAGCGATACCACGAAGGCGACGGCGCCCAACACCGCCGCCGCAACGAAAAAGCGGCGGGTTGACCAATTAAGCCCGGCCTGGGCGAGCCGCACCGAGAGCGGCACGCGGCTGGTCGTCTTTTGCCGTGCTTCGAGCTGCTTGAGGCTGCCTTCGACCTGCTCACGTCGCGACTTCTGAACAGCTCGCGTCGGACGGTTCGCCATCGGTTCGGACTGCGCGACGCTGGCCATGCGCCGTTCCGCATTCCGCTCGCCGGAAAGAAATGGGTAAACAAATACCCATACGACGCCGCCGATCGCGATCGCTACCAGGAGGAAAAGGACGTACGCATTCATGGCGGCTTCCCAACTAGTCCCCAGGCGCCACTCTTCGCGGAAGGCGGCGCCAACTACCCCGGCTTACACCGGCTCGTCTGCCGTGTTCGCTGCATCGAGCGCGGCTGCAAGACGTTGATCTTCGCCGTAGTAGCGCGCGCGATCCCAAAATCGTGGTCGACCGATGCCGGTCGACCGGTGTCGTCCGATCAGGTTGCCGTTCGCGTCCTCGCCGAGGATGTCGAACAGGAACAGATCCTGGGTGATGATGACTTCTCCCTCCATCCCCATCACTTCGGTGATGTGCGTGATGCGGCGGGAGCCGTCGCGCAGGCGCGCGCCGTGGACGATGATGTCGACGGAAGCGACGATCATTTCGCGGATGGTGCGCGTCGGCAGCGCGTATCCGCCCATCATGATCATCGATTCCAGGCGCGAGAGCGCCTCGCGCGGACTGTTGGCGTGCAGGGTGCCCATCGAACCGTCGTGACCGGTGTTCATTGCCTGGAGAAGATCGAACGCTTCTCCGCCGCGCACCTCGCCGACGATGATCCGCTCCGGGCGCATGCGCAGGCAGTTCCGCACCAGGTCGCGCATCGTGATCTGGCCCTCACCTTCGAGGTTCGGCGGCCGGGTTTCCAGGCGCACGACATGCGGCTGCTGGAGTTGCAACTCGGCGGCGTCTTCGCAAGTGACGATGCGCTCGTCGTGATCGATGTAACGGGTGAGGCAGTTGAGCAGCGTGGTCTTGCCGGAGCCGGTGCCGCCGGAGACCAGCGTGTTGACGCGGCAGCGGCCGATCACTTTAAGGATGGCCGCCCCCTCCGGTGACAGCGAGCCGTATTTGACGAGCTGCTCGAGGGTGAGTTTTTCCTTGCGGAATTTGCGGATCGTCAACGCCGGTCCATCGATCGCCAGCGGCGGCACGATGGCGTTGACGCGCGAGCCGTCGGGCAGGCGGGCGTCGCAGATCGGCGAGGATTCATCAACGCGGCGCCCCACCTGGCTGACGATGCGTTGGCAGATGTTGAGCAATTGCTGGTTGTCGCGGAAGCGGATGCTGGTGCGCTGAATCTTGCCGTTCACTTCGATGTAAACGGTACCGGCGCCATTCACCATGATGTCGGCGATCTCGTCGCGCGCCAGCAACGGTTCGAGCGGCCCGTAGCCGAGCACATCGTTGCAGATGTCGTCGAGCAGATCCTCCTGCTCGGAGATCGACATCACGATGTTCTTGATCGCGATGATTTCGTTGACGATGTCGCGAATTTCCTCGCGCGCGGATTCGGCATCGAGCTTCGCTAGCTGACCGAGGTCGATCGCCTCGATCAGAGCGCCGAAAATCGTGCCCTTGGTTTCGTAATAAGAATCCGAGCGACGGGTATCGATCGCGGACGGCACTTGCACCGGCGGATTTTGCCCGGTGTTCGCGGGTTTAGCCGACGGTGGCCCGAGAATCGGCGCGCCAAGTCCTGCGGATGGGAACGGCGTGCGACCGCCCTGCGGCGCGGCGTCTGCAGCGGCGGGCGCGGGCGCGGCAGCCGGCGGCGGCGCCGCCGGACGCGGCGCCGCCTGCGGCCGATCGACGTCGGCGGAAGCGGTACCGCCGGAACTGGGACGCTTGCCAAACACCAACGCAACTCCAGATGACGGCTAAGCTTGCCGTTGCAGCAGTTTCTCGATCAGCGGCGAGAACAGGCTCGCGCGTTGCTTCTTCGGCTCGGCGCGGCCGGTCAATCGCTGCGCCAGCTGCCGAAACATCTCGGCGGTGCGGTGATTGGCGGCAATCTCGGCGATCATCTGCCCGTTATTCGCCGCCGCGCCGAACACCTGCGGTTCGAACGGGATGGCCGCGACCGCCTCGTCGTCCAGCGCCTTGGCAAAATCGGCAGCCTTGATTTCGGGACGCTTGGGCACGCCGACCTGATTGAGACAGTAGAGCGGACGATGATCGTTCGGTCGCGCCGCCTTGAGGAAATCGTAGAGATTCTTGGTGTTGCGCAGGTTGGCGAGATCGGGCGCGGCAACGATCAGGATGTCGTCGGCGCCCACCAGGGTCTGCTTGGTCCAACCGGTCCACTGGTGCGGCACGTCGAGAATGACGCACGGCACGGTCGCCCGCAGCGAATCGAAGATCGAGTCGAATGCGTCGGCGCCAAAGTCGTAAACATGGTCCAGTGTCGCCGGCGCCGCCAGCAGGCTCAAATGATCGGTGCACTTCGACAACAGCCGGTCGATAAAGGCATTATCGATGCGGTCGGGGGAAAACACCGCTTCGGCGATGCCCTGGGGCGGGTCCTGGTTGAAGTCGAGGCCGGCGGTGCCGAACGCGAGATCGAGATCGGCCACGACCGCGTCGAGGACTTGGTCGCGCGCTACCGAAAAGGCAATGTTGTGGGCCACAGTGGAGGCGCCGACGCCGCCTTTAGCCCCGACCACGGCGATGACCCGGCCGACGGGCTTGGCGTCGGGTGCGGAAAACAAGCCACAGACCGAACGCACGACCTGAAGAGTACCGACCGGCGCGATCAGATAATCGCTGACGCCGCGCCGCACCAGCTCACGATAGAGCCCGACATCGTTCACGCGCCCGATGATGATAACCCGCGTGGCGGCATCGCAGACCGGGGAGAGCTGATCGAGACCGGCGAGGATATCCTCGTCGCGGCTTTCGGTTTCGAGGATGATGACGTTCGGCGTCGGCGAGTTCTGATAGGCCTCGATTGCCGCGATCAGCCCGCCCATCTGGATGCGCAGATGCGCCTTGGCCATGCGCCGGTCCTCGCCGGCGGCCTGGATCGCGGCGGCGGTCTCGACGGTTTCGCAGAAAGCCTGCACCGAAACCCGCGGCGCCGGCGCGATACGTTCCTCGCGGCCGGCGACATCGGCGGTCGGGCTTTCGAGCAGAACGGCTTCGCTGGTCGAACTCATCCTATGCCCGCATCATTTGCCGAGGTCGCTGATCTTGCCATTGCCGCTTGACGCGCTTTGCGTCGAGGGATCGTTGCCCTCCCGGTATTTTTCCACGACCGTGGTGCGCCGCATCGTATAGACCGGCGTCTCGGCGCGCGGCTGAACGAGGTCGGCGGGATTGTCGACCATGGCGGCAAGGTTGCGTTGAGTCGCGCAGCCCTGATTCCACGGCGGCTGGTTCTCCATTAAATCCCGGTTGAAGCTCGGCCCGATATCCGCGGGCCATAGACCGCAAGGTCCGGCCTGCGCGGCGATCCTCGGGTAGGTGATGCGAATACTCCCGAAGTTGCGGCCGGGAGGATGATAACCGCGCGCGACGATGCCGTCCGGCGGCACGCCGCTCGCCACCAGAATCGAACGAATCGTGCGCATAGCCTCAGCCGCCGCATGCTCGTTGGTGGTGCCGACCGGCAGATCGACCACGACTCCGCCGGTGGCTTCGTGCCGCCAGGTCTGGGCGAATTCGAGCACTTGCGCACGCTGCGACGGATTGAGCTCGCCGCGATTGGAGCCGACGAAAATTTCGATGGTGTGATCGGCCTCCGATATCGTGATCGGGTGACGCAGGCGGTAATCGCTGGGCACGTCGGGAACGGCGGCGACCTGCTGGTCGGTGTTGCAGGCGCAGACGAAAAGCGCGCCGACGGCGACGAGCGCGGCACGAATGACCAGACCCACCTTGCCGTGGTTGTCGGCCATCATTGTCCGGAAGCTTGGCATCGCCGTCTCCTTGCGCCGCAAGTCAGTCGAGGATGAATCCATATTTGCCGCGGTAATTATCCGGCGGATCGGGGACGCCGCCGACGCCATAGATGCGGTTGAACCTGCCAAGCAGCACTTGCGCCGGATCGCTGGGATCGGCGAAGCCGTCGTCAGGCCGCGACAAATCCTTCTGCGCCACGGCGCGGACCACGTAGGGAGTCACCAGCACCATCAGCTCCGTCCGCTGGTTGATGTAATCGTTGCTCTTAAACAATGGTCCGAGAACCGGCAGCTGCATCAGACCGGGGAGTCCGTTGATGTTGTGTCTGGTTTGATCCTCAATCATGCCGGCCATCGCCAGCGAACCGCCTGAAGGGATCTCGAGCGTGGTGTCGGCACGGCGGGTGCGGATCGACGGCACGGTAACGGTGTTACTCGTGCCGGGAATGGGGATGGTCAGCGCATTGCTGCTCGAGATGTCGGACACTTCAGTCATGACCCGCAGACTGATGCGGCCCTCGCTGAGCACCACCGGCGTGAAGTTGAGACTCACGCCGAATTTCTTGTATTCGATCGAGGGTTGGCAGGTGGTCGGCGCCCCGGGCGTACTTGACGTCGCCGAGCAGGAATAGCCGTTCAGGATCGGAAATTCCCCGCCAGCCAGGAAAGTCGCGGTTTCTCCGGAGATAGCCGTCAGGTTCGGCTCGGCGAGGGTGTGTATGAGTGAGGCCTGCTCCATGGCCTGCAGCGTGGCGGTGATCGATTTCCAGCCGCCGCTGATACTGGAGCCGCTGAGCGATTGGCCATAGGCGGTGAACGGATTGGTGTTGTTGAAGTTGACGACGGCGGTGCCGTAACCAAGTGAGCCCGAAAGATTGATGCCGAGCTGCTTGATGAGATCGCGCTCGACCTCTGCGACCGTCACTTTCAGCATGACCTGATCGCGGCCCCGAACGACAATTGCGTTGACGACTTTGTCGCCGGTGCCGACCGCAGCGGCGGACCCGCCGCCGACCAGTCGCGTCGCGATGTCGAACGCTTGTTGCGACTCGGCCTGGCTGGACACCATGCCAGTGAGAATGACGCCTTCGCCGATGCCTTCGACGCGGATATCGGAGTCCGGCAGGATCTGCTTGATCGCCGCGCGGATGCCGTTGAGGTTGCGCGTTACCGCAATGTCGAGGCCGACCATCTGCCGCCCCTCGGCGTCGAAGAAGAACACATTGGTCTGACCCTGCTCGATACCGATGACGTAAGCGCGGCGCGAGGAGCGGACCACGGCGTTGGCGACCTTGGGATCGGCGACCAGAACGTCCTTGATGTCGCGCGGAAAATCGATGACCACCGATTTGCCCTTGCCAAGCGCGACGGCGCGCGAGCCTACATCGCTCGCCGCGACCACGATTGTCTGGGTCTGCGATTCGCCGGCGCTGAGCTCGGCCGCCCCTGCTCCATCCGATGCAAGGGCGAAGCATGCGGCCAATGACACGAGCCCGGCGAGAGCGACCGCACGGCTCAGCGTAGTTGCTAGCATGTAAGTCCCCTCCGCGCGGGTCAGCGCGTCATTGATTCCGTACTCACGCCGTAGCGCACTGTATTGACTCCCTTACCCTGCTTCTCATCATTCGCTGCGCTTTCCGGAGTCGGCGATTGCGAATCGAGGAGGCTGCGCAAGGTCAGTGAAATCGTGCCGAGCTGATGCGAGAGCGCGAGCCTCTCGGCCTGGTGCTGATCGAGCTCGATCGTCGCGGTTTTGCCGATCACCACTTTCTGGCCGTCCTTGTCCTCGACCGACTGATCCACCGCGAGCACCCGCACGTTTCGCAGAATTGTCTCGGTGACATATTTTTCGACCCCGCTGGCTTTCTCCGCCGCGCGATCGCGGCGCGTCAGCATGACGTCGACGTGATCGTTGGGCAGGATGAAGCCACCGGCCCCGGTATCGGGCGCGATATCCAGCGAGACCGCGCGCATGCCCTGCGGCAGAATGGCGGCCATGAAGCCGCCGCTCTTGGAGGCAACGACCTTGTTGTCGCGTATCGGCTCCCCCGCGGTGACCGGCGCGCGCACCACGGAGCCGACGAAGTCCTTGATAGCGTCCGGGCGGTCGGTTTTTTTGATGAAATTCCCGGCCGATGCGGCGGGCCAGGTCTGCCACCCGACATCTTTGTCGCCGACAACCTGACCGACACCGAGATCAGCCTTGGCGATCAGCACATCGACCGTCGCCAGCGGCGGCGGTGGCGGCGCCGCCTTTGGCGCCTCGGGGTGCCGCCCGCCGCTCGCGAGAAAGGCGGCGACGCCGCCGGCGGCGAGAGCAATTCCAAGTACGATGAGGCGTGCAGGCTTCATTGCCTTTTTACTTCCCAAAGCGACGCAAACCGCGGGACGGGCCGCAGTGCCCGGATTTCAACAGCCAAACGTCAAGGCATGGTTAATAAGGCGTATCCAAATCGCGTTAATTACACGTTACGCCATGGCTTTTGGCGGCGGATCCGGCCGCCGATCCGACCTAAAATTAGTTAGGCATCCTCACAAATGAGCGAAGCCCGCCATCCATTCGGTTTGCGGATAGACGAGCAGCGCCGCCGCCGCCAGCGCAATACCGTAGGGAACGCCGCCGTCGCGGCGGTGGAGCCGCTCAGCCCACTCGCGGCCGATGAACATCTGCGGCAAGGGCAAGGCGCGGAACTGGATGATCAGTAACGTCAACGCTCCGCCGAGCAGCGAAGCAAACAGCAGATAATCGGCGAGGTGGGCAAACCCGAGCCACAGCACCGTCGCCGCTGCCAGCTTGGCATCGCCGCCGCCGATCCAGCCGAAGCTGAAAAACACGAAAACCACCGCGAGTACCGCGGCTGCGGCACCGGCATGCGACAGCGTATCGGCGGCGCTCATCCCGGTCAGCACCGCGAGCAGGCCGAAGCCGCCGACGAGGATCAGCGAGACCCGGTTGGCGATCGTCATTGTGAACAAATCGCTGGAGGCGGCAAACGCCATCATCGCCGGGAACAGCGTCAATTTGATCGCTTCAATCAGCATGACCATGGCAAGCCGGCACCGTCGATATCGTTCCGAACGATAATCCGGTCGGGTTGAGACCTTGTTAGCGCGCGCCGCGTCGGGGAAGCGCGCAACGCGAAAGGGCTCCGGTGATCGACCGGAGCCCTCTCATAACCAAGCACAAGAGGGCGCTTACTTAAGCTGCGTCGAAATGCTGCTGAAGGTCGTATTCAGCTTGGTGCCGAGGCCGTTCACGACGGCGATGATCGCAACGGAGATGCCGGCCGCAATCAGACCATATTCGATGGCCGTTGCGCCCAACTCGTCCTTCACGAAACGAGAAATGAGGGTCTTCATCAGTTGGCTCCTTAGGTCCACACGTGGCTGTCTGAGCTCGACCCAATGCCCGTTTGCCGGACCATTTGGATCGCCCGTGAAGCTATCCCCCAGAAATTGCGATGCGGTTAAATCAACCGATGAAACCCGCTGTTGGCAGGCCGATCTGCAATGTAGTTAACGACGTATTTCATCAATGCGAAAATCTCTCCGGTTTCCCTCCAGGCGAAGAATCGCTCCTCGACCGCGCAATCCATAGCGGAGAAGTGTTTCGCTTAAGTAAGCCGGCAGTGTGCAATTGTTGCAACTCAGCAAAGCTTCCGTTGCGCGGCTGATGAGCGCTGCCATTCATCGGCCATTAATCGGCTTGCCCGATATCTGCTGCGGCGTCCTGCACCGGCGCCCAATCAACAATCGGGCCGATGGCGAATGCGGCCAATGAAATTCGGCGCGTGACATGAATCAGGAATTGCTCGGGTTCGTCCTCAATGTCGGCGAGACGCTGATGAAGGGCGTTCCGATTTCGCTGGCGCTGGCGGCGGTATTTACCGCGCTGACCTACTTTTGGGCGTGCAATCCCGGACGTCCGTGGTGGCGCAAGAAGGACCTCATCACCGACCTGTGTTATTGGTTCTTCATCCCGCTGCTGACACGCTACCTGCGCATCGGCATGCTGGTCGCCGGCGCCGCGGTTTTGTTCGGCATCACCACGGCCGATGGCTTGATCGCCTTCTACGAGAACGGCCACGGACCGCTCGCGGCGCTTCCGCTGTTGGCCCAGATGGTCATCTTTCTGGTCGGCGAGGACCTCATCACCTACTGGACACATCGGCTTTTTCACGGCGCGAAGCTGTGGAAATACCACGCCGTGCATCATTCCTCGGAAGAACTGGAATGGATCTCGGCTGCACGCTTCCATCCGGTCAATCTGTTTTTCGGCTCGGTGCTCGCCGACGTCGTTCTCCTGCTCGCCGGTATCTCGCCTAACGTGTTCGTCGTGCTCGGACCGATCACCATCGCGCATTCGGCCTTTGTGCACGCCAATCTCGACTGGACCTTTGGCCCGTTCAAATACGTCATCGCGACACCGGTCTTCCATCGCTGGCATCACACCGCGGCGGACCGCGGCGGCGAGAAGAACTTTGCCGCGACGTTTCCGGTTATCGACTTGATCTTCGGCACCTTCTACATGCCGGCGGGCGAACTGCCCGACCAATACGGGATCGCCGATCGCGAATTTCCGACGAGCTTCGGCGCGCAGCTGCTGCACCCGTTTACGCGCTGAAAGCCACCCCAGGACGCGTCTTTTTCCCGATTTTCCGGGTTCATCGGGCCCGCATCGCCGTCCGCTGCGCAGCCCCAAGTTTGCATTTCTTTCACCAATTTACGTCAAATTACCGCCCGCGAAGTACTGCCTTCTTCGGTATTTGTAGTCCGCGTAGCGTTTCGGAGAGTAGCGATGACGGCGTCGTGCGCGCCAGGCCGGGCTGGTCCTAGCCCGCTGCGCTGGCTATCGGCAACCCTGCTGCTCATCGCGATTGTCGCGCCTGCGGCCGCCGCCGAATCGATCGTCGTGCCGCTCGACGACGCCAAGCTCCTGCAACTGCCCGAGCGCGCGGCAACGGTGGTGGTCGGCAATCCGCTGATTGCCGACCTTTCGATTCAGCCCGGCGGCCTCGCCGTCATCACCGCCAAGGGCTACGGCGCGACCAACTTCATCGTGCTCGACCGCGCCGGCGTGGTGCTGTCGGAGCAGACCGTCGAAGTGACGCTGCCAGCCGGCAAGATCGTCGTGGTCTATCGCGGCCCCGATCGCGAAACCTATAGCTGCACACCGGATTGCTCGCGCCGGATTACGCTCGGCGACGGCAACGAATACTTCGACAAGACACTGGCCCAGACCGTGAGCCGCGACGCCCAGGCCACCGCGGCCGGCGCCAAGACATCAGGGCGCTAGAGCGCAATCGCTTCGGGTTGAAGCGATTGTCGCTCTGACATTTCCGTGGAGCATGATCTTTTCGGAAAACCGGCTTCCACTTTTCCAGATCATGCTCTGCCGTGCTCCTCACGGAATCGGCAGCGCCGTGGTCGATTTGATCTTCTCCATGGCAAAACGCGAGGTCACGTTGGTCAGCGGCACCGCCGTGATCATCCGCTTGTAGAATGCGTCATAGCCGGCGATGTCCGGCACGACCACGCGCAGCATGTAATCGACGTCGCCGGCCATGCGGTAGAATTCCATCACTTCCGGCATGGCGCCGACAGTCTTGGCAAACCGGTCGAGCCACTCCTGCGAGTGGTCGCCGGTCTCGATCGAGACGAACACGGTGACGCCGAGCCCGATGCGGTCCTGATCGACCACCGCGACGCGCTTGAGAATGACGCCGTCGGCTTCCAGGCGCTGGATGCGCTTCCAGCACGGCGTCGAGGACAGGCCGACGCGGGAGCCGATCTCGGCAACCGCGAGCGAAGCGTCCTCCTGCAGCACGGCCAAAATCTTGCGATCGATGGCGTCCATGGCACACACAAGCTCAGTTGAGGGAATATTCTTCCAATTTAAAAGTAGAATACGTATTTATATAGAAAAATATTCCAGATCAAGCGCAATTCCGAGCGACTGCCGCTCGCCCCCGACCCCGAACCGGCCGATTTTCGCCGGCCCCGTCCCCTTTCAAGGGGTCGACGCGCTGTATTCCGCCAAAAACGCCTCAACCTCCGCCCGCTTTGGCGCCCCAGCGGAGCCGCCCAGGCGACTGCATTTGATGCCGGCGACGGCAGCGCCAAAGCGCATCGCCTCGATCTCGGTTTGGCCTTCGGCCAGCGCCAGCGCGAAGCCGCCATGCAGAGCATCGCCGGCCGCGAGCGTATCGACTGCGCGGATCTCGAACACCGGCAAGCGGCACAACGCGCCGCCCTCGAGGAACGTGATGTCGCTCGGTCCGTTGCTGACGGCGAGAAACGCGTCCGTGTGGTGCGCGACGCGCAGCAGCCCTTCGCCCAGATCGGTTTGTTCCGCGGTCGCGCGCAGGCATTCGGCGGAAAAAATGACGTGGGACGCGATACGAAACAGCGCGTCGTCCACGGCCGCGGGCTTGTCGCCGTCGAGCACGACCGGCAGGTTGCGCGCGCGCGCCGCCTCGCAGATCGGCCGCACGAAATGCGGATATCTGTTGTCGGCCAGCACCAGGTCGAAGCCTTCGACCAGCGCCTGCGGATCGGCCGGCGCGATCGCATCGACCCGCCGGTCGCTGTAGGTCACGATGGAGCGGTCGCCTTGCGCGTTGATGAAGATCGCCGACAGCGCCGTCGCCATTCCCGGGATCCGCTGACATGCGCTGGTGTCGACATGCTCGCGCGCGAGCGCCGCCAGCACGCGATCGCCATTGCCGTCTTCACCGGCCGGCCCGCCCATCGGCCCGGCAAGCGCGACGCGCCCGCCGAGCCGGGCAATGGCGACTGCGGCATTCGCCGCACAACCGCCGTTGACGACGAAAAAGTCGGTCGCCACCTGCTTACCGTCGGCTTGCGGAAACGCTTCGACGCGAAAAACCTCGTCGAGCACGATGATGCCGGCGCACAGGATGCGCGGCGCCGTCCCGCCGCCGCTGAGCGCCGGGCGCAAGGCTTCAGCCTCCCAGGACCTGGCCGCCGTTCTCGACAAAAGCGCGGATAATGTGGTGCGCAATTGCGATTGGCGGCGGCGTGGTAAGGCCCTGCGGATGGCTGCGCGTCAGCATCAGTTTGAGCTCGTCGCGGTCGAACCAGCGTGCGTCCTCAATCTCATTGCGGTCGACGGCGATATCTTCCGTCAGCGCGACGGCATGGCACCCGATCATCAGCGAGGACGGAAACGGCCAAGGCTGCGAGTCGAAATATTTCACGCGCGCGCAGGCAATGCCCACTTCCTCCAGCACCTCGCGCCGCACCGCTTCCTCGATCAACTCGCCGGGTTCGGCAAAGCCAGCGAGACATGACCACATGGTCTGGGGAAAACGCGGCGAACGGCCGAGCACGCAACGCTCGCCGGAGATCGGCAGCATGATGACCACCGGATCGGTGCGCGGAAAATGCTCGGCCCCGCAGGAGGGACAGTCGCGGCGCCAGCCGCCCTGCTTGGACAGCGAAGCCGCGCCGCAATTGGGACAGAAGCGGTGGCGGGCATGCCAGCCGAGAACCGCCTTGGCTTCGGCCAGCGGCGGCACGTGTTCCGACGCGACCACACTTTGCACCGCGATGGTGCGCAGATCGATCAGCCTAAGATCGGTGCGCGCCTTTAATGGCCCGATGGCGGCCGGATCGAGCCCGGCGCCGAAACGCGGCGCCCCGTCCAGCAGGCCGAGGAACACGGTCTCGCGCGCAGCGCCGAGCGCGCGGGCCTCGGCAACAGAAAACATCGGATCGAGCATCTCGCCGTGCTGCTTGAGCACCACGAGCTCGCCGCCGATCACGTAGCAGCCGGCATCCTTGCTCTCCGTCAGCGCCGCGAGCTTGGCGGCGTCGCCGCGATAGTCCGCCGCCCGCGCGATGCGGCTGCCGCCATAAGCGAGGCCTGGCGGCGAATTTGGATCGGGCTCTTTGGACACGTTGACCAGAATGACCGGCTTACGCGGCCGCTTCGCGCGGCGGCGACGCGGGGCCCGCCATCCGTTGCGCGATGGCGATGTGGAACGTCATGCGTTTCACTCCAGGTCACTCTTTAGTTTGCGCTCGATTGAAGCCGCGCCGGTGATCGGGGTCAAGCGCGCTTCATCATGCCCCGCAATGCGGTGAAGTAGGACTGCCCGGCGCCGCTGGCTGCGGTAAGGGGCGTAGGTCGAGTCTGCCAGGCAAAAGCGTAAAGACAGAGATTACTGGATCCGCTGCAGGTTGCGGCCGCCGCAAATGCCGATGACGCAGCCTTCGACCCGGATGGTGTTCTGGTTAAGCTCGACGAGACGGCCTTGATAGCTCTGGCCGGTGTTGGTGTTGTAGAGCGTTCCCGACCACCTGTTGGCGCCGTCCGGCACCATCCCATAGAGCACCGGGACGCCGACGAGCGCCCGGCCGCGCAGCGCCGGATCGGGATTGTGCTTATCGGTCCAAGGCTGGCCGGTGTCCGGGTCCACCTGCGACCGGGGGCTGGCAATCGTCGCACACAGCTCCTTGCCGCAGGTTTTCACCTGCACGTGCGCGCCATCCTGCGCCTGCCAAAGGCCGCGCGGATCGGCGAGCGCCGTTCCGGCACCGACGAACGCGAACACGGCGATAGCGGAAATGCTGCACAGCCAGAAAAGCTTCATAACATCCTCTCAGTTGCGGCAGCGCTGGCGCCAGCTTCGCGCTGCTAATCAACGAATCAATCCCTGTATCCCACAAGTCATCCATGGCATTAGCGCGGCGGAGCGGATCGCGCGCCCGGGGCGAGCCGGCTTCCCTCAACCCGATCACATAATGTGAAGTTCCATCGCCCGCTAACCCCTTGCGCGGGCAGTGGTTCCGCCGCCCCGTTCAAGCCCAGGCGGCCTTTGCCGCCGCAACGCAAAGCGCGAGCTTGGCGCGCTGGGTGGCCTCGGTGACCGGGTTGCCGGCGGCCGTGCTGGCGAACCCGCATTGCGGACTGATGGCCAGCCGGTCTTTATCGATAAAGCGCGCCGCCTCCTCGATCCGCCCCGCAAGATCGTCAAGTTTTTCGAGCGCGGCATTCTTGGAGCTGATCAGGCCGAGGACGACGCCTTTGTCCGCCGCGATGTGGCGTAACGGCGCGAAATCGCCGGCGCGTGCGGTGTCGAATTCGAGCAGAAAGTGCGTGACGCCGGGAGCGCCGAACAGTGCCTTGGCGATCTCGTCATAGCCGCCTTCGGCCAAATATTTGCCTTTGAAATTGCCCCGACACATGTGCACGCCGACCGCCATGTCCGGCGGTGCCGCGGCGACCGCTCCGCTGATGGCCTCCACATAGAGCGCGACCAGCCGGGCCGGATCGTTGCCGTCAGCGGCGACTTTGCTGCGCACCGCCGGATCGCAGAGCATCGCGAGCGCGACTTCGTCGAGCTGGATATAGCGGCAGCCAGCGGCGGCAAGGTCGGCGATCTCGGCGCGATAGATCGCCGCGAGGTCGCGGAAGAAATCGCGCGGACTGCCATAGAGGCCGGGCACCGCATACGCGGCGCCGCGCCAGAAGTGCATGGTGGACGGCGCCGGCAAGGTCACCTTGGGCAGCGCGGTCGCGTGCTCACGCATGAAGGTGAACTCGTCGAGCGCAATCGGCCGCCGCCGCGCCAGCTTGGCGGTCACATGCGGGGCGGTAAAAGCAAGCTCATGGCCATGCTGGTCGTGAAACTTAAAGCGCGCCTCGGCCACATCGAGACCCTCAACGCCTTCGACGAAGCGGCTCCAATACGAGCCGCGGCGAAATTCGCCGTCGGTGACGACCGGAAGGCCGACCTCTTGCTGCAACCTGATGGCGTCGCGGATCGCCGCATCCTGCGCAGCGGCAAAACGGTCCTCGTCCAGCTCGCCGGCGTGAAAGGCGCGAAAGGCCTGGCGCAGCCCGGCCGGGCGCAGCAGGCTGCCGATATGGTCGGCACGAAACGGCGGATGGTGCATCGGCGTACGGCTCATCGCGGCTGCTTTATGGTGACGTCCTTCTAGCAGCCGTGTGCGCATCTTGAATATGATGGAAATAAAGGGAGGGAGCCCATGAGCGATCGGGCGGACCGCGCTGCGGCGACGCGGCGGATGTGGCTTGAGACCATCGAGCGCCATCGCCATGACCGCGACCGGCCCGGCTCGGCGGATTATTGGTCGCCGCGCCTCGATACCGCCTCGCGCGACGAGATCCGGGCGATCCAGAACGACAAGATCGTGGCGGTGACCCCGTTTCTCTACGAGAACAGCGACTTCTATCGCCGGCGCTTCGACCGGCTGGGGCTCATTCCCTCCGATCTGCGCACGGTCGACGACCTGGTCGGCAAATGGCCGGTGGTCGACAAGCTCGAAATGGCGGAGGACGCGGCGGCGCAGCCGCCATACGGCACCTACACGGCCATGTCGGACGCGGTCTGGGCCGAACGCGGCTGGATGATGTTCTCTTCGTCCGGCACCACCGGTCCGCCGCGGGTGTTTCGCTATTCCCACATCGACCGCGAATTATGGGCCTGGGCCAACACGCGCGCGCTCCATGCCATGGATTTCCGCCAGGGCGACACCGTCTTTATGATCACCGGTTACGGCCCGCATGTTTGGGCCTGGGGCGTTCAGTATGCGCTCGCCAAGATGGGCTTGCCGACGCTCCCCGGCGGCGGCATGGACGCCCGGGCGCGCGCCAACGTCGTCATCCGCTACCAGCCGACCATCCTGCTGTGCACGCCGTCCTATGCGCTGCATCTTGGGCGCACGGTGGAAGCGCTCGGCGTCGATCCGCGCGCGACCGCGGTGCGCACGCTGTTCGTCGCCGGCGAGCCTGGCATGAGCGTCGCCGCTACGCGCGAGCGCATCCAGGAACTATGGGGCGCGCGGCTGGTCGAGTTTTACGGCTGCACCGAGGCGTCGCCGCATGTCGGCGGTTTCTCCTGCGCTTACTCGCAGCCTACGGAGGGTCCCGTCACCACGCACCTGCTCGAAGACGTTCAGGTCTGGGAAACGGTCGATCCGCATTCGCGCCAAGCGCAGAGCGAAGGCGAGCGCGGGCTCACGGTCTGCACCAATCTCAATTCAGAATCTTCGCCGCAGCTGCGCTTCCTGGTGGGCGACTACGCGACCTTCGACCGCACCCGCTGTCCCTGCGGGCGGTCGCATGTGCGCGCCGTCGGCTCCTTCGCCGGCCGCGCCGACGACCTTATCAATCTGCGCGGCATCAAGATGTTTCCGGGACAGATCGAGCATGCGGTGCGCTCGATTACCGGCATCGGCGACGAATTCGAAATCTTATTGATGACTAATGCCGACGGGCTGGATGTGATGACGGTACGAGTCGAGCACCATGCCGGCGAAACCATCGCCGCCACCGTCATCGAGGAAATTCGCACCCGTTGCGAGGTGCGGGCCGCGGTCGAAGTGTTGGCGCCTGGCACGCTGTCGCGAACCGAATTCAAGGCGGCGCGGGTCAGAGACCGGCGCGAAAAACCGGCGTAAGCCGGCGCCCTGGCTGTTGCTTGCGCGTTAGTGGCGGATGAGCCAGACGCGGGCGGCGCGTTGCGCTGCGGCGATCTCGGCCTCGGACATTTCGCCGGCGACCTCGCGGCGGAGCCGCGCCGCTTCGCTGTTGCCGCGCAGCGCGGCGATGTTGAACCATTTGTGTGCGGCCACCATGTCGGCGGGGACCGAGTTGCCGCTTGCGTACATCATGCCGAGCATGAACAATTTTTGCGCATCGGCGCCATCGCGCACCATTGTGTTTTCCGCATTCGCTGCCGCTGTCATCGACATTGGTAGGCTCCCTGTAAGCCGCCCGCCTGTGGCGAGGTTGCGGGAGGCTAGCGGCACGAATGCCGGGATGAAATTGAGGATTAATCCATAAGGCGGACACCGTAAGGGGCACTACGACCATCACCCTCCGCGCGCGGGGCGCAGGAAAAGGCTGCCCCGCTTGCTTTCTCTCCTGCCCCGGCCGATATAGGGCCCGGGAGGTTGGCGGTGGACGAGCCACTCGCCAACCGGGTCAGGTCCGGAAGGAAGCAGCCCTAACGAGCGCGGTTCGGGTCGCTCGTCAGCCTCCCACCCTTTCATCGATGTAGCCCGCGTTGAGCGAAGCGAAATGCGGGGAGAACCGACCCGCTCGCAGACTGATCCGGATTTCGCTCGGCTCAATCCGGGCTACAAAGTATGAAATGAACGACGCCACTACCCCGGCCCAATCCTACCGCGTGCTGGCGCGCAAATACCGGCCGTCGACCTTCGCCGATCTGATCGGCCAGGACGCGATGGTGCGCACGATCTCGAATGCGTTCGAGAGCGGGCGCATCCCGCAAGCCTGGATCCTCACCGGCGTGCGCGGCGTCGGCAAAACCACGACGGCGCGCATTCTCGCCCGCGCGCTCAATTACGAACTTCCCGACGGTTCCGTCACCGGCCCGAGGATCGCCATGCCGGTGCTCGGCGTGCACTGTCAGGCGATCATGGAAAGCCGGCATCTCGACGTGATCGAGATGGATGCGGCCTCCCACAACGGCGTCGAGGACGTCCGCGCCATCAACGAGGCGATCCGCTACGCGCCGGTCTCGGCCCGCTACAAGGTCTACATCCTCGATGAAGTGCACATGTTGTCGGGCGCCGCGTTCAACGCGCTGCTCAAGACGCTGGAGGAGCCGCCGGCGCACGCCAAATTCGTGTTCGCAACCACGGAAATCCGCAAGGTGCCGATCACGGTGCTGTCGCGCTGCCAGCGCTTCGATCTGCGCCGGGTCGACGCGGCGCTTCTGGTGAAGCACCTGCAAGGCATCGCCGGGTTGGAATCGATCACCGCCGAACCCGAGGCCTTGGCGATGATTGCGCGCGCCGCGGAAGGCTCGGTGCGCGACGCGCTGTCGCTGTTCGATCAGGCGATCGCGCATGCCGCAGGCCCGGTGCGCGCCGAAGATGTGCGGGGCATGCTCGGCCTTGCCGACCGCGCCCGGGTGATCGATCTGTTCGAGGCGCTGATGCGCGCCGACCTCGCCCGCGCCTTGGTCGAACTGCGCGACCAGTACGATGCCGGCGCCGATCCCGCCATGGTGCTCGGCGACCTTGCCGAGTTCACCCATTTCGTCACCCGGGTCAAAATCGTACCCGGTTTAGCCGACGACGTTTCGCTCACCGAGACCGAACGAACGCGCGGGCTTGCCTTTGCCGCCAAACTGTCGATGCGGGTGCTGGCGCGGACCTGGCAGATGCTGCTCAAGGGTCTTGAAGAAGTCGCCGCCGCCGGACGGCCGCTCGCCGCCGCCGAAATGGTGCTGGTGCGCATCGCCTACGCCGCCGACCTGCCGACACCCGACGAAGTGATCCGCTCGCTCGGCGAAGGCGCGCGAGGCAACGGCGCAACGCCCACGCCGGCCGTCCAATCGTCGCCGCGTTCGGACCTGCCGGCGCGCGCGGAAGCGCCCCGCGCCGAAATGTCCCGCGGAGCAACGCGCGGCGCAGCTGCCTCGGCTGCGGCCGCCGCTCCGGCGGAATTGCCGGCCGACGACACGCTGGCGCACAGCCAAGATGCGAGCGTATCGGCGCGCGGGCTGGCTAGCTTCGAGGACCTGGTGGCGCTGGCGGCCGATAAGCGCGACATCGCGATCAAGAGCGCGCTCGAACGCGAGGTGCGGCTGGTGCGCTTCGAGGACGGCCGGCTCGAGATCGGCCTCGAAGCCAGCGCGCCAAAATCGCTGACCGGCGAACTTTCGAAAAAACTCGCCGAGTGGACCGGGCGGCGCTGGATGGTGATCGTCTCCGCCGAGCCGGGTATGCCGAGCCTTTACGCGCAGGCGCAGACACGCAAAGCCGAGCTGAAAGACGGCGTGCGCGGCGATCCGCTGGTGCAGGCGGTGCTGGCGCGCTTTCCCGGCGCCGAGATCGTGGATGTGCGGCGGCCCGCCGACGCACCCGTCGCACTCGACGAGATGCCGCCCGAAGCGGGCCGCGCCGACGACGAACCATAAGACGAACTGTAAACAGGGGCCGCCATGGTCGATTTCCTGGGCCTGATGAAACAGGCCACCGAGCTCAAATCGAAGATGGAAGCGATGCAGGCCGAGCTCGACCGGATCGAGGTCGAGGGCGCGGCTGGCGGCGGGCTCCTGACGCTGAAACTGTCCGGCAAGGGCGAACTGCGGGCTGCGCATGTCGACAATTCGCTGCTCAAGCCGGACCAGAAGGAGATTCTGCAGGATCTCATTATCGCCGCGCACGCCGACGCACGCCGCAAACTAGAAGCGCTGTTGGCCGAACGCATGCAGGCGCTCACCGGCGGACTGCCGCTGCCGCCCGGGCTGAAGCTGTTCTAGTCGATGCCTGCCGTTTCCGCCGGTCCCGAGATCGAACGCCTGATTCAGCTGCTCGCCCGGCTGCCCGGACTCGGTCCGCGCTCGGCGCGCCGCGCGGCGCTCTTTCTCATCAAGAAGCGCGAGGCGGTGATGGCGCCGCTGGCTACAGCGTTGCAAACCGCAATGGAGAAGATCGAGGTGTGCCGGATCTGCGGCAACATCGACACGCAGAATCCTTGCACCGTCTGCACCGATCCGCGGCGCGACCCCTCCGCCATCGTGGTGGTGGCCGACGTCTCCGACCTGTGGGCGCTGGAGCGCGCCCACGCCATCAACGCCCGCTATCACGTGCTCGGCGGCACGCTGTCGCCGCTCGACGGCGTCGGGCCCGATGACCTCACCATCGACGCGCTGGTCAAGCGCGCCCACGATCCTGCGGTCAATGAAATCATCCTGGCGCTCAACGCCACCGTCGACGGCCAGAGCACCGCCCACTACATCACCGACCTCCTGCACGACGCGAAGGTCAAGGTCACTAGGCTGGCGCACGGCGTGCCGGTCGGTGGCGAACTCGATTACCTCGACGAGGGCACGCTTGCGGCGGCCATTCGCAGCCGGACGCCGTTCTAGGCTGGCCCGAGTGGCGAAAAGCGCATAGGGAATGGGCGAATCCGGAGAATGCCTGCAATTTAGCCAGCGACCGCCCGCTCCGCGAACACGATACCACCGACATAGAGCCTTTCGACGCCCATTAGCGCCGTTCTCCAACCGGCCCAGAGGCCTGTCCCCGCTGAAAGCCAGCTTGTTCCGACTTGGCCCGCAGTTTGCATAGCGTTACGTGCGATCTCGATCTCACAACTCGTGTTGAATGAGATTGCTTGGAGCCCCGGCGATCCCGGCACCGGGGCTCCATCCTTTTTGGGCACCCCGTCCGCGTTGGACCTTGGCGGTTGACGCGACGGGGTACCTACCCCTGAGTTACCCCCTACTTTGCCAAGTACGCTCCGACCGACTATCTCCGGGCGGACATCATTGACGCCGCCGTCATCAAGCCCGCATGAGCGACGACATCACCTACAACAAGAGTTTCGAGCTTGTGCCCGGCCGGATCGAAGACGTGGCGCCGGGCGTGCGCGCCATCGTCGCCAACAATCCCGGCCCGTTCACCTTCAAAGGAACGGTCAGCTACATCATCGGCCGCGGCAAGGTCGCGATCGTCGATCCCGGCCCGGACGACGCTGCGCACATCGCAGCGCTGCTCGATGCCATCCGTGGTGAAACCGTCACCGATATTTTCGTCACCCACACCCATCGCGACCATTCGCCCGCAGTGCCAGAGGTCAAGGCCGCAACCGGCGCGACCGTTTACGCGCAAGGGCCGCACCGACTGGCGCGCCCGCTCCACATCGGCGAGGCGGGCCGGCTCGACGCCAGCGCCGATATGGACTTTCGCCCCGATGTCGCATTGGCCGACGGCCAGGTGGTTTCGGGCGACGGCTGGACCATCGAAGCGCTGCCGACGCCGGGACACACCGCGAACCACATGGCCTATGCCTTCAAGGAAGCGGACCTCATCTTCTCGGGCGATCATGTCATGGCGTGGTCGACCTCGATCGTAGCGCCGCCCGACGGGGCGATGAGCGATTACATGGCCTCGCTGGAGAAGCTGGCGCGGCGGAGCGAGCCGATCTACTTGCCCGGCCACGGCGGGCCGGTGCGCGATGCGCCGCGCTTCGTGCAGAGCTACATCCAGCACCGCCACGGGCGCGAGGCATCCATCGTGCGGCGGCTCAAGAAGGGCGCCGCCGATATCCCGACGCTGGTGAGAGCCATCTATATCGGCCTCGACCCTCGGCTCGCCGGTGCGGCTTCGCTCTCGGTGCTCGCGCATCTTGAGGATCTGGTCGCGCGCGGTATCGTCGCGACCGAGGGACCGCCGTCGATCGGCGGCACTTACCGCTTGACCGAGCTGCCCTTGCCGGCGGCCTGAGTGGGTTTCGGTGCTGGTGCCGGTTGTTTCTTCTCCGGCGTCGGAGCCGCCAGAACATCGTCGACATCGTCGATCAGCGCGCGCACGCGCGCGGCGTTGGCGCCGAGATCATGGCGGCCGTAGCGCGAGGCCGAGCGCACATCGATGCGGGCGCCGTCCGGCGTCGCCCGGACCCGCACCACGACGTCATCGCGGAAGCCGAGAATCGGCGTGCGCGCGATCGCTTCGACGCGGCCTTCGCGCGCTCCCGGCTCCTGCGGCGGACGCGCATCGACGACGTGCCACTTGCGCTTGCCGATCACCTTAAGCACCGCGTCATAAGCTTCCTGCGGCGACGCATTAGTGACATCAGGCTCGATATCGGAATAAGCCGCGCGCTGCTGCTCCGCGGCGTAGAGACCGGCATAGGTGACTGGATTGGCGTCGCGCGGCCGCAGCCGCGCGATCGCCTCGAACCGCGGCGGATCGATCGGGTCGGTGGTGACGTCATAGATCGCCGGCAGCCGGTAGGCCTTGAGGCTGAGGTAGAGCGGATAGGCAATCAGCGCGACACCGAGGACAAACGCCGTGATCGCCTCGCTCACGCCGCCGACGCCCTCCCTCCAGATGGCGACGCCGGCGGCGAAGGCGAGCAGGATCGCCACCACGGCGAGCACCAAGGCGCCGGCCAAGGTCGAGAGCGCAGGCACGATGTCGAGCGCGCCTGACCGCACGATAATGATGGCGATGACCGTCGCCGCGAGCGAAAACAACGCGACGCGGCGCGCCCAGATGGCGAGCCGGGAGGTCTGCTGTTCAAAGATGCGGCGTCGTACCACCATCGGTCTTCGCTCTCAGCGGTGTGCGACACTTACCACACTATCGCGAAGGGATAATGGCTGAGGCGATATCGCGCAACACCAGTGCGCGGATTCGCTATGCAAATGCTGATGAAATCGCCTGGTTAAGCATCAGGCGATAGCCTGCACTTCGCCGCCGATCGGGCCGAGTAAATCTTTCACCGCGACTGCGGATACAGGGTGACTGAAGAAGTAACCTTGGGCTTCGGTACATCCTTCGGTTATCAGTACTTCAAGCTGGTTTTTTGTTTCGACGCCTTCGGCGGTGGTGACAATGCCGAGACTGCGGCCAAGGCCGACTACTGCGCGAAGGATTGCCAGGCTGTCCTTATTCTTTGCGATATCGCGAATGAACGACTGATCGATCTTGATCTTATTGAATGGAAAACTGCGCAGATAGCCGAGCGACGAGTATCCGGTCCCGAAATCGTCCATCGCGATACTGACGCCAATATCCCTGAGCCGATGGAACAGAGCATGGGCTGCATTGGTATCTTGCATGAGAACGAGCTCAGTAACCTCAAGCTCCAGTCGGCTTGCGGGTAGGCGCGAATCATTAAGCGCGTTCGCCACGGTCTGGACGAAGTTGCCGCTCTTGAACTGAAGCGGCGACACATTGACCGCAACCGTAATTTCGCCCGGCCATTCAACGGCATCGGCGCAGGCCCGACGCAACACCCATTCGCCGATCGGCACGATCAGGCCGGTTTCTTCCGCGATCGAAATAAAGTCGAGAGGCGGCACCAAGCCGCGTTCGGGTTGATGCCAGCGAATGAGCGCCTCACAAGACGAGATCTTTCCGGTCTTGAGATTGACGAGGGGCTGATAGTTGAGGATGAACTCGCCGTTCGCCAACGCCTTGCGGAGATCGAGCTCAAGCGCATGCCGCTGCTGCATGCGAGCGTCCATTTCCGGTTCGAAAAATCGATAGGTATTTCCGCCGTCGGCCTTGCAGCGGTAGAGCGCCGTATCGGCGTTCCTCATGAGCTGATCCGGCTCTGTGCCGTCGGCCGGCGCGATTGCGATGCCGACGCTGATCCCGACCATAATTTGGTGGCCATCAAGCTGATATGGCGCGCCGACGGCTTCGATCAGACGCGTCGCCAGCGAGGTGGTGTCCGCAGGACCGTTGATCGGGGTCTGTACGATCGCAAACTCGTCGCCGCCCAGCCGAGCCGCAACATCGGTCTCCCGGATACAGCCGCGCATACGCTCCGCTACGCTCTGCAACAGCTTGTCGCCGATCGGATGGCCAAGGGTATCGTTGACGCTTTTGAAATCGTCAAGGTCCAAACTCATAATGGCGAGTGCGCCGCCCTGCCGCCCCCGAGACAAACACTCTTTCATCTTTTCAGAGAAAAGCACGCGATTCGGCAAATCGGTAAGGGCGTCGTAGCGTGCCAAATGAGAAATCTTTTCTTCATTACGTCGAGCTTCCGTGATGTCGTCCAATGTCACGACGTAGCCGCCGTCGGCCATTGGCGCATTTGTCGACACATACGTACGTCCGTCGCTGCGCTCGATGATGAAAGCGCCGGGCTTGCGGCGACTTAAGATGTTCTGAATCTCGCCAACCAGTTGCGTGGGGTTTTTTGTCGTGACGTTGGCCAAGCTGTCGGCGAGCTTAATTCCGTCAGGGACGGTCGTCCCCAAGCATGCCGGCGACCATTTTTCCCACGGCATTCCATATATTTCGGCAAAGCGCCGATTGGAAATGATCATGTGCCCGGCGGCATCGTACATCAAGAGACCCTGAACCATATTGTTCAACGCCGCATCAAACTGTAGATTCTTGATTTCAAGATCGCGGGCATGTCGAGCCGAGGCCTGGATAATGAACGCCATCGCCCCGCTCAGCAGCAAGCCAAATATCAACACGATCCACGAAAGCCAGTGTCCATCGGCGGTAAAACCGCCTGGCTCGGGCGTCCCCTGAACGAACAGCCGCGTTTCCAACGCGGCCACCAGATGCCAGACAGCGAAGGACAGCGCGCCGCCGATGATCGCCACCGTGAGGGCAGGCCCAAAATCGTGAAACCAGCGCCTGGCTTTCCTCCTGAACAGGTTCATGATCCCGCCAACCCTTACTCCGCCATCACAACGGGGGTTTTGAATCCGTGATGAAAGCGGCCGAGAACTCCGGCACGCAAGTCGCGACGTTGTTCTTCGATTGCAGTCATCGATGCGCTTATGGGGCGCAGCGATTGAGGAATCATTCGGTTTTGTGTTTAGTTTCCCGACGACTTTGTCGTTGGTTAGCGAGTGTGTAATCAACAACGTCGAAATGGAGCGACAGACCCTCTCTGGTGGATTCGTCGGTCGGCCTGTAACCGCGCAATTTGGCGAGCGACGTCACATCGATGGTCACATCGGCTTCTGAAATTTGAGCACGAAATTGTCGACCGCGGTGGTCGGCCGGTAGCTTGGGAAGTCGTGCGTATCGTCCGGGCTTCGCCAGAAATTGCCCTCGGCTACGACGCGGAAGCCGGCCGCTTCGACTTCCTCGCGCAACGTACTCTCTTCGATGCGATGCAGCGTCTTGCCTACCGAGATACCTTGGCCCGGCAGCGCGGAATGATCCGCGATCACCAAAAAGCCGCCGGGTTTCAGCGCCGCAAACAACTTACGATCCATCTCGGCGCGATCGACGTTCATGTACGTCGTGTCGTGGTAGTAGAAGAGGAACGTGACCAGGTCGAGATCATGCAGGTTCGGCGGCACTGGGTCGTCGAAGGGCCGCACGACGGCGACGACGTCTTTCATTGCGGCAGTCTTTAGTCGCGCGTCGAAAGCAGTCTTGGGTTTCTCGCCGAGCTCGGCTGGATTCTGCGCATAGACAATGCCGCCCGGCGCGACGGCGCGCGCCATCAACTCGGTGCTGTAGCCGCCGCCGGCGCCCATATCGAGCACCTTCATGCCCGGGCGCACCCCCGAGAAGGCCAGAAACGGCGCCGGATCGCGGCGCTTGTCAGCCTGCCGGTCCGCATCGCTACGGTCCGGTGCCACCAGCAGCGCGCCATAGTCGGGCGCCGGTTGCGCCGCGGCCCCGGCACCAGCGACCAGCAGCGCGAAAACGCCGAACGCCATTGTTGCGAATTCTCTGCGCGCGCACCCTGCGATCATTGGACTCCCCTGACAAAAACGCTTGAGGCTCCTGGCACCATCGTGACAGGCGCCGTCGTTTTATCCGATCCCGTCGCTTCGCTGCGACGCGGCGATAGGTGCGGAGGCGCAGGCGGAGCCGACACCGCGCGTAGATCGTGAATGTGCCGAGTTTGAACCAAAGCGTCACTTGGGCACCGTTGGTTGACGCATGGCGAAAGCGCGCCACTAAACCTTTCCGCCAGGCATTGTTCTAGAGCCGCAAAGCAAAAATTTCTTTCGGTTCGCGCACTCCGCGGAGGAGGTGCGCCCCGAGCGGCTCGAGCTGAATTCTGTTGCCGATCGCCAAGGCAAGCTCGGCGGAGACAAGAACCCTGCGGTCCAGCGGCTCGCACAAGGTCTCGATCCGCGCTACCTCGTTGACTGCCGGTCCTATAACTGTGAAGTCGAGGCGATCCACCGCGCCAACATTGCCATAGAGCACCTCGCCGAGATGGAGCGCGAGGTCAACCGCGGCGATTGGTTTTCCGATCCGCGCTCGATCCGCGTTAATCCGGTCGAGGCCGCGCATTGCTTCCGCGGCGGCGGCGAGCGCGTGATCGCAGGTTTCATCGCGCGTCGCAGCAACGAAAGCAAAGCTTGCGAGCATGCCATCGCCGAGGAACTTCAGCACCTGACCGCCGTGTGGACGCAGCGCGGCGGTCAGCGTCTCGAATATATCGTCGAGCATTTCGACGAGAACCGGCCCAGGCGTCGCATCGGCTATTGGAGTGAAGCCTCGGATATCCGCGTACCATAGCACTGCCCGGATACTCTCGACAGAACCGCGCTCAACCACACCGGCATGCACGCGACGGCCAACGTCGCCGCCAAGATAGGCGGCAAGCAAACCAGCGGCAATCGTGTGCTCGGCATCCGACACGATCGCAAGCGACACCGCCGGCAATACCGCCTCAATTAACCGGAGATCGTCGTTGCCAAAGCCGTCGGGGTGATCGGTCGCAAAGGAGAAGCCAATACCGTTGTCAGGGAATGCCTCGGTTACCATACCGACTGGAATCAGTTCGGCGAAATAGTCGGTTGCCCCGGCGATCGCCAACTTCTCGAGAATTGGAAAATCTCGTTGCGCCCCGCGACCGGCAAGTCGGCGCCGCAAGCGCAGCGGCAGATCGCGTGCGCCGGCGGCATTTAGCAGGTGGAAAAAGGGGCTATCCCGCACGTCCTGATCATATTCTTCGCCACGCTGACGCCGCAATGGGTCTACCAAGTCCCGGCCGCGCCGCCAGGTGTAGGTGTAGCCGGCCCATTGCGGATGCAACGTTCGCATCCCGACGAAAGCCCGCAAAAG
Source organism: uncultured Alphaproteobacteria bacterium (assembly GCA_963709825.1). Lineage (GTDB taxonomy): Bacteria > Pseudomonadota > Alphaproteobacteria > Rhizobiales > Xanthobacteraceae > BOG-931. The sequence goes on from CAVPXZ010000012.1 coordinate 28,120, forward strand.
CGGCACCCCGGCAGAGGCAAGCCGTTGGCAGAAATCCTCGAACAGCGTCGCCGCCGGCGCTCTGCGCAGCCCTTCACGAACTGCCCACAGGTGCAGTTCAGTGATCCGGCTGTCGGTGGCCGCCGAAGGGGCGATTGTGGTCGGTGATTGAGCGCGCATCCAGACAGGCTCGCAACCCTCGTCTCTTATACTTGATTCCGTATACTCGATTCCGGTGTGCGCGGCAGGCGGCGCGATGTCGCCTTTTGGCGTAACCTCACTTCTCGCGGCTGCGTCTGCGTTTCGCCCTTGCCTTACCGCGTTTAATCCCGGCCATCGCTTCGAGCACCGCGCAGGTGGATGCGGTATCCTGCATGGCGTGACCGGTCGACATGGCGGCGGCGTAGATCGGCAGCGTGGCGGAAAATAACGGCGTCGGCACGCCGAGCGATTGCGCAAAGCTGCCGATGACGTCCATGTCCTTCTGCCAGGTCGAAATCTTCATGGTCGGATCGTCATAGCGGCCCTTCACCATCATCGGTCCGCGCAACTCGAAGACGCGCGAAGTGCCGGCGCCGACCTTGATGTGTTCGTAAATAAGTTCCGGAGGCAGTCCGGCTTTCATGCCCAGCACCAGCGCCTCGGCGCTCGCCACGTTGTGGATGGCGACCAGCAGATTGGCGACGTATTTCATCCGGCTGCCGTTGCCGAATTCGCCGAGATCCTGCACCACGCGCGAAAAGTCGGCAAACAGCGGACGCAGCCGCTTGATCTCGGCGGAGCCGCCCGACGCGTAGATTACGAGGTCTTTCACTTTGGCCTGGGAGCCGGTGCCGCTCACCGGGCAGTCGAGCAGAACGTGGCCGGCCTGGCGAAACGCCGCTTCCGCAACGGTTTTGTCTTCCAGTTTGAACGTGGAAGCCTCGATGACCACCCGTCGGGGTACGTCGGCCTTGACGATGGCGGCAACCGTCGCGGCCAGCGCCGCCGGCTTTGGCAGACTCAAAATGATGGTCGGCGCCTGGCGCGCCACGCCGCCAGCGTCTTCCGCGATTTCGACGCCGGCCCGCGACAGTGCGCGTCGCCGCGCCGGCGCGACATCGTAGCCGATGACGCGCCAGCCCGCGGCGAGCAGATTTTCGGCGAACGCGCCGCCCATGATGCCGAGACCGACAACACCGACAGCGCCCTTCTGCTTTGTCGCCAAGTGCTTCTTTGTCGCCAAGTGGTTCTTTGCCGCCATTTGATTTCCAATCGGCGCAACGCCGATTACATGGCCTTCATATTCATCGCAAACGACGAGAAGCCTCTGGCTTCGCGCTTGGCGACCATGTCTTTGGTGGTCGCCGCATATTTCTTGAAATGATCGGTTGCCCGATGCGCCTGCGCGGCCGCGGCATCGTTATAGACCTCGTAGATCAGCACGTGGTTCGGATCCTTCTGCGAGACCGCGATGTTGAACTCGCGACAGCCCGGCTCATGCACCGACGCGGCGCCGTTCTCCTTGAGCGCCGCGAGGTAGGCGTCGACTTGGCCGGGCATCACGTCGATATCGACCGCATTGACCTGAAACGGCCCTGATTGCGCCGCCGCTTGATGGCTGCGCATCGGGACGAGGACCGCCGCCGTAACGGCAAGCGCGACGGCACCGGTCACCATGATTGATTTCAGCATGACCACTTCCTCCCTGTGTTACGGCGGCTCTGGTGCGGCCATCGGGCCGCCTCGCCGCCTCTTTGCGACGCTGTCGAAATCAGAGCGAGCTTTCGAGAAATCGCATCAGCCGCGGGATCGCCAAGGCGCTGTAGCTGTGCGGCTCGCTTTCGAACGGATCAGCTGACCAGAAATGCCCGGCGCCGGGAATGATGATCCGGCGCACGAAAAAGCCGGCTTGGGTCAGCGCGGTCAGAAAGGCGCCGGACTGGGTCGGAGAATCGACGATATCGTCCTCGGTGCCGTGAATGAGCAGGAAGCGTGTCTGATTGTGATCGACGGTGGTATAGCTGATCGGGGAAGCGTCGAAATAGACGCGCCGGTTCTGCATCGGCGACGCGCCGAGAAATTTTTCGACGATGAGGTCGCGCGGACGCGTAGTCAGATCATGGGCCCACTGCGCATGCATATCGTAAACGCCATAGAAGCCGATCACAGCCTTGACGTTGGCGGGAACGGCGGCGTTGGCGTCCTCGCGATAAGCCGAGGCGTACTGGTCGCCGGCAAGCGCAACAAGCGCGGAAAGATGTGCGCCTGCGGAATCGCCGATCAGACCGATGCGATCGGGATCGAGCTCGTATTCGGCGGCCTTGGCGCGTGCGAACTGGACCGCCGCCTTGGTGTCATAGACGGCGGCTGGATAAACGCCCGGCTTGCCGAGCCGGTAATCGATGGCAAAAACCGCATAGCCGTTGCGGGCGAGGAACAGGCCCCAGTACCGGTAAAAGTCCCGGCTGCCGATTTGCCATCCGCCGCCGTGGACCGCCACCAGCACCGGCGCTTTGCTCCGGCCCTTCGGCAGATAAAGATCGCCGACAAGCTTGGTCCCGTCGTGCTCGGCGAACACCAACCCGGGATGGTTCACGACCTCACACTCCGCCGCCGACGCCTGCCCGGCTGCCAGTAGCGTCGCCAATGCGGCAATGGATGTGAGCGTAGAGAACATTTGTCGTCATCTCCGCCAAAACTTTTTCCGTTGCACAAGCGGTAGCAATTTTCCAAATGGCCCGGAAGGCCTTGTCGGCCGTCGTCCGCTACCACCAGGCATGAAAGTGATGCAAAGGACCTCGGCCCGAACCGACCGTGAGCCGGTCTGCCGCGGCAATCGCTGCACTCACATAGACCTTGGCCTGTCCCGCCGCATCTTCGAGGGAAAGCCCTTTGGCAAGACCCGCGGCGATCGCCGAGCTGAACGTGCAGCCGGTGCCATGCGTGTTGGATGTCGCAATGCGCGGCGCGGCGAGCCGCAGGCAGCCGTCGGCCTCGACTAGAAGGTCGAGGCTTTCCGGTCCGCTGCCGTGGCCGCCCTTGATCAGCACCGCGCCGGCGCCGAGCGACAGCAGCGCTCGCGCTTGCGCGCGCATTTCATCTTCGTCGCGCGCCGGCGGCGCGCCGAGCAGCACTGCGGCTTCCGGCAGATTGGGCGTGACGACGCGCACGCGCGAAAGCAGATCGCGAAGCCGGCCGAGCGCATCCTCGCGGAGCAATCTTTCGCCCGAACTTGCGACCATCACCGGATCAAGCACGACGTTGCGCGGGCGATAGCGGTCGAGCGATGCGGTGACGACCTCGATCGCCGGAGCATTGGCGAGCATGCCGATCTTCACGGCGCCAACATCAAGATCGGTGAACACCGCATTGATCTGCGCCGCGATAAAATCCGCCGGCACGTCGTGGATGGCAAACACGCCCTTGGTATTCTGTGCCGTCACCGCGGTGACGACGGCGGCGCCGTAGACGCCGAGCGCGGAAAACGTCTTCAGATCGGCCTCGATGCCGGCGGCGCCGCTCGAATCCGAGCCCGCGATTGTGACGGCGATGGCGGTCATCGCACAAGGCTCCTTTGAGCTTCAGGCGGTGTCAGAACCGCGCATCGCGGGGCTCGCCTTCGTGGTGTATGTAACGCAACGTCGGCGCTTCGGCCACGCCGCCATCTCTGAACGACCGACCACAATCGCAGCCTTCCGGTTGCTGCAACGCAACCATTGCGAAAATTTAACAACAAGTGCGCGCAACCTACGCCCGCGGCCGAAAGTTCCCGTTTGGGGCGACACGGGCCAATTGGAAGCCCAAGGAGGTCGTGCCATGTCGAGCAGAACTGTGATCGCGCTCCTCGCCGGCGTCGCGGTGGCGGCGGCTGGTATTTCGACTGACGCGTTAGCTTTCGGCCACGGTGGCGGGGGTGGCGGAGGGTTCCATGGCGGAGGCGGTGGTTTCCATGGCGGTTTCGTTGGCATTCACGGTGGTGGTTTCCATGGTGGCGGCTTCCACGGCCTCGCCGGTCATGGCTTTGCGGGTCATGGCTTTGCGGGTCATGGCTTTGCGGGTCATGGCTTTGCCGGCCATGTGGGCCACGGCTTCGCTGGCCACAGGCTTGCCGGCCATGTCGGCCGCGGCTTCGCTGGCCACGGCTTCGCGGGAAACCGCGTCGGCGCCGTTGACCGATTTGCCGGCCGGCGCGACTTCGCTCACGGCCGGTTCGCGGCGCGCGATTTCCACGGCCTGTACGATTTGAATCGCGCCGGCTTCAACCGCAACGCATTCGGCAATGGGCGCGGCTGGAACCGGTGGGGCAACCGCCTTTGGGGAGCGGGCTGGGGCGGCGGATGGGGCGGCTGGGCCGGCCCGGTGTTCTGGCCGTTCCTCTATGGTGACGTCTTCTCCTACGCGTTTTGGCCCTATGGCTATGACGACCCGTTCTGGGCGTTAGGACCCGATTTCGTCTTTGCCAGCATATTCGGTCCCGACTACGGCTATGGGCCGGATTACGGAAATTCCGGTACTCCAAACGTCTACTACGGGACGACCCGCGCCCGGCGCCGGGCGGCTGCGCAAATGAATGAGGCAGCCGTGGAAAGCTGCAACGGTCTGGCACCCGGCGTGACCGACCTTCCGATCGCGCAGATACGAAAGGACGTCCGGCCAACGGGCGATCAGGTTGCCGCCCTCGATGATCTGCGCGAGGCGTCCATCAAGGCCAGCGACAACATCAAGGCATCCTGCCCGACCGCGATTCCGCTGACGCCGGTCGCACGCCTCGACGTCGCCGAGCAGCGGCTCGATGCGATGATCAATGCCGTGCAAGTCGTCCGCGACCCGCTGGAGAAATTCTACGACACGCTGAGCGACGAGCAGAAACAGCAATTGAACGCGATCGGCAAAGCGGATGCCTCGCGAGGCCAACCGGAGGGTGCGCCGGCCGGCGGCGATGTGGCGGCGCTTTGCGGCCATCAGCCCGGCGACGTCGCCAGGCTCCCGGTGCAGCGGATCGAGCAGGTGGTGCACCCCAACGCGCAGCAGCGGGATGCGTTCGACGGCTTAAAGACGGCATCGGAAAATACCGCCGAACAGCTGCAGACGTCATGCCCGGCTCAGATGCCGCAGACACCGGTGGCGCGGCTCGATGCGGTCAAGACGCGGCTGAGCGCCATGGTCGACGCCATGAAGACCGTGCGGCCGAAGCTCGCGGCTTTCTACAATTCGCTGAGCGACGAGCAGAAGGCGAAGTTCAACACCATGGGCCCGCCGCGGACTGCGTCAACGCCGCCGCGGGATCAGCTCGGCAACCAGTAATAACGAATTCGCGCGGCACCCATCACGTGCCGCGCTTCGCCAGCATGCCATCGACGATCTCGCGCAGCCCGGCCGCCGCGGCGGCCGGGTCGGCGGCGAGCGATAATGCCGAAATGACCGCGACGCCGTCAGCCCCGGCGGCGATCACCGCAGCGGCATTGCCGGCATCGATACCGGCAATGCCGCATAGCGGCAGTTGCGGCACGCGGCGGCGGAGCACGGCGGCCACGCGGGAAAACCCTTCCGCACCGATCGGCGCGCTGTTCTGCTGTTTCGAAACCGTCGCATAGATGCCGCCGATGCCGGCATAGTCGATGAGTTCGACCGGCGCTGCTTCAGCCTCGGCAGCGGTCTTGATCGAAAAGCCGATGATCGCACCTGGCCCGAGCAGCCGACGCGCATCTTCAACCGCCATGTCGTCCGGACCGATATGCACGCCGTCGGCAAGCGCCGCGAGCGCCACATCGATGCGATCGTTGACAACGAACGGTACCGCGAATGGCACCAGCGCCGCCTTGATCGCGCGCGCCTCCTCGACCATGATCCGCGTTTCGCTCCGCTTGTCGCGCAGCTGCACCAGCGTCGCCCCACCTGCGGCGACGCGGCGCGCCAGATCGATGAGATCGTGGCCGCCGGCGCGCTCGGGATCGACAATGGCGTTGAGGCGCAGATCGACCCGCATCACGACACCCGCGCGCGCTTGCGCAATGTCGCGGCATCGAGGCCGTACAGCGCGTCGATGATCGCGCCGGCGAAGCTGCCGGGCCCGCGCGCCTCCAGCGCCGCCACCTCGCCGGCGACACCCAGGGCCGTCAGGGCCGCACTCGCCGCCAGCCAGGGATCCGTCTCGACTGCGAGCGCGGCGCAGACCAGCGCCGAGCCGGCGCAGCCCATCGCGGTCACCAGCCGCATCAACGGATCGCCATTGCCGATTTTGGCGCGGCGCGTGCCATCGGTCACGAGATCGAAGCTGCCAGTCAGCGCAACCACGGTGGCATGATGCTTGGCGAGGCGCGCCGGCGCATCGCCCGCGGCATCGTCGCGCGAGAGCGCGGCAAATTCCGCGGCGTTGAGGCGCACGACCGCGGGCCGCCGGGTGAGCAGTTCCCGCGCAAACTGTGCGCGCGACGGCGCCACTTCGATGAAGACGGGATCGAGGGCCCAAGGCTTGCCCGCCGCATGGGCGGCATCAATCGCCACGTCGATCGCCGCGCGCCGCTCGGCATCGAAGGTGCCGAGATTGATGAGCAGCGCATCGGCGCCAGCGACGAAGCCGCCGATCTCCTCGGGCGAAATTGTCATCGACGGCACCGCGCCGGCCGCAAGCAGCAGATTAGCGGTATATTGCTGCGCCACGCTGTTGGTGATGCAATGCACGCGCGGCGCCCGCGCCCGCACCCGCGCCAGAATGTCGGCGGCATTGTCGGCAAACTCGCTCGATGGACGCATTTAGGTGGTCTTTCGGCTTCGGCCCCAGGATACTATGACGAGCTCGGCCCTTGTAGCCGGCTCGGCTATTCGTACTGTAGGCTGGTCGCTCGGAGGGTGCGCATGGTTCCGTTTTTCGTTCAGATCAAGTGCCAGCTCGGCAAATCCTACGAGGTGGCCAACCGGTTGGCGGACGCCGAGATCGCCTCGGAAATCTATTCCACGGCCGGCGATTTCGACCTCTTGGTCAAATTCTATGTGGATCAGGGAACCGACATCGGCCATTTCATCGCCGAGAAGGTGCAGACCGTCTCGGGCGTGCAGGACACGCGCACCATCATCACCTTCAAGGCGTTCGGCGGGTCGTAGTTCGGGCGCCTCGCAATAACATCGTCATTTCTTCTTCGGCGGCGGCTTTGGTCCCTGCCGCGGCGGCAGCGAATAAATATAGGCCGCGACCGCCGCGCGGTCGGCTTCGCTGAGTAGCGAAGTATTGCGGATAACTTCGGCCATCGCGCCGCCGGCAAAATCGCCGGCCGGGTCCATGCCATCGCCGAGAAAGCTGGCGACGTCTTTCTCCGACCACACCGGATCGTCGTGCTGCAGCCCCGTCGGCGTAATATTCGGGACCCAAGCCTTGCCGTCCGGAGCGGGACCGCCGGCAAAGCGCTCGCTTTCGACAATGGCGCCGAGGAAGTTGCGCGGGCTGTGGCATTCGGCGCAGTGACCGGGCGCGTTCGCCAGATAGGCCCCGCGGTTGGATTCCGCCGCTTGATCGGTGAACGGCGCGCTGTGGAAGAACAGCAGCTTCCACACGCCGACCAGCCGGCGGACGTTGAACGGAAATTTGAGATCGTGCCGCGGCGGGCGGCCCGCAACCGGCGGCAGCGTTTTGATGTAGGCGAAGAGATCGCGCACATCAGAAAGCGCCATGCGGGCGTAGGACGTGTAGGGAAACGCCGGGAACAGATGCCGTCCGCGCGGCGACGTTCCCTTCCACAGCGCGGTGACGAAATCCGCCTCGCTCCAGGCGCCGATGCCGTCGCGCGCGTCGGGCGAGATATTCGGCACATAGAAGGTGCCGAACGGCGATTTCAGAGCGAGCCCGCCGCCAAGCCGCGTGCGTTCGACCTTGCTGGGCTCGGCAGCGGGCGTGGCGTGGCAGGACGCGCAACCGCCGATGTCGAACATCGTCCTGCCGTTGCCGATATCCGGCGTGTGCGGCGGCAGCGCCGAAGCCGGAACAGTCGCCGGAATCGTCAGCACCCAGAGGACGACCGCCACGCCAACCGCTGCGGCCGCCGCAATGAGCGTGAGCTTTGGCATGTTACCGAATTCTCCCCCGCGAAACCGGGAGAGAAGAATGACAGGTCAGCTTTTCTTGACGCGATATTTTTCGTGGCAGCCGCCGCAATCATTCTTGCCGATGTTGCCGAACGCGGCCTTGAAGCTGTCGAGGTCGGTGACCGAAGCGGCCGCTGCCTTAGCGTCAGTGCCGAGCTTGGCGAACCTGGCTTTGACGTCGACCATGTTTTCCCAGATTTCAGCACGGGCGGCGGTTTCGCCGCCGGTCTTCGAGTTGTCCGGGAACAGCTCAGGCATCTTCACCGCCGCTTCTTCCCACGCAGCGAAAATCTTTTTCGCCGCGGCGAGATCGAACGGCGCCTGACCCTTCATCATGGCGGCGCCGATTTTGGCCTCATCGCCGTTGGCCTTCATCAGCGCCTTGCGGGCGGCGACCGGGTCCTGTTGGGCAACGGCGACGGTGACGCCCAGCGCAACACCCGCGACAATGAAAACGCTGCGGATCATGTGACAATCTCCCCTCTCAATGAAGCCTCATGGTGCCGGATGACTGCATACAAGCAAACCAACGGATAGAGAAATCACATTGAAGTTGGACCCATCCCGAGTTTTCGGCAAATTCCGGGCCCCGCCACGCGCGCATCCGCGGCTCGGTCGGCGAGCAATCGCTTCCCTGGGCCAGGCGCCGTGTATTATCAGGCGGAGCCCAACGCCGCGATGAATCGCTGTTTGATCGCGTGCCCGTCGCGCAGTGGCAGCACCCGCGGCACGTCCTCGGCTTTGATGACGGCGTCGACGAAAATCGGGCCTTCGCCTGCGTGCAGAAGCGTGCGCACGTCCGCAGCTTGCTCGATTCGCGAAATCGTGCGCGCGTGCTTGAACCGGCACGCCAGCGCCGTGGCGGCAAGATCGATGCCGGCATGGGTATGGCTCGGCTGCATGCCGGTCTCGCCGTAATGGGCGTTGTTGAGCATCACGATGGCGAGATTGTTCGGCGCTTTGACGCCGATGGTGGCGAGACTGCCCATGCCCATCAGCATGTCGCCGTCGCCGGTGATGACGGCAACGCGGCGGTCAGGCCGCGCCAACGCCAGCCCAAGCCCGATCATCGCGGTCCCGCCCATGGCGCCCCAGAGATAGAAGTTGAGCGGATGGTCGCCGGCCGCTGCGACATCCCAGGTCGCCGAGCCGAGCCCGCAAACGACCAGCAGATCGCCGCGGTCGACGAGGAGCAGCCGCATAAAATCCCGCCGGTCGAGCATCATCGCGTCCATCGCTTGCGTCCGATCAGCCGCTGCGACAGCAGGATCGCAATCTGGAGATTGCCGTCGAACGCCATGTCGCAGCCGGCGCCGACGATCTCATCCACGACATCGGCACTCTCGATCCGATAGGTGAGAAAGCCGGAAAGCCGCATCACCTCCGCGGTGATCGCGCCCATCGGCACTTGCCACGGATTGAACTCGCCGAATTCGCCGCGCATGGTCACCAGCACCAGGCAGCCGAAGCCGCAATTGCGCAGCAGCGAAAACATATTGATGCAGTTGCCGACGCCGCTCGACTGCATCAGCAACGCCGCCCGCTGACCGCCCAGCGCGGCGCCGGCGACGAGCCCGACGCCTTCCTCCTCTGTCGTCAACACAACGTCGGCGATGGTCGGGTCGTCGCGGCAGAGCGTAATGAGCCGGCTATGGCCGGCATCGGGCACATAACCGACTTGGCGAATGCCGACGCGCCGAAAGTGCGCGTGGATGGCGTCCGGCCAGGATGTCTCGATGTCAGATGGGCTGTGCACGGGAGAGCTCGGTATGGTCCTGCGGCCGCGGAGTGGACTGACGTTCTGGCATTATCTTACGCCACGGCGAAAACCAAGTTGGCAAACAGATCCCGGTTATCGATGCGTCTGCTATTCAACCGACTATGGCCGGCGTCAGGCCCATGACCGATTTGGCGAATGCCACCCGGCGCGTAAAGTCGAAGTCTCGGGCCATGCTCGAATAACGTGAAATTTCTTGCGAAGACAATCAGGTGTTGTTTTACCGAATATTATTGAGCGGCCGTCTATAGAGGCTCTTTCCGTTGGCGACGGGACGGGTGCGGTGCGCCGAATATGGCCAGCGAAGACGCGATCCTTCTGATCTCAGATCGCCCAAACCAAAGTGGCGAACTGGCGCGCGGGCTCGGCCGCCTTTGCGCGTGCCGAATGATCGGGCTGCACGAAGAAAGGACCGCTGCAGGACCAGTCATCGCAATCGTCACCGATGTGGGCTTGCGCCAGCCGCGCAACGTTGAGCGTTTGCGCAGCCTATTGTTGCAGCCGCGCGCGTCGGCTGTGCCAATCGTCGCGATTCTGCGGGACGACAGTCATTTGGAACGGGTTCAAGCTGCCGCAGTTGGCGCGACCTCTTTGTTTGGCGCGCACGCAGCAATCTCCGACATATCCGCGGCGCTCGCGCCGGCTGTTCGATCGACAATCCCCAGCGCCGCGCCGGCCGCAAACTTGACGCCGGCGCAGAGTGTGGAGCAGGCCCGACTCGAGTTTGGAACCCTGTTTGGCGCCGCCGCGCGCGGAGAAGCTGTCAGCAGAACGGGAGTCGACAAGGCGACAACGTCCGTTGTGGAAGCGATAACCGATGGCGGCATCCGGCAATGGCTCGAAGTTGTTTGGGCATATCACGACGCCACCTACCAGCATTGCTTGCTGGTCACCGGCCTGGCCGCGGAGTTCGCTGTCAGGCTCAAGTTCGCGCAGAGCGATCAGAGCCACCTCGTAAGAGGAGCGTTGCTGCACGACATCGGCAAGGCGAGAATCCCGCTTGCCATCCTCAACAAGCCGGAGGGTCTCACCAGCGAACAAACTGCAATCATGCGTACCCACGCCAGAATTGGCTACGAAATCTTGCGCGAGCAAGGCGGTTACGAGCCTGAGCTGCTCGAAGTCGTGCTCTGGCATCATGAGTTGCTCGATGGAAGCGGTTATCCGGACGGTTTGGCCGGCCCGCAAATCCCCGACCTGGTGCGCCTCGTGACGATTTGTGACATCTACGCCGCACTGATTGAGCGCCGGCCATACAGGCAGCCAATACAGCCGGCGTTGGCGTTCAGTATCCTGCAGGAGATGAATGGCAAACTCGAACCCGCTCTGCTGACAGAGTTTGCCAAGGTCGTCGAAAAGTCGGCAGCGGCGCCCGTTTTCAGCAGCACCGTGTCCGGCCTGCGGTGAAGCGAGCGCTCCACCGCACCCGCCTCCATCCATAATATCCGCTACGTGGCGGCCGCCCCGGCGATATCGGCCGCGCCGAACAACTTTCACTCCGCCGGCTGCGTGTCGGGCTGCCGCTTCTTCCCGCGGCGCGGCCCGAGTTGGGCGATGTAGCGAGCGATGACATAGAACACCGGCGTGAAGATCAACCCGAACGCCGTGACGCCGATCATGCCGAAGAACACCGCCGTGCCGAGCGCCTGGCGCAGCTCGGCGCCGGCGCCGATCGCCCAGACCAGCGGCGAAACGCCGAGGATGAAGGCAAACGACGTCATCAGGATCGGGCGCAGCCGCAGCCGCGTCGCCTCGACCGCGGCTTCCCAGCGGTCGCGGCCCTGATCCTCGAGCTGCCGGGCGAATTCGACAATCAGGATGGCGTTCTTGGCGGCAAGCCCGATCAAGACCACGAAGCCGACCTGGGTGAGGATGTTGTTGTCCTGCCCGCGCAGGATGACGCCGGTGATGGCGGCGACAAGGCACATCGGCACGATCAGGATCACCGCCAGCGGCAGTGTCAGGCTCTCGTATTGCGCGGCGAGGACGAGAAAGACAAACACCACCGCCAGCACGAACGCGAACATGGCGGTATTGCCGGCCCTGATCTGCTGGAACGCGAGCGACGTCCACTCGGTGGCGAAACCGGCCGGTAGCGTCTCCGCGGCGAGCTTGTCCATGATCGCGATCGCCTGACCCTGCGAGTAGCCGGGCGCGGCGGCGCCATCGAGCTCGGCACACGGATAGAGGTTATAGCGCGGCACCCGGAACGGGCCGGAAATATCGCTTACGGTGGTAAAGGAGCCGAGCGGCACGGTGTCGCCATTGGCATTGCGCACCCGGATCTTGAGCACGTCGGCGATATCCTGGCGATCCTCGTCGCGCGCCTGCGCGGTGACGCGGAAGGTGCGGCCGAACAGATTGAAGTCGTTGACATAGGACGAGCCGATATAGACCTGCAGCGCGTTGAACACGTCGGTGACGTTGACGTTGAGCAGCTGCGCCTTGGTGCGGTCGATATTGAGATAGATTTGCGGCGTCGAGGTCTCGAACAGCGTGAACACGTTGGTCAGGCCCGGCGTCTGCGCGGCGTGCGCCATCAGCGCCGCCGTCGCACTGCGCAGCGCCGCCGAGCCGTTGCCGGCGCGATCCTCGACGATCATGCGGAAGCCACCGGCATTGCTGATGCCGCGCACCGGCGGCGGCAGCACCGCGACAAAGAAACCGTCCTGAATTTTTGACAGCCGGCGATTGAGCTCGGCCTGAATGGCATGTGCCGACTGGCGCGGATCGCGGGCGCGTTTTTCGAACGAGTTCGAGCACCAGGAAGATCGCTCCGGCGTTGGGCGAATTGGTGAAGGTCGCGCCCGAGAAGCCGACCACGTTCACGCCGTGCGCGACGCCGGGCACGCTGAGCGCCATGTCGAGCGCCCGCTGCTGCGCGGCGTCGGTGCGCGACAGCGCCGCGCCGGGCGGCAGCTGAACCACGATGATCATGTAGCCGGCGTCGATCTGCGGAATAAAGCCGACCGGCGTCAGGCGGAACTGATTGAGGCCGAAACCGATCACGACGAGATAAATGACCACCATCACCGCGACGCGGCGCACCGTGCGCGTCGCCACCCAGGAGACGCCGGCACCGAGGCCGCTGAAGCCGCGATTGAACAGGGCGAAGAAGCCGTGAATCGGCCGCTCCCACCAGCGGTCGCGATGCGCCGCATCGTGCGGCTTGAGCAGGAGCGCGCACATCGCCGGCGACAGCGTCAGCGAGACGATCAGCGAAATGATGGTGGCGCCGGCGATGGTCAGCGCGAACTGCCGGTAAAACTGCCCGGAGATGCCGGTAATGAATACCGAGGGCACGAACACGGCGCACAGTACGAGCGCGATGGCAACCAGCGCCGAGCCGACCTCGTCCATGCTCTTGCGCGCCGCTTCGCGCGGATGCAGGCCGGCGGCGATGTTGCGCTCGACGTTCTCGACCACGACGATGGCATCATCGACCACGATGCCGATCGCCAGCACCAGGCCGAACAAAGACAGATTGTTGAGCGTGAAGCCGAACGCGGCCATGAAGAAGAACGTGCCGATCAGCGACACCGGTATGGCAATGAGCGGAATGATCGCCGCGCGCCAGGTCTGCAGGAACAGAATGACCACGATCACGACAAGCAAGGTCGCCTCGCCGATGGTCTCGATCACGGCGTCGACCGATTGCTGAATGAACTGGGTCGGATTGAAGAAAATGTCGTATTTGATCCCGGACGGGAAGCGCTTCGACAATTCTGCCATCAGGCTCTTGACGCTCTCGGCGGTTGTAAGCGCATTGGAGCCGGGGCGCTGGAAAATGGCGAGCGCCACCGCCGGGTCGTGATCGAGATAGGAATTCGACGAATAATCGAGCGCCGCCAGCTCAACTCTGCCGACATCCTTCAACCGCACCACGGCGCCGGGCGTCTCCTTCACCACGATCGAGGCGAACTCGTCGGGATTGGCGAGCCGTCCAAGCGTCTGCACCGCGATCTGAAAGGCGCCGGGATGCGCGACCGGCGGCTGATCAAGCATGCCGGACGCGACCTGGATGTTTTGCCCCTGCAGCGCGCTGGTGACGTCGGTCGCGGTCAGCCCCAGCGATTGCAGGCGATCCGGATCGAGCCACACCCGCATCGAATAGTCGCGGGCGCCGAATACGATGATCGAGCCGACGCCGTCGACGCGGGTGACCGCATCCGTCACTTCAAGGGTGGCGTAATTGGAGATGAACAGCGAATCGCGCGACTTGTCGGGCGAATAGAGATGCACGACCATCATCAAATCCGGCGATGATTTCTGCACCGTGACGCCGATATTGCGCACATCGGCCGGCAACCGCGGTTGGGCGATGGCGACGCGGTTCTGCACCTGCACCTGCGCGATATCGAGATTGGTGCCGAGATCGAAGCTGACTGCGATGGAGAAGCGTCCATCGGCCGTCGAGTTCGACGCCATGTAGATCATGTTCTCGACGCCGTTGATCTGCTGCTCCATCGGCGTGACCACGGTCGAGGCCACGACTTCGGCGCTGGCGCCCGGGTACTGCCCGGTGACGCTGATCAATGGCGGCGCGATCTCGGGATATTGCGCGATCGGCAGGCGCGAGAACGACACCCCGCCGAGGATCACGAACACGATCGAGATCACGGCGGCAAAGATCGGCCGGTCGATGAAGAAATGCGAGATGCGCATGCCCGTTTCAGTCCGCCTTGACCTGAGCGGCGGCTTTGCCTGCCGAGGAGGCGGCCGGAGCACCTTGCTCTTCCGCGACGACCTTCACGCCGGGCCGTGCGCGCATCAGACCATTGATAATGACGCGATCGGAAGGAGCGAGGCCTTGTTTGATGACGCGGAGCCCATCGTCGAGCTGGCCGGGAACGACGTATTTCTGCCGGGCGACGCCGCCGTCATCGACGACCAGGACATATTTGCGCGCCTGCTCGGTGCCGATCGCGGCATCGGGAATGAGCAGCGCGGCATAGGGCGGCGAGCCGGGAACGCGGATGCGGCCGAACATGCCGGGCGTGAACAGTCCGCCGGGATTGGCGAACACAGCGCGGCCGCGGATAGTGCCGGAGGAACGGTCGATGACGTTATCGACGAAATCCATCTTGCCGGTGTGCGCAAAGTCGGTCTCGTCGATGAGCTTGAGCGCCACCGGAACCTCGCCGCCCTCACTGCTCCCCATTTGTCCGTTGGCCCCGGCGAAACGCTGGTAGCGCAGGTAGGAAGCCTCGTCGAAGGTGAATTCAAAGCGGATCGGATCGACCGAGACGATGGTCGCGAGCAGCGTCGTATTGCTGCCGTTGCCGCCGGTGACGAGGTTGCCGACGGAGACGCGGCGGTCGCCGATGCGGCCGTCGACCGGTGCGCGCAGCTCGGAATAATCGTTGAGGTCGAGCTCGGCCTGATGGACCATCGCCTCCTGCGCGGTGACCGAGGCCTCGGCGACGCGCTTGGCCTGGATGCGCTGGTCGTAGGTCTGCTCGGTGATGGTCTTGTTGTGCACCAGTTCCTGACCGCGCGCGAGATCGGCCTCGGTAAAAGCGAGGTTGGCGCGCGCCTGTGCCAGATTGGCGCGCATCTGGTCGAGTACGATCTGAAACGGCCGGTGGTCGATGACAAACAGGAGATCGCCTTTTTTCACCATCTGCCCGTCGGTGAAATGGATCTCGGACAGGTATCCGGACACACGCGAGCGCACCTCCACCGAGTCGACGGCGACGAAGCGGCCGACATATTCGTCCTGATCGACGACGGAACGCTGCACCGGCTTGGTCACCGTCACAGTCGGCGGCGGCGGACCGCCCGATTGCTGCTGGCCGCCTCGACCGCACCCGGCGAGGGTCAACAGCGCCGCGCCGATCAGGACGGCAGCAGCCGGCCTAGCCGGCTTGGTCAGGCGGGCGGTGCGGCGCGACTGCACTGTCAAAGGGGCGGCGCGGCGCGCCGGCTTTGTCGAAGGGGCGGCGCGGGGCGCCGCCTCGGCGATAGCCATGAGGTCTCCCAAACACGTGCTCTGGCGTCCGCACCATATGCGATTGCCGCTGTCAACCGCAGCAGAAATCGTTGCCCTTCCCGGGCCTTAGCAAAGTTCCCATATATCCGGTCGGGCTCGCGCCAGCGAGCCAACCCAAACAGGCGAATTTCCGTGAAAATAATGCCCTTGCACGATGCCGGCTTGGGCGGAGGCCAACCCGCCGCAGCCGGTCAGCTCACAGTTCCGCCCGAGGATCAGGCGCTGCTTGACGCCTATTCGCGCGCCGTGATCGACGTCGTCGACCGGGTCGGCCCGGCCGTGGTCGGCCTTGCCGTGCGCACCGGAAAAGCCGAGGGACGATCCCGCGGCGGTTCCGGCTCAGGCGTCGTGATGGCGCCGGATGGGCTCATCCTCACCAACAGCCACGTCGCCGGCGCCGCCACGCGGATTGAGGTCACCACCGCTGACGGCCAACACCTGCACGCCCGCCTGGTCGGCGACGACCCCGACACCGATCTCGCGCTGATCCGCGTCGACGAGCCGGTGACGCTGCCGGCCGCGCCGCTGGGCGATTCCAAGCGACTCAAACGCGGCCAGCTGGTGATCGCGATCGGCAATCCGCTCGGCTTTAAATCGACAGTGACCACCGGCGTCGTCTCCGCGCTCGGCCGTTCGCTGCGCGCCCGCAGCGGCCGCCTGATCGACGACGTGATCCAGACTGACGCCGCTCTCAATCCCGGCAATTCCGGCGGCCCGCTGGTGTCGTCCCATGGCGAGGTCGTCGGCATCAACACCGCCGTGATCATGGGCGCGCAAGGCATCTGCTTTGCCGTCGCCGCCAACACCGCGAGCTTCGTGCTCGGCGAATTGGTGCGGCACGGCCGGGTGCGCCGCGCCTTTATCGGCATTTCCGCCCAGCAAACCGCAGTGCCGCCGCGGCCGCGGCGCGCGTTTGAGCTGATGCAGGACAGCGCGGTGGTGATTTCGGCCGCCGAGCCGGGCAGCGCGGCCGACCGCGCCGGGCTGAAGGCGGGCGACATCGTGCTCGGCCTTGACGGCGTCACGATCACCGGCGCCGACGATCTGATCCGCGCGCTCACCGGCGAGAAGATCGGCCGGAGCGTGGCGTTTGACGTGCTGCGCGGCGCCGAGCGGCTCACGATTTCGCTTGTGCCGCAGGAGCGCAAGCGCCCTGGATAAATCGCGCGCGCGATTTCGCCCGCGATAGCCGGGCTGTTCCAGCACCCGCCAGCTGCGGCATGGAACTGTCACCGTTCCTATAGCTGAGAACGAACGTCGCGGCCGGGAACAAGAGTTTGCTCTCGATCATTGGCGGTCAGTGATGCGGTCGCAAAGACCGCTCGCGAGGCCTCAAGAAAAACTTGGAACCTTGTTCCAGCAATGGAGAGCAAGATGAGAGCAAAACTTTTGAGCGGAGTCGCGGCGCTTGCGCTGATCGGCTGCGCCGTTTTGGCAAGTGTCGGACCCGCTTCCGCACAGTACCGCCCCGGTTGGGGATGGGATCCCGGATGGGGCTATGGTCCCGGCGCGGTTGCCGCCGGGGTGATCGGCGGCACGATAGCGGCGGTAACATCGCCGTTATGGGCGCCCGGCTACTATGACTACGCGCCCGGCTACTATGATTATGCGCCCGGTTACGCCTATGGTCCGGCCTACGCCACGCCCGGCTACTATGATTATGCCCCGGGTTACACCTATGCACCGGCGCCCAGTACCGTCGTCGTGCAAGGCGGCCCAGACTCCGGATCTGTCGCGTCATGCGAGACGCGCTTTCGGTCGTACAACCCGTCGACCGGCATGTATATGGGCTACGACGGCCAGGAGCATCCCTGCCCGTAACCGTCAGCTACTGTGAAATCGGGGGGTAACAGCGAGACTTAATCCGCTTCGCTGTTACCCCCCTGCGTGTTTTTTAATTCTTTAAGCCGCGATGACCCATCACGCGGGTCGCACGGCGCCAGGCGACATCCAAAGCTTGATTTGCCATTCCGCGCGAGGCTGGGCATTGCTAGGTTTGGGTGACTGTTCCGGGGGGTGTCAGATGATCAATCGTCGCCGCGCACTGGCCGCATTACCGCTCGCTTGGCTGCTCCGCTCTTCGACGGCACTCGCGGAGCAGGCGTTTGCGCGCTTTATTCCGTTCCTCATTGACCTCGACGGTTGGCAAGGCAAGAAGGCAGAGGGCCTATCGATGGAAATGCCGGGCAACAGCATGATCACGGCGACCCGCGAATACCAGCGTGGCGCCGCCCGCTTGCACGCGCAGATCATTACCGGCGCGGCCGCGCAGGGAGCATTGGCGGCCACCCGGACCGGGATGAACATCGAGACCAGCGAAGGGCGCATGAATACCTTGACCATCGATGGCTTTCCCGCGAGCAGAACTTTCAACTTCAAAGACAAGTCGGGCGCCATCATCGTGGCGCTGAGCAAAAACGCGATGTTCAGCGTGTCGTTCAACGGCCTCGCCGATGACGAAGCGCTGACGCTGGCGAAAAAATTCGACTGGAAGGCGATCCAGGCGGCACTGCCGAAATAACATCGCCGGCCAGCGGCGCCACCAGCGCCGCATGAGCGCCGAAGCGATGATCGCGACTGGCTATCCGAGCAGCGCCTGCGCATCGTCCCACAATCGCCGGACGATCTCTCCGGCGGGCTCGGCTCTTGCCAGGCTGGCGGATTGACCGGCCCAGGCCTGGATTCGAGCAATGTCGTTCGCCTTCGCCGCAGCATCCCGCATCGCTGCAGTGAGACCGCGTTGAACCGGATAGGGAGATGGCGCAGGGGCTGCCGGCGCGGTTGCCGCTCGCGCGTAGCCGGTAGCGATACTGCGTCCCGGCCGTCCTGAAAACGCGCGGGTGACCATCGTTTCCTCGGGTGCAGCCTGTGCGATTGCATCCGCCCAGGCGGGCGCGATTTTTGCCTCCGGGGAACGGAGCAACGCGGTGCCGACCTGGACCGCCGAAGCCCCCAGCAACAAAGCCGCGGCAACCCCGCGTCCATCGGCAATTCCGCCCGACGCGACCACGGGAACGCCCACCGCATCGACAACGGTCGGCAGCAGACTGAACAGGCCTACCATGCCGGCTTCGGCGTTCGCCGCATCAAACGCACCGCGATGTCCGCCGGCCTCCATGCCTTGCGTGATGATGACGTCGGCCCCGGCGGCTTCCGCGGCCTTTGCCTCGGCGACGGTCGTGACTGTTGCAAACCACTTGATGCCCGTTGTCTTCATGCGGGCCACGAAAGGCGCCGGAAAGACACCCATGATCGAGGAAATGATTGGCGGTCCGGCCTGCAGCATGGCTTCGCACTGGGCGGCAAAATCAGGTGGCCTGATGTCGCCGGCCTCCGGCGCGATCTCCGGCCCCCAATCGCGCAGAAAACTCCGCACCGCTGCTTCGGCGGCGGCATCGCGTTTGGGCGGCGGATCGGGAATCCAGAGATTGAGCTGAAATGCGCCGTTGCTGCCGGCACGCACCTCCGCCGCCCATTTCCCGATCGCATCCGGCTGCATCAATAGTGCGCCACAGCCCCCCAGCCCGCCGGCCTTTGCAACCGCGATCGCCAGCGACGCCGGGCAGGCGCCGGCCATCGGCGCCATCAAGATCGGCACACGCAGATTGAAGGCCTCGCAAAATGCGGCGGCGCGGGCGACGGCCGGATGCTGTGACATGCCGCGCAATTTATACAAATTGCGCGGCGCCTGCGAGCCGATGCGTGCTTGGGCCAACCCGGCCGAAGCCCCGCCGTCCGGCTTAATACCTATCCTCGTCGCACACTTTGATTGCAACGAACCAATTTGAATTTGATGAGATGGTGTTGAACATCGATTTGCTTATCGTGAAACCGATCGCGCTTTGCTCCGCCGCTCTGCCCGCGCCTACTATCACCACCTGCAGAGCCTTTTCAGGAGGGCACGATGTTTCGCTCGTTACTCGTTGGAATTCTCGCCGCGGCGCTCGCCTTCGCGCCGGCGGCGCAGGCATGCACCGGAATCCGCCTGATCGCCAAGGACGGCGGCATTGTTGCGGCGCGCACCTTGGAGTTCGGCTTCGACTTGCACTCCGAGGTGATGGTCGTCCCGGCCGGAACCGCGCTCACCGGCACGCTGCCGGACGGCGGCAAAGGCATCAGCTACAAAACCAAATACGGCTTCCTCGGCGCCAACGCCGAGGGCCTGACCGCAATCGTCGACGGCCTCAACGACCAGGGCCTCTATGTCGGGCTGTTCTATTTCCCCGGCTATGCCAGCTATAGCGACGCGACCAAGGACAATGCCGCACGTGCGATGGCGCCGCACGAATATGCCGACTGGCTGCTCGGCAACTTCGCCACCATCGAAGAGGTCAAGGCCAATTTTGACAAGGTCGTGCTGGTGCCGGTCGTGATCGAGGCCATCGAGCAGGCGGCGCCGGTTCATTTCGTCGTGCACGATCGCAGCGGCAAATCGGTGGTGATCGAGCCGTTGAACAAGTCGCTGAGGATTTACGACAATCCGCTCGGCGTCATAACCAATTCGCCGACCTTCGATTGGCACATGACCAATCTGCGCAACTATGTGAACCTCACCGTCACCAACGTTCCGCCGATCGGCGTCGGCGGGATCAAGCTCGCGCAACTCGGCCAGGGCTCGGGGCTGCGCGGACTGCCGGGCGACTTCACGCCGCCGTCCCGTTTCGTCCGCGCGGTTGCGTTCTCGCAATCGGCAATCCCCTCCGATACGGCGGCGGCCGCCGTGTTGCAGGCGTTCCATATCCTCAACAACTTCGACATTCCGTTCGGCGCGGTGCGCGAGGTGGATGACGGCCGGATGCACGCCGAGGCCACCACCTGGACCAGCGCTTCGGATCTGAAAAACCTGCGCTGGTATTTCAGGACCTACGAGGATCAGTCGATCCGCAGCGTCGATCTGAAAACGGCGCTTGCGGCGGCGCAGGGCCGGATCAGGTTTATCAAAATGGACTCGCGGCAGCCGGTGAGCGACGTTTCGACTGCTTTCAAATAAACGGCCGGCATTCGTTTACGGGCGCCGACCCTCCACAGAATCAACAAAATCATTAACGTTTTTGCGGTCGCGCAAAAGGGGCAAAAATTTGGCGCCGCCGGCCAGCAGACAAATAGTTGCCATGCAAATTAGGGCAGCTCAACGATTTTCAGAGATGCTATGAGGCCGCGTGCCTCGCGTTCAGTAAGGCATTTGCATCCGTTTTAACCTCGTCCAAATCTCACGATTTGGGCGAGGTTTTTGTCTGCGGGTGCAAGACGAAAAAAGAACGAGGAGTATTCTGATGAAGTTGACGACCTTAACGGCCGCACTCGCCGTCGCATTGTCATTTGCTCAGACCGCGCACGCGCGGGAGCATCACTATCGGCATGCGGTTTATGCCCGGCATGGCGTTTTCCATCAAGCGAGGCGCGATATTGGCGCTGGAGGTTATTCGCCATGGGGCGGTTCAGATGATCAGTCGGCGTGGAGCGACCACGCCTCGGCGGCGCGAACCTTCGCATCGGCGGCTGGCGCCACCTACCATGGCGGACCTGGCGGACGGCCGCGCGCCTGGTGCGGCTGGGAGATGAGGCAGCTGGTCGGCAGCGATCCCGGTCCGCAATTCAACCTCGCCCGCAATTGGGCGCGGTGGGGACAGCCCGGGCCGGCCGGCGTTGGTGCGGTCGTGGTCTGGCCGCATCACGTCGGCAAGATCGTCGGCCAGGAGAACGGCATGTGGCTCGTTCAATCCGGCAATGACGGCGGCAGGGTGCGCACCCGCCCGCTGCCGATCAGAGGCGCCATCGCCATCAGGTGGGGCTGAGCGAGTCGTTCGCGTTCGCTGCCTCGACAGACAACATCGCAACGGCCGCCCGGGAAACCGGGCGGCCGTCATGTTTTGGTTGTTGAGCGCTATTTTCCGTTCGGATGGCTGATCGCCCAGACGTAAGCGGCGACGGCGGCAACATCCGAGTTGGACAACTCCGCGCCGCCTTTGGGTGGCATGGGGTCTGAATAGTTACGCGGCTTTGGCACGCCGTTGGCTATCACCTGTTCGATCGATGTGAGGCTGCCGTCGCTCTGCACCCAGTGGCCGTTGACGAGCGAGGGTGCTTGCCGGCTGCCCTTCGCGTCCGAGCCATGGCAGCCGGTGCAGGTGCCGCCCGCCGCCTCACCGTGGAAGATGCGATCGCCGAGCGCGACCTCGTCTTTCGTCGCCCCCGCCGGGACCGGAAGCAACGCCAGCATGGTGCGTCCCGCGTCAGGATGCGTGCCTTCCGGTGGGCTGGGTTCGCCCGACGTCGCAGCGGCGACCGCAGGCGCCGGCGTGATCGGCGCATTGGCGTTGCCGTGATAAGTCACGCGCCAGATGCGGCCGTGCCGATCATCGGAAATAAAGAGCGCGCCGTCCGGTCCCATGGCGAGACCTGACGGCCGGAACGCGGCTTGGCCGGGTTCTTTCACGGCGCCGGCGAATCCATCAGCGAAGACGACGAAGTTGCCGGATGCCTTGCCGTCCTTGAGCGGCTGAAACACGACGTTATAACCGCCCTGCGGCTCAGGTGCCCGATTCCAGGAGCCGTGAAAGGCGACGAAGGCGCCGCCTCGATAAGCCGCCGGAAAAGCCTTGCCGGCGTAAATCAAGAGATCGTTCGGCGCCCAATGCGCGGGCAAGGCTGCGACCGGCGCAGTCTTCTCGGCGCACACGCCGGCCTTCTTGCCGCCGTCGCCGCCATATTCCGGCGCCAGCACGAGCCTGTTCTGCGAGCCGTCGTAGTAGCATTCCGGCCAGCCGTAGTCGGCGCCCTGTTTCAGTTCGACGATTTCCTCGGCCGGCAGTTGGGCGCTTTGCTCGGAGGTGTAGAGCTTCGGCCAGTTCTGCGAAAGCTGATCGCGGCCGTGCTGCGTCACGAATATCCGCCCCGACGAATCGAACGCAAAGCCTTCGCCATTGCGGAGCCCGGTGGTATAGCGGTCCGCCGGCGAGAAATGCTGGTCTTTGTTGTTGCCCTCGTAGCGCCATATGCCGGCGCGCGTTTCCAGCTCGGTGCAGGGCTCGTGACCGGGCGAGTTCGCCGTGCGATTCTGGATTTGGCAGGAATTGGTCGCCGATCCGAGGTCGACATACATGTGCCCTTCCGCATCGATGATGAAGGGATGCATCGGATGATCGCCGGTGAGCGGCAAGCCGGACACGATAATCTGCGGCTGCTCCTCGGGCGCGATGGAATCCGCCGGCAGCGGATAGCGGATGATCTTGTCATTCTGTTCGGCATAGAGCCCGCCGTCGTAGATCGCGATGCCGGTGCCCCCGGCCGAGCCTTGCGGCACGCCGTCGCCGAAGCGCTCGATCGCGTCGGCGTGTCCCTCGCCTTTCGTGTCCTTGAGCGCCACCAGAAAGCCGCCGGCCGGCGGCTTGTCGTAGCGGTAATAGCGGCCGCTCCAGGTGTTGACGTAGAGCACGCCATTAGGCCCGAACACCATGTGGCGGACATGACCGAGATTGTCGGCGAAGACGCTGGCGCAGAAACCGGGGGACAGCGTGATGCCGCCATTGTTGCCGGCGCAAGCGTCG
Source organism: uncultured Alphaproteobacteria bacterium (assembly GCA_963709825.1). Taxonomy (GTDB): domain Bacteria; phylum Pseudomonadota; class Alphaproteobacteria; order Rhizobiales; family Xanthobacteraceae; genus BOG-931. The sequence goes on from CAVPXZ010000012.1 coordinate 51,473, forward strand.
GCTTGCGCGCCAGGCGGGCTCGCTTGAGCAAAGGCCGACGGCGCTGCCGCTGCCAGCACCACGGTGACGAAGAAAGATGCGGCGGAAACTTCCGCAGCACGGTGGCGATGCCGGTTGTGAAAAGTCAGGCGGTCAGCCATGGCGAAGCTCCATCCCAGTCGCCCTTGCGCTATGGGCAAACTAACCCTCCAACGGCGCAATCTCATGAACAGACGCGCGATCTCGCAAAGTTGATTGCGGTAGCCCAAGCCTGGTCCAGATGCGCCCGACGGTTATCGCGTCGGAGCAACATCACCACCTCGCATCGGGTCGGAAATCCGGCAACCGGTCTGGCCGCCATCGCAAGTCTGACCTTATTTACAACGCCCGTCGTCGATCTATATCTCGATCGGCTGAATGCGTTGCTGCAGCGCGTTGACTGAAATCGCCCGTGGAAACGCCACGCCGCCCATGCCTGTGCGAGAAAGCGCGTTGCTCGCGGCCTGTTCAAGGAATCCAGACCCATGGCGATGAGCGACGATACCCAAGATCGTTCCACGAGCGTTATCGAAGGCCGGAATGTCATCACGACCCGAGTTTTCGAGCGACCACTGGCTGAGCGGCCGACCCATGACAGCCTCGACGCCATTGCCGAATGGCTGATCGGACCGGCGCGGCGGATCGCAGAGCCGGCGCACATGATCGACGAATATGGCTGGCGTCTGCATGCGGCGGGCATCCCGGTCCTGCGCGTGACCGTGCATAGCGGCACACTACATCCGCAGTTTCTCGGCGCCGCTTACGTGTGGTGGCGCAGCACCGGCCAGACTCAGGAAATCATGGTCATGCATGAGATCGCGGACTTGATTCCATACGAAAAAAATCTGGTTGCGCGGGTGCGACAAGGTGGCGAGACCGTGCGGCGCCTTCTCCACGGAGCGGGCGTTCACCTCGATTTTCCGGTGCTCAACGATATCAAAGCGCAGGGTGCGACCGAATATTTCGCGCTTCCGTTCGGCACCGCCTACGGCTCCATGGCCTATATGGCGAGCTATTCCACGGATCGGCCCGGTGGATTTTCCGAACGGGAGATTGCCGAACTGCGCCGCGTCACCGAGCGCCTTTCGGTTGTGGCGGACATGTACAGCCAAAGGCAGGTCGCAGAGAATGTGCTGAAGGCCTATCTCGGCCCGCTGACCGGCCCTCGGGTATTGGCCGGTCAAATCCGGCGCGGCACTGGCGAGGCGATTGCCGCGGTGCTGTGGTCGTCCGACTTGCGCGGATTCACGCAGCTTTCAGATCGTCTCTCCGGCGAAGAGGTTATCGCCATTCTCGATCAGGTGTTTGATGCCCAGGCCCGGGCGATCGCGAGCCATGGCGGCGAGATCCTGAAATTTATCGGCGACGGACTGCTCGCGATCTTCCCAATTGCTGCTGCAGACGGTGCCGCGCACGCCGCTGCCAACGCAATGGCGGCAGCGAAGCAAGCCTTGGACGCGGTGCATACGCTTGGCAGCGGGTCCGCGGACGAGGAACCGCTCAAAATGGTGGTCGCACTCCATTACGGCACGGTGATCTATGGCAATATCGGCGCCGCCGACCGGCTCGACTTCACCGTCATCGGGCCCGCCGTTAATCTCGTCAGCCGCATCGAGGCGGTGGCAAAGTCGCTCAATCTTCCATTGATCGTCAGCGACGATTTTGCCCGCCTCTACGGCGGAACGCTGCGGTCGCTCGGGCAGCACAAGCTGCGCGGGCTCGAGCAACCGCACGAGTTATTTGCGCCGACATTTACGCCGCGGTGACCCGGCTGATGCCGTCGAGGCTGGCGGCCGGCTTCAGCGTGCCTTGCCGCAGCATGTAGTTCACATGCGCCAGGACTTCGCTGAAGGCAAAGCCCATCTGGTGGGGATCGAGCGTCCGCGCGTACACGAACGGTATCAGCTCGGCGGCTGATTTCGGCGCCGCCCGGCAAGCCTGCACGATGCGATCGCAGCGCGCTTGATGATGGCTGATCAATTCCGCGACGCGCTGGTGCAGCCCGTAAAACGGCAAATTGTGCCCCGGAAGCACCAGCACATCGTCGGGGAGATCCCGTCTCAGCGCATTCAAGGACCGCAGATAATATCCGAGCGGATCGCCTTCAGGATCGACCGCAACGACACTGACGTTAGGAGAGATGTTGGGCAGCACCTGATCGGCGGCGAGAAACAGCTTGTCCGACCGGCACGCCAGCATGACTTCTTCGGGCGAATGTCCGCCGCCGGTGAGCACGTCGAATTCCCGCCCGCCGATCAGCAGCACATCGCCGGCGACCACGCGGTGGTAGGTCGGCGGCAACCCCGACGTCAGTTTCAGATAGGCGTGCCCGCTGGTGACGACGCGTTCCGTCGTAGCCGCGTCGAGCCCGTGATCGAGATAAAAGCGGCGGTAGTGCTCGGCTTCGAGCGCGCCGGGATCGAGATGGATGTTGAGGCTCTGCAGATATTCAGTTGCCGACATGTAAAGCGGCACGTCGAAGTGCTGCAGCAGAAACCCGGCCGCGCCGACATGATCGGGATGGAAGTGCGTGGCGATGATCCGCGTCAATGGCCGCTCGCGCAACAAGCCATCGAGGAGAGGCTGCCACGCGGCTTGCGTCGCCTTGTCGCCAAGACCGGTGTCGACCAGCGCCCAGCCATCGCCGTCGTCGATAAAATAGATATTCACGTGGTCGAGGAGGAACGGCAACGCCAGTCGCGCCCACAATATGCCGGGTGCGACCTCGATAACGGCCGCGGGCGCGGGCGGCGCGATGTGCGGGAAGACGAGTGATGCCGCGGAGCCGCGAGCGAAATTGGGCTTGATCTGCATACAGGGTGATCGCCCGTGCTCCGCCAATTGTCAATTTGCGATATGTTGGCAAGCGAAAAGAATGCGCTCGATGCTGATTGGATTGACGAAAATGACCGAGATTTTGAAAACCCCGCCGGAGCGTTTCGCCGAACTGCCCGGCTACCCCTGGCGGGCACATAGCCGCGACGACCTGCCTGGCTACGCCGGCCTGGCGATGTCCTATCTCGACGAAGGACCGCGGGCGGCGCCGGTGTTTCTCTGTCTGCACGGGCAGCCGACCTGGAGCTACCTCTATCGGCGCATGATCCCGCATTTCCTCGCGGCCGGGGGCCGCGTGGTCGCGCCGGACCTTTATGGCTTTGGCCGCTCCGACAAACCCGCCGACGACGCGGTCTATACGTTCGACTTTCATCGCAACAGTCTCATCGCGTTGGTCGGGGCGCTCGATCTGAACGACGTCACCCTGGTGGTGCAGGACTGGGGCGGCCTCCTCGGCCTGACGCTGCCGCTGGACAGCCCTGAGCGCTTTTCCCGCTTGATCGCGATGAACACGGCGCTGCCGACCGGCGACGTGCCTCTGCCCAAGGGATTTTTGGATTGGCGCGCGTTCTCGAACAGCCAACCGGATTTGGCGGTCGGCCGGCTGCTCGCGCGCGCCTGCCCGCATCTGTCGGCGGCCGAGGCCGCGGCCTATGACGCGCCTTACCCCGATGCTCGCTACAAAGGCGGCGTGCGGCGCTTTCCTAATCTGGTGCCGGAATTCGTCGACAGCCCCGGGGCCGCGATCGGCCGCGCCGCCCGCGGGTTCTGGCGCCGTGAGTGGCGCGGGCAAAGCGTAATGGCGATCGGCATGACCGATCCGGTGCTCGGACCACCCGCCATGCGGGCCCTGCATCAGGACATTCGCGGCTGCCCGCCGCCGCTCGAATTCGCCGACGTCGGACATTTCGTCCAGGAATGGGGCGAGCAGGTTGCGCCGCCGGTGCTCGCGGCGCTGGCGTAATTGCGGTCGACGGCCATACAACGCGCGGTTGGCCGTCGCAATTGACGGTAATTCCCGCTACGCTCCTGATTCTACTGGGGGACGCGATGAGCGACGTTTTGCGGGAACGGCTCGGCACGCTGTACGCGGCGTTCCAGGCGGGCAAGCTCGATTTTGTGCTCAATGCCATTGATGACGATATCGAATTCATCAGCTACTCGCCGGTGCAACTGTTTCCCTTCCTCGGACATCGTCGCGGCAAGGCGGAAATGGCGGAAGCGTTGCGCGGCGCTCACGCGATGTTCGATTTCGTCAGCTGCGAGCCGTTGTCCATTATGGTCGAAAATAACAACGCTGCTGTTCAGCTGTTTTCCCGGATTGTCAGCCGAAAAACCGGCCGATCGGCTCAGGGCCACGGTGCCCACTTCTTCCGCTTCCGCCAGGACAAGATCATCGAGCTTCGAACGTTCAGCGATACGTTCCGAAGCGTCGAAGAGATGCTGGGACGCAAGCTGGTCGCGGGTACGATCGCCTGACGGAGCAATGAGGCGCGGCGAACAGAGCTTCCACGCCGTCAAGCGGAGCGACGCAGCTCCGGAACGGCGCCGATTTCGATAGCAGCGCGCCGGACCGCAATTGACGCTTTGGCATGCGCGGTATCCTGCACCCGGCGCTGCCGCACCGGCCGCGGGCGCAACGCCGCCATCAGCATCAGATCGACCCAGCTGCCGCCGATGAAGGCGGCCTTCTTCAACACGCCTTCTTTCTTGAAACCGACCGCCTTGTAGGCGCCGATGGCGCGATGGTTGTGCTTGAATACGATCAACTGGATGCGGTTCAGATTAAGGTGGTTCCAGCAGAACTCCACCGCCAGCCGCAACGCCTCCCGGCCGTAACCCTGGCCGCGATTTCTTTCCTCGCCGATCCTGATGCCGAGCTCCGCGGAACGATGCACGCTATTGATGCCGTTGATCTGCACGTAGCCGATAATGACGGTCGGCTCGGCGGTCTTTCTGATGGCGAACACGATTTTCGTTGCGTCCTTGCCGAGGCCGTCCCACCATTGCCGGTGAGCCATCATGTCGACCGGCCGATAGGCGAAATCGAGGCGCGCGGCGGCGACGTCATTGATCCAGCAAAACAGCGGGCCGAAATCCTCTGGAACGAGCGGACCAAGCGTAATTTTGCTGGCCATCAGCATGGATCACTCCGCGAGCGGTAAGAATGTGCGGTGCTTGCCGGATCGTCACGACGATCAATGCGGCAATCAAGCCGGAATTGGTAAACAAACATGGTAAACAAAACCTTTCCCAAGCGGAGGAAAGGCCAAATGCCGAAGGTGATCTACGAAAAAGACGGCAGAATCGCACGCATTACGCTTAACCGGCCGGAGGTCATGAACGCCATCGATGACGACGTTCCGGTCGAGCTTGCGAACTGCGTCGAGAGGGCGAACGCGGACGCCGGAGTCCATGTCATCGTGCTGGCGGGCGCCGGCGACGCGTTCTGCGTCGGCTACGACCTTACCTATTACGCGCAGGGAACCGGAGGCACCGGCGTCATCCAGGACATGCCGTGGGATCCCATGAAGGACTACGCCTTCATGATGCGCAACACCGAATTGTTCATGAGCCTGTGGCGCTCCTACCGGCCGGTGATCTGCAAGGTGCACGGCTATGCGGTCGCCGGCGGCTCCGACATCGCACTCTGCGCCGACATGATCGTCATGAGCACCGACGCGCGCATCGGTTATATGCCGACACGCGTCTGGGGGTGCCCGACCACGGCGATGTGGGTCTATCGGCTCGGCCCGGAGCGGGCCAAGCGCATGTTGTTTACCGGCGACAAGATTACCGGCAGCGAAGCCGAACGGCTCGGCCTTGTCCTCAAGGCGGTGCCGCCGGAACACCTCGACGCCGAAGTCGAGGCGCTGGCCGAGCGAATGGCGACCGTGCCGGTCAACCAGCTCATGATGCAGAAGCTTGTCATCAATCAGGCCGTCGAAGCGATGGGGCTGAAGAATACCCAGCTGCTCGCCACGGTGTTCGACGGCATCACCCGGCACTCGCCCGAAGGCGTGAATTTCAAGCGCCGAGCGGAGACCGCCGGCTGGAAGGAAGCGGTGCGCGATCGCGATAACGGTACCTGGGATTGGACGGAAAACCGGCCGATCAATGCGCGCAGCTGATGACGTCGTGACATTAATCCGGCTGTTGGCGGTCGCCAGCTTGATCGCTTCGCTGCCGTTTTCTGCGGCGCAATCGGGACCGATGTTGCCTGCGGGATCGTCGGCTTCGATGGCCGCGTCGTCAGCTTTGAGGTTTCGACTGACGACTTCGCCGGCGGCAACCGCGATGCCCTCGGTCAGCAGTCCTTCACCTGGGATTTGGCGAAGGCGCGCCTGATCGCGCGCGACGACGTGTTCGCCGCGAACGCGGACTGGAAGGCGTTCGTCGCCGGCCGGTGCAAAGAGGAGCTGCACAAACAGTTCAGCGGATAAATGCCCCGATCTTGACCACGCCGAGATAGCCGGCACTGGCAGAAAGCCGCAATTGGCTGTGGGGCACCGATAAGGCCCCCGTGATTTTCCTCATCGGCACACTATCGGGAATGACCGGCGGAGAGTTCGATGTCGAGATTCCGCTAGAAGCGCTGAAGCCTTACATGAAGCCCGATGCGCCGGTGCGTTGAAGTTGGAGCCCGGTCACAGGCCGAAGATTTGCGGCCTTCCGGTGCGGAAGATCGCTTCAATGCGTGGCAGGCAACAGTCGTTGGCTGTTTTCGTGCACGCGGTGCCGCAATGGCAAGTAGGCCCGCTCGGCCGCTTCATAAAGGCCGAGCCCGTCCGCGAGCGCCTGTTCGGCGGCCGCCTGGGCATCGGCGAAAGCGAGAAGCTTCTCGGAAACCATCAGCCCCGCTTCCGCGGCCGCGTTCGGATCGCCTGACGCGAACAGCATCAATCGCACCGATATGACGGCTTGCGCCTCGCAGGTGAAGCGTACGGCCTCGTAGCAGTTGGTCCAGAATTTGATCATAGCAAACCCGGATCGATGCGGCTCGACATCCCGACACCGGGATTGGATCGGCGCACGATGGAAGCATTATCGTCTCAAACTGTGAAAGTTTGATTGGTGCGGTTCTCTAAAATTGCCGCGATTGCGTTAAGGAACCGGCGCTTTTCACAAGCGAGGCAAAACAAATCGCCTCGCGTTGATCGCGAGTCGCGCCGCTGCCGCTGCGCGCCGCGCTACAGCGCGTCGGCGGGCTCTGCAGTTTTGGATTTCGTGCCGGCTGCTTTGCGGCGCCTTGGCATGGCACGCTCCGCATATCGTTCGGCACCCGGCCGCCCGACCGCGAGGTAGCGAAAGTTCGCCCGCTGCATCTCGTCGGCGCGATAGACGTTGCGCAGATCGACGATCACCGGCCGCGCCATGAGGCAGCGCAGCCGATCCAGATCCAGCGCACGGAATTGCTCCCACTCGGTCACAATCACCGCGGCGTCGGCGCCCTCGGCCGCTTCGTAGGCGCTGCTGCAATAAGTCACGTCCGGCAGGTGCGGCTTCGCCTGCGCCATCCCGACCGGATCATAACTCCGCACCGTGGCGCCGAGGTCGTGCAGGGCCACGATCAGCGGTATCGAGGGCGCGTCGCGCATGTCGTCGGTGTTGGGCTTGAAGGTCAGACCAAGCACCGCGATCGTTTTGCCGCGAATCGAGCCGTCGAGCGCGGCGACCACCTTGCGCGCCATGGCGCGCTTGCGCTGCTCGTTGACCGCCGCCACCGTCTCGACGATGCGCAATTGCGCGCCGTGATCGAACGCCGTCTTGAGCAACGCGGTCGTATCCTTCGGCAGACAGGAGCCGCCGAAGCCGGGACCCGGATGCAGGAATTTTGCGCCGATGCGGTTGTCGAGGCCCATGCCGCGCGCGACATCCTGCACGTCGGCGCCCACGCTTTCGCAGAGATCGGCGATCTCGTTGATGAACGTGATCTTGGTCGCGAGGAAAGCGTTCGCCGCGTATTTGATCAGTTCCGCCGTGCGCCGGCTCACATAGAGCATCGGCGCGGCGTTGAGATAGAGCGGCCGATAGATTTCGGCCAGCACGTCGCGCGCTCGCGCATCCCCGGTGCCGACAACGATGCGGTCAGGATGCTTGAAATCGTGGATCGCGGCGCCTTCGCGCAGGAACTCCGGGTTAGAGACGACTTGCATCTCGGCATCGGGCCGCCTTTCGCGCAGGATGCGCTCGATCTCGTCGCCGGTGCCAACCGGCACGGTGGATTTGGTGACCACGACCGCCGTCCGCGACAGTAGCGGCGCGATCTCCCGTACCGCGTCGTAAACGAAGCTCAGATCGGCGTGACCGTCGCCGCGGCGGGACGGCGTGCCGACGGCGATAAACACCGCGTCGGCCTCGCCGATCCCGGTCGGCTTGACGGCGAAGCGCAGCCGTCCCTGCCGGACGTTGGCGGCGACGAGCTCGGCGAGGCCAGGTTCGAAGATCGGAATTTCGCCGCGGGTGAGCGCGGCGGTGCGCTCCGCATCCTTGTCGATGCACGTCACGTGGTGACCAAATTCAGCGAAGCAGGCGCCGGAAACAAGCCCGACATAGCCGGCGCCGATCATCGTCACGCGCATGGAGATTCCGTTCCAGCTGTGGAGCAAATCCGCCGGGAGCCTGGCGCGTACGGACCCGTGCGAGCATCGTTCGGCATCGCCGGCGCAATGTGCACCTGCATTCGCATCAGCGAAAGCGACCGGCGTCCAAACAGCGCGAGCACAAGCGCCCCGTCAAGCACGCGCCAAGCAACGCCAGCACGAGCAGCTCCGATTCGCGCCGGAAGCTAAAACACAAGCATAACAGTCAGGTGACAGAGGGGTCGCGAACGATCACGCGCCGCAAGGGCGCGCCGGCTCCCGGCTTCAGCCATCAAATAACTCCGGCATCGCCCGCATGATTGAACGCGCCGCAGGAGATAGCCTGCTTTCAAATCCCCACATCGCCGATGGCTTTACGCACGTGAGGCCGCCATAGGCGGCGGGTAGACACTGCAAATGGTCCGTCGCGCGATCCAGTCGCCAGATCGTGTTGATCTCGCCGTTGGCCGGATTTGGCACGGTTCCCAGAACGGACCACTCGCGTACTTCAGTCCGCAGACGAAACTTCTCATCGATTTGTCGGACGACGCCCTCGATCTCGTCGCCATCAGCGCCAATGAACGAAATGCTGTCGGGATTATTCCAGTCGCCTGGCGCTCTGTAAACGCAGTAAAGGAATTGACGCGAGTCGAAGATAAAAGCTTTCGACGAGCGCTTTGTCTTTGTCATTGAAATACGCCAAGCGAGCCCGAGCAGATTATCAGACGGCGCGGAGAGCGATCAAGATTCGCGTTCGAAGGCGCCGCCCGGATTTGCTTGCGCTTGCTCGCGCACGGCCATGCGCTGTGGGATTCAGTCCACGACGATAAACCTTGCGTAACCTTTCCCGAGTAGCACCTCACCATTTGAAGCGCTCCTTGCTCAAGCCTCGAAAGAAAGGGGCCACCACGAGAAGCAGGGCTCCGGCATCCTTGCGGTGGCCCGCCACATTCAAATGAAATGCTCTTCCGAACGTTTCGAGTCGGATTCCATTTTCATAACACACGATTTCGATGACGCGGTGGTCACCTTTAACTTCTAGCAAACCGGGCAGACTACATTCGCATTCCGCCTCGATAGTAACTGGAAACGTTCCACCCTTCACAGCGAGCGCGCCCCTCGCGGCGAATTAGTGCAGTCGATAGCCTCATTCGCTATCATACACAGTTCTCCTCTTATGATCGCGCACCTTCGATACCCATGAACAGCGGCTTTGCGGTCGGCGACGCGGCGGTCGGCCGAAAACAAAGGTGCCGGTGAATTCTTTCGTCCGCGACACGAGAGCTTTTCAGGCGACGGAAAATTCCCTGCTAACAGGGAAATTAACAGGGAATTTGATTTGTCCAGTCGATCGACAGGGACCTTTGGGCGTCCCATCGCCGGCATCAAGCTGACTCTGTCTTCGGTCAATATTGCACCTCTGTCTTGATGGACAGCACTGGACCAGCGGATGGGCGGCAGTTGATCGGCCGGCCGTTACGCATCGCGACAAACGTCCCGCGTTCCTCGCCACGTGGTGGCGAAGCAGGCACGATCAGCCCTCGAGTGGCTGTGGCTGCTATACCCGGAGCGCCGTGTGAAGAAGGCGCCATCCCCGCAAATTCGCTGACGTGGTCGAGCAACTGGGTCGTGGCGTCCACCTGATCGGTGAACTTACCTTTCGGGAACTCGCAAAATTCCCGCACGAACGCCTCTCGCCATACTGCATGAGCCGGAAGGCAGACGCGCCTCGAAAAAATGGTTGCAGCGTTCGCCTTTAGTCTTGCAGCTTTGGAGCGACCATCCGGATCGATCGGCCGCACCAAGCCATGGTGGTGACGGAATAAATCGGAAATCAGCGCATGACCGTTCGCAGCGCGCTCGACGAGTATGGCGACAGGTCTATAAATTCTGCGCAACCGCTTTACTTCACCGCGCAGAATGGCAAAGTCGACCTGCTCGCGAAACTGATCGAGCAATAGGTAACGGTCAGGCGCCAGACACCACACCTGAACGACACTGTAAGCGCTTGTTCGTCGATTGGTCATTCCCGCGTCCACACTAAGCACGATCGGGCCGTGAACTTCCCTCGGGTCGGCGAAGGTAGGAAAATGAGCTGGCGTGATAGCGGGAAGTCCCTGCGACGCAACGTCCTGTTGGTACAGCATCTCGAAATCCGGATTGAAAGAATTCGCGCGTAGCTCGTCGATATCTTCTTTATCAAGCGTGCCGGGTCGCAGAAATTCACCTCGACGGCGATGCCATGCCCCAACGGCCGTTTGGTACGTCTGATCTCCGATTGCGACGAGCGGCAATACCACGTGCCGCCATTTCCGCTGCTGCATGAGATAGGCCGAAAGATCTCGCTCGTGCACCCGATGCGCGATCACTAGAACGCGACCATTCCTGCGGTCGTTCAATCGCGATAAAAGGACCGTGCTGAAGGATTCAATGGTATCACCGATCCGTTCAAGTTTGTCACTAATGTCGTGCGGATCGTCGACAATAATCACGTCGGCGCGACGCCCAGTGAAACCGCCGCCGAATGAGGTGACGAATACCCCGCCGCCCGAGGCTGTGCCGAAGTCCTCGACGGCAGCGTGTCCTTTCTTGATCCGCGTGACAAAAAGCTCTTTGTACCATGTCGATTGTAGGAGGGTGCGAATATTCCGTGCGATCGTCTTTGATAGATGTTCCGCGTGCGACACTATGATTGTCTTAAGGGACGGATCATGAGCTAGCAACCAAGCCGTGAGACAAACGGAGCCAAGCAAGGTCTTTAGATGGCCGGGCGGCAAATTGATGATAAGGCGACAGTTCTCTCCCTCGGCGAACTCATCAAGCTCGCCCGCTAAAAAGCGCAAGTATGGTTCGTCGCCAAGTTTTGTGCCTTCAAGTTCACGTATGGCTTTGCGCGCGAAGGAAAGGAAGTCTCCACGCAGCAACGCGTTTAGTTGAGAAGTCACCGGCCACTCTCCGTATCTGCTTTATCGTGACCCAGGTCGGGTTTGTTCGCATGGCGCTTGAGTTCGCCGCCTACATATGCGTCGAGGATGTCTCGGTCCTCGGGACTTAACGATTCGGATTGGCGGGCTTCGGGCTCCCCTATTCGTGTCAACACGCCGACAAGAAGCGATTGTGCGCGCGAATTGCCTGCGATCGCAGCACCCACCAACACGCTCACCAACGCCTCAAGCTTGCTGCGAGCTGGCGAGTCTTTTTCGGGCGTAGGGGCGGCGAGTTCCGCCAACAAAGCGCTGCGGAAACTCGGTCGCCGCTTGGGCCGCCCGCCCGGGTTGCCACTGGTTCCGGGCTGGAAACGGGTGCCCGTCGGGGGACGCCTGTAACCCACCCCAGATTGACTATCTGGGCTCTTGTCGCCCATTTGGTGCTTCTCCTCACCGTCAGATAAACCTCAAATCCGAATATGGCGCAAAGGTTCCCCGTCTTAGTTACGGAGTCATTTTGGCTACAATAGCTTGCCAAACAGCCATTTTCAATCCATAAATAGAATTTCGCGCCATATTCACAATGAGCGCAAAAAAACGCAAATTAAGGTTTTAGCCGTGTATAAGCCGGATGGGAGACAGTCGGCGCTGCTGTTGCTCCGCCTCGTTGAATCCAAAGATGCGGGACGAGAGCGGCCGTTGACTAGGATCCGACTGGCGGAGATCACGCTCCAGAGGCTTTGGAATCGTAAGCGCCTCAGTGAGCAGTTTCTGGCGGAGGTCTCCGATTGGCTTCTAAGCGCTGGATGGGCGCTGTTTTTCGCCGGATCTACCTATGCCGCTGTTAAAACCACGGCAGTCGGGAATTGGCCAACGATCTCTTCGAAGCGCATCAGAACGGAAATTGACGCCGTTCAAAAAGGCGAATTCGATTTCGACGAGCTTGATCATCTCTTTCTCGGGACCGGCAATAGCCGTCACGACGATGAGGAGTATGATCCCGCGGATGAATGAGCGAAAAGCGACAATGTCCTTCACTAGCGCGTCGCTCCCTTGCGTACACCAAAGTCGAACGGCGATCCTTTTCCATAGTTGCGAGCGGCGCTATTTTCCGGATGCTGGCGTGGATCGGACAAAGTGGCTGGACGCCCAAACTGGACGCCCTACTTCTGATTGCGTTGCGAGGAGATCGCCACTTAAGGCATGCCATACTTTACCAGGCTGGACTCCTCACCCATTGCATTGCCGACGCGGAAATCGCCCTTCGCGTGCTACGCCGCTCTCCGATTCGTCGTGACTTCAGTGAATTAGACGAGCCGTGAGTTCGGACCTAAAATCGAAGTCCTCCATGGCGGCCGACTGTGGGAGTACGTTTGCGGATCAGCGAAAACCACCGGCGTCCGAACAGCGCCAGCAGAAGCGCTCCGTATAAAACGCCGCCAAGCGCCGTCAGCATGAGCAGCTCCGACACCGCGCGGAACCTGGACAACGACAACAGCAACGAGGCGACAAAAGGCGCCGCCAGGAAAAGCGCGAGCGCCAGAGCGAAACCGGCGATCGCAAGCTTGACGAACGAGGATTTGAGCGTGGCATCGACCGCGATGTGACCGGCGCGGGCCGAAAGCCAGAGCACGAGAATGAAATTGATCCAAGCGCCGATCGACGTCGCCAGCGCCAGCCCAACCTGCGCCATCGAACCCATCAGCGCAATCTTGAAGACGATGTTGACCGCGGTGCCGATCAGTGCCCCCTTCACCGGCGTGGCCGTGTCGCCGCGGGCGAGGAACGGGGCGACGACGCTGCGGATCAGGACAAACGGTATGAGGCCGATCGTGTAGGCCACGAGCGTCATCGCCGCGGCATGCGCGTCGTCCGCAGTGAAACGGCCGCGCATGAACAAGCCGCGCATTATGGGATCGGGCACCACCACGAAGGCGACGATGCAGGGGATCGCCAGAATGAGCGCGAATTCGATGGCCCGGTTTTGCGCCGCGCGGGCGCCGGCCTCATCGCCGGAGGCGATCCGGCGCGTCATTTCCGGCAACAGCACGGTGCCGACCGCGATGCCGATGACGCCGATCGGCAACTGGTCGATGCGGTCGGCGTAATAGAGCGCCGAGATCGCGCCCGCGGACAGGAAACTCGCGATGATGGTGTCCGCGAACAGCGCAAGCTGGGTGCCGGCAGAGCCGATGGTCGCCGGCAGCAGCGCCTTGAAGAACCGCCGCACATCATCGTCCCAGCGCAGCGCGTGAAAAGAAGTCATGACGCCGTTGCGCAGCGCGTCCCCGCCGACCAGTGCGGCTTGCAACACCCCCGATATGAGAACACCCCACGCGGCCGCGTATGCCGCGCCGTGAAAGAACGTCACCAGCGCCAGCGTCGCCATCATCGACAGGTTGAGTAGGATCGGCGCCGCGGCCGCCGCCGCGAAGCGATGCAGCGCATTGAGAATGCCGCCCCATAGCGTCACCAGCGTGATGAGCAGGAGGTAAGGGAAGGTGATCCGGGTCAGGTTGACCGCAAGCGCGAATTGCTGCGGCTCGCGCGAGAAGCCGGGGGCGAGCAGTTCGATGACTTGCGGCGTGAACAGAAGCGCGAGCCCCAGCAGCACCGCCTGCGTCGCAATCAGCAGCGTGAAGATGCGGTCGCCGAACAGACCAGCGGCTAGAGGTCCGCCCTGGGTGCGAATGCGCGCATAGGCGGGAATGAAGGCGGCGTTGAATGCGCCTTCGGCGAAGATGGCGCGGAAGTGATTTGGGAGCCGGAAAGCGACGAAGAAAGCGTCGGCGACCGGCCCGGCGCCGAGGATCGCCGCCAGCATGATATCGCGCAAAAAGCCGGTCAGGCGCGACAGGAGCGTAAAGCCGCCGACGGTGAGAATGCGCTCGATCATTGCCGTCTAAATACCATTGGCCGCTCGTCCCCGCGAAAACGGGGACCCAGCAGTCCACAGCTACACTCAATCTTCGTCTGAACTCCCGCTTGCGCGAGAATGAGCGGGATGACCTTAGCCCGCCAGCGCGCGACGCACCGCCGCAATGATACGATCCTGGACCGGCTGGTCCAGATAGGCGTGCATCGGCAGGCTGATCACTTCCTCGGCCAGCCGCTCGCTCACCGGCACGCCGCCCTCCGCCACCGGGAAGCCGCGATAGGCGGCTTGGCGATGCAGCGGCTTGGCGTAATAGATCGCGGTCGGGATGCCTTGCGCCTTGAGCGCGGCGGCGAGCGCGTCCCTGCGGCCGGGCGCAAGCCGGATGGTGTATTGCGCCCACACCGAGGTCGAGTCGTTGCCGACCTGGGGCACCGCCGCGACATCGGCGAGCGCAGAGGTGTAACGCTGCGCCACGGCGTTGCGCGCGGCGATCTCATCCGGGAAGATTTTAAGCTTTTCCAGGAGGATCGCCGCCTGGATCGAATCGAGCCGGCCGGTGATGCCGATGTTTGCGGCATCGTACTTGTCGGCGCCCTCCCCGTGCACGCGCAGGCTTTTAAGCCGCGCCGCCAGATCGTCATCGTCGGTGAAAACGGCGCCGCCGTCGCCGTAACAGCCGAGCGGCTTTGCCGGAAAGAAGCTCGTCGCCGTCGCCGGAGCGAGTACGCCGAGCTTGCGGCCCCGGTACGTCGCGCCGAACGCCTGCGCGGCATCGTCGAGCACCAGCAGGCGATGCGCCGCGGCGACCGCGGCGATGGCATCGTGATCGGCCGGCAAGCCGAACAAATCGACCGGAATAACACCCCGCGGCGTGAGGCCGAGCTTTTTCGCGGTCGCCACCGCGCGCTCGCAACTTTCCGGGTCGAGATTGAAGGTATCAGCATGGACATCGGCCATGACCGGCGTCGCGCCGCCGAGCGCCACGACTTCCGCCGTCGCGCAAAAGGTGAAGCTGGGACAGATCACGGCGTCGCCCGGTCCGATCCCCCACGCCATGAGCACGAGGCGAAGCGCGTCGGTTCCGCTCGAACAGGCGATCGCGTGGCGCGCGCCGCAGAACGCCGCCAGTTCGACCTCCAGGGCCCTCACCTCGGGGCCTTGGATAAACTGGCAATGCGCGAGCACCCGCGAAACCGCCTCATCGAGGGCGCGGCCGAGCCGGCGGCGTTGCGCGGCGACATCGATGAACGCAATCGGTCGCTCGTCAACCCGGGCGTGTTGATTCATGAAGACATCCTGACGCGCTGTTAGTGGAACATGATCGTTTCGGAAAGCCGGCTTGCACTGTTCCGAATCATGCTCAGCTTCAATCCCGCTTGAAGTGGAAAGAAATGTTCAGCCGGCGACGCGGCGCGGCCCCTTGCGCTGCACCACGCTGGATGGTGCGGCGCGCGCGGTCAGGCAGCGAATCGCGATCTCGAGGCTCGCCACGCCTTCTTCGCCGGTCACCGCGGGCGTCCGGCGGCTGCGGATAGCGTCGACGAAGGCGAGCAACTCGGCGCGCAACGGCTCGGCATAGCCCGACGACAAATGCCGCATCGAGTAGCTGCCGTCGGCCTGGAACCCGAAACACTCGGTGACTTGCAGCGTCAACAGATCGGCGATGAGATATTTGTCGCGCGTGGCAATGTGGATGTTGCGCGCTTTGAACGGCGTGAGCCAGTTGGTGTTGATATGGGCGAGAACGCCGGAGGCGGTGCGGAATTGCAGCAGCGCAATATCCTCACGCTCGGCCACCGCGCTCGACAATTGCGGCTGGATTTCGACGATTTCCGAATCGGTGAACCAGCGAATCAGGTCGATGTCGTGCACCGCCAGATCGATGACCACGCCGACGTTTGACATGCGCGGCGGGAATGGACCGACGCGGGTAATGGCGATCGAGAGGATGTCCTGATTTTTGATCGCGCGCTTTAGCGCCTCGACCGCCGGATTGAAGCGCTCGACGTGACCGACCATGAGGGTGACGCCGGCGCGGCGCGCGGCGGCGACGATAGCGCGGCCCTCGTCCACGGACGGAGCAATCGGCTTCTCGACCATGACGTGGACGCCGCGGGAAATGCATTCGAGTGCCAGATCGTGATGCAGATGGGTCGGTGCGGCGATGGTCACCGCATCAACCCCGGAGCGGAGCAATCCCTCGATATCGCCGAATGCGGCGCAGCCGAGCGTTCGGGCGACGAAATCCCGCTGCTTGCGGTCGGGGTCGACGATCCCCACCAGCTGGACACCGGCAATGTCCGATAAAACGCGTGCATGGTTGCTGCCCATGACGCCAACGCCAAGAACCCCGACTTTCAACGGGCCGCCCGCGCCAACTGCTGTACCCTCACCCATGACCCAAAGGGCTCCCCTCAACGCCGTAACCCGATCCCTCCCCTAGCATGCCCCGAACCGACTGGCGACCCAATCCGGAAGGGAGCAAGAACACGTTTTGCTTCCAAAACTTACGGCCGATCTCGCCGGGATTCCGAATCATCCCGATTACAAAAAATAGCCGCGGAAAACGTCGCCCGTCGACGTCGACGCCGCTAACCCCATTTCGAGCCACAGCGGCCGGGCGGAGTGTCGAAGCTTGATCCGTCAGGCCTTGAGTGCCCGGTCGATGAACGAGTTGGTATAGAGCGCGCCGAGATCCGGAACCGCGGCGATGCCGGCGCCGCGTAGTTCCGCATCGGCCTTCGACCAAAGCGCCGGCACGTTGCGAAGGAAATTGTCGCGTCCTTCCGACATCCAGGGATTGGCCATCGTAAACCGCATGAGCGCCACAAGCTCGTCGATCTTCTTCATGCCGGGAATGTCGAAATCACCGTTGGCGCGCTGAAAAATCGCCTTAAGGTCGCCGCGCATCATGTCGTCGGTGGATGCCTTGAGCGCCTTGAGGAAGCCTAGCACGGTTTCGGGCTTCTTCTCGATCAGGTCGCGCGTCGTCACGTAGATCTGGCTTGGCAGGGGCGCGTAACGGTCGGTCGCCCAGCTCACGATCGGTTCGCCGGCGCTTTGCAACGCCACGACCACGCCGACTGAATTGATAAAGCAATCGACGCGGCCTTGATGCACGAACTGCATCGCGCCCGGACTGTTGCCGACCACTTGCATGGTGACGTCCGCTTTCGTCAGGCCCACGGCCCGCAGCACCATATCGAGCAGTTGCTCGGTCGAACCGCCCACTGAAACAATGCCGACGGTCTTGCCCTTCAGATCTTCCGCCGACGCGATCGGCTTATCCTTTGCCGAGATCACGTGAAAATTCGATCCCTGATAAAGCGTCGAGACGCAGACCAAAGCGGCGCCCTTGGCAACCGCGGTAAACTGGTCGATCGCCGTCATGCGGACGAACGACACTGCCCCCGAAATCAGCTGCTGGACCGCAATCGCCGTTCCATGGCCGCCGAGCAGCGTCGGAGCAAATCCCTCGTGCGCCAGGAAGCCGCCGGAGACCATGTTCATCATCTCAAGAAAGTCCGGGATAAATCCGAACGGGGTCATGAACGTTAGCGGCTCGGCGGCGCGCGCCGGGCGCAGCGAAGGCATCGCGATCGCAGCTAGCCCGCCCGCAAGCTTGAAGAGGTTGCGGCGTGTGGTCATATGCGGTCTCCGTTCGCTCAGGGTGCCACGCGAAATCTAGTGCACGTTGTTCAGCGGTCAAAGGGGTCAAACGAATGTCGAGTCTGCCATTTCCGCGTTCGCGCGCCGAGACCGTCGAAGTAGCCGTCGTCGGCGGCGGACCGGTTGGGCTGGTCACTGGCCTGCTGCTGGCGCATGACGGTATCTCGACCGCTGTGATCGAGAAGGCTGCGGACATTGAAACAGATCTGCGCGCCTCGACATTTCACCCGCCGACGCTCGATCTGCTCGGTGACATCGAATTGGCCAAAACGCTGATCGCACAAGGTCTCATCTGTCCCCAATGGCAGGTGCGGCTGCATCCGGAGGGCGATCGCGCCGTCTTCGATCTCGGCGTGATCGCGCATGCGACCCGGCATCCTTATCGGGTGCAGTGCGAGCAATGGAAACTGTCCCGAACTGCGCTCGCCGCCTTGCGCTCGCAGCCGAGCGCGGAAGTTTTCTTCGACACTGAAGTTGCCGGTTTGACCCAGGACGAGGACGGGGTGACGCTTCGCCTTGCCGGCGCAGGAGCACCGGCGACGCTGCGCGCCCGCTTCGTGGTTGGGGCGGATGGCGCGCACTCCGTGGTGCGCCAGGCGCTGGACTTTTCTCTCACCGGTGAGACTTATCCCGAAACCATATTGCTTGCGACCACGACCTTTCCGTTCGAGCATCACCTCGAAGGGCTCACCAACATCGCCTATTGCTGGAAGGCCGGCGGCAACTTCTCGCTGCTGCGCGTTCCCGGCCGTTGGCGGGTGTCGATTTATCCGCTCGAGGATTTACCGATCGAGTCCCAGATCACGGATCAGGCAATCCAAGCGAGCTTGCAGGAGATCGTGCCTAACTCCGCCGGCTATGACATCTTGGAAAGGCGGCCTTATCGCGTCCACAAGCGCATCGCGCCTCACTACTATCGCGGACGCGTCGCGCTTGCCGGCGATGCCGCTCATCTCAACAGCCCGTCTGGCGGGATGGGCCTTAACGGCGGCCTTCACGATGCCTTCGAACTGGTCGGCGCGTTACGCGATATCCGGGCCGGTGCATCTTTTGCCCAGCGCTTCGATCTTTACGAGCGCCGGCGCCGCCCGGTGGCGCTGGAGCAGATCATCACGCAAGCGGACGCCAACCGGGCCCGGATGCGGGAAAAGGATCCAACGAAACGCCGCGAAATACTCGCCGAGCTGCAGGCGATCGCCGCAAACCGCACGCGGGCGGAGGCGCACCTTTTGCGTACGTCGATGATCGAAGGCCTGCGCCAAGCCGCCGCCATCGCCTGACGCGGCGAGAGCGGGCGCCGCGGACTGTTCAAAAGTTCGGCGCGCCGCGATCCGCCGATTCATGCCACGGAATCAGCGCGCCGCGCAGCATCGAGATCGCGAAGTGGAACAGAAATCCCAAAATGGTCATCTGGATCATCACCGCGAACAGGCCGTCGGTCTCGAACGCGTTCATTCGCGCGACGAGAAGGTGTCCCAGTCCAACGTCGCCGCCGACATACTCGCCTACGATCGCGCCGATGAGTGCAAGCACGATGCCGACTTCCATGCCGGAGATGATATAGGGCAGCGAGGACGGCAGTTCGAGCCGGCGAAACACCTGCCAGCGGGTCGCGTTCAAGCTGAGCATCACGTCGGCGTGGCCGCGGTCGATGGATTTCACGCCCAGCACGGTGTTGGTGAGAATCGGAAAGAAGGCGAGCGTCGCCGCTATCAGGACTTTCGAGGCGACGCCAAAGCCGAACCAGACGACGAATAGCGGCACCAGTGCCACCTTCGGCAGCACTTGGCTGG
Source organism: uncultured Alphaproteobacteria bacterium (assembly GCA_963709825.1). GTDB lineage: Bacteria > Pseudomonadota > Alphaproteobacteria > Rhizobiales > Xanthobacteraceae > BOG-931. The sequence continues at coordinate 71,175 of CAVPXZ010000012.1, forward strand.
CGACGATAAACGGATTGAGCGTTTGCTCGAGCCAGCGAACGCCGGCGATCAGCACGCCGAGCGTCACACCGACGGCTAATGCCCATAGGAATCCGAGGAGCGTGGCGTAGACCGTCATCGCGGTGTCGATCCATGCCCGTTTCGACAGCAGAAGCGCAATCCACGCATGCCAGACCGAGCCCGGCGTCGGCAGGATGAAGGCGGAAATCCCGCTGAGCCGGATATAGGCCCACCACGTTACCACCAGCAGCAGGCACACAGTCGGCGTCGTTATCCAGGGCAGGGAATTTCTGAGATCGCGGGGCTTCCCGCCCGCGATATTGGCCGACCGCTGAAATCGCGTCGACCCGTTTGACCTCTCGCTCATGCGTTGCTCGCCAGGCGGTGGCGCAGATCCCTGACGATCATTTGGAAACTTTCGGTCGCTTGCACGTCGAGCGAACGCTGCCGTTCGAACGGAACGTCGACCACGGTATCAATATGGCCCGGCCGCGGCGAAAGCAACACGATCCGATCGGCCAGAAACACCGCCTCGGCTATCGAATGGGTGACCAGGACGATGGTCTTTCGCGTTTTCATCCAGATATTTTGCAACTCGATGTTCATGGTGTCGCGGGTCAGCGCGTCGAGCGCACCAAACGGCTCATCCAGCAGCAGAATGCTGGGATCGTGAGACAACGCTCTGGCGATCGCCGCTCTCTGCCGCATGCCGCCGGAAAGCTCGCTCGGCCATCGTTTCTCGAAGCCGGCGATACCGACCATACCGGTCAAGGCGCGCGCACGTGACAGGCGCTGAGCCCTTTGTACGCCCTTCAGTTCGAGCGGCAGGGCGACGTTTTCCTCGATGGTCAGCCAGGGAAACAGGTTCGGGTCCTGAAACACAATGCCGAGGTCGGAGACTGCGTCAGGTTGGCGCGCGCCGTCTTTCCAGAGCTCCCGCTCCATCACCTTCACGCGTCCGCAACTCGGGGCGACAAGGCCACCGATCGTCCGCAGCAATGTCGTCTTGCCGCAGCCGGACGGGCCGAGCAGCACGACAAACTCATGCTGAGCGATGATGAGATCGGTGGCGGCGAGCGCATGGACGGGACCATCGCGAGTAGCGAACCACTTCTCGAGCCGCTCGACGCGAATAGCTGGGGCCTGGCTCGGGTATGACTTTGGCGCGGCGGCAGAGGCGTTCCCATCCCGCCGGGCGCGCTCGACGCCATCACCGTTCATTTCCGGCCACCGACCATATCGGCTGTCTGGGTCTCGCCGCAAAGCGGCGAAAGCTTCAAATTGTTGTCCGCGACGACGCTTTGTATATCGTATAATGCAAATCGCATAGAGTTTGCCGGCAAAGCTTGGGGCGATACGACCGGCGGAGTAACGCATGGTCGAATATGCGCGCAAGGGTTTGATCGGCCTGCTCACGCCGCAAGCCAACACCACGGTCGAGCCTGAGTTCGCAATCCTCATGCCTCCGGGCTACGCGTTCCTCAACGCGCGGATGGTCAGCGACAAGCCTACGATCGAAGGCCGCCTGGATGATTATTTCGCCAATATGGAACGCAGCATCGCGCAGTTCGCCGACGCACCGATCGGCGCAGTGGCGTTCGCTTGCACTGGCGCGTCATACCTGCAGGGCGTGAAACGCGAGCGCGCCGCCGTTGAAGCGATCGAGGTCGCGCGCGGAATCAGTTTTTTGACCGCGGGCCGCGCTGTTGCGGAAGCATTGCGATGCCTTGGCGCAGAGCGCATCGGGCTCGTTTCGCCCTATCCAGCCGGCCTGACCGAGTCCAGCATCGCCTATTGGCGTGAGCATGGCTTTCAAATCGGCGCCGTCGCCAGCGCCTTCGATGCAGCAAGCAAGTTTCACCCGATCTACGATCTGCCGGCGGCGAGCGCGGCAAGCGCACTCGCCGCTCTCGGCTTGAGGGATCTCGACGCAATCGTGATGTTGGGTACCGGCATGCCGACGCTCGGACCGATCCTCGCGCATGCCGCCAATAGCTCCGCAGTGCCGAGCCTTTCCTGCATGTCGGCTTTGGCGTGGCGCTCACTGGCGGTGTTTGATCGCGAAGTCGCCCAAGCGGACGCTGCGCGCCGCTATTTCGCCGGAGACGGTTGGCGGGAGCGCTTCAGCCGCACCACGTCATAGCGCGATTTCATCACTCCATCAAAATTCTCTTATACAAAGAATTCCACAAGCGGATACCGGAGGCCGCTTTATTTCATTGCACAATGCACATTCGCACAAGCCGCACGGGTTTAATGCGGTGAACCGCTACGCTCCATGATGCGGTTACAATCGACCCGTGCTGATCAAGCTACGTGTTTTTTCGGATAGCTGAAGGCGGCATTGTCCCATTGATCTTTACAGCTCTACAACAATCAAAGCCCAGATTGCTTTTCAACGCTTTGCAGTATAGCCGCGCGTTCGTCCGGCTGGACGATCATGGCCGCGAGCACGTTGTCGCACCGGGAAACGACTCTTGTCATCCATTCATCAACGGCAAGGCAATGGGAGGGCCATGGTGCCCGATGCGCTCGTCCATGTGGTCGACGACGATGAAGCCACACAGAATTTGCTGCGCCTGCTCCTCAAGACGGTTGGTTTGAAGGTCGCCACCTATGCCTTGCCTTCCATGTTCATGGAAAATTTCGATCCTGATCAATCCGGTTGTGTCATTCTTGACCTGCGGATGCCGGAAACCAACGGTTTCGAAACGCTGAGCTGGTTGCGAGCACGCGCAAGGCCGGTTCCCGTCATCTTTTTGTCCGGGTACGGCGATTCGGCGACAGTGATCCGCGCCATGAAGCTCGGCGCGGTCGAATTCTTCCAAAAGCCGTTCAACAAGGAGTTGCTGATCGAGGCGATTCAGCACTGGGTCCGCAGCGACATCGCCGCTCATCGGGTTTGGTCCAAGCACAAGGTCACGCTGGATCGGCTGGCAACGCTGTCCGGCCGGGAAGCACAGGTTCTCGAATGCGTGCTCCAGGGAATGTCAAATAAAGAAACGGCACGCCAGCTTTGCGTCAGCACCAAGGCAATCGAAATCTACCGCGGGCACCTTATGCAGAAGATGGAGGCAGCAAACGTCGTCAAGCTGGTTATCAAGATCGCCGGCTGCCTGAAATGCCCCGATCACCGCGTGTTCCGACCCCCGTTCCTCAATCGAATGGAGCTGGACGATCTGTAATCGCTGCGCACGACAGGCGTGCTTGAGAACGCGGCGACGCGGCTGCTTGGGGTAAACCCCTCTCGGGGCAGGTGTTCAACCCAACTTACGTCCCGCACGCGCGCGTGCTCTGGTGCCTCCATTGAATGACTGCACACAACCGAAGGAGAAAGCCATGGCGGTAGAAAAAACCATCGCGTCGACCAGCCTCGCCGAGGTTGTCGACCGTATTCTCGACAAGGGCGTCGTCATCGACGCGTGGGCCCGCGTCTCGCTGGTCGGGATCGAACTGCTTGCGATCGAGGCCCGCATCGTCGTCGCCAGCGTCGACACTTATCTGAAGTACGCCGAGGCCATCGGTCTCACCGCGGCTGCCGAGGCCTGACCTGTTGGGCTGCGACAGTGAAGCAAAACGGGACTGAAACGGCGTTGGTAATCGCTCAAGAAACACAGCCGCTTCGGTCCCGAATTCTCACGTTACGTCGATGGTTTGCTCGCGCATACGATGCGAGCTGCGCAACGAAAGGTCACCACGATGTCACAGGCCCGAGAGATTAGCCGGCTGACCAAAGAGCTTGGTCAGGCATCAAAGCTGCGCGGGGCCGCAACCTATGCCATGCGGCAGGCTACGAAATCCATGTTGACGGCATGCGCGACGACGCGCGGTGAACTGGGTCGCGAATACGCCGCTCAGACACGGAAGTTCCTAGCGTCCCTGGGTAAGGACGTCGCGGCTTTTCGTCGGGCCATGGCGCTGCAGATCGCAAGGACGCAGAAGAATATTGCAGCGATGAAGAAGAATGTCGCGGCCGACCGTCAAGCGATGCAGGGCCGGATGACCGGGATGCGGAGTGCGCGGTCGAAGGCCAGCCACTTGCTGCACCGCGATCTCGAACGCCAGGCGGCCTCCATCATGAGCAAAACCGCGCAACTGCGCTCGGAATTTGCCAACGCACACCGCCACATGGCCAAGCGGCAGGAAGCGGCGCTCAGGTCAGGGCACCGCAAACTGCACGACGGCATGGCCAGAGTCGTCAATGCGATCCATGCGGATCGCATGAAGGCGCATGGAATCTGGGCGAACTTCAGGCTGAGCGGAGCTGCTTAGCCGAGACAAGCTGAGTGGATCGAGGTTCGATCGCGGCTCGCCGGAAATCGAAACCGACCGCGTTGCCCGCTGCGCCCGGCGCTAGCGGAATCAGAAACGCGCTCGGATCATCTGCTAGATGCGCCGCTAGATGACGCGCTAGGGGTCGTCCCTCGCCGGACCGAAGGTAGATGCAAAAGCGATGTATATGACAACGAGCAAAATCAGATCTGCCGGACGGACGAGCGGCAGCATAGAGATCACCCTGCCGCCGGCCCTGCAGGCCTTCACCGGGCTCGGCTGTCGCGTGCTGGTGCGTGACGGATTTCAGCCGGAGATCGTCCTGCAGCCTGATTTCTCCGATGTTTGGTCGTCGCTCGAAGCGTTGTGGGAGAAGCTGTCGCTCGCGCTCGGCTTGGCCGAATCCATCGGAGAATTTGCTCCGGGCGCTTTCATGCTGACACTGCTGCCGCCGAGACAGTCGCAGCGGGGGTTGCCGCTCGCCTACTCTGATCTCGTCGCCTTGGAAAAGGACGGCGAGAAACCTGCCAAGGATGAACTGGAAGCGCTGGCCCGCGTTCTGTCGGTGTTGGCCGCGGCGATCGCACTTGAACTCGGACTTGAGCGGAAGTTCGCCTTGGGTTTTGGCGACGCGGTTGCCTACGTGATCACCGAAATATCTGTCGGGTTCGGCACGGATTTCGAACGAAGCATGGCGGCCGGCCTCTCCCGACAAGCACATTTCAGACCTCGACCGCCGTTCTCGCCATTCGACGACGAGTTTTGGCTTGAGTGCGAGCCCGCGTTGCGACGGATCCTCGATCAGTTTCGTTCGTGGCAGAACGAACCGGAACGTTACGAAGCCGCGCAGCAACTCTGGCACCGCGCTCTGCAGTGCGAAAGCTTTCCCGGATGCGTCGACCAGCATGCCGCGGCCTAACAGCAATGATGCACGGAGATAAAGACATGTCGACGGCGCCGCGTTCGGTCAGTCAACTTGCTGGCAGCACAATTTCGCTCCGTCCCAGCACCAATTTCGTGGAGACGGCTGCGGTTCAGGATTTGAGAAATCGGGCGCTGGTCTACCTGAGCGCCGGATATCCGGTGCATTTCCGCGGTCCCGCCGGCTCCGGCAAGACCACGCTGGCGTTTCATGTGGCGGCCCAGTTGGGACGGCCGGTGGTGTTTCTCACCGGTGACGACGAGATGACGACCTCCAACCTGGTCGGCGGACAGTTCGGGTATCAGTACCGCAAGGTCGTCGACCGTTTCATCCATACTGTCTTGAAGCACGAGGAGGACGCCACCCGCAAATGGTCCGACCATCGTCTGACCACGGCATGCCGTGAAGGCCACACCCTCATTTACGACGAATTCACGCGCTCGCGGCCTGAGGCCAATAACATTCTGCTCGGCGTGCTTGAGGAGCGATTGCTGGTTCTGCCGGTTCCCAATCAAAACGAGAGCTATGTCAGGGTTCATCCCGAATTCCGCGCCATTTTCACCAGCAACCCGCAGGAATATTCCGGCGTTCACGATGCCCAGGATGCGTTGAGTGACCGCATGGTTATGATCGACGTCGATTACCTGGACCGCGAGACGGAGTTGGCAATCACCGCCGCGCGTTCGGGTCTCGCGGAATCCAAAGTGGAGCAAATCGTCGACCTGGTGCGCGACTATCGGGCTTCGGGCGAATACGACCAGGCGCCGACACTGCGCGGCAGCATCATGATCGCGAAGGTCGTCGCCGACCAGGACCTGAAGGTTTCGTCCGCCGATGCCCGCTTCGTCCAGACTTGCCTCGATCTGCTCGGCGCCAGGTCGCCATTCAAAAGCCGATCGAACGATGAGCGAGCGGCGCAGCGCAAAATGCTGATCAGCATGGTGCAGCATCACTGTCCGGCCAAACCGTGCCAGGATGAAGGTGCCGACAAGCGAGCGCAAAGAAAATCGGAGCCGGCGCAAGCGCGTCTCGGCCAAATGGCCGCGGAGGCGCATTGATGACCCATCTCAGGGGACTTCATGAAGCCGGCAAGCTTCGTACGCTCCGCATCGCCGGCGCCACCGCCGATCGCAGCAAGCTCGCGGCAATGCTCTCGCGTCTCGAGCACCAGCGCGCATTGCTCGCGCGCCAGCTCGCAGTGTGGACCAAGAAACAGCAGATGACCGAATTTCGCCTCGGCGTGCTCGACAAGGAGATCGCGCGGGTCGGGCGGCTGATCCGCAAGACCGGCGCTCCGTACATCGGCGTCAATCAGCGCGACAGGACGCCGCGTTCGATCAAGCCTGAGCAGCAGCCGGCAAACGGCGCCGCAGCCGTTCAGCGTGGCGATGTGAGTATCGATTACTGAATGCCCGGTACGCCGGGAGCAACGTTCAACAATGGAGTTCTGTCATGGCAAGTCATAAAAGCGCCTCACGCAAGAAAGCTGGACACGCCGAAACCGAACCGGTGGTGGATATTGGCTTCGGTTCTCTGTTCAAGGGATTTGGAGAGTTTGTCGGCGTCCTGGGTAAGTTGGTCGAGGCCGGCGAGCAGCGTATCGAGCGGAGCGGCGAGTTCAAAGTCAAAGGCCTGGGCGACAAGGGACGCGGCGTCTATGGCGTCAGCGTGCGCGTCGGGCTCGGCGGCGAGCCGCTCGTCGAACGCTTCGGCAACATCCGCACCACCAGAGAGGGCCCGGAGGTCGTCGATGTGCGCGAGCCGCTGATCGACGTCTTCGACGAAGGCAGCGAAATCGTCATCGCCGCCGAACTCCCCGGCGCCAAGGAAGATGCGATCGAGATCGAGGTCCGCGGCGACATTCTTGCGCTCAGCTCGTCAGGCGAACGGCGCTACGCCAAGGAGGTCGTGCTGCCGAGCCAGGTCGACGCCGCTTCGATGCGGCGCTCGTTCAAGAACGGCCTTTTGGAATTGCGGCTGCAGAAGGCCTAGTCATGTCAAATGCGATCGAGCACTTCTCGCGCACCCGTGTGGAAGATACGACGCTGCAAGTGATTGCGGATACGCAGCGCAATCTCGATCGCCTGATCCGGGAAGAGGAAACGGTCATCCGGCATTTTATCCGGCTCGGCACCTGGCCGCACAAATCGGTCAACATGTTCGTTTTCGAGAACCTGCAGCCGCTCGTTGCGCAAATCAAGAACGCGGCGGTGTTGTGCTCGGTCGTCGCCGACGACATCGACCGCCGGCCAATGGTCAACATCTACGACGCGGCCGATCTGGCTGAATGCACAGTATTCGTGAACCGGCGCGCCCTCGAGAACGAGGGCATCTGGAACGATGCAATTTCCCTGCGCGCCTTGCTGGCGCATGAGCACAGCCATCCCTTGGCCGAGAACGCGACGGTGCGCGCCGCACGCGAGCTCTCGGTCGAAGTCTCGGCCGAGGACAGGATGCCGACGCGGGCGATCGTCGAAGTTCTTCATCTGCTGGCCGATCGTCTCTGTGTTCATTCACCACAGGAAGTATTCGCGAACGAGATCGCGATTCGGGCGGGTTTCGGTGCCGCCTTGTTTCACCTCGATCGGGGTGTCGTAGCGAAAGCCCGCTTGGGAGTCGCCAAGCGGACAAGCCTGGTGCGCGGTCTCGAAAAGCGGGCCAAAGACGGCAAGCTGACCGCGGTTCAAGTAACCGCGCTGTTGCTGGTCGCCGATCTGCAGGCCTATTTGGGATTTGCGCTCGAGACCGCGCCGTTCCTGCGGGCCGAATACCGACGGGAAGCGCAAGCGCTCGAAGCGGCGCTGATCGAAGGCGTTCTGTGCCATCTCGATCCGGCGGCACTGCGGCTCTACGAAAAATTCCGCGACCATTATCTGCGACTGGGAACCGACTTCACTCCCGGCGAGATGAAGGTCTGGAGCGGCGAGGCGCTCGGCTTTCTTGCCGGCGCCATCAAAGAAAGACACTTGCTGCTTGGTTTCTCGCTGGTTCGCACGCCTTCCGCTGCAAAACCGCGGCGCCGGTCGCGCATGGAGCGTGCGTCCGGCGTCCACAGTTCCATCGAACATGAGCGTGGCTTGCGATGAGGCTCGCCCCTGCATACGCGCCGAAGGTTCACGCCGAAACCGAGGTCGCTCAGTACCTCTACTGCATCGTGCGGCGTCGCGAACCGCGGACCTTCGAGACGCTCGGAATGGGCGAGCGCGGCGACGTGGTCCATACCATCAATTTTGACGATCTGGCGGTGGTCACGAGCGATTCGCCCGAGCCGCGATACGACAACACCCGGCGAAACATGATGGCCCATATGCGGGTCCTCGACGAGGTGATGGCAGACCATACTGTGCTGCCGATCCGCTTCGACAGCGTGGCGCCCGGCCCCGAGGCGGTGCGCGAGCAATTGCTGAAGGCGCGCTACCGGGAGCTGAGCGCGTTGCTCGACGCCATGGAGGGCCGGATCGAGCTCGGACTCAAGGCGTTCTGGTACGAGGATGTCGTCTTCAAAGAGATCGTTCAACAAAACCAGACCATCCGCCGCATCCGCGAAAGCTTGGCGGGCCATTCGCTCGAGGAGACCTATTACGACCGGATTCGCCTCGGCGAACTTGTCGAGGCCGAGCTGAAGGCCCGGCGCGGCCAGGACGCCGAAAGCGTCCTCGAACGATTACGGCCGCTGGCGGAGAAGACTCAGGTCAACGCCACGATCGCGGACCATATGGTGGCGAACGCGGCGTTTCTGATCGAGCGGACGCGCGAGGCGGAGTTCGATTCCAACGTGCGCAAGCTTGATGCGGAAATGGGGCGCCGCCTTCTCATCAAATGTGTCGGCCCTGTCGCCCCCTACAATTTTGTCAACGTCACGATGCAGTGGGCGAGATGACGACACCCACGCCGAGCGGACGGCAACAGCGATGAACCGTGAGGTCGATCATGGGGTTACTTAGTTCAATCGTGACGGGGCCCGTGACCGGTCCGATCAAGGGCTTGTTGTGGATCGTTCAGACGATCGCGGAGCATGCGGACCGAGAACTCTACGACGAAGACAACATTCGCAAGAATCTTCTCAAGCTTGAGCACCAGTACGAGCTCGGCAAGATGACGCTCGAGGAATTCGAGAGCTCCGAAAGCGAACTCCTGCAGCGGCTGAATCAAGCGCGACGGATGAAGGAAGGACGTTAAGCCATGTCACAGCGCCTCTCTCGACTTCCAGAATCGCACGAACGGCATCTCAAGGAGAATGAATCGATCGTTCCCGAAGCAATCGGCGATAGCGCGCCCGATCGAGCTGCCGCGGAAACTCAGCCGGTCGTACGCCGTAAAAGTGAACCGCTCGCAGCCGACGGGAGTGCTGCTGAAAAACCGCCGATCGGGCGCCGCAAAGGTGAGGCCAGCGGAGCCGCGGCAGTCGCCAAGTACGCAAAGGCGGAATTGGAAAGCATCACCGGCCTTGATGCCGATCATGTGTCCGCGGTGCTGCGCGAACCGGACGGCTGGCACGTCACCGTCGATCTGGTCGAACTGCGGCGCATACCGGCCGCGACGGACGTGATCGCCTCCTATGAGGCCGTGCTCGGACCCACCGGCGAGCTGTTGAGCTATCGCCGCAACCGGCGCTACTTCCGCGACCAGATGGTCGAAGCGTCATGACCGCCGCCAGCTCGCAATCCGAAATCCACTGTCCGATCGATCTGTTCAAGCCGCAAGAGGCCAAGATCGAAGTGCTGACCAAGGCCATTAATGCGGGGAGGACACCGCTCGAGAAGGCGCCGAATGCGCGTATGCTCATTGACGAGGTGAACGTCTTGTTGGATTGCGCGAGCTTCGATCGAGCGAATCCGAACTGCAGCCTCTGCAGAAGCTTCTCCGAGCTTCGCCTGAAGACCGCAACTCTGATCGTCAGGGTCGGATCGTTGGGCGCCGTAGGTTAGCGATCGACACATGGAACATTCGCTTCAGACCACCAATCTCGCCGATATCCTTGAGCGGGTGCTCGACAAGGGTATCGTGATCGCGGGCGATATCACGATCTCGCTGGTTGAGATCGATCTGCTCAATATCAAGCTGCGGCTGCTTATCGCCTCCGTCGACAAGGCAAAAGAGCTCGGGATCAACTGGTGGGAGACGGATCCGAAGCTCTCATCCCGGGCCGACGGTCTGCAACGAGAGAACCAGATGTTGCGACAGCGTCTCGATCTGCTGGAGACAAAATTTCGGGTGAAACCTCCTGAGCCTAAGGCGAAGCGCGGGCAGCGGGCGCCGCACAGTGCGGCGCGCCTGCCACTTACTTAGACACGGCGGAACGAAGGAAGACTGGGTGCTTGCAAGTCCGGATTGGGGGACGGACTTCGATCGGCGGAAGAAGCGAACATGGATGGCGGCCCCCTCAGTGCCACCTATAAGGTTACGGAAGCGCTCCCCAAGGACGTCGGGCGCGGTCTCGCTCGGTTGGATCCGAAGGACATGGCCGAGCTCGGCGTCGAGATCGGCGACGTCATAGACGTCACTTCAACGCAGACGACCGTGGCTCGCGTCATGCCGGCGCATGTCGAGCTGCGCGGCAAACGCTCGATTCAGATTGACGGCATCTCGCGCGCCAACGCCGGCGCCAGCCTTGGCGGCCAGGTGAAAGTACGCTTAACCGCGGCGAAGACTGCCCGCACAATCGTGTTGACGCCGACCGATGCGCCGGCGCGCGCCGCCCGCGGCCTTGAGGGTCGCTATCTGACCCGCCTGCTCGACGGCCTGCCGATGGTCCCCGGCGATCGCGTTCGGGTCAATCCGTTCGGCACCCAGATGCGCAATTTCGTCGTCACCAAGGCGGCGCCGCCGGGGCCAATCATCGTCGCGCCCTCGACCGTTATAACGTGCGAAGGCGGGACCGTGTCGCATCGAGACGCGGTCACCTATGAGGATATCGGCGGACTGCATAAGGAGATGCGCCGCGTTCGCGAGATTATCGAGCTTCCCCTCAAGTATCCGGAGGTGTTCGCGCATCTCGGCATTGAGGCGCCCAAGGGCGTCCTGCTCTACGGACCGCCGGGCACCGGCAAAACCTTGATCGCGCGCGCCGTCGCCCACGAATCCAACGTCCACTTCATCCACATCAACGGCCCGGAAATCATCGACAAGCTCTATGGGGCAAGCGAGGCCAATCTGCGCAAGATGTTCGAGGAGGCGGAAAAAAACGCGCCCTCCATCATCTTCATTGACGAGATCGACGCCATCGCGCCGAAGCGCGAGCAGATGGCGGGCGAACGCCAGGTCGAGCGACGCGTCGTCGCCCAGCTTCTATCCTTGATGGACGGCCTCGAAGCGCGCGGCCAGGTGGTCCTGATTGCCGCCACAAATCTTCCGGACGCGCTGGACCCGGCGTTACGCCGGCCCGGGCGCTTCGACCGGGAAATCGAGATCGGAATTCCGGACAAGGAAGGCCGGCGCGAAGCACTGGAAATCCACAGCCGCGGCATGCCGCTGGCCGAAACCGTCGACCTGGAGCGGATCGCCGGCATCACCCACGGTTTCGTCGGCGCCGACCTCGCGGCTTTGTGCCGCGAAGCTGCCATGAGCGCGCTCCGACGCCTGATGCCCGATATCGATTTCAAGACCACCGAGATTCCCTACGACAAGCTGGCTGCGCTCAAGGTCGAGTGGGCGGATTTCGAGGGCGCTCTGGTGGAAGTCGAGCCGTCGGCCTTGCGCGAAGTCGCCACCGAAATTTCCGACGTGCGCTGGGACGACGTCGGCGGGTTTGACGAGGTCAAGCGGCTGCTAACCGAAGTCGTGATGTGGCAGCTGCGCTACGACACCCTCTTTCAACAGGCCGGCGTGCGGGCGCCCAAAGGCGTCCTTCTGCATGGCGCGCCCGGCACCGGCAAGACGCTGCTTGCCAAGGCGCTCGCCGGCGAAACCGAAGCGAACTTCATCGCCGTGAAGGGTCCGCAGCTCCTGAGCATGTGGATCGGCGAGTCGGAGCGGGGCGTGCGCGAAATGTTTCGCAAGGCGCGCCAAGCGGCTCCCTGCATCATCTTCTTCGACGAAATCGATGCGCTGGCGCCGCGCCGCGGCGGCGGGGGAAGTGGCCAGGTCGCCGAGCGGGTCGTCGCCCAGCTCCTTACCGAACTCGACGGCATCGAGGACCTCAAGGGCGTGGTCGTGCTCGCCGCCACCAACCGGCTCGACCGGCTGGATCCGGCCCTGCTGCGTCCCGGCCGGCTGGAGTTTCATATCGAGTTGCCGATGCCGGACGCAGCGGCGCGGCGGGCAATCCTGCAGGTTCATATGAAGCGCATGCCCCTGGGCAAGGACGTCAAGATCGAGGCATTGGTGCAAGCCACGGAAGGATTCGTTGGCGCCGATCTCGAGGGGCTCTGCCGTCAGGCGGCGCTGTTCGCTATTCGTGAGATTCTCGAGCCCGCGACCAAGACGTCGCGCGCAAAAGAAGGTGCGGTGCCCGATCGCACAGTGGCTCAGCTGCAAAAGCTGACAATCACCAAACGGTATTTCGACATGGCGCTCGCGGATCGCCATGCCACGAGGGGCCCGCCATGAGTCGCATCTATCTTTATGCCATCGTCCCGGCCGCCGAGCGCCCGCCGGTCGAGGTCGCCGGCGTCTGGTCTGGCGAGCCACAGGTGCGCATCATCCAGGGGGACACGCTGTCAGCGGTGGTCGGCGCGGCGCCTCCGACCGATTTCCGCGCCTTGTCGCGCGAGGACGCGGTTCATTACTTGCTGGCGCATCAACGCGTCGTCGAGACTGTGATGCGGAATTCGGCGGCGCTACCGGTCAAATTCGGCACGACTTTGCCGGACGAGGCCGCGGTGGCCAGCATGCTCAAACGCGGTGCAACGGTTCTGGCGCCGCCACTCTCCGAGCTGTCGCAGTACGTCCAGATCGAACTCATCGTCTCATGGAATATCGACGATATCGTGCGCGAATGCGCAGCCGACGACGTGGTGGTGCGGCTCAAGGCCCAGATCGCCGCGCAGGCCGGTGGCGCCAGCCACGATCAATGCCTCGCGATCGGCAAGGTCGTGAAGGAGTTCGTCGATCGCCGCCGCGAATACTGCCGAAGCCGTATCGTGACGACGGTGCGGTCCTTCGCGGCGGACGTGGTTGAAAACGCACTGATGGACGACCGGATGATTGCCAATCTCGCGCTGTTGCTGGCGAAGGACGCGGGCGACGGCCTCGACAAACGGCTGGCCGAGCTCGACAAGGAGTTCGGAGAGCGGCTCCATTTCCGATGCATCGGACCGCTGCCGGCCTACAGCTTTGCCACCGTCGAGGTGAGCCTGCCTTCGTTCGAGGCTGTCGATCGTGCCCGCCGGGCCCTGAGCCTCGGCGAGAAGGCCGGTCTTGCGGAAATCAAATCCGCCTATCATCGGCAGATAAGGCAAGTCCATCCCGACCTCACCGCCGTTGAGCCCGTTGACGACTGTGACGCGACCAAGCTCACCGACGCCTACAAGACCTTGATGAATTATGCCGAAGCGACGCCTTCGGCGGCTGACGACGAAACCCCCGGCCAAACCGGATTTCGCTTCGACCGCGATACGGTCGAAGGCTCCATCCTGGTGATGGTGCGTCGCCAAGACGTGACGCTCGCGCGCCTGGAAACTCAGCCATGACAACCGCCGCGCCCGAAGCTCCGGAGGCCGACCGGAATGTCGTCTACGTCTATGGCGTGGCGCACGCCCCGCGCGGGCGCCAATTCGCTCCGCCTCGCTTCGAAGGCATTGTTCCGCAAGCGCCGGTCCACCCGCTAGTGCATGCGGATTTGGTAGCCTTCGTGAGCGCGGTTCCCGCCTCTCAGTTCGGGCCGAGTGAATTTCGTTCGGCGCTCAATCACGCGCAATGGCTGAAGGATCGCATCCTGGCACACGAGAAGGTTCTTCAGGAGCTGCGGTTCAGCTACGACGTCGTACCCTTTAGATTTGGTACCATCTATCTGGATTCCTCGCAGGCATCGAGTGCCCTGGCGCGCCACCGCGCCGAGTTGTGCCAGGCGCTTGATCGGATTCGGGGCGCCTCCGAGTGGGGCGTGAAGCTGTATTGCGATCGGGACGCGTTGCATCGGCAGATCGAAGCTGAATCGGGTTCTCTCCGACAGCTGCGCGACACGCTTGAACGCGCCTCGCCGGGGGCTCAATTCTTTCTTCAAAAGAAATATGTGAAAGCGCTCGATGACGAAGCCGCCGCGACGATTGCAAGCTGCGTCGAGCGAACCGGCCGGAGCTTCGATACCCGTGCCTGCGAGTCGGCGGAGATCGATCTCCAGCCGGCTGCGGTGCATGCCAGGTCGGCGGACATGGTGATGAACACTGCCTACCTCGTGCCTGAGAGACGTCTCGGGCCATTCCGGCAGATGTTCGCGGCCCTGCAGGAGGAATTCGCCGCGCACGGGTTCGACCAGGAGCTTACTGGTCCGTGGCCGCCCTATCACTTTGTATCGGTTCGGCAGGAAGGCATCGCGGATGCAGCCACGTCTGATCAATAGAGATCAACTCGCTCTGTCCGAGCTCCTGGATCGCGCCCTCAACAAGGGCGTGGTGCTGTGGGGCGATGCGACGATTTCGGTCGCCGGCGTGGATTTGATCTATGTCGGCCTTAAGGTTCTGCTCGCTTCGGTCGACACCGCACAACGCCTGAAACATGACGCTCGCACCATGACGCAGGCGAGCACGGGAGCCGCTAAATGATTTACGTGTATGCGATCACTGACCGGCCGGAAGCGCCCTTGCCAAACCAGTTGGGCCAGCAGGGCGAAGCGCTGGCCAAAGTCACATGGCGCGAGGTCGTCGCTGTCGTCAGCACCTTCAACGGCTCACAGCTGTCGAAGACCATTGACGAGCTGTGGCGCCACGAAGAGGTGGTGGAGGCGCTGATGAGTGATCGGGCGGTGGTTCCGGTGCGGTTCGGTACGCTGCTGCCGTCGCCGCAGCGCGTCAGCGACTTGTTGTGCCGGGCCGACGGCGCACTCGTTCGGGACATCGAGCGCGTGCGCGGTCAGGTCGAGATCGGCGTGAGGTTTTTGACCGCAGTTGAGGACGTCGCCGAGCAACCAACGGCAGCCGTGCGCCCTAGTGAACGGACGACGGCGGACCCCCATGGCAGCGATGGTCCGGCCACCTCACCCGACGGACTCCACTTGGCCCGAAACGGGCCGGGCTCGGCGTATCTGTGGGCGCGGCTTGTCAGAGAGCGGGCGTTTCGCGATCGGCAACGCACCAAGCTGGCGCTGGTGCGGGAAGCTTTTGACTTGCTCGCAAGTCTCGCGAATGCAAGCACGCTGGACGATGAACACGATGATCGGCGCGGGACATCGGCGGCATTCCTGGTGTCACGCGACCATATCGTATGCTTTCGCGACCTCGTCGGCGCAGTGGCGAACGCCCATCCGGAACTCGCACTGCTCTGCACCGGCCCATGGCCTCCCTATTCGTTCGTCAACGCCGGCGAGCGCGCGACAAATCGCGGGGAAGCGTGCCATGCCGGGTGACGCAGCCGATGTCCGCGCGCAAAAGATTATCCATGCGCCGGACGATCAGGCCCTGCTCGACAGGTTCGCCGGTCCGCTGAATGGTGGCGACCGGCGAGACACGCCGGCGCGCATCGTCACCGACCCCAAGAGCGTCGAGCGCGACCTGGCGCGCCTTGTCCTCAGTGTCATCGAGCTGCTGCGCAAGCTGCTGGAGCGACAGGCGGTGCGGCGTGTGGAGAATGGCACTCTGAGCGAAGATGAGATTGAGCGCTTGGGCGAAACCCTGCTCAAGCTCGAAGCCCGTATGGGCGAACTCAAAACGGCGTTCGGCCTGGGAGACCAGGAATTGACTCTCGATTTGGGCCCGCTTCGCGACCTGGTTTCGGAGTGCGAATAGATCCGGCCCGCGCAGGCCACCTGTTGCCAGTTCGAGTTGGCGTGAACAGATCACGGTGATCGCGCCCAGCTCCCGTCTAGTCTCGTTGCAAGCTCGCAGACTGGTCAGTGACCCTTCAGCAGGAAGGCAAGGCTGCGCTTGTTGAACGTCGCGGAATCTTCCATCTGGGGCCAATGACTGCATTTCTTCATCTCGAAAACGCTGACATTGGGAATGAGCTTGGCGATGGTGCGTGCGGTATCAAGGAATACATCGGCGTGATCCACCGCGGCGATGATGAGCGTCGGAGCCTGCAGCGCCTTCCAGTCTTTGTCGGGAATTCGGTTTCGGTTGTAGACCTCCGGATCGAGCAGAGCCAAAATGTGCGACATGGCGCGCTTCATCTCGGGCCGGCTGTAGAGCGATAGCCGCGTGGCAATGAGATCGTCCCAGACCTTGCTTGGGTCATGGAACAGGCCCTTGAAGATCTCGCGAACGTTGTCCCATGTCGGGTTCGCCGCGGCCGCCGAGCGCGAACTCTTTATGTCGCCCTGCACCGGCTGCGCCGGAAAATAAGCCGTCGCCGACAACAGAATAAGCTTGTCCACCATGCCGGGATGGTCGATCGCGAACCGGCAAGCGACGCGCGCGCCAAGCGACAGACCGATGACGGATGCCTTCTTCATGCCCATGGCATGGAAGAAGTCCACAGCATGCCGCACGTAATGTTCGGTCTCGTAGTCGTAGTCCGGCTTTCCGGTCATGCCGGAGCCGATCATATCGAAGGCTATGCAGTTAAAGTGCTCCGCGTGAGCGGCGATATTCGCCGCAAAGTTCTCCAAGCTGCCGGCGGTACCATGAAGCATCACCAGCGGCGGGTTGGATTCGCTGCCAGCCTGTACATACCGTGTCCTGATTCCTCCGGCGTCGACCCAGCCCTGGCGAAAGGGGGTCGCGAGCAATTCCGTCCAAATGCTGCGATAAGGGGCCTGCATTGACTGTACTCCGTGGTGCAGAAAGCTTTCAGGCGCGGCTCAGCCGCGCCGTCATCGCGCGAATACCGGCACGCTCGTCGGCCGCCGGCTCGCGGTGCGGTCCATGAACAGGATCTTGTCGGCGGCAAGACGATAGTCGGGAAAGCGCTCGAGGAAACTCGCCACCGCGACACGCAGCTCAAGGCGAGCCAATGCCGCACCCAGGCAATAATGCACGCCGTGGCCGAGCGTCACGTGGCGGTTTGGGTCGCGCTTGATGTCGATCCGATCCGGGTCCCTGAACTGGCCCGGGTCGCGATTGGCGGCGCCGATCATGATGTGGAGAAGCTGGCCCCTTCGGATCTGCACGCCACTGATTTCGAAATCCTCGCGAGCGGTGCGGATACCGCGCTGGGTCGGGGCGTCAAAGCGCAGAAATTCCTCGGCGGCAAGGTTGATGAGCTTCGGATCGGCCTTGAGCGTGGCAAGCTGGTCCGGGAATTGGTGCAGCCACCACAACGACATGGCGATCGCGCTACGCGACGTGCCGCCGCCGGCGGTCGCCATCATGTTGCAGGTGGCGAGGATTTCAAGGTCGGTGAGCCGCTCGCCCCCGGCCTCGGCCTGCACCATGGCCGAGATCATGTCCTCGCCGGGATCGCGCCGGCGCTGCTCGATCAGAGGCATGAAATAAGCCTGCTGGGCATCGAGGATATCGCGCTGTTCCTGCGCCATTGCGTCCTTATCGGGGGCGACGGGCTGGAACAGGAAATTGGAGCAACGATCGCTCCAGTGCCGCATCATCGCTTCATCGGAGTCAGGCAGGCCGAGAAGGTCCAGCATGACCTGGGTCGGAAGGCGGGCGGCAAAATCGAGATAAGCGTCGAACGCATCCCGGGACTGCAGTTCATCGAGGATCACGTCGACGCGGCGCTGCATCATCGGCCTCAGCCGCTCAACCGCGCGCGGCGTCATCGCCTTGAGGAACAGCGCCTTCAGGCGGTCGTGATAGGCATCGTCGCGGTAAAGCAGCCAGCGATGGTAGTGGTCGACGATGTCGCTGAAACGCTCCGGATTGGTTCGCGGCAGGTACGAGTAGAGCGTCTCGATCCGATCGACGCTCAGGTCGGGGCGATCCTGCAATTCGAATACGTCGTCGTAGCAGGTGAAGTACCAGGCTTGCGCTTTCTCCGACCAATGCACGGGTTCCCGCTCGCGCATCGCCTTGTAGTAGGGATAAGGATCCTGGACCGCAGCGGCGGTGAACATCCCGTAGCTGTCCGGTTCGACGGCCGCCCGCGTCATACATGACCCCAGGCACGGCGGCCGACGTCGACCAGCAGTTCGATCTTGAGGGTCTGGGTGTCGGCGGTAAGCTTGCTCGGCAACACCGCGAATTTCGACATTGCCGCGCTGGCGAAACCGCATTGCGGGCAGATGCCGAGCCGCTCCATCGGGGCGAAGCGGGCCGCATCCTCGATCCGGCGCATCAGATCGTCCGGCGATTCGAGCGCCGGGTTCTTGGTGCTGATGATGCCGAGATAGGCGCGCTTGCCCGCCGGCAGGTGACGCAGCGGTGCGAAATCTCCGGCGCGCGGTGAGTCATATTCAAGCAAATAGGCATCGACATCGGAGCGCGTGAACAAGGCCTCTGCGATCGGCCCGTAGCCGCCGTCGCCCATCCACAGACCCTCCATATTGCCGCGGCACAGATGCATGCCGATGGTCATGTCGACGGGGCGGCCCGCGATGGCGCGGTTAAGGACGTCGATATAGGTCGCGGCCAGTTGATCAGGGTCGTCACCTTCGCTCTTCGCCAGCGCGCGAATGTTTTTATCGCACAGCAGCGCCAGTGGCACCTCGTCGAGCTGCAGGTAACGGCAGCCTGCAGCATAGAGGTCTTTGATCTCCTGCTGATACACCGCGATCAAGTCGTCCCAATAACTTTCGACGTTGGGGTAGATTTTTGGATCGACCGCATCCTTGAACTGACCGAAATGCATGTGCGAAGGCGTCGGCATGGTCACCTTGGCCGGCTCGGTCGCGACCGATTTGATGAACTTGAAGTCTTCGCTGACGATCGGTCTGGTGCGTCGCACGTGCTTGGTCGCGAGCGGTGCCGGCGACGGCGTTGAAAAACCGTCATCGTTCCGGAAGCTGAGCTTGGAGGCGCGAAACTCGAAGCCTTCAACCGCATTGAGAAAGCCGCGCGACCAGCCGCCGCGACGAAACTCGCCATCGGTAACGATCGGCAGGCCCAGTACCTCTTGCATCGCGACGACGTCGCGAATGGCACGGTCCTGCACCTCGCGCAGCTTGTCCGCGGTAAGCTTGCCGTTCTCCCAGTCATGCCACGCCGCCATGAGCTCCGGCGGCCTTTTCAGGCTGCCGACATGATCGACGGAATTCGATGGAACACGAGATGGTGCCACGGCGTATCTCTCCCGGTCTTAGATGACGGCGGCGGCTTTTGGCGTCCGCCTTGAGGTCTTTTCAGATCGGGCACGCCAGGGCAGCCGAGCCAGAACCTCTTCCAGCTCAGCCGGCGACGACGCAACGCCGAGGATGTATCGATCGGGGCGGATGACGACGGCTTCGGCGCCCAGCTCGGCGAGATAGGCGTCCGCCTCGCCATCGGCGGCGACCAGAACCAAACGAGGGTCCTCGAGCCTGGAGCGTGCCGCCGCTGGTAACGCATTGAGCAGCCGGCGCGTTGCCAACATCGCGAAGCGATAGCCGACCCGATCGTCGAGCAACGTTCCGTCGGCAAGTCTCGGCTGGCGGGCGCGCGCGCCTGCGGGCGGCGGAGCCTCGTCGTGCAAGCCGCGGCCCAGCCGCGGCATGATCGGCCGCAGCATGGTCGGATTGGCGATGAGATCGCGATCGCGCTGGCGCGCTTTTTCCGGATCGGTGGTCTGGATCACGCTGCCGAGCTCGACGGCGAGTTCGATGTATGCGCGCACATGCTCCATGCGTTCCGACTCGTAGGTGTCGAGCAGGCTGTCCGCGGCATCGCCTGCAATCACGTCGCGCAGCTTCCATGCCAGGTTGGCGGCGTCGCGCAGCCCCGAGCACATGCCCTGCCCCAGGAACGGCGGCATCTGGTGCGCGGCGTCGCCCGCGAGCAACAGCCGCTCGCGCCGCCATCGCGTCGAAAGCGCGGAATGGAAGGTGTAAACGACCGCCCGCTCGATCGTGGATTTGGCCGGATCGATGTTCCACGGTTTAAGCATCTCGTAGACGCTTTGCGGCAGGGTGACCGTTGCCGGGTCATCCTGCGGCATGAGCATGAATTCCCAGCGGTGGCGCTTACCGGGCATCGGAACAAACGTCGTTGGCCGCGCCGGATCGCAATACTGGATGGCATCGACGACCCGGCCGGATTCGTCCGCAGCTTCCGGTACGCCGCTGGGCGGCTGATCGAGGATCATGTCGAGCACGATCCAGCGCTCGTGCGAACGCAGGTCCTGCAGCGCGGCGCCGATGAAGCGCCTGACCGTCGAGCGGGCGCCGTCGCAGCCGACGACATAGCAGGCCGTTACCTCGGCAAGAGCGCCCGATGCGAGATTTTCGTAGCGGATGCGGACGCGGTCGGCGGCTTCGTCCAGCGCGAACACATCGCTGCGCAGGCGCACATCGACCGACGAACAGCGCGACACGCCGTTGCGCAGCACCGCCTCGAATTCCGGCTGATAGAAACGATAGGCGTTGTTCCAGCCTTCGGGTCCGACGCCGCCGCGGGTAATCAACAGCAACAGCTTGCCGTCGGCGCTGACGTGGCGGATGTTGCGGCTGACGTTGAGCCGCGGCAGCAACTCGTCCGCCAGGCCCATGGTTTGAACGAGCCGCATGCCTTCGCCGTCCAGCGAAACCGCGCGCGGCAGGTGATAGACGGACGGTTCGCGTTCAAACGCGACGGTTTTGAGACCGCTCTGCCCGAGCAGATTTGCCAAGGCCGCGCCCACCGGCCCGTAGCCGATGATGCAGACGTCGAAGTCAGGCAACGCCATGACTCGCTCGTATCGCCGTCAGGATTTCTTCAAGCCCATCTTCGCGGCAATTTCCGCCTGATAATCCGCGATCGGCCGAAAGCCGGGCGCCTTGCGGCAGAAGGCGTCGGATTTGGCGCGGATCTGCTCCGCCGGCTGCGACAGATCGAGGTCCTCGATGCACGGCTGCTCGATGTACCATTGCGTGTCGCAGAACACTTCGAGGCGATTGCCTTCGGGATCGCGAAAATATAACGACCACGCGTTACCGTGGTCCATCGGCCGCATGTCGCTCACCCCCGGCTCGCTCTTCACGCGCCGCCAGACCGCCTGCAAATCCTCGACCGACGCGACCCGGAAGGAAATCTGGTTGATGTGATTGAAGCCGAGGTCCTTTGGGCGTCCGCTGATCAGGGCGACCTGGTGATGGTCCTTCGGATCCCAGCTGGTGAACACGATATCGGCGCCGCGGACCTTGCCCCGGTCGGTGACGGTGAAACCGAGCACCCTAGTGTAAAAGTCCTCCATCATCGGCAGGTCGTGAACATAGAGCCCGATATGGCTCATGCTCAGCGGCACCCGCGGGGCTGTGTCGTTGCGGGATGCCAAAGCCGCATCAGACATGACGAGTTCCTCCCTGATTTTCTAGCTGCAACGCTAAAGCCGATGAGCCGCGACAACCAGTGGTCTTGACTCGATGTCCGCACAGCGGACAATCAGCCAACCGGGACTGAAACGATGGCGCAGAGTAGCAGCAAAACACGCGGCGGGAGTGTGCGTTCGCTGGAACGCGGCCTGGCTTTGCTGGTCGCCATCAATCGCCGCAAGCTGCCGTCCGTCGTCGAGCTGTCCCGCGATACGCGTCTGCCGCGGCCGACGGTGTACCGCCTCCTGGAAACGCTGAGCCGAACCGGATTCGTGACGCGAAGCAGCCCGCACGACCGCTACTGTCTTACCAGCCGGGTGCGGGCTTTGAGTGACGGCTTCGCCGAGGATGACTGGGTTGCCGAAATCGCGGCGCCGCTGATGACTCAATTGACGCATCAGCTGGTCTGGCCGGTCGCGCTGATGACCTTCGAAGAAGGCCGCATGCTGGTGCGCGAAACGACGCATGAAGCCAGTACGCTCTCGATCGATCACGGCATGGTCGGAAGACGCCTGCCGATGCTGCGAACAGCGGCGGGTCGTTGCTATCTTGCCTTTTGTCCCGGCAAGGAGAGGCGCGCCATCCTCGATATGCTGTCGCGTTCGAGGTCGCCTGAAGACCGTGCCGCGCGCGAGACGCAACGCGTGACCAAGCTTCTGGATGCGATCCGCGCGCGCGGCTACGCCATCCAGGATCGCGAGATCAATCCGAAGACAACAGGTATCGCTGTGCCCATCCGCCTCGACGCTCGCGTGCTTGGTGCGCTTTCGCTGATCTGGATATCGTCCGGCCTGACGATCGATGACGCCGAGATCAAGCTTCTGCCGTTGCTGACATCGACCGCCGGCCGCATTGCCGACGCCGTGCGGGAACGGGAACGCACGCCTGAACAGCGCGATCCCGGCGGCCCGTGGAAATAGCCCGAGCCGGCGCCCCATCGGTCTGACGCGAATGACGCCGCCGCGATCGAGAAACCTTCAATGGATCAGCGCGTGCGGCAACCAGAGAACGATACCCGGCAGCAAGATCAGGATGATCAGCACGGCGAAGTCGGCGACCAGAAACGGAACCACGCCACGATAGATCGTGCCCATCGAGATCTTCGGCGCGATTGCGTGCAGCAGGAACACGATGATCCCCAGCGGCGGATGGATCAGCGCCACTTCGACCTGGATGAGACAGATCACCCCCCACCACAGCGGGTCATATCCGAGGCTGACCACGATCGGCAGGACCAGCGGCAGGGTGATGAGAATCGACGACATCTCCTCGAAGAATGTTCCGAGCAGGATATAGACGATGGTCAAAGTGAAGATCACGCCGAGCGGCGGGAAATGATGGCCTTCGATCCAATGGACCAGTGTCTCCGGCACATGCGCCAGATTGATGAAATAGGTGAAGATCGGTGCGGCCATGAGGATCAGATAAAGCATCGCGGTGACCGAGCCCGCCTCGTACATGCCGCGCGCGAGCCCCTGCCAGGTCAACCGGCGTCGCGCCAGCGCAAACAAGAGCGCCAGGATGGCCGCGGCGGAGGCCGCCTCATTGACCGTAAACACGCCGCTGTAGATGCCGGCGAACACTCCGAGCAGGAGCGCGAGTGAAGGCGCCGCCTGCCGCGCCGCGTCCAGGCGCTCGCGCCAAGACATCCGCGCGCTGACCGGCGCGATTTGCGGCCGCCGCCGCACGACGATGGCGATGGCGAAGAGGTTGAACGTGATCGTGATCAAAGCCGGCACGATCGCCGCAACGAACATGTCGAGGATGAAGGTTTTCGCGACCACGCAATAAATGATCATCACCAGCGAAGGCGGGATCAGCGACTTCAGCGTTCCTCCCGCGGCGATCGTTCCGGTCGAGAATGCCGGCGAGTAACCGCGATCCAGCATCTGCGGCAGCGCGACCTTGGCGAACGTCGCCGCCGTCGCGGTGCTTGAGCCGCAGATCGCGCCAAAAGCGGCCGAGCCGCCGATCGTGGCGTAGGCGAGCCCACCGCGGCGATGGCCGAGGAACGCCGCGGCGGCGCGATAGACGTCCTCGGAGAAGCCGGCCATGCTCGCGAACACGCCCATCAGAAGAAACAGCGGCACGGCGGCGAGGTCCGTGCTGGCGAGCACATAAGACGGTTCCTGGGCGAGGAACGAGAACGCCGGCATCCAGCCGCCGCCCTGCAATGCGAATCCGACCACGCCTACGGTCATCATCGCAAAGCCGACCGGGACTTGCAGCAGGATCAGAGCAAACAGCGCGGCGATCCCCAATGCGCCGATCACTGCCGGTGCCAAATCGTCCCCCCGCCCTTCAGCCGGATACTTCCGGATGTGCGTCCGGTTGATCGCCGCGCAGGATTTGGACACCGACGACGATCTGCAGCAAAGCGCTAATGCCCAGTATCACGGCAATGGCTCCCCAGACCGGAGCGCTCGGAATGCGCAGCATCCAGGTTGCCGTGCCGGTCGCCCGCGCCTGGTTGGCGAACACCACGAATTGCCACGTCATCAGCACGAGGACGATCTCGACCAGGATCGCCGCCGCCACATCGGCGACCCGTCCGACGCGCGGACCAACAATGGCGGACAGGAAGCGAATGGTAATATTGCTGCGCTCGACAATGGCGACGGGAATGCAGCAAGCGACGGCAAAAGCCGCGACCAAGCCGCCCACGTCACGCACCGCGTCGATCGGGCGCGCGAAGAAAAACCGCAGCAACCCGTCCGCCATCGTCATGACGGCAAAGCACAACAGGGCGCCAAGGCCGAGCACCGCGAGCGCCTGGGCCACCAACTTCGTTGTCCGATCGATCCGCGCCATTACCGTGACCGTCCAGCCGCCGCCATAGGGCGGCACAATCATGCGCAGAAGAGGCTGGCAAGACGCAAGACCGTGCCGGCGCTCTTTATCGGAATCGAGGCAACCGGAAATAAAGCGCCGCGTCGCTTACGGATCGCTGGCCGAAGGCGAAGCCGCGCTTTAGCCCTTCTGCTCCGCCCGCACCTTGGCTAGTTCGGAATCGAGCGCGGCCTTTAGCTCCTTGTGGCGGTCGCTGGCGGCGACCCATTCCTCGCGAACCGGCGTCAGCAGCTTCTGCGCCTCATCGAGATCGGCCTGGGATGGAAACACGACCTTGTGCTTCGGATTGCTCTTGAGCTTCTCGAGATTCGCCGCATTGTAGCTGGTGATCGAACTCAATCCACACTTTGGTCAGCGACGCTCCGGCGTTGCGCTCGATAATAGCGCGCGCGGATTCCGGCAGGGCGTCGAATTTCTTCCGGTTCATGAGGACTGTGAGCGGAACGACGCCCAGCCCGATGAAGAAATGATTGTTGGTGACGCGGTCGAGCCCGAAATCGAAGAACGGCGACATATGCGACGTCGTGCCGCTGATCGTACCGCGGCTGATGGCTTCCGGGATTTCGGTCACCGGCATCCCAATCGGGACCGCGCCGAAGGCGCGCAACGCCGCGCTTTCGTTCTTGCTCGATGCGCGGATGGTCTTGCCCTTGAGATCGGCAATCGAATTGACCGGGAAGTTGGTATGGATCGAGTAAGGCGCCGTGCCCCACAATCCGACGATATAGAAGTCGCCATAGTCCTTGAGCACGTTGCCGGCGGCGAGCCCCGACGCCACCAGCGATGACTTCACGCAGGTCCTTGAACATCCCCGGCAGCTCAAGAACTTCGGTGTCCGGGAAACGACCCGGCGAATAGGACGGGATCACCCAAGCCAGGTCGGCAACGCCGTCGATCACCATTTGCGGCTGTTGCCCCGGGTTGCGCCCGAGCGCGCCGTTCGGAAACAGGTCGAACACGACGGCGTTGTGGGTTTCGCGCTGCACGGTTTCGGCAAATGGCTTCATCACCGTGCGGAACGTCACTTCGCTGTCGGGAGTGAACACTGCCCATTTCAAGTGGTCTTCAGCCTGGGCGAGCCTGCCGCCGAAGATCGCGGCCGCGGGCGTTGCCGCCGCGGTGGCAAGAAACTTGCGCCGGTTCATTCCATCCTCCCTCTTGATCGTTGTGTTTTTCACGCGCGTTTACGGATCATGCCTCAGCGTGTGCGCGCTCCCAGGTGATTGGAAACACGTCATCGAGAATGAGCGGATCGCCGGCCTTGAGCTTGTTTTCGGGCTCGCCTTCGATCTTCATGACGTTCGGCCGTGGATCCCACCACGAGTCGCGGCCGGCATAACGTACCGAAATCGCCGCCCGTCGCCCCGATGACTGATTGCCGCTGGCGCCGTGCACGGTCAGCGGATGATGGCAGATGACGTCGCCGGCATCGCAATCCCATGACAGAAACCGGTATTGCGGATCGCCCTTGAGCTTCGAGAAATCGGGACACTCTTCCAGCTTGGCGTTGCTAAACCGCCCGTCCTTGTCGGGCGTGACGGCGCGGTAGAATTTGCCCCATTTGTGCGATCCGGCGACATATTCGACGCCGCTGCCCTCAACCGTCACCGGCGTCAGCGCAACCCAGAGCGAGACGATATCGTTGCCCAAAGCGGGCCAGAACGGCAGGTCCTGATGCCAATCGGTCGGCGACTGCGTGCCAGGTTCTTTGATGAAGGCCTGGTCGTAAAATAGCGAAACCCTGTCGGCACCGAGCAATTGCGCGCCAAGTTCCGGCAGGGGCGAATGCAGCGCGAAGTCGCGAAAATCCGGGTCCCAGCGCCACATGAAAACGTTCATGTGGAACCGTCCGGGATCGCCGGCTTTGGTAGCCTCGCGAGCGCGCTTTCCGGGACTAAGCAGCAGCCGCTCGACCGCGGCATTCATGCGTTCGCACCATTCGCGGTCGAAAACATTACGAACGCAGATGGCCCCGTCCTCGCGGAAGCGGGCGACATCGTCGGGCGTAACCGGACGCAATGGATGCTTGTTCACGGCGGGTCCTCCATGCAACTTTTTTAGTTTTTGCGCTTGCGGCAGACTGCCTCGGCGGCCCGGGCCGCACAACGGCGGGGCCCGTGGAGTCCGAGGAGCGGACAGCCGGTAAAGATATCGAAATGGCGAAAGGTCAGGAGAGAATGCTGGTCGCAGCATTCGCCTGCAACCAGGGGCAAACCGGATTCCGACCGCGTCGATAAGGCGCGGACGACCCATTTGCCGCAGTCCCGGGCGCTGATAGTGATCGGTCACATTTCGCTTTAAGCGCTGAAGACACTGGACTTGAAGCGGTAGAATGATCGCCTAGAGTTCTGTCGCGCCGAAAACCGGCGATATGAACAGAAAAAAGGGAGTCACAGATGCGCGCTCGCATGCTGATAGCGACGACCGCGGCTCTGCTGGTGTGTGGGACAATACCGAGCTATTCGGCGGACGTTGGGCACGGACTGGACCTGGCCAAACGATGGTGCTCGTCGTGCCACCTCGTTGCTCCCGATCAGCAACGCGCCAATGCTGACGCGCCACCGTTTGCCACTATCGCCAAAATTCCGAACTTTAATGCCAAGATACTTGCTTATTCTGTCCTCGCTCCACATCCGAAGATGCCGGACATGTCGCTGAGCCGTTACGAAGCAGACGATATCACCGCCTACATCGCCACATTGAAACGCTAGGCGTGAAGCATGAGGTCGCTTACCCGAGGCGTGCCGGTTGTGATCTCTCCGTCCGATGGTTTTTGCATCGCGGTTTGTGCGCTGTGATCGCTGTTCTGTTGGCGGCACAGGGGCGGGGTACGGCGTCCCCCCTACCGTCTGTTGGCGCGCCGGTCCGGCGGCAGCGCCACCGAGCCCGGTCATGCCGCATTGATCCACCGATGATTGCACGCACCGGTTCGCGGAAGCGCCAACGCCTCATCGAAAGTCGTTTCTCGCGACGCGACGGCGCGACTACGCAACAGCTTGCCCTATGACGTTCGTCCCCTATCATCCGCTCTGACGATGCGGGGCATCATGGTTCATCGAAATATCGTGCGCGGCGCTGCCGCGGTGGCCCCGGTCGCGATTTTTCTGGCGGTCTATTCGATCTATTGGCCGCCCGACGTTCCGCTGATCGGTCCCGATTCTGAAAGCTATTTGGATTTTTCGGCGATCCGCAGCGGAGGTTATCCATTTTTTCTAGATGTCATAAAATTGTTTATTTCCGACGAGTCCCACTATGTCATTGTCCAGTACGTTCTTTACGGACTTTCTGTTCTGGTTTTTGCCTGGCAGCTTTTCAAGACCGAAAGAAATTTTCTCTTCTGTTCGATCGTGGAGGTGGGGCTTCTCGCGAATTGGGAAGTCAACCGATATCATTTCTCCATCATCACCGAGTCGCTGTTTATGAGCGTGAGCGTCTGCTTCTTGGCGGCGGCGCTTGCGAACCTCCGAACCGGCTCCCTTCGCTCTCTCGCTGCCGCCTCGGGCGCCGCTGCGGTTTGTTTGACGGTGCGCCTCACCGGATTGGCGTTCATTGCCGCACTTCTAATTCTTGTCTTCGCTGCTCCCCGCGCGAGTTCGCTTGTCAGGTGGTTAATCTTTGCCATTCTGCCGATCGTTATCGTGCTGGGGGCTGAGAACGTCTACCACAGCGCCTATCATCCGGGTCCACGCCAGACGCAACTGTATACCCAGCTTATCGGCAAGGCGGGAATGATCAGTATCTCGCATCCGGAGCAAGCGATCGACGCAGCGTCGCCCACCGACAAGCCGCTGCAACAAGCGCTCGAGTATCAACTCGCGCCGGTGCGGAAGCTGCTGGCCGATGCCCCGAACCTGGCGACCCGCTGCAGATTGGAGGTTTGGTACGAGCTTTTCGTAGAATTTGAATTCGCGCCAAATGAGCGCGCCGCGGTCGAGGCTGCAGACGGGCGGGAAGGCTTGACCCGAGCGGCCCTGGCCCGCTTGCGGCTGGGCGTGCCCGATTACTTGCGGCTCACAGGCGATCATTTGTTCTGCTTGTGGACCGTCTGGGCCACTGAAAACAGCGAGAAAGCAGCGCTTGCCGCATACCTTGACGCCCATAAACCGCTGCCGTTTGCGGACCGCGTTCTCCCCCCCATGGAGAAATCGCGGACACCGCCTTTCCCACTCATTGTACGAGGGACAGCAGCCGCAATCGCTACGCTCTTGGCGGTCGGAAGCATTTTGCTCTTTGTCGGGCTTTGCCGCCGCCGCCCGTTGAGCTTAGCACTCAAGCTCGGCGGCATATGCGGAGTCATCGTTCACAGCGGACTGATCTTGAGCGCCCTGGGGAGTGTCGGAATCCCGCGCTATACAATCGGCCTGTGGCCGCCGCTGGAGGTCGGGACCTTATTTCTGGCGCTGTGGGCGGGAGGGCAAGTGAAGCGGTTGGTAGGATTGATAGTCCTGCGCCATGCCGACGCACCGAAATACTAATCGCCGAGCATTGTACGGGTTTATTATGCTCTTTGGTATTTAGCATCACATGCGCCGAAAAGCCGGCAGCCGCTGACGCAAGCCAAGTCAAGGGTACGACCTCGAAAAATCAAGAGCCCGTTTCAGATAGGGATCATTTATCCACCATCATGTGCCGGCAACGAAATACGAAGCCAGCCGATTCCTGATTGCATCGGCGGCCATCAAGATCGCATGATCCTCTGCATCGCGCCGCGCGCGCTGCGAAGCGAACCGTTGCTGCGGGCCGGGAACGTCATAGTCGACACTCGCGCGCGTGCTGTCGCTAACGACGGTTTTGCCGGTGGCGATTTCGACGAGGCTGTAACTAGCAGTGACGGATTGGATCTGCGCATCCGGCCGTCCACTATTCGGATCGATAACCGCCGTGAATTGCGAGCTTCCGACATTGACGGTCAGCCGAAAGATCGGTGCATTGGCAGCGCCGGCGCCGTTGTGCAGGTTGAACTGCAGCGCATTGAACATTCCGACGCCGACGCGCTCGACCGGTGTACCTTTGGGCGCTTTGACGGGCGCAAGTTCGATCGCGGCAAATTTATCCTGCACGCCTTCAGAGCTAACGGCAGGCCGCGTGGCGTAAAGCGGTTCCCAACAGCCAGCCGTGAGGCCGGCCGCAGCCAGGACCACGACGAGCCGAACGAACCGGCGCGAATCCCGGCGGAGGTCATGCCTCATGTTGACGAACCATCGCAGCACGGTGATCAGTTTCGTCGGCATTTTGTCATCGTGTACAGTTTAACTCTATCGAGCGCCATAAAGGGAGCAACCACAATTTGCACTCCGTAATGCGGTAGCCGCGCTTTTGCGGTTGACACGAGTCGCCAGCGCAAACGTTTCCTCGGCGAGGAGGTCACACGCAACCCGCATCCGAGCGGCTCCGTAATTCGCTTATCGTGCCCAACATTCTTCAGCGGACGCAGGCATTATTAGGCAATTGTGGCACCAGAACGTTAACCCCTGCGCATGGGCCCCAATAAAGATCTCCTTCTGGGGTTTAGCTCGTCCACGCGGGTGTCTCGCGCACCCGTCGCGCTCATTGATGCCAGTCTTGATTGTAACTTCTACCCGCAACGCCGCCGTTATCGCGTGCAGCGCTACCGCCGAGCACCGCGGTCGTAGTCGTCGCCGCCATCGGCCGGCCGCCGGAACGTGCCGTGGAACCGGCAAAGGCCGGTATCGGCGCGCGCCGCCGAATAAGCCGACGACATCGCGACCAAGCCCGGCAAGGCCTCTTCCAGCGCTCCCGCCTCCGCCAGGAAATGGCGGCAGAAAGCGCAAGAGGCGTCAGAACTTTGCCCAGTAGCCATAGAACACCTGCGCCGACAGCAGATATCCGGTGGTCACATTGACGACGGCGCCGACAGCGAACGCCAGGGCGGCGCGCCAACTCACCGACTCAAGCTCGGAAAATCGTGTCGTCAGGCCGATCGCCAGAAAACAAAGCGTGAAGACGGTGCCGCGCAGGCTGCCGATCGGCCGCAGAAAGTCCGCGGTCTGTTGCGGGGTGATAGTCTCGCCGAAATAAAGCGAGACGATCGCGGTGGCGATGAAGAAGCCGACGACGAATTTGGGAAAACGCCGCCACACCTCGGCGGGATCGATGCCGCGGCTTTTGCCGCCGCCTTCCCAATAGCGAAGCGCAACGAACGCCCAGAACAACGACCAGACGCCGATCCAGACGTCGCGGCCGATGACCTTGTTCATGGTGAACGCCCGCAACGAGCCCGCTTCGTTGCCGCTCAAATGTCCGAACACGCTGGCGGCGGCATAACCGGCCGCATCGGCGAATTCCGACGAGCCGATCCAGGCGCCGCCGACTCCGGCCGGCAAAGCAAGCCAATGACTGGCGTAAGGAAGAAAGACGACCATGACGATCGCGGCCACCACGACCAATGTCACCGAAGCCGCGATGTCATCCTTGCGGGCGCCGACCGAAGCGGCAATGGCAAGCGAGGCGGACACCCCGCACACCGACCCGCCGGTCCCCAGCACCGCGGCGAAGCGGCGGTCGAGCCCAAATACCCGTGTCGCCGCGAAGAAGATGACGCCGGCGGTCAGGATCGAAACGATCGCCGATTGCGTCAAGGCAACGCCGCCCGCGGAAACGATCAATGAAATTGGAAACGTCGCGCCAAGCAGCACAATGCCGGTCTTGACGTAAAACTCGACCCGGAACGCCGCTTTCAGCCGCTGCGGGATCTTCACAGCGTTCGCGAGCGCAAGCCCGCCAATCAGCGCAATGAGCGCCGCCTCGAGGTTGTAGTAATTAGCGTTCTTCCAGCCCGCGAGCGCGGACACGACCAGCATGCCGACATAGAGCAGCGCGAAGCTCGGAAGGAACTCAGCAAACGGGCGTCCCATCAGCTGCAGCGCGCCGCCGAACACGACCGCCAGCACGATGAACTGCGCCAGATAGTTCGGCCAGAATTTGGCAAAATGCACCACGATGTCGCCGGCGGCTTCCCACCTCATCCCGGCCGGAGAGACGGCGAGAAACTTCAGGACGCCGGTATCGAGCGCGTAATCGATCAGACCCAAAATGACCGCCGCCAAACCGACGATGACGGCCCACCAATCTTCGTTTCCGATCGTACCGAGGCGCCGCTCCGACACATTGTTCGCGGCAACAGCTGCTGTGGCATTCATGAAATGCTCCGTTCAGTTAGGTAATCACGCTAATCACACGAACAACCGTCTCTGACCGCGCAAGCAGACGCGACGCGGAAAATAGCTAAAACTCAGGCGTCGGGCAAAGAAATGCTGTAGGCGAAAGGAACATAGAAGCTCGGCAAACGGCAATGCGCTTCCAAAATTAACCGCTGCAGGAGAAGATCATTCGCGCGCCGCCAGCACGGCGTTATTAGAAGCGAAACTGGGCGCCCAGCGCCAACGCGCTTATCGGTTTTGACGAATCAACGTTTCTTGCCCCGCCGCGAAGTCTTGTCTTTCGTGTGGTGCAACACCCGCCCCGCGACCGCGTCGAGTTTTTTGAGAAGCTTTGGATCGCGCGCCTCCGGCGCCGTAATCATGGCGTTGTCGAGGGCGCGGTCGGAACCGATCGGGCATGGCTCGTGTTCGCGCGGGAAATCCCGCGCCAGCCGCGCCACCAGCCGTTTGGCCTTGTCCGCGTTGGCCAGAAGCACCTTGATAATGTCCTGGACGGTAACGGCGTCATGGTCGGGATGCCAGCAGTCGAAGTCCGTTACCATGGCGACCGTCGCGTAGCAGATCTCGGCCTCGCGCGCGAGCTTGGCTTCCGGCATGTTGGTCATGCCGATCACGGCGTAACCAAGATTTTTGTAGGTCAGGCTTTCGGCGAGCGTCGAGAATTGCGGTCCTTCCATGCAGACATAGGTGCCGTCGCGCACGACATCGATTCCTTCCGCCATGGCGGCGCCGGCGAGGTGGATGCGCAGCCGCGGCGACACCGGGTGCGCCATCGACACGTGGGCGACGCAGCCCCGGCCGAAAAATGAACTTTCGCGCTTATGGGTGCGGTCAACGAATTGATCAACCAGCACGAACGTGCCCGGCGGCAATTCCTCTTTGAACGAGCCGCATGCCGACAACGAGATCAGATCGGTGACCCCCGCCCGCTTGAGCACGTCGATATTGGCGCGATAGTTGATGTCGGAAGGAGAGTGCCGATGGCCCTTGTCGTGGCGCGACAGAAACACCACCGGCAGGCCGGCGATCTCGCCGATGCGGAGCGGGGCAGAAGGCTCGCCCCACGGACTCTTGATCTTCTTAGATCGGACTTTTTCCAGCCCCGGCAGGTCGTAGATGCCAGAGCCGCCGATGATGCCGAGTACGGATTTTGTCATGATCCCGCGTCCGCCCCTGAAGCTGCCGCAACCAGACTTTGAATAACCAAAGACTCGCCGATTGGCAAAACAGACTTCAAATCACGATTTGGCGCTTGGCAAATAACTCGGCCATCGGCGGTCGGTTACGCTGCGTGCTCCGCACGGCGCGACGGCAAGCCTGGTAGTCAGCGTTATACGCCGGACGCGAGAGCAATCGGCACGTCAATCGCGTCCGCAAGGTCAGCCGATATCTTCACGATAAATCGTTCGTCGGCCAGTGCCAACGCCGCGTCCTGCTCATTCTTGCCTTGGCCGGTAGTCACAAGCACACCGCCAGCGAGCGATGCCGCCTGGCCAGCTGCCAAGTCGCTCGCCCGATCGCCGATCACCCACGAGTTCGCAAGATCGAGCCCCATTTGCTTCGACGCTTCCCATATCATCCCCGGTTTTGGCTTGCGCCAGGAATGATCGGCGACCCGATATGGCCCCTGAGCATCGGCGTGATAGGCGCAGGCCAGGACGGCATCGAGATGTGCGCCCTCCCTGGCAAGCGCGTCGACCAAAGCCGCCTGTACCGCCTCGAAATCCTTCCAGACATAAAACCCTCGTCCGATTCCGGATTGATTCGAAATCAGCACGATAGGTATGCCCAGTCGATTGCACCGGCCTATCGCCTGCGCGGCTCCCGGGATCATGCGCAGGTCATCCGCACGACCAAGATAGTCGGTATCCTCGACAATCACTCCGTCGCGATCGAGAAATATAGCCGATCGGTGGGAAAGATGTCCGCCGGCAATCTCGCACCAAAGGCCAATTCCGTCGACAAGCATCATCGGGTTCCGAAGTTCCTTCAGGAGAGCTTATCCATCGCTCTGTCCCGAGGCGGTACTGCGCGGCTCGCAAAGTGAATCGTAAATGCGCTCTAGTGTTTTGCGAAACTCGGGATTCGGCAAGGGGCCGACCAAAGTTTCCAGCCGTGATGGCGATCCTACAATAAATCTTGGCTCGTCGCGGCGCACAAGTGAAGGGTCCGTTACGGCGCGGATGGAGTGACCCGATATTTCGTCCAGACTCTTCAGAATATCTGCAAGGTAGATCGCGCGTCCGGAACAAATATTCACGGTCGTGGGCTTGATCGATTGCGAGACCAGCCGCGAATAAGCTTCAACAACGCGGCTGATATCGGAAAAATCGCGAAACAGATCCAAGTTGCCGACGCAGATTTCGCGCCGTTTCTCGACGTAATGTCGAACAATCTTGGGCACAAGAAATTCCGGAGATTGCCCTGGGCCGGTATAGTTGAACGGCCGCGTGATAATGATGTGGAATTGGTCGGAGTAGAGCGCGCTTATCTCCTCAAGAGCGCGCTTGCTCACGGCATAATGCGTCCTCGGGCCCAACGGACTTTCTTCGGTGATCGGCGTATTGGAGCCGGTCACCTCGTAAACCTGTGCGCTGCTCGCTACAATGACAACCCTCGGTTCAATTTTTGCGGCGGAGAGAGCGGCGAACAGATTGACGGTTCCGACAACGTTCGCGCCGTATATTTCGCCAACATTGCCGTAAGTCTGCGATGCAATTCCGGCGAGGTGCACGATCGCGTTCGGACGGGTCTGTGCCAGCGTTCGCGTCAGACCATCGAGGTCGCGCAGGTCGGTATTGAGCGCGCTTGCATCCGTAGACTTCATGACCCAGCGCCAAGACCTCATGCCCGTCTTGGCGCAGCCGTTCGGCCAAGGGGCGGCCAGTGAAGCCGCCGCCACCAGTGATCAACACCCGTTCAGAACGAGAGCCCAACTTTGCTTCTCCGAACGTCCACCTCGACCATCAAGCGGCACAATTCTCGCAGCGGCGTCTCCGCTTTCCAGCCGAGTAATTTCTGCGCGCGGGATGGATCGCCTACGAGTTCGTGAACTTCTGCAGGACGGAACAATGCCGGATTAACCTTGATCAGGATCTTGCCCGTTCTCTTGCATATTCCGACTTCATCGACCCCCTCCCCGCGCCAGTCGAGACCCACGTCCGATCGCTGCGAACGCCATCTCAGTGAATTCCCGGACGCTCGCATTTTTGCCGGTGGCCAGCACAAACGTTTCGGGCTCGCTGTGCTCCATTATCAAGATCATTCCGCGGGTATATTCCGGGGCGAATCCCCAGTCGCGGCGTGCTTCGAGGTTGCCGATTTCGAGCCAATCTTGCTTGTCGAGATGGATGCGCGCCACCGCACTCGTGATCTTTCGCGTCACGAACTCGCCTCCGCGCAGCGGCGATTCATGGTTGAACAAAATACCGCTGCTGGCAAATATCCCGTAGGCTTCGCGGTAGTTGACCGTAATCCAATGGCCGAACAGCTTGGCCACCGCGTACGGGCTGCGCGGATGGAACGGCGTGTCCTCGTTTTGCGGGACTGCATAGCCCGGCCATAGAGCTCGGACGTGGACGCCTGGTAGAATTTGATCTTGTCGTTGATGTGCCGGATCGCCTCAAGCAGGTGCAGCGGCCCGAGCCCGGTCATTTGTGCCGTGGAAATTGGCTGCTCGAACGATACGCCGACGAAACTTTGCGCCGCCAAATTGAAGACATAGTCCGGCGCGGTTTTTTCGAGTATCCGCAGACCCGCCCCTGGGTCAGTCAGATCAAATTCGACCAACGGGAAGTCGCCGCGGATGCCGAGTTCTTCAAGCCGCCAGAAATTGACCGAACTCGTCCTGCGATACGCGCCGTAAACTTTGTGCCCGCGCTCAAGCAGTTGTAAGGCGAGGTAGGCTCCGTCTTGCCCCGTAACACCAGTTATTACCGACGTCGGCATCTTACTGATCTTCTTGGATGGATGTTAATCTTGGCGTCGGCTCGATTACCGAATCGAATTTGCTTATGGTCGATCAGCACTCTTCGCATGGCGCTCGGCAATCTCGCCGAGGCGCCGTGACGTAGCATACCGTCTCGGGATAACAAAATTGCCAGGAAGGGAGCCGCGTTTCATCATCGGTGCAGTTCAACAGGCATTTGCTTGCTTCGGTGGCATTGTCAGTGTACGACGATCGCACTCCAGCGCTGCGCGTCTCGTGGTAAGAAGCCGTTAGCTTGCCGTCTTATCGCAGCACAATTGGGGCCTTTGCAGGACAATGGAATACTCGAGAACACGCACTCTCGTTACGGGAGGCTCCGGATTTATAGGCTCTCATCTTTGCGAACGGTTGCTTCGTGAAGGCCACGAAGTTCTTTGCGTCGACAACTATTATACCGGCCGGCGGCAGAATATCGAATCCTTGCTGGTAAATCCCCGTTTCGAAGTGATGCGGCATGACATTACCATGCCGCTCTACGTCGAGGTCGACGAAATCTATAACCTGGCGTGCCCCG
Source organism: uncultured Alphaproteobacteria bacterium (assembly GCA_963709825.1). Taxonomy (GTDB): domain Bacteria; phylum Pseudomonadota; class Alphaproteobacteria; order Rhizobiales; family Xanthobacteraceae; genus BOG-931. Next base: position 107,370 of record CAVPXZ010000012.1, read on the forward strand.
CCTCGCCCGTTCACTACCAATTCGATCCGGTACAGACGCTGAAAACCAGCGTCCATGGCGCGATCAATATGTTGGGGCTGGCCAAGCGCATCAAAGCCAAGATTTTTCAGGCCTCGACTAGCGAAGTCTACGGTGACCCCCTGGTCCATCCGCAACCTGAATCTTATTGGGGGCACGTCAATCCGCTGGGATCACGCGCCTGCTACGATGAGGGAAAGCGCGCTGCCGAGACTTTATTCTTCGATTATCACCGGCAGCACGGCGTTCGCATCAAAGTGGCGCGAATATTCAACACCTACGGGCCGCGGATGCATCCCAACGATGGCCGCGTAGTTTCCAACTTCATCATGCAGGCACTGCGCGGCGAGCCGATAACGATTTACGGGGACGGCACACAGACGCGCTCATTCGGCTTTGTCGACGATCTGATCGAAGGGTTCTGGCGCATGATGTCGGCGGACGATGCGATCCTCGGGCCGATCAACTTCGGAAATCCCAGCGAGATCAGCGTGCTCGAGCTCGCCGAAATGGTCATCGCCATGACCGACTCGCGCTCGCCATTGGCATTCAAGCCGCTGCCCGCCGACGATCCGAAGCAACGGCAGCCGGATATTACGCTCGCACGCGAGAAACTGAATTGGACGCCGAGGGTCGAATTGCGCGACGGACTTCAAGCGCACAATCGATTACTTCAAGATCGATCGTCTAGCGCAAGCCAGCCCATGCTGCTTTCCGTCGTCATTCCCGCCTATAACGAACGCCATACGCTGGGGACCATTCTAAGAGTGGTCGCGCGGGCAATGCCCGATGTGAGCAAAGAGATCATCGTCGTCGACGATTGCTCCAAGGATGGGACACGCGAGTGGCTGAAGGCCAATTTCCCGCAAGGTGCACGAACCGGATCGTCCGTCGACCTCGACGCCGAAGGTAATCTAATCTTCGTGTCCGGAATCCGGGCCGTCGACTGTCACGGTCCGCCCGATCTTTCATGAACGCAATCGGGGCAAAGGCGGGGCGCTGCAGACCGGGCTCGCCGCGCTATCAGGGGACGTCTTCGTAATCCAGGACGCCGATCTGGAATACGATCCGAACGACTGGGTGCAGATGTACGATCTGATCGCGGTACGCAAGGTCGCCGACGTCGTCTATGGATCGCGCTTCTACGGGCGTCCGCACCGCTCGCTCTATTTCCATCACTATCTCGCCAATCGTTTGATTTCGTTTCTTTTCAATCTGGTCTTTAACCAGACGCTAACCGACATCGAGACCTGCTATAAGATGATGACGCGCGAGGTCGCGCGGTCACTGCGACTTTCTGCGAACGATTTCGGCATCGAGGTTGAAATGAGTGCCGAGATCGCTCGCCAGCGCTCGCTCCGCATCTACGAGCTTGGCATCAGCTACTACGGACGAACCTACGCTGAAGGCAAAAAAATTAACTGGAAGGATGGTATTAAGGCGCTCTGGTACATTTTCAAGTTTCGTTTCAGGTGACCGGCAATGGCAAACGGTGAGCCCGCACGCGAACGCTCACCTCGCACCCGAACCTGGAGGCACGGCGTTCTCGGCGGCGCCGGCCTCGTTCTCGGCGGCCTGTTTCTCTGGCTGGCGGTGCGGCACGTCGACCGCGGCGAGGTTGCGACCGCGCTGCGGCAGATGGATGTCACGTGGCTGATCGCCGGCATCGCAGCCTATCTCGCGGCAATCGCGATGCGGTGCCTGCGCTGGGGTATTCTCCTGCGCGCGGCCGACAATGTTAAGTGGCGGCACGCGGCGGAAGCGCTGCTCACAGGATTCGCCGCCAATTATTTGCTGCCCGGACGGGTCGGCGAGCTGTTTCGAGCCGATTATGCCCGGCGAATCTTCAACATGAATCGCTTCACGTCCTTGGGCACGATCATCGTCGAGCGCGTCTGCGACGGCATCGTTCTGGTTTGCGCGCTCTGGATCGGATTTGTTTGGCTTGTGTCGACGCGCGTGATGTCGCCGGAAAAATCCTGGGTGCTCCTGGTCGGAGCAACGTCAAGCCTGCTGTTCGCCGCCGCGCTGGGATTTATCCTTGTCTCGCACCGAGTCGACCTGCGCCGGTTCGGCGTTGGCGAAAGCATAGCGCTGCGCTGGGATCAGCTGATCGAAGGTGTTTCCTCGGTGCTGCGCGGAAACGCGATGATCGTTGCGGTGTGCTCAATCGCCGTCTGGAGCTTTGAGGCCCTCGCGCTTGCGGCAATCGTGCGCAGCTTCGATGTAAGCCTCATACTACCCGAAACCCTGATGCTGCTTAGCCTCGCCTCGCTAAGCACGCTGGTGCCGACCGCTCCGGGCTACGTAGGCACTTACCAACTGGTGTTCGGGCACGTCTTCCAGATCTTCGGCTATCCGAACACGATTGGCGTCGTCGCGGCAACCGCCGTCCAGGTGTTCTGCTTCGGCACGGTGACGGTGCTTGGCGGCGTCGTGCTGCTTTCGCGCGGTAGCCTGACGATCTGGCGCGCTCATAAATTGGCGTCCCCTGAACGATCGTGAATTCGGACTATTCAGCGCCTGCCGACTGGCATTGACAGCGATTCCTTATTGGCAGGGTAGTTCCGCCGAGGCTAGCCTTCAATCCCAGCGATTCTCCGGCCGTTCGCGTCGCGCCATCCAAACGGAGCGGCGATGAGGATTGGATGAGTTCCTCCACTAGCCGTTCAACTTTGCCACTAACCGGTCGAGTTGGACCACCGGAGACAGGGTTGCCTGCCGCGATTGCGGACCACGCGCTCCCACCCTTTGATCATGCGGCGGTCATGGGCGCCGGCCTCGCGCTCCTGATCGCTGGATTGTTCGGCTACGAGATGCACGGGTTCGGTCGGGCGATCGCCGGGCCCTTCATCTTCGGCGATGAGCTCGAATATTTCCTTTACGGCCACGATCTGTTTCTCGGCGCCGACCTGGCGAAGCATACGCAATACGGAATCCTCTACCCCATTCTGCTGGCGATCTCTTTCACGTTCGGCGACAACGCGAGCGTCTATCATGGCATGCGGGCGTGCAACGTCGCCCTTATGGCCTCGAGTATCGTCCCCAGCTTTCTGCTCGCGCGCGCTCTGCTGCCGGGGAATAGCATAGCGTGGCTGTTGCTGTCGGTGGTTGCCGCGACCTCCGCCTTTACCGCGCTTGCCGATATGATATGGGCGGACCCGCTGTATTTCACCCTGTTTCAATGGCTGGTCTTTTCACTATTTGTATTTTACCGGCGGCCCCGGATTGCCACCGGTTGCATCATCGGCGTCCTGCTTGGTCTGCTGTTTCATGCCAAACCCGGAGCGGGGATTGTCGTCGAGGCGGCCGCTATTGTCTCTCTGGTCGCGCTGCTTGGCGACGAGGCGATGCGCCCAGTTCGACGGTCGCTCGTCGGCCCGGTACTCGCCATTATCCTCACTTGCGGCGTGCTGACAGTGCCTTGGCTTATCCGCAATTTGAGCCTTGGGGTGGGGCCCATTGGATATGCCGATCACACGCAACAGCTAAAAAGCCTCGTCGCCGCGATCGGCACTTTTGGAGTCGCGAAGCTAATCTTCTGGAGTTCATTTTATCAGCTCTCCTACTTGCTGGTCGCGACCTGGGGGCTGCTCGGCGTGCTGGTCATTGCGTTTGTTCGGTGGAAGGCTTTACCCTCGACGTTTCGCGGGCTCACCGTTCTCCTGGTGGCCTGCACCGTCGGACTGATCGCGCTCCTGTCATTCGGAATGAGGAGCGACAGAGACTATGAATATTGGATGCCCTTCGGGCGATACTTGTCGGTAGCATCTCCAGCGATTGTGATTTTGGCCGTCTCTTTGTTACGCCTGGACCCGCCACGTCGGCGCCGTGAGATGGCGTACCTGATCGCTGCGATGAGCTTCCTTGCTGTCATTGCGGCCTGGGCGAGCCCATTGACCGCTATCGGTCCGCGCATCATCGTCGATGCGCCCGACCTCGCGCTCGCCATGACCGTCATTGACCACGGGCAGGTGATCGCGCGACACGGTTACGACGCCACCCTTCTGCAGCGCGTTGGCTTCGCCGGGTTCCTGGCCTGTTTTGGCCTGTTCGGGATTCTGGCAGCGAACCGGCGCCGGACACTCATTGCTCTCCTCGTTCTCGTGCTTTCAGGGAGCATCATGGTGTCGGTGGCCGAGCACCGCTACATGGCGATGCTCGGTGCGGCGCAATCCCCTACCAATGAGGCAATTGAATTTCTGCGCGAGCGAAAAGCCGATCTGGAACATGCGGTCGGCATTGACCGCGATCTCGAACAAACCAGTAATACCCACGCCATCGCAGATTTTTGGGATACGGCGCGAATACCGCTTCGATACATTGCAGCCGATGTGCTTGAGCAGCGCGGCCGCGAGCGCGACCTCGAATATTTCATCTCGACCAAGATCTTGCCCTTTCCAGTCGCGTTCAAAGCACCCGGAATTTATGTATATATCTTGAAAAGTTAGGCTCGCGACCGGATCTCCACTAAGTTCGGCTCGCCAGGATTTCCCGCCAGCACCAATTCTGAATGGAGAATGACCGCCGATGTCCGCGTCGACAGCGATCATCCCGGACGAGCCAGGCGGACGAATAGCAAACCGGCATCTGATGCTGTTTCTTCCCTTTGGGCTCTATGTCGTCGGAGCGCTTAGCTTCTTCCGCTGGCAGATACTTTCGAAGTTCGACCTCATCTTCGGCGATCGCGGCGACGCTCGCTTGGTCGTGTTCTTGCACGAGCACGTGTATCGCTGGCTATACGTTCGCTCCGGCCTGCTGTCGCCGCCGTTTTTCTTCGATCAGACAAAGACGCTCGGTTATAGCGACGCATTTCTCTTGAATCAGGTCATCTACGCCCCCCTGCGGCTGTTGGGGGCCGACCCGCTGCTCGCGACTTCGTTGATCGCGGTCACCTTGTCACCGGTCGCCTTTCTCTTCCTGTACCTGTTCCTGCGGCGGCTTGATGTTTCAATCCCAATGGCATCCCTGGCGGCATTTATTTTCACGTTTGCCAATAATCTGTTTCTGAAATCGGGGCACCTTCAGCACTTTACGGTCTACTATATTCCGATCGTTGCCTATTGCGGCTTGCTTGCGATCAGCGACGTGCACCGACGTCCTGTCCGCGCGTACGTGCTCGGGGCCTTTGCAGCCGGCCTGTACGGCCTATTGTTTTCCACCGGCTACTACATGGCCTGGTTCTTTGGAATCGCGCTCCTGATATTCACGCCGATCTTCGTTTGCCTGGCTTGGCCGGAGGTGCGGGCGTGGTGGAGCAGGCGTCCAGGCCGCGTGCTCGGTCTCGGGCTTGCCGCAAGCCTCAGCTTTCTTGCCGCCCTCTCGATATTTGCGACGATCTACGCGCCCGTATTGGCCATTGGAGCGGCCCGCCCTTTCGGGGACTACCTCGTTTACGCACCCAAGCCCAACGACATCGTTAATGTGGGAATGGAAAATCTAGTGTGGAGCGGGTTGATTCGGTCACTGCATCTGGTTGGCGACGATCGCCTCGGCAATGGCGAATTGCGCATCGCCCTGACCCCTACCGTTCAAATCTTGCTGTTGGCATCGGCCGTTCTTGCGTTTCGGCCGCGATTTTGGCCGGCCGGTTATTTCGGAAGACTGTCTCGGGCCTTTGTGATTGCCAGTGCAATCGTCTGCGCGTTGTTCTTCGTTCTGACGATCAAAATCGGCAGTTTTTCTTTGTTTCATCTCCTCTACGCGATGATTCCGGGCGCGAAGGCGATCCGAGCCGGCTACCGCGGCATGGTTGTCGCGGATCTTTTTGCGGTGACGGCAATCGGGTTGACATTCGGCCGGGTTTTTCGATCGTCATGGCAGAGACCGCACACATTTTTGCGACTCGGACAATTGACTGCTCTGACAGCGCTGCTCTCGCTCGCCGCGATAGAGCAAGTGAATCTCGCGCGGCCAGCCTTTTTGTCCCGCAAATTCGAGGGCGAGCACATGGCCGCGCTTGGCAGCGCGCCCCGCGAATGCCGGAGCTTCTACGCGGCACCCCAGGCCGATCGCGCTCCCTTTGAAGTGCAAATCGACGCCATGATGGTGGCTTTGGCGCAACGTCTTCCGACCATCAACGGCTATTCCGGCCTCGTTCCACCAGGTTGGGACTTTTACGACACCAACGCCGCGGACTATGAGCAACGTGCCAGGCTCTGGGCGATAAAGCACGGCATCGCCTCAGGTCTGTGCCGGATCGACATGGATGGGGCCTGGACGACGGTTCCGGCAGACCGCGACTGGTCCTGCACCGCCGGAGGCTGTGTGCACCCAATCCCCCTTGGTTCATCTCACGAATTCGACATTGATCTTGCACAAGGCGGCAACGGCGCTTCGTTCGTCGATGATCATTGGCTTGCGCCGGAACCGGGAGGGCGGTGGACGGGAGCCGCGCAGGCTGCGCTATCGCTGTCCGTCGGCGCTCCGCGCGACCTTGGTGTCGCTCTATCAATTCACGCTCTACTATCGGCCAGCGCACCCAACCAATCGGTGTGGATTGAAGCCAACCGCTGTCGGATCATGGGCGTGGCGTTAGACTTGGCGCTTGGCCCGGAGCCGCGAACCATTTCCGGAATCATCCCCGCCAATTGCATCGATGCCGATGGAAAGATCCTCCTTCGCATCAACACCGATCGAGTACGAAGCCCGAAAGAAATCGGGATCAACGCGGACACCCGGCAGCTCGGGGTCATGGTCGAGCGCGTTCTTATTCGTGAATCGAATCGCCCCGACAAGTGATAAGGCCGTGGACGCTTCTGGCCGCAAGGCGCACCGAGTGAAACGCGCCGCGGCGCGATTTACGTTTGCTCGCTAGATCGTATGGCCAATCCTTGGCGTCTTGAGAGGCCACATGGATGGGCGTTTCGTAAAAACTCTGTTCTTGATTTCGGTCGAGCACTGATGATAACGGAAGGCGTCTTGCTAATGGCTGTACGATCGTGATTCGGGGTCCGGGAGCACGGCCGTCGCGGAAAAAATAACAGGACGATCGAGGCGCTTGATAATCGGATTATTGCACTTGGGAATCGTTGGCAGCATGAGTCAATGCTTGGCAACCGAACCCTTGCGAGCATGCTTTTTAGCGCGTACCGGACCGGGCGCCCGTCAACCGTCGGCTTGGATTAGCGCGTACAAGCCCGGCTGAAAACCATGCAACTCAGCCTGGAAAGCATCGGCGCGGCCGATCCACCCTCGACACCGATTCGCTCGGTGGCGTGCGGGGCGCTTTTCCGCATCCGCATTTTTTTTGCTGCCCGGCCGCACCTGGATGCCATGGCCAAGCGTCTGCTGGCACCATTCCCATCGCTCGACAGGCGACTGCGGACGACCATCCAAGTGGAGCGAGCTAATCAATTTCAGGCACGCTCCGAACGCCTAGGCGTCGACGATCTGCCGCCAACAGCGCGTCGAACCCATTTAGATCTCGTGCGGGCAATCAATGACCCACTTTAGCAGTCGCCGCGGTGGCGAGGCGCGCTTATGCGAATCGTTTTAGATCTTCAGGGTGTACAAACCGCAAGCCGGTTTCGCGGTATTGGGCGCTATTCGCTCGAGCTCGCCAAGGCCATCGTTGCCAATCGCGGAACCCACGAGGTGATCATCGCTCTCAATAGTTTGTTTCCCGAAACGATCGAGCCGATCCGCGCCACGTTCGATTGTTTTTTACCGCAGGAGAACATTCGATCTTGGTCTGCTCCCGGGCCGGTATGGGATCTTGATCCGGCAAACGTCTCACGGCGTAAGGTTGCCGAGCGCCTTCGGGAGGCTTTCCTAGCCAGTCTTGAGCCGGACATCGTTCATATCAGCAGCCTTTTCGAGGGATACGGAGACGATGCGGTGACGAGCATCGGCGAATTTGCGCCTGATTTGCCGACGGCAGTCACATCGTATGATCTGATTCCGCTAACCTCTCCTGATCAAAATCGGGCCTTCCAGGAGTATTACGCCCGCAAGTTAAAATACTTTCGCCGCGCCGATCTCTGGCTTGGCATCTCGCGGTTTTCCTGCAGCGAAGCCATTTCACTGCTGCAGGTAGATGCCGACCGGGTGGTCAATCTCCAGGGCGCAGCCGACGATCGGTTCAAGCGAATTAATCTGTCGGAAGCTGAGCGTGCGCGGATCATGGAAACCCATGACCTGCAAAAGCCATTTATTTGTTGGGTCGGCACGCCGGCTGAACGGCGGAAGAACCTCGCGGGTCTAATGCAGGCATTCACGCAGCTTCCCCCGGAACTTCGATCGAAATTTCAGATCTTGGCCATTGGAAAGACGGAACGGGGAGACGTCGATGCGCTGAAGCATGCGGTCAGGCGTTTTGCACTTCGTCCGCACGAAGTCGTTTTTGCGGGCTATGTCAGCGATGAGGATCTTCCTCGTTTATACAACATGTGTCACGCATTCGTCTTTCCGAGCCTCTCTGAAGGCTTTGGGCTTCCCGTCCTCGAGGCCATGCAGTGTGGAGCTCCAGTCATTGCCTCAAACACCTCCAGCATCCCTGAAGTCGTTGAGTTCGACGAGGCCATGTTCGATCCGTACTCTGCGGACGACCTCGCACATAAATTGCGACGCGTTCTTACCGACGATGCATTCCGCACCACTCTCATTTCTCATCACCTTCAGCAGGCCACGAGGTTTTCGTGGACCGAGAGCGCGAATAGGGCCGTCAAGGCATTCGAAGGCTTGCATGCTCTCACGAGAGCGCGACGACAAACGTCGGCGACAAGTTACGCCGACCTGATCGCATCCACAGCCCGCGTTCTCAAGGGCGTCTCGAATGAATCCGCCATCATCCGCACCGCGATGGCAATCGCCCAGAACCATCCGGAGCCCCGCCGCGAATGCGTGCTATTTCTCGATGTTTCGGAACTCACCCAGAGAGACGCGCGGTCCGGCATTCAGCGCGTAACCCGAAGCATTCTCAAGCAGCTCGTCGATAGGCCGCCGCCGGGCTACCGAGTTCGAACCTGTCTACGCGACGGCGGACAATGGCTATCGTTACGCGAGGCGATTCACCCGGGAAATCCTTGGATACCGGCAATTTGCCGGGCAGGACACCATTATCGAATTGCGGGGCGGCGACGTGTTCTTTGGTTTGGACTTGCAGCATCATGTCGTCATCACGCATTGCGATTTCTATCGTCGCATGCGCAATCTGGGCGTTAAGGTATATTTTCTGGTTTACGATTTGCTCCCGGTCCAGTTCCCGCGATACTTTGACCGGGCCCTGAGCGAAGCTCATCAAAGTTGGCTTGCCGTTACTTCGGAGTCCGACGGCGTCGTCTGCATTTCTCGCACCGTCGCTGATCAATACATCCGGTGGCTTTCAACAAGTGCAATATCGCGACCGCGGCCGCTCCGAATTGGCTGGTTTTGCCTGGGTGCCGATACTGCGGATTTTCCCGCCACGCGTTCGCTGCCACACGACTCCGACAAAGAGTTGAGCGCCCTTACCCTCGCGCCAAGCTTTCTCATGGTCGGGACCATCGAGCCGCGGAAGGGACATGCGCAAGCGCTTGCCGCGTTCGAGCGACTATGGGCTCAAGGCCATAACCTACGTCTCGTGATCGTCGGGAAGCGGGGCTGGATGGTCGATCAACTGGTGAAGAAACTCAGTCATCACCCCGAACTTGGCACCCGATTGTTCTGGCTCGAAAATGCCAGTGATCAATATCTTGAAAGAATCTACGCTACTTGTACATGCCTGATTGCGGCCTCCGAAGGTGAGGGATATGGGCTGCCATTGATAGAGGCCGCACAACAGAAATTATGCATCATAGCACGCGATATTCCCGTCTTCCGCGAGGTCGCAGGCAATCACGCCACCTACTTTCACGGTTCGGAGCCCGAAAAACTCGCCCACGCAATCAGCGACTGGCTCACCTTACACAGCGAAAATCGCCATCCGACAACGGAAGGCATGCCGTGGCTGACCTGGAAACAAAGCGCCGAGCGCCTAAGAGCGATCATATTCGGGGGCGATTGGTACGCCGTCTGGCGCGCCGACGGTCAGTATCAGGAGCGTGATCATCGAGATCGGAGCGATGTAAATGCCGCGCGGGAACCTGATCTCGCTTTGCAGGCTCAGTGAGCCGCGCTGTCGTACCGGCAACACCTACAGACGCAATGGTCCTGCGGCTTACTCAGCCGCCATCCCGATGCCAATGTAACGGAACTTTGCCCGCTTCATTTCGCTTGCGCGGTAGACATTGCGCAAATCGACGATCACCGGTCGGACCATCAGCCCGCGCAGGCGTTCCAGGTCAAGCGCACGGAATTGCTCCCATTCGGTTGCTATCACTACGGCGTTGGTGCCCTCGGCGGCTGTGTAGGCGCTGTTGCAGTAGATGACGTCGGGCAGTTGCGGCTTGGCTTGTTCCATGCCCGACGGATCGTAGCTGCGCACGGTGGCGCCGAGATCGCGCAACGCGGTGATCAACGCGATCGCCGGCGAGTCGCGCGTGTCGTCGGTGTTCGGCTTGAACGTCAGCCCCAGCACGGCGATCGTCTTGCCGCGGATTGACCCATCGAGTGCAGCGACCACCTTGCGCGCCATGGCGCGTTTGCGCTGGTCGTTGACCGCCGAGACAGTCTCGACGATCCGGAGCTGCGCGCCATAGTCATGCGCGGTCTTAAGTAAGGCCGTCGCGTCCTTCGGCAAACAGGAGCCGCCGAAACCGGGGCCCGCGTGAAGAAACTTCGAACCGATGCGGTTGTCGAGGCCCATACCGCGTGCCACATCCTGCACGTCGGCGCCGACGCATTCGCACAGGTCGGCGATTTCATTGATAAAGGTGATTTTGGTAGCGAGGAAAGCATTGGCGGCGTATTTGATCAGCTCGGCGGTGCGACGGCCGACATAAAGGATCGGCGCGGCGTTTAAATAAAGCGGCCGATAGACTTCAGCCAGAACGGCGCGCGCCCGCGCATCGTCACTGCCGATCACGATGCGGTCCGGGTGTTTGAAGTCGTAGATGGCGGCGCCTTCGCGCAGGAATTCCGGGTTGGAGACGACCTGCATTTCGGCATCGGGGCGTTCGTCGCGGAGGATGCGCTCGATCTCGTCGCCGGTGCCGACCGGAACCGTCGACTTGGTGACCACGATCGCGGTGGCGGGAAGAAACGGCGCGATCTCCCGCACCGCACTGTAGATGTAGCTCAGATCGGCGTGGCCATCGCCGCGGCGCGACGGCGTGCCGACGGCCAGGAACACGGCATCGGTTTCACGAATGCTGCTCGTGTCCGCGGCGAATTGCAGCCGCCCCTGCCGCATGTTAGTTTCGACGAGATCAACAAGCCCGGGCTCGAAGATCGGTATTTCGCCGCGTCGCAGCGCCGCGATCCGTTCGGCATCCTTGTCGATGCAGGTAACCTGATGACCGAAATCGGCAAAACAGGCGCTGGAAACAAGGCCGACATAGCCGGCGCCGATCATGGTCACGCGCATGGGAATCTCCGTTCCAACTCAGATTACATCCGCCCGAGAGCGAGGGCGAGCTGACGCGGCCCCCGCGTTACAGCAGCCGGCCGAACAAGCCACGCGGTCCGCACGGCGGCCGAACGTGGGGCAGGCTCAATAATCAGTCCCCCTGGATTTTACAAGAATCGCCAATGGGCTAGCACAAGTACGTATCGCGATCGGGAAGTTTGGAGCGGCGTAAATATCCGCGCAGACGCCCGCCAAGAGTCCCTTGAATGTCAGAGATCGTGTGCTAGGAAGGCTCAAGTTTTACCGCGGCATAGGCGATGGGTGAGCGAGTACTGACTCCAGTGATCATGTGCGGCGGCGCCGGGACGCGGCTGTGGCCGGTTTCGCGCGAAAGCATGCCCAAGCAGTTCGTCTCCCTGGTCGGCGATCAGTCGACATTTCAACAGGTGGTTAGGCGCATCTCGGGGCGCAAGACATTTGCCCGACCGATCATTATCACCAATTCCGACTTCCGCTTCATCGTCGCCGAGCAGCTGCGCGAGTGCGGCGTTGAGGCCGACATCGTGCTCGAGCCAATACGCCGCGATTCTGCCTTGGCAGTCGCCGTTGCGGCAGCGCTTGCCGGCGAGCGCGATCCGAACGCCATCGCATTGGTACTTGCAGCCGATCACGTGTTGCGAGATTCAGAGCCTTTCATCAAGGCCTGCAGCGAAGCGGCGGCCGTAGCGGCCGAAGGCCGGATTGTCACGTTCGGCATCAGTGCGACCGCCCCGGCCACCAATTACGGCTACATCCGGCCGGGCGCGAAACTCAACGGCGGTACGGCACGCTCGGTCGAGGCTTTCGTGGAAAAGCCCGATGCGCAGACCGCCGGCCGCTATGTTGCCGAGCATTACTTTTGGAATAGCGGCAATTTCGCCTTCCGATCCGACATCATGCTTGGCGAGATCGCCCGGTTTGAGCCGGAAATTGCCGAGGCAGCCAAAGCAGCGGTCGAGGGGCTCACCCGCGACTTGGATTTCCTGCGCCTGCCGGTCGAGCCGTTTCGATGCGCGCCTAAAAAATCGATCGATTACGCGGTCATGGAGCGCACCAGTCTTGCCGCGGTCGTCCCCATCGATTGTGGCTGGTCCGACGTCGGCAGCTGGAATGCGGTCTGGGAGGTCCTCAACCACGACGTCAACGGCAACGCGTCGGCTGGCCCAGTCGTCTTCCACCACAGCCGGAACAGCCTGGCTCGCTCGGACGAAATGATTCTCACGGCGGTGGTCGGGCTTGAGAACATCGTTGTGGTAGCGACGCCCGACGCCGTGTTGGTTACGTCGCGCGACAAGGCCGAAGAGGTCAAGGGACTGGTCGAGCAACTGAAGGCGCAGAACCGGCAGCAGGCCGTCGCGCATTTACGGATTTATCGACCCTGGGGCTATTATCAAGGCGTTGATGCGGGCGGCCGTTATCAGGTGAAGCGAATCGTGGTGAAACCGACAGCCAAGCTCTCGCTGCAAAAGCACTTTCATCGCGCCGAGCATTGGGTCGTCGTCCGCGGGACCGCAGAGGTCACGATCGACGCTGAGACCCATGTCGTCCACGAAAATGAAGCAACCTACATCCCGATCGGCAGCGTCCACCGCCTGGCCAATCCCGGCAAAATACCGCTTGAGCTGATCGAGGTTCAGGTCGGCAGCTATCTCGGCGAGGATGATATCGTGCGCCTCGAGGACGAATACGGCAGGGACTGAAGCCAGATCAGGGTTGTGAGGCGAGCAAGGCGCAGCAGTCATGCAAGAAACACTTTGCGCCATCCGATCCCCGGATCATATCTAGCCGCATCACCACCGCTTGTGCTCGAACAGGCGCGCGACGCCGCCAAGGTGATTATTCGCCGAATTCGCTCATACAACAGGCAATGCCGTTACCAGCATCAAGAGCCCGGCCAATCATCCTCTATGTCGTGACTGAGGATTGGTATTTTTTGCAGCACCGCGTCCCGATGGCGCGCGCCGCCCTACGTGCCGGCTATGCGGTGCATGTGGCGACCCGCGTCAATAAGGATGGGCGCGCGATCGAAGACCTGGGATTCGAATTACATCCGCTGAACTGGCGGCGTGGGAGTCTCAACCCGGTCGACGTCATCGGGATTTTGGTTCAGCTGCGCCGTCTCTACGATCTTGTGAAACCGGACATTATCCATCACGTTGCATTGCAACCGGTCGTCATCGGCTCGCTGGCGTCGATTGGGATGCCGTTCGCGCAGCTTAATTCGTTCTTCGGGCTCGGGTGGGCCTTTGCTTCGCGGCAACCGGTGGCGCGCGTGGTCGGAGCGGCGCTCAAATTCCTGCTGCCGCGACTGACGAACCGGCCGCACACGATCGTCACAGTCGAGAACAGCAACGATAAATCCGTGCTTTGCGCAATCGGCCTGCAACCGGACCGGATCTTCTTATTGCCCGGCTCTGGCGTCGACATTGATCGACTGACGCCGCTCGCCGAGCCTGAAGGACCGATCACCGCGGCTTTTGTCGGCAGACTGCTCGCTAACAAAGGCATTCGTACCCTTGTTGCCGCGCATGACCTTCTATCGAAGCGCGGTGTTCAGGTCCGTCTCCTCATCGCCGGCGAGCCCGACCCGGCCAATCCGACGTCGATTGCCGTGCAAGAAATCGAAAGCTGGAGGAGTCGCGTCGGCATCGTCATCATGGGACATGTTGCAGATATCTCCGACGTTTGGAAGTTGTCGCATTTCGGGGTACTTCCCTCGCGTGGTGGTGAGGGCCTGCCGATGAGCCTGTTGGAGGCGGCAGCGTGTGGCCGCCCGCTCGTGGCCACAGATGTTCCCGGATGTCGTGAGATCGCGCGACCCGAGATCAATGCATTGCTGGTCCCCGTGGACGATCCATCAGCGCTCGCGGACGCCATCAGCCGCGTGGCTCGCGACGGCGAATTGCGGCGCCGGTTCGGCCAGGCAAGCCGCCGTATCGTGGAAGCGGAATATTCGAGTGAGATCGTCGGCCGCGAAGTGTTGGCCCTCTACGATCAGCTGTCAGGTCGCGGGCCTGAGACTTCACCAGGCAATCAACCTTAGGCTTGCGTACGCTCCCGGTAGAGAGGGAACCAGCCACTTGAGACGGCTCATCAGATTGGTTCCATTTCTATGGTTCAACTTGGGTTTGTTCGCTGTCTGGCGGCTGGTCCCGAGGCCGATCCGACAGATCATTGTACGGAAAATTGTCCCCCCACTCCCCGACCGTAAGCGCCGGCTCACCCATCCCACCGAGCCCGTGTTCGTGGTCGGCTTCTTGCGCAGCACCACCAGCTTGGGGTGGACCGCTCGGCAGATGTCAGACCTCGCGCGATCCGCCGGTCTTGAAGTCTACGGATTCGACGTCGCAAACGCGTTTGCCGCGGAGCATCTGGCTGCATCCCCGGAGCGCGAGAGCGTTCCTCCCGCGGCAATCGTCGAAGGCGAGGCGACGCTCCTCATTTGCATCAATCCGGATCAATTTGGCTATGCCGCGGCGTTCCTGCCGCCGGCCGCCTTCGAAAATAAATTTGTGGTTGGTTGGTGTGTGTGGGAACTCGAACGGATTCCCGAGCAATGGCTGGGCCCTCTCGCCATTTTGGATGAGATCTGGGTGCCAAGCGAATTCGTCCGCCGGGCATTCATTGAGAGCGGGGTTTCGACCCCTTGCCGTATCGTGCCGCCTCAGCTTGACCCACCGGCCTTGGTCAGTGCGGACCGCGTGCGGTTCGGCATTCCGTCGGATGCGTTCGTCGTACTCGTTGCTCTCAGCCTCCGCTCAGGTGTCGAGCGCAAGAACCCGATGGCGGCAGTGCGGGCTTTCCTGAAAGCATTCTCCAAAGAAACCGATGTTCGTTTGGTTTTGAAAATCACCGACGTTGACATCGAAGGCTCTGCGTGGACCGCGCTCCAGCGCGAGGTCGGCCACGATCTGCGCCTTATTTTTATTACCGATTTCCTGACCGACCTTGAAATGTGGTCGTTGTACGCGAGCATCGACGTCGCTCTCTCGACCCATCGGGCCGAAGGCTACGGGATGATACCGGCGCAGGCGATGCTCAGCGGCCGTGCGGCCGTCGCTACGGGCTGGTCTGCGATTCTGGATTTCATGACGCCGGACAACGCAATTCTCCTTCCTTACACGCTGGTGCCTGTCAAAGATGTCGATGAACGTTACGTCATCAAAGACACCTTTTGGGCTGAAGTGGACGAAGATGCCACGGCCGCTGCGCTGCAACGGCTCTATGCCGACCCCGGCTTCCGCGACCGCCTTGCGCTTGCCGGAAAGGCCAGCATCGAGGCCTATCTGGCGCGGCATAGGAATGAGCTGATCGGTTACATGCGAACCTGGCACCGGAGCGAGAAAGGGACCTGAGGCGCGGTGTCCGCGCTCCGACATTAGTGTATTCTTTCGCCTTGCCGCTCGGTTATTTTTTGAAAGAAATGGGCCACACTGAACTCGTTTTGCGTCCTGGCGACGCCTTCGGAAAGCCGTCGTCGCAATTCGGCATCGGTCATGAACAGCTCCATCGCGTCGGCCAACGCAGAGGCTGACACGTCACGCGCGATAAGGCCGGAGCAACGATCTTTAATCTGTTCGGTCAGACCGCCGACGGGGGTCGCCGCGACCGGTATGCCGAAGCCGTGCGCCAATGCAACCACGCCTGATTGACTAGCCTCAACGTTGGACAGAACCATGCAGTCAAATTGGGAGAGAATGGCCGCTACTTCGTCGTGAGCAATCCACCGATTGGTGACAACGGCGTTCAGCGCCGCAAGTCTGCCGCTCAACTCGCCGAGGTTTCCTTCGCCCGCAACGCCGATGCGGAATTCGGCGCCGCGCGCGCGCAGAAGCTCGCAGGCTTCGATGAACAGCGGCAGGCCTTTATAAGCCAACAGCCTGCCGAAAAACAGAAATCCTACCGGCCGCCGCAAGACTGCGTGGCCGTTTCCTGCATGGCCGTTTACTGCGTGGCCGTTTACCGCGCTCGACCTGATGACGGGGAGAAAAAGGTTGCTGGTGCGCCCCCGCAGTTGCGGGAAACGCGCGATCAAAGCCGAATTGACGTAACTGCTGAGCGTAATCACCTCGTCCGCCTTAAGGGCGTCGCGAAGCAGCCAACGGTTGACGAGCGCCGTTGCATCGCCTGGATGATTGGTAGCGTCATGCACAAGGACGACATAATGCGCGCCGGTGTCGCGTAAGCAATCGGCGATCATCGGTGTCCAGACGTGAGGTATGAGAACCACGACCTTGCCGACCCGGTGCTTTTCAATTGCGGCCAAAAGCTCGCGGCGAATTTGTGACAGTCGAAACAAGCTGGAGACCGCTCCGAAGCTTCGATTGAACGTATCGACCGGCAGTATGGAGGCGCCGCTGCAGCTGATTTGATCGAATAGTTCATTCTGCCGCGAGATTGAAAATAGAGCTTCGCCGTCGGAAACTTTGGCCAACTCCAGAACGAGCGCAGAAAGGTATCCACGACGTCCCCAGTAGATGAACAAGGTGCGATTCCTGACCGATGTCACAAATTGCCCTCCTATTTGGAAGCACCGTCGAAAGGGTTGGACTCGTCCTCGGGGGCCGACCGGGCCGCCTGAACACTGGGGAAAACCGAACTACGTGTGGAACGAATGCACGGCGGCGACTGGCTTAGATGCAAGAACTCGTCATCAACCAGCCGGGCGGACTTGCGCGGCCAGAAGCCGCCGACACGAGACCAGGACTACGACGAATGGACTGGACTTCATGCATGAGCCCTACTCGGCTGCCAGAGGAGCCGCAACCGGCAAAGTCAACCCCACGGCCAGGGCGTCTTCGCGAAATGCTTTCACGGCATCCAGCGAAAGCTCGGCTGCCGTTTTGGAGCCGATTAATGGCAATTTTTTGAGCATGGCGGCGGGCGCGGTGATGATGTGGCACCGGATTTCATTTGCCTCGAGGCACGTTGAAGACCTCCCGGGTCGACGCCCAGATGATCTCGACGTTGGACGTCTTGCGGGCTCGCGCGACCGCGTCGCGCATGATCGGTCGATAATCGATGCCGGCATCGACCAGACGGCCGGCGAACACCGATACGCAAGCAGGAGCGCCTCCGGCCAATGTCTCGATTCCGCTTGTTGCCTGCTCCGCAGTGAAGACCGCGGTCAAATTGACTTTGATGCCGTCACGCGACAGAGCGCGAACAGCGCTGAAGAGTGGCTCGCCGCGAGTCGTCGTCACCGGCAGCTTCACGTACACGTTCGGTCCCCACCGGTTGATCGCGCGCGCCTGTTCGACATTTCCGCCACATCGTCGGAAAACACTTCGAATGAAATGTGACGGTCCGGCACCGCCGCGACGAGTTCTCGCGCGTACGACACATAGTCGAGGACTCGCGCCGCCTTCATAAGCGACGGATTGGTGGTGATCCCTCTGATCCAAGGCCGCTTGGCCATTTCAACGATCTGCGCCTTATCGGCGCCGTCCGTAAACAGCTTTACGTCCAAGTCTTGCAGTGTGGTGGCCATGTGAACCGTTGAGCCCTTATCACGATCGCCTTCTATCGAATCCCATCATATTCATCGTGACGGCTACCGGCTAGGTCCGAGGCAATCTATCGCAAAGCGACAAGACAAGCCGATGGCAAATGCGGCAAGCAAGACAACAACCGAGTTGGTCGGCCAGGAGCGGCGCAGGACCCACCGCAAGATGACCGTTCAGTGCCGCTGAATTCATCCCGGAGGCGAGCACCGAACTTGGTGCAACCGTGCTGAGTTCGCCGGGTGGCGCTCGCCGAAGCCGCAACGCCCAAGGATCAAACTACCGATGCCGAGCCTCGACGCTTCGGCTATCGACGTGGCGGCCATTAACGGCGATGGATGGCAGTTTTGCGGGCGGCTGGAACCAATCTTCTCAGGATACAGCGCGACTCGCGGTCACCCTCCGGCTCAGACTCGCAAAAAATTGTATGTCAAGATTTTATGAAGATTGTTTTCCACAAAGCACGAATCAGCTATATGAAGTTTGTCAAGCTGACGTTGTCCCTGGCAGACATCATGTGGATAATTGACTTTCCCACGCTCGTCCTGATCATCGGCGCAGGGTTGCATCTTGGGTTGCTTGGCTTTTTCGGCTGGGATGCAGTTGCCGCGATCTTTGGCGCTTATACGAAGATCGCGTACATGGCTGTGGGCGCCAGCGCGATTTGGCAGCTATCCAGACAACGGTTCCTGTAAAGGTCAGGATTCTGGTGGCCATTTACTGGTCGTTAGACACGTCGCTTGTATATATAGCGGCGTGACGTGGGTGGTTTGAGTACATATATAGTGGGGTGATGTCGGGGATTTATAGTGGGGTGATGTCGGGGATTTTGGGAACATGGACATGGTCAACGCAGCGGTCCGTTCTTCAGATGTCCACGTCGAAGCTCCCTCGCTGGCTCCGACGGGTTTTACTGAAATGCTGCGCGATGCCGACGCGCTCCTTGCACTGATGGGGAGCGAGCCGCTCGACGTCGTCGCTCAACTGGCAAATTCGCTAACCGATTCGGCACATGATGCCGGCGCTGTCGAAATCGCTGTGGCAGCCGATGCTGTGCGGCACATCGCCTCGGCACACAAACCGGTGGCCCTGGCCGGCCCCATGCGCGATCTGACCGCCGCTATCACACGCGCGCGACGCGAGTGTGATTTCGAACCGTAAGCGGCTTCGCTTCGGACGTTGCGAAAGCACGATTCCCGTCAGCTTGGTGAGGCCGGGCCGCGGCTAAGCATGCGATAGACGGACAGCAGGTAGTTTCCATATTCGCTATTTTCGAACTTTCGCGCGCGTATCAGCAGATCATCAAGTGAGATAAACCCGGAACGAGCGGCGATCTCTTCTGGACAGCAAATGTTAAGACCCTGGCGGTGTTGTAGCGTGCGGACGAACGCGGAAGCTTCCATCAACAACTCGCAGGTGCCGGTGTCGAGCCAGGCCATCCCTCGCCCCAAGCGCTCGACGAAGAGCTGGCCGCGGCTGAGATAGGCGTTGTTGACGTCGGTTATCTCAAGCTCGCCGCGGGACGACGGAGACAGCATACTAGCGATGTCGAGCACATCGTTGTCATAGAAGTACAGCCCGGTAATCGCTTGATTCGACTTTGGGACTTTCGGTTTTTCGTGAATAGCGACTGCTCGATCGCCGGCATCGAATTCAACGACCCCGTATCGCTCCGGATCAGCCACAAAGTAGGCAAACACGGTCGCGCCATTCTCCCGCTTAACCGCGTGCGCGAGCAATTCAATCAGGCCGTCGCCATAGAAGATGTTGTCGCCGAGGATGAGCGCCACGCGATCGCGGCCGACGAAACTGCGGCCGATAATGAATGCGTCAGCGAGCCCGCGGGGGGATTTCTGTACGGCGTAGGCAAGATTGAGGCCGAACTGAGAGCCGTCGCCCAGCAGCCGCTCAAAGGCGTCCGCATCATTCGGGGTGGTGATGACGAGGATATCGCGGATCTTCGCCAGCATCAGGGTGGAGAGCGGATAATAGATCATCGGCTTATCATAGATCGGCAGAAGCTGTTTTGAGACGCCGAGAGTAGCCGGATAGAGCCGCGTTCCGCTTCCGCCCGCCAAAATGATGCCCTTCATATCGAACTCGTCCCCTTTGCCCCGCCGCTCACGGAATCGCGGCGGTCGGCAACCGGCCCAGACGGTCGCCTCGATAGACGTTGTCGGCTAAGGGCCGCCACCAATCGCGGCGGTCAAGGTACCACTTTACGGTGTGGCGCAACCCGCTTTCGAATGTTTCACGCGGAGACCAGTTCAGTTCACGCTGCAGGCGGGAGCTATCGAGTGCATAGCGCAGATCGTGACCGGGGCGGTCGGCGACGAACGAAATGAGCCGCTCGCGGCTGCCGGTGGGATCGGGCATGAGTTCATCGATGATCCGGCAGACCAACCGCGCCACATCAATATTTCGCTTTTGCGCGTCGGCCCCGACGAGATAAGTCTCGCCGACACGCCCCTTGCGTCGCGATCGTCCAAAGCGCGCGAACGTGATCCTCCACATAGAGCCAGTCGCGGATATTCTCGCCGGCCCCGTAGACCGGCAGCGGCTGGCCGGCAAGCGCCTTCAAGATCATCATCGGAATGAATTTTTCGGGAAACTGATAAGGTCCGTAATTGTTGCCGCAATTGCTCAAGACTACCGGCATATTGTAGGTCCGGTGCCACGCCCGGACCAGGTGATCGGCGGCTGCTTTGCTCGCCGAATAGGGCGAGCTCGGATCGTAGCGGGTGGTCTCATTGAAGCGATCCGGCGCCGTCAAAGAGCCGAAGACTTCGTCGGTCGACACGTGGTGAAAGCGAAAGCGCTCGCCGCGTTCGGTCGGAAGGTCGCGCCAGTACTTATAGGTTTCATGTAACAGTACCGCAGTGCCTCCTATGTTGGTGTCGACAAAGCGTTGCGGGCCGTCGATCGACCGGTCGACATGGGTTTCCGCAGCCAGATGGATTACGATATCCGGCGCAAATTCGAGCAGCGCAGCGCGCATGGCGGCGCCGTCAGCAATATCGGCCTTGAGGAAATGATAGAGATTGCTGCCGGCAATTTCCGTAAGCGACGAAAGAGTGCCGGCATAGGTCAGCTTGTCGATATTGAGCGTTGTGGCACCGATCTCGCGCACGAGATATTTCACCAGCGTCGAACCAATGAACCCGGCCCCGCCGGTTACCATGACGCGATAGGTCACGCTTAAGTCCCCCGAAAGTGCCGATCATTTGGCCTGAGGCAATAGCATCGCCCAGGTCGGGTCAAGAACTGATATGCGATCATGCGATCGCCGGGGCCGCTTGCTGATGGCACCGTTCAGTTCGAGGTGGCTTGCTCAACACTCTTCAATGCCCCTGGATCTCGGCAGTCTCCGTGATGCAAACGGCGGGCAGCATTCGGTTCGGGAGGCACGAAGGCCAAAGAACCCTCGGTCTAAGGTGATTGATAGGAGCGTGCTGGCGCCACCGGAGCCACGCCGGGTCCGCGACCGGGATCACGTCAAGTTTGTCGCCCGGCATCCTCGTCTAATTTGCGGGCGGCAACCCGCCGATGCTCACCACCTTCGATTTACGCAAAGCCGAGCACTCGGGCGCAAGGTGAGTGACGAGTTCACTGTCCCACTATGCCGAGGGCATCATCGCGAGGTTCACCCCTGCGGCGATGAAGTCGCATGGTAGAGAAACGCCGGGATTGATCCGACCGGCGCAGCGCGAGCGCTGTGGCTGGAAACGCATCCCCAGACGGCATCTCAAGACAAAACAGCCATCAAACCGCATGATGTCGGAAAGCAACGCCCGAACTACAAAACGAAGGCGATTGAGGATGTGCAGCCGATGACCTGACTTAGGTGGATTGACGCCACCTCCCGTAATGCGGGCTCAAGAGCACTGCCCGATAACCGATGGGGGAAACGGAGATCCCCTAACGCGCCATATGTGAAGTGCCCGAAACGGAGCAAGGTTGGATTCGGCACTACCTTCTCGGACAGCAACGGCGGCGGCTAGGAAAGCAACTTCAAAGCCCATGACGGCAACACCGCCTTCCAGACTAATTTCAAGAGTGGCGGACCGTCTCCAATTCCGGTGCCGGGAACCGGCGGATTTGGGGCGGGAACGTCGGTAGGGACGACGAACGGAGCGTTATTAAGCTTCTGAACGATGGCGCAGATGTGCCCTTCGCGCAAAGACGGCGGATCGCAAAGCGGCTCCTTCGCGCCGAAATAAAACCCGAACTCGTTCGCCATCGGACTGAACGGCTTGGGCGGCGTAAAGCTGACCCGCATTACG
This sequence comes from uncultured Alphaproteobacteria bacterium, assembly GCA_963709825.1. Lineage (GTDB taxonomy): Bacteria > Pseudomonadota > Alphaproteobacteria > Rhizobiales > Xanthobacteraceae > BOG-931. The sequence goes on from CAVPXZ010000012.1 coordinate 129,641, forward strand.
AGCGGCATGTAGCCATTCTCGCGGCAGAGATGCGAAAAAAACTTTTGCGTGTACTGAAAAAATCCATGGATGATGGTGCCCTGGCACGGGACGAGATGAACCATTATGCCTCGGGGCTTTGTTAGGTCATGAATGAACCGAAAGACGTTTTCCTGATTCAGAATGTGCTCGGTGGTGCCACCGTTGACGACAAGGTCCTGTGATTCCTTTAACTCGCGAGGGACATGTGCTCGATTGAGATCAAAGCTAGCGACATCCTCGCCCTCAACAAGATCGATGGCCAGATAACTGCAGCCAAGCGCACGCCAGAATGGTCGCGACCATGGCGCCAATTCTGCAAAGTTTTCAAATCCCACCGGCCTCCCAAAATCGTGAGGCCGCGCCGCCCCGAACAGCGAAAACGTCTTACCTAACAGCGTGTCCGCCAGCAGAAAGTCATCAGTCAGCTGTTGCGCGCCGATCTCGGCGACGCTGGCACCGGGCATAAGAAGACCGCGCTCACGCAGCGCGATGACGATGTCGAGCATTCCGCGACTTCAGTCCCAAAAACGTCTCCCCTTCATCTGTCGGTTCTCAAACGGGACCTCCCTCCAAAATGCAAATTCCATCGCTCGCTGACGTTGTATACTTAATCCTATCACTCCCCGCGCTGGCGCAGCAACCGCCGGCCACGCCCACCGCTCGGGCGCAGAAGGGTGATCCCGCAGCCGAGTGCCGGCGCCAACTCGGTTGCGTCCAAAACTCTCGCGAAATTCTGCTCGAAACAAATAAGCAGGTCGCCGGGCAAAAAGCATACCTGCAAGCCGCCGCCGAGACGGCTACGACAAGGGCCAACTGGAACGCGAGCGCGACCGGCTCAAGTCCGACAACGAAACGCCCAAGACCGAGACTGACCAGCAGAAAAGATCGACCAGGATGGCAAGGAGATCGCCGACCTGAAGGCGAAACTTGAGGCCGCGGCCCTGCCGGCGCCGCGGCATTACCTGAGGTTGCGCGGTGAAAGGCACCTGACGCAGCGGCGTCTTCTATCACGATGCCTGCAGCGATCCTCTGCATTTCGAGTCGTGCAGGATCACAAAGCCTAAGCTAACCGCCTATTGGAACTTCGGGGCACCGCTTCGTTACGGCCGCCAGGACCAGGTTTCGCAAATTCGGCGGCTGCGATATATGTTTTTTCAATTCTATATTGGCCACGGCGTTCACGGCCGTCGCAGAGGAGACAAAGTTGATGCAAGTCGTTTTGCTCGCCGGCGGCCTGGGAAGCCGCATCGCCGAGGAATCCGCGCTCCGACCCAAGCCGATGATCGAGATCGGCGGCCGGCCCCTCCTTTGGCACATCATGAAAATATATTCGCATCACGGCTTCCGTAATTTCATAATCTGCCTCGGCTACAAGGGATACATGATAAAAGAGTACTTCATGAATTTCTTTCTGCATCATTCAGACGTTACCATCGACACCGCGGCAAATGAGATTACCTATCACCAGACCGCTTCCGAACCGTGGCGCGTTACTTTGGTCGATACCGGCGAGGAAACGCTGACGGGCGGTCGATTGCTGCGGGTCCGCCCATACCTCACAGGGGAGAATTTTGGGCTCACCTATGGCGATGGACTGACCGATCTCGACGTGGGCGCCTGCGTCGCCTTTCATCAGGCTCACGGCAAACTCGCCACCCTGACGGCCGTCATTCCGCCGGGTCGCTACGGCGCCGTCGATCTGCAGGACGATCGCGTTCTGCGCTTTGTCGAAAAGCCGCCGGGGGATCAGGGCTACATCAACGGCGGCTTTTTCGTGCTCAACAGAGCGGTCATGGATCGCATCGAGGGCGATATGACGAGCTGGGAGGCCGGTCCGCTCGAAAGCATTGCGCGCGACGACGAATTGCGCGCCTTTCGCCATCGCGGTTTCTGGCACGCGATGGATACGCTGCGTGATCGCAATCATCTGGAAGAATTGTGGCAGTCAGGGCGCGCGCCGTGGAAAGTCTGGAAATGAGAGGTCAGGTTGATCCGGCTTTCTGGCGTGGTCGAAAAGTATTGCTGACAGGCCATACCGGATTCAAAGGCGCCTGGTGCGCGCTGTGGCTCACCCGCATGGGCGCCGAGGTCACGGGATATGCGCTTGCGCCATGTGCCCAACCCAGCCTTTTCGAAGGCGCGGGCATCGCCGCGGATATGGGATCCCGGCTCGGCAACCTGCTGTCCCGGGAAGAAGTTCGGCGCGTCGTCGCAGCGGCAACTCCGGAAATCGTGCTGCACATGGCGGCGCAGGCACTCGTCCGCAAAGCTGCCCGCGAGCCAGTCGAGACCGTGGCCACCAACGTCCTCGGCACCATGCACCTGCTTGACGCACTGCGCGAGGCCCCCTCAGTGCGCGTCATACTCGTGGTCACGACCGACAAGGTGTACGCGAATACCGAGACGGGTGCCGCGTTCCGCGAGACCGATGCTGTCGGCGGCGACGAGATCTACGGCGCATCAAAGGCGGCGGCGGAAATCCTCACCCACGCCATGGCGCACGCGCACTTCGCCGACGGCGCAACCGTTGCTACGGCTCGGGGCGGCAACGTCGTCGGCGGCGGCGACTATGCCGAGGACCGGCTGGTGCCGGACATCGTGCGCGCGGTCGCGCGCGGCGAAGCGCCGTTGTTGCGCAATCCTGACAGCGTTCGGCCTTGGCAGCACGTTCTTGACTGCCTCGGCGGCTATCTCGTCTACGTTCAGGCGCTGAGTTCCGATCCGCGCCTGCCGCGGGCGCTCAATATCGGGCCGCAGCCGCAGGCGCCGGTGACCGTACGCCACGTCGCCGAGACCATGCTGGCGGCGCTCGGCGCGGACAAAACCTGGCGCCGGGGCACTGGTGACAATCCTTACAGAGTCGGAGCAGCTGTCGCTGGACACGACGCAGATCCGAACTCTGCTCGGTTGGCGCGACAAGCTGCCGGGAGCAGCCGCCATCGAAGCGACCGCGGCCTGGTATCGCGACGTCGCCCGCGGAACTTCTACGCGCGCGGCGACGCTCGCCCAGATCGATGCTTTCATGCGTGATCAAACGAGCTGATACGCTGTTATCATCTGCAACTTATGCAGATCGAGGCTCGATATTATTGCCTGAATAAGGTGCGTCATTGTCCTCCCGCGCAGGTAAGCCGACGGCGCCACCTATTCGAGGGTATTGATTCGCCGACACCGATGGTTACAGACGCCTGAGATGGCCGATGAACACGCTTGATATTTTGCGGCCACGGGACAGAGTCCGTCGCTCTCGAAATCACGAGTAAATGCAATCTGTGGATCTGTTATCGCCGCACGGCCATGATACCTACGAGCCTTTGTCCGGCAACAAGCCAATATGAGCGGTAGCGTGATTTGATGCCGTCTACGAATATTGCAAGATAAATGGCCCTACGGCGGCAGAACGTCGGTCATCTCGCCGCTAATCTAAGTTGCAGTGAGCGGCGCAATGACGCCTGATGAAGACGGCGAGTGTCGTAGGGCAGAGCGAGGCAATACCATGATGCGATGTAGGGTTTGCGGCACCGATATTGACCAGCCATCGCTCGATTTGCCAGCACCAGCCCTCACATCAACCAATGAGCAAGTAGCCATTCCTACCCGTGTTTACGTGTGTACCTCTTGCGGACACGTACAGTCCCCAGATTTGCCGGATATCGCTGAGTTCTACGACACAAGGTTCAGGTGTGCTCTCAATTCAGAGGCATTTGATCAAATCAGCGAAATACGGCAGGGCGTGCCGCGCTATCGCACTGATATCCAAGCAGACCTTGCTCTAAAGCTCGTTAGTCCCCCGAGAGACGCCCGTGTCCTTGATTTCGGTGCCGCCAAGGCCGCAACGCTTCGAAAAATATGGGCGCGTCGCCCGGATATTTCACCCCACGTCTTTGATGTAAGTGAAGACTATCGTTCCTCATGGAGCGCTTGGCTGCCAGGCGAAGCGATCGCTACCTACGCCGTACCACGTTCTTGGCGAGGTCAATTCGATGTCGTCATGGCGCATTACGTGCTCGAGCATGTCCCGGATCCCGTCGCGACATTGAGCGATATCTCTGGGCTGCTTGCGCCAGGGGGGCGATTGTATTTTTCCGTCCCCAACTGGGCTGCAAACATCGGGGACCTTCTAGTCGCCGAACACACGAATCACTTCACGGACGTATCAATTCGAAGAGTGGTCCACGAAGCCGGACTTGCCGTCGATGTTCTCAACTCCAACTCCTTGCCATACGCATTCGCGGTGGTATGTCGCGTCTCAGAAGGCCATCGTATGCTCGTCAAGAACGGAATAAAGGCTTCGGTTGATCATGCTCGCGCAGCTGCCTCGGCCTTGCAACGCGCCTGCGTCCGCATCGATACGGAGTTTTCATCCAGGCACAAACGACATTCGGCTGTCTTCGGCGCCGGTTTCTATGGCGCCTTTTTGTGCTGGCAAGAATGCCCGATAGATCAGCAGTAGCATGTTGCATCGACAACAATCCGCACCTCTGGGGAAGATGCTGTTTGGGGTTCCTGTCGCCTCTCCTGAAATGCTACCGACCTCAACTGAGATTGTTTATGTGGGATAAAATCCGGCCCGTGCGCGCGCAATTGTCGCATCCGTTGGAACTTTGCAGCGGCCGGGGCTTGACCTCGTTTATATCGAAATGTGAATTGCCCCGCTTCTTTTGATCTTGATCTGCGTCATTTTCCCATCAATTGCGATGAGTTCGTTTTGCGGTGCTCCTGTTTGCAAGCCTTGCTTTGAAGCAAGAGCGACAGGACGACGTTTCGCATGACTTACCAAGCCCAAGAAATGGTGATCGCCGAGGAGACCGCCGCGATTACGCCGATAAATTTGACCATCACTTTGAATTTCGCTGGCAGGAGAAAACCATGTTCCAACGCCCAACGCTCCCCATAGGATCGTATTCACTGCCGAAATCGATAATCTCGACTCCATGTAGACATGCTGGATTACAGAAATAGAGATCGCCGGGCTCCAGTTTGTTCTCTATGAAACGCCTTTCCTTGCCGCGGAGCACATAGAAACCGCCAGTTTTGAAATCTCGACCGCGCGCTTGTTCATCACCATCGTCGCGGTGCAAGAGTACGGATAGCCGACCGGATCAATGTGCGTTCCGAGAAAGCCTTTACCGGTCGGGTAGAAATAAACGGCGAGACGCGCCGCGAAGCCATTATCTATGCGCCGTGAAATAAACATTTCCGCCGGCAACTCGCTCATCAAATTACGCAACCGATAAACGTCCCCGTATCGTCTGTACATTGAAAACAAGTCGCGGTTCCAGCTGAAAAAAGTCCATGATACAACCCAAACTGGTATAGGGGCGCGTCCATCGCCAAAACTGAGCTTCATGTAGTTGCGCGCACGATCGCGGATCGGATACGGATCTTCAAATGAGCTGATCATGATTTGGTGCAGATGTTGCATCAAAGGTTTAAACTCTTCCTCCTTCGCAAACCCCTTGAGTAAACTCGGGAAGTCGCCCGCCGCCAAAATCTCCTGCAGATTTTTTTGCTTCGCTACGTCGGCAATGCACTCGCTGACTGTCGCTGACTGGACGACGAGTTCTCCAGCCTCAACCGCTGCGACAGTATTCATAGCCGCTTCGCTCATGATTGGCCTCACGCTCCCGGCCAGCGCCGGGCTTTTATCCAGGTCGAAAGCACGCGGTGTCAGGCTGCCCCTCGCCAAAGACGATAGTACATAATCTTTAAGCCATCAGCTTCCTGGCCAACAACAATGCCCAGCACCGCCTACCGTGCTGTGCGCGCTGTCGATCCTGGAAACCAATCCAAGGTGTCTTCAAACGGATGCTCGCTCGCCGGGGCCGGCAACTACGTCAAGTTTGCCAGCAGAACTGACGCTTGGCAACCCTCGCCGTCCGAAACCTCCTCCTTAGCTTAGCCGCTGAGCCTCGCAAAATTGCGGCAGCCGGGCATGCGTAGCCATCACAACGTAGATGGATCGGGTTCCCGCGCTGTATTCGAGCGCTCACCTCGTTGCCCGGAGCTTTTCGAACCTTCGTTCTCGATCATTGCTCTGCAAGTTTCAGGAACTTTCTGGCGAAGCAACGCGACCACGCGGTCGACCAAGCTCTCGTCCATATTGAAGCCACTCGGCAGATTGATGCCGCGCCAGGCGACATCGTAGGCGATCGAATTGCGCGAGAAGCGCCCTGCGCCGACGCGAAGTGACGATACGCTGGCAGCGCGGACAGCGGATAAAAAAACGGTCGGCAATCAATGCCGGCATCGCGAAGCATCGGTATCAGCGCTTCTTTGGACGGGCCGGATACCGCATCGGTGAGCGCAGTCACCATCCATATGTGTTCAGGACGTCCACGGCCTCACTGTTGAGCGTGACCGCATTCGACAGGCGTGCGCGATACCAGGCGAAAATCTCCCGTTTGCGCGCGACCAGCTCGTCGAGACGTTCCAGCTGCGCCAGACCAAGCGCCGCCTGCAGGGCCGACATGCGATACTTGAAACCGATCTCGCTGTTGAAGAACATCGTGTCGCCGGGTTCGCGGCCGTGATCGCGCAGGATCAGGCAGCGTCGATACAGCTCCTCGTCGTCGGTCACGAGCATGCCGCCTTCCCCAGTCGTGAGCGTTTTTGAACCGTGGAAGCTAAAGGCGCTGGCAATGCCGAAAGCACCCGCCGGCCGGTCGCGGAACCGCGACCCGATGGCCTCTGCGGCATCTTCGATCAGCGCAATGCCGTGGCGTTCGGCGACAGCGACGAGCGCATCCCAGTCCGGCATGTTCCCGTAGAGATCGACGACGATGGCCGCTTTGGTGCGCGGCCCAATGCACGCTTCGAGCGCGGCGGCATCGAGGCACCAGCTGGCGCGGTCGACGTCGGCGAAAACCGGCGTCGCGCCGACATACGCGATCGGTGCGGCGGTTGCGATCCAGGTGAGTTCCGGAACGATCACTTCATCGCCGCGACCGATACCTAGGCCTGCAAGCGCAAGATGCAGGCCCGACGTGCAGGACGGCAGCGAAATCGCGAACCGCCGGTTGATCTGCGCCCTCATCGCCTCTTCAAAGCGAAGATTGTAGCTGTTGGCGTTGTCGTACCAAGCGGTGCGGGCGGCCTCGGCAACGTAATCGATTTCCTTCTGTGTGATCCAGGGACCGGCAATCGGAATGCGGCTCATGTCACGCGGTCCCCCGCAACCACTTGGGCAGAGTTCCCTCGGCCCGGAGAGGCTTTGGCCGTCGCTGCTCGCTTGCGGGCACTATTTGAGGCCTGAGAATTTGCAAGTTGGAAGCTGCCAGCCAAGCATATTGACACACGCTAGCGTGGTAGCACATTAATGACCGGTCATCGCAGCTGTTAATTCGATCATTGAGCAACACGCATGGCACTTCATTCCTTGCTCAAACCGCTGTTATCGCGGGGCCCGTTCCATCGGAACTTGGCAGAACGCAGGGACGCGCTGCAAGGCATCGCAAACATACCGCCGTATTTTTACCACCGCGGCGATTTGGATAACTTTATCCTCGTCTATACCATGGGCAAAGTAGCCTCAACCGCGCTGGTGCGTTCTCTCGAAGCCGTCGGCATCGTTTGCCGGCATCTGCAGTGGTTGAACCGGAGACGGAGGCCTTTATCGAAAAGGCGGGGACCACGAGCCTAATTCGATTTTTCGTGCACTCAACGCCTTCAACCGGACACGCGCCTATTGCGCATTCCGCAATCGAGAGTATGCCGGTTTAGTCAAGGTGATAACAGCCATTCGCGCCCCGATCGAACTGATCTTGTCGCACGTGCTTTTCGGCTTCGAGCGTCGAATGGTCCACGCAGCTATCCGGCAAACCGGTTAAGCTGAAACTGTCATTGAATACATTTCGGAGGGAATGCGGTTTTACATGTAACGTCCCGACCGCACTTTGGCCGATCTGACAAACGAAATATCGACGAAAAATCGCCATTTGATTTTCTTCCATTGGACCGTATACAATTATCTGACGTGGTTCGATCGGGAGCTCCTGCCTTGTTTCCCTCGCCGATCCTGGGTGGTCAAGTCACCAACGGCTATCAAATGGCCAGGAACGTGATGATCCTGAAATTCGAGGAATTGACCAAGGGCGGCGAGCGTGCCATCGCCGCCTACGCGCAACGGCCGCAATTCAAGATGCTGAAGGACAACGTCGGCGAGGACAAAGCCTACGGCGAGATCTATCGCGAGGTCAAGGAAGACATCAGGTTTCCGAGGGCGTTCTCGTGAATCATCTCTGCAATCGAAATACGTTCGCCACTTTTACAACGAAGACGAACGTCAGGCACAGAAGCAAAGATGGATCGGTTAATTGGGCTGTCGATCGACGGCGTCAACTGCCGGGGTTTTTTAGCCACGTGGCAAGAGGCGGCAGGTTGTCAATTTCGCGTTGGATAACGCGCGCATGCAGGGCCACTACCGTGGTACTGGCTCGTGCACCTGGTGACGCGGATGGACCCGATCAGCAAACAGCTTGAATTGCACTATTCCAAGAGGTTTTCCTTGCATGGTCCTTCACCTGCGGGTGTCGACTGGGGAACCGATGGGACCAAGGCACTGCTGCGCTACGACAGAATGTTGCAGGTCGCTGGCTGCACTCGACATCAAACAAACCTTCCTTCCTTGATGTAGGTTGCGGTTACGGCGCCTTGTACGCGCATGCCATCAGCGAAAACATTTATCTGCGTTATACCGGTATCGATGTCGCCGCCAATATGATCGAATGGGCTGCCGCTAATTTGCCAACAGGGTTGTTTATTCACGGCGACGTGCTCGACGTCGAACTCCATGAGCCGTTCGATTACGTCGTTTGCAACGGCATTCTCACGCAAAAGTTGGAAGTTTCCGGGCTCGAAATGGACGCGTTCGCGTCGCGCATGATCCGGCGGCTGTTTTCGCTATGCACAATCGGCGTCGCGTTCAACGTCATGACCACCAAGGTCAATCATTTCTCGAACAATCTATATTACCGAAATCCGGTTGAGCTGTTTGCCTGGTGCTTGAGTGAAATCACCCCTCACGTTAAGCTCGATCACGCCTATCCGCTGTACGAATACACGGTTTACCTCTACCGCCAGCCGCGACCTGGTTTATCGTCAACGTGCTCGACTTGCGGCCCAACGGACGGAATGAACATCCGCGATGAAAAAGTTGATCATTTACGGTACCGGGTTGATCGCGGGAGGTGGCCGAATTCTACTTTTCGAACCGACAGCGATTATGAAGTCGTTGCATTAATACAAACGCCGCCAGGTTCATCGACCGGGAGACCTTCCAGGGCAAGCCGTTGGCGGCCTTCGAGGACGTCGAGCACCTCTATTCACCCGCTGAGTTCGCCGTGTTGATCGCGCTCGGCTACGCCAAAACCAATAAGATCAGGCAGGCCCGCTACAATGAGGCCAAGGGCAAGGGTTACACGTGTGCGACGTACGTGAGTTCGCGCGCGGCGTATTACGGAACGCCGGTAGGGGACAACTGCTTCATCCTTGAAAATAACGTCATTCAGCCGATGGTCAGCATCGGCAGCGATGTCACGCTGTGGTCGGGCAACCACATCGGACACCATTCGACGATCGGAAACCACTGCTTCATCAGTTCCCATGTGGTCGTGTCCGGCGGGTGCGACATCGGCGAAAACTGTTTTCTTGGCGTCAATTCGACGCTGCGGGACAACGTCAAATTGGGGCGCTTCGTTGTTGTCGCGTCCGGAGCTATTGTCATGAAGGATTGCGAGGAACGCACCGTCGTCACGGCGCCGGAGTCTGGAGGCGAGGGTTATCAGGCGAGACGTGATTTGAGAGCGCACAGAAGCAAGATATGAAAATAGCTTGGCAGAAAGCGCGGTCTCATCTATTGCCCGGATGGTGCCGGCTACTTCAAAAGCCACGCCACGCGACCGATTCCCCATCGCGTTGACGAAGATACGCTCCGCCTTTTTTATTCTTCCCGCGATGCTGACGACCGGATGCTTCCAACCTTCATCGACGTGGACGTTCGTGAGCCGTCGAAGATCACGAGGGTGGCCGGCGGCCCTCTCGTCGGCCTTGGTTCGCCCGGTACCTTCGACGATTTAAGGGGTGACGCTCGCATGCATCGTTCAAGTCGGCGATCGGACGCTTTTCTATTACACCGGCTGGAAAAGAAGAAGGGTCGTTAGCTTCGAGCTTTCCATAGGCATTCTTATTTGGGATGGGAACAGCACCCGTTGTAGTCGCCTCTACCAAGGGCCTGTTCTCGGTCAGGATATACATCATCCCCTCCTCGTCGCTGGTCCCTTTGTTACCGTCGAGGATGGCAGGTTCCGCATGTGGTATTGTTCCGGCACCGACTGGAAATTTCCCAGCGACAACCCGGAGCC
>CAVPXZ010000013.1:0-118004 GCA_963709825.1 uncultured Alphaproteobacteria bacterium
GGGGGTCGCAGGTTCAAATCCTGCCACTCCGACCAATAAATCCGCTGAAAATCTGGTTCTTTTCGCCTGGCCCCGGCAAGCCCGCTGTTGATAGGCAGGCTTATCGCTTTGGGCGACGACGTCGTTCGCGTGCTCACGCGACTTGCCATGCCCCCCACTCACCGCATGATGAGCCGCCCGGTAATTTGTCCCCAGGCGGTCTGTGGGCGGTCTCGTCACCGGTATAGAAGCATGACGACTACGGTCGAGAGCGAAGCGCGATGTAGCCACGTCGAGGACCGTTTCACTGACCCGTCGAGCGCTTGACCGAGTGATCCACACAAGCCAACGGTGGTCTGTCGAGTGGGGCGCGAAAAAGGAACCTTCAGCCTACCCGGCGGGTTACCGAACGGGAGCGCTGTTCCCCCACGGGATAAGTCTGCGAATTCGCCTTGAACAATCGCGAGAGCCGCCGATGACGGCCTTGGCCATCACAAAGACCGATGCCGGCGCTGCGTCGCCACGCCGGGCAACCGACCTCGATCAACTCTGCGTCAACACAATTCGCACCCTCGCGATGGACGCCGTGCAGCAGGCCAATTCCGGTCACCCCGGCACGCCGATGGCGTTGGCGCCATTGGGCTACGTCATCTGGCAAAATTTTCTGCGATTCGATCCCAGGGATCCAATCTGGCCCAATCGCGATCGTTTCGTGTTGTCCAACGGACACGCGTCGATGCTGCTCTACGCCATACTCCATCTGAGCGGCGTAAGGGCAGTGAATGCCAAATACGAACGTTTGGGCGAGCTCGCGGTCTCACTCGACGATATCAAGCGATTTCGGCAGCTCGGGAGCAAATGTCCCGGCCATCCCGAGTATCACCTGACGTCGGGGGTCGAAACGACAACCGGCCCTCTCGGCCAGGGCTGCGGCAACAGCGTCGGCATGGCGCTGGCCGGACGGTGGTTAGGCCAGCACTTCAACCGGCCGAATTTCACGATGTTCGATTATGACGTCTATGTCATATGCGGCGACGGCGACATGATGGAAGGCGTATCGAGCGAGGCCGCCTCGCTCGCCGGCCATCAGATGCTCGGGAATCTTTGCTGGTTTTATGACAGCAACCGGGTGACGATTGAAGGACACACGGATCTGTCGTTCAGCGACGACGTCGCGGCGCGGTTCCTTGCCTATGGCTGGAACGTTCACCGCGTCGGCGATGTCAACGATCAAGAACGGCTGCGCCAGGCGATCGAGATTTTCCGCCGAACCAACGACGCGCCAACCCTCATCATTATCGAAAGCCATATCGGCTACGGCGCGCCGCACAAACACGACACCAGCGCAGCCCACGGCGAGCCGCTCGGCGAAGAGGAGGTACGTCTCGCCAAGCGGAGCTACGGCTGGCCCGAAGACGCCAAGTTTCTTGTGCCGGACGGCGTGCGCGAGCATTTTCAGAAAGGCGTAGGCCGGCGGGGCGAGAGCCTGCGTAAAGCTTGGCTCACGCTGTTTGAATCCTACCGGCGAGCCCATCCCGATCTAGCCGACGAGATCGAGCGCATGCAGCGGCGCGAGCTTCCGGAACATTGGGACGCAAAGCTTCCGGATTTCCCCGCCGATGCCAAAGGCCTCGCGACGCGCAACTCATCCGGCAAGGCTCTTAACGCCATCGCGTCGCATTACCCCTGGCTGATTGGCGGCGCCGCCGATCTTTCCCCCTCGACAAAGACCCGGCTTCTGTTCGAGGGTGCCGGCGACCTCGAGGCTAATACGCCAGGCGGCCGCAACATGCACTTTGGCATCCGCGAGCACGCGATGGGCGCCGTCGTGAACGGGCTGGCATTGTCCAAGATCCGGGCCTTTGGCGCGGGCTTCCTCATTTTCTCGGACTACATGAAACCGCCCATCCGGTTGAGTGCGCTGATGGAGCTCCCGGTCATCTTCGTGTTCACGCACGATTCAATTGGCGTCGGCCAGGATGGACCTACGCACCAGCCGGTGGAACAACTCAGCGCGCTGCGCAGTATTCCCGGATTGATCACGCTGCGTCCTGCCGATGCCAACGAAGTCGTCGAGGCCTGGCGCGTTGTCATCGGTCTCAAGCATCAACCAGCTTGCCTGGTGTTAAGCCGTCAGCCGCTGCCGACGCTCGACCGAACACGTTTTGCGCCCGCGAACGGCGTGGCGCGCGGCGCGTATGTGCTGGCAGATGCGAAAGGAGCCAAGCCGTCGGTGATTCTGATCGGCACTGGCAGCGAAGTCGCGCTGTGCGCTGACGCCTACGAGTCGTTGAGGCGTGAAGGCATTGCCGCGCGCGTCGTCAGTATGCCGTCCTGGGAATTGTTCGAACAGCAGGATCAGGCTTATCGGGACAGCGTGCTGCCGCCCGAGGTCACGGCACGCGTTTCGGTCGAAGAAGGTACGGTGATCGGCTGGGATCGGTACGTCGGCACGAATGGCGCAAAAATCGGTATGCACACCTTTGGCTCATCGGCTCCGATCAAGGACTTGATGACAAAATTTGGCTTCACGCCGGACAAGGTGCTTGCCGCCGCCAAGGATCAGATTGCGAGATCTCGGAGGCCAAGCTCATGAATCCGCTGAAGCAGCTCGAACAATGCGGTCAGTCGCCGTGGCTTGATTATCTCAAGCGCAGCCTGATCGAAAAGGGCGAGTTGCGCGGTTTGATCGAACGCGACGGACTGAAGGGACTGACATCGAATCCTTCGATTTTCGAAAAGGCAATCGGCGAGAGCGACGAATACGCACACGCGCTGAAACAATTCCTGGCCGGCGCGGACCACAGCATCTCGGAAATTTACGAGCACCTGGCGATCGCCGACATCCAGGGCGCCGCCGACGAGCTGCGCCCGGTTTACGACCAGACGCAGGGCCGGGATGGTTATGTCAGCCTGGAGTGCTCGCCCTACTTGGCCAACGACACCGAAGCCACGGTGGCTGAAGCCCGGTGGCTCTGGGCGGCGGTGAAGCGCCCCAATCTGATGGTGAAGGTGCCGGCGACCTCGGCCGGCATTCCTGCGATCCGCGAATTGATTGGTCGTGGGCTGAGCATCAACATCACCTTGCTGTTCTCCGTGAGCGTCTATGAGCAAGTCGTCGAAGCCTATCTCTCGGGGCTGGAGGACTTGGCGAGGGCAGGCGGCGACATTTCAAGGATCGGCAGCGTCGCCAGCTTCTTTGTCAGCCGCATCGATACCGCCGTCGACAAGCGGCTCGACAAGCTCAATGACAAGCGGCAGGCGGATCAATTCCGCGGCGAGATCGCGATCGCTAACGCGAAACTCGCTTACGCTCGTTACAGGGAGTTGTTCTCCAGCCCGCGCTGGCAACGTCTGGCCGCGGCCGGCGCAAAGACGCAGCGTCTGCTCTGGGCTTCGACCAGCACCAAAAATCCGGCCTACAGGGACACGATGTATGTCGAGGCGCTGATCGGTCGCGACACGGTGGATACAATGCCGCCGGCGACTATGGATGCGTTCCGCGACCATGGCAGCGCGATAGCCGACGCCATCGAGCAGGACATTGATCGCGCCCGCGCGATGCTGGCCGAGTTGGAGCGGCACGGCATCTCCCTGAAGGAGATCACGGAGGAATTGGTCACCGAAGGCGTGCAGCAATTTGCCGACGCGTTCGACAAGCTGTTCGGTGCCATCGCCCGGCGTCGACGCACGCTGCGTGATGGCGACCGCGTCAGCTTCGCAATCGGACTGGGCTCTCCCGAGTTGAAGGCCGCTTTCGATAAGGAAATGGAGGTCTGGCGCAAGGATGGCCGCATTCGGCGCCTTTGGGCCGGGGACAAGACGCTGTGGACCGGGACGGACGAGGACAAATGGGTCGGCTGGCTCCGCATCGTGGAACAAGAGCTCGCAGATATCGATCGGTTGCAGGACTTTGCCGCGACAATAAAGAAGCGCGGGTTTCATGACCTCGTCTTGCTCGGCATGGGTGGCTCGAGCCTGGGCCCGGAAGTCCTCGGCGAGACGTTCGGTCTGCAGTCCGGTTGGCCGCGCTTCCATATGCTGGATAGCACCGATCCCGCTCAGATCAGGGCGGTCGAGCGGGCGGTGGATCTCGGCAAGACGCTGTTTATCGTCTCCTCAAAATCCGGCAGTACGCTCGAACCCAACATTTTCATGGACTATTTTTTCGAACGCGTCGCCACGATACGAGGCAAGGGAAAAGCGGGCGAACATTTCGTCGCGGTGACCGATCCAGGCTCCTCGTTGGAACGCCGTGCGCAAGAGCTGGGCTTTGCCCATGTCTTCCACGGCGTGGGTTCGATTGGCGGCCGTTACTCCGTGCTGTCGAAATTTGGCTTGGTGCCGGCTACGGTCGCAGGCATCGACGTCAAGCGCCTCCTCCAGACGACACAGCCGATCGAGCGAGACTGCGGCGCGGACGTTCCGCCGGCAGAGAATTCAGGGGTACAACTCGGCATCGCAATGGGAGTCGCCTCAACCCGGTTCGGTCGCGACAAGGTGACGGTCATTGCCTCGCCGGGGATCGCGGACCTTGGCGCCTGGCTGGAGCAGCTTCTCGCCGAGAGTACCGGCAAGCACGAACGCGGCTTGATCCCGGTGGCCGGTGAGCCGCTCGCGACGCCGGATCGCTACGGCAGCGACCGGTTCTTCGCCTATCTCGAGCTGGACGGCGATAGCGATCCATCGCAGCGGCAGGCGGTGGAGGCGCTGGAGCGCGCCGGCCATCCGGTCGCGCGGATCACGGTCAAGGACGCTTGGCATATCGGCGGGGAGTTCTTCCGCTGGGAGATAGCGACCGCAGTGGCCGGCGCGGTCATCGGCATCAACCCGTTCGACCAGCCCGATGTGGAGGCGAGCAAGGAAAAGACGCGGGCGCTGACGGCGGCGTACGAAAAGTCACATCGCTTGCCGGTAGAGCCGCCGATGTTCTGCGAGAATGGGCTCGCCCTTTATGCCGATCCTCGCAACGCTGCCGATCTCGGCCGGCACAATACGCTATCCGGTTATCTGAAGAGTCATTTCGCCCGCGTACACGCCGGCGGCAAAGCGGGCGACTACGTGGCGCTGCTCGCCTATATCCAGCGCGATCAATCGCACACGCAGGCGCTGACGGCGATGCGCACGCACATCCGCGACAAAACCCGCGCCGCCACCTGTCTCGGCTTCGGACCTCGTTTCCAGCATTCGACCGGACAGGCCTACAAGGGCGGGCCGAATTCCGGCGTGTTCCTGCAGATCACGTGCGACGATCCGGCCGACATCGGCGTGCCCGGCCATTCCTACAGCTTCGGCGTGGTGAAGGCGGCGCAGGCGAGCGGCGATCTCGACGTCCTGGTTGAGCGTGGCCGCCGCGCGCTGCGCGTCCACCTCAAGGATGTCGATGCCGGATTGGCGGAACTCGATCGCGCGATAGATACGGCGCTCGAATAACGGGACTCGAGGAGTCAAGCTAATGCAGATCGGCGTCATCGGGCTCGGCCGCATGGGCGGCAATATCTCCCGTCGCTTGATGAAGGCGGGACATCACTGCGTCGTATTCGACGTCAATGCCAAGCCCCGCGAGCTGCTGGCAAAAGAAGGCGCCACGGCGGTCGGTTCGCTTGAGGATTTGTGCAAAGCGCTGACGGAAAAGCCGCGCGCCGTCTGGGTGATGTTGCCTGCGGGCCGTATCACCGAAGAGACGGTAGAGCGGCTCGGCGTCCTGTTGGAGCCCAACGATATCATCATCGATGGAGGCAACTCGTTTTACAAGGACGACATTCGCCGCGCGAAAACATTGGCCGACAAGCGCATTCGCTACGTCGATTGCGGCACCTCCGGCGGTGTCTGGGGTATCGAGCGCGGCTATTGCATGATGATCGGCGGACCGAAAGAGGCGGTGGATCACCTCGATCCGATCTTCTCTGCGCTGGCTTCGGGGCTGGGCGATATCCCGCGCACGCCGGGGCGCCAGAAAGGCGATGCGCGCGCCGAGCACGGCTATATCCATGCCGGTCCGTCCGGCGCCGGGCACTTCGTCAAGATGGTGCACAACGGCATCGAGTACGGATTGATGCAGGCCTACGCCGAAGGCTTCGACATCCTGCGTAACAAAGACTCAAGCGACCTGCCCGAGAATGAGCGCTTCACCCTTAATCTGCCGGATATCGCCGAGGTCTGGCGGCGCGGCAGCGTCATCTCGTCATGGCTGCTCGATCTCAGCGCTGCCGCGCTGGCGCAGGATCCGCAGTTGCAGAAATTTTCCGGATTCGTCCAGGATTCCGGTGAGGGCCGCTGGACCGTCGAGGCCGCGATCGAGGAAGCGGTTCCGGCTGAGGTGATCACGGCGGCGCTCTATGCCCGTTTCCGCTCGCGGCAAGAACATACCTTCGGCGAGAAGGTGCTCTCGGCCATGCGCTTTGGCTTCGGCGGGCATGTCGAGGGTCAAGAGCCGATTGATCCCGAACCAAGGCCGAAGGACTCGCGGCGTCACTTGGCGGCGCGACACGCCGCAGAGTAGCGCCATGCTTGATAACCTTCAGATCCGGACGCCGCAGACAGGACAGCTGATCGCGTGCCCGCCGCGGCGCCAGGCCAGACCGGCCGACCCGTGCGCCATGGTGATCTTCGGCGCTACCGGCGACCTGACCAAGCGCCTGGTGGTACCGGCGCTCTACAATCTGCTGCGCACCAAGGTGCTACCGGAGCAATTCGCGTTGATCGGCGTCGCTCGGACGGAAGGGACCGTTGAAAGCTGGCGCGACGAGCTTCATGGCATGCTGACAAGCTTTGTCGGCAACGCCGCCGCGGAGTTCGGAGTCGACCATATCGACGAGGACGCGTGGAAGCGGCTGGCGGAGAAGATGATCTATATCCAGGGCGACCTGACCAAGCCCGAGTTGTACGGCAAACTTCGCGGCGTTCTCGATCAGGCCGAAAAGACCCGCGGCACCGGCGGCAACGCCATCTTCTATCTCGCAGTCGCCGATCGGCTGTTCGGCGTCGTGGTTGAACAGCTCAGCAAGGCCGGGCTCACCGATCAGCACGAAGATGAGAGCGGCAAGCCTCGTTTCTGGCGTCGTGTGGTGATCGAAAAGCCGTTCGGACACAGCCTGGATTCGGCGCGCGACCTCAACGCGCATATCCTTCACTCTCTGCGCGAGAACCAGATCTTCCGGATCGACCACTTTCTCGGCAAGGACACGGTCCAGAGCATCATGGCATTCCGCTTCGCCAATGGCCTGTTCGAGCCGATCTGGAATCGCGACCGCATCGATCACGTGCAGATCACCGCGGCGGAGACCGTCGGCGTCGAGCAGCGCGGCAATTTCTACGAGGCGACCGGCGCGCTGCGCGACATGATCCCCAATCACCTGTTCACCTTGCTTTCGATGGTGGCCATGGAGCCACCCACCGGCTTCGATGCCGCCGCGATCCGTTCAAAGAAAGCCGACGTGCTGGCCGCGATTCCTGCCGTCGAGCCGGCAGCGGCGGTGCGTGGCCAATACGGCGCTGGCACGGTGCTGAGCAAAAAAGTGAAGGCCTATCGGCAAGAGCCCCATGTGGCGCCGAATTCCGACGTCGAGACCTACGTCGCGATGCGGCTGGAGATCGACAATTGGCGTTGGGCCGGCGTGCCGTTTTACCTGCGCACCGGAAAGCGCCTGTTGCAGCGGAATACCGAGATAGCGATCCGCTTTAAGCAGGCGCCCTACACCGCGTTTCACGGTACGCCCGTCGATACGCTGCGGCCGAACTGGCTGGTGCTGCGTATTGCGCCCGATGAGGGCATCTCGCTGCAGTTCGAGGTCAAGCGTCGCGGGCCGGTGGTGGACCTCGCCGCCGTGAAAATGGATTTTCACTACGATGACTGGTTCCCCAAGGAACCGAACGTCGGATACGAGACGCTGCTCTACGACGTCATGATCGGCGATCCGACATTATTCATGCGCGCCGACATGGTGGAGCAGACTTGGCGGATTGTTCAGCCGGTGCTCGATGCGTGGGCCAAGAATGGCGCTGCAGATCCGCCGATCTATCCAGCAGGTGGTGCCGGACCGAGTGAAGCGGACGCGCTTTTGGCGCGCGATGGCCGCCGCTGGCGGAGCGTCTATGGCGATCACGAGGGACAATCGTCATGAGCGGTGGGCGTGCGTTGCCGTTCAAATGTTCGGCGGTAATTTCGGACGTCGACGGTACTTTGGTGACTAACGACAAAATCCTGACCGTGCGCGCCCGGGCGGCCGCGGCGCAGCTGCGCGCCTACGGAATTGTCTTTTCGATTATCAGCAGCCGGCCGCCCCGCGGGCTGCGCATGCTGCTTGAGCCTCTTGGAATCACGGCGCCGGTCGGCGCCTTCAATGGCGGAATAATTGCAGCTTCCGACCTTGCAGTCATCACCGAGCATCTTCTCCCGCCGGAGATCGCTCGGCGCGCCGTCGGCATGCTCGATGCGCCCGGGGTCGAGGTGTGGGTCTTCGGCGGCCAGAACTGGCTGGCGCGGCATTGCGACGGTCCCTATTCCGGGTTGGAGAAACGCACGGTGGAGTTTGGGCCGATATTGGTCGAAGATTTCGAGCCTGTCCTCGATACCACCGCCAAGATCGTCGGCGTCAGCACGAATTTCGAGCTTCTCGCACGGTGCGAGCGCGAGATGCGCGCAATGTTCGCCGATCGGGCAACCGTCGCACGTTCGCAGCCTTACTATCTCGACATTACGCATCCGCTCGCCAACAAGGGCTTCGCGCTATCGCGGATCGCGGAGGTGTTGGATGTTCCGTTGGCGGAAATCGCCGCCATCGGCGACGGCGGCAATGACATCGCGATGTTTGAGCGCAGTGGACTTAGCATCGCCATGGGTAATGCCAGTCCCGAGGTGCAGCGGGCAGCGGATTTCGTGACGGACAGCAACAGCGAGGATGGCTTCGCCAACGCGATCGAGCGATTCATCCTGGGCGGCGATGGCTCCCGCATGAATGTTGAGTTGGCGAGCGCGGGAGATCGCGCATGGTAGAGTCCGCCGGCACCGCGTCGAAAATTTCGCTTGTCCTGGCCGATGTCGACGGCACCCTCGTCACCGAGCAGAAAGTACTGACAGCGCGCGCGCGGGCAGCCGTGAAGGCCCTGCAGGACGCCGGCATCGGCTTTGCGATCACCAGCGGCCGGCCGCCGCGCGGCATGGCGATGTTGGTCGATCCGTTGGCTCTGCGCACCCCGGTGGCGGCTTTCAATGGCGGGATGTTCGTCAAGGACGATATGACCATCATCGAAGAGCACGTTCTTGCCCCCTCTGCAGCCAGCTGCGCGATCGAGGTCATTCTCCGCAACCGCATGGATGTGTGGGTCTATAGCGGCAACGACTGGCTTATCCGTGACGCTCATGCGCCGCACGTCGCGCGGGAGCAATGGACCGTGAAGTTCGCCCCCACGGTCGTTGCGAATTTCGATGGCGTTCTTGACCGCGCCGTCAAGATCGTGGGCATAAGCGACGATCACGATCTGGTCGCGCGTTGCGAAAAGGATGCCCGGGACGCGCTCGGCGCCGACGCGTCGGCAGCTCGTTCGCAGCCCTACTATCTCGACGTCACCCATCCCGACGCCAATAAGGGGGCCGTCGTCACAACACTGTCCAAATTTCTCGCCGTGCCGACCGAGGAGATTGCGACGATCGGCGACATGCCGAACGATGTGCTCATGTTTCGCAAGAGCGGGCTCAGCGTCGCGATGGGAAATGCCAGCCGGGACGTACAGGCTCAGGCCGACCTGATGACTGATTCCTACGAGGATGAGGGCTTCGCCAAGGCGATTGAGCGCTTCATCTTGCCTCGCACCGGAGCGGCGCTGCGGAGGGCGTCATGAGGCCGATCGTGGTCGCGGCTTCCATTCTTGCCGCCGATCTGCGGCGGCTCGGCGAAGAAGTTCGCGCGGTCGATAAAGCGGGCGCTGACTGGGTTCACATCGACATTATGGACGGCAGGTTTGTGCCGAACATCTCCTTTGGTCCGGCCATCGTCGATGCGGTGCGCCGGTCAACCGCAAAGCCGCTCAACGTACACCTGATGATTGTCGAGCCTGAGCGCTATCTTTGCGCTTTTGCGAAGGCCGGCGCCGATCATCTGCTGGTTCAGGCTGAGCCATCGTCGACGATCCACCTCCACCGCGTGCTGTCGCGGATCCGCGAGCTCGGTAAGAGGGCCGGCGCGGTGCTCGACCCAGCCAGCCCCATCGTCTTCGTCGAAGAGGTGCTGCACCTGTGCGACATCGTCCTGGTGATGACGGTTAATCCCGGTTTTGGCGGACAGAAATTCCTGCCGGAAATGTTGCCGAAAATCCGCGAGCTGCGGCGGCTTTGCCAGTCAAAGCGACTGGACCCATGGATTGAAGTCGACGGCGGAGAGAACGGCGAAAATGCCGGATTGGCCGTTTCCGCAGGCTCTGACGCGATTGTTGCCGGATCGGCAATATTTGGCTCCGGAGATTACGCAGCGGCGATCGCCCGAATACGAAACAGCAGGCTGCACGCAAAGGTCTTGGCGCAATGACCGCCGCGGTATCGGCCGAGAGCCGGACTTTCGAGAGCGCTGAAACGCTCGCGCACGACGTTGCCGGATGGCTCTGCAGTCTGGCGCAAGACAGCAATGGTGCCTTCGCGGTGTGCCTCTCGGGTGGCTCGACGCCCCGGCGTCTTTATGAGTGTCTCGCGGCGCCAGAAATAGCGTCGCGCTTTCCGTGGAACCGGGCGCATTGGTTCTGGGGCGATGAACGCTTCGTGCCGCACGATCATCCCGACAGCAATTTTCGTATGGCGCGCGACGCCTTCCTGTCGCGGGTCCCGGTGCCCGACGACAATATTCATGCGGTGCCGACGGAGGGCTTATCGCCCGATCAAGCCGCCGCCGCATACGAGACGACGCTGAAACGCTTCTGCGGCGCCGACACGTTTGCTCCCGACCGGCCGCTGTTCGACGTCACGCTGCTTGGGATCGGAGACGACGGACACACGGCCTCGCTGTTCCCCGGTCAACCCACGCTAAAGGAAACGCGGCGGTGGGCGGTTGCGGTCACTGGCGCGAAGGCCGAGGCGCGCATCACGCTGACCTATCCGGCGCTCGACAGCAGCCGCGATGTCGCATTCGTCGTGACAGGACGAGAAAAGCGGCACGTCGTCGCTCGCGCCCAGGCGGGAGACCCGATGCTCCCCGCAGCGGCGATTTGCCCGGTTGGGCGTCTGCATTGGTTTATGGATCGCGCCGCGGCGTCGGAGTTAGAGAATTGATGGCCATGCGGCGTCCGGCGAAAAACGCGTTAAGCCCCGCGGTGGTGATCGTGATGGGGGTTTCTGGATCCGGGAAGTCGACCATCGGCGCACTCCTCGCTTCGCGGCTGCGATGGGAGTTCGAGGATGCCGATTGGCTTCACCCGATTGCCAATGTCGAGAAGATGCATAGCGGTATTCCGCTGACCGATGAGGATCGCTGGCCTTGGCTGAACGCGGTGGCGGCCTGGATCGACCACTGCCGCGATTCGGGCTCACACGGCGTCATCGCATGCTCCGCGCTGAAGCGCTGCTACCGCGATGTTCTGGTCGGGGATCGGCCCGACGTGCGTCTGGTCTATCTCAAGGGTGGTGAGGAGTTGATCGCGCGCCGCATCGCTGTCCGTCATGAGCATTTCATGCCGCGCGGTTTGCTTCACAGCCAGTTCGAGGCGCTCGAGGAACCGGGACCTGATGAAAATCCCATCGTCGTCACGATCGAGCCGCGGCCGCAGCAGATCGTTGCGCAAATCTTGCCGGCCCTGAATGTTGTCGCTGAAGCGCCCGAGCAAGTTTCCCAGCGGTCATCGGGCAGCGACGTGTCAACAAACGCCTAAGGAGCGCACCGCAAATTACTGGCGGTCGGGCATCTTCTGAAGGACAATCTGCCGCGGGGTTCAATGCGGAAAGGCACCATGCTGCAATCTTGGATCAATCGCGGGGTCGGTTACTGCATCGGTCATTTTCGCACTGTCATCGCCGCCGCGTTGCTCATTGCCGCGGTGTCGGCCGTCTACACGGCACGTCACTTTGCGATTGATACCGACATCAACGATCTGCTCTCCGCCAAGCTGGCGTGGCGGCAGCATGAGATCGCATTTCAAACCGATTTTCCGCAGACCGTGGACCTCATCCTGGTCGATGTCGGGGCGCCGACGCCAGAGGCGGCCAAGGCCGCCGCGCGGGAATTGCAGCAGAGCCTCGCCAACAAACCGGATCTGTTTCGTTCCGTCAGAGACGAGCTGGACAGTCCGTTCTTCCGCCGCAACGGGCTCTTGTTCCTTCCCGCCGACCAGATAGGACGAATCACTGGGCAGCTTACCAAGGCTAAGCCTTTGTTCGGAGAACTGGTTCACGATCCGAGCTTGCGGGGTCTCCTGGAAGTCCTGGTGGGAAGCCTGGGCTATGCCAAACACCAAAACATGCCGCTCGACGACATGGCCCGCCCGCTGAATTTGACCGCAGCCACACTTGCAGACGTCGCGCGCGGACGCCCGGCGGAATTCTCTTGGAAGACCCTGTTGCAAGGCGATCCACGGCCCTTGGACCTGCACCGCTTCGTCGAGGTCTGGCCGGTTCTTGACCGCAGCGCGCTCGAACCCGGCGGCAGTGCGACGGCCGCGATTCGCTTGATCGTCAGTCAACTCGACCTTGACACCAAGTTCGGCGCCGACATCAGCCTCACCGGGCCGGTCATCATATCGGACAATGAGTTTTCCGGTGTGCATGAGGGGATCGTGCTCAACAGCGTCGTGACGGGGGTGATCATCCTCACCATCCTGTGGCTCGCACTACGTTCGGTTCGCCTCGTAGCCGCGGTCGGCATCAATCTGGCCGTGGGTCTTGCGATTACGGCGGCCGGGGGAATTTTGATGGTCGGCGCGCTCAATCCGATCTCGCTGGCGTTTGCGGTCCTATTCGTCGGCCTCGGTGCCGATTTCGCAATTCAGTATACCGTTCGCTATCGGGCGGAGCGCCAGGAGACCAAAGACCTGGATCGGGCCTTGAGCGGTGCGGCGCAATGGGTCGGGATCCCCCTCACGCTCGCGGCCGGAGCTGCCGCGGCCGGATTTTTGTCGTTCACGCCGACCGCTTACAGCGGGTTGGCGCAGCTCGGCATTATCGCCGGGTTCGGCATGCTGGTCGCCTATGTGTCGAGCCTGACCCTGCTGCCGGCGCTGATCCGTGCCGTCAACCCGCCGCCCGAGCCGAAGCCGCTCACCTTGGCGGCGCTGGCGTCGACCGACGCGTTCCTCAAGCGTCACCGGGTTGCGGTCATCGCCGCGACCGTTCTCATCGTTGTTGCCGGGCTGCCGGCCTTACCCAGGCTGCAATTCAATTTCAATCCGCTCGCGCTGGAGAACCAGGCATCTCCAGCCCTGGCAGCGTTGTTCAGGTTGGGCAAGGTAGTGCCGCTGAACACCGCACGAGTCCTGGTGCCTGCGGATGCCGCCGGTGCAGCCGTCGCAAAGCTTGCGGCCTTGCCCGAGGTGGCCGCAACCTGGACCCTCGAAAGCTTCATCCCGGCGGATCAAGATCAAAAACTGCCGATCATCGAAGCCGCCGCAAAAACGCTGGCTCCGACCTTGCACAATACGCCGCGACCGCCGCCGAGTGATGCCGAGAACGTCGCCGCGCTCAATCGGGGCGTCCAAGCCGTGCAAGACACCGCCGACCAGCACAGCGGCACCGGCGCGGATGCCGCGCGGCGCTTGGCCGATGGGCTCAATAAACTCGCGCAGGCCGACGCCGCGCAACGCGCCCGCGCCACCGATGCCTTTATTCATCCCCTGCAGCTCGATCTCGACGACGTCGGCCAAAGCCTGATGGCGGAGCGCGTAACGCGTGCATCGCTGCCGCCGGATCTCGTGCACGATTGGATTGCCCCGGATGGCCGGGTACGGATCGAAATCTGGCCCAAGGGCGACGCTAACGACGACGCCACCGTGGCCCGGTTCGCTCGAGCGGTGCTGGCGGTGCAACCGGATGCAACGGGGGAGGCCATCGGCAGCACTGAGTGGGGCGGCACGATCGTCGAGGCCTTCGCGGAGGCCGCGGCACTGGCGTTGTTAGCGATCGCCATATTGTTGTGGATTGTGCTGCGACGACTGACCGATGTGCTGGTGACCCTAATACCGCTCCTGGTCGCCGGAATCGTCACGCTGGAAATCTGCGCGCTGACGAAATTCCAGCTCAACTATGCGAACATCATCGCATTGCCGGTGCTGCTCGGCATCGGCGTCGCCTTCAAGATCTATTACGTCACGGCGTGGCGGCGCGGGGAGAGCAACTTCCTGGAATCGGTGCTGACGCGGGCGGTGTTCTACAGCACGCTTCTGACCGTCACCGCCTTCGGCAGTCTGTGGCTGTCCAACCAGCCGGGGATATCGAGCATGGGCAAATTGCTGGCGCTGTCGCTGGTCTGCACGCTCACGTCGGCAGCGTTGTTCCAGCCCGCCCTCATGGGTGAGCCGCGCCGGCCGGCGGGCGACACTCCCGGCCGGATTGGCTAGACGAAGCCGCGAACCGGAGGCCGCAGCCCAGACCGCCGTCTCAAATCGGCTTCTGTGCAATCGCCCATTTGTGCATTTCAGGCAGCGGCGTCGTCGGAAAGATGCGGCCGTCGCACCAGTGCATGAAACCGGATTCGTAAAGCACGTCGCGAACGTCCTCGACCGATTTCGCCTCGAAGATCAGAATCGAGCGGTGCTCCGGATCGAGATGGTAAGCGCCGATCATTTTCATGCCGCGCTGTTCCATCAAACCCGGCAGCGTTTCGTGGGTGCGGTTTGCCATTTTCCGTGAGGCGGCGTTGCCCAGGGGAGACATCCCGGGTTCGTGCCAAAGTTCGACAACATATTTGTTGATCTTCATCGCCACCCTCCCTCAGCAGTCGCTGCTGGAACTGCTGAGGGCTGACTGCGAAGCTTCGCCACCGTCAAGTCGATGCCTGCCAAGGGCTCGGGCTCTGGTATGTCAAAGACCGGGTGGACTACTTGGCGCTGGCGCCGGGCAGGTGTGCCAACTCCGGTTCGACGATGCGGTGCTGGATCAGCCAAGTTAAGGCGCGGTTCCAGGACTCGTCGGTTTCTCCCCGGTAATCTGTCCCGGCGACCTTCATGAGTTCGCCGGTATTGGCGTCACGGATGCGAATTTCGAGATATTGCTCCATGATGCTTACTTTGCGAAAGATCCCGACCAGCGACATGTCAGCACCAAATTTGCGAGCGATTGTAGCATCGCAGCCGTTGCAATTTCGCAGCCAATGGGTCTTGACCATTTCGTCGTTCGCTCGGCCGACATCGACGATTTCGAAAATGTGGGAATCGGCGAGCTGGCGTTGCGCCAGAAGCGTTACGGCCTGGAGCCGTGCGGTCTCGGCGGGACTTTCGCCCGCGATTGGCCCGCCGGCGCTGAAATCGTCAAGTTCGAACTCAAACACCGCGAGCTTGATCGGATATTTGATTTCGGCGTTGCCGCTTTGCGCGAAGCCGGCAATTCCCGCAACTACGACCGCGCCTAGAACGGACGCAAGTCGCAAACGACAATGCGACCAAAGTCCTGACCTCATCGTTTCCTCCCAACCGAATGGCGTTGCTGATTTGGCGAGCTGACGTCTCGCGTCTCCGCGTAGATCGCTGCACAACCCGGCAATGTACGCGATGATGAGGCGCTAGCTTGCCACTTCGCGCCAAATCCGCGCTTCCTGGCGATTGCCGCGGTGGTTCGCCCGCCAGGCGCTTGGCGTGGCTCCGTCGCGGCGGCGAAGGCGCGGGTGAAATGAGCATGATCAGAATACCCTAAAACCTGCGCGATCTGCGAGATGGTCAACGCGTCGCCGGACAACAATCGCCGTGCCTGCTCCAAGAGCACGCCTTGCAGCAGCATTTCGAACGTGACGCCCTCTCGCGCCAAGCGGCGCTGTAAAGTACGCTGCGGCACGTCCAGACGACGCGACAGCCAAGCGATCGAAGGGCGGCCGTCAAGCAGCGCCACGCCGATGAGATGGCGCGCCGAATCGGCGAAACTGTCATCATCCAGTCCAATCGTGGCCGGTACTTGCGCGCTGTGTGTCACTGGTCGCGGATTTGCGGCAGCCAGGATCGCGGCGGGAAATTCAAGCCCGGCGGCTGCGCCAAGCGCGATGTCGCAGCCGAGCGTCTCCGCGCTGGCCCGTCCTCCGGCAAGAAAGCCGCCAGTCACGGATGCTCGCGACGGTGTCCACCCAGGACCAAAAAAGCGGCGAAACAAATCCAGCATATAGCCAAGGGCCAAGATTTCGTTCTTCTGACGCCCCGTCGCCGAATCGTCGGTGACGAAGTAGGTCCAGCGTGCGCGTTCGCCGTCGACTTCGAGCGCCAATCGGGTCGCAGACTGCAGCAATGGACCGATGAAGCCGTTGGCGCGCTCGATTGCCGTCCGCAAATCCCCGGCCGCGCTCGCGAATTCGCCGTAGCGCCCCAGACAGGCCATGCCGCCGCCGATCGACAGCCGGGCAGGAAGTGCGTCGTCGCCGATCTCGCGCGCCGCGCATTCCAAAAGTAGAAGCTGATCCTTCAATAGAAAAAGACGTTCCGGTTCGTCGATCAGCCCCAGCGGCAGCTCGGCCGCGCGAAACACGCGCGCGATCGATCCGCCCGCCCGCTCGACCTCGCGGGCAAGCGGCCCAATGGAGCGCACCTTCGTCAACCCGGGGGCTCCCGCCACGGCCGTCTCCTGCTGGCCAATTTCGGGCTATGGCAAAACAGCTAACGGAAGTCTTCCCGAAGCCGCGCGCGATCTCAACCGGGGGCTCGAGGGTAAGGCGGCGCGGCCTTCCCGGCCCAGGATCATCCGCTACAGCGGCCTCGCGCGCATTTCCAGCGCATTATCGCGCAGTGGACGCCGCCCGCGAGCGATCACAAGTATCTTGCCTTGAGATCGACGGTCGTCTCCGCGCCGAGGCGGTCGAAATTCGCGGCAATCCACTTGTCCGCGCGCTCGCGACCGATCTCGAAAAGATGCATGAGAAACTTCCACTCGGCGTTCATTTTGCTCGAACCCGACAACTCTCTGATGATGTCCTCGGCTTCGATCAAGTGGATGAACATGCGTTTGCCGCCGGTCAGCTTGCCGTCATCGATCATCTGAGTCACGAAAGCGACCGCCCGCATCTCACGCATCAGCGAGGAATTGAAGCTGATCTCCTGCATGCGATTGAGGATCGCACGGGAATTGGTCGGCAGCTCGGTGCGCTCGGTCGGTGTCAGGTGAACGAGGAGCACGTCCTGGGATTGGCAGCCGTAGATCACGGGAAAGATCGCGGGATTTCCCATGAACCCGCCGTCCCAATAGGCCTCGCCGTCGATCATCGGCGCGCGCATCATGAACGGCAGGCAGGCCGAGGCGAGCACATGGTCAGCGGTAATTTCCTTGTTGGTGAACACGGCCACCTTGCCGGTGCGCACCGTGGTCGCGGAAAGAAACAACTTGACCACTTGTTGCTGCCGCACCCGCTCGAAATCGACGACCTCGTTGAGCAGGTCCCGCATCGGATTGACGTCGAGCGGATTGAGCTGATAGGGCGACATAAAGCGGCTGATGATATCCACCATCACGTAGCCGGGCGAGTGCTCGAGACCGAAATTCGGGTTCATCTTGTCGAAAAACGACGGCGCGATGATGCTTTCGGATGTCGTGTCGGACATCTTTTTCCAGAACGTATGCATCAATTTCTTCGCGCCTTCGCGGCCGCCCCGCGCCAGACCGTCGGCGAGCAGAACGGCATTGACGCCTCCGGCGCTCGTGGCGGTGACGCCATCGAAAGTGATCCGTTCATCCTCGAGCAGACGATCGAGCACGCCCCAGGTGAAAGCGCCGTGGCTGCCGCCCCCTTGGAGCGCCAGGTTGATCGCCTTCTCACCGGCGAGCGGGGTGCTCGCCTTGAGGTCGGCGGATTTGGGTTGCGCAGTCATGGCTTGCCCCCTGAGCGCTGGTTTTGACCAACTTCACAAAATTGCAACTTAGCACTGGTCGCCGGGCGGCACTATCGTAATTAGACGCCGACGCGACGCCGCTGGAGCCCAGTGAAGCCGCTTGTTGAAAAATGGCGCAATTCGGCATCCCCGTTTCCACGGAAGTCTGGAAAACGTCGGCAATTCAAGGGGGTGGACGGCCCAAAGGCTGAAGTCCTGCGGCGCCGAACAAATTAGGTTAACGCCCGAATTGGAGGCCCATTTCTTCGCGGGTTCTCGGACGAGCAAGCGGGATGGGGGCCCAAAAAAATGGTCGCTAGCGTGCCAAACAAATAGGTGAGCGCCGCGATGCTGGGCGGCCTTGCCGCCGACGGGAATCGGGACCGCCTGGCGCTCGTGGCCGAGCGAGCCACAACGCTGCAAGCGCAGGGCGGCGAGCCACGACGACGGATCGGAGTGATGCGGTGCATAGTGGGCCGGGCGGCATTGCCGGGCGGTCCATTCGGTGATTACTGGACGCCGCCATGACCACCCGCATCACCATTCGCCGGCCCGACGACTGGCACCTGCACGTCCGCGACGGCGAAATGCTCAAGGCGGTGCTGCCCTACACGGCGAAAGACTTCGGCCGCGCCATCCTGATGCCGAATCTTACGCCGCCGATCCGCACCGCAGCGGAAGCGGTCGCCTATCGCGAGCGCGTCAAGGCGGCGCTGCCCGAAGGTTCGCGCTTTACGCCGCTGATGACCTGCTATCTCACCGACGAAACCGATCCCGACGACGTCGAACGCGGTTTTCGCGACGGGGTGTTCGCCGGCGTCAAGCTTTATCCCGCCAACGCCACGACTAATTCGGCGGCCGGCGTCACCGACTATCGGAAAATTACCCGCGTGCTGGAGCGCATGGAGAAAATCGGCATGCCGTTTCTCATGCATGGCGAGGAGGTCGGCGCCGAGATCGATATTTTCGACCGGGAGGCGGCGTTCATCGATCGCCGGCTGACGAAATGGGTGAGGGAGTTCCCCGGGCTGCGCATGATCCTGGAGCATCTCTCCTCCAAGGACGGGGTCGATTTCGTCGCCAGCGCTGCCCCGCAGGTCGGCGGCACCATCACGCCCTATCATCTCAACCTGACCCGCACCGACTGGCTGGGCGCGGGCCTCAAACCGATGATGTACGCAATGCCCGTCATCAAGACCGCCGACGACCGCGCCGCCCTGCGCAAGGCCGCGACTTCCGGCGCGGCGTGTTATTTTCTCGGCACCGATTCCGCGCCGCACCCGTTCGCCCGGAAGATCGCGGTCAACGGCGTTCCCGGCATTTTCAACGCGCCGGTGGCGCTTTCGACCTATGCCAAGGTGTTCGAGGAGGAGGGTGCACTCGACAGGCTCGAGGCCTTCGCCTCGCTCAACGGGCCAAAGCATTACCGCCTGCCGCCGAACGAGGATAAAATCGTGCTGGAAAAATCGCCGTGGACGGCGCCGGTGGAGATAACGGTTGCGGGTCCAGACGCGCGCGCGCTGGTCTATCGGGGCGGCGAGACCATCGAGTGGCGGGTGGTAGGATAAACGAGGCAGTGTAATGACCGGCTTCGCCGACAAGGAAGTGATCGCCGAGCTGACGGCGAAGATGCTCATCGAAGTGGAGGCGGTCCGCTTCATGACCGACAAGCCGT
Source organism: uncultured Alphaproteobacteria bacterium (assembly GCA_963709825.1). Classification (GTDB taxonomy): domain Bacteria; phylum Pseudomonadota; class Alphaproteobacteria; order Rhizobiales; family Xanthobacteraceae; genus BOG-931. The sequence goes on from CAVPXZ010000013.1 coordinate 19,625, forward strand.
TCATCTTTACGTCCGGCTGGGCGAGCCCGGTTTATACCGATTGCCGCAGGCTGATCTCGTTTCCGCGCGTGCGGCGGACGCTGGTCGACTTCGGCGTCGCGACCATCGAGCGCGATGCCGGCTTCGAGCAGTTCGACGGCGTCGCCGGCGGCGAAACCGCCGGCATTCCGTTTGCCGCCTGGATGGCCGACCGCTTGATGCTGCCGATGCAATATGTGCGCAAGAAGCCGAAGGGCTTTGGCCGCAACGCGCAGATCGAGGGGCATATCGAGGCGGGCGATCGCATCCTCCTCGTCGAAGACATGACCACCGACGGCCGCAGCAAGGTCAATTTCTGTCAGGCGTTGCGCGGGGCCGGCGCCACGGTCGAGCACTGCTTCGTATTCTTTTTCTACGACATCTTTCCAGAAGGCAAAAAAATCCTGGCTGATCTCGGCGTCACCCTGCATGCGCTTGCTACCTGGTGGGACGTTTTGGAGGTGGCGAAGAAAAGCGGCAAGTTCGACAAGGCGAGGCTTCGCGAAGCCGAAAAATTCATGAAAGATCCGGCTGCGTGGTCGAAGGCGCACGGCGGCGCCGCACAGGCGGCGGAGTAGTGTGCTCGCATTCACCGTTGTGACTGGTGGATGAAAATGCCTGATCAGGCTGCGGATGTGATCGTCGTCGGCGCCGGTAACGCCGCGTTCTGCGCGGCGCTGGCGGCGGAGGAAGCCGGCGCCAAGGTGCTCATGCTCGAAGCCGCGCCTGAGGAAGAGGCCGGCGGCAACAGTCGCTTCACCGCCGGCTCGATCCGCGTGGTCTACAACGGCATCGAAGACATCAAGACGCTTGTTCCCGACCTCACGCCGGCGGAAATCGAAAGCACGGATTTCGGCACCTACACAGCCGGTCAGTTCTTCGACGACATGGCGCGCGTCACGGCCCATCGCGCCGATCCGGACCTTGTCGAACTGTTGGTCACGCAGAGCTTCGCGACACTGAACTGGATGCGCGGGAAGGGTGTGCGTTTGATCCCGATTTACGGCCGCCAGGCCTTCAAGGTCGACGGCCGATTCAAATTCTGGGGCGGGCTGACGGTGGAAGCGGTCGGCGGCGGGCCCGGCCTTATCGCCATGCTCACGGCCGCCGCGCGGAAGCGCGGCATCGAAATCCGTTACCGAACGCGCGCGCTCGATCTTCTTTATGACGGCAGCCGCATCGAAGGCGTGCGCGTGTGCGGCGATGATACGACGCAGGAGCTGCGTGCGAAATCGGTGGTGCTCGGCTGCGGCGGCTTCGAAGCCAATGCGGAATGGCGCACGCGCTATCTCGGACCGGGATGGGACCTCGCCAAGGTGCGCGGCTCGCGTTACAACGCCGGCGATGGCATCCGCATGGCGCTCGATATCGGCGGCAGCCCGCGCGGCAACTGGTCGGGCTGTCACGCCGTGCAATGGGAGATGAATGCGCCCGAGTTCGGCGACCTCGCGATCGGCGACCAATTCCAGAAGCACTCTTATCCGTTCGGCATCCTGATCAACGCAAGCGGCAAGCGCTTTGTCGACGAGGGCGCCGACTTCCGCAATTACACCTACGCCAGATATGGTCGCGTGGTGCTGGAACAGCCGGGCCAATTCGCTTGGCAGGTCTTCGACCGCAAAGTGAAGCATCTGCTGCGCGACGAATACAACATCCGGCAAATCACCAAAGTGGCGGCGAACACCATCGAAGAATTCGCGCAGAAACTCGAAGGTGTGAACGCAGCCGAGTTCCTTGAGACCATCGAGGCGTGGAACGCGGCGGTGCGCACCGACGTTCCGTTCAACCCGAATATCAAAGACGGGCGCTGCACAAAGGGGCTCGCCGTCGGCAAGAGCAATTGGGCGAACACCATCGACACGCCGCCTTTCGAGGGATATGCGGTGACCTGCGGTATCACATTCACTTTCGGCGGTTTACGGATCAACACCGATGCCGAGGTGCTCAATGCCGATTACCGGCCGATCCGCGGCCTCTATGCCGCGGGCGAGCTCGTTGGCGGCCTGTTCTACTTCAATTATCCGGGCGGTACCGGGCTCATGTCCGGCGCCGTGTTCGGCAGAATTGCGGGTGGGTCGGCTGCGCGCTCTGCAAACTTCGGAAGCGGAACTCTCGGGGATTGATGTGAGCGATCGATGAGTGATCCCTGGCCCACGGAGCTGCGCCTGCACAAGGACCGCAAAACTCTCGGCGTCGCCTTCGACAACGGCGACGGCTTCGAATTGCCGGCCGAATACTTGCGCGTACGTAGTCCGAGCGCCGAGGTGCAGGGGCATTCGCCGGCCGAGCGCCGCACCGTTGGCGGCAAGCGCGACGTGCAGATTCTGGAAGTGCAGCCGATCGGTAATTATGCCGTGCGTCTTGTTTTCGACGATACGCATTCCACTGGGATTTTCAGCTGGGATTATCTTTTCGAGCTCGGCCGCAACCGCGAAAAATATTGGAACGAATATCTCGGCGAGCTCAAGGAGAAGAGGTTATCGCGCGATCCGCCGGCGCGATGACGGTGCCGCGCACGCTGTCCTTCGCGCCACGTACGATTGCTCACATTGCCGCGCGCCTCTGCCCGCCGCTGTCCGTAACGATCGGTCAACTTCGTTTCGGCATCATCGCGGAAGTGTCGGGGTGGGGTGTACTACGATGGGGCGCCTACCGACATCAGGACGGCCTTGGCCCCACTCCCTCGGGGCCGAGGCCGTTCGCTTTCGGCGCCCTGCACCTCACTTTCCTGCTGTCCAATCGATATGAGGCGGTGCGTTTCGGCTGCGCAGCGCCACTGCAAGCCGCGGCGATTTTGACGCGGATGGTTGACGGAGCGTTTCCGCCGGCGGGCGAGAAGTCGTGTCTGGCCTGCTGGCGCGCATTGCGGCCGTCGATTAACATCGGCGCCGACGGCGCTTGCGTCACGTAACCGAGCGAGGGAGGAAACAGATGAAGAAATTCGCATGGATCACGGCGTTGCTGGCGGTGGGGTTAGTTGCGGCCGCTGCAGCAAAGGCGCAGCAGCCACAGGCGCAAGGGCAGAGTCCACTCGACGTCGTTCCAGAGAAAATGCCCTTCAACACTCCTTATGGGGCGCCGATTTCGTTGGAAAAAGCGCAGGCCGCCGTGCAGGCGGCCATCGCGGAATCCAACAAGCGCGGCTGGCAGCTCAACGTTGCCGTCGTCGATTCGGGTGGCAGTCTCGTCACTTTTGCGCGCATGGACGGCGCGCAGCTCGCCTCGATTTCCATCTCGGAGCATAAGGCCCGCGCCGCTGCAAAATACCGTCGGCCGACGCGGATCTTCGAGGAGGCCGTGCAAAAAGGCATCATCTACATAACGACCCTCGACGACGTGATCGCTTCGCGCGGCGGCATTCCGTTGATCGAGGGCGGCAAGATCATCGGCGCGATCGGCTGCTCCGGCGGCACCGGCTCCCAGGACGAGGTGGTGTGTGCGGCCGGCGCGGCCACGATCAACAAATAACCGAAAAGGGGCGCTCTGCTTTCTGCCTGATTCGGCAAAACCGGGGTGCGGCGTAACCGGGCACACGTGCGCCCAGGCCGCGCTCTATCGCTTGAGGGGTGCGGGACATGAAGCGGCGGGAATTCGTAACGTTCATTGCCGGCGCAACGGCTTGGCTGTTGCCCCGGACCCGTGCGGCACATGCGCAAAATCCGACGCCAACCAATCAGGCCGCCGCCAAAGAGGTGGGGCAGGTCGCCACACTGCAAGGCACCGCCACGGTCACCCGCGGCAATGCTGCCGCCGCCGTCGCTTTGCAGGTCAAGGATCTCATCTTCGTGAACGATACGCTTGCGACCGACGTGAACTCCTCGCTCGGCGTCACCTTCGACGACCAGACCACCTTCAGCCTTTCGGCCAATACGCGCATCGTCGTCAACGATTACCTTTATGAGGAGGGCGGCAAAGCCAATGCGGCCTCCTTCAACGTCGTGATCGGCACCGCATCCTTCGTCGCCAGCCTGGTAGCCAGGACCGGCAACATGAGGATCACCACGCCGGTCGCGACACTTGGCATCCGCGGCACGACCGGCGTGGTCGACGTTCCGCGAGGCCATGCGGCGGCCGGCAGCGGTGCTGCCGAACCGAGGATCAAGCTCTATCAAGACGCCGACGGGTACTTGGGGCGGATCGAGGTTTTCAATCCCCAGGGCGAGCGGCTCGGTATTCTGACTCAGAGCGCGAGCGCCTTTTTGCTGCAGCCGGGCGCCGGCGGGCGATTGGCAGCGGTACCGTTTCAAATTCCCGCCGAGGAGGCGGCGCGCGACCGCGGCCTGCTGCAACGGTTGTTTGTCTCGCAAAATATCGGCCGGCGCTTGACGAGCGAGCGGCTGAGATCGCGCCGGCGCAATCGGTCACCCGGTCGCCAACAACGACAGCACGGCGGCAACTCCGGCTCGCGCCGGAGACGCTAGCGCTCGCCCATAACTTGGAACGTGACTTGGAAGATGCCTCGAACAAAGATTTGGTCGGATTCTGCTCTGAGATATCGCTGCCTGCGCTGCCTTTTGGCGGCCTCGATGTTCTTATCGCCGGTGGCGCTTCGCGCCCAGTCCGGCGACGCGCGAAAACAGGCCGCGCCCGCGGCATCGACTCCCTCATCACCGCTGCCGGCCGCGATTGCCCAGTACCAGCGCGCCTTCGCGGAGTACCTCAAGGCTCAGGCGAGCTACGCGGCTGCGGCCGAGGCGTATTGGAGCACCATTGCGGAAAAGCGGCGAGCGCGGACAACCAAACGTGCCAACCATGAGCAGATTTCAATCGACGACTATGTGGTGACGCAGCCACCGGTCTATACCGGCCCGCCGAAACCCCACGATCCCTCGAAGCCGGCTGAAGAGGCGCCGCCGCGGGTTTATGTGCCGGTAGTGGCGGATTTTCTCGCCGCCGCGCGCGACGAATTCAAATTTGTTCCGCGCATGCCGCAGACCGAGAGCGAGTTCAAACGCACCTACGCCAAGGCCGCGTTAGCGGCCGGCCTGACCAAGCAACAGATCGTACGCATCTACGGCTTCGAGGCCGGCGGCAACGGCGACTACGATGTTCAGGCCGGCCTCGAATACAACAAACAGGCGCGGGCGATCACTACGGCGCTGGGCTACAACCAGTTGCTGGCGACCAACACCGTCGAGATCATCGCCGAGAAGGGCAGCCAGTTCATCAAAAGTCTGATGGCCCGCGCGACGCGATTGCCGGATGGCGAGAAGACTGCGCTGGAGGGCAAAATCGGCGTGGTTCGCAAGATGGTCAATTTCTCGGTCAGCGTACCAGACGACTGGAACGAGCACCAAATGCTGGCGAATACGCCGAAGGGGCTCGGCGTCCATGCGATGAATTTGGACCTCGACGTCGGACCTCTGCTGCAGACCCAAAAGCTTGTCGATTCAGTCGTGTTCGCGCGCCGCAAGGGATACGGGGAGACGCTGACTGCCGCCGAACTGGAAATGATGAATCTGACCGGGGACGGCAACGGCTTCGATATGGTCACGATGCCGATGGCCTGGCGCGACAAGGTGCCGACCGCGAATTTTTTTCAACGCAGCGGATATAGAGACAACCCGGTCGCACAGCGGAACAACGTCGTCAGCAGGCTGATTGCGGCGACCGATGCGCGCATGGACGAGGAGGTCAGGAAACCGGGAGCAAGGGAACTGGCGGCGGCCCTGCAGTGATTTGCATGGTACTTGCGAACCGGCGCTCGCTTGACACCCCACCAAGCTCAACCGTAAATCCAGTCGCGATCGGACGGGCGCTTAGCTCAGCGGGAGAGCGTTCCCTTCACACGGGAGAGGTCGTAGGTTCAATCCCTACAGCGCCCACCATCATGCTGGCACGCCTTGGTGCGTTTTGCGCTCCATGCATACCGCCGACGCAATTCGTGGCCGGAGCCAGTGAGATCTGACGGTCCCGGTTCACCACCGCAGGGCATATACCCAACCGGTGACGTTCGATTTCTTGAAAATGGCTTCCCGATCGGTTCCTTGGAATTCGTAATGCACGGTGCCGTCGGGCTTGGAAAGCATTTCTTTTACTGCCTCCGTCAAGCTCGGGCTGCCCAATTTCCCGGCAAACTCAAATAGTAGTGCCGGTTCACGATGGAGCGATATCTGACCGCGGCCATCAAGCGCGTAGAACGCGATCTGCCGCGGGAAGGGGATCTTATCATCGACCAGGTCGGCGATCTTTTCCGTCGCCACGGATACGCCGAGCGCTCCGATTACGCGTCCATCCTTCTGCACGGGTACGGCTATGATAGCCGATCGCTTGCCGGTGGATTTGCTGACCACGAGCGCGCTTACCACCTCTTTGCCCGCCATCAGTCCGGGGAAGTAATCTCGATCGCGCAGGTTTTCTTTCGCCAGCCCCGCGTCGACCGTGAAGTACGAACCGTCGGGCCGGGCGAACCATACCGCGGCGCTATTCGGCATGCTTTTAGCAAACAGCGTCAGCGGCCCTTTGATGCGATTCCAATCGGCAGAGCCGGCATTCTCGGTTGCCGCAATTATTCGTAGCCCGGTGCGGGCGGACTCGAATTCCGCTTCGACCAATGCCGCGTAGGCATCCAGGCCCGTTCTTGGATTTAGGGTGACGTTCTCCCCAGCCTGCGCTGCGGTCGCATCGGAGACCAACAAGGGAGCCAGGGCGAGGACAAGAAAAAGACGTGCGAGCTGCGTGATCATCGAGCGCTCCGGCGATTATTTTTTAGATTGGTAGCCGGTTCCGCAGCCGTCTTTGATCCGCATCAACCGGGATAATAAGCCGAGAGTCTTCCGTTTTTTCTGGAGATTGTTCTGCCAACTCGGGGGCTTCTCGGCAGAGCGTTCTAAGCCGCCGCTTCGCACGGGAGAGGTTGCAGGTTCGATCCCTCCAGCGCGCACCACTCTTGTTTCAGTTCAATTCGACGCCGCGCGCGAGGCGGTCGACTGCAAGGCGCGGATGCGGTCGGCCAGCGTGCCCTTGCCCGGTTGCGGGGAATCGATGGCGGCGGCACCGGCTTTGCCGTTTTCGCCATTGATGCCAAGCGCGCCGCTGTCGCTTCCTTCGCTCAAGGCCGGGACTGCATCGGCGAGCATCGACTCGATCGGCGAGCCGGGCCCTTCGAGCACGGCGGTGAGCCGTGCCACTTCGGCGGCGACATCGTTGATGCGCTCGCGCAGCAACGCGTTCTCGACGCGCTCGCTCGCCCAGGTCGTTTCCGCATCGCGTTTCATCGCGGCGATCTCGCGCTGCAGCTTGCTCCGCTCCTCGATCGCGGCGGCGAGCTGCGCTTCGAGCTGGCCGATGTCGGAACGGAACTTGTCAACGGCGCCGCTGCTGCGCCCGCTGGAATTGCCGAGCTCTTCACGCAGATCGCTCTCGGCCTGGCTCGCGGCCGCAAGCTCGCTGCGCAGCCGCTCGATCTCGAATTCGCGTTCGGCCAGGAGCCGGCCTTGATCGTCGAGCCGCACTTCCAGCTCCTGCACGCGGCGATTCAAGACCTCGGCCTCGGTCGTCTGCACGAGCAGCGACCGCTCCAGTTCGCCGGCGCGCTCCACCAGCCCGTCAAGCTTGCCGCGGGCTTCGTCGGAATGCCTGGCCGCCGCGTCGGCTTCACCGCGTTCGCGGGCGAGGCGGTCTTCGGTGGCCCGTACCGCGCGCTCGTACTCGGCGACGCTGACCTTCATCGCTTCGACCTGCGTGCGCAGCGCCGCCAGTTCCACGCGCTGACTGTCGGCCATGATCGAGCGCTCGCCAAGCTCGGCGATGAGCTTGGCAAGCTCGGCCTGCTTGTCGGCGAGCGCGCGCTCCGCCTCGCGCAGCGAACCCGAGTTCAGCTCGAATTCCTCCTCGGTGGCGCGCAGTTGATCGCGCAGGTTCTTGTCGCGCGTTTCGAGGGAGAAGATGGTCGCGGTCTTCTCGCCGAGCTCTCGCTTAAGGTGATTGATAGCGTCGGTCTTCTTGCCGAGCTCGGCGAGCTGGCCGGTGGTCCTGGCCTTCATCTGCTCGACGCTCATTTCGAGCCGGCGCGTCGACATGGCGAATTCGGCGCGCAATTGATCCTTGTCGGCGCGGATTTCGGCGATTGACAAGGGCGTCGCCGCTTCGAGGCGCCGCATCGTCAGGCGCACGGCGCGGTTATGCACGAGGGGAACGAAGAGCAGTCCGAGCAGCGCCGCAACAAGGAATCCGATCCCGAAATACATGACCGGTTCGACCATGACACCACTTTCTACGCCGTACCGCCGCCCGACGTCACATTGCCACGCGGCAACGAAGCTGCACCATAATCACCAACCGTTAACCTAAACCGAGATCTGCCGCCGCGCTACAAAGACAGTAGACCTATGTCGACACATCCGTGACGCGGCCGATCCTTCAGCCGTCGAGGCCGCCGATCAGAACGGATTCCAGGTCGGCCGCGCCGTGAATTTGAGATAACCAAGATTCGCCCCCAGCCGCAGCCCGACGCCGGAGCGGATCGGCACCACCACGATGTCGTTGGATGTCAGCGCCGTCATGCCGAAGCCGCCGACGAAATAGGCCGAGCCGTCCAAGCCGCCGAAGCGCTCGAAAATCGCCTCGGTTCGCGGCAAATTGTAGACCAGCATCATGGTACGGGCACCGTCGGCGCCGGCGTCGAAGCCCAGCGTCGGACCTTGCCAGAAGACGCGCACGTCGCCCGCATTCTTGGTGTAAAGCGTGCCGTCGCCGTAGCGCAGCCCGCCGACAAAAGCGCCGCCCGCTTCTTCGCCGAGAATGTAGCCATTTGGCAGCCCCCATTGGCTCGCCGCTTTCTCGACGATTGAGGCTAATCCGCGCGAAACACCCCCGAAAAAATGGTGGCCGGCATCGACGATCTCGTCCGGCGAGAACTGGTCCGTCGCCGGCGGCTGCGGCGGTAGCGGTGCTCGGGGCGCCGGCGCCTGCGGTGGCATTGCCTCCGATGGAGGAGGGGGAGGCGCGGTCTGCGCCTTGGCCGGCGCGGCTTCAAGGCTGGCGGCAATCAGAGCGATCAGCGCGCACCGAAAGGCAACTTTCATTGAACGTCCTCGGTTAACTCCTTGCTCACGTCCACCCGGTTAACTCGCGGTCCGGCTGTTTTCGCTCATCGCGCAAGACAATTCCACCATATCGTGCAAGGCGATCCGAATGAAGCAACCCTGCGCCGAAACTATGACCGCAGCACGGCAACGACAACGGAAGTGCTACGGCGCAGGCATCGCCGCGATCGCCTGTCTCCTCCTGCTTACACTGCCGTCCGTTCCGCCTGCTGCACGTGCCGCCACCACGGAACGGCTCGTGGTCGATTGGCATACGGGTCTTGCCATCGGCGGTTATGACCCGGTCGCTTTTTACACCGACGGCAAACCCGCGCTTGGCAGCCCGGATTTCGAATTCCCCTACGGTGGCGCCGTTTGGCGCTTCTGCAACGTCGGCAATCGCGACGCGTTCGCGGCGCGGCCCGATGTCTATATGCCGCAATTCGGCGGCTATGATCCGCTTGGTGTTGCCCGGGGTGTCGCGGTTGCGGGAAGCCCCAGCGTATGGCTGATTGCCGGCGGGCGGCTGTTCTTGTTCTATGACCGCGAGCGGCTGGAAATGTTCGCCGCCAATTCGGCCCGCATTATCGCGGCAGCCGAACGGAAGTGGCCGGATGTGCTACACACGCTCAGCCAGTGATTGGCGCTGCGCTGTTCGGATCGCCCCAAGCCAGGAAGGCCGGAACCAGCAAATCCGAGGTGCCGTATATCGGCGGCGCGCCGTTAGGCGCTATCATCCGTCCGCCTGCCGCCGCCAGGATCGCGTGGCCAGCCGCGATGTCCCAATCATGCGTTGGGGCAAGCCGCACATAGAGGTCCGCGGTGCCTTCGGCGACGTAACAGAGCTTTACCGATGAGCCGCATTGCACCAGCTTTGCTTGCGCGAAGCCATCGAGATAAGCTCGCGTCCTTGCCTCAAGGTGCGAGCGGCTGACCATCACGATGAGTTCGCCCGAAGCGCGGGGCCTGGTGTGGATCTCGTGCGGCGCTGAGGCCTTGCTGCCGGAAAATTCCAGCTGCTCGGCGCCGCGTCCGACGATCCCGCGCCAGATCAGATTGCGGGCTGGCGCCGTGATGACGCCCAGGACCGGCGCTCCGTCCGTGACCAGCGCGATGTTGACCGTGTATTCGTCGCGCCCGGCAGCGAATTCGCGCGTGCCGTCGAGGGGATCGACCAGGAAATAACCGCCGCCCGCGGCGGGCTTCTGGTGCTCCGCTTGCTCCTCCGAAATGATCGGCAAAGCCGGAGCAATACGCGCCAGGCCCTCGGAGATGACGGCCTCCGCGGCTTCGTCCGCCGCCGTCACCGGCGAGCCGTCGGCTTTGGTGCGGACGCGGCTTTCCGCCTGGGCGCCCCGTATCGCTGCCGCCGCGGATATGCTCAGCGTGGTTAGCGCGTCCATAAGGTCGACACAGGCGGCAGAGTCGAATGTGGGCACGGGCGCTCCTTCGGGTCCGATGATGCGGGTGACCGCCGACCGATGCTCGGCCGGCAAAGGGGTGCCCTGTACCACAGGGCCGCGAAAACGGCACGATTGCCGAATCGCGTGCGCTGTGACACGGACGGGCCGTGTCCCGTTCCCGCGGAGCCTCTCATGTCCGCCCCCGTTACCGGCCCCATTGCCATCGGAGCCCTCGATCTCGCGGCATTGCTGTGCTCGCGCGTCTGCCATGATCTGATCAGCCCGGTTGGCGCGATCGTTAATGGTCTCGAGGTCTTGGAAGAAGACAAGGACGAAGAGACCAAGACTTTCGCGCTCGATCTTATCAAGAAGAGTGCGTATCAGGCCTCGGCCAAGCTGCAATTTTGCCGGCTGGCGTTCGGAGCGGCAGGATCGGCGGGCGCGCAGATCGATCTAGGCGAAGCGGAAAAGACCGCCCGCGGCCTGTTTGAGGACAACAAGACCAATTTGGCGTGGAATCTGCCGCGCCAATTGCTGCCAAAAAACCGGGTCAAGCTCTTGCTCAATATGCTGCTGATCGCGGCAGGGGCGATTCCCCGCGGGGGAACGCTAACGGTCGACCCTGCCGCAGCCGGTGGCGACGGGGCATCCGGGTTCCAGATCACCGCAGCCGGCCTCAATGCACGCTTGAGCCCGACTACAGGCGAGTTGCTTGCCGGCAGCCCGGCCCAGACCGTGGACGCTCATGCTATTCAACCGCTCTATGCCGGCATCCTGGCACGGGACTGCGGACTTACGCTCTCGGCTCGGGGCGAAGTCGGGACCGTTGTCTTAACCGCCAGCTAACGCGCCAACACCGCCTTCCGGATTCTCTCACCGTTGCCGAGCGGCGACGAGGCAAGCGGTAATCGCCGTTTCGCTCTCAAAAAGGCGTGAAGCGGTTAAATGCGACCGCTAATCGACCCGGTCTGCATCTCTGCAACCGAAATTAAACGCTTTGACAACAAACTCCCCAGGTCCGATCAGGCGCGCGGCGTCTGACGGCGAAAGCACGCATCCTGCGTGCTTGGCGGCGACGGCGCCTCAGGCGCCTCTGCCGGCGAAGCGTGTGTGCTGACGAGGCGCCTCTAATGGACGACCTGCTGCGGGAATTCCTGACCGAGACCAGCGAGAGTCTCGAGCGGGTCGATGCCGAGCTCGTGCGCTTCGAGCAGGAGCCGAACAACGGCAATATCCTCGGCAACATCTTTCGCCTCGTCCATACCATCAAAGGAACCTGCGGCTTTCTCGGACTTCCCCGGCTCGAGAAGTTGGCGCACGCGGCCGAGACCCTGATGGGCAAGTTTCGCGACGGAATGCCGGTCACCACCGCGGCCGTCACGCTCATTCTTTCGACCATCGACCGCATCAAGACTATCCTCGACGAGATCGAATCGCACGAGCAAGAGCCGGCCGGAGACGATGGCGATCTCATCGAACAACTTCATCGCCTGTCGCGAAACGAGAACGTCAGGTCGGAGCCGCCGGCTCACCTTGAGCAGAGTGCGAGACTGCAACCGCCGGCACGGCTGCAGGAGAAGGTCATCCCGCCAGCGGCTGCCGCCTTGCAGGAGCCGGAGAAGCCGCAAACGCCTGCGCGCGACAAGCATTCGAGTGACAAGTTGTCGGCCGACAAGTCCCTGGTCGAGCGATCCGACGATGAACGCGGCGAACGGGTCGCAAGTAATTCGATCCGCGTTCACGTCGATACACTCGATCACCTCATGACCACGGTTTCCGAGCTGGTGCTTACCCGCAACCAGCTGCTTGAGATCGTTCGCCGCCACGAGGATTCGGATTTCAAAGTGCCGCTGCAGCGGCTCTCGAATGTCACCGTCGAGCTGCAGGAAGGCGTGATGAAGACCCGTATGCAGCCGATCGGCAATGCGTGGCAAAAGCTTCCGCGCATCGTACGTGACCTCTCCGCCGAACTCGGCAAGGAGATCGAACTGCAGATGGACGGCGCTGACACCGAGCTCGATCGCCAGGTGCTCGAAATGGTCAAGGACCCGCTCACGCACCTGGTCCGCAACTGTGCCGATCATGGCATTGAAAGCGCCGCGGAACGGCTCGCTGCGGGCAAGACAGGGAAGGGCACGATCCGGCTGTCAGCCTGCCACCAAGGCGGCCACATCATCATCGAAATCGCCGACGATGGCCGCGGCCTCGATGTGTCGCGCATACGCGCCAAGGCGATTGAGCACGGCTTCGCCAGCGAAACCGAGATCGCGGCGAAATCCGAGGCAGAGATCTGCAATCTGATCTTTATGCCCGGTTTCTCCACCGCCGCGCAGGTGACCAGCATTTCCGGCCGCGGCGTTGGCATGGACGTGGTGCGCGCCAACATGGAGCAGATCGGCGGCACCGTCGACTTGAAATCCGTCCCCGGCGAGGGAACCACATTTACGATCAAGATCCCGCTGACGCTGGCGATCGTATCGGCGCTGATCGTTGCCGCCGGCAGCGAACGCTTCGCCATCCCGCAGCTGTCCGTGCTCGAGCTGGTGCGCGCCGGCGGCGGCGGCGAACATCGCATCGAGAGGATCAAAGAAACCCCGGTGCTGCGGCTGCGCAACAAACTGTTGCCGCTCATTCACCTCAAGGAAATTCTGCAACTCGGCGAAAGCGAGGTCGACAGCGGCTTCGTCGTCGTTACCCAGGTCGGCAGTCAGGTCTTCGGCATCGTCGTCGACGCGGTATTCCACACCGAGGAAATCGTGATCAAGCCGATGTCGTCGAAACTTCGTCACATTGCTGCGTTTTCCGGTACGACGATTCTCGGCGACGGCACGGTGATCATGATCATCGATCCGAACGGAGTTTCGCAGGCGCTCGGCCGCGCTACGCCGGTCGGGCGCGCTGACCAAGCCGAGCTGGACGACGCCGAAGATGCCGGCAACGAAGACCTGACGTCGCTGCTGGTGTTCCGCGCCGGCTCGCAACAGCCTAAGGCCGTTCTGCTCTCGCTCGTCTCGCGACTTGAAGAGATCGATTGTGGCCGGATTGAAATTTCCGACGGCCGTTATCTGGTGCAATATCGCGACCAGCTGATGCCGCTCTTGTGCGTCGATGCGCAGACCGCCATCAAGCAGGACGGCGCCCAGCCGATTCTGGTGTTTTCCGATCGCGGCCGCTCCATGGGCCTCGTCGTCGACGAGATCGTGGACATCGTGGAGCAGCGGCTCGATATCGAGGTGACGAGCGAACGCCCCGGGGTGCTCGGCTACGCCGTGGTGAAAGGCAGTGCCACCGAGATTGTCGACGTCGGGCATTTTCTCCCGCAGGCCTTCGCCGACTGGTTTCGCCGGCGGGATGCGGCGTCGGCCTCGACCGCGCACAGGATCCTGCTGGTCGACGATTCGGCCTTTTTCCGCGACATGCTGGCGCCATTGATCAAGGCCGCCGGCTATCGGGTGACCGCGGTCGGGTCCGCCGCTCAAGCCCTGACGGCGATCAAGTCCGGCGCGCGGATCGACGTCGTCGTCACCGATATCGAAATGCCGGACATGGACGGGTTCGAGCTTGCCGCGGCGTTGCGCGAAAATCCGAGCACTGCCGCCATTCCGATCATCGGGCTCTCGGCTATAGCCTCGGCCGATGCGATCGAACGCGGACGCGGTGTCGGCTTCCACGATTTCGTCGCCAAATTCGATCGAACCGGGCTCATCGCAGCGCTCAAGGAGCAGAGCGGCGACCTGCATCAGGCGGCGTGAACAGTCAGAGATATTATGCACAACGACACCGATTTTACCGAATTCGTCACCTTCACCATCGCCGGTCAAATATTCGGACTGCCGATCGCGCGCGTCCAGGACGTGTTCAAGCCGGTGCGCATCACGCGCGTGCCGCTCGCCGCAGCCGAGATTGCCGGCGTGCTTAATCTGCGCGGCCGCATCGTGACGGCGATCGATATGCGCAGCCGGCTGCACGCGCGCGGGCGCGAGGACGGCGGCGCCCCAATGGCGATTGGCATCGAAGTGAAGGGCGAATCATTCTGCCTCCTGGTCGATGCGGTCGGTGAAGTGCTCAAGCTGCCGGCTTCGGAACGCGAGCCCAATCCGATCAATCTCGACCGCAGGCTCGCGGCCTTATCCGCCGGCGTCTACCGGCTCGACGGCCAGCTTCTGGTCGTGCTCGACATCGATCATGTGCTGGACCTGCGCAATGAGGCGGCGGCCGCGTAAGGCAATGCCGGCGCCGCGGCGGAATATCGAAGCGGGTTCGCCCGCGAAGTGTAGAGTGAGGACACCATGAAGACCTGTTTGATCGTCGACGACTCGAGCGTCATCCGCAAGGTGGCGCGGAGAATACTCGAAGGTCTGGATTTTCAGATTTCGGAAGCGGAGAACGGCGAGGAGGCGATTGAAGCCTGCCGCCAGCAAATCCCCGACGCGATCCTGCTGGACTGGAATATGCCGAAAATGGACGGCTATGAATTCCTCCGCGCTCTGCGCCGTCTTCCCGGCGGCGACAAGCCCAAAGTGGTTTTCTGCACCACCGAGAACGATGTCGCTCACATCGCCCGAGCGCTGCATGCCGGCGCCAATGAGTACATCATGAAACCGTTCGACCGGGACATTGTCGAGGCCAAGTTTCAGGAAGTCGGACTGATCTGAGAACGCAACAGTTCGGTCAAGCGTCGATCCCGGCGAATGTCCGAGCGCAATATTCGCCTGCCGAAAGTCCAAGTGCATGAGTTCCGTCCTTGCCGCCGCGAGCCCGGCGATCGTCGCCGAGAGACCCATCCGCGTGATGGTCGTCGATGATGCGATTATTGCCCGCCGCCTGGTGACGCAATGGATCGGCGCCGAGCCGGACATGATCGTAGCGTCATGCTTGCGCACCGGCCGCGAAGCGGTCGAGCAAATCGGCGAATGCGATCCCGACGTCGTTGTTCTTGATGTCGATATGCCGGAGCTTGACGGCATTTCCGCGCTGCCGCTCTTGCTCAAGAAGAAGCGCGATCTCGTCGTGATCATGGCCTCGACGCTCACCCGCCGGAGCGCCGAAATCAGCCTGCGGGCGCTGTCGCTTGGCGCCGCCGACTATGTCCCGAAGCCCGAAGTCGCACCCGACGCGACGACGTCGGCGGCGTTCCATCGCGAGCTGATCGACAAAATCCGCATTCTCGGCCGTCGCGGCCGCTCGTTGGCACGCCTGGGAGAGCTGGGCGCGTCGCTGCGTCCGCGCCAAGGCGAGGCGCCGCAAGCCGAGGCCCCGGCGTTCCACCTGCGGCCGTTTGCATTGTCCGCGCCGCGGGTACTGCTGATCGGCTCTTCCACCGGCGGGCCGCAGGCGCTGACGACATTGATCGCGGAGATCAGCGCCACCATCGAGCGCGCGCCGATTTTGATCACGCAGCACATGCCGCCGACCTTCACCGCGGTTCTGGCCGAGCATCTCACTCGCGTCAGCGGGCGGTGCGTGCGCGAAGCCGAGCACGACGAAGCGGTCGTTGCCGGCCGCATCTATGTCGCTCCAGGGGGGCGGCATATGCGCGTTGCGCGCGGCCGCGGCGGCGCCTCGATCGCGCTCGGCGACGACCCGCCGATCAACTTTTGCAGGCCGTCGGTCGATCCGTTGCTCTCCTCGGCGGCGGAAGTGTGGGGTCCCGCCAGCCTGGCGCTCGTTCTTACCGGCATGGGCGCGGACGGCGTGCACGGCGCCGCCAATCTCGCCGCGGCCGGCGGCAGCGTGATTGCACAGGATGAGGCGACCAGTGTTGTTTGGGGCATGCCGCGCGCGGTCGTCCAGGCCGGCTTGTGCTCAGCGGTGCTCCCGCTTTCCCAGATTGGCGCAAAGATTAATCGTCTGTTCTCGGGAGACCGCAGGTGACGCCGCTCGATTACGATTTCCTGCGTAAATGCCTCAAGGCGCGCTCCGGGCTCGTGCTCTCCGCCGATAAGCAATATCTGGTCGAGAGCCGTTTGCTGCCGGTGGCGCGCAAGGCCGGCCTCGGCAGCCTCGGCGAACTGGTGGCCACGCTCAAACGCGATAATGCCGACGCCCTGATGACGGCGGTCGTCGAGGCCATGACTACCAACGAGACGTTCTTCTTTCGCGATCGCGTGCCGTTCGAGAATTTCCGCGCGAGGGTGTTGCCGGCGCTGCTGTCGGCACGCCGCACCTCGCGTACCATTCGCATCTGGTGCGCGGCGACCTCGACCGGCCAGGAACCCTACTCGCTGGCCATGGCGCTCAGCGAGATGGCCGGCGACGTTGCCGGCTGGCGCATCGATTTGATCGCGACCGACCTGTCCAACGGGGTGCTGGAAAAGGCACGCCAGGGCATCTACAGCCAGTTTGAAGTGCAGCGTGGTCTGCCGATTCAGCTGCTAATCAAGTATTTCACCCGCGTCGGCGACATGTGGCAGATCGCGCCCGAGATTCGCGCCATGGTCAAATACCAGCAGCTTAATCTGCTCACCGATTTCTCTCATCTTGGGGTCTTCGATCTCATCTTCTGCCGCAACGTGCTGATCTATTTCGATCAGGGGACGAAGACCGACCTGCTCAACCGCATCGCTCGCGTGATCGCGGGCGATGGCTACCTGGTACTCGGCGCTGCCGAGACCGTGGTGGGGCTTACCGACGGCTTCAAGACCGTCGCCGAACGACGCGGCCTTTATGCGCCCAACCAGCGTACCTCGAAGCCGCCGTTTGTCGTCGGCGAAAAGCCGAAGCCGCGCCTCGTCGCAGTGAACGGCGGCCGGTGATTTTGATCGCCGTGGCCGGGTTGTTCCGGCCATCCAGCCGTTTCTGCACGCAAAGGGACGAAGTTATGGGGCGTTTGCGCAAAGAAAAACCCCGGCCGTTGGCCGGGGTTTTGCGTTTTTGAGAGGGCGAAGGCTTAAGCCGAGATTTTCGCTTCGTCCTCGGTCGGCTCGCGCAGCACGTAGCCGCGGCCCCACACCGTTTCGATGTAGTTCTTGCCGTTGGAGGCGTTGGCGAGCTTTTTCCGCAGCTTGCAGATGAAGACGTCGATGATCTTCAGCTCCGGCTCGTCCATACCGCCATAGAGATGATTGAGAAACATCTCCTTGGTCAGCGTGGTGCCCTTGCGCAGCGAAAGCAGCTCCAGCATCTGGTATTCCTTGCCGGTCAGGTGCACCCGCGCGCCGTTGACCTCGACGGTCTTAGTGTCGAGATTGACGACGAGATCCCCGGTCTGGATGACCGACTGGGCGTGGCCCTTGGAGCGCCGCACGATGGCGTGGATGCGCGCCACCAGCTCGTCCTTGTGGAACGGCTTAGTCATGTAATCGTCGGCGCCGAAGCCGAGACCTCTGACCTTGTCCTCGATCCCGGCAAGCCCGGTCAGGATCAGGATCGGCGTCTTGACCTTCGACACGCGCAGGCTGCGCAACACTTCGAAGCCCGACATGTCCGGAAGATTGAGGTCGAGGAGGATGATGTCGTAGTCGTAAATCTTACCGAGATCGATCCCTTCCTCGCCGAGATCGGTCGTATAGACGTTGAAGCTTTCCGACTTGAGCATCAACTCGATCGATTGCGCCGTGGCGCTATCGTCTTCGATCAGCAATACGCGCATGCTGGTCCCCTTCCTCGCCGCGCGACTTTAAGGTCGGCACGCCCGTGCGGCGGCCCCCGAAAAACGCCTTGGGACAAACTGATTCGAGACTGTAAACGCGCTATGGTTAACAAAACCTGATTCCTTCATGCAAGCATTCACTGGGCAATTTTCCGCGAATCGCCGTAAGATGTTGCAAGGGAGGGGTTTTCTAGCCACGTCGGCGCTCAAGTTCCAGGTTAAGATTCGGCGCTAACCGATTCTTGAGACTCGCCCCTCCGTTCTGGCTGGGTGAGCGGTTCATTCCCAAGGACGACGCAATGATTAACGGCCCGGGTAAATACAGCGTTAACGCCGGCAAACGGAAAGTAACCTTCAGCGTTTGCCGGACAGGGCCGCCATGAAAGCGCTGGCCGAACAGATCAACGAACTCGACGGCATCGAGATCTATGGTCGCGTCGTCGGCGTTCGCGGCTTGATGGTCGAAGTCGCAGGACCGCTCTACGCGATGTCGGTTGGCGCACGCGTGCTGGTCGAGACGCCGGCCAACACCATTCCCTGCGAGGTAGTCGGCTTTTCCGGCAGTAACGCGCTGCTGATGCCGTTTGCGCCGCTCGAAGGCGTGCGGCGAGGATGCCGGGCGCTGGTCACGTCAGTCGCCGGCGCGGTGCGGCCGTCGACCGGCTGGCTCGGCCGTGTGGTCAACGCGCTCGGCGAGCCGATCGACGGCAAGGGTGCCTTGCTCTACGGGCCTTCGCCTTATCCGTTCCGCAATACCCCACCGCTGGCGCATGCTCGCCGTCGGGTCGGAGCCCCGCTCGATCTCGGTGTTCGTGCACTCAATACCTTCATGACGTGCTGCCGGGGCCAGCGCATGGGCATCTTCTCCGGTTCCGGCGTCGGTAAATCGGTGCTGCTGTCGATGTTCGCCCGTAACGTGGTCGCCGACGTCACCGTGATCGGGCTGATCGGCGAGCGTGGCCGCGAGGTCCAGGAGTTCCTTCAGGACGACCTCGGGGAAGCGGGTCTCGCGCGTTCCGTGGTCGTGGTCTCGACCTCCGACGAGCCGGCGCTGATGCGCCGCCAGGCCGCCCATGTCACGCTGGCGATTGCCGAACATTTCCGCGATGAGGGCAAGGATGTGCTGGTGTTGATGGACTCGGTCACGCGCTTTGCCATGGCCCAGCGCGAGATCGGGCTCTCCGCCGGCGAGCCGCCGACCGCCAAAGGCTACACTCCGACGGTCTTCACCGAGCTGCCGCGCCTTCTCGAACGCGCCGGGCCCGGCACCGAACAGGGCACGATCACCGGGATATTCACCGTCCTGGTCGATGGCGACGACCACAACGAGCCGATCGCGGACGCGGTACGTGGCATTCTCGACGGTCATATCGTCATGGAACGGGCCATCGCCGAGCGCGGCCGCTATCCGGCGATCAATATTCTCAAATCGGTGTCGCGAACGATGCCGCGGGCCGCCGATCCGAATTATCTGCCCGTCATCAACCGGGCGCGCCAGATCATGGCGACTTATGCCGACATGGAGGAGCTCATCCGGCTGGGCGCCTATCGGGCCGGCACCAGTCCTGAGGTCGATGAGGCTATCCGTCTGCACAAGCCGCTCGAGGACTTTCTTGCCCAAGGTAAGGAAGAAGCAACCAGCTTGGCCGAAGGTTACCAACGTTTAGGCCAAATCATGGCCGCCGCGGAAACCGAACGCTAACGTTATCGCTGCACAATCGCATTCAGCGGCGCCTTGCCGGCGCCATGTCCCGCGGCTTTCGGGGGAGTAGCAGTCGATGAAGTCCCGTGAGACGCTGATTCGCTTGAAGAAATTTCAGGTCGACGAGAAGCGGCGCAAGGTTGCGCAAATCGAAACCATGATCGCCGAGTTTGACCGAATGGCGGCTGACTTGGAGCGAGAAATCAGGGTTGAGCAGGACCGGGCCGGCATCCACGATCCCGGGCATTTCGCCTATCCGACCTATGCCAAGGCGGCGATCGGCCGTCGGGAGAACCTCAAGCGCTCGGCCGATGAGCTGCGGACCCAACTTGAGGACGCGAAGTTAGCCCTCGGCGACGCCTTTGACGAGCTCAAAAAGGTTGAATTGCTCGATGAGCGCGACCAGGCGCGGGAACGCGACGCCGAGAGTGCCGCCGAGCAATCCGAGCTTGACGCCATCGCCCTGATGCGCGTGCGCGGTGGTGCGCCCGCCTGAGCCCTGGTACGGCGCAAACCGCTCCTCCCGGCACAGGCCAGCGGAAAATAACAGCGGTCTGGGCGGCCACTTACCCTTCTTTCGCTCTCGACGAGTACCCGCTTCCGCGGCGATAATCCCATTTCATTCCGAGGTCCCCGGGGCCAGGGCTGTGATGTTGACGCAAGCGGAACTGGTCGGGCTGCTGGCGGCCGTCGCCAAACGCGACGCGACCGCCTTTGAGCGGCTCTATGAAGCAACCCGTGCGAAACTGTATGGGGTGCTGTTGCGTATCTTACGTCGACCTGAACTAGCCGATGAGGTCATGCAGGAAACCTATTTCAAGGTTTGGACCATGGCTGACATGTTCGATCCAACCGTTGCCAGCCCGATCACCTGGATGGTCGCGATGGGGCGCAATCGGGCCATCGACATCGTGCGCAAGAAGGGCGAAGTGTCGATTGAGGAGGAGCCGGAGGCGCTCGATGTAGCTGCCGAAACCCCCACGCCGCTGGCGCGCCGGGAGATGACGGAAGAGCTCAAGCGCCTGCTGTCCTGCCTCGGCAAACTTGATCCGGAAAAGCAACGCATCGTGCTGCTCGCCTATTACAGCGGCTGGAGTCGCGATCAGCTCGCCAAGAAGCTCGACATTCCCGTAAACACCATCAAGACTTGGTTGCGTCGCAGCTTGATCGAAGTCCGTGAGTGTATGGGCGTGTAATCTCGCAGGAGCTTGGTTGGCCATGTACGACGAGGACCAGGAAACGCTTGCTGCCGAATACGTGCTCGGCACGCTCTCGGCCGACGAGCGCGAGCGCGCCGAGGCGTTGCGTTCCCTCGATTCGGGGTTCGAGGCGACGGTGCGTCAATGGGAGCGGCGGCTCGGCGAGCTCAACGTCATGGTGGAAGCGGTCGAGCCGCCGGCCGACGTTTGGGACAAGATCAAAACTCAGATCGGCCCCGTTGAACCGGTTGGCGAGACCGACGCGCCGCCTGAGGGGGAGTCACCGGCCGGCGCGGTTAGCTATTTTCCGCCTTCGGTCTTTGACCCGG
This sequence comes from uncultured Alphaproteobacteria bacterium, assembly GCA_963709825.1. Classification (GTDB taxonomy): domain Bacteria; phylum Pseudomonadota; class Alphaproteobacteria; order Rhizobiales; family Xanthobacteraceae; genus BOG-931. The sequence continues at coordinate 40,893 of CAVPXZ010000013.1, forward strand.
AGAGATCCACAACAACCGAAGCACCGGCTCACGCGACGGCTGAGCCGCCGACCATGCCCTCACCGCCGGTTCCGGAAGCCGGCAAAGTGGAACGCAGTGCCGACGTCGTCTACCTTGCGGGCAGGGTTAGGCGGTGGCAGCGCACGGCGCTCGGTATCGGCGCGCTCGCCGCGTTGTTGGCGCTTTACATCGCAGTGTGGCAGGTCGTGCCCGACCGGATACCGGCCCAGTTGCGGCCGCCGGGGGCGGGAATGCTGGCGCAAACTGAAGTTTCTGCGCCGATGCCGCAGGATCGATTGGTCGCCGTCCTGCAGCAGGGGCCGACGGCTCCGGCTTTCCTGCTCACGCTGGACACTCAGCATCGAACGCTGACAGTGCGCCGGATCTCGGCGAAGCCAGAAACCGGCAAGAGCTATGAGCTATGGCTGATTTCGAGTCGCTTTCCGGCCCCCCGTTCGCTTGGCGTCGTGGGGGCTGATGAGTTCACGGAACGTGCGCTTCCTGGGAATTACGACGCCGACACATTGCGCACTGCCAACTACGCCGTGTCGCTCGAACCGGCCAACGGTTCTCCAAACGGGGCTCCGACCGGACCGGTCCTGTTCACCGGCAAGGCCGTGGAGTCCATACCTGCCCCGGCACCGGCGAAGCCAACGACACCGCACACTTAAGTCGGACTTTATCGGATGGCAGGGAGGTGTCCGGTCACGGCTGTCGGCTGACCGGCCTTAACCAGGGGCGCCGTGCCGAGATCGACATCGCGAATATGCGAGAAAATGCCCACGGCGGCGACCAGTGTCGCGCACAGAAGCCCAATGACCACAATCTTCAAATGGGTGCGGCGGTCTGCGCTATACATCGAGTGGTTCATGGTAACCTCCCGGTTTTGACCGGAGTAGCGCGGCAGCCGGGCAGAAACTGTGATTTAGCTCACATTAGGTTCGATTTACGCACTCACCCTCCTCGGGAAAATGCCGCTTCACTGAAGCTTGAACAGTCGTGATAACGGGTGAGAAAGCCACGGGTTCCAGCAAGCGGTGCCCCGCCGCCTCGGAACCGGGACGTTTTGAGGTTCGTATGCGCGAGATTGTGTCTGAACTCGCCCCAAAGGGTGTTCTGCGGGCGGGGATCAACATGAGCAACGGACTGCTGGTCACGGGAGTGACTTCGTCAGGCGATCCGAAGGGAGTTGCGCCCGATATGGCGGCCGAGATCGCGCGGCGGCTCGGCGTTCCGGTCGCCTACGTCAAATTCGATCGGCCGTCGACGCTGGCGGACGCGGCCGGCGCCGATGCCTGGGATATCGGCTTGATCGGCGCTGAGCCCGCGCGTGCGGAAAAGATCGCGTTCACCCCGGCCTATTGCGAGATCGAAGCGACTTACCTCGTGCCCGGAAATTCGACCCACCAGCAAGTCGCCGACGTCGATTGCGCCGGCTCGGGCATCGCAGTGCGGCGCGGCAGCGCCTACGACTTGTGGCTTAGCCGCAATATCAAGCACGCGACTTTGCTCCGTTCGGACGCGGCGGACGCGCCGTTCAACCAGTTCGTTGCTGAAGGCCTTGATGCCTTGGCCGGCCTGCGGCCGCAGCTGCTGCATGACGTCAATAAGCTTCCCGGCGCTAGAATTCTTCCCGGCAACTTCACGGCCGTTCAACAGGCGATCGGCACAGCAAAGGGCAACGCGGCCGGCGCCGCATTCCTTCGTGACTTCGTCGCCGAGGCCAAACAATCGGGATTGGTGGTGCAACTGATCGAGCGGCATAAGGTGATCGGCCTCTCGGTCGCGCCCTAGGTTCGTCCTTCCGATCACAAGACTCAGATGCTCGCGACCGTCTTCAATCGGGCCCGCGGGTGGATTTCCGATTGGGCGAGGACGCTGGTTTGGGCGCGGAAGCGTTCGACGATGCCGCGCACGAACGGCCGGATCGCCGGCGACGTCACCAAGACCGGCGCCTCGCCGTCGCGCGCCGCCTGCTCGAATTTTTCTCGCACGAGATTGATGAATTCGGTGAGCTTCGACGGCTGCATGGCGAGGCTCCGATCGTCACCCTGACCGACGATCAATTCGGCGAATGCCTGCTCCCACTTGGCCGTGAGCGCGATGATCGGCAGATAGCCGGTGGTGCTCGTGTGTTGCGCGCAGAGCTGGCGCGCGAGCCGCGCGCGGACGTGCTCGGCCAGCATCGCCGGATTGCGCGTTGCTGCCAGTCCGTCGGCGATGCCTTCGAGAATGGTGGCGAGATCGCGGATCGATACGCGCTCGGCAAGCAGAATCTGCAACACGCGTTGGATGCCGGAAATCGTAATCTGCGCGGGCACGATGTCCTTGATCAGCTCGCCCTGCTCCTTCGGCAGCTCCTTGATCAATTTCTGCACCTCGCCATAAGACAGCAGCTCGGACATGTTGATCTTGATAAGCTCGGTCAGGTGCGTGGCGAGCACCGTCGCGGCGTCGACGACGGTATAGCCCTTGACCGAGGCTTCTTCCTTGAGTGCGGCGTCGATCCAGGTGGCGGGCAGGCCGAAAGTCGGCTCGGTGGTATGCACGCCGGGGAGCGTCACCTGCTTGCCGGCTGGATCCATGACCATGTACTGGCCGTGCCATACCTTTCCGGTGCCGGATTCAACTTCTTTTATCTTGATGACATAGCTGTTGGCGTCGAGCTGCACGTTATCGAGGATACGCACTGCCGGCATGACGAAACCCATCTCGACGGCGAGCGAGCGGCGCAGCGCTTTGATCTGCTCGGTCAGCCGGTCGCCGCCATCGGTGGCGTTGACGAGCGGCAACAGCGCATAGCCGAGCTCGATTTTGAGATCGTCCATTTTGAGCGTCGCCGACATCGGCTCTTCCGCGGGCGTCGGCTTGGCGCTGTCGGTCTTCTGTGCCTCGGCGGCGGCCGCACGCTTGTGGCGGCGGTCGATGACATAGGCGAGGCTCGCGGTGCCGCCGCCGAGCGCGAGAAACGGCACCATCGGGATCCCGGGCAAAAGCGCCATCACCAGCATCACCGCGGCCGACATGCCGAGCGCTTTGGGATATCCGGAAAACTGACTGAGTAGCGCCTTATCGGCGGCGCCGGAGACGCCGGCCTTGGAGACCAGAAGCCCGGCGGCGATCGAGACGATGAGTGCGGGGACCTGGGTGACGAGGCCGTCGCCGACGGTCAGCAGCGTGTAGGCGTGGGCGGCTTCGGCGAAGGTCAGGCCCTGCTGCATGATGCCAATGACCATGCCGCCAATGACGTTGATCAGGACGACGAGAAGGCCGGCGATGGCATCGCCGCGGACGAATTTCGAGGCGCCGTCCATGGCGCCGAAGAAGCCGGATTCGTCTTCCAGATTTTTGCGCCGCCGCCGCGCGTCCTTCTCGTCGATCAGGCCGGCGGAGAGGTCGGCATCGATGGCCATCTGCTTGCCCGGCATGGCATCGAGGTGGAAGCGCGCGGCCACTTCGGCGATGCGCCCGGAGCCCTTGGTGATGACCACGAAGTTGACGATCACCAGGATGGTGAAGACGATGATGCCGATGACGAAGTTGCCGCTCATCACGAAGTTGCCGAACGCCTCGATCACATGGCCGGCAGCGTCCGCCCCTTCGTGGCCATGAGCGAGAATGAGCCGGGCCGAGGCGAGGTTGAGCGCCAGCCGCAGCATGGTGGCGATCAACAGCACGGTGGGAAACGCCGAGAATTCAAGCGGCGCCTGGATGAACAGCGCCGTCATCAGGATCAGCACCGAGAAGGTGATGGAAATGGCAAGCGCGAAATCGAGCAGCAGCGCCGGCAGCGGCAGGATGAGGACCACGAGGATGGTCATCATGCCGACCGCAAGCGCGATATCGCTGCGCTTGAGCATGGTGCCGAGATCGGCAAGGCGCGAGAGCGCCAAGGATCCCTCGCCGCCCTGCGCCGAAGTTGCCTCAGTCATGCCGGTGGATCGGCCCTGTCGATTGCGGTCACGTGTTTCGAAGCTATGCGCAGCGGCAGGCGGGCCGCCGGCACGCAAGAGAGGAGTGGCGCTGGCATCCAAGGCTGCCCCCGAAGGTGCGGTGGATACGCTGTGACCTCCCCGGCAAAATGTGCCGGGTATATGGTTACTGAGGCGTTAACGCCGGGCCGATTTGCCGGGCAAATTGCGTGTTGCCCGGGTGGTGGGGCGCGAATGGGAAATAGCGAGCGGGAAATGGAAAAGGGCATGCGGCAACGAAGGCACCTGAGCTATTCGCTTTCCGCCATTCGCTATTCGCTCATCGCCGCCCTCATCGCGGCTTCGTCACAAGTCGTTGTGGCGCAGGAGCGGCCGGCCGCATTCGTCGATGCCGCTAAGGTCGTGTCGGGATTAATCGTCGAGATGCGCTATGCCGGATCGCATAATTTCGTCGGCCGGCGGATCGACGGCTACCAGGTGCCGCGCTGCCTGCTGACGCAAGCCGCAGCGGATGCGCTCGCCGCGGTGGCGCGCGATCTTGCGCCCCACGGCCTGGTGCTCAAGGTCTTCGACTGTTACCGGCCGGTCCGTGCGGTCATGAACTTTGTCCGCTGGGCGCGCGACCTCGACGATAGCGCCGGCAAGGCCGAGTTCTACCCCGACGTCGACAAGCGCACCCTGTTCCAGGACGGCTATATCTCCTCGCGCTCCGGACATTCGCGCGGGTCGACCGTCGATCTCACATTGGCGCAAACAGACGGCCGCGAGCTCGATATGGGCACCCCGTTCGACTTCTTCAGTCTGCGCTCATGGCCGGCGGCCGCCGGCGTCAGCGGCGCAGCGAAGGCCAATCGCGCCTTGCTGGCGGCAGCGATGCGCCGCCGCGGCTTTCGCCCGTACGAGAAGGAATGGTGGCACTTCACCTTGTCAGGCGAACCGTTTCCCAACACCTATTTCGATTTTCTGGTGCGATAGCAGGGTAGGGGCAAAATGTCCCGGACGGCATATCGGGATCGCGCGATCTCGACTAAGTGTCACGACCGTTGCGAAGTTGCTTCAGCAGGACGTCGAATTCGGGAGATGCAGCGTAGGCCGCCGGCGTGTTCACCGGGAAAAATCCGATGGGTACGTAGCCAAGGCCTCTGTAGAACGTCAACGCTGCCGGCATCGGCGTCATGCCGTCGTAAAGTTCAATAACCGGCAGCTCTGATTGAATACCGCGGATGTCTTTCAGATTGTTGGCCGCACCTCGGACCACGGCGGTGTCGTGACCTTGCGTGTCGATCTTGAGAAAAACGCGCGGGCGGTCGATTCCCGATACCAGACGTGGCCAGAGCGAATCCAGGGTGTGCATTTGAACGCGTTCCGCGGACCTTCGACTGGCATCTACGTCGTACGCGGCCGCCCCCTGTTCGCGAAGATCAAGCAAAGAATTGAAATCGCCGCGACCCTCGTAGACGTTGAGGGTCGCCGTCCGGTCGTTGTCGCTGATGCCGAACCCGTACCCCTGCCAGTTCTCGTCGTCGGCCATTCCGGAGTTCAGGATGTCGAACGAATTGCGATGCGGCTCGAAGCTGACAATTCGGCCGCGATATCCTGCTTTTTCTCGCAGCAGCGCGCAGTAGGAACCGTGATAGGCGCCGACATCCAGGATGAGATTGATCCCCTCCTGCAGCAGAAACTTCTGTAGATGATGAGCGATGGTGTGTGGTGCGGGAAATCGGACTAGGTCGAGTCCGACCCGGTTCAGGCTGCTCCTGACCAGTTCTTTCGCGCGATTTGTGCCTCGGTTGAGCATTGGCGATAGTGGTGATGGTTAAACGTCGGCAGAGCCAGCCCCTTCTGGTGTTAAGCTTGATGGAAGATCCAGGTAGCGGAAGGAACTATCTGCTGGCAGACGTTGCGGTTTGCGCGAGGCCGACACCTTCAACCGGCATAGCCTGGAGGTGGTATGAAACCGCCGAACTCCCGCTCTATCAGTTCGGCAAAAGCGATTGTCGTGCGGTCTTCGAGATAGGCGCCGATGATCTGCACACCGATCGGAAGACCCGTTTCCGACAAGCCGATGGGTGCCGCGGTCGCGGGAAGGCCCGGCGTGGTCGCCGGTTCGGCCCAAACCAGTTGATCGAAATACGAACGCCGCTTGCCGTCGATCTCGATACGTCGCGCCGATACCGGCGTTGAGTGATCGTGAGGAAAGGCGGGCGTCGGCATCGGCGGACAGAGCACGACGTCCCACTCGCGAAACAGCGCGCTCCATTGTCGCTGCAGCTTGATCCGCGCGGCGTCGGCTTGCGCCCAATCGCGAAAGCTCATGACCGCGCCGCGGCTGCGTTCGGCGGCAAGGCTGTTGTCGTCGGGCTTCAGAGTTTCGGCCGCGACTTGCATCTCCTTGTATTGCTCAAGCGGCCATCGCTCAGACAGAGCCGCCATCAATAGACGCATGTACAGCCTTGCCGATTCCGCCAAGTCGGGAAGCAATGGACTCTGGTAACCGACTGTGACGCCGGTTTTGACCAGCCGCCGCCCCAGGCTTTGCACGGCCGCCCGCACCGAGCTGGCCGTCGGCAAGAGCGGATGGTCGTCGATGACCAGGACGCGATACGCCTTGAGTTCGGTATGGCGCGGTGGCGGCAAAGCCAGACGATAGGCGATGCCGGCACGCAGCTCGTCCGGGCCGGCAATCACGTCAAGCGCGAGCGCCAGATCGGCGGCGCTGCGCGCCATCGGACCGACCACGGCGAGATCGGCCTCGCGCTGCACGGCGCCGGGGACCCGGTGGCCGCGCGGCGGCACGATATTCAGCGTTGGCTTATGCGCGTAGACGCCGCAGTAATGCGCCGGCACGCGGAGCGAGCCGCCGATATCGGAGCCGAGCGACAGCGGTCCAAAGCCGGCGGCAAGCGCGGCCGAGGAGCCGCCCGAGGAGCCGCCGGGGCTGCGGCCGACATCCCAGGGATTGTTGGTCGTTCCGTAAATGTCGTTGTAGCTCTGCCAATCGCCCAACAAGAGCGGCACATTGGTCTTGCCGAGGATGACGGCGCCCGCCGCCTTGACGCGCGCGACCGCGAGGGCGTCCTCCGCCGGCTTCCAGTCCTTGAACGCCGGCAGGCCCCAGGTCGTCGGCAAGCCGGCGACGTCGAATGATTCCTTGACCGCCATCGGGATGCCGAGCAGTGGGCGCCGCTCGCCGCGGGCGAGCGCGGCGTCGGCATTTTTGGCCGCGTCGCGCGCGCGATCGAAGTCATGGACCACGACGGCGTTGAGCTTCGGATCGAACGCTTCGATACGAGCAACGACATGGTCGGTGAGTTCGAGCGCCGAAATTTTTCGCGCAGCGAGCGCGTCGACCAGCTCTTTGGCCGTGCCGTAGGTCCATTGAAGATCACCCTGATATTGTTTGGTCACAACTCGGTACTCCTGCGCTGCATTAGGCGAGCCTGCGGGCTAGGCGTCGAGCACTTTCCGAACCGCGCTGGCGAGGTGCTCGCTGGTGAGGGGTTTTTGGATCAAATCGACACCGGGATCGAGGCGGCCCTGATGGACGATGGCATTGCGTGAATATCCGGTCATGTAAAGAACCTTCAAAGACGGCTGAAGCTGCATTGCTTCCTCTGCGAGCTCGCGGCCGTTCATGCCCGGCATGACGATATCGGTCAAAAGCAGGCGGATATTGTTGTTATCGCGCAGCAGATGGAGAGAGTCTTCGGCGGATACTGCTTCGACCACATCATAGCCAAGGGCCCCGAGCGTCTCGACGACGTAACCGCGAACTTCGGCATCATCCTCGACGACGAGGATGCATTCGCCGGAACGGCCGCGGCTTGGCTCGCCCCTGGCCGGTTCCGCTGCCGCCGCTTTTCCAACAAAGCGCGGCAGATAGATTTTGACGGCGGTGCCTTCGCCGACCTCGCTGTAGATCTTCACATGGCCGCCGGATTGCTTGACGAAGCCGTACACTTGGCTGAGGCCGAGCCCGGTGCCCTGGCCGGATTGCTTGGTGGTAAAAAATGGCTCGAAAGCGCGGTCGATGACCTCCTTCGTCATTCCCAAACCTGTGTCGGTCACGGCGATCTGCACATATTGCCCGGGCCGGACATCGGCGTTCCGCCTGCAATAGGCATCGTCGAGATAGGAATTGCTGGTCTCGATGGTCAGTTTGCCGCCATCGGGCATGGCGTCCCGCGCGTTCACCGCAAGATTGAGAATAACGGCCTCAAGCTCCGCAAGGTCGGCTTCTATCGGCCACACACCGCCGCTACCGACGATTTCGAGCGAGACGTCTTCGCCGAGCGCCCGCCTCAAAAAGTCCGAGAGACCATTCAACACGCGATTGACGTCCAATGAGGTCGGGTTAAGCGGCTGTTGCCGGGAAAACGCCAGGAGCCTTTTGGTGAGCGTCGCTGCGCGCTCGGCGCCCTGCATGGCATTTTCCAGGCGCCGCGCCAGCTTGAGTTGCGTGCCGTCGTTCCACGACTCCAAATGATGCAGTGCAGTCTCGAGGTTGCCGATGATGATCGTGAGCAGATTGTTGAAGTCGTGCGCAACGCCGCCGGTGAGGTGGCCGATGGCGTCGAGCTTTTGCGATTGGCGCAGCGCTTCTTCGGCGACCGATCGGCGGTCGATTTCCGCGTAAAGGCGCTGCGTTCTGCGCAATACCGCGAACAGGGCCAGCAGAAGGATCAGCGTTACCGGAATGCCGTAAATCAGATGCGCCGCCATTTCCCACATCAGCTCGGTTCGCACCATCGATGTAGCGATGCCGGCCGTCAGATACAGCGGCGTTCCGTCCAGCCGCCGGATCGCGAAACGCCGTTCGACGTGGTCGATGGGAGACGTCGCCGTATAAATTCCGCCGCGGGGAGATTGAGCAACCGTTTTGCGAAATCCGGTTCGCTGGTCGAGCCGGTCGGTTGCGCCCGGCGGCGCGACCGGATACCGCGCCAGCATCAGGCCGTCATTGCGGATGAGGGCGTATTGCAGGCCCCCCGAATATGCCAGCGTCGAGAAGAAGCGGAAGAAGCTGCTCGGAAGAACCGACACTTCGAGAATGCCGACAAACTCGCCGTTGCGTTCGAGGCGTCTGCTGACGGTAAAAAACGGCTGTGCGTTGAAGCGCGATTGGTAGACTTGACCATAATATGTCCTGGTGTCGTATTTGACATTACCTTGGACATGGGTCTGGAAAAAATCCCGGTCGGAAAAATCCTGGTCCGGCGCAGGGTTGACCCAGGACGACACCAGTGCTCGTCCTTCGTCGCCGTAAATCCAGATCGATTGGATGACCGGAATCTGGCTGACCAGCTTCTTGAGCGCCGGATAAAGCCGATCGCTGTCTTCATGGATGTCCGAATCGGACATTCCGGCCACGAGTTCGCCGATATTGTTCAATGCCAAATCGACGAGCTCGAAGGTTTTCTGACCCTCCTCCTGCTCGACGTCGAGCGAACGCGTGAGTCGTTCGTCGGTCAGCGCTTTCAGGCCGATATAATTGTTCCACGTGGCGAACGCGAACAAAAGGGAGGGAACGAGCAGAGCCGCGGCCATTGCAAGCCGTATCAGTCTGGTCGTCAGCGCCCGCGCTTGCATAGTTATCAAATCCCCGACGCAGGGCGCAGGTTAATTGAGCATTTTGAGAAGCGCCAGATCGCAACGCAGAGCTGGGCCGTTGGAACCCGGCTGTTTCACAAGCCGAGATAAAACTTCTTGATCAGCTCGTTGTTGTTGAGCGCGTCGGTCGAGCCGCCTTCGAACGCGATCTTGCCGTGGACAATGACATAGCCGCGGTTGGCAATGCGGATGGCCTGGGTGAAATTCTGTTCCGCCATCAGCACGGTAAGATTGTAGCGCTGTTTCATCTCGGCGATCGCGTCAATGGTGCGGCTGACCAGAATCGGGGCGAGGCCGACCGAGGGTTCGTCGACCAGGAGGATTTTCGGCGCCAGCATCAGCGCCCGGCCGAGCGCGAGCATTTGCTGCTCGCCGCCGCTCATCGAGCCGGCAAGCTGCGCGCGGCGCTCGGCGAGGCGGGGAAAGGTTTCGAAACAAACCTCGAGATTGCGCGTCAGCTCCCGGCGCGCGGTGCGGCGGAATGCGCCGAGCAGCAGGTTCTCCTCCACGGTGAGCTTGGGAAACAGCCGGCGGCCTTCCGGCACCAGCGCGATGCCGAGATCGGCAATATCCTCGGTGGTGCGGCCGATGAGATCGTGATGAATGCCGTCGATCTCGGCGACGATCGAGCCCGCGCTTGGCCGCACCATGCCCATGATGCACTTCATCAGCGTCGACTTGCCGTTGCCGTTGGTGCCAAGCAGCACCACGGTTTCGCCGGCGCCCACCTTGAACGAAACATCGTCGATCACGCGGACCGCGCCATAGGCGGCGTGAATACCGGCGATGGTCAGGCTACTGGCCAAGGTAAGCCCTCTCCACTTCCGGATCGCGTACCACCTCATTGGGGTCGCCGTCGGCAATCTTATGCCCGGAGACCAGCACCACGAGTCGCTGCGAGAAGCTCATCACCGCGCGCATGATGTGTTCGATAAGGATGATGGTGACGCCCTGGCTGTTCAGGCGCTGGAGCAGGGCGAGGATCTCCTCGACCTCCGAGTGGGTGAGGCCGGCCATCGATTCGTCGGCAATCAAAAGCTTCGGCTCCGCGGCCATGGCGCGCGCCAGTTCGAGCTTGCGCATCTCGACCTGAGTGAGGTCGCGCGGCAGCCGCCGCGCTTTGCCGTCGAGACCGACTTCGCGCAACAGGTCGATACACCGCGTTTCGATGTCATGCATCGAGTGCCGGGCGCCGCGGGCCGCCACGGTGTAGAACAGCGGAATGCGCATGTTGTCGAGCAGGCTAAGACTGGCAAACGGCCGCGGCAGCTGAAAAGTACGGGCGAGCCCGCGGCGCGTGCGCTGATGCGCTTTGGCGCCGTCGAGCAGATTGCCGTCGAAATGCACCGAGCCGGCTTCGTTTTGCAGCGTGCCGCAGATGCAGTTGACCAGCGTACTCTTGCCGGAGCCGTTGGGACCGATCAGCCCAACACGCTCGCCCGCTCGCACCGAGAGCGAGATGTTTTCCAGCGCGACAAAACCGCCGAAGCGCTTGCCGAGTTTGTCGATGTCGAGGAGCGCGGTCATGGTACCGGTCCCGGCGCGGCTTCCGGCGCGTCGGCGTCGCCGCGGCGCCGGCCGACCTGGCCGACCGGCTTGTGCTGGATGTACCTGTGCACCAGCCCGATGATGCCGTTCGGCGCAACGATGACGAAGCCGACCAGCAGGAAACCGACGATCAGCAGATTGACCGCGGACGAGATCGTGACCGTCGCGATCTGTTGCAGCGAGCCGAGCAGGATGGCGCCGATCAGCGGGCCGACCCAGCTCGTGGTGCCGCCGATGAGTGGCATGGCGATAGAGTTGACCGCGTAATCGAGGCCGAATGCCGAGGCCGGCTGCAGAAAGCCGATGTAATAGGGGAACGGCGCGCCCGCCATTCCCATCAGGGCGCCTGAGATCGTGGTCGCGATCAGCTTGAGCCGCAGCGTCGGCACGCCGGAGGCTTCCGCGGCCAATTCGTCGTCGCGAATGGTGGCGAAGCCGTAGCCGAGCCGCGAGCGCTCGATCAGCCGCGCCACCGTGATCGCCCCTACGGCCAGCAGCATCATGACCAGGAACAGGTATCGGATGTAGCTGCCGAACGGCGCGATCAACTCTGGCCGCACGATATAGGCGCCGCGTGAACCGCCGACGTAATCCCAATTCACGATCAGGGTCTGCAACACGACAGCGAGCGCGAGCGTGGCAATGGCGAAAAAGGCGCCGCGCAGCCGCAGTGTCAGATAACCCGTTCCGAGACCGACGATACCTGAGACCACACCGCCGATAACCACCAGGACGGGTATCGGCACCGGATAAAGCCGGTGCATGGCGACGGTCGAGTAGGCGCCGAGCGCGAAAAACGCGGCCGAGCCGAAATTCACGTAGCCGCAGTAGCCGCCGAGGATGTTCCACGCCGTCGACAACACGATGTATTGGAGCACGACGTAGCCGGCGAAGAAGTAGTAGTCGTTGCCAAGCGCAAGCGCGGCGGCGAATATTGCGCCGCCGACGACGAGGCAGACGAGGAAGAACAGACCCGAGCGCACGTCTAGCGTCCCAACAGACCGGCCGGCCGCACCGCCAGTGCCAGCAGCAAGAATCCGAACGAGACAGCGGGCGCCCAGGATGGACCGTAGAACGTCGCGGTCAGGCTTTCGAAGATGCCGACCAGCATGGCGGCGATCACGGTTCCAGGCAGGCTACCCATGCCGCCGAGTACGCAGATCGCGAATACGCGGCCGATATACTCGCGTCCGACCGAGGGTTCGACCGGCTGGATGATGATGAGGAAGGCGCCGGCCAGCGACGCGGTCGCGATCGAAATGCCGAAAGCGATGCGCTTGATGCGGATCGGGTCGACCGCCATCAGCCGCAACGCCAGCTGATCCTGCGCCACGGCCATGATCGCGCGGCCGATGAAGGTGCGCGTGAGGACGAGTTGCAGCACCGCGATCAGCAGCAGCGACACCAAACACGGCACCAGGATGCGCAGCGGAATATCGAAACTGCCGAAGTGCCACGTCATCCCGATATAGGGAGCCTCGACATAACGGTAGTCGACACCGAAATAGAGGACGAGAGTCACTTCGGTGATGAACAGGAGGCCGAAGAAAAATGCCAGCCCGCGCATCGATTCCTGGCCACGCTTCTCGAATGAAACATAATAGATCTGATAAATGCCGGCGCCGAGCGCGTAGAAAGCCGGCGTCACCACGATTGCGGTGATGATCGGATCGAATCCGAAAGTGGCATTGACGATATAGGCGACGTAGGAGCCGAGGATGATGAAGGCCGGATGAGCGATGTTGACAATGTCGAGGATGCCGAATGACAGCGTAATACCGGCGGTCACCGCCGCGTAGAAGGCGCCGATCATGATGCCCGAAACGATGGCATTGGCCAGAAGATCAAACGAAAAAATCATTCCTCAGCCCTGCCCGCCCGCATACCGTGCTGACGTGATTACCCGCAAGTCCTGCTGACGAGCGCGATTAGAGTAGAGCCGCACCCGCTCTACGCGGCGGTGCGCACCTTATCGGGAATGGCAAGCGGTTGGTTGGCGCTGTTAAGGAACTCGACGGTCATGAAGACCATATCCTTGTCGCCGATATTCTCGAGGTCATGAACCTTATATTGGCCAGCCACATAGGTCTCGTGCCGGGTCTCGCCCGGTTGATAGCTGTATTCGACGGTGGTGCCATCGTGGACGTGCTGGCGTCCACGGCCGCCGTTTACCGAGGTCCAGAAATAATCGAGAACATGCCGATGGAAGCCGATCCGCTGGCCGGGGGCGAGCCGGATGATCCACACCCGCGCGCGCTCGTTTTCCGACAGGAGCGTGGTACCGACGCAGCCATTATTGGCTTGTCGCTCGCGCTCAAATTCTGCCGCGATTGCGCTTGGCCAAGCCGATTTGTCGGCCCGGTCGTTCGTCTTGTCCAGCATGGTCAGGGCCATGGCGTTCCTCCAGAGATTTTCGGCACAATATAGAAAATGCGAAGAGATTGGCAAATAATCTAAAGTAGATAGCAGGATGTTCGCATGTCGCAACGCCGCGCCCAACGCCGCGCCTTGGTCATCGGCGGGTCCATGAGTGGGCTTCTGGCCGCCCTGATGCTTTCGCGACGTGGCTGGCAGGTCGACGTCTTCGAGCGCGTCGAGAGCGAGCTTGCTGGTCGGGGTGCTGGGATCGTGGCCCAGCCCGGACTGATCGGGCGGCTCAACGCGCTCGGCCTCGACACCCGCGACCTCGGCGTCGAGATCGCCACGCGCAAGATCCTGGATCGCGGGGGCGTCGTGATTGCCACGGCCGCGTGCCCTCAGGTGCTGACCGCTTGGGAGCGGGTCTACCGCATGCTGCGCGATGCGTTCCCGGCAGATCGCTATCACCGCGGGCGGGGGCTTAAGGCATTTGCACAAAATGGCGGCAGCGTTGTCGCCCAATTCACCCACGGCGGCACCGCGGAGGCAGACCTGTTGGTTGGCGCCGACGGGCTACGCTCGACCGTGCGGCAACAATGCCTGCCCGCCGTAGCGCCGCTCTATGCGGGCTATGTGGCTTGGCGCGCGCTTGTGTCGGAAAGCGCACTGCCGCTGGCGATCCACGATCAGCTTTTTGCCGCGATGACGTTCTGCCTGCCGCCGGGCGAGCAGTTTCTCGGCTATCCGATCGCCGGCGCCGACAACAATCTGCGGGCAGGGCAGCGCCGCTACAACATCGTATGGTACCGACCGGCAGACGAGGCCAAAGAGCTTGGGTGGCTCCTCACCGACGACCGCGGAACTACCCACGTGGTCTCCATCCCGCCGCCGCTCATCCGCCGCGACGCCATCACCGGCATGCGCGCCGCAGCCGAGCGACTGCTGGCGCCGCAATTGCGCGCCATCGTGTGCTTGATCGAGGAGCCACTTCTGCAGCCGATCTACGATCTGGCGAGCCCGCGTCTCGCGTTCGGCCGGGTCGCCATCATTGGCGACGCGGCTTTTGTGGCGCGCCCGCATGTCGGGGCCGGCGTCTCCAAGGCGGCCGACGACGCGGCGGCGCTGGCCGAGATGCTCGATGCCGACGAGAACGTCGAAAACGCGCTTCGCCGCTTCGAGGCGCGGCGGCTGCCGGAAGGCCACCGCATCATCGAGCGCGCGCGGCACCTTGGCGCTTACCTGCAGGCGACCCAGAGCGCCGAGGAGCGGTCACGCTCCGATCGGCACCGCATTCCCGAAGCGGTTCTCGCTGAGACCGCGGTGCTGGATTTTTTGGATGGCTGACATAGAGATATGTGGCACGATCATCCGCGCAATATCAAACGCTTTACTCAATTGCGGAGAGCCGTGTCGGCAGCTCAGAGCAGGCAAGCTAACGAGCAACAGCTAGAGCGCAATTCAGGTCGAGATAGAGATCATCGGCATCTTCAAGACCCACGGACAACCGCAGCAGGTCGCCCGGGCAGGGCGAGCCTTCTCCTTCAATCGAAGCGCGGTGTTCGATGAGGCTCTCGATACCTCCGAACGAAGTCGCCCGTTTCCACAATGCAACGGAAGCGGCGACGGCTATGGCGGCTAACTCGCCTTTTTTGATGCGGATCGAACACATACCGCCGAATCCCCCGGCCATCTGCCGTAGAGCGACTTCGTGGCCGATGTGCTTTTCAAGACCGGGATAGAGGACCGCCGATATTGCCGGATCTCCAACCAACCGCGCCGCAAGGTTCGCCGCCGTCTGCGCTTGTCTGCGGATA
Source organism: uncultured Alphaproteobacteria bacterium (assembly GCA_963709825.1). Taxonomy (GTDB): domain Bacteria; phylum Pseudomonadota; class Alphaproteobacteria; order Rhizobiales; family Xanthobacteraceae; genus BOG-931. The sequence goes on from CAVPXZ010000013.1 coordinate 56,155, forward strand.
CGAAGGTCGAGCGTACGCATTCCGCGCATAAGCAGCCAAGCATCGAAGCCGCTGAGTGCGCTCCCGAGTTGCGCGCGCGTCTTTCGAATTCGCTCCCACAGCCGGTCTTCACGCGCGGCGGCCAGAGCCCCGGCAATGACGTCTGAATGTCCGTTGAGATATTTGGTCGCTGAATGCATGACGATGTCGGCGCCGAGGGAAAGCGGTCGGCTTAAGATTGGAGTGGCGACCGTCGAATCGACGCAGAGGATGGCGTCGTAGGTGTGAGCGATCTCGGCGACGGCCGCGATGTCGGAAATTGTCCACAGCGGATTGCTCGGGGTCTCGATCCAAAAAAGACCGGTCTCGCCCGGCCTCACCGCAGCGCGTACCGCGTCGAGGTCGGACGTTTCGACAAAAGTGACCCAGTGACCGTAGCGGCCAATCTCGCGCAACCAGGAGCGAAAGCCCCAGTACATGACTTTTGAGGCAATGACGTGCGTCGGCTTCTCAAGCGCGAGAAAGATGCTGGTCGCTGCAGCCATGCCCGAGCCGAATAGCAGCGCCTCTTCCGCTCGCTCCAAAGAGGCTATGAGGCTTTCGGCTTGTTGTACCGAGGCGTTGTCGGTTCGACCATACACGTGACCGGCGGGATAGCCGTTGTCGGCGTCGCGCAAATAGGTCGCCGACATGTGGATCGGGGGAATGACAGCCTTTGTTACCGGCTCGTGGCCACCGAATGCTTGTGCCGCCAGCGTCTGAACCGAAACGGGGTTTATCTGGTCGTCCATCTCTTTCACTCAAATCGAGCAATGGCAGCGGTAATGCTAAATAATGCTACGGTACCCGCGGAGATGCACCAGCATAGTTTCTTCGAAGGCCTGGCCGGGTAAACTTGTCGTGCTAAGTGCTGCTTGGTCCGGTAAAATTGTCGTGCTGATTGTTGCCTCAGCGGGCCAGCGTGGCGCCCGTTCTGCCGTTGCGTCAGGTCGTGACTTCGTCGCGGAAGTTCGCGGCGGGCGGGCTGGCGACGAGAAGCTTGGGATAGAACCTTTTGAAATCCGAAATGATCGCTTCAAAGGGCACATCCGCGAATGCGCCGCGGTCTTTGAGATATTCCATGTGCCGTCGGCCGGTCCGGTCAAACGGATGAAACAGGCTGTCGTGAACGCCATCAAACTCGAGCGGCGCAATGTTGGCTCGCGCGCAGAGCGTCGCGTCGAAGGCCGGAGTGCACTTCACCCATTTGTCGTCGATGTTCAGTTCCGTATACGAGTGCCAGTAAAAGGTATCGCCGACCGTCTCCATCAGGCGTTTCGAGGTCAGGTGGTTGCGCACGTCGGCATAGCCGGGACGTGCGGGGATGCCGCTGACGCGGGCCGCCGCCACGAGCACCGCCGACTTGCCAACGCAGAAGCCCTTGCCGGCATCGAGCACCGCGCTGGCGCGGAACACGTCAGGATTTCGAAAGTCCAGATACGGCTCATATTGGATCGAGTCGCGCACGGCCACGTAGAGCGCGATCGCCTTGTCCTTCGTCGTATGCGCCCCCGCAATGGCTTTGCGCGCGAAGGCCCGGATCGCCGCATCGCCGCAATCAACAAAGGGCGTGGCTTGCAGATAATCGGTGTTGCCCGTCGTCATTTTCTCATCGCGTCCAGGTGCGCGGCGTCACGCCGGCCTGATCCTTGCGTGCGATATTGGGAGGGTCAAGGCTGCCCGCTATTGCGGTCACGGCAGTCGTCGCAACGGCGGTGGCGTCCAGCTTCCGTCGAGCACCGCGGGCTTCGGCGCGTAGAGCCGCATGGTCAACCCAAGCGCGCCTGCGTTCGGGGCCGGCAGCCAATTGGCGGTTCGGTCGCCGCCCGGATCGTCATGCTGGATGAATAGATCGAGCGAGCCGTCGGAATTGTATTTCAACGCATCGCGATCGCCGATGGCGAAGCGGTTGATCGCATTGGCAACCGGGAACCCTTCGGCGTCGTACATGGTCAGCGACCAGAACGCATCGACCGGCGGCAGGTCGTTCTTACTGAAATGCAACACGTAGCCGCTATCGCCGGTTGGACGCTTGCCGTCCGTGTCGGTGACAACCAGCGGATAAACCGCGTCTTCAGGTTGATTGGCGCCGAGGCCTATTTGCGCAACGATGGCGCGCTTGAGGTAGGAATCGCCGTAGACGCCAATGGTGTCGGTAATGATTTGCCAGCCATTGATGAGTTTCCCGAGCTTTGGGAGCGTGGCCCGCATCGCCTTCAGGCCATCCGCGGCGGCGCGCTTGAGCGCCTCCTGAACGGCGGGATCGAGACGTTCCGGTTCGTAGCTCTGGCCGACCTCGATGCCGATGCGCTTGAGCCTCGCGACCATCGACCAGTCGGTGAAATGCGGCGGGTTCACTTTCATCAGCTCGACCGCATGTTTGAAATAGGCCAAAGCCGGCATGGTGTTGACGAGCTCAAGCGGCGGCGGCGCCTTGGTATCCGGCGGCGCCTCGATCCTGGCCTGAGATGCCCCGTGGCCCCACTGCGACAGCGGCGTGATCGTGTAACCGTCCTGGATCTTGTTCACTGCCGCGTAGTCACGGGGGCCGTTGGTCTGGGTCCGGCCGATGATCCACACATACGGTGTCGGCGCCTCGATGCGCGTCACACCGGCGGGCAGGTCGCCGGTCCAGCCGCGCGGCACCACGGCAAAGTGACCAGCGGAGGTGCCGGTCGTGCGCTTCCCCGGCACCGCGAACACGTCGGTCCACATGTCGAGCATCGGCAACAGATAGTAGCGTCCGCCGGTGTCCGGCGCCGACACGATCATCGGCTCCTTTGTGAGGTCGAGCCAGCCGGAAGAATAAAGCGTGTCGAAATTGGGCCGCACCACAGCCTTGAAGTCGACCGGGGGAAAGGTACGGATGTGAAAGAACCTGTTGGCGAGGCTGTCTGCAGCCTTCCCCGGAATGTTATTGGTCTGCTGCCGCGTGACGTCCATGGTGACCAAGGGATAGAAATAGATGTAGGCCTCCATGCCGATCTCGTAGGCTTCCTGAGCACTGACGCTGGTCTGTGCGTAAGAAGCGCTCGGCGACCACGCCGCGGCCGCGGCAAAGAGTAACGCCAGCGTGTTGACGCGGAAGCCAAGTTGCTTCGCTGCCGATGTCATGATGCTCTCCATCTGTAGTCGGCGAGACGACAGCAAATAAGGGGCAGTTTCGCCCCTAAACGTGCTGGCCGCCGTTGATGTGGATCTCGGCGCCATTGACGTAGGAAGAAGTCTCCGTGCACAGCACGTAGATGATCTTCGCAACCTCGTCGGGCGTGCCGAGGCGGTGCATCGGGATCATTTCGACGATCTTCTCCGTGCCCGGCGAAAGCATGGCGGTGTCGATCTCGCCAGGGGCGATGGCGTTGACGCGCACGCCCACCGCGCCGAAATCGTGCGCCATCTCGCGCGTCAGGGCGGCCAGCGCCGCCTTCGACGTCGCATAGGCCGCCCCGGCGAAGGGATGCACGCGCGAGCCGGCGATCGAAGTGACGTTGACGACCGAGCCTTTGGCGGCCTTGAGCTCGTCAAGGAGTCCCCGTGCCAGCATAATCGGGCCAAAAAAGTTCACTTGAAAAACGTGGTGCCAGTCTTCGCGCAACGTATCGATCGACCCGAGCCGTTTGCCGCCCGGCGCCTTCGGTGAGATCGCGGCGTTGTTGACCAGCGCATGCAGTTCGCCGTTAAGTCGCCGCTTGATTTCCGCGATAGCCTCGTCAGTGTTGTCGGCGTCCGCCAGATCGACCTGGATGTGGTCCTCAGGGCCCGCTTCCCACGGACAATTCTCCGGGAACGCATGCCGCGAGCAGGTGATGACGCGCCAGCCGGCCGCGGAGAACCGCTTGACGGTGGCGTGGCCGATACCGCGGCTCGCTCCCGTGAGAAGCAATGTCCGGCCCGGCCGGTTACTCAGTGGCATCTTTTTTCTTCCAATCCAGCCGCTGCGGCTTTTTGGTGAACCGTGATCTTATCCGAAACCGGCTTCCACTTTTCGGGATCATGCACAATGTTTGTTGCAGCATGATCTGGTCCGAAAACCGGCTTCCACTTTTCCGGATCATGCATAATGTTTGTTGGAGCATGATCTGATCCGAAAAACCGGCTTCCACTTTTCCGGATCATGCTCATGGATAAAGCCGTGTCTTGGTCCACGGCGCGTTGGTGTCCCCGCGCCGAAAGGTCATGCGGTCGTGCAGGCGGAACGGCCGTTCCTGCCAGAACTCGATTTCCTGCGGCACCACGCGATAGCCCGACCAATGTGGCGGCCGCGGCACTGCGCCGACTGCGAATTTTGCCGTGTAGCGCGCGACCGCTTTCTCGAACGCCAGCCGGCTTTCGAGCGCGGCAGACTGTTTACTGGCCCAGGCGCCGATCTGCGCCATGCGCGACCGGCTGGCGAAATAGCTGTCGGCTTCGGCAGCCGAGACCGGTTCGACGGTGCCGCGCACGCGGACCTGGCGTTGCAGCGACTTCCAGTAGAACGTCAGCGCCGCCTTGGGCGCGGCCGCCAATTCATGGCCCTTCACGCTGCCGAGATTGGTGTAGAAAACGAAGCCGCGCTCGTCGGCGCCCTTCAGCAAGACCATGCGAACATTGGGCATTCCCTCTGCGTCGACCGTGGCGAGCGCCATGGCTTCGGGATTGACCGGTTCGGCGCGCTTGGCCTCGGCAAACCATGTGGTAAACACGCGCAGTGGCTCGTCGACCGCGGCCAAGTCACCGCCCGTTAACCATCCGGGGTGTTCTATCGGCGCGGTGTCGGTCATTCGGTTGGGAGTACCCAGTTGCTCGCCTGCGGCGATCGGAAAGTGGGCCGCCGGCCTCTATATAATGGAACGGCGCTGCTACGCCTATGTTGGCCGGCGCGCAGGCTTGCCGCCGCCGCGGCGGTGCTTGGCGCGGTTGTCGCTGGCGGCTGTTCCCTCCCGCTCGATTCGATGATGACAAAAAGCGAAGCGGACGCCGAGCAAACCGGCTCCATTCCGCCAAATGCCCGGGCCGGCCCCATGGCTGAGGCGGCGGCGCTGTCGGAGGCCGATCTCGCCTATGCGCGCGCGGTTGCGGCGGATGCGCTGGGGCGCGGCACAAGCGATAGCAGTATTCCGTGGGAAAATCCGCATACCGGCGCCGGCGGTAACATCACGCCGCTTGCCGCATCCCATAGCGATGGCGCCTTCATCTGCCGTGACTTCCTGGCGAGCTACCTGCGCGGGCAATCAGAATCCTGGCTGCAGGGCGAGGCTTGCCGCACGGCGCACGGGAAGTGGGAAGTGAAGAACTTAAAGCCGCTCAAGCAGAGCTGACCAGGCAATCCTCGTGGTTGGCGCCAGGTTTTGCATTGCAGGACGGGCGCTTAAATCCCACATTGAGGTGCACGGGCGGGCGGGGCCGGCCCAAAAACCGAACGGAGTCCATGGGGAATGCGTGATCCCTATGAGGTGCTGGGCGTTGATCGCAAGGCGAGCGCTGCCGACATCAAGAGCGCCTTCCGACGCCTGGCAAAAAAACTGCATCCCGACGCCAACAAGAACGATCCGAACGCGGCGTCCCGCTTTGCCGAGATCAATGCTGCGTACGAGATCCTCGGCGAGGACGACAAACGCAAGGCCTTTGACCGCGGCGAAATCGACGCCGAAGGCAAGCCGCGATTCCGCGGCTTCGAGGGATTTGGCGGAGGGGCCGGACCACGCCCCGGCGGTTTTGCTCCGGACGCCGAGTTCGAGACTTTCAGCTTCGGTCCTGAAGGCTTTACCAGAGGCGCTCGGCGTGGCCGAGGAGGGCCTGGGGGCGGTGGCTTTGAGGACATTCTCAGGGAAGCCTTCGGCGGCATGGGCGGGGCCGGCGGGCGCCGCGCCGGAGCCGGTGCGGCATTTGAGACTGAGGATTTTGGCGCCGGGGCAGACGTTGCCGCGGCGCTGACGATTTCGCTGCCGGAGGCGGCTCACGGTGTCACTCAGCGGGTGCGGTTGCCCTCGGGCAAGGATGTCGAGGTCAAGATTCCCGCCGGAATTACCAACGGCCAGCAAGTTCGGCTTCGCGGTCAGGGTATGGCGGGGCCGGGCGGGGCCGGCGACGTGCTGATCACCGTCTCCATCGCGCCGCATCCGACCTTCACGCTAGAAGGCACGGATGTCCGGCTTGACCTGCCGATCACCCTTTACGAAGCCGTGCTCGGTTCCAAGGTGCGCGTGCCGACCCTCGACAAGCCGGTTGAACTCACGATTCCTCCCGGAACGAGCAGCGGCCGCACCTTCCGCCTCAAAGGCAAAGGCTTTCCCGCCAAGAAGGGCCATGGCGATCTCATGGCGACCGTCCGCATCATGCTGCCCGAAGCCGGCGATCCTGAGCTCGAAGCGCTGATGAAGAAGTGGCAGGCCGATAAGCCTTACGATCCGCGCAAGGGCATGTAATTACGGCACACGGTGCGCTGCTCATTGCCGCGATCCGTACGCTTCATTGGAACTATCGCGACAGCCGGACGAGCGCACGCTGCCTATCGAGGTGCGCTTGCTGCGCCCCACGGCCCTATGCCATAGGAGGCCGGGCGCCGAAAATCGTCGTAGCGGGGTCGGAGAATGTCGGAAATCTCGGGCCTTATGCACGGCAAGCGCGGCCTGATCGTCGGGGTCGCCAATCAGCGCTCGCTCGCTTGGGGCATCGCCAAAGCCTGCCATGCCCATGGCGCTGCGCTCGCATTCACCCATCAGGGCGACTCGCTGAAGCGGCGTGTCGAGCCGCTCGCCCAGGAGGTCGGGGGTATCGTCGTCGGCCATTGCGACGTCACCGAGCCTGCCACCATCGATGCCGTGTTCGCCAAGGTGCAATCGGCCTGGGGCGGGATCGATTTTCTCGTCCACGCGATCGCATTCTCGGACCGTTCGCAACTCGACGGCCGCTATGTCGATACCACGGAAGACAATTTCACCCAGACCATGCTGGTGAGTTGCTATTCGCTTACCTCGTTGGTGCAGCGCGCCGAGAAGATGATGCCGAACGGCGGCTCCATCCTGACGCTCACCTACTACGGAGCGGAGAAATGGATGCCGCATTACAACGTGATGGGCGTCGCCAAGGCCGCGCTGGAGGCGTCGGTAGTTTATCTCGCCGCCGATCTCGGCGTGAAGAATATCCGCGTCAACGCCATCTCATCGGGACCGATCAAGACCCTCGCTGCAGCAGGCATCGCCGATCTCCGCTATATCTTCAAGTGGAACGAATACAACGCGCCGCTGCGGCGCAACGTGACGATCGATGACGTCGGGGGAGCGGGCGTCTATCTGCTTTCCGACTTGTCACGCGGCGTCACCGGCGAAGTGCATCATGTCGATGCCGGTTATCATATTGTCGGCATGAAGCATCCGGACGCGCCCGACATCGCGGTCGGCAAGGAATGACGTCCGAATTCGCGGTCAACCTGCGGGTTTTTGACTTGGTTCGCAGCGGTTTGGATTTTGAATTCCGGATGCTGCCGGCAAGGTAAATCGTCAAATTGACGATGCGCTGCGAATTCGTGTCGCTGCAAAAACGACAGCGGCCAGACATCGCGTCCAGCCGCTGTTACGAAACACCGCTCAAGGCGCCTCGTGGATTTCGAAACTGACGCTGCGGCCTCGAAACGAGGCCGCGCGCAAGCTTACGACTTGGTCTTCTTCTTTGTCTTTTTCTTCTTCGTAGCCATGGCTTTGCTTCCTTTTTGCGTGGTGAATCTATGGCAGGGTTGAGGTCAAGCGTTATGGGCGTCGTCTCGATCGCCTTGCCTTCGCCCACCTTACCGCCGCAAACGATTGCACAAGACGTATTTTTCTGCAACTGGATAATCTAAAATAGTCTTTATTTTTCCGTAGCTTAACGGATATTCAGCTTGCCATTAATCGGCGTTCAGCGAGATGAATGCAACATGAACGTCGACGCTGGAGCTGGTTGTGCAACTCGGGCCATTCGGCGGAATTATTTTGCCGGCGCGAAACGCCGTGCAGCGCGCAAAAGGTCGGGCCGCGGCTGGCCAACCGTATTTGACCGGCCGGATGACGCGGGCTACCAAGCCCACACGCCTTGCCAATATCGTTCAGCATCGTTTTGCGCTTATGTCATTCAATACATTCGGACATTTGTTCAGGATCACCACCTTCGGCGAAAGCCACGGGCCCGCGATCGGCTGCGTGGTCGACGGCTGTCCGCCGCGCATTCTGCTCAGCGCTGACGATATCCAGCCCTATCTCGATCGGCGCCGGCCGGGCCAGTCGCGTTTCACCACCCAGCGCCAGGAGCCGGACGCGATCAAAATCCTCTCCGGCGTGTTTTTGGATGAAGCAAGCGGTCAGCAAATGACCACCGGCACGCCGATCGCGCTCGTGATCGACAATGTCGATCAACGCACCAGGGATTACTCCGATATCAAGGACAAATATCGCCCCGGCCACTCCGACTATACCTACGACATTAAATATGGGCTGCGCGATTACCGCGGCGGCGGCCGCCAGTCAGCCCGCGAGACCGCAATGCGGGTGGCCGCCGGCGCCATCGCGCGCAAGATCGTGCCTGGCCTGCAAGTGCGCGGCGCGCTGGTGCAGATCGGTCCGCACCGGATCGATCGGGCGCGGTGGGACTGGGCGGAGGTCGAGCGCAATCCTTTCTTCTGTCCCGATGCGGAAAGGGCCGCGGTCTTTGCCGAATACCTCGACGGCGTGCGCAAGCGCGGCTCTTCCGTCGGCGCGGTCATTGAGGTGGTTGCCGACGGCGTGCCGGCAGGCCTGGGCGCGCCAATCTATGGCAAGCTCGACGCCGATCTCGCCGCCGCGCTCATGAGCATCAACGCCGTCAAAGGCGCCGAGATTGGCGCCGGCTTCGCGGCGGCGGAGCTTGCCGGCGAGGAGAACAGCGACGAGATGCGTATGGGCAACGACGGCAAACCGATGTTTCTCTCCAACCATGCCGGTGGCATTCTCGGTGGTATTTCCACCGGCCAGCCGGTGGTCGCGCGCTTTGCGGTCAAGCCCACTTCGTCGATCCTCACCCCGCGGCGCACGGTCGACCGCTACGGCCATGACACCGAAATCTCGACGACCGGACGCCACGATCCCTGCGTCGGCATTCGTGCGGTGCCGGTCGGCGAAGCCATGGTGGCATGCGTCATCGCCGATCACTATTTGCGTCAGCGCGGCCAGGTCGGCGAGGCGCCGGAATGGCCATTTCCGCCGCCGCGACGCTGACCGCGCGGGCAGGGGCGAACAGATAAAAGATGGATGACGCTCACCAACGCATTCGGGCCGCGATAACTGCTTTCGCGCGCGGCGACATCGTCATCGTAGCCGATGACGATGACCGTGAGAACGAAGGCGATCTGTTCGTCGCCGCCTCGCTGTGCACGCCCGAGAAGATGGCCTTCATCATCCGCAACACCTCGGGCATCGTCTGCGTGCCGCTGGCGCAGGATGAAGCGCGGCGGCTCCATCTCGATCCCATGGTGGCGCGCAACGACGCCCCGCTTGGTACCGCCTTCACCGTGTCGGTGGACGTTCGCCACGGGCTGACCACCGGCATCTCCGCGGAAGAGCGCACCAATACCGTGCGCGCGCTCGCCAACGGCAATATGGGGGCGGCTGATTTCGTGCGGCCCGGGCACGTGTTTCCGCTGGTGGCTAAAGAAGGGGGCGTGCTCATGCGCTCGGGTCACACCGAAGCCTGCATCGACCTCTGCCGGCTCGCCGGGCTGCCGCCGGTCGGCGTGCTCGCGGAGCTTATGAACGATGACGGCACCGTGATGCGCGGGCCCGAGATCGCCGCCTTCGCCGCGCGTCACAAACTGCAGCGCGTCACCATCGCCGATCTGATCGCCTACCGGCAGGCGCGCGACAAGCTGATCGAGCGGGTCGGCGAATTTCCGGTGGAATCCGAAATCGGCACGCTGACCGGCTACGCGTTTCTGACGCCGTTCGATCCGGTTTATCACATGGCATTTGTCTACGGCCGCATCGGCGACGGCCAGAACGTGCTGACACGGCTGCATCGCGCCAATCTCATTATGGATATGTTCGGCGGGGCCAAAGCGGTCCACCGGACGCTCGACCGCTTCAAGGCCGAGGGCCGGGGAGTACTCGTCGTGCTCCGCGACGGCACCGCCGGAGTGCCCGTTGTCGCTATTCCCAAATCCGAGGAAACGGCGTCCGGGGAAGCGCGTACGCGACAATGGCGTGAAGTCGGTCTCGGCGCTCAGATCCTGAAGGATCTTGGCGTCACCTCGATCCGGCTTTTAACCTTTTCGCGCCATATGACCTATGTCGGTCTCTCCGGCTTCGGCATTGAGATCGTCGGAACCGAGCCGGTCGAGGTGTGAAAGCGCCGCGCGGCGCGATGCAACAGTCGAGGGTAAAAATGAACAGGTTCATGTCCCGGATTGGCCTTGCTTTCGCGCTCGTCGGCATCGGCCTCACACTGTCGGCCTGCGGCTACAACACCATTCCAACGCTGGAGGAAACTGCCAAAGCGCGCTGGTCGGACGTGCAGAACCAATACCAGCGCCGCACCGATCTTATTCCCAATCTGGTGGCTACAGTGCAGGGTTACGCCAAGCAGGAACGCGAGGTTCTCACCGCCGTTGTCGAGGCCCGCGCCAAGGCGACGCAAGTAAAAGTCGATGCATCGCAACTCACCGATCCCGACAAGCTCAAAGCTTTCCAGGATGCGCAGAACCAGTTGTCGGGGGCGCTCGGGCGGCTGCTGGCGGTGTCCGAAAATTATCCCGATCTCAAGTCCAACGCCAACTTCCTGGCGCTGCAGTCGCAGCTTGAAGGCACCGAAAACCGCATCGCGGTGGCGCGGCGCGATTACATCGAGGCGGTGCGGGCCTACAATACGGCGCTGCGCACGTTCCCGACCGTCCTGTGGGCGAAGACCGCCTTTTCCGGCAACAAACCGATGGCGGAATTTACCGCCACTGAAGGCGCTGAAAAGCCGCCGCAGGTAAAGTTTTGAGAGGCGTGCGGTGGAGCCACAGACGTCATTCCGGAAGCCGCGAGGCGGCTGTCCGGAATCCATAACCACGATCCGAGCAGGAATTGCGACGACGGAGGTTATGGATTCCGGGCTCCTCGCGGAGCCTGTCATCGGGCGGGCCATTTCGGGCCGGACCCGTCGGCTCGGCCCCGAAATGACGCGGGGTCTGGCCGCCGCGTTCCTCTTCTGCCTCTTCTCTCTATCCGCCTTCGCCTTTGAATTTCCGGCGTTGACCGGCCGCGTGGTCGATCAGGCAGGCGTGATGTCGCCGGAGAGCCGCAGCGATATCGAGGCAAAATCGAAACAGCTTGAAGACAAGTCCGGCATCCAGCTCGTTGTCGCCACGGTGAAGTCTTTGCAAGGAAGCGACATCGAGACCTATGCCAATCAGCTTTTCCGCTTCTGGAAGCTCGGCGAAGCCAAAAAGAACAATGGCGTGCTGCTTCTCATCGCGCCGGCCGAACACAAAGTGCGCATCGAGGTGGGCTATGGTCTCGAAGGCACGCTGACCGATGCGTTGTCGTCGGTGCTCATATCGAGCGCGATCGTCCCGCGTTTCAAGGCCGGCGATTTTTCCGGCGGTATTGAGCGCGGCGTTGACGGCATCATCAGCGTGCTCACCACCGATGCCGCCGAATGGCAGCGCAAAGTCAAGGTGCGTTCAGAGGGTTCGTCCAGCGATTTCGACAAACTGTTCCCGATTTTGTTTTTCATGCTGCTCTTCTTCATCGTCTGGTATTTGATCCGCCACGCGGGCGGCCCACCATCTGGCCGAGGCGGACGCCGCGGCCCGATCTTTGTTCCTTACGGCGGCTCCTGGGGTTCGTCGGGCGGGGACAGCGGCGGATTTTCCGAAGGTGGGGGTTTTGGCGGCGGGTTCTCCGGCGGCGGCGGCTCCTCCGGCGGCGGCGGGGCGTCGGGGGGCTGGTGATGGAGTTCACCGCCGACGATCGTCAGGCAATCGCGGCCGCCATCGGCGAGGCGGAAAAGAAGAGCGGCGGGCAAATCATCTGCGTGCTGGCGCGCTCGTCTTCAGACTATGCGCATGTCCCGATCCTGTGGGCGAGTGCGCTCGCGCTGTTGGCTCCCTGGCCGTTCATTGAGTTCACGCAGTGGAGCGTGCAGTGGATTTTTTTGGTCCAGATCGCGGTCTTCATCGTTGCCGCGCTGATATTTTCGTGGACGCCATTGCGTCTCGCGCTGGTTCCGCGCGCGGTGCAGCGCGGGCGGGCGCATCGCGCCGCGCTCGAACAATTCGTCGTCCGCCGGGTCGATCGCACCAAGAACCGCACCGGTGTGCTTATCTTCGTGTCGATGGCGGAACGCTATGCGCGCATCATCGCCGACCAGGGCATCGCGGAGAAAGTGCAGAGGTCGGAGTGGCAGGCCGCGATCGATGATTTGGTGAGCCACATGCGCGCCGGCCGCATCGCAGCCGGCTTTACTGCCGCGATCGAGCGCTGTGGAGATGTGCTCGCCGCGCACGTTCCGCCGGACGGTTCGCCCAACGAGCTGTCGGATCGCCTCTACGTGATATAGGCCGCCACGCGCGAGGCGCGTCTTCTCGGGTCCGCGGCAAGAGGATCGCCATGCTGGTTGGCGTGCCCAGGGAAATCAAGGACAACGAATACCGTGTCGGCATCGTGCCTTCGACGGTGCGCGAACTCGCGGAAGCGGGCCATCAGGTTTTGATCGAGACCGGAGCAGGATCGGGCGCCGGCCTGCCCGACGACGATTATAAAACCGCAGGTGCCGAGATCGTAAAAGAGGCCGATGCCGTCTATGGCCGTGCCGAGTTGATCGTGAAGGTGAAGGAGCCGCTGGCGGCGGAGCGCAGGAAGCTGCACCGGGGCCAGGTGCTGTTCGCGTATCTGCATCTCGCGCCCGACCGCGAGCAGACCGAAGATTTGATGCATGCTGGAATCACGGCGATCGCTTACGAAACCGTGACCGGCCCGCAGAGTACGCTGCCCTTGCTAACGCCGATGTCGGAGGTCGCCGGACGGATGGCGCCGCATGTGGGCGCGCACTGTCTCGAAAAAGAAAATGGTGGGCGTGGGGTTTTGCTCGCCGGCGTGCCCGGGGTTTCCCCGGCCAGCGTCGTCATCCTCGGCGGCGGTGTCGCCGGAACCAACGCGGCGTTAATCGCGGCCGGGATGGGCGCCGATGTCGCGGTCCTCGACCGCAATCCGGAGGCGTTGCGCCGTGTCGACGCGGCGCTGGGCGGTCGCGTGCGGACGCGGTTTTCGACCCGGGATGTGGTGGAGGTGCTTTGCCGGCGTGCCGATCTCGTCATCGCCACGGTTCTGGTACCCGGCGCCACCGCACCAAAATTAATTTCCGTGCAAACCGTCAAGGCGATGAAGCCGGGATCGGTGATCGTCGATGTCGCCATCGATCAGGGTGGTTGCGCGGAGACTTCGCGGCCGACCACGCATTCGCATCCTACCTACGTGATCGATGACGTCGTGCACTACTGCGTGACCAATATGCCGGGCGCCGTCGCCCGGACCTCGACCTTTGCGCTGAGCAACGTGACCACCTCGTTTGTGCTCGCGCTCGCCAACAAAGGCTGGCGGCGGGCATTGAACGACGACTCGCACTTGCGCGACGGCCTCAATGTGCATGACGGTAGCATCACCTATCGCGCCGTCGCCGATGCGCTCAAGCTGCCCTATACTCATGCGGAACAGGCGCTGCGCATCTAGCCGGTGATTACGCGTCAGTTGCTTCGGTCAGGTGACAGAACTCTTCTGCCCTCGTTTCATCTAACGGCCATAGAAGACTGCAACGCCAGAAGCGTTTGGCCCGTGGCCAATAGAGCGCGACCTGGCTCCACACAGCGGCATGCTAGGATGCTTTCGCGACCAACCGCTGCCGCCCCAGGCAATTTCCCGCTGTCGCGGCCTGAGCGTAAAGGAAACGGCAATGGCACAAGAGCAAGCGCCGCCGGCAGGTCCCGACCTCGCCAAGGGCGTCGTCATGGGAGATTTTCGGGACGGTAAGCTGTTACGTCACGTCGGCGAGGAGGAGGTGCTGCTGGTTCAAAGCGGTGCCGAAGTGCTCGCCATCGGCGCGCATTGCACCCACTATCATGGCCCGCTCGCCGAAGGCCTTGTCGTCGGCGACACCGTGCGCTGCCCCTGGCATCACGCCTGCTTCGATCTGCGGACCGGGGAAGCGCTGCGCGCTCCGGCGCTGAGCCCGGTCGAATGCTGGAAGGTCGCACAGCGGGACGGCCGCATCTTTGTGAAGGAAAAGCTCGGGCAACCCAAGACGCGGGTCGCGGCCGCGCCGCGGAATGCGCCCGGCAAGATCGTCATCGTCGGCGGTGGCGCCGCCGGTTTTGCGGCAGCTGAAATGCTGCGGCGGCGCGATTATCGCGGCAGCATCATCATGTTGAGCGATGACGCGGCGCCGCCGGTCGACCGGCCGAATCTGTCCAAGGACTATCTCGCCGGCAGCGCGCCGGAGGACTGGCTCCCGCTGCGGCCGGACAATTTCTATACCAACAACGGCATCGAGTTGCGGTTGAACGCCAAAGTGCTCGGCATCGACATCCGGCGGCGCGAAGTCCATGTGGCGGACGCCGCCAGCGTGGCTTACGACCGGTTGTTGCTGGCAACGGGCGCCGAGCCCGTGCGTCTCCCTATCCCCGGCAGCAATCAATCCCATATTCACACATTGCGCTCGCTGGCCGATTGCCGCGCCATCATCGAAGCTGCGAAAGGCGCAAAACGGGCGCTCGTCATCGGCGCAAGCTTTATCGGGCTCGAGGTGGCGGCTTCGCTGCGGGCGCGCAACATCGAGGTTCATGTGGTGGCGCCGGAAACCCGCCTGATGCAGCGCGTGCTCGGGCCGGAGCTCGGCGACTTCGTGCGCGCACTGCATGAACAGCACGGCGTCGTGTTTCACCTCGGCGAGACGGTCACCGCCTTCGACGGCCGACGCGCGCAGCTCAAGAGCGGCGCCACGCTCGAGGCCGACTTCGTGGTTGCCGGCGTCGGCGTGCGGCCGCGCCTGGCGCTCGCCGAGCAGGCGGGCCTCAGGATCGACCGCGGCATCGTTGTCGATTCCTATCTGCAAACCAGCACCCCCGACGTGTACGCCGTCGGCGATATCGCTCGCTGGCCCGACCCGCGTTTCGGCGGCGCTATCCGCGTCGAGCATTGGGTTGTTGCCGAACGCCAGGGCCAGATCGCGGCGGGCAATATGCTGGGATTGGCTGAGCGGTTCGATGCGGTGCCGTTCTTTTGGAGCCAGCACTACGACGTGCCGATCAACTATGTCGGCCACGCCGAGCAATGGGACGAGATCTCCGTCGACGGAAGCGTGGATGCGAAAGACTGCCTGCTGCGCTACAAACAAAATGGACGCGTGCTCGCGGTCGCTTCAATATTCCGTGACCTCGAAAGTCTCAAAGCCGAGCTTGCGATGGAGCATGGCGCCACGCCTTAATGCGCACCTTGCTGCGGCGGCCCTCGCATAGCTGAAATTCCGTTATGCAAAGCCGGAGGTTGCCTGATGCATCGCGTAGGCGCCGCCTGGACATACATATGACGGCGACAAGATCACGGTGACTTAGGACTACCCATAGGAGGTTTCGATGGCCGAACATGACCCTGTCGATCACGGCCGCCGCGCGCTGATCGGCGTCGGCGGTGCGCTGATCCTGAGCGCAGGCTTCTGGCCGGCGCGAGCGCCGGCGCAGACCGCCGCCAAGGTGCCCGTCGGCGTCATCGGCTCCGGACATATTGGCGGCACGATTGGCGCGCTGTGGGTCAAGGATGGCCACAAGGTGATGTTTTCCTCGCGCCATCCCGAGGAACTGAACGATCTGGTACGGGGCCTTGGCGCCAATGCCCAAGCCGGGACGGTCGAGCAGGCGATTGCGTTTGGCGACGTCGTTTTCATCGCCGTGCCGTACAAAGCCTTGCCGCAGGTCGGCCGGGATTACGGCGCGGCGCTCAAGGGCAAGGTCGTGATCGATGCCTGCAATTCCACGCAGGCGCGCGACGGCGATATTACCCAGGAAGTGGTGCACGACGGCATCGGCGTCACCTCGCAGAAATATCTGCCCGGCACGCGGCTTGTCCGCGCGTTCAACTCTCTCAACTATATGGTCTTTGCGAAGGAAGCGAACCGCCCCGCTCCCAGATTGGCTATCCCGATCGCGGGCGACGACGCCGGGGCGGTGAAAATCGCTGCTGGTCTCGTGCACGACGCCGGGTTCGATCCGGTGGTGGTCGGCGGTCTGAAAGACGCCAGCCGGTTTCAGATGGGCTCACCCGGCTTCGGCCAGCAGGTGACGGCCGCCGAACTCAAGCAAAAACTGTCGCTCGCACCATGATCGCCATAACCGCAGCGCTGCGGCGCTGGCTGGGGTGGGCAGTACCGGCAACGCCGCAGGAACGCGCGGCGGCGCTGTGGTCGTTCGCCTATTTCTTCACGCTGCTGGCCGGCTATTACGTGCTGCGCCCGCTGCGCGACCAGATGGGCATCGCCGGCGGCGTGAAGAATCTGCCTTGGCTGTTCACAGCCACCTTCTTGACGTTGATCGTCGCGCAGCCGGTTTACGGCGCCCTGGTGGCGAAACTGCCGCGCCGCCGATTCATTCCCATTGTCTATCACTTCTTCGTCGCCAACATCGCATTGTTCTGGCTGTTCCTGACGCTCGGCATTGCTCCGGTGGGTCGTCGCGCGGGTGTTCTTCGTGTGGGTCAGCGTGTTCAGCCTGTTCGCGGTGGCGGTGTTCTGGTCGTTCATGGCCGATCTGTTCACCGCCGAGCAGGGCAAGCGGCTGTTCGGCTTCATTGGCGCCGGCGGCACCGCCGGCGCGCTGTTGGGTCCCGTGATCACCATCGGGCTGTCGGCGCCGCTCGGTCCGGTCAATCTGTTGATCGCCGCGGCCATCCTCCTCGAAGTCGCGGTATTCTGCGTTTACCGGCTTGATAGTGCAGCAAAGGCGCATGCGGGTGCGAAAGGCGGCGTGCAAGCCGAGCCAAAGCGCGTCGGCGGCAGTGCATTTGCGGCGCTGCCGGAACTGCTTCGCTCGCCCTATCTTCTCGGGGTCGCTGCCTGGGTCAGCCTGTTGTCGTTCTGCGCGACGATCGTCTATTTCGAACAAGCCAACATCATCTCGGCCACGGTGCATGGCGCCGGGGCGCAGACGCGCATCTTCGCCGGCATCGATCTCGCGGTCAGCCTTCTCAGCCTGGCGACGCAGATCTTCGCCACCGGTCAGGTGCTCAAACGATTCGGCACGGGCGTCGCGGCCGGCGCGCTGCCGGCAGTCTATGTCGTCGGCTTCGCTGCGCTGTTTCTGGCGCCGACGCTTGCGGTTGTTGTGACGCTGCAGGTGGTGCAACGCTGGATGAATTTCGCCATCGCCAACCCGGCCCGCCAAGTATTCTTCACCGTGCTCGACCGCGAAGAGAAATACAAAGCCAAGAACCTGATCGACGTGGTGATTTATCGCGGCTCCGATGCGTTGTATGGGTGGGTATTCGACAGCCTGCAGGCGCTGGGACTGAAACTCGGCGCGATCGCGCTCGTGGTATTGCCGGTCGCCGCGGGCTGGCTGGTTTTGTCGGCCGCCTTGGGAGGGGCCCAGGAAAACCGTGCCGCGCGCATCGATGCCGACGCCGCGGCAGCTGCGCGAGGAGAATATGCATGACAATTCGCATGACGCGACGCGAATTCGCGATAATGACCGGCGCGATGGCAGTCGCACCGCCGGCGCTCGCACAAACTCCAGAGCTGCTGGCTCGCACCATACCGGGGAGCGGTGAGCGTCTGCCGGCCGTCGGGTTGGGCACCGCCCAGGTCTTCGACACCGACGATGAAGCCATCCGGCAAAAGGCGGCGGCGGTGCTGCGGGCGCTGATTGCCGGCGGCGGGCGCCTGGTCGACACGTCATCGGTCTATGGCGATGCCGAGGTGGTGCTCGGCGATGTCATCGGGTCGGCCAACCTGCGCGAAAAGCTGTTCATCGCGACTAAGCTCGAATCGCCCGATGCCGTCGAACTTAAGCGTTCGCAGACGCGGTTGCGGACGCAGAAATTCGATCTTTTGCAATTTCACAATGTGCGCGATCCGCACCAATCGCTCGCTCAGTTCAAGGAATGGAAAGCGCAGGGCGTGTGCCGTTATATCGGCATCACCTCGACCCGGCATGCGGACTTTGCCGCCATCGAAGCGGTGCTCGTGCGGGAGAAACCCGATTTCGTGCAAATCGACTACTCGCTCGACGATCGCGAAGCCGAGAAACGAATTCTGCCCGCGGCGGCCGAGGTCAAGGCCGCCGTACTCACCGCGCTGCCGTTCGGCCGTGCCCGGCTGTTCCGCGCCGTGCATGGCAAGGAGCTTCCCGACTGGGCGCGCGGCTTCGCCGAAAGCTGGGGCGTGTTCTTCCTCAAATATCTCCTTGGCGACCCACAGGTGACCGCGGTCATCCCCGGTACCTCCGATCCGGCCCATGTGACTGACAATGTCGGCGCCATGCGCGGGCCGCTGCCCGATCCCGACCAGCGCAAACGCATGGTCGAGTTTGCCGGCACCCTGTAGAGGCGGCGGCAGTGAGCGGCGCCATTGCCTACGATCGACTTGTCATTGCCGCCCGCGCGGGGTGAGCGGCGGCGTTAGAGTGACGTCCCGCGCGGGCGATATTGCGCTGCTACCCGATCTTGGAAACCATGACAGTTGCGCCGCCGGACGCAAAATTCGGCACGTCCTCGACGATCTTCTTGAATTCCGGCATCGAGGTCACTTTTTGCATGTGCTCCGGGCTATCGAACCACAATTCGGCGATGCGATAAAACGCCGGCGCCTTGCCATCCGGTCCCGCGAGCCCCATGGATATTTCCACGCGCTTGAGTTCCTTGAACGCGTAGACCGTTGGCATGTGCTTTTCCGAATAATACTTCTCGAACTGCGCCGGGTCTTTCGGAGCCCCGTAGAGCACGGTGATTTTTACGCCGCCGTTGCCTTCGCCGCGCGCTTCTACTCCCACAGCCAGACCGGCCGCCGCTGCCAGCCCGAACGACAACGCCGTGCGGCGCGGAACTGTAATGGGCGAACTGCCGTCATTATTGATGGTGTTCATTTGATCCTCCCTGGTCCGGCCTTGTCCAATCGCTGCCGGCTCCGGCGCTAATCTCTCGCATTCCGACGCTGCGGACAAGCTGGCGTTGTATTGCCTCTGCCCACCAAGCGTTTGCTCAGACTCAATTTAAACCCACGACGCTTGCCCCTCGCGCGACGGCTGTTCTTACGAATGTCGCGAGCATCGGCGACTGCCAACCGCTCCGGTCTTGAAACGGTCCTCTGCCGCCGTAACGCGTTTTGGCATAATTTTTCTTTTTTACCTCAGATACTTTGCTCTCCTGGCATTTCATTCTATGTGAAGCAGCCACGTTGTTTAGCCATGGCTGTCCAATGTCCGAAGTCGCCTACCACAGCGCAACGCTTCCGGTGCGCTCCGGCAACCGGCCCAATCACGCCCGCGCCGCGCGGCATCCCGCGGAGCCAGCAAGTTCGACAGCACTTGCCGCCAGCCTCGCCGATCAATTGGGCGCGTTCGATCTGTTTGAACGGCTTTCAGCGATCCGCTCGATGATCACCGGACGAATTGTGTTCACGACCAGCTTCGGGCTTGAGGATCAGGCGATTGCGCATGCGATTTTCTCCCAAGCCCTGGCGATCGACGTTGCCACGCTCGATACCGGGCGGCTCTTTCCGGAAACATACGACGTCTGGGCAGAAACCGAGCGCCGCTACGGATCCCGCATCCTCGCGTTCACGCCGGAGACCAAGAGTGTCGAAGCGCTGGTCGCCAGACAGGGCATTAATGGATTGCGCTCCTCGGTCGTCGCCCGCCTCGACTGCTGCGCGGTCCGCAAGGTCGCGCCGTTGGCTCGTATCCTCGACGGCAGCGCTGCCTGGGTCACGGGTCTTCGCGCCGATCAGTCCGCCGATCGCGCACGGCTCTCGGCGGCTTCGTTCGACAAGCAGCGGGCGCTGATCAAGGTCAATCCGCTGTTTGACTGGACGCGGGAACGAACGTTGGAATTCGTGCGCGCGCGCGAGGTTCCTCACAATGCACTGCATGACCGCGGCTTTCTGTCGATCGGCTGCGCTCCCTGTACCCGCGCCGTCGGGCCCGGCGAGACCGAGCGCGCGGGGCGCTGGTGGTGGGAGCAGGCGGGGCAAAAAGAGTGCGGCCTGCACGTCGCCGACGACGGTGGCGCCGCGCGCGGAGTTCAGCCGCAGGCCTGATCCCTGAGCCTTAGGTCAGGAGCGGGCCCGCGCCTTTGGCTTGAGCAAAATCTTTCCGGCACTGCCGCGGCCGGCGGTGGCCACCATGTCGGCGAGCGACACCTGATCGAGCACGTCGGACATCGCATCGCGAACCTTGGTCATCAACAGACGGACGGTGCAGGTCTTGACGTCGTTGCAGTCCCGGCACGGCTGGTAGGCGGTGCGGCTGGCGCAGGCGATCGGGGCCAGCGGTCCGTCGATCGTGCGGATGACATGGCCGATTTTGATCTCGGTTGGCGCGCGCGCCAGCATGTAGCCGCCGCCGGGGCCCTTCCGGCTATATACGAAACCGGAATTGCGCAGTTCGCCGAGAATGGCGTCAAGAAACTTCTTCGGAATGTTGTTTGCCTCAGCGATGTCGGTCGCTTGCGTCGTCGCCCCCGGTTCGAGCCCGGCGAGATGGGCGAGCGCCTTGAGGCTATATTTTCCTTTGGCGGTAAGCATTGGCCTATAAATATCATCGATTAAAGCAAGTTTCGAGCGTAACGCTCGCTAACCCGCATTTTTTCCCCCACGCCCACCTGTCCGGCGGCTATGACAAATCGCCGCCGCGGGTGTTTTCGCGCTCGCTCGGTCATTGTAGGGTCCCACGCACGACCCGCCCGCGCCTCGACATCGGTCTATAGTCGACGGCGCGATCCAAGCTAATCTAAACGCGACATCGGAAGCCAAGAGAACGCGATGGCCACGCTTGAGCACGGCGGCAGGCGCATATACTACGAAGTCGCCGGTCCGGCCGACGGTCCGGCATGTGTGCTGGTCAACGGGCTGACCCAATACGTCAAGCTTTGGCATCCGTTCCGGGACGCCTTGGTGGAGAAGGGTTTCCATGTGGTCAGCTACGACATGCTCGGGCAAGGCCAGTCCACCAAACCGAGCCTGTTCATCCCCCAGGATGACCAGGTGGCCGTGCTCGGCGATCTGATCGCCGAATTGGGACGACGGCCGATTTTCGTCGCCGGCATCAGCTTCGGCGGGGTGATCGCGCTGCGTTACGCCATCGACCATGGCGACACCATCGCCGGACTGGTGCCAATGTCGAGCTTCGCCGAGATCCCGACGCAATTGCTGCTGCTGGGCACCGCCTTGCGCAGCGGACTGATCCTGGGCGGCACGACCTTTCTGCAGGATTTGCTGTTCCCGATGAATTTCTCGGGCGAGTGGTTGGAGTCCAAGCGCGATCTGATCGAGCTCGCCAGACACCGGGGATGGCTGGTCAACGATGTCTACGCTCTGCAAAATCTGATGGAATCGTTTCTCGAATTCGAGCCGCTCACCGCGCGCCTGCCGGCGATCCGGGTCCCGACCATGCTCTTGACCGGGGAGTTCGATTTCCTCACGCCGCGGGCGCTGCAGGACTCGTTGCGCACGCACATCCCAGACAGCGCAATGGTCATCATTCCCCGCGCCTTTCACGCCTTCACGCTGGAGAAGCCGCAATTAACCGCCTACTTGCTGGCGGGGTTCGCCGAGGACGTGATGGCGGACCGCTGGTACGGCAAGCAAACAATCTGGGTCGGTCCGGAAGAGGTCGGCGGCAAGCTCACACCTTTTCCCGCTGGCTTCGACCACTTGCGCGCGATTCCGGTACGCAAGGAAGCGCCTGCGCTTGCCGTCAGCGAGGACGCGACAGCTTCATGAGTGCGTTCCTCGGCCCACTCGACGAGGACGGTCGCGTTCCGGCACATCAGCAGACCCGGATCTCGGCCTTTCTGATGTCGGCGCACGGCGCGCAGGCGCGTCAACTCGCTGCCGCGCTGCCCGGCAGCCTGCACAACGGCTGGCAAGTCGAGCTCCATTCCCAGTATTGCCGGGAGCTGGAGATTCTCTCGTTGATCGCGCGCGCGACATCATGGGTCCCGGACCCGATGTTGGCGTTCCTGGTCTGGCGATGGGAAGCAGCCTGGCTGCCTAAGCCGATCGAGGGGGCGGCCGATCAGCACCATGGTTTGTTGATTGACATGGCGGCGTTCGGGCACGCCGTGCATTCGGTGATCCGGCCGGCGGCGCTGCTGCCCGAATTTCAGCCTCACGACAATCCTTTTGGTCTGGCGATGAAGCGTATCGAATTCGAAAGCGGACGTTTGCTGCAGGCGCAGATTCTCTTTCTCAAAGGACCGCAACTTGTCCCGGTCCGCGACGCCGTTGCGGCGGCTGTGGAACGCCGTCACGCCCAAATCCGCGAACTCTGGACCGCGCTGCTCGACGACCTGCTCGGACCGCCGACATGACACGCGATCAATCCGCGAAGATACTTGTCGCCCCGATATTGCAATTTCGCAGGCACCCGGCCACGATGGTCTTTTGCGATCCAATTTGAGGAATCGGATGATCACCGTTCCTGAAATGGCAGCCGAGACGTTGGGGTCCTATCTCGCTTCCCAGCTCAGCAGCCGATTTGGATCGACTCAGGCGGGCCTGATCGAGCTTGTTCCGTCGGTGGCCCGGCTTTCGCTCGAATGCATCGGCAACAGCGACGCGCTTTACCACAATGTCGAGCATACCATGCTGGTGACACTGGTCGGCTACGACATCATGAAGGGACGGTCGTTGGTGCTGCCGACGTCGGCCAGCGATTACGCTCACGTGATCGTCGCCTGCCTGCTGCATGACATCGGCTTTGTGCGCGGAATTCTCAAGGATGATGACCGCGACGGCTATGTGACCGACGCCAAGGGAGGCAAAGTCAAGCTGCCGCGCGGCTCGTCCGACGCCGCGCTCACGCCTTATCACGTGGATCGCTCGAAGCTCTATGCCCTGGATCGCTTGGCGACGATGGAGCCGCTCGACGCCGCCAGAATTGCCCGGGCGATTGAATTCACGCGCTTTCCTTCGGCTGCGGCGGCGAACGATCAGGACAGCGAGGAAGGCTCGCTCGTGCGCGCCGCCGATCTCATCGGCCAGCTCGGCGATCCGCATTATCTGCGCAAGGCCAATGCGTTATACTATGAATTCGAAGAAGTCGGCATGAACCGGCAGCTCGGCTACGGATCGCCCGCCGATCTTACGGACCTGTATCCGCAATTTTACTACAACAGCGTTTCCCCCCACATCCAGACCGCAATCCGCTATCTCAATGTGACCTCGAGCGGGCGGCAATGGATCGCAAGCCTTTACAGCAACGTCTTCCGGGCCGAACGCGATTTGAGCCTGTCCGGGCCCGAGCGCTGAATCGGACCGCGCGAATGCCTATTTTAGGCAATACAAACAAGATCAAGCCGGACGCCATCATGAATAAAATCGCCGACGTCAAATCCGAGGGTATCGCGGCCGCTTCCGCGCTTCGTTCGCCATACTTCGCCGAAGAGCATGAGCTTCTTCGCACGCAGGTCCGCCGTTTCGTCGACACCGAGATCAAGCCGAAGGCGCAGGCGTGGGAGGAGCAGGGCTATGTGCCGCGCGACGTGCTGCGCCGCATGGGCAGCCTCGGGTTTTTCGGCATCCGCTACCCGGCCCGCTACGGCGGATCAGGGATGGATACGCTCGCCACCGTCGTGCTCGCTGAGGAACTCGGCCGCTCCACCTTCAGCGGGGTTGCCATCACTGCTCTTGTGCACACCGACATGGCCTCGGTTCATCTCTTCAATGCCGGTAGCGAAGCGCAAAAAGACCAATGGATGCCGCGCATCATTTCCGGCGAGGTCATCACCGCCGTCGCCGTGACCGAGCCGGATGCGGGCTCCGACGTGAAGGGCATTCGGACCGTCGCGCGGTGCGACGGCGACTTTTATGTTCTCGATGGCACGAAAATGTTCATCACCAATGGTGTCTATGGCGATCTCTATTGCGTGGCGGCGAAGACCGATCGGGCGGGCGCACCGAGCAAATCGATCACGATGTTTCTGGTCGAGAAGGGCACCCCCGGCTTCACGGTCAGCCGCGCGCTCGACAAGCACGGCTGGCGTTCGTCCGATACGGCCGAGTTGCATTTCGACGGCTGCCGCATTCCCGCCGAGAACAGGCTCGGCGAAGAGGGGCGCGGCTTCTACGCGATCATGAAAAATTTTCAGAACGAGCGCACCGTGATCGGGGCGATGGCGATGGGCGAAGCGCAGGCCGCGATTGAGCTGACGCTGGAGCAGGTCCGCACCCGCAAGGCCTTCGGCGCGCCGCTGTGGCAGAAGGAGGCGATCCGGCAGCGCCTGGCAATGCTCGCGGCCAAGGTCGAGGCGGGCCGGCAGCTCGTCTACCACGCCGCCTGGCTCGACACGCAAAGGGTCGACGCGACCAAAGAAGTGTCGATGGTCAAGGCCTATTGCGGGGAGCTGGTCAACGAGGTCATGTACGCGTGCCTGCAATTTCATGGCGGCATGGGCTTTATGCGGGAGAGTACGATCGAACGCATGGCCCGCGATGCGCGGGTGCAAACCATCGGCGGCGGCGCCACCGAAG
Organism: uncultured Alphaproteobacteria bacterium; assembly: GCA_963709825.1. GTDB lineage: Bacteria > Pseudomonadota > Alphaproteobacteria > Rhizobiales > Xanthobacteraceae > BOG-931. Next base: position 80,869 of record CAVPXZ010000013.1, read on the forward strand.
TCATGCTCGAGGAAGTCGCCAAGCGGCTGTAGCCGCATCGCGGATCTAGGCGCGGTGATGGGCGCGCCGATCAAGCGCCAGCATCAGCCCGTTAACGGCGACCGCGAACACCACCACGATCAGTGTCACGGTCGTCGTCATGCGCACGTCGTGGACGGCGATACCATTGATGATCAGGAAGCCGAGGCCGCGCTGGGAGGCGAACATCTCGCCGATCAGCACACCGAGAAGTGTCAAGGCGAAGCCTATTCGCAGCCCGGTGATGATCTCCGGCGTCACGGCCGGTGCCAGCACGCTCAGCACCGTCTGCGTCGGGCTCAAGCGCAGTACCCGGGCGGTATGCAGCAGTACCGGCTGGATGTTCTTGACCGCCGCCATGGTGAACAGCATCACCGGGATCATGCCGTGGATCACCCCGAACGCCACCTTGGCCGATATGCCGAGACCGAAGATCAGCAATATCACCGGATACAGCGTCACCTTGGGAATGGTGTAGAGCGAGCTAAGAATTGGCTCGGCAACCTCCCCCGCGAAGCGTCGCATCCCAAGTACCAGGCCAAGCGCCACGCCCGCCGCCGCCGAGATCGCCAGCGCCATGGCGAAGGCCGCCATCGTCGCGCCGACATTGTTCCAGAACGACGCTCGGGAGAACAGCTCCGCGGCGAAGGCGAAGGTGGACCAAGGCGGAGCGATGGCGGCGTCGCCTGCATAGGCATAGAGGCCGAGCCAGATCGCGAAAATCGCCGCAACGATCGCGACCGCGTCGAGCAGGCGCGTCATGTCCGTCCCCGGCGGCGGGCCAGGCACCCGTCCCACATATGCAGCGCTCCGTTAACGCCGGTCGCGATCAGCAGCACGAACAGCATGAGCGCGTACATCTTGCGGTTCTCGAAGCTTTCATAGGCATAGGCGATGCCGTAGCCGAGCCCGCCGCCGGAGAGGATGAACTCGCCGGCGATGATGCCGATGAACGAATACGCGAAGGCAAGCTTCAGCCCCGTGAACAGATGCGGCGCGGCGCTCGGCAACGTGATCAGACGCACTTCCTGCAAGCGCGACAGCCGGTGCACGCGGGCCAGCTTTCGCATCACGCCCGGCACACGGTCGAGACCGGCGAGAGTGCTCAGCATCATCGCGGGCGCTGCGAATATCACGCCAATGGCGATCAATGGCAGTGCGTTCAAACCGAATAACGCCACCAGCAGTGGGTAGAACACGAAGAACGGCACCGCATACCAGCTCGCCAACAGGGGATCGAGCGCCCGGCGCAGCCGCGGTCGCGCATGCACGAGCGCTCCCAACGCGCCGCCAGCCGCGACCGAAACAGCAAAGGCGGTCCCTACCTCCGTGAAGGTGTACGCCGCGGGAACGGTGAGTTCGCCCGCCGCCATCATGCGCGCAAGTTCGAACGCCATCCGGCTCGGTGCAATCATGGTGAGCGGCTTGATCGCGCCCAGGCGGCACAGCAACTCAATGAGGCCGATGGCCCCGACGATCCACGCGACGCGCGTCCAGATGATGCGTCGGGCTCGGGTCATGACACCGGTCGTCCCATCGCCCTCATGGATTCGGGCCGCAGCGCCGCCCACAGGCGGGCGGCGACCGCACCAAAGGCCGGATCAGACACGATGCGGCTGTCGCGGTCGCGCGGCCAGCCGGTGCTCACAAGGTCGATGAACCGGCCGGGACGCGCCGACATCACGCCGACCCGGTCCGACAACAGCGCGGCCTCATCCAGCGCGTGGGTGATCAGCAATACCGTGGAGCCTGTCTCCCGCCACAATCGCAGCAGCTCGTCGCCCATCAACAGGCGCGTTTGCTGGTCCAGCGCGCCGAACGGCTCATCCAGCAGGATCAGTCGCGGCTGCAGCACCAAGGTGCGCGCAATGCACACGCGTTGCCGCATGCCACCGGAAAGCTGTGCCGGATAGGCGCTGGCGAATTCCTCCAGCCCCATGAATCCGATCGCATAGGCGACCCGCCGCGCGATCTCGGCGGACTCAGTGCCGGCGCGGCGCAGCCCGAAGGCGACATTGTCGCGCACCGTCAGCCAAGGGAGACTCGCATCTTCTTGGAAGACCACGCCGATGCCGTCCGGGACTTCGCCTACGACCGGTCTGCCTTCGAAAGTGACTCTGCCGGCGGTCGGCGGGTTCAGCCCGGCCATCACGTCCAGCAACGTGGACTTGCCGCAGCCCGACGGGCCGACGACCGAGAAGAACTCGCTGCGCGCCAGATCGAGGTCGAGCGGTCCTAGTGCATGCACCGGGTTCACGCCGGGATAAATCCGGGTCACATCGCGTAAGGTCGCATGCGCGGCTTGCCCGTCACCCGTAGACACCGGGCGCAAGTCAGTTTTGCTGGTCAGAGGGCAGGAAGGAGGAGTCGACCATCTTCGGCCAGTCCACCGGACCCTTCTGCTTGCCAACGATCTGCAACCCCTCAACCATGAGGTTCATGGCGTCGTAGTCGAACCTGCCTTCCGACCAATAATGCATGGCGACGAAGCGGGCGAATACGCGGCGATAGAGGGCGGGATCGCCGTTGAACGCTTTGGCAGTGATGTCGGCGGCCTCGTCGGGATGCTCTTCGATATAGCGCACGCCTTCGCGCCGCCCGGCGATAATGCCGCGCAACTTGGCCGCGCCCTCGGTCACATAGTCGGTGGTCGTAACGGCGACAGTCTGCATCATGTTCGGCGAAACGATATCCTTGGGCCAGAACACCGGCTGCAATTTATCCTGGTTCTCCGACCATACCGGCTCTCCGCACATGCCGGCGTCGACTGCGTTGTTAAGCACCGCCGAGACGTTGGCGCCGATGCCGCCCGCCGGCACAAGCTTCACGGCATCCGGATCGATGGCCTTCTTCTTCAGGGACATTAAGATCAGCATGTTGGTCACCGAGCCGGGTGCGGTGAAGGCGACCTTCTTGCCGACGAGATCCTCAATCGAATGGAGCGGCGAGCCTTTCTTCGCCATCCATAGAATGTCAGCGATGCTCTGCGCCCCGGAGCCGATGATGCGCAGTGGCACGCCGTTGTTGATGGCCTCGACTGCCGCCGCCAGCGCCACCTCACCGTAGGGCAGATCGCCCGCCAGCGTGTTCCGCACGGAAGTGCCGCCGCCTTGCGACGTCAGCACGCCGTTGATATCGACGCCGTGTTTCTTGAAGAAGCCCTTCTCCATGGCGACCGCATACGGGGCGCCATAGAAGGCCGCCCCCCAATGGGTGACCGTGATCGTCTCGGCTCGCGATTGGATGGGAAAAGCAGCGACGGCTATCGTCACCGCCAGCGGCAGCAACCTCGTCATCGCCAGCATGAATTTTTCTCCCTCCCTGGACGGCTTTGGGGATGCCGCTTGTTGAAAATAGTAGCATGGGCTGGCTGGGACGAATACCGGCGGCAACCCTTAAGGCTTGTCCCGACCGGCGCGGCCGGACTCGCCGTGAAGTTTCCGTGACCTTACTCTTTGCTTCGCGATTTTATTCGGCGGCGTTTGTGGAACGCGCGGCCTCGACGGCAGGAGGCGTTCTGAAACGCTCGCGCAGCGCATCCCACTCTTCAGCGCCCACGCGCCGGAACTTTTCCTTGAGACCGATTTTCATGTCAGGGTGGCGATGCAGCGTCTTGACCTCGGCGAGCGCAGCGTCGAACGCGGCGATCGCGGTCTGGAACAGAACGCCCGGCAAGATCGCGAGCTTGAAGCCGATCCGCTCCGCATAAGCCAGATCGAGCACGGGCGTCTTGCCGCCCGAAACCACATTGAGCAAGCATGGACCCTTGACGAGCAGCGGCACCGCCTCGACCTCTGCGACAGTCTGCGGCGCCTCCAGGAAGGCCATGTCGGCGCCGGCGGCGAGTGCCGCGTTCATGCGCGCGACCGCCTCCTCGAAGCCGATCACGGCGCGCGCGTCGGTACGCGCGATCAGGAGGAAGTCAGGATCGGCTCTCGCCGCGACGGCGGCACGAATTTTGGCAAGGTAATCGTCGAGCGGGATGATCGTCTTGTCGTCGAGATGGCCGCACTTTTTGGGAAAGCCTTGATCCTCGATATGGAGACCGGCGACCCCGCGCTTCTCGTATTCGCGCACGGTACGCGTCACGTTGAGCTCGTTGCCGTAGCCGGTATCGGCGTCGGCGATCACGGGGACTTTCACGGCCGTGGCCAAACGACCGGCATTCTCCGCCATCTCTGTCATGGTGACGAGGCCGTAATCGGGATACCCAAGCGTGGCCGCGGTACCCGCGCCGGTCATGTAGACTGCGGAAAAGCCGGCCTGCTCGATGACCCGTGCGCCGATGCAGTCATAGGCGCCCGGCGCTACGATCATGCCGTCGCGCCGTAGCAATCTGCGCAGTCGGGTTGTCGCAGTATCGCCTTGAGAAGCCATTGGTCCTCCTCCGCCGTACCGAGAAAGCTCCCACTCCAGCCGGGCGCCCATGGCCAGCGCGTGAAGCTTCGTGGTGCGGAACGCGTAATTTCCGTCCTGTATCCGCCCCGGTCAAGCTGTATGGTAGCCCGAAGGTCAGCTAGGCAGGGTTCAACTATGAAACGGCTCGTGTCGATATTGATTGGCGCGACATTCCTATCGTTGTCTCTGGCTTGCGCCGCGGATGCGGGGCCGTATGAGGACTCTCTTGCAGCATTTAAGTCGGGTAATACAGCCGAGGGTTACCGTCTAACGCGCATTGCTGCGGAGCAGGGGAATCCGGCGGCCCAATTCGTGCTCGGACAATTCTTATCCAACGGGGACGGCGTCGAACAGAATTACAAGGAAGCTGCTGTGTGGCTCCGCCGCGCCGCCGAACAGGGCGATGATGCAGCCGAGGAGGCTCTCGCGGCTGCCTATTTCTTTGGTCGCGGTATTCCTCAAGATTACATCGAGGCCCACAAATGGGCCAACTTAGCTGTGGCGAATTCCGTGGATGAAATAGCGCGCGAAACGCACGTCACATTATTAGAAACGATTGCCGAAAAGCTAACCCGCGAACAGGTCGTGGAGGCGCAAAAGCTGGCGCGGGAGTGGAAGGCGAAGCCAGAACGATAACGCCTCTGGCCGTCGCGTCGGTTCGCTCCGGCACCTGGAAATCGGCAATAAAGCAAAGCAGTAAAGTCCGAGCCTGGGCGCATTTATAGCCGCGCGAGATAAGCCAGCCGGAATCGCAATGCCGGCTTCTTGTCCACCAGCCGGTTTTGGTGGAAGATTGCGCAAACAAGCGAATAGAGGACTCGCCGATGGAAATCGTCCCGCTTGGTCCAGGCTTTGCCGCCGAATTGTGCGGCGTAACGCTCGCCGACATCGCGGCGGACGATGCTGCGTGTAAGGCCGCGCGCGCGGCCTTCGAAGAGCATTCGGTCCTGGTGTTTCGCGGCCAGGAGGTCAACGATGAATCGCAGATTGCGTTTTCGCGTCGGTTCGGGCCGCTGGAAGTGACCCACGCCGGTTCGCAAGGCGCCGGGACCAATCTGGTGATCCTGTCAACGATCGATAAGGACGGCAAGGTCGTCCCGGCGGATCATCGGCTCGCGCTTCGCAATAAGGCGAACCAACTCTGGCACACCAACTCGACGTTCAAGAGCGTGCCGGCGTTGGCCTCGGTGCTGTCGGCGCGGATCATCCCGGCGCAGGGCGGCGAGACTGAGTACGTGTCCACGCGGCTTGCCTGGGAGCGCCTCGATCCGGCGACGCGCAAGCAGCTCGAGAGTTCCTTTGCCTGGCACGACTACAACCATTCGCGCGGAAAAATCGCGGTCAATCTCGTGAGCGCCGAGGAGCGCGCGGCGCTGCCGCCGCAGTGCTGGCGCATGATGTGGAAGAACCCGGTGAACGGCCGCGGCGCGCTCTACGTCGCGTCGCACGCCTACGCCATCGAGGGCATGGAGCAGGGAGCGGCGCAAAAGCTGCTGGCCGAACTCATCGATGCCGCCACCGCGCCGGCGCTCGGCTATTTGCACACCTGGCGCCAGGGTGACGTCGTGATGTGGGACAATCGCGCGACGCTGCATCGCGGCCGGCCCTGGCCCGCACACGAGGCGCGGGTCATGGTGCGTACCACGATCTCAGCGACGGCAGCGGATGGGCTGGAAGGCATGCGTCCGCCGTCGCGGCAGGCCGCGGAGTAATGCCGGCGCACCGTCGTATGTGGCTTGGCGCTACTCCTGATAGGCGCGGTTTGGCACCGCGAACCCACAGCTCGAGCCGTCCGTCACTTCGACCTGGTCTTCCCAGGGCAGGCGGTATTTGCCGGCAATGAGATCGCGCATGTAGGTGTAGGGACAATCCTGCGCGCCGCCTTTCACCGCCACGTAGCCGCGATGGCCGAACTGGTAGATGTTGTTTTCGACGCCCCAGATCCGGCGCGCCTCGTCGGCAAGCTTTGGCCGCACCTCGGCGGTGATGATCTCGTCGGCCGCGCCGTTGCCGACCACGAGCGGCACGCCGTCGAAATTGACGATCATGCCTTCGCCCATGGAATTGAATATGCCGTCGGTGCCCGCCATGCACACGTTCGCGGTGTACATGAGGTTTGAAAACGCGTTGCTCTGGTTGCTGACATGCCAGGCCTGTCGGATCGGCGCGGTGTAGCCGGCGGTACGCAGCATGATATTGGCGCCCTTGTAAGCGCACTCTCGCGCCATCTCGGGGAACATGCCGTCGTGGCAGATGATCAGCGCAACTTTGCTGCCGTTCGGGCCGTCGCATACTGGAATGCCGAGATTTCCGGGCTCCCACGGCTCGACCGGCACCCAGGGATGCATCTTGCGGTAATAGAGCTTGATCTCTCCGTCATCGTCGATGATCAGGCCCGAATTATAGGGATTGCCGTCGGGATTGTGTTCCATGATGGAGAAACAGCCCCAGATGCGGCTCTCGACGCAGGCCGTCTTGAAGCTCGCAACTTCCGGCCCGTCGAGCCGCGACATCAGATCAGCGTTGGTGTCCATCGACAGGCCGTGCAGCGAATATTCGGGGAAGACGACGAGGTCCATCGTCGCCATACCCTTGCGCGCCTTCTGCACCATCGCGCAAATCTTCTTGGTCTGCGCGGCAAGATCGCTCTTCGTTACGATCGTCGGCAATTGCAACTGAACGAGCCCGATAACCACACCGTCGGGAGTCTTGTTCAATCCACCGAGCCCACTCATCGGTATTTCTCCTTGTCTTCACCTGCTTCTCCCGGCATCGAATATTTACACCTTCGGAGTTAGGATGGCTGGCTATTTTTTCGGCCTCGCCACAATATCGGCCGCGCCGTTCGGCGGACTTGATCGATCGGCGCGCCAAGCCGGAGCTAACGGCGATGTCGCAAGGCAACAAGTCGGGCCGCGATCGCTTGTCCCGGTTCTGGTCGAGTGCGTCGGGCTTTTGGCGCGGCAAGTCCGCGATGTCGAGCTGGCTCCTGACGATTGGCTTGTTGGCGATTGCCATCACCCAGCTGGCTGTGCAGTACCGGCTGAATTATTGGAATCGCGATTTTTTCAACGCGCTGCAGCGCCGCGATGCCGATGGCCTGTGGGGCCAGGCGCTGATCTTCGTGCCGCTCGCCTTCTTGAGTATCGGGCTGTCGGTGACGTCGGTATGGGGCCGCATGACCACCCAGCGCAAATGGCGCCAGTGGCTCACGACGCATATTTTGCAAGCGTGGCTGTCGCAGGAGCGGTATCGGCGGCTTGATGCAGCGGCCGACGAATATAAGAACGTCGAATATCGCATTTCCTTTGATACGCGTGTGGCCACGGACGCGCCGGTCGATTTGGCGCTCGGATTTGTCAACTCGGTCATGACCGCGTTCGTGTTCATCGGTGTGCTGTGGAGTGTCGGCGGCAGCCTCAGCGTCCCTCTTGGGCAAACTGTGATGACGGTGCCGGGCTATCTTGTCGTCGGCGTCGTAATCTACGCGCTTGTCTTCACCGGCGCGATGGTCGCGATCGGGCGAAAATTGCCTGCGGTTATTCAGATGGAAAACCAGGCCGAAGCCGAGCTGCTGGCGGCTGCCAACGGGATACGCGAATCGGGCAGCCGAGCGGGTCGGGCGGTGGTCGAAATCGAAAAGAGCCAGCTGGCGTGGGACGCGCTCAGCGAGGTTCTGGCCCGCTGGCGTCAGCTATGCTGGCAGCTGATGGGGACTACCATGGTCTCACAGACCGACCTTCTGTTCGCGCCGGTGTTCGCGTGGGTACTTTGCGCCCCGAAATTCCTATCCGGTGCGATGACGCTCGGGGAACTCACCCAGGCGTCCGCTGCGTTCGTTACGGTCCAGGTCGCGTTCAACTGGCTCGTGGATAATTACGGACGCTTGTCGGACTGGCGGTCTGCGGTCAGCCGTGTCGCCGCGCTATTGCTGGCGCTCGACGAGCTCGCGCTGTCGGAGCGGGACAAATAAGGGTTGTCCTTCATGAGCTGCGCATACCAGCGAAACGACGCTTTCGGAATCCGGCGCTGCGTAGCGTAGTCCACGTAGACGAGGCCAAATCGTAGAGCATAACCCGAGGCCCATTCAAAATTGTCGAGCAGCGACCAGATGAAATAGCCGCGCACATCGGCGCCGGCGTTGATGGAGTCGAACATCGCCGCCGTGTAAGCGCGCAGATAGTCGATGCGCGGCTGATCCGACACTTCGCCGCCGGCATCGATCTCATCATGCGACGCTGTGCCGTTTTCCAGGACATAGATCGGTAACCCATAGCGCTGGTGGAGGCCGATCAGGGTGTCGCGGAACGCCTGCGGGTCTACTGGCCAGCCCATGCTGGAGCGCTGGACGCCGGCCGGCGCCTCGCCGAATCCAATCCCCAGCGGATTTGCGACATTCGCGACCACATAATGCGGCGAATAATGGTTGAGCCCGAACCAGTCGACCGGGCGGCATATTTGGACCAGATCGCCGGGTTGCAGATGCGGCGCCATTGCGTCGACAAGCAACGGCGGATAGCGACCGAGCAATTGCGGATCGGAAAAGGCGCCGTTCCAATAGGCGTCGAGTTTTTGCGCAGCAAGCAAATCCTTCGGATCGTCACCGGCCGGTCGGCACGGTTGGCAATTGTGAATGGCGCCGAGCGAAACGTCGGTCACACTGGCGCGCAACCGGTCGACGGCTGCGCCATGAGCGAGATTGACGTGATGGATCGCCCGCAACAGCATCGTTAGGTCTGAGATTCCCGGCGCCTGGCCCCCCAGGCAATAACCAAACAGCGTGAACACCGACGGCTCGTTGAAGGTGGCAAATCGCTTCACCCGGTCGCCAAAGCGGCGGGCTATCAGCGTGGCGTAGTCGGCGAACCAGTGTGCACAGTCGCGATTGGTCCAGCCGCCGAGGTCGCCGAGGGCCTGTGGTAGATCCCAATGATAAAGACACAGCCACGGCTCGATGTCCGCGGCGATGAGCGCATCGATCAGGCGATCATAGAATGCCAGTCCCGCCTCATTGGTCTCGCCACGGCCGTTGGGCATGACCCGCGGCCAGGCCACCGAAAAGCGATAGGCGCCGATGCCGAGATCACGCATCAAGCCGATGTCTTCGAGATAGCGATGGTAGTGGTCGCAGGCGATGTCGCCGGTGTCGTTGTTGGCGATACGCCCCGGCTGCCGGCAATAGGTATCCCAGATGCTTGGGCCGCGGCCGTCCTCTGCGGCGGCGCCTTCGATCTGATAGCTGGAGGTGGAAACGCCCCAGACAAAATGGCTGGGCGCTTTGCCGCGAGGCGACTTGGCATTCATGGAGACGGACCTGACGATCTGGGCCGGCGATCAAGCGGACGAGAACGGTTGTCGTTCGTTTCGGTTTTGCGGAATTGATCTTACTCAATCCAATCGAAGGCGAAGCCCGAATTCTCAAAACGGCTTCGAAGTCCGAGCGCGGTTACGCCACAGCTGTTGCTCCAACTCAAGCATACGCGCGCGAACGCCGGCGTCAGGCCTGGTCGCAGTGGTGGTCCCTTCGATCGATCGGGCGAGCGCGCGCACGAGGTCGGCACGTGCGATGATGCCGACGAGCTTGCCATTCTGCACAACCGGCAATCGTTTGATGCCGCGCGTTTCGATCAGGCGGCTCGCTTCCGCGAGCGAGTCGGCCGCAGTGATGGTTACCGGGTTGGCGGTCATAACCTCGGCGACCTTGCGATCGCGAAGCCGGGCGGTTTCTTCGGCCAATCCCGGCGGCTCGACGATCAGCTGCAGCCAGGGCGAGCCATCGATCCCTTTGCCGTCGTCACGCAGCAGATCGTGTTCGCTGACGATGCCGATGAGGTGATCTGCTGCGTCGACGACCGGCAAGCCGCTGATTTTGCGCTCCAGCATCAGCTGGGCGGCGGCGAGGATCGAGGTGTCCGAAGTGACCGTGATCACTCGACGCGTCATGAAGTCTGCAACCCGCATTTAGGCTCTCCGAATGCCGACAATCTACCAGCACGCATCCGCGACAATGAAGCCCTATCTTTCCAGTCGCGCCACGATCTCGACATGCGCGGCGTAGCGGAATTGATCGACCGGGGTGACTTGGATCAGCCGATAGCCGCCGCGCAGAAGCTCGCGCACGTCGCGGGCAAACGTTGCCGCGTTGCATGACACCGCAACGATGAGCGGAACGCCGCTGGCGGAAAGCTCCCGCGCCTGCGCCTCGGCGCCTTGACGCGGCGGGTCGAAGATCACGGCCGTAAAGCGCTTGAGCTCCGCTGCGGCGAGCGGGCGCTTGAACAGATCGCGGCGCTCGATCTCAATCGGCTTGAGGCCGGCGGTTGACGCGGCGGCGCGCTTGAGCGCGCTCAGCGCCGCTTCATCATCGTCGACGGCAAGGATTCGCACCCGTTCAGCGAGCCGCAGCGCGAACGGGCCGATGCCGGCGAACAGGTCGGCGACGCTCGCGGCGCCTGCGGCGGCACCGGCGCAAGCGTCAAGCACCAGCCGCGCCAATACGGCCTCGCCTTCCGCCGTCGCTTGCAGAAACGCTGCCGGCGGCAATGGTACGGTCGTCTTCCCCATCCGCACCGTCGGCACGCGCGCAAGCGCGATCAGTTCGCCGTGGCGCGTGAGCCGCGCCAGGTCGTGTTTGTCCGCGACGCACGCCAGCGCCGTGATGAGCGGAGCGGTCAGCGGGCCCGAGCCGCGCACATCGACGTCGAGCCCGGCGTCGGTCGCAGTCACCTGGATGTCGAGCGGTTTTTCTGCCGAGCCGAGCGCGTCCGCAATCGCCCAGGCGGCGTCGATGGCCCCGTCAAGTCCTGGCGCCAGGATCGGGCAGCGATCGATCGCGACCAGGCGATGCGTGCGCGTTGCGGAAAATCCGACCTCCAGGATCTCGTGAGCGCCGCGCCGGGCATGAAACACAGCGCGGCGGCGGCCGGCGCCGTGGGCGTCGATCATCTCGGCGACCGGCGCGTCCAGCCCGGCCTGACGCAGCGCCTCGACCACGAGGTCGCGCTTCCACGCGCGGTATCCGGCAACGCTCCAATGCTGCACGGCGCAGCCGCCGCAGACGCCGAAATGCGGGCAGATCGGCGCGATACGCTCCGCGCTTGGCGTTTCGACCTGAAGGAGCCGCCGCCGGTCGGGGTGGCCTGGAACGTCTTCGACTTCCACGGTCTCGCCGGGCAGCGCCCCGGGCACATAGATTGCGCCGGCAGTGCCATCGGCGACGCCGTCGCCGCGATGGCCGAGCCGATCGATCAGGAGCCGCTCAACCACGCTCTGCCTCGATGAAAAACTCGGCGTTGCCGTCGCCGCCGAGGATCGGCGACGGCATGCGGCCGCCGACGCGCCATCCCTGCGAACCCAGAAACGAGGCGATATCGTCGCAAACTCCGGTCTGGACCGCAGCCTCGCGCACGATGCCTTTCTTGATGTCGCGACGGTTGGCCTCGAATTGCGGCTTGATCAGTGCAACCAGCGTGGCGCGCGGCTTGAGCAGATTGCCAATCGCCGGGACCACGAGCTTGAGCGAGATGAAGCTCACATCCACCGTTGCGAAGTCCGGCTGCTCGGTCAGCCGCGACGGATCGAGCCTGCGCACGTCGGTCTGTTCCATGGATACCATGGCCTCGTGGCCGCGCAGCGAAGTGTGAAGCTGGCCTTTGCCGACGTCGATTGCGTAAACGCGCCGTGCGCCGCGCGCAATCAGCACCTCGGTAAAGCCGCCGGTGGAGGCGCCGGCATCGAGGCAGACGCGGCCCGCGACATCGAGATCAAAATCGTCGAGCGCCGCCCTGAGTTTGAGACCGCCACGCGAGACGAAGGGATGCTCCGGCGCCGCGTTGATCGCGGCCGCAATGGAGATCGCCTCCGATGCCTTGCGCACGGTAACGCCGTCGGCGCTGACCAAGCCGGCGGCGATGGCGGCCTGCGCTCGCGCACGGCTGTCGAACAGGCCGCGCGCCACCAAGAGGCGATCGGCGCGTTGGCGGGTAGTGACGGGCATGGTTTCCGCTCGTGCCCGCGAACGCGGGGACCCAGCACACAAACTATGTATTGCTTAGTCTATGCAGCGGTTAAACGAGTTGCCCGCATGCGCGGGAATGAGCGGTCTTCAATCCGCTCCCCCAAGCCACTACCTGACCAGCTTCACCACGTCGCCGCGCAGGTTCTGTCCGAGCGCTTCAAACGCCTTGGCGACGATGCCTTTGGCGTCAAGCCCGGCCTTGGCGTACATGGCGTTGGGAAAGTCCTGGTCGATGAACACGTCCGGCAGCACCATGGAGCGGACCTTCAGCCCGCGGTCGAGCACGCCGTGCTCGGCGAGCGTCTGCATCACAAAGCCGCCGAAGCCGCCGATCGAGCCTTCCTCGATGGTGAGCAGCACTTCATGCTCGCGCGCCAGTCGCAGCAGGAGATCCACATCCAGCGGCTTGGCGAAGCGGGCATCGGCGATCGTCGTCGACAGGCCGTGGGCGCCGAGTTCATCCGCCGCCTTGAGGCATTCGCCGAGCCGTGCTCCATACGAGAACAGCGCAACCTTGGTGCCTTCGCGCAGGATGCGGCCCTTGCCGATTTCGAGCGGCTTGCCTTCCTCCGGCATCGGCACCCCGCGGCCCTCGCCGCGCGGATAGCGCAGCGCCGACGGCCGATCGTCAATCGCGACCGCCGTCGCCACCATGTGCACCAGCTCGGCTTCGTCGGCCGCCGCCATCAAGACGAAATTCGGCAGGCAGCCCAGATAGGCGATATCGAAGGCGCCGGCATGGGTCGGACCGTCGGCGCCGACGAGACCGGCGCGGTCCATGGCAAAGCGCACCGGCAGGCGCTGAATGGCCACGTCGTGGACGACCTGATCATAGGCACGCTGCAGGAACGTCGAATAAATGGTGGCGAATGGCTTGTATCCTTCGGTTGCCAGGCCGGCGGCGAAGGTGACGCCGTGCTGCTCGGCGATGCCGACGTCGAACGTGCGCTTCGGGAACTCTTTCTGGAACAGATCGATGCCGGTACCCGATGGCATTGCCGCAGTGATGGCGACGATCTTCTCATCCTTGCGCGCTTCCTTGATCAGACTTTCGCCGTACACCTTCTGATAGGCCGGTGCTAATGGTTTTGATTTCACCTGTGCGCCGGTCGCGACGTCGAACTTGACGACGCCGTGATATTTGTCGGCGGATTTTTCCGCCGGCGCGTAGCCTTTGCCCTTCTGGGTCACGACGTGGACGAGGAACGGCCCGTTCTCCGCGTCACGGACGTTTCTCAGCACCGGCAGCAGATGATCGATGTTGTGGCCGTCGATCGGACCGACATAGAAGAAGCCGAGTTCATCGAACAGCGTGCCGCCGGTGACGAGACCACGGGCATATTCCTCGATGGCGAGCGCGCGCTTTTCCAGCATCCTGCTCGGCATGCGCTTGGCGATCTGGCGAACGATATGACGCAGGCTGCGGTAGGTCCGCCCGGAAACCCGGCGGGCAAGGTACGCCGAGAGCGCCCCGACCGGCGGAGCGATCGACATGTCGTTGTCGTTGAGCACGACGATCAAGCGCGAGTTCATCGCGCCGGCATTGTTCATGGCTTCGTACGCCATCCCGGCCGACATCGCGCCGTCGCCGATGACGGCAACGACGTTGTTCTTCTTGCCCTCAAGATCGCGGGCCACCGCCATGCCGAGACCGGCGGAAATCGAGGTTGAGGAGTGGGCGGCGCCGAACGGATCGTATTCGCTTTCGGCGCGCTTGGTGAAGCCGGACAGCCCGCCGCCCTGACGCAGGGTGCGGATGCGGTCGCGGCGGCCGGTGAGAATCTTGTGCGGATAAGCCTGGTGACCGACGTCCCAGATCAGCCGATCGGCCGGCGTGTCGAACACGTAGTGCAGCGCCACGGTCAGCTCGATCACGCCGAGCCCGGCGCCAAGGTGACCTCCGGTGACCGCAACAGCATCGATCGTCTCTCCTCGCAACTCGTCGGCAAGCTGGCGCAATTGACCTTCTTCTAGCCTGCGCAAGTCGCTTGGAGTTTTGACAAGATCGAGCAACGGGGTCTTGGACGGAACGGTCACGCGAATGCTCCTTCTTACTAGCCTCGTTGGCCTAAACGGCGATTACTACGGCCGGACCCAGCGAGGACGCCGGCACCAGGGCTCAAACCTTCAGTATTTACACCATTCCACGCTGACAACGCAATTTTGGGCTATCGAGGCAATTTTGGGCTATCGAGGCTGCTCTCGCTTCCGGAACCCCTAAGGGACTCCCTCGTTATCACCCAACCCGTTATGTTGGGCTAGGTTTCATGTATTGCTATGGCCCGAATGCCACACGGTAAGTTTTTTGACGACATCCTTGGCTTCGGGAATTCGTCCCGCGGGTTAACCGCTATGGAGGCGAAACGCCGTAAACGGATAAGTTAACGCCCCGTGGCCCTCGAGACTTACCGAAAAAAGCGACAATTTGGCGTGACCCCGGAGCCGCGCGGCCGCAAGGGGCCCCGCGGCGGTCACCGCTATGTGATTCAGAAGCATGCGGCGCGGCGGCTGCACTACGATTTGCGGCTTGAGCTCGACGGGGTGATGAAGAGCTGGGCGGTGACGCGGGGCCCAAGCCTCGACCCCAACGAGAAGCGCCTCGCGGTTCACGTCGAAGATCATCCGATCGAATACAACGCCTTCGAGGGCACCATCCCGGAAGGCGAGTATGGCGGCGGTACCGTGATGATCTGGGACCGCGGCATCTGGACTCCCGAAGGCGATCCGCACAAGGGCTACGCCAAGGGCCACCTGGTGTTCGATCTCGAGGGCGAGAAACTGCATGGCCGCTGGCATCTGGTGCGCATGCGGTCCCGAGGCAACGAGCGGCACGACAACTGGCTCCTCATCAAGGGCAAGGATGACGAAGCGCGCGGGTCGCGCGACCCGGATATTCTGGAAGAAGAGCCGCGCTCGGTGACGACCGGCCGTTCGATCGAGGAGATCGCCGCTGGTAAGGACGGAAAAAAGCGCGTCTGGCATTCGAACCGCGCCGCCGCCGCCAAATCGGACGATATCGCGGCATTCAAGCAGAAGATCCGCAGCATCGCGGCAACGCCGACGGCGATCCCAAGCAAGAAGGCAAAACCCGGAGCGCGCAGCGCCAACGGCAGGCGCGCTGCGAAAGCGCCGAATCGCAGCGCGGCCAAATCGAGACTGCCTGAATTTGTCCCGCTATCGCTGGCTACGCTCTATGACCAGCCGCCGAGCGGGCCCGACTGGCTGCACGAGATCAAATTCGACGGCTACCGCATGGAGGCGCGGCTCGATCGCGGCAAGGTGCGATTGCTGACGCGCAAGCAGCAGGATTGGACGCACCGTTTCCAGCCGGTCGCGGAGGCCGTTGGCGCGCTTCCCGCCGAGACCGCGCTGCTGGACGGTGAAGTGGTTGTCGAGGACGACAACGGCATCAGCAATTTCTCGCTGCTGCAGACCGATCTGAAAGACGGCCGCACCGACCGCTTCGTCTATTACGTCTTTGATCTGTTGTATCTCGGCGGCCGCGACCTCACCGGCGAACCGTTGCTCGAACGCAAGGCGGCGCTCGCCCGTTTGCTGCAAGGCGCGGGCAAAGACAGCGTGATCCGCTACACCGATCATTTCGAAGAGGCGGGGCCGGTGATTCTCCGCCACGCCCGCGAGATCGGACTTGAAGGCATCGTCTCGAAGCGAAAGAACGCGCCCTATCGGTCGGGCCGGACCGACAATTTCGTCAAAACCAAGTGCCGCCTGAACCAGGAATTCATTGTCGCCGGCTACGTGCCCGCGACGGCGCTGCCCCGGGCGATCGGCGCGCTGATCGTGGCCGTTCACGACAATGGCGAGCTTCGCTATGCCGGGCGCGTCGGTACCGGTTACACCCAAAAAACGGCGCGCGATCTGTTCAAGCGCCTGGACGCTTTGCGCACCGAGCGGCGGCCGATCGAATTACCGCCGGACGAGCGGCGTAAGGATGTCGTCTGGGTCAAGCCGGCGCTGGTGGTCGAAGCCGAATTTGCCGGCGTGACCCATGGCGGCGTGCTGCGGCAAGGCTCGTTCAAGGGCATCCGCGAGGACAAGGCGGCCAAGGAAGTCGTGCGTGAGGTTCCGGCAGTCAAAGCACCAGATCAAAGGACTGCGATTGGTTCATCGCACAGCCAGCCTGCGCGCGTGTCGAGCAGCAAAAGCAATCAAAAACAAAAAACCATTGCCGGCGTCGATGTGCACCTGACCCATCCCGACCGCGTGTTCTGGCCGGACGTCGGCGTGACCAAGGCCGATCTGGCCGAATATTACGTCAGCGTCTGGGACTGGATGAAGCCGCACATTCTCGGCCGCGCGCTGTCGCTGGTGCGCGCCCCGGAAGGGATTGGCGGCGAGACTTTCTTCCAGAAGCACATTGCCGCGAACGTAAAATCGTCGCCGCTCCGCCGCGTCGTGCCGGGCAAGGATCACGACGTGATCGCGGTGCAGACGGTTGAGGATCTGGTCGCGCTGGTGCAGTCCGCAGCGCTCGAAATTCACGTGCGCGGTTCGCGGCTCGACAGCCTGGAAACCTGCGATCGCATCGTGTTCGATCTCGATCCCGGAGAGGGAGTTACCTGGGCGCAGATGATCGCCGCGGCGCGCGAGACGCGGGAGCGGCTCAAGGCGGCAAAGCTCGAGAGCTTCGTCAAGCTTTCGGGCGGCAAGGGCCTGCATGTCACGGTGCCGATCGCGGATGCCGATTGGGACACAGCCAAGCTGTTTGCGCAGCGCATTGCCGCGTCGATGTCCGCGGACAGCCCGAAGCTCTACCTCGCCAAGATGACGAAATCGCTGCGCGGCGGCCGGATCTTCATCGACTATTTCCGCAATTCGCGCGAGGCGACGGCGATCGCGCCTTATTCGACCCGCGCGCGGCCCGGCGCTCCGGTGTCGGTGCCGGTGACATGGGAGCGGCTGTCGCGCACCACCGGCGGCAACGATTTCTCCCTGCTCGATCTGAAAAAGCGGCTTAAGGACGACGCCTGGGCCGACATCGGCAAGGTGCGCCAGAAGCTGCCGGAAGTAAGTAAGCGGCGGAGATGAACCTTATCCCGCGAGCCGCAAACGATCGAGCTTCGGCTCAAAGCGCGCGCGGAAGATTTCGGCATCGAGCGGGTCCTCGAAGCAATAGCGCACGAAGGCGGCGTAATCGTCTTCGACATACATGTCGAATTTGCCGACATAGGCGAGGAGGAAATCCAGAATCTCGCTGTCATCGGTGAGCTGACGCCGCGGCAGCACCACTTGGTAGGGGCATTCCTCATCGAGCTTGCGCAGCCACGCGCTTCTCTTGTCCGCTTCCACGATCAACCTCCGCCCTTCACATCCACCCCTTGACTCGGACCGTAGATTGTTCTCTTTTTGTTCTCAAAAGTCAAGCGGCAAATTCGTCAGGCGAATCCGGCAAGGCCCAAATTCAAGAGCCTTAACAATGACTGTCGAGACCATTGGCGATGCTTACGCGCTCGGATGGCGCGTGACGGTCCGCTGCACCCGCGGCCGGGGCGAGGGTCCAAGCTCACCGTCAAGCCGCGAATGCGTGTACCGCAAGGAGCTGGACATGGAGACCCTGGTGTGGACGCGGGGCAGGGGCTTTCCGCTGTCGCGCCTCGAAAGCCGGCTGCGTTGCCCCCAGTGCGGATCGCGCGATGTGGTCGTGCTCTATCAGCCGCCGCGCAGCGCCGCTGCACGCTAGAAAATTAACCGCGGCCGACGCTGACCATCGCAGCGCCTGGAGGTCGCCGGTTGCGGCAGCTTATTTCAATTGCGTCGAGATTGAAGAGAACGTGGTGTTGAGCTTGGTCCCGATGCCCTTCACCGTAGTGATGATGGCAATGGCAATTCCGGCAGCGATAAGCCCGTACTCAATCGCAGTCGCCGCCAACTCGTCTTCCAGGAACGCGCGAAACTTTTGCGTCATATCCAGATGCTTGGCCCGCGCCGCTAAATCATTGGTAAAAAGGCGGTCAAAAGATTAGGGCCGCCGTTAAAGAAATTTGGTGAACCGGCCGATCCATTCCGAGGCCATCGCACGTTATTATTATTCGTCGAGCGCGATCGTATCGGAAAACCGGTTTCGACCCTCGGATCAGGTCCAAGAGCTCCGGATCATGCTCTAGCCATCGCGGTTCCCGCGCCGAGACAGCCGGCGCCGGTTCGCGCGCACCCGCTTATGATAGACGCGCAGGACCTTGCCGGCGATGGCATGGTCGTCATGGCCGTTCATGAGGGCTGTGGCCGCGGTTGTTTGCGCTTCGGTGAGCGCCGCAATCTTTTCGATCACCATGCGGTTCAATTCGGCTTGCCCGACAGCGCCCCCGGCGGCAAGCCGCACCATGCGCAGCGCAATGACCCGCTGAGCGTCGAGCCCAAACTCAAGCGCCTTGATGCTCAAATCGAGCCAGGGATTAAACGCGCCGTCTTTGTCTTTGGCCATATCGATTTATCGCTCAATAAGAATGCCGGCGTGCCGGCTATTCGACGTCCAGCGGTTCGGTGCCGGTGGGATTGCCGGTTGCATCGAGCGTGATCTTCTGCACGCGCGCCTCTGCTTGCCGCAACAAATCCTCGCAACGACGCTTGAGCGCCTCGCCGCGCTCGTAGATGGCGACCGATTCCTCGAGCGGCACCTTGCCGTCCTCGAGCCGCTTGACGATCAATTCGAGCTCCTCGATCGCGCGCTCGAACGAGAGTTGTCCGACATCGGTGTTTTGATTGCTGGGGGTGCTTTGATTGTTTTGTTGCGCCATCGCCGGCTCCCGGAACATCCTCGCCTATATAGATCGGCCGCGTTATCCATGCATCAGCGCGGTGACGTGAGCCGCCGCCGAATTCGCCAGTGCTTCGAGATCATAGCCGCCCTCCAGCAGCGAGACGATGCGGCCGTCGGCACAATGATCGGCGACCTCCATGATCTTTTGCGTCGCCCAGGCGAAATCCGCCTCGACCAGATTGAGGTTGGCGAGCGGATCGCGCATGTGGGCGTCGAAGCCGGCGGAGATGACGATCAGCTCGGGCGCAAAATCGCGCAGCCGCGGCAGAACGCGGTTTTCGAAGGCCGCGCGGAACGCCTCGCCGCCGTCGCCGGGCCGCAGCGGCGCGTTGACCACGGTATTGTGTTCGCCGGTCTCGGTGAGCGCTCCGGTCCCGGGAAACAGCGGCATCTGGTGCGTCGAGCAGTACATCACCGTCCTGTCTTCCCAGAAAATCTCCTGCGAACCATTGCCGTGATGGACATCGAAGTCGACGATCGCCGCGCGGGCGACGCCGTGACGATGCTGGGCGTAACGCGCCGCGATCGCGGCGTTGTCGAACAAACAGAAGCCCATCGGTCGTGCGGTCTCGGCATGGTGGCCGGGCGGCCGCGTGGCGACGAAGGCATTGGTGGCCCGTTTTGCCAAAACCTCGTCGACGGCGTGAATGGCACCGCCGACCGCGCGTATCGCCGCTTCGAAACTACCGGGCGACATCGAGGTATCGGCGTCGAGCCGCACCATGCCCTCTCTGGGCGTCGCGTCGCGGATCTCGGTGACGTAGTCCACGGGATGGCACAGCGCGATGACCTCAAGCGGCGCCGTGGGCGCCAACACACGGGCGAGCGACTGAAACTTTTCCGCTTCGAGCGCACGCTCGACAGCGCGCAGCCGGTCGGGGCGCTCGGGATGGCCGAGCGGGGTGACGTGATCAAGGCAGGCGGGGTGGGTGATTAGAAGCGTCGACATCAAAGCTGCATTCTACTGAGCGAGCACAGCGTCGGCGCCGATCACGCCGGCCGCGCCTTCGACCACTGTGCGTTCCAGCGCCGCCGCCTGGACGGAAAAATTTTCGGCGAAAAAGCGCGCCAGCGCGATGCGCGGGCCGGCATCGGCGTTGAGCCGCAGCGCCGCGAGTGCCTGCTGCGCCAACAGGCAGCCGCCGGCGGTAACGCCGAACAGCCGCAGATACGGGCTCGCTCCGGCCAGCGCTTCGTCCGCGCCCCTGTCGAGATGGGCGAGCATCCAGCGCGTAGTCCTGGTCAAGCTCTCGACCGCTTCGGTCAGCCGCACGCCGCTCCAGCCGAGCGCCGGATCGTTGGTCGCGTTGACGGCTTCGACGATGCGGTGCAATTCGCCGAGATACGATTCCACCACGGCGCCGTCGTTGAGCGGCAGCTTGCGGGTGACCAGGTCGATCGCTTGAATGCCGTTGGTGCCTTCATAGATCGACGCGATACGCGCGTCGCGCAACAGCTGGGCGGCGCCGGTTTCCTCGATGTAGCCCATGCCGCCATGCACCTGCACGCCGAGCGAGGCGACTTCGATGCCGATGTCGGTCGAAAACGCCTTGGCGACCGGTGTGAGCAGCGAAGCGCGCGCGTGCGCGGCCTGCCGCGCGGCCTTGTCGGCGCCGTGCTCGGCGCGATCGAGCGCCATCGCGGTCACGTAGCAGATGGTGCGCGCGGCCTGGGTCAGCGCGCGCATGGTCAGCAGCATGCGCTTGACATCCGGATGGGCGATGATCGGCGCCGATTCCGACGCCGGCATTCCCGGTGTGCGGCCTTGCCGGCGCTCGCGCGCGTAGGCAAGCGCCTGCTGGGTGGCGCGCTCGGCGACACCGACGCCTTGCAGGCCGACCGCAAGCCGGGCGCGATTCATCATGGTGAACATGCAGGCCATGCCGGCGTTCTCTTCGCCGACGATAAATCCGGTGGCGCCGCCATTGTCGCCGAAGCTCATGGTGCAGGTCGGCGAGCCGTGGATGCCGAGTTTGTGCTCGACCGAATGCGCGCGCACGTCGTTGCGGACGCCCGGCGAGCCGTCGGCGTTGAGCAAAAATTTGGGCACCACGAACAGCGAAATGCCGCGCGTTCCCGGCGGCGCATCCGGCAGCCGCGCCAGCACGAAATGAATGATGTTGTCGGTGAGGTCGTGCTCGCCATAAGTGATGAAGATTTTCTGACCGGTGATGCGGTAGGTGCCGTCAGGCGCGCGCTCGGCGCGCGTGCGCAGCGCGCCGACGTCGGAGCCGGCCTGCGGCTCGGTGAGCTGCATGGTGGCGATCCATTCGCCGGAGACGAGCTTTTCCAGATACGCGCGCTTGAGCGCTTCGCTGCCGTGCGCAGTGAGCGCATCGATTGCCGACATGCCGACCAGCGGGCCGACGGCAAAAGCCATCGAGGCCGCATTCCACATTTCGACGCATGCCGCGTTGAGCACTTGGGGCAGACCTTGGCCGCCCCACTCGCTCGGCGCCACGACCCCGGCCCAGCCACCCTTGCGCCAGGCGTCATAAGCTTCCTTCCAGCCGGGCGCCGTGGTGACAACTCCATCCTTGAATGTGGTGCCGGAGCGGTCGCCGATCCGATTGAGCGGCGCGATAATCTCGCCGGCCATGCGGCCCGCTTCCGTCAGCACCGCATCAACGTCGTCCATGGTGAGGTCGCCGAAAAACCCGTGTTCAAGCGCCGGCGCAAGCCCAGCCCCGTATTTGAGCGCGAAGCCCATGTCGGCGAGGGGGGCTTGGTAAGTCACGGATACCTCCGCTGATGGGATATCACGCCGGTGGCGGTGAACTTTGCCGGCCGGCATGAGCCGGACAGCATTACCCGGACAGAATTAGCCTGAATAGCATTATATGGCGCATGGCGGCGGCTTTGATGCCGCGCGGGCTGATAACATTGCCCCATTGTGGCCGCGCCGCTATGTTGCAGCGGCCAATGGCCTGCGGCCGGCCGGCGGCAATCCGACGGTGCATTGGGGCGTAGCCAAGCGGTAAGGCAGCGGATTTTGATTCCGCCATGCGGAGGTTCGAATCCTCCCGCCCCAGCCAGTGCATTTCGGCGAAATGCCTCGTCGTTGCGACCGATCGGCTTTGTTCACAAGTCCAAACGGCCTCAAGGTACAAAAATTCGCCTGCGAGATGACCGACACTTTGCAGGGAGAGCCGCACCAGGAACTATCGGCCGGGTCGCACGACGCTGCACCGCCGGCTGTTAAGGACTGCCAGATAGCTTACGCGCCAGATCGACTTTCTCGCGGCACTCATCCACCGAGAGATCGATAAGACCCTGGCAAATCGAACAGGGAATGACGTCATTCGTCGCGACACGTTCGATGGGCTCTTCGGTCATCTGACCGCATTCTGGGCAGGGGACTGCGATTTTCATGGCGGAAAGCGTGGTCACGCGTCACTCCTTGTTAGTTCACCTTGCGCTCGTAACCCGCCCAGTAAGGCTCACGAAGCTTGCGCTTGAGCATCTTACCGCTGGCGTTGCGCGGCAATGCGTCGAGAAAGTCGACTGTACGCGGCCGCTTGTATCCTGCGAGCTTGTCCCGGCACCAATCAATCAGCATCTCGGCGGTGACGGTCGAGGCCGGCCGCTTCACCACGCATGCCTTGACGCTTTCGCCCCA
Organism: uncultured Alphaproteobacteria bacterium; assembly: GCA_963709825.1. GTDB lineage: Bacteria > Pseudomonadota > Alphaproteobacteria > Rhizobiales > Xanthobacteraceae > BOG-931. The sequence continues at coordinate 103,699 of CAVPXZ010000013.1, forward strand.
CTTCGGGTCCGGGACGCCGATGACCGCTACTTCGATGATGTCGGGATGACTGGCCAGCACAGCCTCGATTTCGGCCGGATAGACATTTTCGCTGCCGGTCACGATCATATCCTTGATACGATCTTTGATGAAAAAGAATCCGTCTTTGTCGACGTAGCCGGCGTCGCCAGTGCGAAACCAGCCGTTGCGGATGACCTCGTCGGTCTCCTTTTTGCGTGCCCAATAGCCGCTCATCAGACTTTCGCCCTGATAGACCAGCTCGCCTATTTCATAGGGCGGAAGTTCCCGGCCGTCGGTATCGACCACCTTGGCCCGCGCGCCGAACATCGGCCGGCCGCAGGACGCCAGCTTCTCGGCGACATGATCCCGATGCGCCAGCGAGGTGAAAGGGCCGGTGGTTTCCGTCAGCCCGTAGATCTGTGAGAAGCGGCATTTGAACGTGTCGATCGAACGCTGCAGCACTTTGGGCGATATCGGCGCCGTGCCGTAGGTAACGTGCTTCAACGCCGAGAAATCCGCTGTTCTCGATTGAGGTAGTTCGCATAAGAACAGCATTACCGCGGGGACCAGAAGCGCAGTCTCGACGCGTTGCTCGACAATCGTTTTGAGAAGCGACTCCGGCACGACTTCGCGTACGATCACCAGCGACGCGCCTTCCTGCATGCTCCAGAACGCCCACCCGGTTCCGCCGAGATGAAACATCGGCATGGCGACTAGCGAGCGGCAACCTTCGCGCAGTTCCGGCATTTCGAGCGCCAGGCACAAACCGGTATTGAGCATGTTCCAACCCGTCAGCATGGCGCCTTTCGGTAGGCCGGTCGTGCTGGACGTGCAGAACTGCGTGGAGATTGCGCCGTCCTGATCGCGGTGCGGGTCTTTGCCGCCGCGTGGCAATTCATCGAAGGTCATGGTGGGAATGCCCGTCGCGGCGCCGTTGGCTTTGAATTCGGGGCCGCTGACGACGAGCTTCGGCTTAATGTCTTCGATGATGAGTTTCACCTCGTGGGCCGTCAGGCGCCAATTGATCGGCGCCGCGACGGCTCCGGCTTTGTCGAGCGCGAGTACGAGCTCGAGATAAGCGGCGCAGTTCTTGTCGAGAATCGCTACCCGGTCGCCGGGTCGGATGCCGACTTGAGAAACCAAGGCGCCGGCAAGCTGCGAGGTCGATTCGTTGAGCTCCCCATAGCTCTGGCTGCTGCCCGCATACCAGATCGCTTCCAGGTCGGGATGGCGACGCGCCCGCCAACGAACGAGCTCAGCGAGGGTTCGCATAGAACCTTTGCCTCCGGCACCCCTGTCGAATTTGCTTCCGGCGCGCGCTCACATGCGGCGACTGGCCGGCTTCCAGCTGTGTTCCAGATTGTCGATCAGCTTTGGATCATAGAAACAAAGCGCCTGCTGACGCGCATACGTCGCCATGTAGCGGCGATAAACCGCGAGCGGCTCCTGGCCGACGCGCAACGCCTTGCGGTTGCTCACGGTGCTGGTAAAGCCGGCGCGTATCATCTGCGCCGTGTTGGCCTCGATCGCGTTGTCCATCTGCTCGTAACTAACGGCTTCATCGCAGATCATCTGGCCTTCCGGCGTGTCGGCCATGAATTTGCGCTCGAAAAAAATGCCCTGCCGGGCAAGCTGGATACCGACAAGGCGCGGGAGGCGAAGGTTGGCGCTTCCCGGAATGAAGCCCTCTTTGCTGGCAGGCAGGTTGAAGTAGCTGCCGTGCGCCGCCACAACGCGGTCCATCACGCACAAAAGCTGACAGCCGCCGCCGATGGCGTGCGATTCGACCGCCGCCAGCCAGGGTTTCTCCACGTAATCCTCGAACTGTTCGCTGTAGGAGTCGGAACGCCAGTGGCCGCGATAGATCTTGTTAAGCAGGCCAAGTTCGCGCTCAAGGATGAAATCGGCGAAAGCAATTTGCCCGTAATAAAGATGCGTCAGATTGATGCCGGAATTGAAAATGCGGCGGCCGTTATATTTGGGATGATCCACGGAGCCGCCGCGCAGGACGCAAACTTCAATTCGATCGTCGAGCAGCGCGAGGTCGGCGGCGGTTTCGAGATCCGCCGCTGTGCGGTCGCCTTCGGCATTGAGGAAGCCGGGGTTGCTGAGTGTCACATGGCCCACATTGCCTTTGCGCTCGACGCGCGCCTCGCCCAACTCGGCGACGCCGTGTTTTTGAAACTCGGCGAATTGTTCTAGCGCCTCACGCTTGGGCGTGAGCATGGCATGGACCAGATGCAGCCCGCGTTCCGGGTCGGCGAGGATGTGGGCAATGAAAAGCCCCTGATCGATCTCGAAGCCTTCCTTGGCGCTCTGTAGCTTGAGGGATCTTTCGCCCTGGATGCGCTGGCGCGTGGGCACCAGACCGGGAAAACGCTCGGCGACAGCATAAAGCAACTCGCAGACACGCAGGGTCTCGTTGCGATTATCGGTCACGGTGTCGTAGATCGCCCCGACATGGCGGCGCAAAAACCGTTCCTTGACCAGCCGCGATCGCGCCTTGATGTCCTGCGCGTCCCTCTTGGCATCCCCGCTTCGGGAAGCCGGCGGACCCAACGAATGCAGCGCCGCATCGATCTTGTCGAAATACTTCGCGGCGTTGTCGCTGTCTGGGGCAGACCGATCCGCCACAAAATCCATCCCACAACTCCGGACGGACTACTGCAGCGCAACCAACGTCCGCTTGACCCCCCGCACGCTTTTCGCGTCGTGGCAACTGTGAAGTAATTCACGACTTTGGACCGGTAAGCGCATGCTGGTCATTGTGAGAACCGAGGGGTGCAACCATGCGCGTCCAACGCCCACGGGCAACCGCTTCGACTATGGGCGTATCGGCCTCGTGTTGCGCACTCGATCGGGGAACAGATTGTGGAAAACTCTGCCGATCCCGCTGCAGGTAACCGTTACCGTTACATGTAATGCCTTCCTTGGCGGTGCGGTCCTGCGAATGATTGATCAACACGACATCCGCAGGGAGCGGCTCAGCTCATGGTGCAAGGCGCGGTCATCGATGCGGCGGATCTGGCATCCGGCAGATTAGACCTCGAGTCATTCGGCTCGAAATTCGGAGGGGTTACAAGATCCAGACCCAAGTCGGGGGAACTGCTCTATGAGCAGGGACAGCCGGCTGACTGCATGTTCTACCTCGAACAAGGACAGATCCAGCTTGCAGTCCTCTCGGCTCAAGGCAAGCAAGCCATCATCGGCCTTCTTGAGGCCGGCGATTTCTGCGGCGAGGGCTGTCTCGCCGGCGATAAGGTGCGGGCCTCGGCGGCCAGGTGCATTGCGGACAGCGCCGTCGCGCGGCTGGACGGCGCGAACATGGTTCGCGCCATGCAGCAGGATCTGCGGTTTGCCGAGTTCTGTCTGGCCTACTTTTTGGGTCGAACGGTTCGGCTGACGGAACGACTGATCAGCCAGCATTTTGATTCCTGCGAGCTGCGTCTGGCGCGAACTCTCCTCCTGCTGGCGAACTATGGAAAGGAGGGCCGGCCGATGACGGTGATCCGCAATTTAGACCAGGAGGCGCTGGCGCAGATGATCGGCGCGAGCCGATCTCGCGTCAACTACTTCATGAACAAGTTCCGCGACTTGGGCTTTATCGATTACAACGGCCATATCGTCGTTTATGGTTCCTTGTCGAACGTCGTGCTGCACGACAATCCGTTGCGGATGCCTGCGGGCAGGATGAGTGCGTCAACCGCCGACATGTCGGCTGGCCGGCTCTCGTGACGGCTCCGCCTCCGTGGACGATCGTTCGCTCGTCGGCAGCGCGTTGGAGCGCAAACAGTCATTCCGAATCGAGGCTTTCGCCGCCGCTTACGGCGGCGTTTCCCGATCCAAGGCTTTGGGCGGGGCCGCAATCTACACCCAGGGGGAACACGCTGATTGCGTGTACTACGTCGAGGACGGACGAGCCCAGCTTGAGGTCGTTTCCCCGGAAGGCAAAGAGGCCATCATTGTCGTTCTCGATGCCGGCGAGTTCTGTGGCGATGAATGTCTGGCCGGCAAGTCACTGCGGCTGACGACGGCCCGTTGCGTTGTCGATAGCGCCGTTATTCGTCTGGAAAAGGCAAGCTTGCTCGTGGCCATTCGGCGGGACCAGCGCTTTGCCGAATTCTATCTCGCCGACGTCTTGAATAGGAATGACTTATTGAAACGAAGCCTCGTCAGCCACCTTGCTGATTCCAGCGAGTGCCGGCTGGCGCGGATTCTCCTTCAATTGGCAAATCGTCGAAAGGACGCTCGGGAAAGCGCGGTTATAGACCATGTCGACCAGCAGGCGCTCGCGCAAATGGTTGGAACGACCCGGTCTCGCATCGATCATTTCATGAACAAATTTCGCGACTTGGGTCACATTGATTACAACGGTAAAGTCGTCGTCCATGGCTCCTTGTCTGACGTGTTGGAGATGGCGCCGCACGAGTGACGCGAGCTAACATCGTCGGCCTGCGCATCAAAGAAAGTTCTGAGTAGCAAAAATACGCTCCGTATCACTACGTACGGAAATTCCCATCAAACTGTAGAATTTTGAACAGCATGTGGAACTCACGCATGTCAGTCTTACTCAAGATTGATGTGACGGGCCGTTGGCTCTCCGCGCGAGCAAAAATGCGCGAAGCTTCGCGGCCCCAACTCGGGAGAACGGACGAAGTTTTGATCCGAGCAAAGAGCAAGAAATCTCAACGATGACGGGGAAAGGAAGGTGCGCGGGCTCGAAGGGATAAAACCCATGATCAGCGAAATCTTTATCGTCGACGATGACTTCGACATGCGCGAAGCGCTCACCGCGTTGTTCGGCAATGCCGGGTATCGCGCCAGAGCGTTCACTGATGGGCGCTCCTTCCTGCACACCGCACGGTATGAGACGCCGGCTTGCGTGCTCTTGGACATATGCATGCCCGCGGTTTCGGGACTGGATATTCTAAGAGAACTGAACGCCAGGACATATCCGGCTCCGATTCTCATTCTTTCGGGGCAGGGTGACGTCGTTAATGTAGTCCAGGCGATGAAATGCGGGGCGTTTGATTTTATAGAAAAGCGGTTCGAAGGCGACGCGATCTTGGCGCGCGTCATTGAAGCGATCAACTCCTGGGTCCGTCTTCGGGACTGCGAACAGCCGTCCCCATCGGTAGCCGTGACGTTTCGCGGTTACGATCAGTTGACGCACCGCGAGCGCGAAGTTCTGTCCCAAATCGCCGCGGCGGCATCGAACAAGGAAACCGCCAGGAATCTCGAAATCAGCCCCCGCACGGTCGAGGTTCATCGCAGCCGGATCATGCAAAAGCTTGGAGCGAAAAACTCGGTCGATCTCATGCGTATAGTCATGAAGGTCAACGAACGCGTAGCCTCTCTACCGACTTCGCCAGCATGTTCACGCCATCAAGAGATAGATGGCCAGCTCCCTCGTGCCGCTGTCGCGCTGGATCATTGAGCGCACACCCCGAGTGCTGACGCTTTGCATTATGAACTGGCGCGGCTGGTGTTGGTGTGGCCGCGCGGCAGCACGCGAATGGTAACGCGACCGCAACGCATTTTGCGCGCGCAGTGTAAGACGAAGTTCATGATTTCAGCCGTATTTCTTCTGCCGGCTTCCGCATTCAACGTAGCATGCGGTCGCGGGGTACGGCTCGATGACTACAGCAGCCTTCACTGACCGTCTGGCTCGGGTGCGCGAGCGTTTCGTGTCGACACTCGAGAGCAAGATTAACGACACCGATGGGGTGATCTCCAATCTATCGGTCAAAGCGCCGCAAGCTGCCGTGTCGGTCGGCGACACCTATCGGTCGATCCATGGCGTCGTGGGTGTCGGTCCGACGGTTGGCTTTCCATCGATCGGACGCGCGGCGCGCGACGTTGAAAGCGTTCTGAGAGGACCGTACGAGAACCGGCGTGGTCTCTCGGATGATGAAATCCGGCTCCTGAAAAGGCGCCTTCATGCGCTTCGCGAGGCCGCTTCGCGTGAGCTGCAGGTGTTTCAACTGATCTGACTGAAAAAGCGCGCCGCTCGGAACCTAATTTGCTGTCGCCGTTACGAGCGCGGAGCTATTACGTTTTGCGACAGATCGTGGCGCCCGGCGACATCAGCTTCGGGGCCACCGCATCGTCGTAGGTGCGTGTTGCATCGCGGGCGTCAACACGCCGCCGTTCGCGTGTCTGAGGAGGCTGAGGGAAAGTTGCCATCAGTTGTGCCATGTAGTTCGCCGATAAGAGGCAAGGCAAATCATGCGGTGGTTGAGCGCCGCCGACATCGGTGAAGGAAATGGTCGCTCCGCCAGGTTTTGGCGCCGCGTCATCCAGCTCCAGGACGATCGATAGTTTCATTGTCGGGACACTGCGCCAGATGCGGGCCGCAACGCGTTCAGATCATCGGATGCTCGCATGACTATAGGCGGGTAGCACACAATGACGCGGAAACAATTCGTATTGCCACCTACGTGGATCCGCTTAGCGAGCGGTGGCTCAGCGCTCGTCCAATGCGTCCAGAAGCGGCCGCAGCAGGTCCTTGTAGGGAAGCGAGGCGCCGACCGAATTCCGATAAATCGGCCGGCGCACCTGCGTCGCGCTTGACGTCGCAACCGGGCGGCGCGTTTTATAGAAGGCGCTGCAGCGCTCGTCCCATTCCAGGCCGCAATAGGCGACAAGGCGGCGCGCCTGCGCCGGGAAGTCGGTGACAAGTTCTTCGTATTGCACTTCGAGCATGGCGCCTTCCGGAAGCACCGCGCGCCAGTGCGCCATGAGCCGGACATAGCCCCGGTAATAGCGACCAAGCTCGGCAAGATCGTAGGTGAAGGGCAGACCGCCGACGAACAGCTTGGAAAAGCATGACAGACAAGTGTCAGCGGGGTCGCGCCGCACATGGATGATACGAGCGTTCGGCAGCGCCAGATGGATCAGGCCGATCCAGAGGAAATTCATCAGCATCTTGTCAGTGATCCGTTGCGCCGTGGGCGCCTGGGCGGCAAGGCGGTCGCGGTACTCCGCACCAATGCGGCGCACCTGCTCAGCGGTCATCGCGCCGATCCCTTCCGCCAAGCGCGGCGCGCTGTCCGAACCGGTGACAGCTGCGATGGCGGCTTTGAGGTCGGCGATCTCGCCGGCCCCAAACACCAGCGGATGACTTGCCAGCACCTGCTCGACCAGCGTCGTGCCGGAGCGCGGCATGCCGACAATGAAGACCGGGAGCGGCGAAGGATCGCCACATCCTGCCAGGCGGCGCATCGCCTGCGGCGTGAACGCCGTTGCGATGCGTTCGAGCAGCCCGAGAGCGGCGGTTTCATCGTAGTCGATTTGGAGGCGCTTGAGCGCATTGGCGGCTATCAGGTGACGGAAGGCGTCCTCGTGATGCCCGATATCGGCAAGGCCCTTGCCCAACGCGAAATGCAGATCCCTGCGCTCGTCATCGGTCAGCTCGCTTATGTTGCCGGCGAGTGCCTGCATCGCGGCGAGGTGCGGGTCGCCGGGGCTGAACCGTTTGATTTCCGCGAGGATGCGGTAGAACTCGGCCTTGGTCGGCGCCAACGCGATGGCCTGCTCGATCTCCCGCTCCGCTTCTTCCAACCGGCCCAGAATCATGAGCTGGTTGGCATAACCGGAACGCGCAACCGCGAGGTTGGGCGCCATCGTCAGCGATCGTTCGTAGCGGGCGACCGCTTCGTCGTGACGGTTCTCCGCAGTAAGCGCAATCCCGAGATTGCCAATCGCTTCGGCAAAATCGGGTTTGATCTCGATTGCCCTGCGGAAGTGCGGTATCGCGTCGGCATGGCGCTTGAGGGCCGACAATGCATTGCCAAGATTGTTATGCGCCTCGGCGAGGTCGGGCTCGATCTCGATAGCGCGCCGATAGTGCAGGGCCGCTTCGCCGTGGCGTTTGAGAGCCGCCAGCGTGACGCCAAGATTGTTATGTGCCTCGGCAAAGTCGGGCTTGATGTCGATCGCCCGCCGGCAGTGCACAACAGCCTCCTCGTAGCCCCTGACCGCGAAAAGCGCCGCGCTCAAAACGCTGTGCGTCGTAGCGGCGTCCGGCGTGAGATCGAGCGCGCGGTACAAACGCGCCAGCGCCTCGTCATGGCGTCCGAGGGTCAGGAGTGCGTTGCCAAGATTGTTTTGCGCATCGACGTAGCGCGGATTGATCGCGACCGCCTTTTTATGCTCCGCGACGGCTTCTTCCGTCCGGCCAAGGGCCGCGAGCGCCATTCCGAGGTTGTTATGCACGGCGGCATTGCCGGGGCGCAGCCGCAATGCCGTGGCGAACTCCGCCGCCGCTTCCTCGAACCTGCCGAGTGTGTGCAGCATCGCGCCGAGATAGTTGTGAGCCTCGACGTTGGACGGCTCGAGCGCGAGCGCTCTTCGGTAGACGCCTGCCGCCTCGTCGAAATGACGCAGCCGCATCAGCGCGATGCCGAGATTGGTCAGGGCTTCGGCGGAGCTGGGGTCGGCCGCGACCGCCCGCTGCAACAGCGCTGCCGCCTCTTCAAGCTTGCCCTGACGGGTTGCGACGATGCCAAGATGATGCAGCGCGCCAAAATGATCCGGCTCAGTCTCCAGAACGGCGCGATAGAGCTGCGCGGCTTCGTCCAGCCGCCCGGCACGGTGATGGGCTGCGGCCAAATCGAAGGCCTGCGCCGGAGTTGCCGGACGCTGCTGCCAATCCAGAGCGCTTGTGTCACTCACGCGTTTCGCCGCCGAAAAGTTCGAATCTAATAGCGTGCATTATAGCAGACGCCGTGTGGGGCTGTTACGCCAAGCGCGCCGTGTCGCGGCCCAGCGAGGGCGACGCGTCGCAGATCGACGCGAGCTGTTGCACAATCGGCACCTTCGCCTTCGCCGCCGCGGCGATCTCGTCAAGCGCCCGCATGCCCTGTTCGGTTGTCATCCGCACGTTCAGTTCGTTGAAGCTGTCGCTGGTGGTGACACCGGATTTCAGATCGTCGATGCCGGCGGCCAGCGCACGTCGGCGCCCCGCGCGTTCGGCACGAAGGCGGTGTAACAGATGCCGGGCCGACGAACGATCTGCGCTAACAGCGTCTCGCTGTCGGCACAAACGATTGACCAGCGAAAAGCGTTTTTGGCATTAGTTCCGGTTTGCGCGTCCTCGTCGCGCCTAACAGATGCGTTCACGGTCGTCCGCCAAAGACAATTTTGGAATAAATTACAAAGTACTGCATCGTGTGCTTCTGGTCGCCTTCCTCAAACAAATTGCCCGCCATACGCGTTCACTGGCGTTCGTAGATGATGTGTTCTTTGGCGACCAGAGCGCTGCTAAGCGAAGGATCGACGAAGCGCGGCTCGTCGGGATGAACGGCTTCCATATATTGCCGTCCGAAGCACGCCTTTAGGTCGTCGACGCTGTCAAACCAAAGTTCGGCCATGCCGTCATAGCGCATCGGCGGCAACCCGCCGGCGCCGTCCTCCAAGGAATGCGACTGCACGTAGCGGCGCAGAGGTTCGATCATGTCGGCACAGCCGAGCACCAGAGGCGCATGGATCTCGCGCCAATGGCGATGGCACTCGGAACGCATTGTTCCGCGCCGCCGCACCGGCAGTTCGAACAACTTCACACCGCCGTGAATGGGTGCCGCCGACCGCTGGTAGATCAGATGCTGCGACATCAGGAGAATGACGGTCCGACTCGCGTTCAGGAATTGCCCTTCGTCGGGCGTCACCAGCTCTGCGAATTTCGGCTCTTCGAACATAAGCTGTGCGTTCTGGATGCCTTCGCACCAGACTTCGGCAACCCCGTCGAAGAGCGGTCCGTCGCCAGCGAGAAAGGGAAACCAGTCCGGCTGGGTGTGCGATTGGACGTATTTGACGACGTGACGGCGGATCTCCGGGATCGACATGACCAGAGGGCCGTGCACGCGTTTCCAATATTCGTGGAATTCGCCGCGGCTCATGCCTCCTTTGCGCACCAGGAGCTCGGAAATCTTTATCATAGGTTCGCTCCCCCTATACGATATTCGCCACCTTTCGGGGCGCTCAGCTCGTTGTGTTGCGCGGTGCTCGGCGGCCTTGCAGCAGTTCGATCAAAGGAGGGATCACGCTCTCCGGAACGGCGACGACGGCGAGCTTCGGCCGGAGCAACAGCAAAGATGATCACCGTAGCCGGGTGTTTCCACAATTCTTAGCCTTCTCGACGGCATGGGCGTCGAATGGCGGCAGCACCGTTGCGCCAACGCAAGAAGGCATCTGCGGCGCTGACCGGCGCGCCAGTGGACGTTTTCACGCAGACGACGACTTTCATCGGCTCACTGGTTAGCGAAGCTTGATTTCGCCGCGTGCGCGCCGGCAATGCGGCCGAAGGTGAGTGAGCGTAGCACCGACGTGCCGGCCGGATACTCATGATAAAACAATCCCACGATCTCCCCCGCGGCATAAAGGCCCGGAAGCGGGATGCCGTTGCCGGTCACCACCTGCGCCTCGCGGTTAGTGCGGATGCCGCCATAGGTGAAGCAGATCGCAGTGGTCAGCGGATAGGCGAAGTAGGGCGGCTTCTCGATGCGATAGGCCCAGTTTGACTTTTCCGGACTGAGGCCGTGCGTGCGTTTGCCGTCGCGCCGGTTCGGATCGAATTCGCCGGGACCGACCGCGGCGTTGTACTCCTCGATCGTGCGCACGAACTGCGCGGGATCGAGGCCGAGAAGACGTGCCAATTCCGGCAAGGTGCCGGCCTCAACCGGCGGCTGATCGGTGTCAAAGAGCACCATGATGCCCTTGTGGCCGGTGATGGTCTGGTCGGCGACAAAGAAGGCGCTCTGGCTCTGATTGCGCCAGACCTCGAAAGCGATGAGCTCGAACGTTTCTTCGAAGGTACCTTGGCCCTCGTTGTAAAAGCGCTTGCCATGGCCGTTGAGCACGATGCCGAACGGATGAGCGTAGATGTATGCGTCGGGGCGGGAGGTACGCCGATCCACCAGCTCGGTGTGGAGCATGTCGAACTGACCGGCGGTGCCCGCGCCGACCTCCATCGCCATCCTGATGCCCGCGCCTTGATTGAACGCCAGCCCCGGCGCCAGCAGGGGTAAATCGCAGGCATTCGGTCCGAGATAACGGGTCAGCATCTCCTTGTTGCCCTCGAAGCCGCCGCACGCCAACACCACCGCGCGCGCTCTCAACGTGCGCAGCAGGCCGTCTTCGCCACGCACAACCACGCCATCGACGCGGCCGTCCGCAGCAAGACTGAGCCGAACCGCTTCTGTTTGATAAAGGATTTCGGCATCTGCCGACTTCTCTACCGAATTTGCCAGTGCATCGACGATTGCGGGCCCGCCGCCATCGGGCGTGACCTCATGCTCGACGCCCATCGCCACCGGAGGACCATAGTGAAGGAGCTTTACGCCATGGGCTTCGAGAAAGCGCAGCGTATTTGGCACTTCACGTTCCAAGACCCGGCAATATTCGATGTCGGCGAGTCCCTTGGAAACTTTCTGCACCTTGCCGACGAACAAGGGATCGAGACTGTAATCCTCACGGGCCCGAAACCGCGACGTGGTCCAGCGGGTTGCGCCGCCGCGCTGATCCTTGGGAGCGCTCTCCAGCACGGCGATCCGCGGCGTGCGGCCCGCGTCCTTCGTCGCTTCGAGGTAGCTGATCGCGGCTGAGAGCCCTGCTGCACCGCACCCGACGACGATGAAATCATAATTGTCCGTGCCGCCGGTCATCACTTCGCTCCCTAATTGTTGCGTGCTGTCCGGTCGAGCCGCATATGCCGGACATATTTACACGATACTTATCTTGTCATATCTACATGAATACGACCATATTGCCTGCAGCGTCGTCAAGGGCGACGGCCGTTCCAGCCTCGACGCGGCGAAAGATCAAACGGCACAGCGATGAAGCAAACTTTTCGAGCGGCCCTGGAAGCGGAACGGCCTCTGATTTTGTTTGGTGCCTACGATGCGCTGAGCGCCCGGCTGATCGAGCGCGCCGGATGCGCAGCGTGCTTCATCGGCGGCTTTTCCGTCGTCGGTTCACGGTTCGGCGTTCCCGATATCGGACTTCGGGCGTTCGGCGATATCGCTGCGGCGGTCCGTGACATTCTGCAGGCGACGAGCCTCCCGGCCCTGATCGACATCGATGACGGCTATGGCGACGTCAAGAACGCCGTGCACACGGTGCAAGCCTACGAGCGCATGGGCGCGAGCGCGCTGATGATCGAGGACCAAACCTGGCCGAAGCGTTGCGGCCACATGGCCGGCAAATCAGTGGTGCCGCAGGCGGACATGGAGGCCAAGGTGCGGGCCGTGGTCGGCGAGCGCACTGATCCGAATACATTTATTATCGCGCGGACGGATTTGCGCGCCGTGCTCGGGCTCGACGAAGCGTTGCGGCGCGCCGAGTCCTATCTTCGCGCCGGTGCCCATGGCCTGTTCATCGAGGCGCCGGAATCCATAGAGGAAATGGCCATCATCGGCCGACACTTCGACGTGCCTTTGTTGGCTAATCCGTTGGAAGGCGGCCGCTCGCCAATCTTGACTCCACGGGAGTACCGCGAGCTCGGTTTCGGCATCATTGGCTATGGCATTACCCTGGTGCTGCGCGCCGCTGCAGCGATGCAATCAGCCATCGCCGAGATCCGCTCCGGCCGGGTCGCGGCATCGGCGAATGCGATCGGTTTGGAAGAATTCAAGGACATCGTCGGCTTTGCCGACTGGGCGCGGATCGAGGAGAAGTATCGGCCGCGTTGATGCGTCTGCACGCCGATGAACCGGGAGATTGTTGGTGGCGCTGACATTGCTTGAAAAGCTGTGGGCACGGCATTCGATTGCCGATCTTGGCGAAGGATTTCATCTCCTGTTCGTCGATCGGCATCTTTTGAACGATCTCGCCGGCCGCGGTTTTCTCGCGCTCAATCGCCGCGGCTTGCCGCTGCGCCATCCCGAGCTCACCTTTGCGACCGCCGACCATACCGTGGCGACGCTTTGGAACGCGGAGCAGGATCCGCGCGGCTTGCACAACGACTACGCCAAAAACCTCAGGGACAACGCCGCCAAGTATGGTTTCCGGTTATTTGATGTGGGCGATGCCGATCACGGCATCGTTCACGTCATCGCGGCCGAGCAGGGATTGGCGCTTCCCGGCCTTACCGTCGCTTGCGGCGACAGCCATACCTGCACGCTCGGAGCCATGGGATCGCTCGCTTGGGGCATCGGCCAATCGGAGCTGGTGCACGTGTTGGCGACCCAGGCGAGCGTACAGCGGCAGCCCGCCGCAATGCGCATCAACCTTGCAGGCTCTTTGCCCGATGGCGTCTCTCCGAAGGACGTGATCTTGCATTCGATCGGGCGTCTCGGCGTAGCCGGGGCGGCGGGATTTGCCGTTGAATTCGCCGGACCGGTCATCGAGCGGATGTCGATGGAGGGACGCTTCACGGTCTGCAACATGGCGGTGGAGCTTGGTGCGCGCTTTGGATTGATTGCTCCGGATGAGATCACTTTTGCATATCTGCATGACCGGCCTTATGCGCCGCGCGGCCCGCAATTGGACGCGGCGCTGCGCGACTGGAAGTCGCTGGGCTCGGATGAAGGCGCTGCATTCGCGGTCGAGAGAACCATCGACGTTTCGTCGATCGAGCCGCAGGTCACCTGGGGGACGACCCCGGGACAAGTGATCGGGATCAGCGAAAACATCCCCGAGCCCGGCGCTTCCATTGGCGAAGCTGCAAACGCGGCGCAGCTTGCGCTGGATTACATCGGATTGAAGGCGGGAGCGCCGATCAAAGGAACCCCCATAGACGTCGTGTTCATTGGTTCATGCACCAACGGCCGCCTCTCCGACCTGCGCGAAGCAGCGGCCGTGGCGCGCGGCCGCAAAGTCGCGCCCCACGTGACCGCCTGGGTGTCGCCCGGTTCGGAGCCGGTCAGGCGGGCTGCGGAGGCGGAAGGCCTTGGGCAAATCTTCCGTGCCGCCGGATTTAACTGGGGACGACCCGGATGCTCAATGTGCGCCGGGTCCGGCGACATGATGCGCGAGATCGCGTCGCCAAATCAGCGCATCGTCTCCACGACCAACCGGAATTTCGTCGGTCGCCAGGGGCCCGGCAGCCGCACTCATCTGGCCAGTCCGTCGATGGCGGTTGCGGCGGCGCTCAAGGGGTACATTGCCGACGTCAGGGAGTTGGGCTGAATGGCTGAGCGATCCACCAAACTGATCGGCACGGCCGTCCCGCTGTTGCGTGAGAATATCGACACTGACGCGATTTCGCCGGGATCGCGGTCGCAACGTTCCGCGGTCAAGGCAGAGTTTTCCGAAAAGGGAACGTCGCGGCTTGCCGAGGATCTGTTTGCCAATTGGCGCTATGATGC
>CAVPXZ010000014.1:0-146164 GCA_963709825.1 uncultured Alphaproteobacteria bacterium
TGCGGTCAGACGGAAAGACCCCGTGCACCTTTACTGTAGCTTTGCACTGGTATTCGTGACTGCTTGTGTAGAATAGCTGGTAGACTTTGAAGCCCGGGCGCCAGCTCGGGTGGAGTCGCAATGTGAAATACCAGCCTAGTGGTTATGGATATCTAACCGCGTCCCGTTATCCGGGGCCGGGACAGTGCATGGTGGGCAGTTTGACTGGGGCGGTCGCCTCCCAAAGAGTAACGGAGGCGTTCGATGGTAGGCTCAGAGCGGTCGGAAATCGCTCGTTGAGTGTAATGGCATAAGCCTGCCTGACTGCGAGACTGACAAGTCGAGCAGAGACGAAAGTCGGACATAGTGATCCGGTGGTCCCGCGTGGAAGGGCCATCGCTCAACGGATAAAAGGTACGCCGGGGATAACAGGCTGATGACTCCCAAGAGTCCATATCGACGGAGTCGTTTGGCACCTCGATGTCGGCTCATCACATCCTGGGGCTGGAGCAGGTCCCAAGGGTTCGGCTGTTCGCCGATTAAAGTGGTACGTGAGCTGGGTTCAGAACGTCGTGAGACAGTTCGGTCCCTATCTGCCGTGGGTGTTGGAGAATTGAGAGGATCTGTCCCTAGTACGAGAGGACCGGGATGGACGTACCTCTGGTGGAGCAGTTGTGGCGCCAGCCGCAGTGCTGCGTAGCTATGTACGGACGGGATAACCGCTGAAGGCATCTAAGCGGGAAACCCACCTCGAAACGAGTTCTCCCTGAAGAGCCGTGGTAGACCACCACGTTGATAGGCCGGGTGTGTAAGCGCGGTGACGCGTTCAGCTTACCGGTACTAATCGCTCGTTCGGCTTGAACGCTCTCATTAGTCAATGCCCGTTCCGGGCATCAGTCATCAGCGGTCAGTAATCAGATCGCTGGCTGATGCCCGAATGGCGAGAAAGACCGCTTGCTTCATAGTCAGGATTCGTAGCCGGTAATCTGTTCTGATCACTGACTACTAATGACTGACCCCTGTTCCGCCCTTCGCCGACCTGGTGGTCATAGCGAGGAGCCTCTACCCGATCCCATCCCGAACTCGGCCGTCAAAGTCCTCTGCGCCGATGGTACTAAGTCTCAAGGCTTGGAAGAGTAGGTCGCTGCCAGGTCTGCCAAGGACGGAACACTTCATCTCCTCATCACGATATTCAAATAAAAGCCCCGCGGTTTTCCGCGGGGCTTTTTTTGTTTCCGGCTTCGAACTGCACAGGCGAGTAACGGCGTCGCGCCCGGTGAGGGGCACAGGGCGGATCGGTTTTGGAGGGGCGGGCGACGAGCCTCAAGCAGCTTCAGCAGCAACGTTTCGCCGGTTCCAGTTCCAGGGCAGCAGTTCGTGAATGCGCTTGGCGGGGTGATCTGGCAAGCGGGCCAGCACGTCGGCAAGCCAAGCCTGCGGATCGATATCGTTGAGCTTGGCGGTGGCGATTAGCGTGTAGATCGCAGCGGCGCGCCGAACGCCTTCGTAGGAGCTGGCGAAGGTCCAGTTCTTTAGTCCCAGGGCAACGGCCCGCAGCTCGCGTTCGGCGGCGTTGTTAGACATGCAAAGGCGCCCATCATTGAGGAAGCGAGTGAAGGCGTCTCAGCGGTTAAGGCTGTAATTGATTGCTTTGGTCGTGTCGCTGTTTTTGGAGAGGCAGGCACGCTGTTCGCGTAACCAAGTCTGCAATTAGACGATCAGTGGCCGGCTGCGCTCCTGGCGCACGCGCAGGCGCTCCTGTGGGATGACGCCGTTGATCTCGCGCTCGATGGCGAACAGGACATCGATGCGCTTGACCGCTTCGGTGGCGATCGGCGCATTGCCGAGACGAGACAGGTCAAAGAACTTGCGCCGTGCATGCGCCCAGCACGCGGCTTCGATGATCGGGCCTGCTTTGCGGTTGGCAGCGTAGAGCTTGGTGAAGCTGGCATAGGCGTCGGCCTGCATTAATCCGGCGTATCCCGCCAAGTGTTGCTCGGGATGCTCGCCGCCACGATCACGCGAATAGAAGAACACCGCCGCCGGTGGATCGGGACCGGCGAATGGGCGGTCATCGCGCACATAGGTCCATAGCCGGCAGACGCGGGTCTTGCTCTTGGCCAGGAACGGCACTGTGGTGTAGTCAGCGTGGATGCGCTCGGCGGCGAAGACGTGGGTGCGGATCACATAAACCAGCGGCATCAGGGTTGCCGCGGCTGCGCTCACCCAATCTGCCAGCGTCGAGACGTCGAGATCGATACCTTCGCGTTCATAGAAGTCACTCTGGCGATTGAGCGGCAGGTGCAGGCCGTACTTGGCGAACAGGACATGAGCGAGCAGCTTTGGACCGGCGCGCCCACGCGAGATAGGATGGGACGGCGCCGGTGGCTGGGTGATCGCTTCGCAGGCCCGGCAGGACAACTTCTCGCGGACGTGCTGGATCACCTTCCACTGCCGTGGAATGAGCTCCAGTGTCTCGGTCACGTCCTCGCCGATCTTGCGCAATCGGCTGTCACCACAGCATGGGCAGTTCGAAGGCGCCGGATAGACGATGCGCTAGCGCGGCAAATGCGCGGGAAGCGGACGGCGCGCCGGCCTGCGCCGTTCGAACGCTGGCACCGTGATCTTCTCGGCTGCAGACAACTGCGCCTCGGCTTGCGCCGCATTCTCTTCCAGGTCGGCAAGTTGTAGCTCAAGCTGATCGAGCAGTGCGCCACGCTCCGAGGATGGCCCAAACTGTTCGTGCCGCAGCTTTTTGATCGTGAGCTTGAGCTTCTCGATCAGCAACGTCCGCGCCTGGGCTTCGGCTTCCGCGGCCAAGCGGGCTGCGCGTTCCGCGCGCAGCATCGCCTTCAGAGTGATCACATCATCGGGGAGAAAATAGTCAGCATTCATCGAGTGAAGAGAATCACAACTCGACGACGCTGCGAACTGTCGATTGTGTGATTCATTCAAATTGCCGCGATCAGCCGGCGGCTTGTGGTCGCCACGTCTGTTGCGGCATTCGCCAGTCGATGCCTTAGAGCAGGTAGCCAAGCTGGGCCGGCGTGATCGTCACCGTACCGTCCGCCGGAGTGGGCCAAATGAAGCGGCCACGCTCCAGCCGCTTGGCGTAAAGGCACATGCCTGGCCGTCATGCCAGAGTACCTTGAGCAGTCCGCCACGGCGACCGCGGAATACGAACAGATGCCCGCCATGCGGATCGCGTTTGAGTGTCTCCTGAACCAACCGCGCCAGGCCATCAAAGCCTTTACGCATGTCGGTGTGGCCGGCCGCCAGCCAGACCCGCGCGCCGCTCGGGGCCGGGATCATCGTCGCCGCTTGCCTCTCGCCAACGCCTTCATCAGCGCCGTCACCGTCGGCGCATCGACCGCTCCAGTGATCCGCATCCGCCCGCCGGTCGCAAACTCGATCTCAATCACGCCGGCTCTCTCGGCCACAGGCGGCGCAGATGCCGCTTCAGGCTCCGACGCGATCGCGACCGGATTGAACGCCGCCGGAACTTGGGTCCGCTCACACAGCTGTTGGCGCCAGCGAAACAACTGGCTGGTATGGATCCCCGCCGCCCGCGCGACCTCCGAAGCGACCGCGCCAGGCTCCATGGCCGCAGCAACGATCCGCTCCTTCTCCGCTCGCGACCAACTTCGGCGTCGTTGCACCGACGTGATCACTTCAACCTGCGTCTTAGTCATAGGAGTAGTCCTAGGATTACTCCTAGGACTTGCCCCAATGGCTCAGCTCCGCAAGGCGGTCCTCACCGGGCGTTTTGGTGATGCCGTCGTTCGCATTCGTTAAATTATAGGCGTGTGGCGTCTTGCAGGATCGCGATCATCCGCTCGACCACATCTCCGGCCGTCGTATCCGGTGAAAAATCGATCTTCTGAGCGGGATTTTGCACCCAATAGCCGTTCCTATGCACACGGTAACCGATGATCTGGTAATTGCCATCCCTCTCATCGATGGCCCAATGCGAGGTGCCTTGCATAAATGCGCGGTCGGTTTTCACACCGGCATACTTCGGCAGCAAAGGAGGAGGAAAGGAGTTGCGTTTCGGTGTAGGGATGACGGCGTTGCCTCTCGTCATGACCTCTCGGAAAGCGGTTCGTAAACCCTCGTCGTTCGAGACGGCCACCACAGCCACTGGCTCGACGTTCATGTAGAATCCAGCTTCGGTCTTCGCCATGGTCGGCACATATACCGTGCCGTTCCGCAGGTAGACGTGATAGTACATTCGTTCCCCTAAAACGGCGTGATGATGTCATCGCCGCACACGACCAGCAGGTCGCAGAGCTCTTTGCCGTTGCCCTTGCCCCCGTCCTTTTTATCGATGAAAAGATTCGGGTAGGACCACAGATTCAAAAATGTCTTATCCGCCAGCTTCGCAAGATAGCGTTCGGATGGGGTCGTCGCTGCGCCTCGGATAATCTTCTTCATGGTTGGCGGAGTAGTGCATGTATCCTAAATCCATTTAGGTCGCTAACCGCCGCTGGCAACTAACGCCAGGAAATAATTTGCCGTCGGACGTCCGAATGTGCCATGCCCAATGACGGCTGCCGAATATGCCCTCTGACCACCCTCTCCGCTGCCTCTGCGGCCGCGTGTGCGGCATTGCGCGCGAAGTAGCGCCGGCCGCCGGCGTCCGCTTCATCTGCTACTGCAAGGACTGCCAGGCCTTCGCACACTTCCTCGGGCGGGCGGACGTGCTCGACACCGCCGGCGGCACCGACATCTTCCAGATGCCGCCGGGGCGCGTGACGCTCACCGCGGGCACCGACGCGCTGCGGTGCCTGCGCCTCTCCAGCAAGGTCTTGCGCTGGTACGCCGACTGTTGCCGGACCCCGATCGCCAACACCGCCGCCACTCCGCGCTTTCCCGTTGTCGCCCTCATTCATTCTTTCATGAGCGACGAGACAAACGGCCATTCCCGCGACGACGTGCTCGGCCCGCCGCTTTGCCGCATCCACGAGCGTTTCGCTAGAGGCCCGCTGCCGCCGAATGCGCCACCGCCGCCGTCGTTTAAGGTCTTCGCCCGCCGCGGATCGAAGCTGCTCGGCTGGTGGCTACGCGGGCTTCATCGGCCGAACCCGTTCTTCGACGATCGCACCAGGGCGGCGCGCGCCGTGCCGCGCGTTCTCACGCCGAGCGGGCGCGCCGCCCTTTGAACGGCGCAGCGGGTATGGCCGATGAACGACGCGCACGCCGCCATCTTTCCAACACCCATGCGGCCGGCATGCGGGACTTTTTGTCTGTGCCGGGCGCGGCCGAGCGGATAGTCTAAAGGGCCGCGGCGGCGCGAGGCACAATGCTTGAACTCTACCATCACGGTTCTTCGGCCTGTGCGGCAAAAGTCCGTCTGGCGTTGGCGGAGAAGAAGCTGGATTGGAACAGCCGCTATCTCGATCTCCTCAAAGGCGAGCAATTCAGTCCGGCTTATCTGAAGATCAATCCCAAAGCCGTGGTGCCGACGCTGGTGCACGACGACATGGTGATCCCGGAATCGACGGTGATCTGCGAATACCTCGATGAGACTTTTCCGGAGCACGCCATTTACCCCAAATCGCCCTCCGGGAGGGCGCGCGTGCGGGTCTGGACCAAGGCGGTCGACGAGGAATTGCATTCGGCCTGCTCGGCCATCACCTACATCGTCTCGCACCGGCATACGATCCTGCGTAACGGGGCCGGCAGCTTCGACGAGTTTCTCCAGGGCGCCGGCGCTGATGGCATCAGCGCGCGCCGGCAGAAGTGGCAGTGGATCCAGCACGGCATCGCGGCGCCCGGCGCAGCCGAGAAGATCAGGCTCTATGCCGGGTACCTGCAGAACATGGAGGCCGCGCTCAGCGGCTCCGACTGGCTGGTGGGCGGCGCATTCTCCATGGCCGACATCGCCATGGTGCCCTACGTCAACCGTCTGGACGCGCTCGCGATGGACGGATTGTGGTCGGCGGGGCGGCTGCCGCGTGTCGAACGCTGGTTCGCGCGCGTCAAGGAGCGGCCGACATTCAAGCCCGCATTGCTGGACTGGATGCCGCCGGAACTTGCGGCCGAAATGAAGGACAACGGACGGACGTCGTGGCCCGAGGTCAGAACGCTACTCGCTTTGTGATCGCCGTCTCCGCCGCGAATGTTTTTGCGCCGCGCCGTCATTTTTGTTTGTTTGTTCCGCATGCCGCAGCTTCGTGTTTTTACTTACCGGTTATTTTCACCCGGCTGAAAGGATTTGGCGGCGAAGCTGGCCTCGCCGGGCAGGGGCGCTTTCTTAGCCAGCGAGGCGCAACGGTGCAAAATTCCATCCTGAAGGTCCAGAAAAGCACGGCGGTCACCGGCCTCGCCGCCATCACCAAAGGGGTGGAGTACGGATTTTTCGCCGCCGGCGTCACCGTGGCAGGCATCGCCGCCGTGCAGTCGCTCAGTATCGTGCTGAACTGGATAGCGTCCCGCGGCTGACGCCATCGCGGCATCGGAAACAGCTCCGTGTTTCTACCTACGGCCGATCTTCATTCGGTCGAAAGCATTGCCGGTTGAGTCTCGGCGCCGTCGGGGAGGACTTTGATCCGAGCCCAGGAGGCCAACCGTGAGCAGTTCCGTCATCGAATTCGCCAAACGCACCAACGCGATCGAATCCGGATTTTTAGCAGCCGGCATCACCGTGTCGGCTGTTGCCGGCCTTCAGACGCTGTTTGCGCTGCTGACCTGGGTGATTTCCGGCTGACCTCGATAATTTCCGGCGCCTGACGGTATGACGTTCGAGTACACCGTCTTCATCGGGCGCACCACCATCATAAGGACGGAGGCGTTCGCTTTTCCCGTCGTCATTTGCGGCGCTAACGCCCGTGCTCCCACAGCGTTTCGAGCCGGTGGCGGAACGCCTTGGGCCGCTCGGCGAACAGCCGCAGCGCAATGCGGGCGGCGCGGTGCGCGAGTTCGGTGGTGCGTTCCGCGCAGGCCGGAGCGAGCCGCGAGCGCCAATGCGCCAGCGGCTGATGCGGCTCGGTGAACCGTTTCAGTATCTCGAGGTCCTGGCAGCGCCCGAGCCGGTCGCGCAGCCGCTCGGCTTCCTCGGTCCACATCCGGCCGTGGCGCGGCCACAGCGGCTCGACCAGCTCCATCTGATAGCGGTGATCGACGACACGCTGGCGCAGCTGGTGCAGATCCTCCGCGCTCGCGTGCGACCAGTCGGACGGGAGGCGCCGGCGCGCTTCGCGGTAGCCCTCGGCGAGCTGCGCCGCGATCGAGCCGAAGTCGAACGGATCGAGCGGCCATTGCTCGACCGCGGCAGCCGCCGCATCGAGCCAGGCGATGATCGCATTGCGCAGCTCCGGCGTGAGCACCGACTGCTCCTCGCTGCCGCGGATCGCTTCGATGCGGCCGCGGACGGTCGCGATCGAGCGCGCCGACAATGACAGCGCCGCGCCCTTGTCGACGAGATCGTCGAAGGCGTTGAGCGCCGATTGGCCGTCGCGCGCCCGCGCCAGCGAGCGGGCATGGTCGCGCGCCTCCTGCCGCCAGCGCACGGCATCGGGGATGAAAGGCTGCAAGAGCCGCATCAGCGCGCGCCACTGCTTCATGGTACGCCGGAACTCGTGCACGGTGTCCTCGCTCGGCCGCTCGGGGTCGCTGATCGCGGCGCGTGCTTCGGCCAGGATGGCGGATGCGATCGCGCGCACCGCGGGTCCGATCGCCGCTTGCGGCTGCAAGGCTGGTTTTTCACCCATATCCGCTTCTAGGAAGGCGTGCATGACAGTCCGATGGGTCACTGATGACAGTATGACGAAAAATCGGGCGGCCTGCACTTCCCTTGTGAGGGGGGGCTTGCTACATGAGCTTCGCGAATGACGGCCCTGGAAAACGGGGCCGGTTTTACTTGGCGCGGGGTGGAGCAGCCCGGTAGCTCGTCAGGCTCATAACCTGAAGGTCGTAGGTTCAAATCCTACCCCCGCAACCAAGTATTCAAAAAGGGGATCCGCTGCTCGGCGGGTCCCTTTTGAGTTTTTGCCGTCGGTCCGCTGAAACCCTGCAAGTTCTCCCTCGCGGTTTTCCGATATCGCCGATGTCACGTTTCGACCGCCTGCCTCGTCTTGAGTGGCAGGAGGCAGAGACATGCGCGGCATTATGGCGTGCATTCTCGGAATTGGCTTAGCCGCCAATGGCTTGGTCATGCTTGGCGGTCCCGCTGCGTGGTACGCCGCGGTGCCGGGCGTGATCGACACCGGGCCGTTCAATGCGCATTTCGTCCGCGATATCGGCGTTGCCTATTTCGTCGCCGGATCGGCGCTGGTGTGGTTTGCGATCAAGGCCGCGGCGCAGGCCGGCGCGGCGTTTCTCGCGCTGCATGCCGCGGTCCATCTGTGGGATGTCGCGGCCGGGCGCGAGCATGTTCACCAGCTCCTGATCGATGGCCCCACGGTTTTTCTGCCGCCGGTTCTGGCGATGTGGATCGCTTGGCCGCCATTGCCGCGCGGCGCAACATCAACGAAGGAGAACAGCAATGGTGAGATGGCTTCTGCGGCGGTGGATCGCCAGGTTCGAGCGCACGTGGAACTATGACGCCAGCTATCTGCGCGACGTGCTTGACGCCGATCCGCGCGCGCTGATGGCGTTCGGCAAAGTGTCCGGCGTCGGCAGCTACCGCAAGGACGCGCCGCCCGCCGCCTATTGCGCGGCCGCCATTGTCGGCGTCATGGTGGAGGATTGCGGGCCCTGCACGTAGCTCGTGATCGATATGGCGCAACGCGACGGCATCGACCCGGAGGTTCTGCGCGCTGTCGTGGCGCGCGATATAGCCGCGATGCCGTTCGAGGTGGCGCTGGCGCTGCGCTTCGCCGAAGCAAGCTTGAGCCACGCGCCGGAGGCCGACGACCTGCGCGACGAAGTGGTGCGGCGCTTCGGCCAGCGCGGCTTGGTGTCGCTTGCTTTCGCGCTGACCGCGTCCCGCCTATACCCGACGTTGAAATATGCGATGGGCCATGGCCGCGCCTGCATGCGCGTGACCATTGGCGGCGAAACCCGGCCGGTGCTTCGCGAATTGACCAAAGCAGCATGAACGCGTCCGTCGACCACGGCGTCCGATTCTTCGAGAGCCATCGGCGCGCGCTGACCGGCCTTGCCTACCGCATGCTCGGCTCGCGCGCCGAGGCCGAGGACGTGGTGCAGGACGCCTATCTGCGCTGGCACGCCGCAGACCGGGCCGCGATCGAGGAGCCGCGCCGCTATCTCGGCACCGCGGTGACGCGGCTGTGCCTCGACCGGATGAAGTCGGCGCAGGCGCGGCGCGAAGTTTATGTCGGGCAGTGGCTGCCGGAGCCGGTGGTGGACGAGGTGTTCGATGCCGATACCGCCGGCGACCTTGCCCACGATCTCTCGGTGGCGTTGATGCTCGTGCTCGAACGGCTGTCACCGCTGGAACGCGCCGCGTTTTTGCTGCACGACGTGTTTGGTCTCGATTTCGCACAAGTCGGCCGCGCGCTCGAACGCGGCGAAGCGGCCTGCCGCCAATTGGCCGCGCGCGCCCGCGCGCATATCGAGGCCGGCCGGTCGCGCTTTGCCGCCTCGCGCGAGGAGGGCTATCGCCTCGCCGCGGCCTTCGCCGCCGCCGCTCGGGCCCGCGATACGGCGACGCTGATCAAGCTCCTCGCTGAAGATGCGGTGCTGTACACGGACGGCGGCGGCAAACGGGCGGCAGCGCTCAATCCGATCTACGGCGCCGACAAGATTTTGCGCTTCCTCGATGGCGTCACGCGCAAGAACGCCGCGTTTTTGTCCACTCAATTGCGTCCGGCAACGGTCAACGGCATGCCCGGCTTCGTTTTGCGCGAGCAAGACGGCTCGATCGATACCATGGCGTTCGAGCAGCGCGACGGCCGCATCGCCGCCATCCACGTCGTGCGCAATCCCGAGAAGCTCCGCCACGTGCGGTTTTGAATTGTTCCAATCAATGATTTCTCCGCTTGCGGAGGGCCCGCCTTCGACGATATGAACTGGTCAGCTCGCCGGTTGGGCAGCCGTAAGCGTTAACGTCACTCAACGCGCAAGTGTGACACCGACTTCTCATCGTCGGCGTCGCCATGTTGCGCGAGGTTGAAGAGGTGACGTTTTTTCTTAGAACCCCGGTCAGCCGACAAAGCCCCGATGCGCGCGGGTCTTCCGCGCATGGCTACTTCCGCCATCCGGACGTGAAGGCCGACCCCGGCGCTGGCCGGTGGCATGAAACATCCATGCGCGTAGTCGACGCTCCAATCCGAAATTCGTGGAGAAACCAATGACGACTTTAACGCAGCCGACGCTGTCGAACCTCCTCGATCGGCTTTTTGCCGAAGCGGACGCGTCAGAGAATGCACGCCGGCCCGAAAGAAAAGGCATGTCCCCGGAGCAGCGCGCTGCCGACCGCGCCGACTATCGGCAGTTCTATGCGCGTATGAAGGATCAACCGCTTCCCGTTTCGCGCGCGACCGGCAAGCTGCTTTACCTGCTGGCGCGGTCAATTCGGGCACGGACCATCATCGAGTTCGGGACATCGTTCGGAATCTCGACGCTGCATCTCGCGGCAGCTCTGAGAGACAACGGCGGCGGGCGTCTCATCGGCAGCGAATTCGAGCCATCGAAGATCGTGCGGGCGCGGGAAAATCTTGCTGCCGGCAATCTGTCCGATCTGGTGGAAATTCGCGAAGGCGACGCGCTGGAAACACTGGCGCGCGATCTGCCCAACTCGATCGATTTTGTGCTCCTTGACGGAGCAAAGAACCTCTATCCGTCCATCCTCTCCCTACTCGAGGGCCGCTTGCGGGACGGCGCCCTGATCGTTGCCGACAACGCGGATTCGAGTCCGGAATATCTCGCCCGCGTCCGGTCCAGCGCACAGGGCTATCTGTCAGTCCCCTTTGCCGACGACGTCGAATTGTCGATGCGCTTAGGCTCGGCGGTTCCCGGGAATGGTGCTGCGGCCGCGTCCTGACGCAGAATTCGATAGCGGAGACGTGCGCCGGTCAGCTCAAAAAAACCCTGGTCATGGCTCAAATAGTAGATACATCCTCAAGCATTCGAAAGGCCGCCAACGATGTCACAAGTGTCCCAGACGACCGAACGGGTCGGACGCCGCGTTCGCCACGAAACCAAAACCCGGCTGCTGCAGGTCCGCGACGTCAGCCGGCTGACGCCGAAAATGCTGCGCGTCATGGTCGGCGGCGAAGCGCTGGCCGGCTTTGTCAGCGCCGCCTACGACGATCATGTCAAAGTGTTCTTCCCGCAGCCCGGACAGGACAAGCCGGTGCTGCCGACGCCGAGCCCGAACGGGCCGGTTTACCCCGAAGGCGCGGCGCGGCCGGCCGCGCGCGATTACACCCCGCGCCGCTACGATGCCGCGGCGAACACGCTGACGATCGATTTCGTGCTGCATGGCGACGGTCCGGCGGCGGAGTGGGCGGCGCAGGCGGGGCCCGGAAACTTCCTCGGCGTCGGCGGTCCGCGCGGATCGTTCATCGTGCCCGACGATTTCGACTGGTATCTCCTCGCCGGCGACGAGGCGGCTTTACCGGCGATTGGACGCCGCTTGGAGGAATTGCCGGCAAGCGCTCGCGCGATGGTCGTCGCCGAAGTTGCGGACGCCGGCGAGGAGCAGCATTTCGAGACGCGCGCGCGGCTCGATGTGCACTGGCTCCATCGCAATGGCGCCGAGCCCGGCGATCCAACGCTGCTGCATGACGCGATCGCCAAGCTCTCGCTCCCGTCCGGCGACGGTTATGCTTGGGTCGCCGCCGAGGCTGCGACCGCGAAAGCGCTTCGCCGGCTCCTCATCGATCAGCGCGGATTGCGCAAAGACCGCGTGAAGGCCGCCGCCTATTGGAAACGCGGCGCCGTCGCCGTGCACGAGACCTACGACGACTGAAGTTTTCCCGCTGACTTCGTCGCGCTGCTCGTCGCGCATTCGTGTCTCAGAAGTGCCAGATCAGATTGCCTTGCACTGAGTTGTCCTGGACGTTGCCGGCGAGCTGGCAAAAATAAAATACTCCCAAGGTGAGCTGCGCGTTGAGGTGCAGATCGACCCCCGCCTCGAGTAGCGCCGCATCGGGCGCCAGCGGTACGCCGGCGGTGGTGAAAGGCGCTCCGTTGCTCTCGAAGGCGAGCGCCGCCGTGGGCGTGATTTGGCCGATGGCGTGCTGCCAGGAGGCGGCGGCGTGCGGGGTCAGCACCATGCCGCCATTCAGCGCATAATTGGTGGCGGCGCGCGCGCCGAGCGTGGAATAGCCGATGTCGTCATTGTCGGCCGAACCGCTGAGCGCCGCGACGCCGGTGCCGCCGCTTTCGGAAAAGGCGGCGGTGTTCAGATGCACGAACGCCAGCCCGGCGAACGGCTCGGTCGCGAGACGAC
The DNA here is from genome assembly GCA_963709825.1 of uncultured Alphaproteobacteria bacterium. Classification (GTDB taxonomy): domain Bacteria; phylum Pseudomonadota; class Alphaproteobacteria; order Rhizobiales; family Xanthobacteraceae; genus BOG-931. The sequence continues at coordinate 12,341 of CAVPXZ010000014.1, forward strand.
CGAACGCGATGCCGTAGCCCACCTCGCCGAAGACCTGCGCGGCGGCTGCGTCATAGCTGGCGCTGGCGGAGTCGGCAAAGCCGGGATAGTCGATGTTCCGGCTGGTCGCGAGCGTGCTGAAGCTTCCGGCCGCGGCGCCGCGCAGGCTCCAGGGACCGAAATTGACGCCGACATAGCCTGCGAGATGCGCGGTATTGATCGCAGCCGAGCTCGCCAGGTCGCCGATGCTGACCGACGAGTTGGTATAGCCTCCGGCCAGGCCCGCGATCCAATTGGGCCCGAAGCGGCGGTCGACACCGGCGAAGAAGCCGGCGAGATTCCGGCTGACATCGGCCGCGCCGCCGTTGCCTTCCAGCTGGCCCCAGGCGCCGATCCCCTGAACCCAGAACACGGTTTCGCCGGCCGGCGAGGTCGGGGGCGGAGTCTTGGTCGGGAAAGCGGGGGCGTGCTCATCGGCATAGGCGAGCGCTGAATTCGACGCAGATTCCGAATCCGCCGCTCCGGTATCGTCGACATACGCTAGCGTCGGGCCGCCTGATCCCAGCGCTGCCATCGGGCTGGCGCTGCCCATGAAAGAAGATTGCCGCAATCTTCCGAGTACAGCCTCGCGCAGATAAAGGCTGTCGCCGAGCATAACGGTTTGGACGCTGGCGTGGATTTCGCCGTCGAGCTGCACCAGCGCCGCCTGCAGCGGCGCCGGGTTGCCGAAATTCAGCAGATCGAGACTGTTGTAGATGCCGGTCATGCCGGTGAATGGCGCCGGATAAGGCCCGCGATCGAGTGCGGCGGCAACGGCGCCGGCATTGCCGCCGCCGGCGTTCGGCCCGTAGAGGAGCGCCGCGGCGCCGATCGGTTGTTGGTTGATGTAATCCGATGCCGGCAGGTACTGCAGCCCGAAGCAGTTCGCACCGCTGGGGGTGCCGGCCGCCCATTCCTGCGCGGGGCCGCCGCTGCCGCCAAAGGCCGGAGCGCCTTTCCCGACCAGCACGCAGCTGCCGGCTGGAACAAGCACGATCGTTTCCATTGTCGGCACGGCCGGCAGCGCCAGCACGTTCTGAATCTGCGCCGGTGAGAGTCCGCGCACCGTACTGGTATCCGCCATGAAAGGACGATTGGCGACGCTCGAGGGCGAGCACGTGGGGCAGTAAAATCGCACGTATTCGGTCGGCGCGGTGGTCACCACCATGGCAGCCGGTGCGTTGGCGACGAACGAAGGCTGGGCGCTGCAGGAACTGGGAAGAATGTAGGCGTTTGCGTCCGCGCCGTTGGTGATCGAGGGGACCGAAGCAGGCGCACATTCAAACGGCGGCTTGAAGACCTGTCCGCTTACGACGTTACCCGGCGGCAACGGGAGGCCCGATGCCGTTTGCGACCACGCCGGTCTCACGTCGCTGCCGGCCAGAACAACGGCGGCGGTCAGCGCGACAGCGGCTCTCGTTGGATGCAGCCCCAACACTTGCTCCCTCGGCCGACACCGCGGTGGAACAAATGAACAGCAACAGCGGAATTCTAGAACGGCCGGTGATCAAAAGGCCGGTTGCCCATTACCGGGTTGCGTTCCTCCACAAATAAAGTTTTCGATTGCGTTCCGCGGTCGTGGCGCGCGCGAGCCATGACGACTGACGTTTGTCTCTCTGTCATTGCCAGCCGGCGAGCCCGGCCAGAAAACAGATTGCGAGGCAATCGCGTTTCGCGCAGAGCGACTGTTCCGCGTCACTTCGGATTTCTCCGAAGCATCGGACCTCGCTCCCGACGCTCCCCGTTACCACTTTAGCACTTGCATTCTCGCAGGAGCCGCCGAAACGGTGGAGCAGCAATGCCGGGAGCACTCGTGAAACCTCATTCGTCGGCGGCCAGACCGCGCATCTTCTACGGCTGGTTTGTCGTTGCCGCCACGTTTGCCGTTACCTTTGTCGGCTTCGGCAGCGCGTATTCGTTCAGCGCTTTCCTGGTTTCGTTGCAGCATGATTTTGCGGCCTCGCGCGGCTCGGTATCGTTGGTCTTCTCGCTCGCCGGTTTCTTCTACTTTGGGCTCGGCGTCGTGACGGGCCCGCTCGCCGACCGTTGGGGTTCCCGGCGTCTCGCGGTCCTCGGCATGATCCTGACCGGGATCGGCCTGGCGGTTGCAAGCGTCGCCCGCAGCCTGACCGAAGTGTATGCGGCCTATGGGCTCGGCGTCGGGCTCGGCATCGGCTGCTCCTACGTTCCGGCGGTCGGCGCGGTGCAGCGATGGTTCGTCAGGCAGCGGGGATTTGCGTCCGGCATCGCTGTCAGCGGCATCGGGGTCGGCACACTCGTCGTGCCGCCGCTCGCTGCGTTCATGATCGAGTCGCTGGGCTGGCGCGAGACTTATCTCGTGCTCGGCGTGTTCGCCGTCGTCGTCGGCGCGGGGATGGCGCTTTTGATCGAAGACGATCCTCGCGGCCGCGGCTTAGGCGCCGACGGCGATCCGGTACCATCGGATCTTCAGCCGGCCGGCCCGGCGGGAGCGTCGATCGGCAAGGCGATCAAGTCGCGGCGCTTCGTCGGGCTTTATGCCGCCTGCTTCATCTGCTCGTTCGGGCTGTTCGTACCCTTCGTTCATCTGGTCCCGTACGCGCTCGACCATGGCATCGCGCAATCGTCCGCGGTGCTGCTGGTCGGCGCGATCGGCGTCGGCTCGACCGCGGGCCGCTTCGTGCTCGGCGGCATCGCCGATCGGCTTGGCCGGCCGCTGTCGTTTCTGGTGATGTTCGTCGGCATGGGGCTGTCATTTCTGGTTTGGGCCGTGTCGACGAGCCTTTGGCCGCTCGCCGGCTTTGCGCTGATCTACGGCGTCTTCTATGGCGGCTTTGTCGCGCTGGCGCCTGCCGTCGTCATCGACTATTTCGGCGGCGGCAATGGCTCCAGCCTCATCGGCATTCTCTACACCAGCGTGGCATTCGGCACGCTGATCGGCCCCAGCGCCGCAGGCTTTGCCTATGATGTCAGCCACAGCTACACGCTGCCGATCCTGGCCAGCGCCGGAGCGTACGTGATTGCGACGGCTGTTTTGGCGGCCACGTCGCGCACGCCCGCAACCTGACGCCCGCCGTTAAACAATCGCGGCGTAGACGAGCGTGCGAAACAGCTGGCGGAAATGATCGCGCTGCCCCGGCCCCTGGATCATCATCATCGCGAATAGTTCTTCCTCGGGCGCGACCCAGAATACCGTGCCGGCGAGGCCGCCCCAGAAGAATTCGCCCGGCGTGCCGGGGATCTGCCCCATGCCGACTTCGCGTCGAACGGCGAAGCCGAGCCCGAAACGGTGGCCGGGCGGCAGCAGGTTGGTATTGACGATCCGCACATGCGGTCCGAGGTGGTCGGCGGTCATGAACTCCAGCGTCTTGCGACCGAGGATGCGGCTGCTGCCGAGCGCGCCGCCGAGATAGAGCATCTCCGCAAACCGCGCGTAGTCGTCCATGGTCGAGAACAGCCCGCCGCCGCCGGATTCGAAACGGGGTGCGGTTGGAATCTCGACGAGCTGCACCGGCTTGCCGGTGTCGGGGTCGCTGGCGAACGGCTCGGCGAGGCGCTCGTGCTTGTCGGCGGGCAGAAAGAAAGCGGTGTCGCTCATGCCGAGCGGCTTAAGGATGCGATCGGTCACAAACGTGCCAAGGCTCTGCCCGGAGACGATCTCGACGACCCGGCCGATCACATCGGTGGAATGGCTGTAATTCCACGCCGCTCCCGGCTGATCGATCAGCGGCAGCTTGGCGAGCTCGGTGACAAATTCGGCGGTGGTCAGGTCGCGCGCCAAGAACTGCTTGGCGTTGGCGGGATTGGGAGCAAACAACTGCGACGCGCCGTAGAGGCGCTGCACCGCCGAATTGCCGGTGAACGCGTATGTCAACCCCGAGGTGTGGCGCAGCAGGTCCTGGATGGTGATGGCGCGATCGGCCGCTACCAGTTCGAGCTTGCCGTTCCGCTCGACGCCGACCCGCGGGGCGGCAAGCTCGGGTATGAATTTGCCGATGGGGTCGGAGATGAAGAGCTTGCCCTCCTCGACAAGCATCATGAGCGCGACCGAAACGATCGGCTTGGTCATCGAATAAATGCGGAAGATGGCGTCGCTGCGCAGCGCCGGGCCGCCGGGCCGCAGCGCGCCGACGTCGCGCCGATAGGCGATTTTGCCGCCCCGGACAATCATCATCGAGACGCCCGGCACGTGCCGGGAATCGACTTCGCGCTGCATCACGGCGGTCAGTCGGGCGAGGCCGGCGGGCAAAAGTCCGCCCGCTTCGGGGTCAACGGTAGCTGGCGTGTGGGAGGACTGGGCGAGAATGTCGTTCACGGGGGCTCCTGGCAAGAGCTGGCCGGCGCCGAAACCCTGCCTCAGTCCGAGCCTTCGTGCAATGCGTCCGCGCGCGGCGCGACGTCCTCGCGGCGGCTATCCCGGCGAATATTGCCGGCGGTGAAGTGGCGGACGGTGCTGTGAACCGGCAGCATAAAAAGTCTCGCCGCAGGTGGCTGCTTGGCCGTTGCCCTGCTTCATTGCGACACATCCCGCCCAACCAAACTTGCACTGCTGGCTGATGCGAAGGCAAAATGACCGCGCAGCACCCGGTCTTTTGGCGCAAAAGCCGGCTGAGAAACCAGCGTCCTGAAGCAAAAAAATCTCCAGGACGAAAAGGCAAAGTATCTGGGGACGGGAACGATGACGATCGAATCGACCACGGCCGAAACCGATACCGCGAGGTCGCCACTTGGACGCTGGAACCAACTCGTGGTCGGCGTCCTCTGCATGGTGATGATCGCCAACCTGCAATATGGCTGGACGCTGTTCGTCAATCCGATCGATCAGAAATATCACTGGGGCACCGCCGCCATTCAAGTCGCGTTCAGCGTCTTCATCGCTACGGAAACATGGCTGGTGCCGATCGAGGGCTGGTTCGTCGACCGCTTCGGGCCGCGCGTCGTCGTCGCGCTCGGCGGCGTATTTGTTGCCGGCGCCTGGGCCCTGAATTCCGTCGCCAGTTCGCTTTGGGAATTATATATCGCCGCGGCGCTCTCCGGCATCGGTGCCGGCGCTGTTTATGGCACGTGCGTCGGCAATGCGCTCAAATGGTTTCCCGATCTGCGCGGCCTCGCCGCCGGCCTGACCGCGGCGGGGTTCGGCGCCGGAACCGCCGCGACCGTCATTCCCATCCGCGAAATGATCCTCGGCTATGGCTATGAGTACGCGTTTCTTTGGTTCGGGCTGGGGCAGGGGTTCATCATTCTGTTGTTGTCGCGGTTCTTGCGCGCGCCGCAGCCCGGCGAGACGCCGAAGCCGACGATGCGGCTGACGCATTCGCTGCGCGATTACACGCCGCTCGAAATGCTGAAGTCGCCGGTGTTCTGGCTGCTCTACCTCATGTTCGTCATGGTGGCGGCGTCTGGCCTGATGGCAACTGCGCAGCTTGCACCCATTGCTAAGGACTTTGGCCTTGCGGACCAAAAGGTGGACATTCTGTTCGTCACCGCCACTACGCTCAGCGCAGCGCTGGTGATCGACAACATTTTGAACGGCCTGGCGCGGCCGTTCTTCGGCTGGATCTCCGATATCATCGGCCGAGAGAACACCATGGGCATCGTGTTTACGCTCGGGGCCTTGGCCTATTGGGGGCTGGGCGCCTTGGGTCACACGCCGTACATGTTCATATTGCTGGCGGGGCTGATCTTCTTCACCTGGGGCGAAATCTTCAGCCTGTTTCCCGCGATTGCGACCGACACCTATGGCGCAAAATATGCCACCGCCAATGCCGGCCTCCTTTACACGGCCAAGGGCACCTCTGTGTGGGTGGTGCCGCTGGCGAGCGTCATCAAGAATTACACCGGCAGTTGGCATTGGGTTTTTGTGATCGCCGCGATCATGAATTTGGCAGTCGCGGCATTGGCCTTGCTGGCGCTCAAGCCGCTGCGGCGGCGGATCACCAAAGGCTAAAGTCGCTGGCCGCGAACATCGCCCGAGAGCGGGGCCTTCCTCAAACGCAATGCGTACGGTTCATAGCCGCGACAGCAGAAACGCCCGTTGAACCCGTCCTATAAGCTGGAATAATGTATGCCAGCAATGAAGTCGAACCTTTCTATAGCGCGGCGCGTCAATGCGGGGCCGGAGTCGGCGGATACGCGGTCGTCCGGACCGTCCGTCGACCCGCTGGCCAGCCCGGAAAACTTCAAACGGCAGGCCTATGTCGCCCTGCGGAACGCGATCGCGGCAATGGACATCTATCGCAGCCGCTCCGAGATCAGGCTCGACGAACGCCGCCTCGCCCAGGACTTCGGCATCAGCCGCACGCCGGTGCGCGAGGCGATGGCGCAGCTCGAGCGTGAGGGCTTTGTGCGGTCGGTGCCGCGCCGCGGCGTCTACGTGGTGCGCAAGACCAGACGCGAGGCGATCGAGCTGATCACCGCCTGGGCGGCGCTCGAGAGCATGGCGGCACGGCTGATCACGGAGAATGCCGGCGAAGCAGAGATCGCCGCGTTGCGGCGCATGTTCGCGACCTTCGAGGACGGCGCGGTGCGTGCGCACCTGGACGAATACTCCGAGGTCAACATCGAATTCCATCAGACCATCATCCGCATGAGCGCCAATTCGGTGCTGATCGATCTCGCCGAGAATCTATTCACTCATATGCGGATGATCCGCCGCAAGACCATCGGCGAAAAGGATCGCGCCGACCGCTCGATCCGCGACCACATGCACATCATCGAAGCACTTGAGGCTCGCGATACCGTGCGTGCGGAGGCGCTAGTACGCGATCATGCGCTCGGCCTCGCCGAGCATGTGGCGAAATACGCCGACTACCTGGATTGAGGACTAAGGACGCCGATGCCGTATTTCTTCTTCAAACTGATCGCGCCGCGGCCGACCTTCGCCGTGGACATGAGCGCGGAGGAGAAAGCGATGATGGCGGAGCATGCCGCATACTGGAAAGCCCGGCTCGACCGCGGTGATGTCGTGGTGTTCGGGCCGGTCTTCGATCCCAACGGCCCCTACGGCGCGGGCATCGTGGCGGCGGCCGACGAAGCGGCGGCCCGCGCTTTCGCCGATTCCGATCCGGCGATCAAGTCGAACCGGGGCTTCGTCTGCGAGATTTACCCGATGCACGCAGTCACCCGCGCTAGCAACACATAGCCTTGATCCTTGGGAGAATTCGAATGGCGGAAGCAGCAGTCAAGACCGGCAAGGCGCAAGCGACGACGGCGGACGATACGCTCAAGAAGAAGAGCACCGACGCCAATGTCGTTTCCGGCGGGCATCTCGTCGCCAAGGCGCTCAAGGCCGAGGGCGTCGATACCATCTTCACGCTTTGCGGCGGCCACATCATCGACATTTATGACGGCTGCCTCGACGAGGGCATCCGCATCGTCGACGTGCGCCACGAGCAGACCGCCGCTCACGCCGCCGACGGTTACGCGCGGCAAACCGGCAAGCTCGGCTGCGTGGTGACCACGGCGGGTCCGGGATGCACCAACGCCGTCACCGGTATCGCCACGGCGCTGCGCTCGGAAAGCCCGGTGCTGCACATCGGCGGCCAGAGTGCGCTGTCGCAATGGAAGATGGGCGGGCTGCAGGATCTGCCGCATGTCGACATGATGCGGCCGATCACGAAATTTGCCTCGACGGTGATGTCGACCGAGCGTATCGCCGACATGGTAGCGATGGCGGCGCGCGAATGTTTCTCCGGCGCCTATGGACCGAGCTATCTTGAAATTCCTCGCGACGTCCTCGACCGCGAGATCGACATTGCCCGTGCCGTGCTGCCGAAGCCGGGACATTATCGCGCCTCGACCAAGTCAGTCGGCGATGTGCACGATATCGAGCGTCTCGCCGATATTCTGGTGAATGCCGAGCGGCCGGCGATCCTGTTCGGCCAGCAGGTCTGGGCCGCGCGCGGCCACCAGGAAGCGGTCGCGCTGCTGCGCGGACTTGACATCCCCGGCTACTTCAACGGCGCCAGCCGCGGGCTCTTGCCGCCCGGCGATCCGCATCATTTCGACCGCACCCGCTCGCTCGCCTTCGGCAAGGCCGACGTCATCGTCATTGTCGGCACGCCATTCGATTTCCGCATGGGCTACGGCAAGCGCATCAATGTGCCGACACTGGTGCAGATCGACCTCGACTACCGCACGGTCGGCAAGAACCGCGACGTCACGCTTGGCATTGTCGGCGATCCCGGCGCGGTGTGCGCCGCCGTGCTCGATGCCGCGAACAGCCGGCTCAAGAACGACAAGCGGCAGATGCGCCGGCAATGGATGAAGGAGCTTTCCGCCGCCGAAGACGCGGCTCTGGAAAAGCTCATGCCGATGTTCACCTCGGAGCAGACGCCGATTCATCCCTATCGTGTCGCCCATGAGATCAACGAATTCCTCACCGACGATACCATCTACATCGGCGACGGCGGCGACGTGGTGACGATTTCGGCGCAGGCGGTGCGGCCGCGCTCGCCCGGCCACTGGATGGACCCCGGTGCGCTCGGCTCGCTCGGCGTCGGCACCGGGTTTGCGATGGCAGCGAAGCTCGCCCATCCGCAGAAGGAAGTGCTTTGCTATTACGGCGACGGCGCCTTCGGCATGACCGCCTTCGACATGGAAACGGCCGACCGCTTCGGCGCGCCCTACATCGCCGTCATCGGCAACAATTCGGCGATGAACCAGATCCGCTACGGCCAGCTGGCGAAATACGGCGAGCAGCGCGGCAATATCGGCAACAAACTCGGCGATATGGAATTCTCGTATTTCCCCAGGCAATGGGGCGGCTGGGGCATCGAAGTACGCGAGCCCGCCAAGATCGCGCCGGCGCTTCGGCAGGCGCGCGAGCAGGTCGCCAAGACCGGCAAATCTGCGGTGGTCAACATCTGGGTGGACCCGAATGAATACGCGCCGGGCACCAAAGCGCAGACCATGTACAAGTGAGGCGGAAAAAATGGCGAAGGGACGGAAGACCGCAAAGACAAAAAAGGGCGTGAAAAGGCCGGCGAAGAAATCAACCAAGAAGGTGGTCGTAAAGCTCCGGGCAAAAAGGCCGGCGCCGAGACCGGCGACCACGAATGGTCTGCCGCGCCCGAGCACGAAACCCTGGGGCCAAGCGGGCCGCGCGCTCGACGGCGTGCGCATCCTTGATTTCACCCACGTGCAATCGGGGCCGACCTGCACGCAGCTGCTCGCCTACATGGGCGCCGACGTCATCAAAGTGGAGCGGCCGGGCGTCGGCGACATCACGCGGACGCAGCTGCGCGACGTCAAAGGCGCCGACAGCCTCTATTTCACCATGCTCAACGGCAGCAAGCGGTCGATCACGATCGATTCCAAGCATCCCAAGGGCAAAGAGATCCTCGACCGGCTGGTGAAGACCTGCGACGTGCTGGTGGAGAATTTTGCTCCCGGCGCGCTCGACCGGATGGGATTGACGTGGGACTACATCCACAAGCTCAACCCGCGCATGATCGTCGCCTCGGTCAAGGGCTTCGGCCCCGGGCCTTACGAGGATTGCAAGGTTTACGAGAACGTCGCCCAATGCGCCGGCGGGTCGGCGTCGACAACCGGATTCCGCGATGGCCCGCCGCTCGTTACCGGCGCCCAGATCGGCGATTCCGGCACCGGTCTGCATCTCGCGCTCGGCATCGTCGCAGCACTCTACCAGCGCACCCGCACCGGCCGCGGCCAGAGGGTGCTGTGCGCCATGCAGGATGGCGTGCTTAACCTCGCGCGCGTGAAGTTGCGCGACCAGCAGCGGCTTAAAGCCGGCCCGCTGACCGAATACCGGCAGTACGGCGAAGGGGTTCCGTTCGGCGTCGCGACGCCGCGCGCCGGCAACGATTCCGGCGGCGGTCAGCCGGGCTGGATTCTCAAATGCAAAGGCTGGGAGAGCGACCCCGACGCCTACGTTTATTTCATCACCCAGGCGCCGGTGTGGGGCGCGATTTGTGATCTGATCGGCAAGCCGCAATGGAAGACCGATCCGGATTACGCCACGCCGCCGGCGCGGCTGCCGCGGCTGCGGCATATCTTTGACACCATCGAGCAGTGGACTATGACCAAGACCAAATTCGAGGTCATGGACATTTGCAACGGCCATGACATTCCGGTCGGGCCGATTCTGTCGATGAAGGAAATCGCCGAGGAGCAATCGCTGCGCGCGACCGGCACGGTGGTGGAGGTCGATCATCCCACGCGCGGCCCATATTTGACGGTGGGCAATCCGATCAAATTGTCCGACTCGATCGCCGACGTGCGCCGTTCGCCGCTGCTTGGCGAACACACCGACGAAGTGCTACGCGAGGTGCTCAACTACTCCGACACCGAGATCGCCGAGATCAAGGTGTCGGGCGCAATCACGGCGCCGGAGAAGAAGGCGGAAGCGGCGTAGCTGCAGGACGTCATCAAGCCGCGCTGTTTGCTGGATGCCCGCTGGCGCGGGCGTGAGTGGAAGGAAAAGGATTCGGAATGCGCATTGTCGTTCACGGGCAGCAGGCGTTCGGCAAGGCGGTGCTCGAAGCGCTGATCAAGCGCGGCGAGAATATCGTCGCCGTCTATGTTGCCCCGGAGAAGGACGGCGCCAAGGCGGACCCGCTGAAAGAGGCCGCGCTGGCGGCCAAGCTGCCGATCTATCAGCCGGCATCGTATCGCAAGCCCGAGGTGTGGGAGGAATTTCGCGCGCTTAAGCCTGACCTGCAGGTGATGGCCTTCGTGACGTTGTTCGTACCGGAGGATTTTCTGAACATCCCGACCCACGGCTCGATCCAGTATCACCCCTCGCTCCTGCCCGCCTATCGCGGGCCGAGCGCGATCAATTGGCCGATCATCAAGGGCGACAGCGAGACCGGACTGTCGATCTTCTGGCCCGATAACGGCCTCGATACCGGCGACGTGCTGATCCAGAAGAAGACGCCGATTTCGGGAACTGACACGCTTGGCACGGTCTATTTCGACCGCCTGTTCCCGATGGGCGTGGACGCGATACTCGAAGCAATCGATCTCGTCAAAGCCGGCAAGGCGCCGCGCATCAAACAGGACCAGAGCAAAGCGACCTATGAAGGCCGCTGCGGTCCCGACAACGCCCACATCGATTGGGGCCGGCTGTGGCAGGAGATCGACCGTCTGATCCGCGGCTGCAATCCGGCGCCCGGCGCGTGGTCGAGGCTGGATGGTCAAACGGTCAAGATCTTCGACGCCGAGCCGCTGCCGGCCAAGGACCCGAAGGGCATCGCCGGCAAGATGGGCGAGATTGTCGCCATCGAGAGCGACGGCTTCTCCGTCGTTTGCGCCGATGGCCGTTTCAAGATCATGCGGGTGCAGGCCGATGGACCTAAAATCGCGGCCAACGAATTTGCCGCCAACGCAAAGCTCAACCCCGGAATGAGGTTTTCATGAATCCGCCGTCCGCGACGGCGGCGAAGGCATCCGCCGACGCCGCGCAACACGCCAATCCGAAATCCGACATCGAAATCTCGCAAGCCGCCAAGAAGCGACCGATCGTCGACATCGCGCGCGAGCGGCTCGGCATCGCGCCCGAAAACCTCGAACCCTTCGGCCACTACAAGGCCAAGCTATCGATGGACTTCGTCAAGTCGCTGCAGACTAGGCCGAACGGCAAGCTGATCCTGGTCAGCGCGATCAATCCGACGCCGGCGGGCGAGGGCAAGACGACCACGACCGTCGGCTTGACCGATGCGCTTAATTTTATCGGTAAGAAGGCGATGCTGTGCATCCGCGAGCCCTCGCTCGGGCCGTCGTTCGGCTTGAAAGGCGGCGCCGCCGGCGGCGGCTATGCCCAGGTCGTGCCGATGGAGGACATCAACCTCCACTTCACCGGCGACTTTCATGCCATCACCTCGGCGAACAACCTGCTTGCCGCACTGCTCGACAACCACATCTATTGGGGCAACGCGCTCGGCATCGATCAGCGCCGCGTGGCGTGGCGCCGCGTGCTCGACATGAACGATCGGGCGCTGCGCTCGATCGTGTCTTCGCTCGGCGGCGTCGCCAACGGCTTTCCGCGGGAAGATGGCTTCGACATCACAGTCGCCTCGGAAGTCATGGCGATCTTCTGTCTGGCGCGCGACCTCGAAGACCTTAAAAAGCGGCTCGCCAACATCGTCGTCGGCTATACCCGCGACCGCAAGCCGGTGCGCGCCGGCGACCTCAAGGCCGCGGGCGCCATGACCGTGTTGCTCAAGGAAGCGCTCGCGCCCAACCTGGTGCAGACGCTTGAAGGCACGCCGGCCTTCATCCACGGCGGTCCGTTTGCCAATATCGCGCATGGCTGCAATTCGGTGCTGGCGACCACGACGGCGCTCAAGCTCGCCGATTACGTCGTGACCGAAGCCGGTTTCGGCGCCGATCTCGGCGCCGAGAAGTTCATGGACATCAAGTGCCGCAAAGCCGGCATCGCGCCCGACTGCGTGGTCCTGGTGGCCACCATCCGGGCGCTCAAGATGCACGGCGGGGTGAAAAAGGAGGACCTTAAGCACGAGAATCTCAAGGCGCTGGAGGCCGGCATGAGCAATCTGCAGCGCCATGTCGAGAACGTCCGGAAGTTCGGGATCGAGCCGATCATCTCCATCAACCGGTTCTCGGCCGACACCGCCGCCGAGATCAAACTGGTCGAGGAAAAATGCAAGGCGCTCGGCGTCGAAGCCTTGATGGCCGATCATTGGGCGAAAGGCGGCGAGGGCGCGGCCGATGTGGCGCGCGCCGTTGTAAAGGTCGCCGAAAGCGGCAAGAGCAAGCTCAAGTTTCTCTATCCGGACGACATGCCGCTCCTGGAAAAGATTCGCACCATCGCCAAGGAAATCTACCGCGCCAAGGACATCTCCGCCGACAAGGCGGTGCGCGACCAGCTCGCGAATTTCGAGGCCATGGGCTACGGCAAGTTTCCCATCTGCGTCGCCAAGACGCAGTACAGCTTTTCGACCAATCCGGACGCCAAAGGCGCGCCGACCGATCACATCATCCCGGTGCGTGAGGTGCGGCTCTCCGCCGGCGCCGAATTCGTGGTGGCGATCTGCGGAGAGGTCATGACCATGCCGGGCCTGCCGAAGGTTCCGGCCGCCAACTCGATCGATATCGGGCCGGACGGAAGAATCGTGGGACTGTTCTGAGGGCTGCTACCGGTTCGCGAACCTCGATCGGCCGCCTTCAACGAGCCGGCCGGGGCGGATGGATGTGACCGCCGGTTGCGGGCACGTAACAACGTCAAGCTGTGATTGCCCTGCGTTGCAACATTTTTCTAAAAATTTTCATCTTTTTGCGACGTCCCGATAGGTCGGTATTTTTGTACCTTGCCGCTAATGAAGGTGCGCAGACGTTCCGCCGCTGTCAGAGATGCGGCGGCGGAAACGAGGTTTAAAAGCTCATCAATTGCGTCTCATTGGTCGTGCTCCCGATGCTCAACGTCCACCTCTCTGCTGAGAACCCCAATTTCGCCGAAACCCAGTCGCTGATCGACGAACTCAACGGTGCGGTCGCGACCGGGGACGATAAACAACGCCTGAGAATTCTGGAACGCGTCGCCGATTTGTTCGCAGCCGGCTCGCGCGGCTACTCCGGCGATCAGGTCGCACTGTTCGACGACGTGCTGCAGAAACTTTCCGCCGATATCGAAGTCGAGGCACGGGCGACGCTCGCCCAGCGGCTGGCACACATCGCGGGCGCCCCTCCCAAGCTGATCCGCTTGCTCGCTTTTGACGACGCGATCGAAGTGGCTGGGCAGGTGCTGGTTCACTCGCAGCAGCTCAGCGATGCCGATCTGGTCGAAAATGCCAGCACGAAGAGCCAGGAGCATCTTTTTGCCATCGCCCAGCGCCTGAAGCTGAGCGAGCCGGTGACCGACGTTCTGGTCGAACGCGGCGATGGCCGCGTGGTGCACCGGGTGGTCAGGAACAAGGGTGCGCGATTTTCCCTGGCCGGGTACGAAAGGCTGACCAACCGTGCCCGTCGCAGCCGAAAGCTGACGCTGGCGCTTGGTCAGCGCAATGATCTCCCGCGTCACTATTTCCTGAAGCTGCTCGAAACCGCGTCCGCTGCAGTGCGCGCCGAGCTTGAGAGCGCCAATCCGCAGGCAGCTGCCGCAATCCGCGACGCGATCGACGATGTGGCGACCACTGTGCAACAGGAAGCACGCAAGGCGTCGCGGCGCTATGCTGCGGCGCTGCGCGACGCCAATCGCTCGTTCAATGCGCACCCGTTCAATGAGGCCAATATTCACGCCCCGGCCCATGCGCAGGACTTCGAGCGGACCGTGATTGCGCTGGTAAAACTCGGCCGTTTCCCGGCCGATCTGGTCGAACGCGCCTTGCTCGACAAAGGCGAGGATATGATCCTCATTCTTGCCAAGGCGGCCGGCTGCTCCTGGACGACTGTCAAGGAATTGCTGCTGATGCACGTCGCCGAACGCGATTTGCAGCCGGACGATCTGGCGCAGTTCTTTGAACGGTACAAAAAGCTGACCCAGCAAACGGCCCGTAACATCATCAATTTTTACGGGCAGCGCGTGAAGCTGCGGACGCAGAAGACGCGCGGCGCCGAAGTAGGCCCGCCGGAATCCCAACCTGCCTGAGCTTGATCGAGCTGAAGGCACCGGCTGTCGGCTATAGCGGTGCCGGGCCGATGCCAAATCCCGCGAATTGTATTAGGCTTCCTGCGGCGTGGCGGCCTTTCGGCGCCGCAGCCAAAGATACACACAAGAGGACTGAAGATGTTGAAGTTTTACTATAGCGGCGCGCCCAACCCGACCAAAGTGGCGCTTTTTCTCGAGGAAGCCGGGCTCCCTTACGAGCCGATTGCGGTCGACACCCGCAAGGGCGACCAGCACAAGCCGGAATATCTGGCCGTCAATCCCAATGCCAAAGTGCCGGCCATCGTCGACGGTGACGTCACCGTGTTCGACAGTAACGCCATCCTGCTTTACCTCGCCGAGAAGACCGGCAAGTTTCTGCCGCCGAAAGGCGACAAGGCCCGGGGCGAGCTGTTGTCGTGGCTGATGTTCGTGGCGTCCGGCGTCGGTCCGTATTCCGGGCAGTCGGTGCACTTCCGTCAATACGCGCCGGAAAAACTTGAATATGCGCTCAACCGCTATGCCTTCGAGGCGCAGCGCCACTTCGGCATTCTTGATGCTCGGCTCGCCAAGCAGAAATATATGATCGGTGAAACCTACACGATCGTCGACATGGATGTGTGGGGCTGGGCGCGGCTGATACCGGTTGTTCTCGGCGAAGCGGCCTGGGCGAAATTCCCAAATCTGAAACGCCTGGTCGACGAAATCAGCGCGCGGCCGGCGGCGCAGCGCGCGGTGGCGCTCAAGGACAAGCACAAATTCAAGGCCGAGATGGACGACGAGGCGCGCAAGGCGATGTTCCGGCATCTGATCGAAAAGGTCGCTTGATCAAAACAACCCCATGCGCTCGCTGGCCATATAGCCGGTGAGCAGCAGCGCGCCGAACAGCATCACCACAAACGCGGCACCGACTTCGATGCCGCGCAGCACCAAAGTGCCGTAGCCGGCGTTGGTCGCGGCATATCGTTTCGCCACGGCCTTGGCGGCGACGGCGAGGGTGGCAATGGCCGCAACCGTGATGGCGGTGCCAAGCCCCATCACCAAGGTCGAGGCCACACCCGCCCAGAATAGGCCCTGCGCCAGCGCGAACACGAGCACGATGATCGCGCCGGAACAGGGCCGCAGCCCGACGGCAACAATCGCCGAGAGCCCGCGGCGCCAGCCGCCCGGTCCCGCCAATTCCTGCGGCTCCGGCCCGTGTGCATGACCCCAGGGCAGGACGTCGTCGTCCTCGTCAGCATCGTACGGATGGGCATGCGAATGCGCGTGCTCGCCGTGATGGCGGTGCGCGTGGTCGTGCGAGTGATCTGGGCCATGGCCGTGGCAGGCGCGGCTTTCCGATAGCGGAGCCGTCGCCGGTTCAGGTTCGGACCGGAGCTGGTGCAGAGCAAGCAGAAAACCGCGTCCCTTCACCCACAGGAGCCGCGCGCCCAGGAGCACGATGAGCCCGTAGCCGACGATCTCAATGACGCGCACGGTATCGCCCATCATCTTCGCCGTGGCGCCGATGGCAATCGCGGCGATGGCAACGATCGCCACGGCGGTGAGCGCTTGCAACAGCGCGGAGGCAAACGACAGTGCAATGCCGCGCCGCCAGGTTTCCTCGTTGGCAAGAAGGTAGGACGAGATCACTGCTTTGCCGTGGCCCGGACCGGCAGCGTGGAAAATGCCGTAGACGAAGGAGATGCCCATCAAACCCCAATAGGCCGAGCCGTCGGTCTTGGCGGTGCGGATCAAACCGGACAGCGCGCGATAAAACAGCGCCTGCTTGGCGAGGATGAAGCCGATGATGCCATCGGCCTGCGGCGGGCGCAGGCCGCCAAGAGGCCCGACTTGCGCCAACGCGTCGCCGGGGGCGATCGCCGCCAGCGCGATCACAGCGATGGCCGCCACCAGCAAGAGACGCCGGCTCAGTTTCCGCCCGGTCACGGGCAGGTCACCGAGATCTTGTTGGCGAAATTCGCACCCATGCCGATGTTGGCTTCCGAGGTCTGAAAGGCCTGATCGAGCCGAAGCGTGGCGGGGAAATTGCCGTCATTCGGCTTTGTGACCGAGGCCGTGCATTGCGCCGGCGCATTGACCAGCCGCACCTGATCCTTCTCAGCGAAACCGAAGTCGATGAAAAATTCGGGATCGTAGACTTCGAGCTCAAGCGACTTCGCCTTTGCCGGCGTCTTGAACGGCAGCGTGAAATGCAGCGTGAGCACCGTCTCCTTTGGATCGTATTCGAGGAAATAGTCGACCGGATCGACAAACGCATCCCGCCGCCGCTTGCCGTCGATCCGGGCGTAAGTGAAATAGGCGTATTCTTTCAGCGACTCGACGTTCACCTTGGCCAGCGGCGCAAGCTCCTCTTGCGTAAACGTGCCTTTGATTTTTTGCTCCAGCCCCTGGGTGGCGTAGGCGGAGAACATGTCGTCGAAAGTCCAGGCGTGACGGACGCCGGTGACCGAGCCGTCGGGCGCGTAGAGGACCTCCTCGGTCATCGTCACCCAGACATGCGGGTGCGCCTGCGCGCCTCTTGCTGCCGCCGCGACGAGGCATGCCAATACTGCGATGGCAGTGACGAAGCGGTGGATCATGCGCCTATGTTTGCTGCTGCCGCCCGATTCCGCAGGCACATTCTATACGGAGTAGGGCGCAAACGTGGCTATTACCGGTTACCGCCCGTCATCCTGAGGCGCCCGCGAAGCGGCCCTCGAAGGATGCAGCCGAGGAACCCGGGCCATCGCCCTTCGAGGCTCGCTTTGCTCGCGCCTCAGGGTGACGGAACGTGGTCGTTCGCGGCAAATAAGGAAGTGTCAGTCCGTCGCCTCTCGCCACGCGACGGAGCGTGCGTTCTTGCGGCCTCGCTTATTGAACGACCGCTTCGCGGCGCGGATCTCGGCGGGCCGCGAAGTCAGAACGTGGCGCGCCTTACGCGAAAGCGCGTCTTGTTCGTTGCCGCCCTTCTGCCCGCGCGATCCCGTCACAGCTTTCGGTCCTTTCCACAATAGAATACTCCAACAGGGAGGTGAGGCTCTTGACCTCGATCCAGGCGCTCGATCGGTCACACCCCCGCGGCGCCGCCGTCGGCGCGCGGGTCGTGGGCGCCTTCGCAGCTGCCGTCGGGGTGCAGAATCACTGCGCCAGCGTGGCCCATCACGTCGGAATAAGGCTCGGTTAAAACGTCCACCTCGTGGCCGGCCGTTGCGAGTGCGTCGACGAGATTGCCGTCAAAGCGCGATTCCAATCGCAGCTTGGTGTGCGGATCGCCCCAAGTGCGCCCGAGCACCCAGCGCGGGCGCTCGATCGCCGCCGCGAGCGGTTCATCGAACAGCACGTGGCGCGTGAACACGGCGGCCTGGAACTGCGGCTGGCCGTCGCCGCCCATGGAGCCATAGGCCATGATCCGTCCGTCTTTGAGGATCGCAAGCGCCGGATTGAGCGTGTGGAACGGCAGCCGGCCGGGCGCGAGCAGATTGAGCGCGCCGCGTTGCAGCGAAAAGCTTGTGCCGCGGTTCTGCATCACAATGCCGGTGCCCGGCAGCACGCAGCCCGAGCCGAACTCCCAGTAAAGCGACTGGATATAGGAGACAACGAGGCCGGTCGTGTCGGCGGCACCCATCCAGATGGTGTCGCCCTCGCCATAGGCGAGCGGCCAGCGCGCGGCTTTATGGCGATCGATTTTCATCGCCTCGCCAGCGATGAAGCGCGGCTCGAGACAGCGATCGAGCGCGTGCGCCAGATCGTTCGGATCGGTGACCACCCGATCGCGTACCCGCAGCGCCCGTTTGGTCGCTTCGACAAGGCCGTGAATGTGATCGAACCCCTCCGCCTCCTTCACACCCAGGCGCGCGAACAAAGCGAGGATCATCAGCGAGGCGATGCCCTGCGTCGGCGCATCGGTGTTGTAGATCGTGCCGGCGGGCAACTCGACCTGCAGCGGTTCGGCCAGCGTGGCGCGATAGCGCGTCACGTCCTCGCGCGTGACCGGGCTGCCGATGCGGGCAAGGTCGGCAGCGATTTCCCGGCCGATGTCGCCGCGATAGAAATCGTCGAGGCCGGCGTGGGCGAGTTGCGTCAGGGTTTCGGCGAATGCTTCCTGCTTCAAGCGGGCGCCGGCCGCCGGCGGTTTGCCGTCTGACTGAAATACCCCGGCGAAGCCCGGCACCGGGGCGAGTTCGGCAAGCTTTTCCTGCGTCAGCGCCGCCTGGCTGCGCGAAACCGTATAGCCGTTGCGGGCAAGGCCGATTGCGGATGCCAGAAGGACATCGAGCGGCATCGTTGCGCCATGCGCTTTTGCCGCGTCGAGCGCCAACATCCAGCCGCCGACCGCGCCCGGCACGGTGAGCGCGGCCAGCGGCCCGCGCGGCGGGATCGCGTCGTACTCGCGGTATAGCTCCGGCCGGGCGTCGAGGCCGGCGGGACCGGCGGCCATGATGGCGCGCACCCGGCCGGAGGGCTTGCGAATGAGCCAAAAGCCGTCGCCGCCGAGGTGGTTCATGTGCGGATAGACCACTGCGATGGTCGCCGCCATGGCCAGCATCGCTTCGATCGCGTTGCCGCCCTCGGCGAGGATTGCGCGGCCGGCTTCCACGGCGCCGAAATGCGGCGCGCAGACGACGCCGCGGCGGTGGCCGGCGCTGTGCAGGTCGACCATGTCGCCCCTCTAAATTTCCACCGCTTGCCGCGGAGGGTTGGAGGGCGTGGATTGAGCCAGGCCGCGCTTGCGCAGCAGCGCATCGGGGCTCGGCAGCCGGCCGCGAAACGCTTTGTAGGCTTCGGCCGGGTCGCGCGAGCCGCCGGCAGTGTAGATCGTGTCGCGCAGCCGCTTCGCCGTCGCCGGATCGAAAATGTCGCCGGTCTCCTCGAACGCCTCGAACGCGTCGGCGTCGAGCACTTCCGACCACATGTAGCTGTAATAGCCCGCGGCGTAACCGCCGCCCGAGAACACATGATCGAAGTGCGGCGGGCGATGGCGCATGACGATTTCGTCCGGCATGCCGATGCGCGCCAGCGCGTTGGCCTCGAATGCGGTGGTATCGATCGCGCCGGGCGCCTCGAGCGAATGGAAATCGAGATCGACAAAGGCCGAAGCGAGGTACTCGACCGTGCCGAAGCCCTGATTGAAATTGCGCGCGGCGATCAGCCGTTGCAGCAGGTCCTCCGGCATCGGCGCGCCGGTCTGGTAATGCCGGGCGAAACGCCGCAGGACGTCCGGCTGTTCGAGCCAATGCTCGTAGAGTTGCGACGGCAATTCGACGAAATCGGTGGCGACGCTGGTGCCGGAAATTTGCGGATAAGTCACGTCGGAGAGCAGGCCATGCAGCGCATGGCCGAACTCGTGGAACAATGTGCGCGCATCCTCGAAGGAAAGCAGCGTCGGCTCGCCTTCGGCCGCACTGGCGAAGTTGCAGACGTTGACGATCAGCGGGCGAATGTCGCCGGCGAGCTTTTCCTGATCGCGCAGCGACGTCATCCAGGCGCCGCTGCGCTTTGACGGCCGGGCAAAATAATCGCCGAAGAAGAGGCCGATCTCGGCGTCATCGCTGCCGCGTACCTCCCAGACACGCACGTCGGGATGCCACGTCGGAACATCCGCGCGCTCCTTGAAGCGCAGCCCGAACAGACGGCCCGCCGTGTCAAAGGCAGCCCCGATCATCCGCTCGAGATTGAGGTAGGGCTTGATGGAGGCCTCGTCGACATCGCAGCGCCGCTGCCGCAGCTTCTCGGCGTAATAGCGCCAGTCCCAGGGTTCGAGCTTGAAGTTGCCGCCTTCCTCCTGGATGAGGGCCTGCATGCCGTCACGATCGGCCAGTGCCTGGGCGCGCGCCGGCACCCATACCGTGTCGAGCAGATGGCGGGCGGCCGCCGGCGTTTTCGCCATGGCGTCGTCGAGGCGGTAATGGGCGAAGTCGGAATAGCCCAGCAAGCGGGCGCGCTCGGCCCGCAGCTTGACCATTTCGGCGATGACGGCCTTGTTGTCGGTAGTGCCGCCATTGTCGCCGCGGGAGACGAAGGCGCGAAACACTCTTTCGCGCAGGTCGCGGCGCTCGGCGAATTGCAGGAACGGTTCGACGCTGGAACGCAGCAGCGTGACCGCATAACCAGGGAGGCCGCGTTCCTGCGCTTCGGACTTCATCGCTTCGCGCATGAAATCCGGCAGCCCGGCAAGCTCGGCTTCGTCGCCGAGGGCAAGCGCAAAGGCTTGTTCGTCGGCGAGCACGTTCTGGCTGAACGCGGTGCCGAGCTCCGCCAGCCGTTCGATGATCTCGGCAAGTCGCCCCTTGGCGTCGCTATCGAGCGCCGCGCCGGCGCGGCGGAAATTCACGTGGTAGCGTTCCAGCACGCGCTTCTGCTCGGCGGACAGATCAAGCGTGTCCGCCCTCTGCATGAGCGTATCGATCCGGCGGAACAGGGTCGCGTTGGTGTGGGTTTTGTTCCAGTGACGGGCCAGCTGCGGCGCCAAATCGCGCTCGATCTCAAGCAATGCCTCGCTGCTGTCGGCACTGACCAGAAGCTGGAAAACATGCTCGATCCGCGCCAGCGCCTCGCCGCTCAGTTCGAGCGCGGCGATGGTGTTGTCGAAGCTCGGCGGCTCCGCCGCCGCCGCGATGGCCGCAATCTCGGCGTCGTGTTCGGCGAGCGCGCGCGCATAAGCCGGGCCGAAATGCTCAGGCCTGACGCGGTCGAATGCCGGAACCTCGTCGGGGGTCGTCCAGGGCGCGAAAAACGGATTATCCGAGGCAGTTTGTTCAGTCATCGGGACCCATGCCACATGCAGATGCAGGCGTGATATATGTCATTGGCGCAATGCGTTACAGCGCTTGAGGAGAAGTTTCCGGTGCCCCGTCACGCCAATTATATGCCGCACGGCGTCATCCCGGCCGTGCTGCTGCCGTTTGCCGATGATCTGACGATCGATGAGACAAGCTTCCGCAACCACCTGCGCGACGTGGCGGCGACCCCGGGCCTTTCCGCTATTACTATCAACGCCCATTCGACCGAGGTGGCCTCCTGCAGCTTCGACGAACAGCGCCGAGTCCTCGACATTGCGCAGGACGAAGTCGGCGGCCGGCTGCCGATCGTCAATGGCGTGTGGGCCGACGGGAGCCTCGAAGCGGCCCGCATTGCCGGCATGGCGGCGGCGGGCGGCGCCTCGGCGCTGCTGGTGTTTCCGCCGGCGCCGTTCACCCTTGGTCAGTCGCCGGCCATGGCGGTCGAGCATTTCAACCGCATCGCCGATGCGTCGAGCCTGCCGATCATCGCATTTCAATATCCGCTGGCGACCGGCCAGGGCTACCCGCGCGACACGCTCCTTGAGATGCTCGAGGCGGTGCCGGCCATTCGCGCCATCAAGGACTGGTCCGGCAACGTGCCGCAGCATGAAATGCACGTCCGCGAGCTGCAGAGCCGCACGCCGCCGGTCAACGTGCTCACGACCCACAGTGCGTGGCTGTTGAGCTCACTGGCACTCGGCTGCAACGGCCTCCTCTCCGGCAGCGGCAGCGTGATCCCCGACCTGCAGTCGGCCTTGTTCCAGGCGGTCAGGAACAACGATCTCGCCGCGGCGCGGCGGCTCAACGACCGCATCTACCCGCTGGCCCGCGCCTTCTATGCCGACCCCTGGGCGGACATGCACAACCGCATGAAAGAGGCCCTGGTGCTGCTCGGCCGGTTGCCGCGAGCCGTGGTGCGGCCGCCGCTGGTGAAGCTCCCCGGTGCCGAAATTGGCCGCATCCGCACGGCCTTGGTCGAAGCCGGGCTCCTGTCGCCGAAAGCCGCGCGCGACGCCGCGTAGGCTTGATCCGGACGCGCCTTTGCGACAAAAGAACCGCCATGAACAAGCCCGAACCTCAACATCCCCGCCCCGGCCGCCGCATCCTTTGGCAGAACGTCCTGACCGTCGCCAGCGCGGCGATCCTGATCAGCGCCGAAGTGTTCGGCGCCGCCTTCGCCGGCAGCTGGGCGATCGCCAACCTCCTTGCACTCGGACCGATCGGCGCGCATGCGCTCGACGGGCTGTTCGTCGTCTGCGGCATCGTCGTCATGGTGCAGTTCGTCCGCGCCGCGCAGCGCGTCGAGCCGTTCACGGTGGACTGAACAAGGTTCACGCGCCGCATCGCGCGCGCGTCGTGGAGAAAACGCGGCACTAACTTTTTGTTAAGACCAAAACGCTTGACAGCGCGGCGCAATAGCTTATTGCAGAAATTGCCCAATTTCGCACGTGCCTGTGGCCGTGTGTCGGTCGGTGGGCATCCGGACAAGAGGCCGGACAGCCGCCTAAGGAAGAGACCACTACTTCCTTGCTCCCGCGACCGACAGCCGGAGGCGAACCGGCAATGCCCGCTCTCCACGGGCGACGCGGCTTAAAGCAACGACGGAAGGGCTTTTTTGGATCCCCGGCGCCAATGCCGGTTGACTGAAAAGGCTTGTCCTTCTTTGCCAGCAGTGCGGAACGGGGTCTCCCTCATCCGGACCAAGGCAGCAATCACGGCGACGCAGCAGTGCTCCGCAGCGTGCGGAACGATGCGTGTCGCAGGAGGTTCACCTCGGCGGCTACGCCGCCTGTCGGATCGGGGAGTGGGTGGCAATGACCGCGCGTATCCGCGAATTCCTCAAGCAACGCACCGATGTCGGACCCTGCCTGGTGCTCGACCTCGATGTCGTCCGTGAGAATTACCTCGGCTTCGCCAAGGCGCTGCCGGACACTAAAGTGTTCTATGCCGTCAAGGCCAATCCGGCGCCGGGAATCCTCAAGCTTCTGGCCGGCTTCGGCTGCTGCTTCGATGTCGCCTCGATCGGCGAGACCGAGGCCGTGCTGGCGGCCGGCGCAACGCCCGAGCGCATCTCCTACGGCAATACGATCAAGAAAGAGACCGAGATCGCCGCCGCCTACAAGCTCGGCGTCACGCTCTTTGCCGTCGATTGCGAGGCCGAGGTGGAGAAGGTGGCCCGGGCCGCCCCCGGCAGCCGCGTGATCTGCCGGATCGTCTGCGACGGCTCCGGCGCCGAGTGGCCGCTGTCGCGCAAGTTCGGCTGCGAGCCGGTCTATGCCGCCGACATTCTGGAGTTCGCGCACAGGCAGGGCCTGATCCCGCATGGCGTGTCCTTCCACGTCGGCTCGCAGCAGCACAACATCGAAGCCTGGGACCGCGCGCTCGCTTCGACGGCGGCGGTGTTTCGCACCTGCGCGGAGCGCGGCATCGGGCTTGCCGTGGTCAATCTCGGCGGCGGCTTCCCGGCGCGCTATGTGCGCAAGACGCCAAAGCTCGAATCCTACGGCAAGGCGATCTTCCGTTCGCTGCGCAAGCATTTCGGCAACGCTATTCCGGAAACGATTGTCGAGCCGGGCAGGGGTCTCGTCGGCAATGCGGGCTTGATCGAGGCGGAGGTGGTGCTGATCGCTAAACGCTCGCCCGAGGACGAGGTGCGCTGGGTCTATCTCGATATCGGCAAATTCCACGGGCTCGCGGAAACCATCGGCGAGTCGATCCGCTACCCGATCCGCACCACCAAAGACAGCGACGAGACCACGCCCTGCATCATCGCCGGACCGACCTGCGACTCGGTCGACGTGCTTTACGAGAAGACGCCGTACCCGCTGCCGGTTTCGCTGGCGATCGGCGACAAGGTACTGATCGAGGCCGCCGGCGCCTATACCGCGACCTATTCGTCGGTCGGCTTCAATGGCTATCCGCCGCTGCGGCAATATGTGATTTGACGGCGCCGTTACTGCGAGAAGCAGAACGACTGGATTGCTTCGCTCCGCTCGCAATGACGCTGCTGCCTATTTCGGCTGGACGCTCGGATCGCCGCCCGGGCTTCCCGGTGGTGGGATCACGGGCGTGTTGCCGGCTTTTGGCGTTGGCGCTTTCATGCCGGGATCGACATCGGGCGGGCAAATGACGCCGCTGGTTTGATCGAGTTTTTCACTCAGCGTTTGATTTGATTGCTCCTGCGGCGTGCAACCGGTCGCATCAGCGGCCTGCGCCATCGTCAGGTTCGCCGAACTCAGCGTCACCAGGGCAAACAGCACCTTCGCAATCGCGGATACCGTCATGGGAGCCATCCGTCGTTGGACCTACCTCCAATGCTAACCGCGCGCGAAAAGCCCGGTTCCCGCGCTTGCACGCAATCAGGACGTCGCCCACTCGACATGCGCCTTGATGGTCATGTCCTCGTCGTTGATCCAGCCGTGCGGCCGCGCCTTCTCGATCATGGCGGCAAAGTTCTGTTGCCAGGCGGCGTCGTGCTCGACCCCGTGCCAACGACGCAGCGTCTTCTGGAAGATCCAGGCGGTGTCCGCATCGGGCAGGGTCGCCTTGCCGTCAAGTGCTGCGCGGACTTCGGCAAGGTGCGCGCGGTCGGCTTCGACCACAAGCTTGAAGGCGCGGAAGTTCTGGCGGTCCTCAAATAAAAGTTCGCCGCCTCCGGTCAGCTTCAGGAACACGGATTCTCCTCCCCCGATCGTTACGAAAGATCGATCACGCCGGCGCTGCCATCTTCAGTTCCGAAAGCGAGAAGCTTCCCGTCCGCGCTCCAGGCGAGCGCGGTGACGGGTGCAGCGCCGGGCTTTTTGGCCAAAACCTCGGCGCCGTCCTCGATGCGAACGAGCAGCACCATGCCATCCCCGAAGCCTGTGGCGACGCTCTCCTGTTTGGGATGACAGGCGACGACTTCGACGCGGTACTCGGATGGCGCCAACAGCCGCGGCTGCTTGCCCATTGGCCCGTCCTTGGCTTGAAACGGCCAGAGGATCAGCTGGGTCGAGCCCGAGGTCGCGAGCCATCGCCCGCCAGCGGTCCAGCCGAACGAGGTGACGCGTGCCGCGTAGCCGGACATGCGCATATGCTTGCCATCGGCCAGCCGCCAGCCGTGCAGCATCGGCTCCTGCATGGTGGTGACCAGAAAGCGGCCATCGGGGCTGACGGTCGTGCCGAGATGCGAGCCCTTCCATTCGAGCTTTTCTGGCGCGGCCTGCGGGGCATTGGGAAACCAGAGCGTGGCGCCATTGTAATGGGCGATGGCAAGCCGGAAGCCCTTGGGCAGAAAAGCCAGTCCGCCGACGGTCGAAGGCGCTTCGAATTCGCGCAGCTCCTTGGCTTGCACGAAAGCTGTCTTACGGGCCGACCAGGCTACGGCGCCGTCCGGCGCGAACGCGACGTGATCGATCCAGCGATGTTTCGGATCGGTCGCGAGGACGCGGGTCTCGCCGCTGGCGTCTACCGCAACTACTTTCCCGTCATCACCGCCGCTGACGATGCGCTCGCCGTCAGCGGCCGTCGCCAGGATCGCGCCGCTGTGGACGGCGACGCGACGCGGCTCGCCTTCCGGTTCCACCAACAGCATCGCCTCCTCGCCGAGGACGAATACCGCAGTGCCGCCGAGAAAATGCGCGGCGACGATCGGCGCGCCGGCCGCAATCGGCCGCGTGCGATCGACGACGGAAACGGTATCGCTGCGGGTATCGGTCATTGTTGTTCACCTCTTCCCGCGGACGGGGAGAGGTTTATCACGCGACGCAGCTTTCAAATCCCCGGCGGATGTTTTCCTCCGGCAGATTGCGGCCGATAAAGACGATGCGGCTATCGCGCTTCTCGTCTTGGCTCCAGGGCCGCTGGTGGTCGCCGTCGAGGATCATATGCACGCCCTGGAAGACGAAGCGCTCGTCGTCATTTTTGAACGAGAGGATGCCTTTGCAGCGCAGGATGTTGGGGCCTTCCGTCTGCACCAAATTCTGCACCCAGGGAAAGAACTTGTCGGGATCGAGCGGCTGGTCGCTCTTGAGCGAAACCGACTGCATGTCCTCGTCGTGATAGTGCTTCAGCCCCCCGTGGTGCGTGTGCTCGGGCCCGTGGTCATGATCATGATGATGGTCGTGATCATGGCCGTGCCCGTCATGATGGTCGTGATCGTGATCGTCCTCCTCTGCCAGGAACTGCGGCTCGATGTCGAGGATGCGGTCGAGGTCGAAGGCGTTGCGTTCGAGCACTTCACCGAGCGCGATCTGGGCGCGCTCGGTCTTGTGGATGCGGGCGTAAGGATTGATGCCGCGGATGCGCGCCTCGACCTCGCTCAGCTCATCGGCCGACACCAGATCGGTCTTGTTGATCAGGATCACGTCGGCAAACGCGATCTGGTTTTTCGCCTCGGGGGCGTCCTTGAGCCGGTCGTTGAGCCACTTGGCGTCGGCGACCGTGACCACCGCGTCGAGCCTGGTCCTGCGGCCGACATTCTCGTCGATGAAAAAGGTTTGCGCCACCGGCGCCGGGTCGGCGAGGCCGGTGGTTTCGACGATGATGGCGTCGAACTTGCCCTTCCGCCGCATCAGCCCGTCGAGGATACGCACCAGGTCGCCGCGCACGGTGCAGCAGATGCAGCCGTTGTTCATCTCGAACACTTCCTCGTCGGCGCCGATGATGAGGTCGTTGTCGATGCCGATCTCGCCGAATTCATTGACGATGACGGCGTATTTCTTGCCGTGCGGCTCCGAGAGGATGCGGTTGAGCAGGGTGGTCTTGCCGGCGCCGAGATAGCCGGTCAGCACGGTAACGGGGACTTTGTCGGTTGAAACCGGTTCGGACATGCGGACGGGCCCTCCTGACGCGCTATATAGGCGATCCGTGGGCGAGCCAAAACCCTGTAGCCGTCATTCCGGGGGACCCGTTGACGGCGCCCCGGAATGACATCAGCCGACCAGCGCCTTGGTGAATTCGCGGACGTTGTGGCGCATCATGTCGATATAGGTCGCGGCCGGGCCGTCCGGTGCGGATAACGCATCGCTGTACAGCGCGCCGCCGATCCTCGCGCCGGTTTCATGGGCGATTTGCTGCATCAGCCGCGGGTCGGTGATGTTCTCCAAAAACACCGCCGGAATTTTTTGTTTCCGGATCTGCGTGATGATCCTGGCGACGTCCTTGGCCGACGGCTCGGCTTCGGTGGAGAGCCCGTCCGGCGCGATGAAGGTCATGCCATAGGCGGCGCCGAAATAGCCGAAGGCGTCATGGGTGGTGATGATCTTGCGGCGGTCGGCGGGGATTGCGGCGATCGCCGTTCTGACCTCACTTTCCAGTGCGTCGAGCTTGCCGAGATAGACGCTGGCATTGGCATCGTAGGCCCCTTTGCCCGCGGGATCGATCGCGACCAGAGCAGCGCGAATGTTGGCGACATAGACTTTGGCGTCGGCGATCGACTGCCAGGCATGCGGATCAATCACCGTGCGTCCGCGCCGGTTTTCGTCTTCCATCTGGCGGGGCGTAATCGCCTTGGTGGCGACGACCATCGGCGCCTTCGTGGCGGAGGCAGTGACCAGCCGGGTCATCCAGCCTTCGAGGCCGAGCCCGTTGACGAAGACGATGTCCGCCGCGGCGAGCTTTTTGGCGTCGGCCGGTGTCGGCGAATAAACATGGGCGTCGCCATTAGGGCCGACCAACGTCGAGACGTCGACACGCTCGCCGCCGACGTTCTTCACCAGATCGCCGAGGATCGAGATGGTGGCGACCGCCTTGATCTTGTTTTGCTGCGTGTCCTGCGCCGCCGCCGGCGCCGCAAAGGGTGCCAACAGGAAAGCGGCGAACCCGGCCATTAGAACGAAGCCTTGTGGAGTCATGGCATTTTCCGTCGCCGCTCGCGTGTTCGGCCCTGCTTATGCTTCGAGATGCCGTTGCGGCAGCGCAAGCCAGAGCAGGCCGCCTACCGGACCGAACACGACGGACAGCGCGTAAAGCACCCCCGCCACCAGGATGATGGCCGGTCCCGACGGCAGATTGGCGTGATAGGAAACGAGCAAGCCGGCATAGCCTGAGAACGCGGCGCTACCGACGGCCACGCCGATCATGGCGGTGATGTCGCGCACCCAGAATCGCGAGATCACCGCCGGCAGAATCATGATGCCGACGGCGAGCAGCGTGCCCAGCGCCTGGAACCCGCCGACCAGGTTCATCACCACCAGCGCGAGGAATGCGATATGGGCGGGACCGCCGGCCCGGCTCACCGAGCGCAAATATCCCGGGTCGACACACTCGAGCACCAGCGGCCGCCAGATCAACGCCAGCACAATGAGCGACACGCTGGCGATGCTGACGATCAGCATCAGTGCCGGATTGTCGATCGCAAGCACCGAGCCGAACAGGAAGTGCATGAGATCGATGTTGTTGCCTTTGACCGAGACGAGGGTGACGCCGAGAGCGAGCGAAATCAGAAAGAAGGCGGCGAGCGAGGCATCTTCCTTCAACTGGGTTGCCCGTGCGATCAGGCCGGCGCCGACGGCGATAACAAGGCCGGCGATCAGGCCGCCGCCGGCCATGGCGAACAGGCTTAAGCCGGCGAGGAGAAAGCCGATTGCCGCGCCTGGCAGAATGGCATGCGCCATGGCGTCGCCGATCAGGCTCATGCGCCGCAGCATCAAAAATACGCCGACCGGCGGTGCGCCCAGCGCCAGCGCGAAGCTGCCGGCGAGCGCGCGGCGCATGAATTCGAATTCAGCGAACGGAGCGATGAGCGCGGCGTAGAGCATCGGCTGTGTCGCAGTCATTCCGCCGCGACCGCGCAGGCCGCGGCGTATTCGTCGAACGCCTCGCACATGCGGCGCGCTTTGTTGAGGTTCTCCTCCGTCAATACGTCTGGCGTTGCGCCCCAGGCCACTGGCTCGCGGGCGAGCAGTAAAGTCTGCGGAAATTTCGCCTTCACCAGATCGATATCGTGCAGAGCGGCCAGCACCGTGCGGTGTTCGCTGTGCCAGCGCCGCACCAGCTCGAGCAGGTCGGCGGAGGTCTTGGCGTCGATGGCGGTGAACGGCTCGTCGAGCACGATCAGCCGTGCGTCCTGCAGCAACAGACGAGCGAACAACATGCGCTGCATCTGGCCGCCGGACAGCGTGCCGATGGCGCGCTGCTCGAATCCGGTCAGTCCGACTGCCGCAATGGCCGCTTCGATACTGGCGTGATCCTTGGGGCCAACGCCGGCGAAGACACCTTTCAGCCGCCACAACCCCATCGCGACCATGTCGTAGACGTTGATCGGAAACGAACGGTCGATGTCGGCGATCTGGGGCAAGTAGGCGATATCGCGGGCGGCGAAACCGTTGCGGTCGATGCTGCCGGCAAGCGGCTTGAGTGCCCCCACAATGCCTTTGAACAGGGTCGACTTGCCGGCGCCATTGGGGCCAACGACGGCGACGAGGGAGCCGGTCGCTATCGCACCGGTCAGATGATGTACGGCCGGATGCCGTTCATAGCCGAGCGTGAGATTGTGAAAGCTTAAATCTGCCATGACCGAAAGCGTTTAGTGAGTGGCCCACAACACTGCCGCCCAGATGATCGCGATCAGGACGCCGGCGGCCGCAAGACGCTGCGGCACCGAGAGCCGCAACAAGGATGGCGAGATGGTCGGCGATGGGTGGGCGCCGCCGCTGTGATGGTGATAGGTCATAATGTTACAATATAACATTACACGTGCCGGCGCCACCCGTCGAATTCGACCCCGTAGGCTGACCAAATTGCCCCTATTGCCAAGCATTATGCGTGCGCCCATGGTCGCCGGACCCGGCTAGGACCGCGCCAGCGCCCCGATCCAGACCTTGAGTTTTTGAGCGGCCGATATGAGCGAGCAAAAGGCCCGCGCTGTCTGCGTTGGCGAAGTCCTGATTGAACTGGCGCGCGGTGCCGACGGCAAGTTTGCGCTGTCCTGCGGCGGCGATACCTTCAATACCGCCGTCTATCTCGCCCGCGCCGGCATCGATGTCGCCTTCGCCACCGCGCTAGGCGACGATCCGTATTCGGATAGCATCATGGCGCTCGCCGCTGCCGAGGGCGTTTCGGGGCATCTCGTCTTGCGC
The DNA here is from genome assembly GCA_963709825.1 of uncultured Alphaproteobacteria bacterium. Classification (GTDB taxonomy): domain Bacteria; phylum Pseudomonadota; class Alphaproteobacteria; order Rhizobiales; family Xanthobacteraceae; genus BOG-931. Next base: position 42,721 of record CAVPXZ010000014.1, read on the forward strand.
GCGCCGGGCCGCGTGCCGGGACTGTGCCTCATTGAAAATGGCCCGGCCGGCGAACGGAGCTTTCGCTACTGGCGCGAGGGCGCTCCGGCGCGCGACCTGTTCGAGCTGCCCGACTGGATGCAGATCGCGCAAAATCTGCTGACGGCGCGGCTGATCTACTTCTCCGGCATTACCCTGTCGCTTTATTCGAATACCGGCCTCGGCCGCTTCCTGGCGCTTCTGGAGGCCGCGCGCCAGCAGGGCGCCAAGGTGGCGTTCGACGGTAATTTTCGCCCGCGGGGCTGGAAAGGGGACCTCGCACGCTCCCGCACCGTCTTTGTCGAGACGCTCAAGCGCGTCGATATCGCGCTGCCGACCTTCGATGACGAAGCCGTGCTCTGGGGCGATCCCAGCCCGGAGACCACGGTCGCGCGGCTGCAAGCGTTCGGTATCGGCGAGATCGTGGTCAAGAACGGACCTAACAGCGCGTTGGTCGCCACGGCCGGCGCGCAGGAGTTCGTTCCGGTGCCGGAGGTGATGGTGCCGGTCGATACCACGGCCGCCGGCGACGGCTTCAATGCCGGTTATCTTGCGGCGCGGCTCGGCGGCATGGACCCGGCCCAGGCGGCCGGCGCCGCACATCGCCTCGCCGGCGACGTGATCCGCCATCCGGGCGCGTTTGTTCCGCGCGCCGACGCCGCGGTGCATTGAAGCGGCGGACGGATGACAGATGATCGGCGAAATAAGATAATCGCCGCGATATAATAGGCAGAGATCAAGGCGCGGGATGCGAGCCGTCCTGTCGCGATTGGTCCGACTGTCATCCGTCGGGAGGAAATATCCATGCAACGCCTCGCCATTGCTTTCGCCTCCATGCTGGCCCTCGCCGCCGTCGCGCTCGGGAGGCCGGCGCTCGCCGACGAACCGATCATCATCAAGTTCAGCCATGTGGTCGCGCCCGACGCGCCCAAGGGCAAGGCCGCCATCCTGTTCAAGGAGCTGGCCGAGAAATACACCAACGGCAGGGTGAAAGTCGAAGTCTATCCCAATTCGTCGCTTTACAAGGACAAGGAGGAACTTGAAGCCCTGCAGCTCGGCTCGGTGCAGCTGCTCGCGCCCTCGATCTCCAAATTCGGTCCGCTCGGGGTCAAAGAGTTCGATATTTTTGATCTGCCGTTTTTGATGAGTGATGACGCGCATGCGCGCCAGATGATGGCGAGCCCGATGATGGCCGATCTCAACAAGAAGCTCGAGGCCAAAGGCGTCGCGCCGCTCGCCTATTGGGACAACGGCGCCCACGTCTATACCTGCAACAAACCATTGATCCTGCCGGATGATTTTCGCGGCCTGAAGATGCGCATCCAAGGCAGCAAGGTGCTTGAGGCGGTGACGCGCGAGCTTGGCGCGCTGCCGCAAATCTTGCCGTTCTCGGCAGTTTATCAATCGTTGCAGACCGGTGTCGTCGACGGCGAGGATAATGTGCCGTCGAACATCCTGACGCAGAAATTCTATGAAGTACAAAAATACCTGACCGTGTCGCACCACGGCCGGCTGACCTATGCGCTTGTCACCAACAAGGCATTCTGGAATACCCTGCCGGAGGATGTGCGGACGCAACTCGATCGCGCCGTGAAGGAGACCACTGAATTCTTCAACGTAACGGCCGCGAAGGATAACGCCGACGCATTGGAGAAGATCAAGGCATCGGGAAAGACCGAAGTCCATGTTTTGACCGAGGCCGAAAGGAAGGCCTGGATCGCCAAGCTGATGCCGGTCCATACCGAGATGCAGAGCCGCTTCGGCAAGGAGTTCATCGAGCGCATCTATAAGGCTTCGGGTTTCACCCCGCCGCAGTCCTGAGAGCCGCTCAGTTCTTCCTCGAACCAGTGAAGGATCGAGCGTGCGGGTAGGGCGGCTGCTCAATCTCCTGCTCGATCGGCTCGAAGAGTGGATCATCGCCACCCTGATCGGTGCGGCGACGATCGTGACCTTCGTCGCCGTCCTCCACCGCTACGGCGCAAGCAATTCGGCGGAGCTTGGTCGGTGGGCCGGCGCGCACGGCTTCGTGCTGCTCCGGCACGCGGCGGACTGGGTCTATACTTCGCTCGCCGCGATCGATCTGTCGTGGGCGCAGGAGCTGGCCACCTACATGTTCGTGTGGATGGCGAAATTCGGCGCCGCGCTCGGCGTGCGCACCGGAATCCATGTCGGCGTCGACGTCTTCGTCAAGCGGCTCACGCCGGCAGCGCGCAGACCGGTGGTCGTATTCGCGCTGCTTTGCGGCGCGTTGTTCACCGGCGTCATCGGCACACTCGGCGCTGTCTACGTGCACGAGCTTGATCCGGACGAGGTTTCGCCGGAACTCGAATGGCCGAGCTGGATCATCTATCTCTGCATTCCGCTCGGTTCCTATCTGATGTGCTTTCGCTTCCTGCAGGTGATGTGGCGTTTCCTGCGCACCGACCAGCTGCCGCATCAGGGCCATGGAATCGATTACGAGGCGCCGCAGCTGGCGGCGGCGCCCGCCGGCGAGGTGGCGCGATGAGAGCCGTGTCGCAGACTTCCAAGACTGCGCCGCGGGAGCTCAGCTCCGCCATCACCGCAACGCTGATCGTAGTGGTCCCACTCGCGCTCGCCCTCATTTGCTTCGCCGCGCGTCTGCATATCATCGAGCTGTCGCACACGGTGCGTGCCGAGCTGTTGTTCGCGCTCCTGCTCGCCTTGATGGCGACCGGCATGCCGATCTCGATTGCGCTCGGCCTGTCGGTCCTGACCTATTTGTTCATCCTGTCCGACGTCGACCCGAAGATGGTGGGGCTAAAGCTCTTCACCAGCATCGACCGCTTCGAGATCATGGCAATTCCGTTCTTCATCCTGGCCGGAAATTTTCTCACCACCGGCGGTGTTGCCCGACGCATGATCGATTTTGCCACCTCGTTGATCGGGCACTGGTACGGCGGGCTCGGCCTGGCCGGAGTCGTGGCTTGCGCGCTGTTTGCCGCGATCTCCGGCTCGTCGGTCGCCACCGTCGTCGGCATTGGCTCGATCATGCTGCCGGCGCTGCTGCAAAACGGCTATCCGCCCCGTTTCGGCGCCGGCGTGATCGCGACCTCCGGCGCGCTCGGCATCCTGTTTCCGCCCTCGATCAACCTCGTCATTTACGCGGTCGCGACCAGCGGCATGCAGCCGCGCGGCCCGAATGGCGCGGTGGTTGATTCCGCCTCGGTCGGCCAGCTGTTCATGGCCGGCGTCGTTCCCGGCCTGATCCTTGCCGCCATGCTCGGCACGACCACCTGGTACCGCGCCTGGCGCAATGACTATCCGCGCATGGTGCGGGCGAGCTGGCGCGAATGCGCGCACGCTTTTCGCGAGAGCTTTTGGGGATTGTTTCTGATCGTCCTGGTGCTGGGCGGAATCTATTCGGGCCTGTTCACGCCGACCGAAGCCGCCGCGGTGGCCGCCGTCTACGCGTTCGTCGTCGCGGTGTTCGTTTACAAGGGATTGAAATTTGCCGAAGTTCCCGCCGTGTTGCTCAAGGCGGCGTCGATGAGCGCGATGATCCTTTACATCATCACCAATGCGGCGGTGTTCTCCTGGCTTCTGACGTCGGAGCAGATCCCCCAATCCATGGCCGGTTGGATGACCGCGCAAGGCTTTGGCATGGTGGGATTCCTCCTGGTCACCAACATTGTGCTGCTGGCCGCCGGCAACTTCATGGATCCCGCCGCCATCGTTTTGATCATGGCCCCGATCCTGTTTCCAATGGCGGCCGCGCTCGGTGTCAATGCCGTTCATCTCGGCATCCTGATGGCGGTCAACATGGAAGTCGGGCTTTGTCACCCGCCGGTCGGGCTCAACCTCTATGTCGCTTCGGGCATCACCGGAATGGGCATCACCGAATTGACGGTAGCGGTGTTGCCGTGGCTTCTCACCATGCTGATTTTCCTGGTGATGGTGACCTACATTCCGGCGCTCTCGCTGTGGCTGCCGCATCTGCTGGGGATGTTGTGAGCGAGTTGCAGCGCTCGCCTACCGACACCGTCGCCGACCTTTGGCGGCTTGCCGGCGCCGACCCAACCGCGCTTAACCAGCTGAGCCTCTCAGGCAGCGATCCCGTGCTGCCGTCCTCTTTTCGAGTAGGAGCGGCGGCACAGGCAAGCATCGCCGCTGCCGGCCTCGCCGCGGCGGAGCTGCGGCATCGCGCGGGTGCGCCGTACCAACGGGTCAGCGTCGACATGCATCACGCCGCGATCGAGTTTCGCAGCGAGCATCACCTGACGATCGACGGCGCCGCGCCGGAATCTTATGGCGATCCGCTGTTTGGCGCCTACCGCACCGGCGATGGCCGTTTCGTGCGGCTGCATATGATTTTTCCGCACCACCGGGAAAGCGTCCTCAAGTTCCTTGACTGCGCGCCGGCGCGTGCCTCCATCGAGCAGGCGCTGCAAAAATGGGACGCTGTCGCCTTCGAGACCGAAGCGTACCAACACGGCTGCGTCGTGGCGGCGATGCGGTCGCCGGACGAATGGGCCCGACATCCCCACGCAGCAGCGGTCGCGGCCACGCCGCCAGTGTCGATCGAGAAAATCGGTGACGCGCCGGCGCGACCGCTGCCGCAAGGACCGCGCCCGCTTTCGGGCCTTCGTGTTCTCGACCTGACGCGCGTCATCGCCGGCCCGGTTTCAGGCCGCGCGCTGGCGGCGCACGGCGCCGAGGTGATGCGCATTTCAGCGCCGGGTTTGCCGTTCATCGACTGGCTGGTGAAGGACACCGGTCGCGGCAAGCTATCCGCTTACGCCGACATTGCAACGCCTGACTGCAGAGCCGCGCTCCAGCATCTGATCCAGGATGCCGACATTTTCCTGCAGGCGTTCCGCCCCGGCGCCTTGGCATCGCGCGGGTTTGGGTTTGCCGAGGTCGCCGCGCTGCGTCCCGGGATCGTTTACGGCTCATTGTCGGCTTACGGCGACACTGGACCGTGGGCGGCGCGCCGCGGCTTCAATTCACTGGTGCAGACGGCAACCGGCTTCAACCAGGCCGAGGCGGAAGCCGCCGGGGTCGAGGGTCCGAAGGAGCTCCCCTGCCAGGCGCTCGACCATGCGTCGGGCTATCTGTTGGCCTTTGGCGCGATCATGGCTCGCCTCCGCCAGGCGAATGAAGGCGGCAGCTGGCTGGTGCGGGTCTCGCTGGCGGCGACCGGGCGATGGCTTTGGAACCTGGGTCGCGTCGAAGCCGGCTCGGCTTGCCGGGTGCCATCGCGCGGCGAGGTGGCGGACCTCCTGGAGGAGAGCCCGTCGCCGTTCGGTACAATGCGCGCCGTACGGCACGCCGCGCAGCTTTCGGCGACGCCTGCGCGATGGGATCGGCCGTCGGTTCCGCTCGGCACGCACCCGCCGGTCTGGCCTGATGCTGACGGCGCCGACGCGCTACGCGGCGAAATCGTCCGGCCGTAGCTCGATCGGCGTGCCGTGCGGGGTGCGGGCACATGCGCGCCGCCAAGCCGCGCGGGTTCGAGCCAGCGTCTGCGCGTCGGCGAGGCCTTTGGCGGCGACGAGGCGCTCGATCGCCGCGAGCCAGTGCCGATAATAGGTCTCGCCGGTGTCAGGGTCGCCTTGCGCTTGCGCTTTTTTGATTTCCTCGCCGAGCGCGGCGGTCCATTCGTTCCAGGAAAACGCGCCGCGCTCATGGAGCGAGAGCGCCAGCGCAAACGCCTGCGCTTCCCACGGCTCGCGAAAGACCGGGGCGCCGTCATTCCGGCCGAGCGAGCGCAGCGAACGAGAGCCGGAATCCACAATCACAGACCTTTCATATCAACAGATCGATCCACTCCGGATTTTTGCTCTCGATCAATTGAAGCTTCCATTCGCGATTCCACTTTTTCAACTGCTTTTCACGGCTTATCGCTGACAATGGATCATCAAAAATTTCAGAGTACACCAATTTATGAATGCTGTATCGCTTAGTGAAGCCCCCCATGGCCTTTGTCTTATGCTGATGAACGCGCCGGATCAGGTTGTTTGTTACTCCAATGTAGAGCGTACCGTGTTTCCGACTGGCCAAGATGTATACGAAGAACTGTTCGTTCATCGGAGCGCTTCGGCGATTATGGATTCCGGCTCTCGCTTCGCTCGGCCGGAATGACGGCCTCCTCCAGATACGGCTCGAACGCCTCGATCGAGATCTTGAGCGTGGGTTCGGCGGTCTCGCCCCATAACTCGCGGCCCTCGAACAGCACCGTATAGAGCCATTGCGGGTTCTCGCCGGCCCCGATCGCGACCGCGTCGGGAAAAACATGACAGCCGCGGATCGCCTCGATCACGCCGACATGGCCGCGGGCGTAGCGCGGCAAGCGCGTATGCGTCGACGGATGAATATTCTTGGTTCGCACGCGGTCGCCAACCTTAAAACGCGCGCGTGCTTGCGCCGGCCGGCCGAACGAGCCGCGCGTCAATGTCCGCGGCACATCGGCCACGGTGAGCTTGCGGTCGAGCACCTTGCCGGCGCGGAGCGCATGACCGGCGGTGACCTCGTCGGCGCCGGCCAGGCCGCGCTCGACGACCATGTTCTGCAGGCGCAGCGCCCATTTCCCGTAATAGGAGCTGGCGAGATAGACGTCTGGCGGCAGCGCCTCGATGCCAGCACGGCCCTCGTCGATGGTCCAGGCGCCGATCGCGCCCATGGCGCGATTGAGCGCCAGGCAGCGCCCCTCCCAGTCGGCATGGAAAACCGGCTCGTTGGTCTCGGCCTCGACCTTGCCGAAGCCGTGCATGCCGCCCATGTCGTGAATGCCGTCCATCACCCGATCTCGCCGGCTTGCTTCGGCAGGCCGGTGCCGATCATGCAATCGCGCGTGACCAGCGCCGCGAGTTGTTCCTCGCTCCAGCCTTCGGTGCTGCCGGGCCGCATCGGCAGCACGATGAAGCGCGTCTCCGCGGTCGAATCCCAGACGCGGATCTGCATGTCCGCCGGCAGCGTCAGGCCGAAATCGGCAAGCACGCCGCGCGGATCGTTGACCGCGCGCGAGCGATAGGGCGCGGATTTGTACCAGACCGGCGGCAGGCCGAGCACTTCCCACGGATAGCAGGAGCACAGTGTGCACACGATCATGTTGTGGAGCGTGGGCGTGTTCTCGACCGCGATCAGGTGATCACCGACGCGATTGATCAAGCCGAGCGATTGCACCGCTCTGGTCGCATTCTCGATCAGGGCTTGCCTAAACGCCGGGTCGGCCCAGGCCTTGGCGACGACGCGGGCACCGTTGTGCGGCCCGATCCTGGTCTCAAAGGCCTCGATCATCGCGTCGAGCGCCGCCGGATCGATATAGCCCTTCTCGGCCAGCACGGTCTCCAGCGCGCGCACGCGCAGCTGCATCTCGGAGAGCTCCGAGCCGCGCTCGTGCTCGTGGTGGTCGTCGTGGTCGTGCGCCATCGCACGCCTCTCCATTTCGGTGTCCTAGAATGAGCATTATAGTGCGGCAACGCAGCCTGTCACACCGCGCCAAGGCGTTGGCCGAAAATCCATGAGAATGCCGATCACGCTCCTGGCCGATGGCATCGACCGTATCAACGCGGCGATCGGCCGCGCGGCCGCGTGGTGCTGTCTGTTCATCGTCCTCATCGAGTTCGCCACTGTAGTGTTGCGCTACGCGTTTGGTGTGGGCTCCATCGCGGCACAGGAATCGGTGCTCTATGCGCAAGCGGCACTGTTCATGCTCGCCGCCGCCTGGACGCTGCAAACCGGCGGGCACGTGCGCGTCGACGTCTTCTACGCGCAGGCGAAACCGCGCATGCAGGCGCTCGTTGATCTGTTCGGCGCGCTCGTTTTCCTGCTGCCGTTTGCGACGGTGCTCGGACTGCTGTCCATTCCTTATGCAGCGCGCTCGTGGGCCATTCTCGAACACTCGCGCGAAACCAGCGGCCTGCCGCTGGTTTATCTATTCAAGACGCTCATTCCGGTGTTTGCCGTTCTCACCGGCCTGCAGGGTGTCGCCCAGGCGATCCGCGCCGCGCGTGTTCTGATCGGTCCGCCCGGTCAGTCATTGCGCTGAACCATGGGCGAGACGTTCGCGATCGCGATGGTGGTCGCCGTCTGTGCGACACTGCTCATCGGCTATCCGGTCGCGTTGACGCTCGCCGGCGTATCGCTTGCTTTCGCCGCGATCGGCGGAGCGGCGGGGGTATTCGACTTCGGTCTCCTCGGAGCGCTGCCGCAGCGCATTTTCGGCATTATGAATAACGACGTGCTGCTGGCGATCCCGCTCTTCATCTTCATGGGCGTGATGCTGGAGCGCTCACGCGTCGCCGAGGAGCTTCTCGAGACCATGGGCCGCCTGTTTGGCGCCGTGCCCGGTGGTCTTGGCATCGCGGTCACGCTGGTCGGCGTGCTGCTCGCCGCGGCCAAGGGCATTGTCGGCGCGACCACGGTGACAATGGGACTGATCGTGCTGCCGACCATGCTGCGTCACGGCTACGACAAGGCGCTGGCCGCGGGCACTGTCGCGGCGACCGCGACGTTGGCGCAGATTTTCCCGCCGGCGACGGTGCTGATCCTGCTCGGCGATCAGCTGAGCAATTCCTATCAGGCCGCGCAATTGGCGCAGGGCAATTTTGCGCCGCAAACCGTCTCGGTGGCCGATCTGTTTGCCGGTGCGATCATTCCCGGCCTTGTCCTCGTCCTCGCCTATGTTTTTTATCTGATCGGCGTTGCGATTATCTCCCCCAAAAAATCGCCGCCGATTGCGGCCGATCCCATGGCGCCACGCGGCTTTGCTCTGGTGCGCCGGCTTCTGGCGGTGCTGGTCGCGCCGCTTCTCCTTATCCTCGCGGTGCTCGGCTCGATCCTCGGCGGCGTGGCGACGCCGACCGAAGCAGCCTCGGTCGGCGCGGTCGGCGCGATGCTGCTCGCCGCGCGCAAGGCCGGCGCCAAGGATCTGCTGATGCCGGTCATGACGCGCACGGCTGCGATCACCAGCATGATCTTTCTGATCCTGATCGGCGCCACCTTGTTCAGTCTGGTGTTCCGCGGCCTCGGTGGCGATGTGCTGGTGGAGCGGACGCTGTCCGATCTCCCGGGCGGCGTTGCCGGCGCAACGCTCGCGGTCATGGCCGCGCTCTTCCTGCTCGGCTTTGTGATGGACGCCTTCGAGATCATCTTCGTGGTGGTGCCGATCGTGGCTCCGGTGCTGCTCAAAATGCCCGGCGTCGACCCGGTCTGGCTCGGCATCATGATGGCGGTGAACCTGCAGACCTCTTATCTGCATCCGCCGCTCGGGCCGACATTGTTCTATCTTCGCGGCGTCGCGCCGCCGGAAGTGACGACCCGCCACATTTATCTCGGCGTCATTCCGTTCGTGGTGATTCAGCTCGCCATGCTGGTCGCGCTGTGGTTTTTGCCGGGACTGGCGACCTGGCTGCCGCATCGGCTTTACGGCTCATGATGAGCGTGCCGGCGTGGCCGAGCGGGCGCCAACAGGTTCCAACAAAAAGGCGAGGGAAGAACCGGATGTTCCGGCTCGTCCCTCGCAAAAAGTGTTTCAACACGCCGGGCAGCTAGTGGCCGATTTCAACGCCAACGCCCGGCGCGCGCAGGTCGACCCCAGGCCGGGCCGGCCGCGGGGGACCGCGATCGCGATCAATCACAACCGTGTCGTCATGATGTTCGACGCACTTCTGCGCGCAGGCGCCGCCATCGCAGACTTCGCGACATACGCGCTCGGCACTTGCCATTTGCGTCAACGCCAGCAGGCCGGATGCTGCCGCAATGCCAACCAACATTAAGTTCCGCATGGTTTCCTCTCCGATTTTGACTACCGGATTTAAGCCGCACGCCGCACGATTTGTTCCGGAATTTTCAACGTCAGCAGGCGCAGAGATTGCGGCCCGGTAGTGCTCGATCGGGCGCTACTTCGCGGTTGTTGGAGCGACGACGGCGGTGTAGGCGACGCCATATCCATCCGTCATGTTCTGAATGCTCGGTGTCGCGTCGTGGAAGACTGCGATGCCGAACATGCCAAGGGCGGCGTACAGCGCCACACTTATCCAGAGTCTCAGGGCCAGGGGATTTTCCATCGGACGTCCACGGTGACGGTGTTCAGAGTTGCAGAAACTGAACCCGCTGTCCGGTCGAATGTTCCCTAACCCCTAATTTTTGGTTCCATATTCGTCTCGGAAAAGAGTCGGAGCCGCGCTGTCACTTTTTTTCCAGCATCCGAGTGCCTTCGCGGCGGATAAGCGGTTGCAGCGTTTCGGCAAGCGTCGCCAGCAACCAGGGCAAGAATACCTCCAGGCGCACATAATCTTCGGCCACCTCGATTGACCCGCTCGCCACCTGTCCGAGCGCGCTGACCCGAAATTGCAGCTGATCGCCGGTCCAGGTTTGCTGCTGGATGCTGAGCAAATGGCTGAAGTTCGTGCCGACGCTGGAGAGGCCGCCTTTGAGGCGACGGTGCGCTTCCGCTTTGCCGAGGCGATGCGGAATGGACACAACCAACGGCTTTGACATAAAGGCTCCTGCAAACGCCGTGCTTTCTCTATATGGGAAGCGACGTACAGGCGAACGAACGCGTATGGGTTAAGGGAAACTGCAGGGAGGGTGCATGACCGCGACAAAAATTTTCGATCTCGCTGGCTCGGTGGCGCTGGTGACCGGCGCTTCCAGCGGGCTCGGCGTGCGTTTCGCCGAAGTTCTGGCCGAGAACGGCGCCGCGGTGGCCTTGGTGGCGCGGCGCGCCGACCGCCTCGCCGCGCTGAAGACCCGGATCGAAGCCTCGGGCGGCCGTGCGGTGGCGATCGAGGCGGACGTCCGTGATCGCGTGGCGATGCAGCATGCATTCGATGCGGCGGAAAAGGCGTTCGGTACCGTGACCATCCTGGTCAACAATGCCGGCGTGGTCCATTCCGGCCGCGCTGTCGAGCTTGCCGAGGAGGATTGGCGGCGCGTGCTGGCGACCAACCTCGACGCCGTATTCTATTGGGCGCAGGAAGCGGCGCGGCGCATGCTCGCCGCCGGCAAGGGCGGCGCCATTGTCAACATCGCCTCGGTGCTTGGCCTTAACGTCGATAAGGGCGTCGTCGCCTACGCAACCGCCAAAGCCGGGGTCATCCAGCTCACCAAGGCGCTGGCGCTCGAGCTTGCGTTCAAGGGTATCCGCGTCAACGCCATTGCGCCGGGCTGGATCGTGACCGACATCAACCGCGATTATCTTTTCAGCGAACAGGGCGTGGCGATGAAGCGCCAGATTCCGATCGGCCGCTTCGGCGAGGAGCGCGATCTCGACGGACCGCTGCTGCTGCTGGTTTCAGATGCGGGACGCTTCATGACTGGTGCGACCATCGTCGCCGACGGCGGTCAACTGGTGGCGCTGCGGGTGTGACCGGGCTTGTGCCCATAACCGGACTTCGCTGCCGCGGTCGCCCGGTTGGCAGGCATTCCAAAATCTTTCCGCGCCGATGTTTTGCTGGCGATGGTGGGCAAGATCGCAAGCGTGCCGCCGGCGCGCCGGCGCGTGCTTGACTGGCTGCTTGTCGCGTTTGTAGATGCAATCCTTCTCAGCGGGCATCAGAGGGACGGACGAAGGCATGGAGAGGCAACTGCGCCGAGTCGTTACCAGCCATGAGGCTGACGGCAAGGCCGTCGTTCTGTTCGACGGCCCACCGGTTAAGATCAGGGAGCGGCCGGAGAGCGGATTGAAGTCGTGGCTTCTCTGGGTCGCCAATTCGACGCCCGCTGATGTCAGCGGATCGCAGGACCGCGGCGACCGCACCATCGGCATTCCGCCGCCGCCGGGAGGCAGCGTCTTCCGCATCGTCGACTTCTACCCGATCGACGAAACCAGGCTCGACAACATGGCGAGCCGCATGGGCGCCGACCACGCGGCGTCGAAACGCTGGCCACCGCGCCATCCCGCCATGCACCGCACCCGCAGCATCGACTACGCGATCGTCGTCTCCGGCGAGATCGACATGCTGCTCGACGAATCGGAAATTCATCTTAAAGCCGGCGACGTTCTGGTTCAGCAAAGCACCAATCACGCCTGGGTCAATCGCGGAACCGAACCGTGCCGCATCGCCTTTGTGCTGATCGATGCCCAGGAATCCTGACCGGCGCCAGTCAAAAACAGAAATGAGCAAATGAGCATCAGCATGCCCGTTGAATTTGGCGTGGTCGATCATATGGACCGGCAGAACGTGCCGGTGCACGAAACCTATGACAGCCGGCTGAAGCTGATGGAGCTGTTCGACCAGGCCGGCTTCAGCACCTTCCATATTACCGAGCACCATTTCACGCCGCTTGGGCTCGCGCCGTCGCCGCTGATCTTTCTGTCCGCGGCGTCGCGGATCACCAAATCCATCCGGCTGGCGCCGCTGGTGCTGATCCTGCCGCTCTATAATCCGCTCCGGCTCGCGGCGGAGCTGTGCATGCTCGATCACCTCAGCAAGGGCCGCCTCGACATCGGCGTCGGCCGCGGCATCTCGCCCTACGAGCTGGCGTTCCACAACGTCAATCACCTCGAAGCGCAGTCGATCTACAACGAGGCCTATGAGGTGCTGATGATGGCGCTGACCCGCGAAACCGTCGACTATCGCGGGCACTACTTCAAATATTTCAACGTGCCGATCGAGATGCGGCCCTATCAGACGCCGCATCCGCCGCTGTGGTACGCCACCGGCTCGGAAGAGGGCGCGGCCTGGGCCGGCAAGGAGAACCACAACGTCGCGTTCCTGGCGCCGGCACCGCGCGCCAAGGTGCTGGTCGACGCCTACAAGAAGGGCCGTGCTTCCAACAAGGACAACGCGTCGCGTCCGATCGCGAAAGTCGGCATCGCCCGGCATCTCTACCTCGCCGACACCGATGCGATTGCGCACGCCGAGGGCACCGAAGGCTACAAGGCCTGGTTCGAGAAGTACGCCTGGCTTTGGCAGAAATACGATCCGCGGCCGCCGCCCGCGATTGAGGATGTGCTGCGCCGCGATGCCGGCCGCATCATTACCGGCTCGCCGTCCACCATGCGCGATGAGATCGCGCGCCAGCTTGAGGTGACCGGCGCCAATTACTTCATCACGCGGTTTGCCTACGGCAATCTCACCTATGAGCAGAGCGCCCGCTCGCTCCAGCTCTTCGTTTCCGAGGTCATGCCCTATTTCCGGGGCAAAGCTTAGCCGTCGGCGGCGGTCGCGGGGGCGAGGTCGCGCGCGGCCGGGGCTACGCTGCGCGTGTACCAATAATCATGCGCGACCGTGCCAATCGCCATGGCGACGACAAAGACGATTACGCCCGGCGAGAGCGATGCGAGGTTCTCGATCGCCGGTCCCGGACATAATCCCACCAGACCCCAGCCGGCGCCGAACAGGATCGAGCCGGCGATCAGCGGCCGGTCAATCGCGGTTTGCGTCGGCCATTGGCTTTCTGTCGCGAAAACCGGCATACGCCGGCGCGCCAGTGCATAGCCGGCGCCGGTTACCGCCAGCGCGGCGATCATCACCACGGCGAGGCTCGGATCCCAATTTCCGCTCGGAATCGCAAGGACGTCGAGGAACCCTAAAACCTTGTCCGGCCGGATCATGCCGGAGATCAACAAACCCCAGCCGAAGATGAAACCGCAGACGAGACTGGCGAGCGTGCGCATGGTTTCAGCCTCCAACGACGTGCCGGGTCAGTGCGACGACGACAATCGCTGCGACCATGAAGATCACCGTCGCCGTGATCGAGCGCGGTGAAAGCCGGGCAATGCCGCAGATGCCATGGCCAGACGTGCAGCCGTTGCTGAGGCGCGTACCGAAACCGACCAGGAGGCCGGCGACCGCGATGGTCATGAAACTCGTCGGCATGTGCGGAACGGGAATGCTGTAGCCCAGCAGCGCGGCCGACAGTGGCGCAACAATAAGGCCGACGATGAACGTTGCGCGCCAGGCGCGATCGTTGGCGAGCGGATCAATCAGCCCGGCAAAAACGCCGGTCACGCCGGCGATGCGGCCGTTGAGCAGCATCAGCAGGACTGCAGAAAGCCCGATCAGGGCGCCGCCGATGGCAGCGGAGATCGGAGTGAAATTGGCCATGACCTTGCCTCGTAAAGACTTGCCACTCGGCAAGCGTAAATGCGGGCGATGTATTGTCGCGTTTGCCCGATAAGCTGATCATAAGTAGTCTTATTCCGCGCCGGCCAGAATGGACTTGCTGAAAAAAGAATAGAGTGCGCGCGATGCAACGCGTTTTTAGTACAATGTGCTATTATCTACGACAGCGCGAGTAGATTATTCCGGACATAAAAGTAGCGCACCGGCCGGGTGTGCCGCATCACTGACAGAGGAAACGCAACTGAAAGTCATGACCCACGAGAGTAGCGGTTTGGCGGGCGTCACGCCTGGCGCCGTTCTCGATCGTGTGCGCGGGCTGATCGCCGGCATTCGCGACGGCGCTGCCGCTGCGGAAGAAGCGCGGACGATTCCGCGCGAGACGATCGAAGCGCTGCTCGCCGCCGGCATCGCCCGCATCCTCATCCCGCCGCGGTTCGGCGGCTATGGCCTCGGCCTCGACACCTGGTTCGAGGTGGTGCGTGAGGTTGCGAAGGCCGACGCTTCGCATGGCTGGTGCGCCAGCCTGATGATCCATCACCCGCACTATCTCGGCCAGTTTCCGGAACCGGCGCAGCAAGCCGTCTGGGCGGACGGGCCCGATGTCTCGATCGCGGCTTCGATCCAGCCCGTCGGCCGCGTTGAGACGGTCGAGGGCGGTTATCGTGTCTCGGGTGAATTTCCGTTCGCCAGCGGGGTCAATCACAGCCGGTGGGCCATCGTCGGCTGTTTGGTCGAGGCGCCCGGCGGCGGCATGGAGGCGAAGTTCTTTCTGATCGCGCCGAAGGATTTCAAGATCAAGGACACCTGGTTCACCAGCGCGATGCGGGCGACCGGCAGCAATACCATCGTGTGCGAGTATGTTTTTGTCCCTAAAAGTCACACGCTCGCGCTGTCCGATCTTCGGGAGGGAAAGACCGCGGGCGGAAAGCTCCAGTCCCATCCGATTTATCGGACGCCGTGGATCAGCTATGCGCCGCTGACGTTCACGACGCCAATGCTGGGCGCGGCCCAAGGCGCCTATGAGATGTTTCGCGAATGGACCAAGAGCCGGCGCGCGGGCCGGGGCGGTGCCGCGCTCGCCGAACTCACCAGCGTCCAGGTGCGCATGGGGCGTGCGGCCGCCGATCTTGATGCGGCGGAACTTTTGCTGCGGCGTGCCGTCGATGTCGCGCAAGCGCCGGTAGCGCCATCATTGAACGTGCGGGCGCGCACCATGCGCGACTGCTCGCGCGCGGCCGAGCTTTGCGCCGGCGCGATCGATGCGATCATGGCGATGAGCGGCACCGCCGGATTCGCCGCCTCGCATCCGATCCAGCGCGCCTGGCGCGATATTCACTTCGCCGCCATGCATGTGGCGTTGAATCCCGAGCAGAATTTCTCTCATTTCGGCCGCCTTGAATTTGGTCTGCCGCGCGATCCGCACCTGCCGTTCTTCTGAGCGCGAAACATACGAGGACTTGTTGCATGAAATTCTATGACTGCACCACGGCTCCGAGCCCGCGCCGGGTCCGGATTTTTCTCGCCGAGAAGGGCATCAGCGTGCCGACCGTGCAGGTCGATTTGCGCAACAACGAACAACTGACGCCGGCGTTTCGCGCCATCAATCCCGACGCCACCGTGCCGGTGCTCGAACTCGACAATGGCACCCGCATCAACGATGCGATCGGCATCTGCGTCTATTTCGAGGCCGTTCACCCGCAACCGCCGCTGATGGGCGAGAGCGCCGAAGAGAAGGCGATCATCGCCACGTGGCAACGGACGGCCGAACGGAACGGCTTTTATGCGGGCATGGAAGCCTTGCGCAATGCGACGCCGGGCCTCAAGGGACGGGCGCTTCCCGGACCGGACGATTATGAACAAATCCCGGCGCTGGCCGAGCGCGGCCGCACCCGCATCATGCGGTTTTTCGCGCAGATGGACGCTCGCCTCGCGGACAGCGAGTTTGTCGCTGGCACCCGCTACAGCGTTGCCGACATCACGACCCTCGTGGCGGTGGATTTCGCGCGCTGGGTCAAGCTTTCAGTACCCGACGAGTGCGTGCACTTGCGGCGCTGGCATGCGCAGGTCTCTGCCCGGCCCAGCGCCAAAGCGTGAGAGCAGCGGCGTCACCGATGCGTCAAAGGCCGTCGTGATGAAAGATATTCGATCGGTCGTTCACTGGCTTGCGGCGGGCGCGGTGTCCGGCGCCAATTCCGATGACGTACTGGCCGAATTGTGCCAGCGGATGGTCGAATGCGGCATACCGCTGTGGCGGGTCGCCGTGTTTGTCACGACGCTCCATCCCGACATCATGGGCCGCAGATTCCTGTGGCAGGCCGACTCCGGCGTGACGACCTCGAATGCGTTGTTCGCGGTCATGGAGACGGAAGACTACCGGAAGAGCCCGTTCACTACTGTCTACGCCACCCGCCAGCCGTTGCGCCGCCGCCTCGCCGATCCCGATTGCCCGCTCGACTTTGCGGTGGTGCAAGAGCTCCGTGCGGAGGGTGCAACGGACTACGCCGCATTCCCACTGCTGTTCACCGATGGCACGGTCCATGCGGCGACCTGGACGACCAAGGCGCCGGGCGGCTTCACCGCCAAACAGTTTTCCGAGCTCGAGTCGGTGATCGCTCCATTGGCGCGGGTTGCCGAAATTCGCGCGCTGCGGCGAACTGCCGGCAACCTCATCGACACTTACGTCGGACATCAGACCGGCGAGCGTATTCTTTCCGGCAAAATCCGCCGCGGCTATGTCGAGGCGATCCGCGCCGCGATCTGGCTGTCGGACATGCGCGGGTTCACCACGCTGTCCGAGCAATTGCCGCCGCAGGCCTTGATCGACCGTCTGAACCTCTATTTCGAATGTCAGGTACCCGCGATCCTTAATCACGGCGGCGAGGTGCTCAAATTCATGGGCGACGGGTTATTGGCGATTTTTCCGATCGGCAATGACAGCGATACGGTGGCGGTCTGCGGCCGCACGCTCTCCTGTGCGCGGGAATTTCGCGCGCGCATCGCCGAATTGCCGCGGAAGACCGAAAACGAGGATGCGATCCGCTTCGGGCTAGCACTCCACGTCGGCGAGGTGATGTACGGCAATATCGGTGGTGGCAACCGGCTCGATTTCACCTGCATCGGACCGGCGGTGAACCTCGCGGCGCGGCTCGAGAAGGTTGCCGCCAAGCTTGGCGAGGCAATCGTGGCATCCGCGGACTTTGCCGGTCATTTTCCCGGTGAATTTACCCGCCTGGGCGAATTTCCGGTCGCGGGCTTCGCTGCACCGCAAACGGTGTTTGGCTTGGCCAAGTAACCGCTGTGACGCTGCCAAGTGACGTTGGCGATAAGCGCAACTTGCAGGTGCGCGTTAGCATTGTTGCTCAAGCCGGTAGCGCATATGTGATCTTTCATCCGGCCCTCTGGCAGAATCGAGACCGGAAGGGCAGACTGGCCCCCGGCAACAGTGGAAGGCCATTCCTGATGGCGCTGCGCGACGTCAAGCTCGACGACAAATACGATCTCGGCCACAGCCACGTCTTCGTCACCGGGTTCCAGGCGCTGGTGCGGCTCTGCCTGATGCAGAAGGAGCTCGACCGGCGCAACGGCCTCAATACCGCGGGCTACGTCACCGGTTATCGCGGTTCGCCGCTCGGCGGTCTCGACAGTCAGTTCCAGCGCGCCGCACCATTCCTGTCCAAGAGCGACATCCGCTTTCAGGGCGGCATCAACGAAGACCTCGCCGCCACTGCGGTCTGGGGCACGCAGCAGGCGGAGCTGCGCGGGGAAGGCAAGTACGACGGCGTCTTCGCCATGTGGTACGGCAAGGGCCCCGGCGTCGATCGCACCGGCGACGTTTTCCGCCACGCCAATCTGGCCGGCACCGCGAAACGCGGCGGCGTGCTGGCGCTGATGGGCGACGACCACACTGCCGAATCGTCGACCACCGCGCACCAGTCCGAATACCACTTCATCGACGTGATGATTCCGATCCTGAACCCGGCCGGGGTGCAGGAGGTTCTTGACTACGGGCTCTACGGCTGGGCGATGTCGCGCTTCACCGGCGCCTGGGTCGCGCTCAAGACGATGCACGAAACCATCGAGTCCACGGCGGCGATCGACGCCAGCCTGGAGCGGATCAACATCGTCATCCCGACCGATTTCCAGATGCCGCAAGGCGGCCTCAACATCCGCCTCAACGATCCCATTCTGGCGCAGGAGGCGCGGCTCCACGACTTCAAGCGCGACGCCATGCTGGCGTTTCTGCGCGCCAACAAGATCAACCACACCATCACCTCCGGCGGCCGCGATCCGAAGATCGGCATCATCACCACCGGCAAGAGCTATCTCGACGTACGCCAGGCGTTCGACGAGCTGGGCATCGACGAGGTCAGATGCAACGAGCTGGGCATCCGGCTGTACAAAGTCGGATGCCCTTGGCCGATCAGCCGGCGCGAGCTTGCCGAATTTGCCGCCGGTCTCGATCTCATCATCGTCGTCGAGGAGAAGCGCTCGCTGATCGAGGTGCAGGTTCGCGAGGAGCTGTACGGCAGCGCCAATCAGCCGGTCTGCATCGGCAAGCGGGACGAGCAGGGCAACTGGCTGTTCCCGGTCAAGGGCGCGCTCGATCCCAACGAAGTCGCGATCTGCATCGGCGAGCGGCTGCTAAAATATCATCGCAATGACGACATCGCGCAGCGCGTGGCCCGATTGAAGGAATTCCAGCGCATCGCGGCGGAGACCCGCGACATCGCCCAGCGCATTCCGTATTTCTGCTCGGGCTGTCCGCACAATTCGTCGACCGTGGTGCCGGAAGGCATGCGCGCCTATGCCGGCATCGGCTGCCATTTCATGGCGCAGTGGATGGACCGTTCGACGCTCGGCTATACGCAAATGGGCGGCGAGGGCGCCAATTGGGTCGGCGAGGCCCCGTTCTCGAACCGCGATCACGTTTTCCAGAATCTCGGGGACGGCACCTACAACCATTCTGGCTACATGGCGATCCGCGCCGCGATCGCGGCCAAAACCAACATCACTTACAAGATTTTATTCAACGACGCCGTTGCAATGACCGGCGGTCAGGCCAATGACGGCGGCCTCACCGTGCCGCAGGTCGCGCGCCAAGTCGCCGCCGAAGGTGCCAAGCGCGTCGTTGTGGTAACTGACGAGCCGGACAAATATCCGGCCGATACCGTCTGGCCGGCAGGTCTTACTGTCCATCATCGCGACGATCTGATGGAGGTGCAGACGAAACTCGCGGCAATACCCGGCGTCACGGTGCTGATCTACGATCAGACCTGCGCGGCGGAGAAGCGCCGCCGCCGCAAGCGCCATACTTTTCCCGATCCCGACAAGCGCGTGATCATCAACGAGCTGGTGTGCGAAGGCTGCGGCGATTGCGGCGTCAAATCGAATTGCGTGTCGGTACAGCCGCTCGAGACCGAGTGGGGAAGAAAGCGCACCATCGACCAGTCGAGCTGCAACAAGGACTTTTCCTGCGTCAAAGGCTTCTGCCCGTCCTTTGTCACCGTGCACGGCGCCAAACTGAAGAAAGGCACCGGCGTCGCCGCCGATCACGACCTGCCGGCGCTGCCTGATCCCAAGCTGCCGGCGATCGCCCAGACCTACAACATCATCGTCACCGGCGTCGGCGGCACCGGCATCGTCACCATCGGCGGCATATTGGGCATGGCCGCGCATCTTGAAGGCCGCGGCGTCGGGGTGCTCGACATGGCCGGCCTCGCGCAAAAGGGCGGCGCGGTGTTCAGCTATATCCGCTTCGCCGAAAAGTCCGAGGACATCCATGCCATCCGCGTTGCCGCCGGGCGCGCCGATCTCATTCTCGGTGGCGACATCGTCGTCGCCGGCACCCGCAAGATTCTCGCCTCGGTCAAGCCCGGCGCCACCGCGATGGTTGTCAACACCGCCGAATTCCTGCCCGGCGAATTCACCCGCAACGCCGATTTTTCGCTGCCGGGCGAGCGGCTCAAGCGCACCATCATGGCCGACGCCGGCCGCGACAAGACGCATTTCATCGACGCCTCGCGCATTGCTACCGCGCTGTTCGGGCAATCGCTGGGCGCCAACATGTTCCTGGTCGGCTACGCCTATCAGCTTGGCGCGATCCCGTTGTCGGCTGCGGCCATCGAGAAAGCGGTCGAACTCAACGGCGAGGCGGTCGCCATGAACAAGGCGGCGTTCCACTGGGGACGCCGCGCGGCGGTCGATCGCGCGGCCGTTGAAACGCTGGCTCAGCCGGCGGCTGCGGCAACGAGCGACGCGCGGCAGCTGTCGGAGTCGTTCGCCGAGACCGTCGAGCGGCGGGTGAAATTCCTCACCGCTTATCAGAATGCGGCCTATGCGGCGCGCTACCGCGACCGGGTCGAGAAGGTGCAGGCCGCGGAAGCCGCCTGCGCGCCGGGCAAAAGCGGGCTTGCGGATGCGGTCGCCCGTTATCTGTTCAAGCTGATGGCCTACAAGGACGAGTACGAAGTGGCGCGGCTCTACACCGACGGCGCATTCCTCCGCCAGGTCGAAAGCTCATTCTCGGGAGAGAATCTGCGCCTGGAATTTCATCTCGCGCCGCCGCTGCTGGCGCGTCGCGACAAGACCACCGGCCTGCCGCGCAAAATGAGTTTCGGCCCGTGGCTCCTGCCGGCGTTCCGGTTGCTGGCGAAGCTCAAATTCCTTCGCGGCACGGCTTTCGATCCGTTCGGCCGTTCGGCCGAACGCCGCACCGAGCGCAAGCTGATTGAAGATTACGAAGCGATGCTCGATAGCGTGCTCGCCGCGCTGACACCCGACAGTCATCACATCGCTGTCGGTCTGGCCGCGATCCCGGAAAAGATTCGCGGTTTCGGCCACGTCAAGCAGCGGCATTTCGCCGCCGCCAAGGCCGATGAAGCCGCTTTGCTGGAGCAATTCAATTCCGGCTCGCCGGCGCTGCTCAAGGCGGCGGAGTAATCGACGCCGAAGTCAGACGCCGAGCATCCGACCGCCGGACCGATCACATGCCGTGGGCTTCCAGCGCCATGCGGCAGGCCCGGCTGATGCGCTCGCGATGCTCTTGCAAACAGGACGCCACGCGAAATTGATCGGGAATGTCGTCTTTGCAAAACCGGTGCGCGTCGCCCCGGCAGGCTCTGTCCTCTGCGGACTCGCGCGGCCGGAACTGGTTGTTGTCCTGCGCCCATGCCGCGGTCGAGACAGCAAAGAGAGCAACGACCATACAAATACTTCTCAACATGTTGGTTTTCCCTGTTGAGGCGACAAACCGGGCGCCCTGGCCCGTGAACATTCAGTGGAATGCGGCCATAATGAGACTCGACCGTTAATGCGAATGGGCGGCAAGCGTTCCCTAGGTAATTAACCCTAGGCTCGCTGCACGGGTCGCTTGCGCGCCTGTAAGTCGAGCCGCGATCGAGTATGCTGACGCCATGAGCGACTTGCCAGCCGCCCCGCTTGCCCCGCACGAACCCGCCAACGAGCCTGCCCCGTCGGCTGTCGAACTGCACGAGGCGGAGCCGACGACGGTTGCGCCGGCTCTCGGCGAGGCCGCTGCGGCGCTGCCGGCCGCAGCCACATCTGCCGTCGATGCCGGTACGGTCAGCGGTCCGGCGCCGGCCAAATCGGGGATCGGCGTGCTGCTCGTCAATCTCGGCACGCCCGATGCTGCCGACGCAACCGCGGTGCGCCGGTATCTGAAGGAGTTCCTGACTGATCCGCGCGTGATCGAGAACAATTCGCTGTTCTGGAAAATACTGCTCAACGGCCTCATCCTGCCGCTGCGCTCGCGGCGCAAGGTCCACGACTACAAGAAAATCTGGAATAACGAGAAGGACGAATCGCCGATCAAGACCATCACCCGCTCGCAGGCGGAGAAACTCGCCGGCATTCTCGAGCCGCTCGGCAAGCATGTCGTGGTCGATTGGGCGATGCGCTATGCCAATCCGTCGATCGCCTCGCGGCTCGAAGCCCTCGTCGCCCGCGGCTGCGATCGCATTCTGGTCATGCCGCTCTATCCGCAATATGCGGCGCCGACGACCGCGACGGTCGGCGATGAAGTCTTCCGCTTCCTGATGCGGCAGCGCCGGCAGCCGGCGCTGCGCATCATGCCGGCCTATTACGACGATCCGTATTACATCGAGGTGCTGGCGTCCTCGCTCCAGGCCGAACTCAAGGCGCTTTCGTTCGAACCCGATGTCATCGTCGCCTCCTATCACGGCATGCCGCAGGAATACGTGGACAAGGGCGATCCGTACGAGAGCCAATGCGTGAAGACCACGCAGCTGTTGCGCGAGCAGCTCAAGCTCGACGAAGAGAAGCTGATGTTGACGTATCAGTCTCGCTTCGGCCGCGCCCGCTGGCTGCAGCCCTACACGATCAAGACGGTGAAGGCACTGGCCAAGAAGGGCGTCAAGAACCTGGTGGTAATCACGCCGGGCTTCTCGGCCGATTGCCTGGAAACGCTTGAGGAGATCGCGGTCGAGAATGCCCGCGTCTTCAAGCGCTACGGTGGTGCGAACTTTGCCGCTATACCCTGCCTCAACGACAGCGAGGCCGGCATGCTGATGATCTGGCAGCTCGCCATGCGCGAGCTCAAGGGCTGGGTTTGACCTGAGCCGTCACTCCGGCCAAGCCGCGCTATCAACCTCTCGTTAACCATATCCGTTCTAACTCCGTTAACCATCGGGACGCTTCTCGGCGGCCCGTGCTGGTCATCGCGCGGCGGCCGCACGGGAAACTCCGTGCGCCGGCTTAAGCCCTTGACGGTGGTTCGCTTTGGCAGCTTCCGAGGTGACGCGGACGACGGGAACGGAGCGCGCCTTGGGGGCGAGGAGGTCGCGCTTGAGGCGCCGTCGATGCGCGGCCAACGTTATCGGCTTGGTCTTTGCCATGGCGCTCGGGCTCGCCCCGGTAACGAGCTTGGCGCAGACGCCGAATTCGGCCGCTCCGACGACCGCTATGAACGATCTGCTGCAGCCATCGCTCGGAGGCAACCCGGGCAGTCCGCCGCGCTTTCGCCGGCCGGGGGAAGCGGCGCCGGCGGCGGGAGATCAATCGCCGCCGTCCGGCAAATTCACGGCGCCGACCCGCATCGGCGCGACGCCGGTCTATGGCAGCCCGGGCGGCTTTGGCGCCGGCGACACCGGCTTCGATTCGTCCAATACCCCGCACGGCAAAAGAAAGAAGAAGAAGGCAGCGCAATCCCCGCAGCCGCCGCCTGCCGGCGTCCTGATTGCGCCGCAGCCGGAGACCACTTTCACGCCGGTTCCGACCTTCAATCCCGCCGCGGCGCCCAAACCGCCAGCCTCGTCGGCGTCGACAACTCCGCGGCCGACCGAGATTTATCCGAAGAAGTCGGCACTGCGGATCGGCGCCACGCTGCCGCCGCAGCCGCCGCCGCTCGACCAAATGCCGGTGAGCAATCCGCCGGCCGAAGTACATCCCTACGCGGCCGCGAACCGCGCCGGCGCCGTCGTCGCGGTACCGCCGCCGGAATACTTCGACTACGCCACCTATGCTGAAACGCTCGTGTATACCGCGAACACGCCGCCGCCGACCTTGCCGCAACCGAATACCTTGGTGCCGGGGGCGGTGCCGCAACAGCCGCTGCCGATCGCCGCGACGGATCCTTATGCGGCGATCGGCATTCGCGCCGGCTCGTTCGTCCTGCTGCCGTCGCTTGATCTGACCGGCGGCTACATCACCAATCCCGAGCGCATCGCCGGCGGGTCCGGCTCCGCCTATCTCGTCGCGGCGCCGGCGTTGAGGGTCCAGTCGGACTGGGAGCGGCATTCGCTCACCGCCGACATCGCCGGCTCGTACACGCAGTACCTCGAGGACCTGGTGCCTTCGCTCAACGTCCCGTTTCTCAATTCCAAGATCGACGGACGCGTCGACGTCACGCGCGATACCCAGATCAATCTCGAGCAGCGCTTCCTGATCAACACTGACAATCCGGGCAGCCCGAATCTGCAATTCCAGCTCGCCCAGCTGCCGATCAACAGCGATTGGGGCGAGACGCTCGGCATCGCCCAGCAGTTCAACCGGCTGGCGGTTTCGTTCAACGGCACCTTCGATCGCGCGACCTACGACCCATCCGTGCTGACCGACGGCGAGGTTTTCAGCAACGGCGATCGCAACTTCGATCAATATGCCGGCATCCTGCGGGTCGGCTATGAAATCGATCCCGGCCTGAAGCCGTTCGTGCTCATTCAAGAAGATCAGCGTATCCACGACGAGCAGTTCGATATCAACAACCTGCAGCGCGACTCGACCGGTACTACAGCGGAAATCGGCAGCTCACTCAATCTGTTCGGCACGCTCTCGGGCGAGATGGCGTTCGGTTGGGTCGAGCGTGTCTATCAGGACCCGACGCTGCCGATTATCTCAGGCCCTGTCGCCAACGGCACGCTGCTGTGGCAGCCGACCGGGCTGACGACCGTCAAGCTGGGCGCGGTTTCGCAGGTGTACGAGACTACTGTGGACAGCGCCTCCGGCGAGTTCAGCCACGACGTCAATCTCGAGGTCGATCACGCCTTCCGCTCCTGGCTGATCGGCATCGCCAAGGCCGGCTACGGCACCGACAATTATGTCGGCTCGACCACAAACGATACGCGCTATTTCCTCTCCGCCGGACTGACCTACATCTTCACGCGTGAACTGCAGGTGCGGGGCGAAGTGCGGCAGGATTGGCAGCTCTCCGCAACGCCGGGCATGGCCTACACGGCGACGACGTTCCTCGTCGGCATGCACTTGCAGCGCTAGTTGCTGCGTTACCCGCCGTTGAGCTCGGCGAGGATTTTCTTGATCTCGACGCGAAAGCCCGGCGCGATATCGTCGCGCGCCAGCGCGTACGATACGTTGGCGGCGAGAAAGCCGATCTTAGAGCCGCAGTCGAAGCTGCGGCCGTCGAACTTCAAGCCGTAGAACGGCTGGGTCCGCGACAGCTCGATCATGGCGTCGGTGAGCTGAATCTCGCCGCCGGTGCCGCGGGCTTGAGTGGCCAACAGATCGAGAATCTCGGGCTGCAGGATATAGCGGCCGGTGAGAATGAGGTTCGACGGCGCCCGCTCGCGCGTCGGCTTCTCTACCATGCTGGTGATCGAGAACATCCGGCCCTTGGGCGCGCCGACGCCGACCACGCCGTATTGATCGACGCGCTCGGGCGGCACCTCCTCGACGGCGACGATGTTAGCCCGCCCGCCGACTTCGCTGGCGGCATCGATCATCTGCGCCAGACAGCCGCGGTCGTGCTGAACCAGCACGTCGGGCAACAAGAGCGCGAACGGTTCGTGGCCGACGAGTTCGCGCGCGCACCACACCGCATGGCCTAAGCCCAGCGGCTCCTGCTGACGGGTAAAGCTGGTCGAGCCGGGCAGCGGCAGGTCTTGCCGCAGCACGTCGAGTGCGTGCTGCTTCTGGCGCTCCAACAGCGTCATTTCCAGCTCGAACTGACGATCGAAATGATCTTCGATGACGCCCTTGTTGCGGCCGGTGACAAAGATGAAGTGTTCGATGCCGGCCTGGCGGGCCTCGTCGACGACATGCTGAATCAGCGGCCGGTCGACCACCGGCAGCATTTCCTTCGGCATCGCCTTGGTCGCCGGCAGGAACCGGGTGCCGAGCCCGGCGACGGGGAAGACGGCTTTGCGAACGAGCTTCATGAATGGCCGTTGGTCGAGCAGGGGGAGGCGGAGTATCGCAGGATACCAGACGCTTTGTTGCCCAAATCTTTTTTCAAGGGTTTGTCCAGGTCTGTGTGATCGGAGTTTGAGTTGCGTGGTGAAGGGCGGATTTGGGCGCCAACGAAATGCTCCACCCGATTAGCAGGGTCGCCTTGCCGGTCCATGAACGGGGTGTGCGGCCGGCGGGCGCAAGGCTTGAACGTTAACGGTGCAGTAACATAGCAGGTAGTCCCTTGCTTTGCGCACAATCGAGAACTTCCGCCATGGCCGTCTCTGCGCTTTTCCTTCGCCTGGCCGCGGCCTTTCTCATGATCGCCGGTGTGGCCGGTGCCGCGCTGGCGCAGGAAAAGCCCGATAACTGGCTGACGCGGTTGTTTCAACCCTCGGCGACCGGCCCGGTTCCCGCGCCGGCGGGCGCGGCTCCCGGCGCGCCGCGCGAGTGGAGCGGGCAATCGGGCGCCTCGGGCAATCCCTTGATGACGGCGGACGCGATTCGCGCCGCCGCCGCAGGCTTCGGCAATTGCCTCGTCGAACTGGAGCCGCAGGCCGAACGCCGCGGCATTACCCGCGCCAATTACCAGCGCCTCACCGCCGGGCTGACCCCCGACCTGAGCATCATGGACCTGCTCGACGCCCAGCCGGAATTCAACAAATCGCCCTGGGATTATCTCGACATCCTGGTCAGCGACGACCGCATCGCGCGGGGCCGCGATCTGCTCGCCCAATATGCGCCGGTGTTCGCAGCCGAGGAGCGCGCCTATGGCGTCGATCGCGCCATCGTCGCGGCGATCTGGGGCGTCGAATCCAATTACGGCACCATGGGCGGCGACCGCCCGGTGTTGCGCTCGACCGCGACGCTCGCCTGCGTCGGCCGCCGCCGCGATTATTTCCGCGAGGAGTTTCTCTCGACGCTCGAGATCCTGCAGCGCGGCGACGTTGCGCCGGATCGGCTGATCGGCTCCTGGGCCGGCGCCTTCGGCCCGACCCAGTTCATGCCGACGTCGTTCAAGCGCTACGCGGTCGACTTCGACGGTGACGGCCGGCGCAATGTCGTCGACTCTGTCCCCGACGTGATCGCCTCGACCGCCAACAATCTGAAGACCGACGGCTGGGTGAGCGGCGAGAGCTGGGGCTACGAAGTCGTGCTGCCGCCGAGCTTTGACTATCTGCTCGCTGACCGGTCGCGCCAGATGACCGTGAGCCAATGGCAAGGCCTCGGCATCCGGCGCGCCGGCGACAGGCCGTTCCCGCATCTCGCCGCTCGCGCCGCGTTGCTGCTGCCCGCGGGCGCGCGCGGGCCGGCCTTCCTCACGCTGCAGAATTTCCGCGTCATCATGAAATACAATCCGGCCGAGGCCTATGCGCTCGCCATCGGGCATCTCGCCGACCGGCTGCGCGGCGGCGGGCCGTTCGTGCAGGGCTGGCCGCGCGATGAACGCGCGCTGTCGATGGCCGAGCGCACCGAGCTGCAGCAGCTGTTGGCGCGGCGCGGCTTCGATGTCGGCGAGCCCGACGGCCTGCTCGGCCCGCGCAGCCGCATCGCCATCCGCAATTATCAGACCGCGACCGGGCAGATTCCGGACGGCTTTCCCTCCAGCTCTGTGCTCGACCGCCTGCGCCAGCCTTAAGCGCGCCGAGCGTTGGCCCCGCCTCATTGCTGACGCCCAACACCCGTCACCACCGGGCTTGATGTTCAGCCCGGTGGTCCATGCAGAGGCGCGGCAATCAAAACGGTGCGGCGAATCTGAGCGAGCCATTGTTTCGCATGGATTGCCGGATCAAGTCAGATCAAGTCCGGCAATGACGAATAGAAAGGCGTTCCCGCGACGCGCTCTGCGCCCGAGTTTTGCTGACCACGACCCACAAGCAAACAAAACCCGGTTCGATCGTCGTCCGATGAAAGCCGCTGGTGGCCGGGGTTTTCATCCGATCGCGTCCGGCAAAATAAAATCAGGAGGCGAAACGCCGACAGACGCGTATCCTACCGTCCCGCATCATACCGATGCGGTCGCGCGCTGAAAGCGCAGCGCGCTCGCCTGTCGGCGTTCCACCACGGCGCTTGCTGCAGCGAGCGAACGCCGCAGCTCAGCTCCAGGTACGCGCTTCCTGGGACCCGGTCGGGCGCACGGCCCCGATGGTTCGAAAGACCGTGCGCTTTGCAACGCCTGATCCAGAAAAGCCTGATCATGCGTCACCAGCGGGCGTTACCCGCTCCTTCCTGTCCCAGTCCAGCGAGTTTCCCCGCAGACCGGTCATCATGCCGGCCGGGCGTAATTCCCCGGAGCCGCCCGGGAGCGGCGGTGACGAGCCGCCGCCCGCGGGAACCGCACTCGCCCCGGCAGCCGGTGTCGCCGGCTGCCGTCCTGTAGGCGGGCGAGATTCGATGACTATGTAGCGGAAACAGGGACGAATGTCAAGTGCGTTCACAATTTCGGTGACGATCGCCGGATAGCCCGATGTGACAACAGCGACGCGGAGACGGTGTGATGGACGCAAACCTGATCTTGATCGATAGCGCCGCTGAATGGCCATGGCGCAGCGACTGCGCGCACGCTTTCGCGTTCCCGCCGATCTGCTGTTGCCGCCGCTGAAGGAAAGCGCCGCGCCGCGGCGTGATCGATGCATGCCGTCAACGACGACCGAAAGATTTCGTCGTACACTTAAACGAGACATTATAAATCGTTGAGTAAAGCTCTGACGCTTCAAATAGCAAATTTCTCATGCGCCGTCTGACCGGCCTGATCTCGTTCTGGGCTTTCATTGTCTTTGCGGCGCTCGTGGTGCTGCAGCTCTCCCCCATACCCGGCGCATATCTCATGTTCATGGGCGGTGCGTTGATCGCCGGGCTGGCGCTGCATATCTTCCTGATCGCGCTGTTTGTCGAAGCGCTCGCTGGGCGGGCGCCCCGCGTTCTGATCGCGATTCCCATCGCCGCCTATGGCGGCTACTACGTCTTGCTGGGGCACCAGGCATTCCAGATCGCCGAGAAGTCGGCGGAGCTGCGGGCCGCCAATGCCGGCAAGGTCCTGCAATTCGATCCGAGCGCGCAATCGCTGGTGACGAAGGAAGCGAGCGAGTTCGTCTCCCGGCACGCCGTTGCGGTTGCCTATCAGCCCACTTCCGGTTTCAAGCCGGAAGGTTATTTGTCCTTCCGCCTGATCCGGCGCGATCAATGCAACATTCCCAGGGACAGCCAGGGCCGCATTGCGACGTTGGGCGTGTTTTTCGGAGATCAGCTCCAGCATGCGGTGTGCGAACTGCGCATTCCTGAAAAGCCGGAGCATAAACCGATTGTCGCGACGACGCGGGGCGACGCAGAAATTCAGAAACACAAGTGGAGCATCAGCGAATATTCGACCGACTTTGCCATCGACGGCGAGGTCGTTACCTCCTACCGCAGCGCGTCGGTTTGGCAGCTGCCCAGGCTGCCGAAACTGGCGATCGGTTGCGGGCTCGTCAGCAGCAAGCCGGCATGGGAATGCGGCGCCGATTTCATCACCACCCATACCACGCTCGACGTGGCGCCCGCCGGCATTGATCGCGCGCGCTATGACAGCCCGCTCAGCGTTGTGCTCGGTATTCCAAAATATACCGCGGAAGACCTCGCCCACTTCCAGGGCTTCGCTGACAACGACGCCGTATTGTCGCGCGTTGCGGAAGAGCCTCAGCGCGTGGAGGACGAGGTTTTCGGTGTGCTCGAAGACATCATTGCGGGCCGCAACCCGAAGCCTACCGTCAACATCGAGTACTCAGTGGCGCAAAACCCGACACGGCTCGCGCCTCTGGCGGAAGGCATGGCCAAACGCCTCGCCGAACTGAGCGAGGTCGCGCCGACCGCGGTCGCCTACCGCGATGAGCAGATTCGCGCGCTCGCGGGCGGACTATCCGCTCTGCCTCGCGATGCGTTCGCGCGCGTTGCCGAGGCCGCGTTCACCATCATCCAGCGGACCGAAAAATCCTGGGAGCGGATGCCGGTGCTCTACGTCCGCGCCGCCGATGCCGGACCAACGAGTCTCGCGTTCTACCGGCGCGATTTTATGACGGAGAACATCAAGGGTTACTTGAAGAGCTTGCCGGTGCTCGCGATCTGCCGCATCGGCGAAGCGGATGACGAAGTCATAGCCGAGATGAAGGTGCGGTTCCTCGCCGCGAAGTTCCCGCACAACACCGATCAGTCGGCACTTTTGGTGACGCTGTTGAAACTTGGCCAGGAATCCTTTGTGCACGAGCATCGCGATACGGTGCTGGCGAACCTTCGCGACTGGAGCGAGGCCGTGCTCGGCAAAAAGGGTCTGACCCAAACCGGTCCCAACAACTGCATGCCGCAGAAGTGGCCGACCACGGATTACCTTGGCGCCGTCATGGCGCCCGGGTTGAAATGGCGCGCGGGCTGGGTCGCGCGTGAGGCCATCTAGGTCTTTGGCGAAAACAGCTGGCACCAGCCGTTCGGGCTGATCGTTCCTTGCACGAATTTGCATGCATTCGGCGGCTGGAAGTTGACGCAACCGGCGCAGCTCTGCTGCCCCTTCGGCTGAGCCTGATATTTCGCGACGTCCGGTGCGAGCTTTTCCTGGGCGCCGGCGCGCGTGGCCGCCAGGCCGGCGACGGCGATCCCCAGCGTAAGCGCGGTGCGCGTCAGCGCCAGGCGCCGCGAAATGTACGGTGAACGGTCTTTGCTATCGCTCATCATCAAATCCGCCGGGTTCGATGCAAACGGAGCCATCGCCTCCGCAGACGAGTCCCCCGTTCACCGCTTGCCATATTCCGTGAAAACGTAATCTCTTGACTTTACTATGGTGTGGCACGCGAAGCCGCACTTGGCATCGTTCGCCTGCGGCGGCTGGTCAGATAAGTTGCCGGGCCTGAATGTAGCGGACGCGGGGTCATACTCGAACTCGCCATATCCCCATCCGCCGCTGTCGGCGAACCGCTTGCTGTCCTTCGCCATGAAGTCCACGTCATGCAGAGTGTCCGGCACCGTCGTCGGAGCGGGAGCCGTCGCGCTTTGTTTCGGGATCCAATGGATCTTCGCCATCTTGGCGCCGTCGGGGACCGGCTTACCGTTGCCGGGAATGCCGGCCTGGTAGGCGTCGATCATCACTGGATTAGCGAGGATCAAGGCGAGCTTTCCGGCGTGACTGACGCCGACAGCCTGCCAGGCCTCAAATCCCCTGAACTCGGAGAACGCAAGCCCGCCCGGCACTTGCACAGTGTATTTGTCTTGCGCGGAAATCGCCCTGCCGCCGAACACGGCGAGCGCGACTGCAATGATAAAAATCGCCGAGGATAGAATTCTCGTCATAGTTACTCCTCCGCTGCACTGCGATTGGCCATTCAAGTTCAGTCGCGTTCGTTCAAAGGCGTTCGTTCAAACGGTGCCGGCGCGGCGCGCGCGGCTGCAATTTCTTGTCTAAAGTTTGCTCGCACGCGAAACACTACACATCATCGGGCGGGTGCGAACGCCGCAACCGTCTCATCCGGCACAGTCACAATCAATACCAAACCGGCCGAAAATTAGGGGAGGGTTTCACCGGTGTAAATATGGAACGCACAAATGACCGCCCAGCGTCAGTCTTGTCGCCCCCGCCATGTCCGGTTATGTGCGGTTAGACGGTAATCGCTGAAGTCCCGGGACGACGCTGCGCGTGTTGGAACCGGCGTCGTGTGGCTTTCGCATCAGGCGCATCAGGTCTGGTGCGCAGCGGCGGACCCGCTGCCACGGTCTCATGTCGATCTTATGACGCCGCGCGGCTTCGCTGCGCGATCGTTCGCTGGCTGGCGGATGCGGCCCATGCTAAGGTTGCATCGTTCGAACGACCCTGACGTTCTCTGATTGAACCGCAGCTACGCGCCATCAACCATCGGCGGACGCCGGATGGCGTCGAATTACAACTAGAGTCCGGGATGACCTCGGCGTCTAGTCCGTCGCATCCCGACCTGACATTCACCGGGAGGAAGCGATGCATAGACGCGCATTCTTGACTGCCACTGCCGCTGCCGCGACAATCGGCGCCGTGAGCGCCGCGACTGCCGCAACCGTACCGCCGCTCGGCGAGACCGGGGTTCCCCTCAAGCCAAGCCCTCCGCTGCCGCTCGGGCCGCTGCCCGGCAGCCGTTATCCCGATCCGCATGTCGAGTCCCTGGTGAAGCCGCCCGGCTCATTCGGCGCCAGCGGTTTTCCGGCCTTCGCCGGCACCATGGCGGTCGAGCGCGTCGCCACCGGATTCCGCTGGGCCGAAGGCCCGGTGTATTTCCCGGCCGGGCGCTATGTGCTGTTCAGCGACATCCCCAACAATCGCATCATGCGTTACTCCGAGGACGACGGCCACGTCAGCGTGTTCCGCCAGCCGTCGATGAACTCGAACGGCAACACCATCGACCGGGAAGGGCGGCTGATCACCTGCGAGCACGGCGGCCGCCGGGTGACCCGGACCGAGCTCGATGGTTCGATCAGCATCATCGCCGACCACTACAACGGCAAGAAGCTGAACTCGCCCAACGACGTGGTCGTCGCCTCCAACGGCTCGATCTGGTTCACCGATCCGGTGTATGGCATCGGCGGCAATTATGAGGGCATGAAAGCCACGCAGGAGCAGGAGAAGCACAACGTCTTCCGGGTCGATCCGAAATCCGGCGACATCAAGGTGGTGGTCGACGACTTCGTCGAGCCCAACGGCATTACCTTCTCGCCGGACGAGAAGCGGCTCTATGTCATCGACACCGGTTTCACCGACGGCCCGAACAATCCCTCGCACATCCGGGTGTTCGACGTCGATATCAACTCCGGCAAGGTATCGAACGGGAGGGTGTTTGCGGAAATGCCGAAGCCCAGCATTACCGACGGCATGCGCGCCGACACCGCCGGCAATATCTGGTGCTCGCTGGGTTGGGGCGATCCGAACGAGGACGGCGTGCGCTGCTACACCCCGGGCGGCGAACTGCTCGGCAAGATCCACATCCCGGAAACCGTCCCCAATCTGTGCTTCGGCGGCACCTTCCGCAATCGGCTGTACATCTGCGGCTCGAGCTCGCTCTATGCGGTGTACACCAGCGCGACCGGCGCGATGAAGCCGTAGCAACGGCTGAGAGTGAAGGAGGGCACGCGAGCGCGTTTCGCGTGCCCTCGCAAGCTGCGCCGGCGCCAGCGCCGCGCGCTGTTTTCACCGCCCGCCGGCGGGATTTGCTGTCCGATCAGATAAAAGCCGGGCCGACACGGCGACGCGAGGGAGGACGTTATGCAAAACGCCACGCCGGACGTGGAAACCCGAACCATCAAAAAGATCTCGGCGCGGCTCATTCCCTATCTGATTGTCTGCTATTTCATCGCCTATCTCGACCGGGTCAATGTCGGCTTTGCCGCGCTGACGATGAACAAGGCACTCGGCTTGACGGCGACCATGTTCGGTTTCGGCGCCGGCATTTTCTTTCTCACCTATTTCATTTTCGAGCTGCCGTCGAACCTGTTCCTCGACCGGTTCGGCGCGCAAAAGTGGATCGCGCGCATCATGGTGAGCTGGGGAATGTTCTCCGGCCTGATGGCGTTCATCCCCGACATCGCCGCCGCCACCGGGCTCGGCAACGAGATCACGTTCTATACCGTGCGCGCGCTGCTCGGTTTCGCCGAGGCCGGCTTCTTTCCCGGCATCATCTTCTATCTGACGCTGTGGTTTCCCTCGATCTATCGCGGCCGCATCATTGGCGCGTTCATGGCGGCGATCCCGCTGTCGTCGGTCATCGGTGCGCCGATTTCCGGCATGATCCTGGGCATGGACCATGTTGGCGGATTGCAGGGCTGGCAGTGGCTGTTCATCATCGAGGCGGCGCCGGCCGTGCTGCTCGGGCTTGTCACCTATTTCTATCTGACCGACCGGCCGGACGATGCGCTGTGGCTCGAACGCGACGAAAGCGCCTGGCTGACGGCGCGGCTCGAGGGCGAGCGCCGGCAGCGCGAGGCCGTGCGCAGCGTCTCGGTGGTCCAGGCGCTGTTCAATCCGCACGTGCTGGCGCTGGCGCTGGTTTATTTCGGCCTGGTCGCCTGCAATTACGGCGTCGGCTTCTGGCTGCCGCAGATCGTCAAGGCCTTTGGATTGTCGAACGCCATGACCGGCTGGGTCACCGCCATCCCCTATGCGGTCGGCGCCGCCTTCATGGTCTGGTACGGGCGCCGGTCGGACGCCAAGGTCGAGCGCAAGGCGCATACCGCCATTGCGCTCGTCATCGCGGCGGTGGGCATCGGCGCGTCGACCCTGACCAGCAATCCGGTGCTGACCATGCTGGCGTTCAGCTTCGGCGCCTGCGGGGTGTTCGGGGCGTTGCCGGTGTTCTGGACGCTGCCGACCGCGCTGTTGTCCGGCACCGCGGCTGCGGCCGGCATCGCCGTCATCAACTCGATCGGCAATCTGTCCGGCTTTTTCGGGCCTTATGCGATGGGCTGGATCAAGGACGCGACCGGCAGTTTCACCGGCGGCCTGCTGCTGATCGCGGGGCTCGCGATCCTCGCCGCCGGCATCGTGCTCGCGCTCGGCCACGAACCGGCACTGGAACAGGCGCCCCCGGCGCTGAACGAAGGGTGAAGAGGCCGCGAAACGGCTCACGTTCCCGCCATCCTCAGATTGACCATTTTTCGCTAATATCTGCGCGGCGCCGCCCATTCGTCCGAGCGACCGCTTATATTGGCGGCACAGGCAACGTCTCGTTTGGGCCAGAACTGGGTGCGTTGATGGCGACTGGGAACTCGCGGCGGTTGGCGATCATGCTCGCGCTCACAGCGGCGGGTGCATCGCTCGCCGTGCCGGCCAGTGCGCAGTTCTTTGATGGCCGCGCCTTGCTCGACCAGCGGCCGCGTGCCGAGCCGGTACAGTTTCGCGAATTCTTCCCGTTTTTCGGCGACCGCCGGCCGTATTACCAGCCGAACCCGTATCCGCCGCAGCAACAATTCAATCCGTTCTTTCAGCAGCGCCCGCCGCAGGCTGTCGAAGCCACCAGGCCGCCGCCGCCGCGCAAGGTCGAGACTCAGCCGACGTCGACCGTGCTGGTGATCGGCGACGGGCTCGCCGATTGGCTCGGCTACGGGCTCGAAGAGGCGTTCACCGACACGCCGGAAATCGGCATCGTGCGGAAAATCCGGCCGTATTCGGGGCTGGTGCGCTACGAGCCGCGCGTCGACGCGCCGGAATGGTCGCAGGCGGTCAAGGACGTGCTGGCAACGGAAAAGCCGGCCGCCATCGTGGTCATGCTTGGCCTCAATGATCGCCTGTCGCTGCGCGATCGGACGCCGCCGCCAAAGTCCGCGACGACGTCGGCACCGGGGCAAGACGCCGCCAAAGGCGCGGCAGCTGCTGCCGCCTCGCCTTCAGACTCGGCGCCGCCCGACAGCGAACGGCCGGCAGCCGCCGCGGCCGAGGCGCCGCGCCGACCGCAAAGCGGGAACCCGCTGGGACAGAGCTACGAGTTTCATAGCGACAAATGGGCGGAGCTTTATTCGAAGCGCATCGACGACATGATCGCAGCGCTCAAGAGCAAAGGCGTGCCGGTATTGTGGGTGGGATTACCGGCGATCCGCGGCACCAAGTCGACAAGCGACATGAGCTATCTCGACGAGCTTTATCACGCCCGCGCCGACAAAGCCGGCATCACCTATGTCGATATCTGGGACGGCTTCGTCGACGACCAGGGACGCTACGCGGTGCAGGGGCCGGATTTCGAGGGACAAATTCGCCGGCTGCGCACCTTTGACGGCGTCAATTTCACCAAGGCGGGGGCGGAGAAGCTCGCGCATTATGTCGAGCGCGAATTGCGCCGGGTGCTGACCAACCGGGTGATGCCGGTGGCGTTGCCCGGACCGGAAGAGCAGTCGCCGGCCAAGGGCAATACGCGGCCGGTGGTCGGCCCCGTGGTGCCGCTCAATGCCACCGCCGGCGGCGAGGGCGGCGAGCTTGTCGGCACCGCCAGCCATCCCGCGCAGCACGAAACCGATCCGCTGGCGACGCGCGTGCTCAGCCGCGGCGACGCCATCCCGGCGCCGGCCGGACGCGCCGACGATTTCTCCTGGCCGCGGGCCGATGCCAAGGCCGGCGACGCGACGGATGCAGCACCCGAGCCGGTGACGCCGGCGCCCGTGGCGCCGGCCAAAGGCCGGGTTGGCAAAACCGAGACCAACAAGGCGGATGCGAATAAAGCCGAAACAAACAAAAACGAAACCAACAAGGCCGGAACGAAGAAGCCGAGCGACGTCAGAGGCGAAGCCGCGCCCGGCGCCGCCCGATGACTTGCTGCTGATCCGGGGACGAGCGGTTACTTCGGCGGAGCGTCGTAGAGCGGCGCGCCCCTGTCGACGATATGCACCGTCAGAAGCTTCAAGGGCTTGTCGCCGACGACCTTGAAACCGGCATGCGGTACGCCGCGCATGTTGATGGAGCCGGAGCCGGTCGCCAATTCGATTTGCTTGCCGTTCGGCAGTTCGACCGTGGCGCCTTCAAGCACGTAGAACGCTTCCTCGCCGTGATGGATGTGGCGCGGAATGCTGTCGCCCGGCTTGTATTCGGCGGTGGAGAGAATGACCTCCATGTTGGTTCCGGTCAGGTCGGCGCGTTTCATTTCCTTCCGGTTCGGCAAATCCTGCGCCTGCGAGATGCTCGCGAGCGCAATAGCGGCGACGGCACCCAGAATCCATTTTGCAGTAGTTCTCATCGATCCCTCCCTGGCGTGGACGCGCGCATAATAACGGAATCCGTTGGCAACGGGAGTGGCGGCGCTGGTCGGCCCCACCTCAATCCTCCCCCTTTCAGGGAAAGGAAGGCGAACGCGGGCCGCCATTCAACGACTTGGCCGTAACGAAGCTCAGGCACAAGACCGGCGCGCTCGATGGCTGAAATGTGGACGAACAGGTCGCCCCTGCCATCCTGCTGTTGGATAAATCCATAACGCCTGGCCGCGTTGAACCACTTCACCGGGCCTGCCGGTATCCGCCACCGCGGACGGGTGTTGCCGATTGCCGCGGCGACATTTGCTGAATGGCTCGGAACCGCGATGACGGAATGCAGCGATTACCGACGCAGATACGGTTCGCCGAGCGCCCGCGGCGCGGTTTGCCGTCCGGCCAAGCCGCCGACCGCGAGCAGCGCCAGCAGATAAGGCAGCATGATCAGGAATGCGTTCGGCACATTGACGCCGAGCGTCGGCAGCTGAAACTGCAAAGCGGTCGCCGCGCCGAAGAGGAGACACGCGAGCACCGTGCCCGTCACCGTCCACTTGCCGAAAATGACCGCAGCGATCGCGAGGTAGCCGGCGCCGCGGGTCATGCCTTCGGTGAAGGTATGAATGTCGCCGATCGACAGGAAAGCGCCCGCCAACGCCGACATGAAGCCGGCAAAGATAACGCCCATGTAGCGGATCCAGGTCACCGATACGCCGGATTTGTCGGCCGCGCGCGGCTCCGCGCCGGCGGCATGAATGGCAATGCCGAGCGAGGTGTAGCGCAGTACGATCGCGGTCAGAACGATGAGGGCCACGCCTGCATAGAGCAGCCACACCTGCTGAAACACGGCCTCGCCGAAGACCGGAATGTCGCCGAGCAGCGGCGGGCTCCATTTCGCCAGGCCGGGTATTTGCTCGCGCGAGCGCGCGCCGAAGATTTCCCGATAGGCGAGCGTGGTCGCGCCTAGCACCAAAATGTTGATGCCGATGCCGGTGACGATCTGATTGGCGCGGAGCGTATTGCTCAGCAATGCCTGCAGCAGCGCCACCGGAAGCACCCCGATAATGCCGAGCAACAGACCCGCCACCGGACTGCCGGTGGCCCAGGCGCCGACCGCGGCGCTGAAGGCGCCGGTCAGCATCATGCCCTCGATGCTCATGTTGAGGACGCCGGCGCGCTCGCTGACCAGTTCGCCGGTCCCGGCAAGCAGGAGCGGCACCGCGAGCCGCAGCGACGAGCCGATGAAAACCGCGAACAATTCCCAGGTCATGCGCGCCGCCCGATGAAAAATGAGGCGCCCGCAAGCGTCACGACGATAAGTCCCTGAATCACCATCACCAAGGCGGTCGGCACGCCCGCGACCATTTCCATGTTGATGCCGCCGGAACGAAGAAAGCCGAACAGCAATGCCGCCGCGATGACGCCGACAATAGAACCGCGCGCCAAGAGGCCGGCGACCAGGCCGTCAAAGCCATAGCCCGAGGAAAAGCCATCCTTGAGCACATATTGGTCGCCGAGCAGCATGAAGCCGCCGGCAAGTCCGCCGAGTGCGCCGGCAATCGCAAGCGCCAGCATCACCATGCGCTGATAGGAAATGCCGGCGCGGTTCGCGGCGACGGGATTGTATCCGACCGCCCGCAGCTGCACGCCGAACAAGGTCTTGCTCAGCACGATCGCGGCTATGATCGCGATAATTATGGTAATCGGCAGGCCGATATGCACGGGGAAGGAATAGTCGCCGGTCAAAAGCGGAAGCTGGGTCGATTCAGGAATTTCCAGCGACTCCGGTAACGTCGCCGAACTGGTCATCGGCTTGCGCAACAGCGCGGGCGACTGGACGCACCAATACAGCAGCCAGACCGCGATGAACGACAGCAACAGCGTGCTGATGACTTCATTGGTGCCGACTTTGATTTTCAGGATGCCGGCAATCGATCCCCAGAGCATGCCTGCCACTGCGGCGGCCAATAGCGGAATAATGAACGGCAAACCCGCCGGCAAGCCGGCGACGCCGCCGTAAAGAGCGACCGCCGTGGCGACAATGCCGCCAACCGCGATCTGGCCCTCGCCGCCGACATTCACCAGATTGGCCCGGTTGGCGATGACGAAACCGATACCGACCAGCGCAAAGGCGATGCTGCGGTTGATCGAGGCTGCAATCGCGTAGGGCGAGCCGACGGTGCCGGCGACAAAGGCAGACAAGGCGTCCGGCACCGAAACGCCGATGGCGAAGATCAAAGCAAGTCCGAGCAGACCTGCGACCACCACAGCGGAGATGGAAATCACCACCGAAGGCCGCAGCCAGGCGCTGATGCTGCTTTTGGCGTTCACGGTCGCGTCAGTCATTGCGCTTGCCCCGCCATCATCGCGCCGATCCGTTCGCGCTCGCTCGGATCGGCGGCGCAGTTGCCCATGATCCGGCCGCGATAGAGCACCACGATGCGATCGGCCACCGCGATCAGTTCGTCGAGCTCGGAGGAAATCAGCAAGACCGCGGCGCCGCGCCCGCAGGCGGAGCGAATGTGGCCGTACACGGCGGCAACCGCGCCGACGTCGAGCCCGCGCGTCGGCTGGGCGGCGAGCAGGAACGTCAGTTTTGGCAGCGTTATCTCGCGTGCCAGCACCGCCTTTTGCTGGTTGCCGCCGGAGAGCGAGGAGAAGGCGATGTCGGGACCTGCGGCGCGCACGTCGAAACGCGTCATCAGATCGCGGGCCGCCTGCACAAGTTCTCTGCGCCTTAGAAAGCCGAATGATGTGAAGCCGTCGAGCCGATTGAGAAAAATGTTCTCGGCGACGCTCATCTCGACCACGCAGCCGACCGCATGGCGGTCTTCCGGCACGACGCCGATCCCGACTGCGGTGATCTGTTTCGGGCTGAGGTGGGTGGTCTCGGTGTCGCCGAGAAAGACCCGGCCTTCGGTCGGCGCCAACATGCCGGAAAGGACCGCAGCGAGCTCGCTTTGCCCATTACCTTCAACGCCGGCGACGCCGACGATTTCGCCCGGCCCGATTGCAAGCGTGAAATGGTCGAGCCGGGTGACGCCCTGATTATCGATCACCGTCAGCCCGTCGATCTGCACCGCTTCGTGCGGAGGCGTTTCGCTCGGCACCGGTTCTGGCCGGCCGCGCACGGCTTCGGCCACGCCGAGCGTCGAGGCGGCGGATTTGTCGAGCGATTTGACGTCGCCCTGGATCATCGCGCGCACCAGTGCGTCGATTTCCTCGGCCGGATGATTGGAGCGGGCGACCACGCGGCCGCCGCGCAGCACGGTCACACGGTCCGCCGCCTTCTTGATCTCGGCGAGCTTGTGCGTGACCAGGACCACCGCGGCGCCGCTGGCGGCAACACGCCGGCAGACATCAAGCAGTGCTGCGATTTCGTCCGGCAGCAGGACTGCTGTCGGCTCATCAAGCACGAACAGGCGCGGCTCGCGGATCAGGCATTTGACAATTTCCACGCGCTGCCGCTCGCCGACCGAAAGATCATCAAT
Source organism: uncultured Alphaproteobacteria bacterium (assembly GCA_963709825.1). Lineage (GTDB taxonomy): Bacteria > Pseudomonadota > Alphaproteobacteria > Rhizobiales > Xanthobacteraceae > BOG-931. The sequence goes on from CAVPXZ010000014.1 coordinate 82,625, forward strand.
CTTGGCGTAAGGGTCGAGCTTGAAACCGTAATCATTGGCCAGACGTTCAAGCCTTTGCGCCCAGGCTTTTGTATTTACGAAGCCGCGTTGCTGACCGAGGATGACATTGTCGACCACGGTCATGTCGTGCACCAAACTAAAATGCTGGTGCACCATGGCGATACCGCTGGCGAGCGCGTCCGAAGGGCCGGCCGGGCGATAAATTGCGCCGCGAAAGCGCATGGTGCCTTCGTCCGGCACGTGGACGCCGAAAATCAGATTGCACAGAGTGGATTTGCCGGCGCCGTTTTCGCCGAGAATGCAGTGCACCTCACCCGGGATGATGTCGAGCGAGGCGTCGGATACCGCCAACAGGGCACCGAACCGCTTGCTGATGCCTTGCAGGTCCAGCAGCGGTTCGGCCAGAGTTTGCGTGGGATCTCTCACCGCGAGCGATCCAGGAAGCGGCCTATGCCGCGTTAGCCCTTTAGCACTTTGATCTTGCCTGCGAGGATGTCCTTCTTGATCGCGTCAAGCTTGGCTTTCTGCTCGGGGGTGCCGCCGCAGATGATCATATCCGAAGCTTGCGGGCCCATTTTCAGGCCGAACTCCTTGTAGCCGGGCTTCCATTCGCCGCTCACCGCCTGGTCGATTGCGTATTGCACCTGGAAGCCGACGCCGGTGATCGAATAGGCGACATAAAGCGGGTCAGTGCCGCACCGGTCGGTGTAGCTGCCGATGATGTGCGTGCCCTTGTCCTTCGCCGCCTGCTCCATACCGCGCAGCCCGAGATTGAGGATGTGGTAGTGCACATCAGCGCCCTGCGCGATCGCAGCAAGGGTCGCTTCCTTCGATTTTGCGACGTCGTCAAAATCGCCGGTGTAATTCTCGAAATATTTGATGTTGGCGTTCACGTATTTGGCGCCATTGCCGAATTCCTTGCCGGCGTTGACGATCGAGGGAATTTCCAGGCCGCCAACGTAACTGACGGCGCCATTCTTGGAGAGCATGGCGGCGGCGGCGCCCGCGGCGAAGGCGATCTCGGCCTGCTTGACGTCGTAGCCGGCGACGTTGGGTAGCGCTTCGGCCTCGTTGCCGCCGACGATGGAGAACTTAACTTTCGGGAAGCGCTTGGCGATCTTGTAGACCGATGCCTGGGTCTGGCCGCCGACGCCAATCACCAGATCATTGCTGGTGGCGAGATTGGTCAGTGCCTGGTCCATATCGGCGTAATTGATGTTTTCGATCATCTGGACCTTGATCTTGTCGCCGTACTTCTTCTCCGAGGCGACCAGGCCGTCGAAGCCGGATTCCATCCAGCCTTTGTCTGATTTTGATCCCGGAATCAGGATGCCAACCTTCAATGGTCCGGCCGCGCGCACGGCGTGCGGATCGGCAAGACCGAAGCCGAGGGCAATCGCAATTGCAGCACCGGCCAGTACGAGGCGTCGGGAGAACATGGACATGGTCCTTCGCTAGAGGTGAACGACAACGTGCAACCTCGTTACCGTGAGCAAAGGCCATGCCACTGACTTAAGGCGTTGAAATCACTGTGGATAGTCTACGGAACCGCTGCGCTGAATAAGTAAATGCTTACTAGTTACGCAAATACTGCCAATATTGAAGGCACTTAGCGCGAATGATGTTGAGCACCGCTTGCGGCGGAATGGGAAATTCCGCCGATTTCAAAGGCGTTTTCGTTGGCAGCAAAATTGCAAAGGATTTTCCGCGGACTAAAGCCGCTCCGCTGCTTTTGACGAAGGAGAACGGACAATGTCAGCTTCGGAAAAGCGCAAGAAAGTTTCCTCCGGCGGGCCACTCGGGTTCGGCTCGCAATACGTTTGGCACGCGTCTGCCGAGACGATCGACATGGCAATGCCGGCTCCGGCGCCAGCGCCGGTTTCGATCGCTTGCCAGCCGCAGAACGTGACCATCGATCTCCGCCGCACCGCCATCATCGTGATCGACATGCAGAACGACTTCTGCGCCAAGGGCGGCTGGGTTGACCATCTCGGTGTCGACTACGGTCCGGATCGCGCCCCGATCGCGCCGTTACAGCGATTGCTGCCGGTGCTGCGCAAATCCAGCGTGCCGGTGATCTGGGTCAACTGGGGTAACCGGCCCGATCTCGCCAACATGCCGCCCAATCAGATTCATCTCTATAAGCCGCACGGCGTCGGCACCGGGCTGGGCGATCCATTGCCGGGCAGCGGCGCGCATGTGCTGGAAAAAGATTCCTGGGCCGCAGCCGTGGTCGACGAACTTAAGCAAGAGCCGCATGACATCAAGGTCGATAAATACCGGATCAGCGGCTTTTGGGACACGCCGCTCGACAGCATCCTGCGCAACCTCGGCACCAAGTCGCTCCTGTTCGCCGGCGTAAATACCGATCAGTGCGTGCTGCATTCACTGACCGACGCGAACTTCCTCGGCTACGGTTGCATCATGGTCGACGATTGCTGCGCCACCACGTCGCCCGATTTCTGCACCGCGGCGACGATCTGGAATGTCAAGAAATGCTTCGGCTTCGTCACCGGCTCCGAGGCCATTATCAGATCGCTGTCGTCGGTGGCGGCCCGCTGACGTGGCCACGGCTTCGGCGACGGCGCCCGCCGATTTCGGCGCCTTCGTTCCGGACGGACTGTGCCGGCGCGAGGCCACCGCGCATGGCGTCCTCGACGGACTGACATTTGCCGTCAAGGATCTGATCGACGTCGATGGCTGCCGCACTGGCGGCGGCAATCCGGACTGGCTGGCGCAGCAGAACCCGGCGCCGCATTCGGCTCCGGTCGTCGAAAAGGCGCTCGCCGCCGGCGCCACGCTGATCGGCAAGACTGTGACTGACGAGTTCGCCTTCAGCCTCGAAGGGCGCAACGTGCATCACCGCCGCCTGGTCAATCCGGTGTGTCCAGGCCGGCTTCCCGGCGGTTCATCAAGCGGATCGGCGGTCGCGGTAGCCGGACGTCTGGTCGACTTCGCGCTCGGCACTGACACCGGCGGTTCGGTGCGAGTGCCGGCAAATTTCCTCGGTCTGTTCGGCTTTCGCCCGAGCCACGGGGCAATCTGCCTCGATGGAGTCGTCCCGTTTGCACCGTCATACGATACGGTTGGTTGGTTCGCCCGCGACGCCGAAACGTTGGCGCGCGTCGGCGATGTCCTCCTGCCCCCTCAAGAGCACCCGCCGATTACAAATCTCACACTGGCCGACGACGCGTTCGGGCTGGTCGACCCGCTGCTTGCTGCGGAGCTGAAAACAAGGGCCGCAGGGTTTGGCCCGACCGGCAGCGTCGGTGTCTTTGACGGCAAAGAAGCGGACTATTTTGAGTGCTACCGCGTGCTGCAAGGCGCCGAAATCTGGCAAAGCCTCGGCACCTGGATCACCCGCCACAAACCGCGCTGTGCCGACGACATTGCTGAGCGATTCGCCAGCACCGCGGCGATCACGGGCGACGACGTCGCGCACTATGCACCGATCCGCGCCGCGATCCGGAACAGAATCGAAAAGCTTGTCCCGCCGGACACCGCAATTGTCATGCCGATAACGCCATGTCCGGCCTTGATCGAGGGCGCGTCGGGTGACGTCATCGGCTCGTTCTATCAACGCGCGCTGACGCTGACGTCGGTCGCAGGTCATTGCGGCGCGCCGCAGGTCGCGCTGCCACTCGGCCATTGGCAGCAGTGCCCGATCGGGCTTGCCATCCTCGGCCCGCGCGGCGGCGATCGCGCGTTGCTGCAATTGGCGACGAGGATCGCCGCCCAGGCCGCCGCGATGGCACCAGCATGACTTATGGCGATACCGATACGCGGCTACTTCGGGCACCGACGGTGCGTACGCAGCGCCGGCCGCGCCGCACGCCGGCGGAGAGCCGCGACCAGATCCTGCGCGCCGCCACCCGCGAATTCGTCACCCACGGTTTCGCCGGCGCGCGCATCAACCGCATCGTCAAGAAGGCGGGCAGCAACCCGCGCATGATCTATCATTACTTCGGCAGCAAATCGGGCCTCTACATCGCGGTGCTTGAGGAAGCGCTCGGCGGCCTGCGGCGCCGTGAGCTTCAGATCGATGTCGAGCATCTCGATCCGCGCGAGGGTCTGCTGCAACTGTTCGATTTCATGGCCGGCTATTTCGAAAATAACCGGCACCTGGTGCGCCTGTTATCGGCGGAAAATCTGCTCAAAGCCAAATATATGCGCAAGTCGGCGCGGATTCCGGAAATGTCATCGCCGGTGCTCGACATGATCGAACAACTGATCGCCCGCGGCGCCAAAGCTGGCCAATTGCCGCGCGGACTCGACGGACTGCGGCTCTATGTCCTGATGGTGGCGCTATCGCAATTTCATCTGTCGAACGGACACACCTTGTCGACGATCTTCGGACGCGATTTGTACGCTTCCGATTGGCGCGCCGATCGCGGCGCCGACGCGCGCCGCATGCTGGCAGCGTTTCTCAAGGCCTAGACCGGCAGCGCTTTAGCCGAATTTAGGTACACGGCCCGGGTTCCGTCATTTTTTCGAGGCCCGCCTCGCCCGCATCTCGCGATGACGGACCGGGGCTATTCGCGCAGCCTTCACCTTGGCAGCAGCGACGAACCCATCAGATATTTGTCGACGGCGTGGGCGGCCTGGCGGCCCTCGCGGATCGCCCACACCACCAGCGACTGGCCGCGGCGGATGTCGCCGGCGGCGAACGCCAGGTCGATCGAGGTTATGCATCGCAGAAACGACAGCGCTCAGCCGCCTCGGCGCCTGCGGTACGCGAAAAACAGCGTCTTTTAATCAAGTGACTTTTGTTAAAGGAGCGTCGAGCACCTCTGCCGCTGCTTTGGTGTAAATTTCGCCAAGACTTTTAATTTGCTCGCCAAATGAACTCAATTGTGACTGCATGAATTCGGTCTGAATTGGTACTGCCTCCAGGAAATTATTTGCTCGGCTTAGTTTATGCACGTAGTCACGAGTAATACTTATGTGCTTCTCGGCGCAGTCCTTTGCTTTCCCACCTAATTCAGTGTCGGCCATCGGGTGAGATGAAACAGTCTTCTGAAGAAAATCGAAATACTTATCCACTGTCTTGCGAACTTCCAGTCTGACCTGTTCCGTAAACTGATCCAGTGTTACGTTCCAATCCAACATGTTATCGTTTGCCATCGTAGCGTCCTCTTAGGATACAAATGGGCCAGAAGCACCCAAGTTACAGCGTTGGTGGGGGCGGAGACGTGACCCCATGGCGATCTTTGCACTGATCCCGCACCTTTAGTCGATTTAAGTCAACAACTATCCTCGCCCCGAGCAATGCCAAGCGGAAGAAGCTTGCCAGCGGATGCCGCGCGGTCCGGAGCGCGCCCACTTGGTCGCTTGCCGGCGGAAGCCGAATTCTCTGTCAGCAGGACGCGCGTTTCCCGTGGTTTTGACCCGGGTTATTCGCCGGCTTTGACCTTGGCAGCAGCGACGAAGCCATCAGATATTCGTCGACGGCGTGCGCCGCCTGGCGGCCCTTGCGGATCGCCTACACCACCGCAAGAAGGCTCTGGAGGCGCGGAAAAATTCAACAGCGCGGCTACGCCAGAACACTCAACTTTCGGCCAACCCGCTGGTAAACTCAATACCGACATTCAATCCGGTTTGCCAAACGAGGCGGCAACTGCGCCGCGCGCTGCCATTTTCAGTGAAGAGCAAGATGAAATGGTTCGGCAAGTCCTGTTCACTTTGGAGCACGACGCGCGTGCCCAATTCCGAAACATCAGCGATCGTGCATTTTATTGACGGTACCTGTTGGTCTACGATGATCCATGCGTTGCATTGGAATTGCCGTCGCGGCTTCCTGCGCAAATCCGCACGATTGCGGAAATTGCCTCCCGCAGCGCTGCCGTGTTGCGAGGCCTTCGCAGTGAGTTGTTCGGCATAGGCAGCATTGCCTCCCTTCCGAAATTGTGTCCCCACGCCCTGCAATCCCCCAGCATCCGGCGGCCGAGCGCTGGCCTTATCGACGGGGTCCGCGCCGGCCATGGCCGGCACTTGCGGGTTCGCTTGCTCGCCCGGAACAGCACCAAGCGCGCGTTGCAGCTTGGTCAAGGCGGCGGCAAGATCAATTGGCTTGGTAATGTAATCGTTGGCCCCGAGGTCAAGCACCAGCTTGATATCGTTACTCGCGCTTCGCCCGCTTACCATGATAACCGGCAAGCCGGCCGGCGTGTGGGACGCGCGAATTGTTTTCAATACCTCGATGCCGTCGATCTCCGGCATAATAATGTCAAGCAACACGGCGTCGAAGTGCTGCTGCTTGATCATGCTCAAGGCCGTCCTGCCGCAGTCCGCCTGAGCGATCCGGAAGCCGCGTGCGCCGAAATACCGGCTCAACAGGTTCCGGTTTTCTGCGATGTCGTCGACGACGAGCAGTTTACCGTCACCACGATATGCAGCGTTCATCACGAATGCCGAGCCGGTTGCCTAAACGACCATCGGCGAGTTTTTAGCAAAAAGCGATTAAGGAAAGGTGCCGGGGCTCGCTGACAAGGTTAATTTAGTTTCGGCGTTTCGGCGCAACGTCCTGCAAGTCGATGGATATGGTGGTTGCTTTGGCGAGGCGCTTGCCATGCCGCCGGCACGCACCCAGGGCCCGTTTCGCCCTCGCATCTTCAAGAGCATGATCCGGAAAAGTGGCAGCCGGTTTTCCGAAAAGATCATTCTCCACCAAAAAGTTAGAGCGCAATCAATTCAATCTGAAGCGATTGCGCTCCGGTATCTTAACAAGCGCATACATTTTTACGCAAAACGTCAAAACAACCTCATAAATTCAAGCCTACAACTGCATTCAAGAGGCTGGCATCGGGATTTTCCAGTCAAGCGATGGGGCGGACCCATCGCGGCAGCGGCGGTTCTTCGATCCCGGCCCGAACGAAGCAGGTGGCGTTATGGCGATCGTGGAAACCAGTGAGACATGGGTTCGTCTTGATCTTTTTTGCGATGGCGTCGGTGACGATGGCGTTTGCGTACTGAGCGCGAGCGACGAGTTCGAACCGGATTTCCGACGTCGCTCCGACTGCAGAAGGGGCGCGAAAGGCAATCTTCAACGCAAGCGTCAAATCATGCTGGCGCTTCGATCAAACATTGCAGCGTTGGCTATGTCCCGAGTGCGTCCGCGCTCGCGACGCGTCGGAACGACTCGAAGTCGTCGCGATGACCGATAGTCCGCCGTCCATTCCACACCGCGGCGACGTCGCCTTGCAGGAGGCACTTTGAACGACCGCTGCTCGCGTCGAAGCTCCTCGATTTTGCCGCAGCGCCGAGTCCGTTCATGGCCCCATCGCGTCTTTTCGCGGTAATGCGGCACTTTGGTCGCTTTCGAGGCGAAGCGGACATTGAGCCGGATTTAGGAATACACGGCCTCGTTCCGTGACCCTTCGAGGCCCGCCTTGACCGCATCTCCGGATGCCGGACCGGAGCTATTCGCCGGCTTTCACCGCGGCAGCAGCGACGAACCCATCAGATATTTGTCGACGGCGTGCGCGGCCTGGCGGCCCTCGCGGATTGCCCACACCACCAGCGACTGGCCGCGGCGGATGTCGCCGGCGGCGAACACCTTGTCGATCGAGGTGCGGTAATCGTCGGTCGAGGCGGCCACGTTGCCGCGCCGGTCGAGCGCAAGGTTGAGGTGCTTGAGCAGGCCCTCGTGCACCGGATGCACGAAGCCCATGGCGAGCAGCACAAGCTCGGCGTCGAGCTCGAATTCGCTGCCGGGAACGGACTGCAGCTTGTCGTCGACATGCACGCAGTGCAGCTTCTTGACGTGCCCGCTGGCGCCGGAGAACCGCGCCGTCATCACCGCGAAATCGCGCTCGGCGCCTTCCTCGTGGCTCGACGAGGTGCGCAGCTTCAGTGGCCAATTCGGCCAGGTGAGCGCCTTGTTCTCGTGCAGCGGCGGAGCCGGGAGAATTTCGAAATTGGTGACGGAGAGCGCGCCCTGGCGGATCGAGGTGCCGATACAGTCGGAGCCGGTATCGCCGCCGCCGATGACGACGACATGCTTGCCGGTGGCGAGAATGGGCTCGCCGTCCGCGGCCGCTTCGCCGCTGACGCGCCGGTTCTGCTGCGGCAGGAAGTCCATGGCGAAATGGACGCCGTTGAGTTCGCGGCCGGGCACCGGCAGGTCGCGCGGCTTCTCGGCGCCGCCGGTGAGCACGACAGCATCGTGATCTTTGAGGAGCTTGTCGGCCGCGAGATTGACGCCGACATGGACGTTGTAATGAAACACCACGCCTTCGGCCTGCATCTGCGCGACGCGGCGGTCGACGTGCTCCTTCTCCATCTTGAAGTCGGGAATGCCGTAACGCAAAAGGCCGCCGGCCTTGGCGAACTTCTCGTAAACATGAACGGTGTGTCCGGCGCGGGCGAGCTGCTGCGCGCAGGCAAGCCCTGCCGGTCCGGAGCCCACGACCGCGACCGTCTTGCCGGTTTTTTCCGCCGGCGGCTCGGGCTTGAGGCCTTGGGCGATGGCGCGGTCGGCGATGGCGCATTCGATCGATTTGATGGTGACCGGGTTCTCGTCGATGTTGAGCGTGCACGAGGCTTCGCACGGCGCCGGGCACACGCGGCCGGTGACTTCCGGGAAATTGTTGGTCGAATGCAGGTTGCGCGCGGCGTCTTCCCAGTTGCCGGCATAGATGAGGTCGTTCCAGTCGGGGATCTGGTTGTTGACCGGGCAGCCGGGCGTGCCGGGCGTCAGCGAGCCGGTGCCCTGGCAATAGGGCACGCCGCAATTCATGCAGCGCGCCGCCTGGGTGCGGTAATCCGCCTCCGGCAACGGCAGGATGAACTCGCGCCAATGGCGGATACGCTCCTCGACCGGCTGGTAGTCGCGGTCTTCGCGTTCGTATTCGAGAAAGCCGGTGACCTTGCCCACTTCGCTCTCTGTTGCGCGCGCTATTCTGCAGCCTGCATGGCGGCGGCCTGCGCCTTGAGTTCGTTGAGAGCGCGCCGGTACTCGACCGGCATCACCTTACGGAACTTCGGATAGAAGGTCGACCAATCGTTCAGGATTTTGCTGGCGAGGGCCGAATGGGTAAAGCGCGCGTGGCGGGCGATCAGCAGATAAAGCCGCGCGGCGTCGAACTGGCTCATATCCGACATGACTTCGACCAGGCCGTGGGCTTCGAGATCGCGGGCGTGGTGGTAGACCCGCGCGCTGATCTCTTCCTCGGCCGGCATCGGCTCAAGCTCGACCATGGCGAGATTGCAGCGCGAGGCAAACGTGCCGTCGTCGTCGAGCACGTAGGCGATGCCGCCCGACATGCCGGCGGCGAAATTGCGCCCGGTGCGGCCGAGCACGACTACGACGCCGCCGGTCATGTATTCGCAGCAATGATCGCCGGCGCCCTCGATCACCGCCACCGCGCCCGAATTGCGCACCGCGAAGCGCTCGCCGGCGACGCCGCGGAAATAGCACTCGCCCTCGATGGCGCCGTACAGCACGGTGTTGCCGATGATGATCGATTCTTCCGGCACGATCGCGGTGTCCGCCGGCGGCCGCACCACGATGCGGCCTCCGGACAGCCCCTTGCCGACATAGTCGTTGGCATCGCCCTCGAGCTCGAAGGAGACGCCGCGCGCCAGGAACGCACCGAAGCTCTGTCCAGCGGTGCCCTTGAAGCGGACCACGATGGTATCGTGCGGCAGTCCGTCGTGCCCGTAGCGCTTGGCGATTTCGCCGGAGAGCATGGCGCCGGTGGTGCGGTCGGTGTTCCAGATCGGCAAACTTATTCGCACCGGCGAGCCGCGCTCGAGCGCGGCTTGCGACTGCGCGATCAACTGGCGGTCGACGACGTCGTGGATCTTGTGATCCTGTTCCTCGCAATTGAAGATGGCGACGCCGGCCGGGGCGTCCGGCTTGGTGAACAGCCGGGAGAAGTCCAGCCCGCGCGCCTTCCAATGGTCGACCAGCTGGCGCGCGTCGAGCATCTGCATCTGGCCGATCATTTCCGAGAAGCTGCGGTAGCCCATCGCCGCCATCAGTTCGCGCACCTCTTCGGCGACGAAAAAGAAGAAATTGATGACGTGCTCGGGCTGGCCTTTGAAGCGCTTGCGCAGCACCGGGTCCTGGGTGGCGACGCCGACCGGGCAGGTGTTGAGATGGCACTTGCGCATCATGATGCAGCCGGCGGCGATCAGCGGCGCGGTGGCGAAGCCGAATTCGTCGGCGCCAAGGAGCGCACCCACCACAACATCGCGGCCGGTGCGGATGCCGCCGTCGACCTGCACGGCGATGCGCCCGCGCAGCCGATTGGCGACCAGCGTCTGGTGGGTCTCGGCGAGCCCGATCTCCCACGGCGAGCCGGCATGCTTGATCGAGGTCAGCGGCGAGGCGCCGGTGCCGCCTTCGAAGCCGGCAATGGTGACGTGATCGGAGCGCGCCTTCGACACGCCGGCGGCAACCGTGCCGACGCCGACCTCGGAGACCAGCTTGACCGAGACATCGCCGTCCGGGTTGACGTTTTTCAGATCGAAGATGAGCTGCGCCAGATCCTCGATCGAGTAAATGTCGTGGTGCGGCGGCGGCGAGATCAAGCCGACGCCCGGCGTCGAGTGCCGCACCTTGGCGATGGTCTTGTCGACCTTGTGGCCGGGCAACTGGCCGCCTTCGCCGGGTTTGGCGCCCTGCGCGATCTTGATCTGCATCATGTCGGCATTGACCAGATACTCAGCGGTGACGCCGAAGCGGCCGGACGCCACCTGCTTGATCGCCGAACGCATGGAATCGCCGTTGGGCAGCGGCTTGAAGCGATCGGATTCCTCGCCGCCCTCGCCGGTATTCGACCTGCCGCCGATGCGGTTCATGGCGATGGCGAGCGTGGTGTGCGCCTCGCGCGAGATCGAGCCGTACGACATGGCGCCGGTCGAAAACCGTTTCACGATCTCCTTCGCCGGCTCGACCTCCTCGATCGGCACCGGGGTGCGGCCGTCGTCCGCAGGCGACTTGATGTGGAACAGGCCGCGGATGGTGTAGAGATGCTGCGACTGCTCGTTGATGATCGCCGCATATTGCCGGTACTTCTCGTATGAGTTGCCGCGCACCGCGTGCTGCAGCGCAGCGACCGTCGCCGCGTTCCAGACGTGATCCTCGCCGCGCACGCGCACCGCATAGTCGCCGCCGACATCGAGCATGCCGCGGTAGATCGGCGCGTCGGAAAACGCGTCGCGATGGCGGCGCACCGCCTCCTCGGCGATCTCGGCGAGACCGACGCCCTCGATGCGGGTGGCGGTGCCGGTGAAATATTCGGCGACGAATTCGGACTTTAGCCCGACCGCATCGAAAATCTGCGCGCCGCAATAGGACTGATAGGTGGAGATGCCCATCTTCGACATCACCTTGAGCAGTCCCTTGTCGATCGATTTGATGTAGCGCTTGACCACTTCCTTGTCGTCGAGCTTTTGCGGCAGCTCGTCGCGCATCGCCACCAGCGTCTCGAACGCGAGGTAGGGATTGATCGCCTCGGCGCCGTAGCCCGCCAGGCAGGCGAAATGGTGCACCTCGCGCGGCTCGCCGGATTCGACCACGAGCCCGACCGAGGTGCGCAGACCCTCGCGGATCAGATGATGATGCACGGCGGCGCAGGCGAGCAGCGACGGGATCGGGATGCGGTCGGCGCCGGCGCGGCGGTCGGAGAGGATGATGATGTTGATGCCGTCGCGCACCGCTTGGTCGGCTTGGCTGCAGAGCGCCGTGATAGCCGCTTCCATGCCGGCGGCGCGGGCCTCCGCCGGCCAGGTCGCATCGAGCGTGAGCGACTTGAAGTGCAATTCGGCAACCTCCGAGATCGCGCGGATCTTTTCCAGATTGGCGTTGGTGAGTATCGGCTGGTGCACTTCGAGCCGCTTGGTCTTCGAGGCGCCCTCGAGATCGAACAGGTTCGGCCGCGGCCCGATGATCGAGACGAGGCTCATCACCAGTTCCTCGCGGATCGGGTCGATCGGCGGATTGGTCACCTGGGCGAAGTTCTGTTTGAAATAGGTGAACAACAGCTTCGGCTTTTCCGACAGCGCCGAGATCGGCGCGTCGTTGCCCATGGAGCCGACCGCCTCTTCGCCGGTCGTCGCCATCGGCGTCATCAGGATTTTCAGGTCCTCCTGGGTGTAGCCGAACGCCTGCTGCCGATCGAGCAGCGAGTGGTTCGAGATCGGGGCCGCTTCGGCGGACGCCGGCAAATCCTCGAGCACGATCTGGGTGCGCTTGAGCCATTCGCCGTAAGGATGGCTGCGCGCCAGCGTCGATTTCAGCTCATCATCGGGAATGAGCCGGCCTTCCTCGAGGTCGACCAGCAGCATCTTGCCGGGCTGCAGCCGCCACTTGGTGAGGATCTCCGCCTCCGGGATCCGCAGCACGCCCACTTCCGACGCCATGATGATGCGGTCGTCGCGGGTGACGATATAGCGCGCCGGGCGCAGCCCGTTCCGGTCGAGCGTGGCGCCGATCTGCCGGCCATTGGTGAAGGCGATCGCCGCCGGACCGTCCCACGGCTCCATCAGCGCGGCGTTGTATTCGTAGAAATCGCGGCGCTGCTGGTCCATCAGCGGATTGCCGGCCCACGCTTCCGGAATCATCATCATCATCGCGTGCGCGAGCGGATAGCCGCCCATGGTCAGGAATTCGAGCGCGTTGTCGAAACAGGCGGTGTCGGACTGGCCTTCGTAGGAGATCGGCCACAGCTTGGTGAGATCGTCGCCGAAAAACGGCGACGACACCGACGCCTGCCGCGCCGCCATCCAGTTGTTGTTGCCGCGCAGCGTGTTGATCTCGCCGTTATGCGCGACCATGCGGTAGGGATGCGCCAGCGACCAGGTCGGAAAGGTGTTGGTTGAGAACCGCTGATGTACCAGCGCCAGCGCGCTCTCGAAATCCGGATCGTGCAGGTCGGGATAATAGGTGCCGAGCTGATCGGCCAGGAACATGCCCTTGTAGATCACCGTGCGGCACGAGATCGACACCGGGTAATAGTGCGAGCTTCGCCGCTCGCGCCGTTCGTAAAGCGTCCGTGAGATTTTCTTGCGCAGGATGTAGAGCCGGCGCTCGAACTCGTCCTCCGAGCGTGTCTTCGGATTGCGCTTGAGAAACACCTGCATGTGCACCGGCTCGGTCGGCTTGACCAATTCGCCGAGCGTCGAATTGTCGGTCGGTACGTCGCGCCAGCCGAGCAGCGTCATGCCTTCCTGCGCGGCCAGCTCCGCATAGGCGTCCATGATCTCCTGCCGCCAGGCTTCGTCGTGCGGCAGGAACAATGCGCCGACGCCGTAATGCCCGGGCGCGGGCAGATCGAAGCCGAGCTCGGCCGCTTTCTTGGCGAAGAATTTGTGCGGCGTCTGCACCAAAATGCCGGCGCCGTCGCCGGCGCGCGGATCGGCGCCGACCGCGCCGCGATGCTCGAGATTGACCAGGATGGTCAGCGCGTCCTCGACGATCTTGTGCGATTTGCGGCCCTTGATGTCGGCAATAAAACCGACCCCGCAGGAATCCTTCTCTTGCGTCGGATCGAACAGGCCGAAACTTTGGCTGCCCATTGGCATCCTCGCGCTTCCTCGCACTTCTCGTCGCGGCCGCGAACGGCCGGCGTCGAGTTTCCCGGCGCATCGTCCCCGGCGCTGCCTTCACCCTTATGCTTCACCCGCTAACGGGGAAGAAGAGGGCGTGGCGCCCAAGGGCGAGCCACTTAATCCTGGAGGCAACCTTCGTGCCGCGTAGCGGCCTCGGCTGCTTTTGCGCCACCGACCGACGCGCCCTCGCCCCGGCGGCTAGCCCTCGCGCGCTCTCCCCCACCTTTTCCTCTCCCGCTTTGCAGAGGGGCAGGGAGGGGCGGTTCGCGACCCGGCCAAAATTGGGACAGCAATGCTGTCCTATGCAGAACATGGCAAATTCCGGGCGTAAACACAAGCGCGGATTGTGCCTTCACTGCTCGAAAGCGGTGCAGGAAGGCGGCAGGGACGAAAGTTTCAAGCCCCGCGCCTTCGGCGCCGATTTTTCCGATGTCCTGCGCAACAAGTGGACCACGGGACGCGGGGGAGCGCAATGGTCGGTCATCGATCGCGATCCAGCTTGGCTCTGTCTTCCTTGGCATGCAGCGGTTTGGGCGTGTGCCGGACTTGGGCGGTGAGATTTCGGCATCAATCGCTTTGGCGCTCCCAAAACAGGAAAGCTTTCTTCGCATCCCGGTGTCATCCCGGCTGGGCCACGCCCAAATATCATAAGGTTGTGCGTGATCAGACAGCCATGTTAGGTTGAAATAGGGGGGTGTACCATCGGCAGGCGAGGCTCCGGCCAAACCGGTACCGGAGAAGTGCAGGGGGCGTAACAGTGCAACGTGCGTGGTGCGTTATTTGGTTGGCCCTGCTGTGTGGCGGGTGCGCTGCACATAGTGCCGTGCCGACAAGCAGTGCACCGGCGAGCAGTGACATCCTCCATTTTGATAACAAGCCAGTCGGATACTATCCCGGCATTGCCTGGGCGATTTCCACTACCCCGGATTTGCGCGCATGGCTCGCCAGCAACCAGCAGGGCATCGACGACATCCAAAATCGGATCAAGGAGATCAAAGACGGCCGAAGAATCGCGGGCTGTATCGGCGAGCACAGGTACACTTGCGTTGCCGCATTGGCGCAGAGGTTCGCCATTGCAGATTCGTATTTGGCCAAAGACGCCAACGTTTTTTCGCCAATAAGATACGACGTGAATGGCAAGCCGATCGAATTGCATATCGAGCTTTACGGGTTCGCACCGAAAGCCAAGCCCGGCGCCAACTCCAGCCCCAACGCCAACCCCAACCCCCTCTTCAACATTCAAATTACTACAAAATTCTCCGTGACTCTCGGCCGCGACGGCTCAGTGGCGAGTGTTAAAGTGCGCCTGCCAAACGATCCGACATTTGCGCGTACACAAGAAGAGTATGACGCCACGCATGTCTATGAGACGGTCGCCGCGGTCACGGCACAGAGCTGTCCGGCGCTGAGCAAAGCCGAAGTTGCCAAATGGATCGAAAATACCATCAAGCCCTCGTCAAAGTCGTACCGCGGTAAAGTGCGTCGCGGCGTGACGGCCGCCAGGATCTCCGAGAAAGTGAAGTTCTGCGGCCGCAGCTTTCAGTTCGATTCACTGTGGTCGCGGCAGACCTATAACCAATGCCACGCCGACGTGAACGGCGGAATGTTCATCGTCGTCGAGTGAAATCCGATTAGTAGCGTGACGCGTAGCGGCTTCCCTGTGCGGCGGTGCTCGCCATCGTCGCAGCGTCGCCGTCAGCGACAGCATTGCACAGCGCTTCAAACAAGAGCAGACTTTCGCAAATCCGCGCCGCGGGTGCCGCCGGTTCGCCGCTAGGCTAGGAATAGTCCCAGGCTCCTGGAGAACATCGCATGAGCGCGTCGACCAGCACGGCACGCATAATTGGTTTGATCATCGCGGCGATGATGTGCGCGGCGGCGGGCGGAGCGCAGGCGCAGCACGGCGGCAGCACTGCGCGCGGACTGAAGTTTGCCCGCCAGGTGTGCTCTGAATGCCACCTCGTGGTGAAAGAGGCGGGCCGCTCGACCAATCCGGACGCACCGACTTTTGCGGCCATTGCCCAGACCAGCGGCCTGACCAGCGCGGCGCTGCGGTCGGCACTGCGAACTTCGCACCCGACGATGCCCAACATTGTCATCAAGGGCGACGAGATCAACGATATCGTTGCCTACATACTCAGCCTGAAAGTAAAAGACTGAACGCGCGGCTACGAGCCGGCGCAGTTCGGCAGATCAAAGAAACCGGGAGGAGGGAAACATGTCCAAGCGGGTGCCCCCTGAAGCCGCGCTGTTGATGTTGCACTGGCAGAACAGCGTGTGCGATCCCAAGGGGGTTTGGGGCAAGAATCTGTGCCGGCAGATCGAAAAGAACAACGCGGTCAAGAACGCGCAGAACGTTCTCAGCATGGCGCGCAACCGCGGCATGCTGACCATCTTCGTCAATATCGGCTGGCGTCCCGGCTTTCCCGAATTGCCGCAGGACCAACACTACCCGCTGCTGCAGGGCGCCAAGGACGAAAACAAAGGCATCGTCGGCACCTGGGAGGTCGACGTCATCGCTGCGCTCCGGCCCGCCGCCAATGAGCCGATCGTGATCAATTTCGGCTCCGACAGCTTTGAAGGCACCGATCTCGACAAATCCTCCGCGCCAACAATGTCGGTCATCTGTTTGTCAGCGGCCAGTGCATCGAGCATGTCGTCGCCACGACGATCAAGCGCGCCGCCAACATGGGCTACAACGCCATCCTCATCAAAGATGCGACCAGCGGCTTTACCGACAGCAACTATAACGCCATGCTCGATATCCTGCCGCTGTATTCAAAGCTCATCAGCGCCGCCGAGTTCACGCTGGAGGCGCCTTACGGCGGCGCCCCGCGAAGCGAAGGAATACAGGACTCCCGCAATTCCTTCACCGGCCGGGTCGCCTGGCTGCGCTCGTGATCGCTTCCGATCGCTGACCAAACGACCGCGGTTCCCGGGCAGAGCTCAGATCGCCGCGCATTTCTTGGCCCAGATCATCCCGAGCCGGACGCCGGCGAGCGCGTATAAGCGTCCCAGGATTGGGCGGACGATCTCGGCGTCAAAACCATGGTTGCGCAGGATCTTCACCAGTTCGCGGTGATTCCGATCGCGGCCGCAGTCGTGATATTCGATGACGACGCGCTCGATGCGCGCCCAGTGTCCGGCGTCGAGGCTGCGCATGACGTCGTACTCACCGCCTTCGCAGTCGATCTTCAATAAGTTGACCGTCGCGACGCCATGCTCCTCCATGATGTGCGAGAGCGGCGCCAGTTGCACCTCGATCGGCTGCGCCGGCGCCGCGTGGTCGGCGTGCCGGAACAGGCGTTGCATCAGCCAGCGCGCCAGCCGCCCCATCCGCGATCCGGACAAGAACCACGGCGCGTCGACGGCGGTGCTGTGCGCCATCGCTTCCCAGCCGGGATAATACACCAGCTCCATGGTGCCGTGCTCGCCGCCGGCGGCGGCGGGGACCACGGTCACGTTGCGCAGATCGTTGCGGCGTACATTCATCCTCAGGCATTCGAGCGCACGCGGATTCGGTTCGACACAGATCAGCCGGCCCCGCGGGATTTGCGGCTCCGTCCACAGCGCGAACATGCCGATATTGGCGCCGATATCGATGACGGTGTCGTCGGCCCGCAGTTCGAACCCCGGACGCCGGTATTGCCCTTGCCTGAAGGTTTCCCAGCGAAGGTATGCGGCAACAGTGCGCATTGCCGCCGACGTGAAATAACAGGACTTCCCGTTGGGAAGCCCGAGCGCCAGAGTTTCATTCATTGAGGTCTCGCGATCCTTTTGCCGAGTGCAAGAGTCACCCCGATAAGCGAACCGACCCGCAGGGTCTACCCCTTCGACTTCACATCGTCGTTGTTTGGCGCGTCGGAGTTCCGAGGAGCCGATTTCGCGCTGGTACGCGTCCGCTAATGGTCACATTCGCAACCCACTGCGGCCCAAATCCTTTACGCACACTCAGGGGCATCGGGAATGTCGATAGGCGCAACGATGAACAGCGACGGAGGGATCAATGCGAACGCCAAAGATCCTGCCCGGCATCCTCGCCGTGGTACCCGCTACGATTTTGTTGACCACGCAGGCGAGCTGGAGCGAGACCGCGGCCCAGACATGCAGGGCAAGCCCGGGGGCGGCCACGCCGGCGGGCAGCCACTGGTACTACCGCATCAATCACGCGGATAGGCGACACTGTTGGTATCTGGGCGCTGTGGACGCGCGCACCAATGCAGGCGGCGCGGCGCTTGCTCCGCCGACGCCGGACGCGGCGTCGCAGCCGCCCGATGCTGCCGCATCAGAGGACGCGACTGCGTCACCGGCCGGTCCTCCGGAGCCGGCGCCTGCACAAATCGCGCCGGAGCAGGTGACGCCGGCGGCGGTCGCTGCATTTCTGAAATGGTCGCTTCAGAACAACGGCGCCGGCCTGGATTTTTCTGCGCGCTGGCCGGATGGCTTGCCGGCTTCTCAGGATTTGATCAGGCCCGATGCGGCGCCGATCGACACGAGTTATGCGGAAGACCATGCCGCGGCGGATCCGGCGGCACAACTGCCGCAGCGCTGGCCTGTTGTCGACGCCATGAAAGCTCCGGAGCCCGCCGCGGCCAGTTCTGCGTTGCGCATTTTCTCCTTCGCCGGCGCTGCGGCGATATTGTTGCTGTTGCTCGCCGGATGGGCGGCAAGATTGATTCGTGCCGGCTATCGTTCGCGGGATCGAAAGAACCCGCCCGCCGGGTATGCCGAGACGGATGCCGGCGAGCCGGCGGCGCACCGGCGCCGCGGCGATACCACGCGGCGCCCGCCGACGCTGACCGATCCGGCGCTTGATCTCAGGACGAGTTTGGCGGAGCTCATGGGCGACTTGGAACGAGCGGCGGCAGCGAGCGATTCGGTCCGGTCATTCGCGCCGCGTGCCAGCCGAGCCCGCAACGCCCCGCGCCGCACGTTGCAGGCCGCTGAGTAAAGGTGGCAGTCCGGACTTCGCTCGGCATTTCGTGAGCGCTCAGGTATAATTTTCAACCGCCCGCGGGCACGCAACGCTCGGCTTGCGCGTCTTCGGCTCTTCCCGCGCTGGGCGGGATTGAGGTATCAGCACTCATGACCAAATCCCACGATCATGATCACAATCACGCCGGTGCTTCCGGCGACGCAGTGGAACGTTGGAAGCACGACGGCGTGCGCGTGATTGCGGGCAACCAGCTGGATCCCAACGTGCCTTCGACCCCGGGCATGGACAGAAAGGCGGCGATTAATTTCGCCCGCGCCGGCGCGCAGAAACTGTGGGCCGGTACGGTGACGATCAAGCCGGATGCCAAGACCGGCGCGCACCACCACGGCCATCTTGAAAGCATCATCTATGTGGTGCGCGGCAGGGCGCGCATGCGCTGGGGCGATCATCTGCAATTTGTCGCCGAAGCCAATCCGGGCGATTTCATCTTCGTGCCGCCCTACGTGCCGCATCAGGAGATCAATGCCAGCCCCGACCAGGTGCTCGAATGCGTGCTGGTGCGCAGCGACGGTGAAGCGATCGCGATCAATCTCGACATCGAGCCGGTGGAAAAGCCGGAGACCGTTCTGTGGGTGGACCCGATCCATCGGGACACCGCGGCGAAAAAGTGAAAGACCGGCGACACGGCTCGTGACCTCCGGCCGAGATCGAACGGTAACCGTTGTCAGATCGGACCAGCCCGCGGCGCGAATTAATCGCGCTTGTGCGTGGTCCAAGCCTCGCTGCGATTGCGCTCCAGCGTGAAACGATGGAACGGTGACAGGACCGCGGCCAGCACTTCCGTGATCAAGGCGCCGCGGAAGATGAAGTAGTAGCGCCAACGCTCGCCGTCGCGCCAGGAGCGCGGTCGCCCCTGGGCATCGACGCGCGTATCGACCCGATAGTCGCCGAGGAATCGCTGCCGCACCGCCATCGGAAACAGGGCGTACATTTCCGGGAGATTCGCCATGGCGCCATCGATCGAATGGCCGATCCACGGCCAGGTGGCGACCTCCGCGCTCAGCGGCTCGGTGTTGGCCAGCCACGCCAGCAGGCGGGGGCTGGCGATATAGGCGTGCGCGCAGGCGGAACGTACGCGCAGCACGTTCGAGCGAACGAAGAAGGCCTGAATGGGAACATGGCCGATGTAGAAGCACCACCAATCCGGTGGCAGGGTAGCCATTGCCCCGGCGATCCTTCTCGCAAGCTTGTCCCAGGGCTGCCGGAAAAAAGCATCATCCTCGAGCATCAGCGGGCTGCGATGGCCGTTGGCCAAGGCGTGGCGCGCAACGGCTTGATGCGATGCCCAAATGGCGTGTTCTCCGTTCTTGCCCCGCCTCGGGCGATAGAAAATCACATGCCGGCAGAGGCCGATGCGGTGGAAATGCGCAACCGCGTGACGCGTGCGGTGCGGTTGCTCCTGCAACGAAATGCAGTAGATCGCATCGAGCGTCTTCGGTAACGAGGTCGAGCGGCGGCCGGTGCAATGGGCGCACGAGTCATCGTGTGCCACGGGCTCGAAACAGGGCTGCATGTCCGAGAGGTAAAAAGTGATCCCCAGCGATTCGATAATAGCCACCGGCTTTACGCTCCAGCAATGATCCCTCCTCCGAAATTTTCATTTCTTTTTCGTGCGTTGCACGGAATCGACAGTTGCTCCGGGATCGCGCCGATTCAAATGGGCAGTGCGGCGAAAAGTAGCTCTGGGCGCGAGCCGCTTCGAACATGAGGGCCGTCATTGAGGAGTAAATCTGCACCAGCGCTCGTCTCGGGGCGGAACGATCTTAGCCGGTTTGAAAAGTGCTGCCGCGCCCAAGCACTGCCCCAATTCCGCGTCAGTTTGAGGCATACGGCTATTTCGCTGTTTGGGGTGGGAAGGACTTTGTCGGTGCGGGCGGGGATACAAGGGGCTGCCGCGTTGTCTCTGGGGTTCTTGCTGGTGTTGGCCGCTGTGCCGGTCCACGCGCAGGCGCCTCAGGCACCGCCGCCGCCACTACCCGGCTTCGTGCTGCCTTACGAGATTACCAGGATCGTGCGTTCGGCCGGATTCGATCCGTTAGCGCCGCCGCTGCGGGAAGGTAGGACCTATGTCGTGCGCGCCACGGACTTCCGCGGCATTCTCATGCGTGTCGTCGTCGATGCGCGGAGCGGTGCGATCCGCGCGGTCAACCGGATCGTGGCCGGTCCGGGACCGGATGGTCAGCTCGGAATGCTGCCGCCGCCTTACGGTGCGCCGCCGCTCTACGAAGTACCGCCGTCCTACGAACTACCGTCAGCCTACGGCCCGCCGGTGTATGGGCCAATTGATGTGGCTCCTGAAGTGGCTCCGGTGGAGGAAAGCGTGACACCGCCGGCGCCGCCCGCGGCCCTGCTGTCACCAGCCATGCGCCCGGTCTCTCACCCGCTCGTCTCATGGCCGCCGCCGCTGCCCCGTCCGCGGCCGGCGGAATTACCGGCGCGCAAGGCCCGCGACGACGCCAAGCCCAGTGTCCAATCCGGTCCCGCGCCTGCGGTGACGGCTTCCGCGCCCGCGCCGGCCGTGCCCGCCGCACCAAAAAAGCCGACTGCTCTCGCGCCGATGAACGAATGATGTTGTTTTAAGGGTTTGCTGCTTCGCCAGGCCGCGGAAATGACCGGCAGCCAGGCCAAAGGCGTACTGCGCTCACGCGCGTATCACCATCGCTTCAACAGTTTCCTGGCTTTGGCTTTGGATGAATTCGACAGCGAACCCGCCATCGAAGTGACGCACGACGCGGCTCGCGACCATCCCGATCGACAGGACCGTTCCGATTTCAGGGACAGTGTCCGCCGATATCGCAGCGCCGGAAACTGACAGGTCGAGCACCAGGCATGTCTCCCGGTCCCCATCCGGCAATATCATCCACGAATACGGGTTGACCGGAACGATGCGCTTATCAAAGCGCCGGTCGGATGCATCATGGTCTTTGTTCTTCCCCAACCATTCGATTTTGCCGGCAAGCTTCTCGCGCTCTTCTTCGCTGGCAGAAACGCTCATAACGAAGCCCCGCGTCAGTACGCGCAGCACGGCCCCCTCGAGCTTCCCCAGGTGATCGATATGAGCCATGACCCGCTCGCCGGCTTTTCCGGTCACGGGTGAAGCAAGCGCGATCGCATGCGGCGACAGGTTGACGGCGCGGCAGGCATAGACGCGGCGGTCCCCCTGCGCGTTCCGCCGGTTCGCCAGGGAAAATCGTCCCGCAATATTGACGATGATGCGAACGTCCGGTCGACGTTCGACAATCAAGATGTCATTAAACTCTGTCAGGTCCAGCGACATGAGCCCCCGCTCGAAAGAGCGCCGTATGCGACAAGATACCGGCAGACAGTTTATAAATTTTTTACCCCGCGGCGGCTCGGGCTGCGTCCGGGGCACCGGCTTTTCAACCCACGCCGCGCGCCCCGGTCGATTTCCGGCCGGCGCGGGTTGACGCCGAGGGCGCCAAATCGTGCGCCGAGCCCGTCCTTCCCCGGAACGGTAAGGCGGCTGCTGGATTGCGCCGCCTTCTTGACGATGACAGTCTCGGCCCCGGAATAATGGGCTCATAACGCTCCGGTTCGCCGCGCGGGGGGCAACTTAGGGAGCCACTTGGGGAGGAAGCGACGCATGGCTGCGGCTGTGGCCATCACGGTGGCGGCGCGTCTCGATCGCCTGCCGCGCCTGCGCTATACCCGGAAGCTGGTCACGATCCTTTCGCTTGGCGGCTGGTTCGAATTCTACGATCTCTTCTTCACCGCCTATGTGGCGCTCGGGCTGTTCAAGGAAGGCATCTTCAGGCCGACCACTGAAGGCTTGTTCGACCTCCACGGCTTCGCCAGTTTCGTCGCGGCGCTGTTCGCCGGCCTATTCATCGGCACGCTGATTTTCAGCTGGGTCTCCGATCGCTTCGGCCGGCGCGCGATCCTGACCTTCGCGCTGCTTTGGTATTCCGCCGGCGCACTGGTCATGGCGTTTCAGCGCACGCCGGAGACCATCGATCTATGGCGGTTCGTTGCCAGCATCGGGCTCGGCGTCGAGCTCGTCAACATCGACGCCTATCTGTCGGAGCTCGTGCCCAAGGCGCAGCGCGGCCCGGCTTTCGCCTACAACCACTTCATCATGTTCACGGCGGTGCCGGTGGTTGCGTTCCTCGCCTGGCAACTGGTGCCGCTGACAATCTTCGGCTTGGACGGCTGGCGCGTGGTGGTGATCATCGGCTCGATCGGTGCGGTCGCGATCTGGTGGATTCGCCGCAATCTGCCGGAATCGCCGCGCTGGCTCGCGCAGCACGGCCGGATTGCCGAAGCGGAAAGTATCGTCGAGGACATGGAGCGCCGCGCCCGCGCCGAGACCGGGCAAGAGCTGGCGCCGCCGGAAACCGTGGCCGGCGAGGCCGAGCAAACAGCCGGTGCCTGGGCGGAGATGTGGAACGCGACCTACCGCGGCCGCACGGTCATGCTCGTGATCTATAATCTATTCCAAACCATCGGCTATTACGGCTTTTCCAGCTGGGTGCCGGCGCTGCTTATTTCCCAAGGCATCGGCATCACCAAGTCGCTCGCCTACACGTTTGTTATCGCGATTGCCGCGCCCGTCGGCCCGCTGATCGGCGTCTACTTCGCCGACCGCTTCGAGCGCAAATGGCAGATCGCCGGGGCGGCGGCCGGCATCGCCGCGTTCGGACTGTTATTCGCGCAGCAAACAAGCACCGCCGGTGTGATCGTGTGCGGCCTTCTGATAACGCTCTGCAACAACTGGATGGCGTTCTCGTTTCACGCTTATCAGGCCGAGCTTTATCCGACCCGGATTCGCGCCCGGGCGGTGGGCTTTGTTTATTCCTGGAGCCGCTTCAGCGCCATCTTCTCCGGCTTTATCATCGCGTTCTTCCTCGGCCGTTACGGCACCATCGGCGTATTCGGATTCATCGCCAGCGCCATGGCTGTCGTAATCATCGTGATCGGCGGTTTTGGGCCCGCCGTCACCAATCGCCGCCTCGAAGCCATCGCGGCGTGATATCAGTTATGACCAAATAAAAAGCGCCCCGCAAAGCGGGGCGCTCAAGGTAAAGCTGACTTGCAGCTATAGAGCGGGCGGCTTACGCGGCCTGTTGCTGCTCGACCGGCTTCTGGTCAACAGCCTTGCCGTTGCCGATGGGGATCGTCCGCGGCTTCTTCGCCTCGGGAATCTCGCGCACCAGGTCGACGTGCAGGAGGCCGTTCTCAAGCTTGGCGCCCTTGACCTGGACGAAGTCGGCGAGCTGGAACACGCGCTCGAAGGCGCGCGCCGCAATGCCCTGATAGAGCACGTCGCCGCGCTTCTCCTCTTCCTTGGCGTTCTTCTCGCCGCGGATGGTCAGGGTGTTTTCCTTGGCTACGATCGAAAGCTCGGGTTCGGCGAAGCCAGCGACCGCGACGGTGACGCGATACTGGTTGTCCCCGGTCCGCTCGATGTTATAGGGCGGGTAGCCAGGAGCGGCGCCGTCGGCGCCCTGGTCGAGCAGCGAAAACAGCCGGTCGAAGCCGACGGTGGAACGATAAAGGGGTGCTAGATCGAAAGTTCGCATGGCATATCCTCCTTGTGAAGCGACATGCGGGGACCCGCCTTTTAAGGGCCGGGCCTATGGATGTTGCGCAGCCATCTCTGGCCTGCGCATCAGTGAAGTAGGAAGGCCCGGCTATCGCTGCAAGGGGTCGAAAACGCTGGTAAACACCCGCTAATGAAACTGGTATCCATCCCCGCAAATCCCGCTCCGGACAACGTGGTCACGGGCGTGCTCAAAACGCCGGACGGCGTGGCGTTGCGCTTTGCGCGGTTTGCGCCGCCGGCCGGCCGGCGCGGCACCGTGTGCATCTTCCCCGGCCGCACCGAATGGATCGAGAAATATTTCGAGACCGTGCGCGACTTGCGCAGCCGCGGCTTCGCGGTCGCCATCCTCGATTGGCGCGGCCAGGGGCTGTCGGAGCGCGCGCTTGGCGACCCTCTCAAGGGCTATGTCGGGAACTTCTCCGAGTTCGATATCGATCTCGAGACCTTTATGCGCCAGGTCGTGCTGCCGGATTGTCCGCCGCCAATCTTTGCGCTCGGCCATTCCATGGGCGCGACCGTCCTTATCCGGGCGGCTTACCGCGGTCACCGCTGGTTCGATCGCATCGTCCTTTCCGCGCCGATGATCGGCATCGCATTCGTGAACTCGATGTCCATTGCCGCCGGGCTGGCGCGGGCGATGCGGTTCGGCGGCTTCGGCACCACCTACGTTCCCGGACGCTATAGAGGCGTGCTCGATCTGCGCCCCTTTGCCGGCAATATCCTGACCACGGATCCGGTTCGCTATGCGCGCAACGCCGCTATTCTCGAAGCCGAGCCTACGCTCGGCCTCGGTGGGCCGACGGTGACCTGGTGCGACGCCGCATTCCGCGCCATGCGCGCCTTGCGCGAGCCGAACTATCCGGCGCGCATCCGCCAGCCGATCCTGATCGTCGGCGCCGGGCGCGACGCCATCGTGTCCAATACGGCGATCGAAGACTTCGCTACGCTGTTGCGCGCCGGTTCGCATCTCGTCGTCGTCGGCGCCCAGCATGAGCTGCTCATGGAGCAGGATCGCTACCGCTCGCAGTTCTGGGCGGCGTTCGATGCATTCGTCCCGGGCACGCCGCTGTTTTGAGTTTGTCGTTTCGGGGCGCGCCGCAGTCGCGAACCCGGAATCCATAGTCGCAAAAAGCGAGATTCCCTAACATCAGAGAAATTATTGCTGTGGCTGTGATTATGGATTCCGAGCTCGCCACTTCGTGGCGCCCCGGAATGACGCCAATTATCGCTGCAACAGCTCCATCGCCTTCGCATGCAGGCGGCGGTCGCCAGCAGCGACGATTCTGCCTCCCGCAAGGGGCCGGCCATTGTCCCAGGTGGTGATGATGCCGCCTGAGCCTTCGATGATCGGAATCAACGGCAGCACGTCGTATGGTTTGAGCTCGGTCTCGATCACCAGATCGACATGGCCGGCGGCGAGCATGCAATAGGCGTAGCAGTCGCCGCCATAGCGCGACAGCCGCACCGCCTGTTCGACGCGGCCAAAAGCGTGCCGATCGGCGTCGCTCATCAGCAGCGGACTGGTCGTCAACAGCACCGCGTCTTCCAGTTCCGCACAGACGCGCGCCTGCAAGGCCCGATCGCCGGCCGGGCCGCGATAGCTGGCGGCGCTGCCGTCGCCGGAAAAATGCTCGCGGGTGAACGGCTGGTGCATCATGCCGTAAATCGGTTCGCCGCGCCGCGTCAGCGCAATCAGCGTGCCCCATGCCGGCAGCCCGCAGATGAATGACTTGGTGCCGTCGATCGGATCGAGCACCCAGACGTATTCAGCATCGGGGCGCTCGGCGTCGAATTCCTCGCCCAAAATGCCGTGCTCGGGAAACGTCCGCTTGATCAGCGCGCGCATGGCGGCTTCCGCGGCGCGGTCGGCCGCGGTGACCGGATCAAAGCCGCCGGAGCGGCTCTTGTTCTCGACGCCGAGCGCGGTGCGAAAGAACGGCCGGATCGTCTCGCCCGATACGGCGGCGAGCTCGTCAACGAAGGCTGCAAAATCGATCGCCGTCATGCGGTTTCGACTATCGGAGTCGGGCAGTCAGGGCAATTCGGGTGTTGCCGCTGGGACACGCCCATGCGCGAAATTCTTTCGTCGACGTGAAGTCAGGCGATCAGTGGGGCCATTGCCTCTATTTTACGCAAATGCAAAGCAGCACCGTCCGATCGCTGGAAGCCATTGGTCAATCAAGATTTTTAGCCTGGCTGAATTCACGGATTGAATCCTTATGCCTTGTGGAAGACCTGCTCTGCACAAATTGCAGGTGATATCGGGGGAAATCCCGGCGGAATAGGTCAATAGCACTTGCGTTTTGTGCGTCGCGGTGTATGTTGTTGCAGTGCGGTAGCGAGAGATTCTCTCGCGCTACCGTCGCCCTCCTTGGGCGTTTCCTCCCTAGACTTGGGCCGCTTGCAATGCGAGCGGCCCTTTTTCTTTCAAACGTTAAGCGGGTTTTTTTTCAAACGTTGAGCGGGCGCTTCTGCTCGTCGGCACCGCGCCTTCGCCTGCGCGCCGGGCGGCTATTCTGCCGCTGCGCGATAGGGCCGCAATTCTTCCAGCGGGATCGCGGCCAGACGGTCGGCCAACAGTACGAACTCGGCGGCCAGCCTGGCGAACGAGGCCGATTGCTGGTAGCGCCGCTCGTCCATGTACAGCGCCCGGTTGATCTCGAGCTGGATCGCGTGCAGGCCCGCCGTCGGGTTGCCGTAGTGCTCGGTGATAAACCCGCCGGCATAGGGCTTGTTCCGGCTCACCACATAGCCGAAATCGCGCATGGTCGCTTCGATGGTTTCGGCGACAACCGGGACGCAGCTGGTGCCGTAGCGGTCGCCGAGCACGAGGTCCGCGCGCGGCCGCTCGTCCTTGGCTCCGGTGGCCGATGGCATGGAGTGACAGTCGATCAGCATGGCGGCGCCAAAATCATGGTGCAGGCGCGTAAACACCCGACGCAGCGTGCGATGGTAGGGCTTGTAGAGCCCGTCGATCCGCCGCAACGCCTCGGCGACCGAGATGCGCTGATCGTAAATTTCCTGGGCATCGCCGACCACGCGCGCCACGGTGCCCAGCCCGCCGGCCACCCTCATCGAGCGGGTATTGGCGAAGGAGGGCAGCCGGCCGTCGAACATGCGCGGGTCGAGTTCGTATGGCTCGCGGTTGACGTCGACATAGCAGCGCGGGAAATGTGCCCGCACCAGGGGATGGCCGCGCGCCACCACGCCCGCGATCAACTCGTCGACGAAGGAATCCTCGGAACGGCGCAAGGTGGCGATGTCGAGCCGCGAAGCCGATAAGAACTCGCGCGGGTACACCCGCCCGCTATGCGGCGAATTGAAAAGCAGCGGCCCCCGGCATTCCGCCGGCTCCAGCGCCTCAAATGGAGGATCGAATTCGTCCGCTATTTCCGACATGACGTCCAGCGGCTTCCCGAGACTTAACGTCCCGCAAGCAGGCCTCGATCCCTAGCGTGGGCCAACGGCCATTGTCCAGAGCGTGGTGCGGTAGGGTGCGGCCCAAGAGCGTGACCCAAGAGCGTGACCCAAGAGCGTGACCCAAGAGCGCGATCCAAGAGCGCGACCTTCACCTCATGTTTACCCGGCATCCGGCTTATGGAATGAAGGGGGCCGGCGTAAAGCCGGGGTTGAGTGGCCATGCCTAAAATCCTGCTTGCGGAAGACGATATCGACATGCGGCGGTTCCTGGTGAAGGCGCTGCAGAATGCCGGTTTCGAGGTCATGTCCTACGACAACGGGCTCTCGGCCTATCAGCGCCTGCGCGAGGAGCCGTTCGAGCTCCTGCTCACCGATATCGTTATGCCGGAGATGGACGGCATCGAACTGGCTCGCCGCGCCGCCGAGCTCGATCCCGATATCAAGATCATGTTCATCACCGGGTTTGCCGCGGTCGCGCTCAATTCCGATTCAACCGCTCCCAAGCACGCCAAGGTGCTCTCCAAACCGATCCACCTGCGCGAGCTCGTCAACGAAGTGCACAAATTGCTCGCGGCTTGAGCGTCTGCGCAGCGAGCGTAGGCGCGCTGCGCGATCCCGGTTACGATACGGCGCGTCAACCGGGGGAGCCGATGAAAACCGAAGTCATCACCTATGCCATGGGCGGGCTCACCGCCGAGGGCGCCCTCGTCTATGACGAGAAAATCTCCGCCAAACGTCCGGCGGTGCTGATGGCGCCCAACTGGCTTGGCGTTACCGACAAGGCGATCGAGCGTGCGCGTTTGGTCGCCGGCGACCGCTATGTGGTGTTTGTCGCCGACATGTACGGGAAAGGAACGCGTCCGGCCGATTTCGGCGCAGCCGCGGCGTTGGCCAATCCGCTGCGCGACAATGCAGCCGAGCAGCGCCGCCGTGTGCGCGCCGCCTACAACGCGCTGCTCGTGGAAGCATCGCGCCGCGATCTGATTGACGGCCGCCGCGCCGCGATCGGTTTCTGCTTCGGCGGCGGCAATGTTCTGGAGCTGGCGCGCGACGGCGCCGACCTTGCCGCCGCAGTGTCGATCCACGGCGATCTCAAGACGGCGGCGCCGGCACCGCCGGGCGCAATCAAAGCCGCGCTCCTGGTCACGCATGGCGCGCCAGATCCGGTCACGCCCAAGGCCGATCGCGACGCCTTCGAGCAGGAAATGGATGCGGCCGGCGCCAAATGGCAGATGCTGGTGTTCTCGGGCGTGCTGCATGCTTATACCGACGCCGGCACCAACGTTCCCGGCGTCGCCGCCTGGGATGAGCCCGCGACGCGACAGACCTACACACTCACCCACCAGTTCATCGCCGACGCGTTTGCGGGACGATTATGACGATCGGGGACAGCGCTGGGCAAACGACTTTTATTCTGAAGACGGCGCACGCTCCGCGGGGCGGCCAAGTCTCTGCTGCTCGTCCACGACCTGTCGTGGCGCCGTCAGCATGCGTGTGGCCGAGCCACGGTAGCCGGACCATCTGTGCAGCACGCGCCCGCTTTGCCGCCAGGACCTCGGCCTGCCGGATCGCGGTTGTCGCTTCGACATCGACAATGATCGCGTTGTCCGGTCCATCGCGCCGCCGGATCGGCCGGTGAGACGAACTTGGGCACGACATCGGTCGCAGCGCCGAAGGCCCCATCGTCGAGCACAGCCATATATTCTTTGACCGCCCGGCCGGTCGCTTCTGGAGGCAGCCGGACTACCATTGCAGTCCCAGCATGGATTTCATTTCAGGGGTACAAGCCTCCCAAAGGCGGCCGCGCGTCGCATTACCGACTTCCGCCTGCCATGCACGATCGTCTCCGGTCTCGAAATGGATGGTCACCTCCGGAACTCGCTGACGGTCCGCATAGGTGGACATTGCTGGATACGATTTTTGCAGGATTATGCAAATCCGCCGCAGCACGGCAGCGGCGTCGCGGCACACCTCCTGATAAGTGATCCAGTGGAAGCGCAACGGCACGCCGGGGTTCCGCGCGCAATCAAGCCAACCCTGAAGCCATGGAATGAACTTGACAACGCACTCGCGCTCAATAAGGGCTTCCAGCGGCTCGTCGGTGGCGCGGCCGTCCCTCGATACATGATGGACTTGCGATCGAGCCGCGGCCCGTGGATCGCGGATCAGAACGAATAGGTCGCGCGGACCGCGCCGTTGAAGGACGCCGATATTGAAGTCGCCCGGTCCGAAGTGGTCTTGGGTAATCGCCCCGCCTTGCAGGAACGTGTCGAGCCACGATGGGACCAGGAAATAGTTGGGGAAGCGACCGGCGCTGAGATGTAGAACCGGAATGCCCATGAGCCGCGCCAGGCTGTGAGTCAGACTTGCGCTGGCGGAACGAGGCATGCAGGCGATCAGGATCGGGGGCAGACCGCGCGCAATCGCCTGCAACTGAGCGGCGCGAAGGACCCGCGATTTATTTACGTGATCGGAAAACAACAGATCATCCTCCGCGCCCGGCATCGTGCTGGATAGCTGCAGATGGCGGGCCATCTGTTCTGGTTCGGAGGCATGGGCATGCAGCAGCCCAAGCAGGTAGTGCAAAGCCTCGGCGAAATAAAACTCGTTCCTAGCCTCCGAGGTATGGAGTCCGATTTGCTGAATCAGGAACTGGTTCGTGACGCGACTGCCGCCCTCTCTCTGAAGGGCAAGGGCTTTGTCGATGATCGACTGAGTTGTCTGCGACATCTGACGACTACTGAATTCCGGAAGCATCAGCCGCATCATTGCCTGCGGCAGCGGCTCCGGCCGCACCGGCGCCGCCGGGTCCTGGTCCGAAATAACGCGCGCGCCATCTTTGAAGCGCCGCGCCGGCCAGGCGCAATCGAAGGCATTGAGATCGGGCGGCGGGGGGAGGTGCGAGTGCCAAATGCGAACATGCCCGACGGCGTATTCGCCCAAGCCCCGGTAATTGTATAGGGGAGAAAGGACATAGGGAGTAAAGCCGGCTTGCTCGAATGCCAACGTCAAGAACGGTTGGTCTCTCGGGAAATCGCGCTCCACGCCGACGTCCGTGCACAAGTCGCGCCAGTGTTCCAGCACGCGGCGCACCACCGATGTCAGATGAAAGAAGATGACGCCTGAATTATAAATCATTTGATCGGCGGGCTTGACGCCAAGTTCTGCCATAATGCCGCCAAATCCGAAAAATTCGCTGAGATTGTAGTTCGGAGCCGGCGCGATCGCGATACCGTGCCGTTCCGTCTGGTCGAAGGCGTACGTCAGGTCGCCGATGATGCGAGTGTCGGTGTCAAGATAAAGAAACGTGTCGTAACCTTGGGGAATGAGGTCGATCAGACGTGACTTTTCGAGATTGTTTCGATGGATGAACCGGGTCGGAATGATCGAGGTAAACTCCAAGCAATCCTGGGCGTATGCCGAACCGGCGGCATCGGTAATGAGAAGCCGATCCGTTTGCATGGCGGCCGCGCTGCGGGCGCTTTCAACGGCTTCGTCGATGGCCTTTTTGCCCCAGCAAAGCCAAACGATCGCCCGCTTCATTGCATGCTCCGAATGAAGCCTTGCATCGTCGCTTTCGGAATGCACCGGGCAAACGTGCGCCTGTCGGTCTGGAGAATCACCGGCGAACGAAAGGGGTGACTATCAGGAAGCTTCGGGCGCCAATCGCGTAAGCTTGACGTCGCCGGCCGGGATGGCGAGCACGTCGTACAACGCCGCCACGTCGTGCAACGTACCAAGTTCGACCACCTTGAACTCGTCATTTGTGGAATTGCGATCGCCGATATTGTGAAAGAATCGATAATCGTACCGGCGCAGAAAGTGTTCAATATCGCTCGGCGCAACGCCATACCGGCCCGTTTGCTGAGCCGCAATCTCGATATAAAGCAGCGGCCGATCAAGAGCGATGGTCCGCTCCGCAGATTGCAAAACCGCCAACTCCATCCCCTCCACGTCGATCTTCACGACCGCCACCCGCCGGTGCCCGCCGAAACGTTCCTGCAGATCGTCAAGCCGCAAGGCGGGAATTTCATCGCCGTCCGGATCAGGCAGAAAATAGGTGGCGCTCGTATGCTCAGGGAACTGTTCCTTCCGGTAGCGGATGCCTCGGCCACCCACGAGACCTAGAAGGGGCGTAACACGGTCAACAAGATCGTGCAGATCAAGATTGCGGGCCAGCAATGAAAAATTGTCCGCGTCGGCCTCGATGGCAACCACCCGTCCGTGCTTTCCGGCTGCGCGCGCCAGCGGTATCGCAAAAGTGCCGATATGAGCTCCGACATCGTAAACCAAATCGCCCTCATCGACGACATTGCACAGCAGCGCGACCTCGTTTCTGGTGTGAGCGCCGAAAGTCACGATCTGCATCGTCGCGTGGTCGCGCTCGAACGCGACCATCGGTCCGAATATGCTCTGTACCAGGACGGTGCCGACGACTGCCCGCTCGTATGTCATATGAGATAAGTAGCATGTTCTCGAGGTTTGGCAACGTCGACGGCAAGCTATAACGTGATGCGCTGATTTTCATCTACCGATACCTGTGACGCGTGCGTGATTCTCCGTCCGCTCCGAGGAGTGATCGGATGAGGGAGAGCCCACTTTTGTTGTTGGCCCAAAGCGGCTTGCCGCGACTGTGGTGGAGAGTTCGCTTTTGAGGGTAAGCTGCCGTGACCGATTATGAATACATGCCCTAGCTAGTTCACTATGCGGTTGGATCACGCCTTCGCTGACCCTATCGCGCGCCAGATGCGCTCCGGCGTCACCGGCATTTCGATATGGGTGACGCCAAATTCGGCGAGCGCATCGACCACCGCGTTGACGACGGCGCCGAGCGCCCCCGTCGTTCCGCCTTCGCCCGCGCCGCGCACGCCAAGGCGATTGGTCGGCGTCAGTACCTGGCTGATGTCGGTGGTGAACGACGGCAACATGTCCGCGCGCGGCATGGCGTAATCCATGAACGAGGCGGACAGCAATTGTCCCTGTGCATCGTAGGCGCAGCGCTCCCATAACGCCTGGCCGATGCCTTGGGCGGCGCCGCCATGGGTTTGACCCTCCACGACCATCGGGTTGATGGCGCGCCCGACATCGTCAACGGCGGTGTAGCGCACCAGTGCCAGTGCTCCGGTCTGCGGATCGATCTCAACCTCGCAGACATGGGCGCCATAGGGAAAGCCGAGCTGCCGCATGGTTTCGTCCCAGGTCGCCGCGAGCGGCCCTTGTAAATCCGGCGGCGCGGATTGGTCGGTCGCAGCCGCTGCGGCGACGTCGAAAATTCCGACCGAGCGGTCGGTGCCTTTGACGGTGAAGCGGCCGGCGGCAAACGCGATATCGTCCTCGGCGGTTTCGAGCATGTGCGCGGCGATTTTCTTGCCCCGCTCGATGACGGCGTCGGACGCCTTGCCCATGACGATGCCGGCAAGCCGCATCGAACGGGCGGAATGCGAACCGCCGCCTTCTTTGACGATGTCGGTATCGTTCTCGAAGATATGCACGTCGTCGAACGGCACGCCAAGCCATTCGGCCACGCACTGTGCAAACGTCGTTTCGTGGCTTTGCCCGCTCGACAGCGTGCCGACCACGACATCGACCCGGCCTCGCGGGTGAACGATGATATCGGCGCGCTCGCGCGGATAGCCGCCGGTGGTCTCGATATAATTGGCAAGTCCGATGCCGCGCAGCCGCTTTCGTTTGCGCGCCTCGGCGCGGCGGCGCTTGAATCCCTTCCAATCGCCGAGCTCCATCGCGCGCTCCATCACCGCGCGATAGGTGCCGTTGTCATAAGTGATGCCTTGCGGATTTTTGTAGGGAAAAGCCGACGGCGGAATGAGGTTGCGGCGGCGTAGCGCAATGCGATCAAAGCCGTGTTCCTGCGCGGCTTTGTCGATCAGCCGTTCCATGACGTAGATGATTTCCGGCCGCCCGGCGCTGCGGTAGGGCGTGGTCGGCATCGTGGTCGAGAGCACGGCGCGTCCCCGTACATGCGCGATGGGGATGCGATAGCCGGCCGTCGCCAAGCCGACGCCCTTGACCAGCGGCACGTAGGAACCGGTGTGGCCGCCGATATTGCTGAGATTGGAAGACCGCAGCGCAAGAAAGCGGCCATCGGCATCGAGCGCAAGCTCGGCGGAAACCGTCAGATCGCGTCCCATGAAATCGCTGAGAAACGCCTCCTGGCGTTCGCAGGTCCATTTCACCGGCCGTCCGATGCGCCGTGAGGCCCAGGCGACCAGCGCGAATTCGGGATAGAAGCCATTGCGAGTGCCGAAATTGCCGCCGATCTCACGGGCGATGACGCGCACGGCGTCCGCCGGCACGCCAAGAATCGCCGCAAGCTCGCGCTTTTGCCGTACGATGCCGCCCGAGCCGGCGTAAAGCGTGTAGCGTTGACTGACCGGATCATAGCTGCCGACGGCGGCGCGCGGCTCCATCGGCACGCCAGTGACGCGATTGACCCAGGTATCGAGCCGCGTAACATGGGCGGCGCGTGCAAACGCTTCCGCGACCGCGGCGGCGTCGCCGACTTCGGCATCGATCATGACATTGCGCAGATCGTCGTAAAGCCGCGGGGCGGCGCTCTCCACGCCTGCGGTCGCGGTGGTCACGGCGGGCATCGGCTCGTAGTCAACGACGATGCGTTCGGCCGCGTCTTTCGCCGCGACAACGCTCTCGGCGATGACGAAGGCCACGGCGGTGCCGACATGGCGGACCCGATCGGTCGGCAGCACCGGGTGCGGGGCCACCGGAACGGCGGAACCGTCGCGGTTTTTCAGCACGATGTCCGGCGGTGTCCCGGCAGTCGGCGGATGCGGAATCGGCTTGAGCCCGTCGGCGCGCGCGTCCGCTCCGGTCAATACCGCAAGCACGCCGGGCATGGCGCGCGCCGCCTCGAGGTCGATTGCGCGGAGCAACGCATGCGCGTGGGGCGCGCGCAGCGCGGCGGCATAGGCTTGGCCCGGCAAATTGACATCGTCGCTGTAGCAGCCGCGGCCGGTGAGGAGGCGCGAATCCTCCTTGCGGCGTACCGTGTCTCCGATGCCTGCCAGCATGATGGCGTTTGAGTATCAAGATAGCCGAGAGCCGGCGGCGATAGTCTCACGGCGCGCCGCGCGCGGCTAGCCGGCAAAGCGCCGTCATGCCTGCCATGACGCGGACGTCATGCCATTTTGCGCTTCTCGCGCGTCGTGCGCGGCCGGTGTGCGGCCTCGTGATGGCTGCCGTGCACGGCGCGCGCGATTTTGTCGGCAGTTCCGGACCGCGCCACTCTGCGAACCGCTTTCCGCTCGGCGACGAGGTGGCGCGGGATCGGCGCTTTCTTCCTTCCGTTGCGGTCGCTTCTTGCCGCGACCTTGTTGACGGTCTTTTCTTCGGCCCGGTCGGCAACCTTCGCCGCGATCTCTTCCCGTTGCGCCTGCGTCTGCTGCTCCGCATCGTCCGGCCGCTGCGAGACTAATAGCTGCGCTTGTTCGAGTTCGGCGAAAGCCGGCAGTTGGCGGCACGGCATCGGCCGCACAAACGTCAGCCGGGAATCGTCCACCGGCGATCTTCGCCACGCCTCGGCAGATCTGCCGGTGACACGCACGACATAGTCGCGCGTCTCGCGCGGCAGCGAACGGCCGTGCTCGAGCCAGTCGGCGACGCGATGCGCGCCAGCATTATAGGCCGCCGCCACGAATCCGAGATTGCCGAAATGCTCGCGGAGCGTATGGAGGAATCGCGCCGAGGCCGGAATCGCCTGATGCGGATCGAATGGATCGCCGAGGCCAACCTCGACGGCGACCTTCGGCATGAACTGGGCAATGCCCAATGCGCCGACGCGGCTGACGGCGTCGAGCTGCAGCCGGCTCTCCTGCCAGATCAGATTGGCAAAGAAGGGTACCGGCAGGTCGTTGTTTTCGGCGGATACAAACAGCGCATTGCACAGATTGTAGATTGAACCCACAGCGCCCGCCGCTGCATTCATATCCGTGCTCGCCGGGGCAGGGGACCGCGGCGGCTCCGCCGCCTGTTCACCCTGATCGTGCGGCGCATCAGATGATGCGGATGAGTTTGATGGCAGGGCCAAACCGAGCGCGTGGTCCGCGCCGCCGTTCGCCGTGTCTATTCCATGAGACGATATTGTTTGTTGCGGACCGGCAGGAAGCGATTGTTGATACAAAGTTTCAGGGACCGCGCCCTTGAGGCCTACCAACAAGATCGCCAGCGCAAGCATCGGCCGCATTGCCGCCCCCCAAACATCGCATTGCCGCGGCGTCAGGCGGCGCCGCTACGCGGAATTGAATGAATGATGTCCCCTCGACTGCCTGTGCAGATGCCGGGCCAAGCGGGCGGTTTTTTGGAGATATTAGGAATTCGCTAAGGCCGTTCACGGCGATTGCCGAGCCGGTTTGCGGCGCGGTTGTGGCTTTGAAACTTTGGCGGTTTCGCGCGATTAGAATCGTTTCAAACCACCTTGCGCCGGCAAGATGAAAGGCGGATATTAGTTACGTTCGAGACCAATTGCCCGCGAGTTCCATCGCGGCTTGTCTTCGGGAGGTCCCATGACCCAAATCGCGAAACAAGACGCGAAAGTCGACGCGAAGCTTCGCAAGGCGGAACCGAAAGCGCCCCGGCACGAGCCGTCGTTCCAATACCAGCCGGGCTTCGGCAATCATTTCGTCTCCGAGGCGGTTCCCGGCGCGCTGCCCGTCGGCCGGAACTCGCCGCAGCAGCCGCCGCTCGGTCTCTATGCCGAGCAAATTTCCGGTACCTCATTCACCACCGCGCGGGCCGAAAACCGCCGCACGTGGACCTACCGTATCCAGCCGTCGGTCGTGCACCGGCCTTACGCGCGCATCGACAACGGCCTGATCCGCAGCGCGCCGTTCCAGGAAATCGACGCGACGCCGACGCAATTGCGCTGGTCGCCGTTTCCGATTCCGAGGAAGCCGACCGATTTCGTCGAGGGCATTGTTACTCTGGGCGGCAACGGCGACGTCGCCACCCAGGTCGGCATGGCGATCCACGTCTACGCCGCCAATCGCTCGATGAGTAACCGGTGTTTCTACAATGCCGACGGCGAAATGCTGATCGTGCCGCAGCAGGGTCGCGCCCGCTTCGTCACCGAGTTAGGGATCCTTGAGGCTGCCTGCGGCGAGATCGTGATCATCCCGCGCGGCTTGCGCTTTCGCGTCGAGCTGCCGGACGGGCCGTCACGGGGCTACATCTGCGAGAATTACGGCGCCATGCTGCGTCTGCCGGAGCTCGGTCCGCTCGGCGCCAATGGCCTTGCCAATCCGCGCGATTTCTTCGCGCCGGTCGCAGCCTATGAAGACGTCAAGGCGCCGCATGCCCTGGTGGCGAAATTCCAGGGCAATCTGTGGGCGGCGGACATGAATCATTCGCCGCTCAACGTCGTCGCTTGGCATGGCAACTTCGCGCCCTGCAAATACGACCTCGCGCGCTTCAACGTCATCGGGACGGTCAGTTTCGATCATCCCGACCCGTCGATTTTTTCCGTGCTCACCGCGCCGTCGGATCTGCCGGGCGCGGCCAACATCGATTTCGTGATCTTTCCGCCGCGCTGGCTGGTCGGCGAGGATACGTTCCGGCCGCCGTGGTACCATCGTAACGTCATGACCGAGTTCATGGGTCTTCTGCAGGGCGCCTATGACGCCAAGGCGGAAGGGTTTCTGCCGGGCGGCGCCAGCCTGCACAATTGCATGACGGCGCACGGCCCCGACGCCGAGACCTGGGAGCGGGCGACCAAGGCGAATTTAAAACCGCACAAGATCGAAGACACCATGGCGTTCATGTTTGAAAGCCGCTTCGCCATGCGACTGACCCGCTATGCCGTGGAATCGTCCGAACTTCAGCACGATTACTTCGAAGGTTGGCAAGGACTGGAGAAGCATTTCTCGCCGCGATAGCGGCTTATAGGGCCGCTTGTTTGCGCCACGCCGAATCCGGCATCGGGCAGCCGCCCGCATGGCGGCGCGCGCGTGATAAACTCCGGTATGCGAGCGAATAGTTATTTCCGGGCGCGGCATTGGGGCGATCGGGGCGGGGTGGCGCCGCGGGCGAAAGATCGGTATTGGAAAGTGGGGATATTGTTCCAAACACGGCCACGGAATGTTCGGACTGAACTTTAGCCCGCGCAAAGTTCTGATCATCGCACACGATCTGCTCGTGACCGCGGCGGCGGTGGTGGCGAGCTTTTATGTTCGCTTCGAGGCGGTCGGCCTGATGGAGCGCAAGGACGCGCTCTACGTGTTCCTGCCGGGCTTCATCGTCTACGCGGGAATCGTTTATTTCCTGTTTCACCTCTACGAGTCGAAATGGCGCTTTGCGTCGCTGCCCGACCTGATGAACATCGTGCGCGCGTCGTCGGTATTGGCGGTGTCGCTGTTGGCGCTCGACTACATTTTGGTGGCGCCCAACGTGCTCGGCCAGTTCTTCTTCGGCAAAATCACCATCGTGCTTTATTGGCTGCTGCAGATGGTGTTCCTGGGCGCCGGGCGGCTTGCCTATCGCTATTACCGCGATACGCGCTCTCGGCACCACGCCCGCTCGCCGGATTCCAATCCGATACTTGTGCTGGGGCGCGCCGCCGATGCCGAGACGCTGTTGCGCTCCATCGAAAGCGGCGCGGTTACCAAGATCTGGCCGGCCGGCATTCTTTCTCCGTCTGCCGCCGATCGTGGCCAGGCCATCCGCGGCGTTCCGGTCCTCGGTGACCTCAACGCCCTTGATGCCGTGGTGAACGACCTCGCGCAGCGCGGTACCACAATCGCGCGGGTGATCTTCACGCCCTCGGCCCTCGAGCCCGAGGCCAAGCCCGAGGCGACCTTGATGCACGCGCGTCGCCTCGGTTTGACCGTCAGCCGGCTGCCTTCGCTCGACGACGGCGGCGAGGCGCTGCGTCTGGCGCCGGTCAACGTCGAAGACCTGCTGCTGCGGCCGACGGTCAAGATCGACTATGCCCGGCTGGAAAGCTTCCTCAAGGGCCGCTCGATCGTCGTGACCGGAGGCGGCGGCTCGATCGGCGCGGAAATATGCGACCGCGTGATCACCTTCGGCGCCGCAAGGCTGCTGATCATCGAAAATTCCGAGCCGGCGCTGCACGCTGTCCTCGAGACGCTCGCCACCAAGCCGTCGCGGCCTGCGATCACCGGGCACTTGGCCGACGTCCGCGATCGCGTGCGGCTTCATCGGCTCCTGGCCGAGTTCAAGCCGGACATCGTGTTTCACGCCGCGGCGCTCAAGCACGTCCCCTTGCTCGAGCAGGATTGGGAGGAAGGGGTCAAGACCAACGTCTTTGGTTCGGTGAACGTCGCCGACGCGGCGGCGGCGGCGGGCGCCGCGGCGATGGTGATGATCTCCACCGACAAGGCCATCGAGCCGGTGTCCGTGCTCGGCGCGACCAAGCGCTTCGCCGAGATGTATTGCCAGGCGCTCGACGCCGAGGTTACGCGCCAGGCTGCGGCCGGCCGGCGGCAGACGCGGTTCATCGCCGTACGGTTCGGCAACGTGCTGGCCTCAAACGGCTCGGTGGTCCCGAAATTCAAGGCGCAGATCGATGCCGGCGGGCCGGTCACGGTCACCCATCCCGACATGGTGCGCTATTTCATGACCATTCGCGAAGCCTGCGACCTCGTCGTGACGGCCGCCAGCCACGCGCTCGGGCCGGCGCGCTCCGATGTTTCGGTCTATGTGCTCAATATGGGGCAGCCGGTGAAAATCGTGGACCTTGCCGAGCGCATGATCCGTCTCGCCGGGCTGGAGCCAAATCGCGACGTCGACATCGTGTTCACCGGAGCGCGCCCCGGCGAACGGATGCAGGAAATCCTTTTTGCCCGCGAGGAACCGATGGTCGACATCGGCGTCGCCGGGGTGGTCGCGGCGCGTCCGATCCAGCCTTCGATCGAGGCGATGCGCGGATGGCTCGCCATGCTGGATCAGGGGCTCACGCGCGAGCAGCGCGAGGCCATCTACCGCGTGCTGTGCGACGCGGTGCCGGACTTCCGCGGCGCGGCGGCTTGAATTGGGATCATCCGATTGCGACCCGGGGCTATCGTCGTCTTACTCGCCGCTATAGGGCGCACTTGTTCGCTGCTGCATGAAAGCGGAATGGTGCCGGATGTCCACGCTTAAGCGAGCGGTTTTTTTCCTGATAACGGTCGTGATGGTCTGCGCTCCGATCGGCGTTGTCGAGATTTATTTGCGCTATGTCGGTCTTGGCAATCCGATCCTGTTCTATGCGAACGCTTCCTATCGCTATGCTCCGTTGCCCAATCAGCGGCAGCTGCGACAGCGCGGCGCGCGGGTGACAATCGACAGCCAAGGAC
The DNA here is from genome assembly GCA_963709825.1 of uncultured Alphaproteobacteria bacterium. Lineage (GTDB taxonomy): Bacteria > Pseudomonadota > Alphaproteobacteria > Rhizobiales > Xanthobacteraceae > BOG-931. Next base: position 122,484 of record CAVPXZ010000014.1, read on the forward strand.
TGCGCGATACCAAAGACTGGTCGGACCCTGCAGACGCGAAGATCGTTTTCATCGGCGACAGCGTCACCTGGGGCGGCACCTATATCGACGACGCGGACACCTTTGCTGACGGCGTCTGTCAGCGCCTGGCGCAGGCGACCGGCAAGAGCTTTGTCTGCGGAAATGCCGGGGCCAACCAATACGGCACCGACAACATGGCCGAACGTATTCGCTACAAGGATTTCAACGACGAGACCGCGCTGGTGGTGACGTTAATCGCGCCGGATACTACGCGCGGACTGGCAGAGGCCGATGGCCGGTACTTCTTCTCGCAGCGGCCGCCGCCGCCGTTCCGGGCACTGTGGGAGGCCGTGACTTTCGTCACTTGGCGGTTTTACCAATATTTGCGCCCGGTATCATATCGGTCAGCCGACGATTTCCGTGTCGCCGAGCGCAGTCTGGAGAATTTGTTCGCTGCGATCCGTGAGACCCAACGGCCGGGGCGAACCGTCCTGATCGTGCTGTCGCCGCTGAAAAACGAGCTCGGCGGCCATGAGAGCGGGCTCACCAAGCACGTCCAGGCGTTGCTCGACCGCTCAGGATTCGACGTGCTGGACCTGCACGCTGCAGTTTCTGCGGTGCACAGCAAAGATTTCTACTACGACGGCATTCATCTCGATGTGAAAGGCCATCATTTCTACGCCGATCAGATCGCCGCACGACTGGCCCCTTTCCTGACCCGATGAGCGCAGTCGCTGTCCGTTTATTTCTTCCCGCGTGCGAACGCGGCAAGGAGCCACGCGACGAGTGCTACGCCGCCTAACAGTGCCGCGCCCTCGCTGGTGCGGCTGGGTATAATCACCGTCATCACCGCAAGAGCGCACAGACCGACGTTGACGACGAATACGCGCCCGACAACGTCGATGACCGTCAGGCCACGCTGTGTCGCAAGTTGATAAAAATGCGTCCGGTGGGCCTGCCAGATCGGCTCGCGCCGCGCTAGACGGCGCAGCAGGGTGATCGCCGTGTCGGCGAGATAATAAAGCGGCAACAGCAACGCAGCGGCGAGGTGGCCGCCGCCGGCGACCAGAACGATCAGCCATCCCAGGATCAAACCGATAGCGAGAGAGCCGACATCGCCAAGGAAGAGTCTGGCGACCGGGCGGTTGAAATAGCCAAAGCCGATCATGGCGCCGCCGAGCGCCAGCGCCACGACCACGCCGTAGGCCGGCAGGGCTCCGAGCGCGCCGAGCACGGCCAACGCCCCGGTCAACGGCACGACTTCGACCACGGTCATCCAGTCGATGCCGTCCATGAAATTGACCAGGTTGACGAACCACAGGCCGCCCACGAACAGCAGGAGCCGCTCCAGCCACCACGGCAGGAAGGACGCGACCCGCAGATCGTCCGGCAGCGCATAGATGACCGCTGCAACCGCCAGCGCCTGCAGCAGCAGGCGAGGAATGATCTCGATCGAACGGATGTCGTCAACGCCGCCGATCATCGCCATCAGAACAACGGCCGCGAGAACGCTGCCAGGCGGCGGCGCAATCGCGGCGCCGAGGCCGAACATGCCGAGCCAAGCCGCCGCGATGGTCGCGGCAACAACGGCTATACCGCCGCCTTGCGGCGTCGGTTCGCGGTGCGAGGAACGGGCATTCGGCTTGGCCAGCGCGTAGCGCTGCAGCGCCGGGCGCAACACGACGATCAGAGCGGCGCACAGGACCGCGGAAAAGGCTGCCGTCGCTGCGCCGCGAACGGCCCATGCGGCCGTCATTCTAATCCGATCCGTCAGTCATTGCCGATCATGCCGCGCGCGACCAGGAAATCGATCACGCGATCGGCAAGATCATCGGCACCCGCAGCCGAGGAGTCCAGCACCAACTCGGCATTCTCCGGCGGCTCATAGGGCGAGTCGATGCCGGTGAACGACGGCAGTGTGCCGCTGCGCGCCTTGGCGTAGAGACCTTTGGGGTCGCGCGCTTCGCAGACCGCAAGCGGCGTCGAGACGAACACCTCCACGAACTCGTCCGGCTCGAGGATTTCCCGTATCGCCGCACGCTCGGCGCGGAACGGCGAGATGAACGAGCACAACACGATCAATCCGGCGTCGACGAACAGTTTGGCGACTTCGCCGACGCGGCGAATGTTTTCCACCCGGTCGGCGTCGGTAAATCCGATGTCCTTGTTCAACCCATGGCGGACGTTGTCGCCATCGAGCATGTAGGTGTGGCGCCGGCGCGCCGCGAGCTTCGCTTCCACGAGGTTGGCGATGGTCGATTTTCCGGCGCCGGAAAGCCCGGTGAACCACAGCACGCAGGGCCGCTGCACCTTGAGCGCGGCGCGCGCGGCCTTGGCCACGACCAGCGCCTGCTGCTTAACATTCATGCCCCGTCGCAGCGCGAAGTCTACGGTTCCGGCGGCGACCGTGGAATTGGTGTAGCGGTCGATCAGGATGAAGCATCCGGTTTCCCGAATTTGCGCAAAGTTGTCGAGCGCGACCGGCGTCGGCACCGCGATGTCGCAAATGCCGATCTCGTTAAGCCCCAGCGTGTGTGCGGGCTCGCGGCGCAACGTCTCGATGTCGATGCGATATTTGACGTCCGTTACGCTTGCCGAGACCGAGCGGGTGCCGACCTTGAGCACATATTCACGCCCGGGAAGCAGCGGCTGCTCGCTCATCCAGATCAAGTGGGTCTCGAACTGATCGGCGACTTGCGGTCGACGGTCCGGCGCAACCAGAATGTCGCCGCGCGCCACATCGATATGCCGGTCAATCCCGACGGCGACCGATTCGCCGACGCTCGCTTGTTCGCGTTCCTCGCCGGCGACAACGATGCGGGTCACCTTGCAGCTCTCGCCGGAAGGCGCCACTTGCACCTGATCGCCCTGGCGGAGCGTGCCGCCGGCGACGATGCCGGCGTAGAGCCGGCTGTCGCGATCGGGCCGCAGCACGGTCTGCACCAGGACCCGCAGCGGTGTTCCCGATTGATCGGCTTCGGTGTCGATTGTCTCAAGGTGGCCAAGCAAGCTTGGTCCGTCATACCAGGGCGTGTTTGTGCTCGGCGATGAAACGTTGTCGCCGTTAAGCGCCGACAACGGAATCGCAACCAGCGAGGCGAGATTGAGCGATCGCGCAAAGTCGCGGAAACCATTGACGATGCCGTCGAAAACCGCGCGATCCCAATTCACCAGGTCGAGCTTGTTGACCGCAAGCACAAAGTGGCGAACGCCGACCATGTGGGCGATCACCGCGTGCCGCCGGGTTTGCGGCAACAGTCCGCGCCGCGCGTCTACGAGAATGACCGCAAGATCCGCATTGGAGGCGCCGCTCGCGGTATTGCGCGTGTAGCTTTCGTGGCCCGGCGTATCGGCGACCACGAAGGCGCGGCGCGACGACGAGAAATACCGATGGGCGACATCGATCGTGATGCCCTGCTCGCGTTCGTCCTCCAACCCGTCGACCAGGAGCGCAAAATCGAGCTCCTGTCCGCTGTTGCCGAAGCGCGCGGAATCCCGCGTCAGCGCCGCGAGCTCGTCCTCGGCGACCGACTCGGTTTCGTGCAGCAGCCGGCCGATCAGCGTCGACTTGCCGTCGTCAACCGAGCCGCCCATGAAGAATCGGAGCAGGCTCTTCTGCACGGCAGGAGACGGAGGCGTTCCGTGCATCAAAAGTATCCTTCCTTCTTCTTGCGCTCCATCGAGGCGGCGCTGTCATGATCGATCAGCCGGCCCTGCCGTTCCGAAAAGCGGCTGTTGCGCAATTCGGCAATCACGTCCTCGACGCTCGCGGCTTCTGACTCGACGCCGCCTGACAGCGGATAGCAGCCGAGGGTACGGAACCGGATGCGCTTGGTCACGGGCTGCTCGCCGGGGTTAAGAGGCAAGCGCTCGTCGTCGACCATGATCCATGTTCCATTACGCTCCACCACCGGCCGATCAGCGGCAAAATAAAGCGGCACGACCGGGATGTTTTCAGCGGCAATGTACTCCCAGACATCGAGTTCGGTCCAATCCGACAGCGGAAATACCCGCATGCTTTCGCCCGGGCCGAGGCGGGTATTGAAGATGTGCCAGAGTTCCGGACGCTGCTGCCGCGGATTCCAGGTGTGGCCGGCCGAGCGCAGCGAGAACACGCGTTCCTTGGCGCGGCTCTTTTCCTCGTCGCGCCGTGCGCCCCCGATGGCGGCGTCGACGCCGTAACGATCCAGCGCCTGGCGGAGCGCCACCGTCTTCATCACATGGGTATGCAGCGACGAACCGGAGGTGATCGGATTGACGCCCTCCTTCACGCCTTCTTCGTTGATATGCACGATCAGGTCGAGCCCGAGCCTTTGGGCGGTGGCGTCGCGGAACGCGATCATGTCGCGGAACTTCCACGTCGTGTCGACGTGCATAAGCGACAACGGCATGCGACAGGGGCTGAATGCCTTTATCGCCAGATGCAGCAAAACGCTTGAATCCTTGCCGATTGAATAGAGGATGGTCGGACGGCGGAACTCGGCGGCGGCTTCACGCAAGATGTAAATCAATTCGGCTTCCAGCCTCCGCAAGTGCGCGGTAAGCCGGCCTCGCGTTTGGCTTAAAATCGATGGGTCCGAGGATATCGCTTGTGGCACGGAATCGCTCATAGTTGTTAAGTTGGATGCGCTCAGCCAAGTGGTGGGATCGCTCGCTCCAGCTCTTGTTATTCTGCCGGGCGGCAAAATAATGTGATGAGAGTCACGCTAGCACCACGTAGGTTCGAACGGGTCTCAGCGCTAGGGCCGGAGACACGCACATCAAGCGTTCTAATGGCCTGTGTTAAGCACATGCGGGTGTGCGGTTCAACGACCGATCGCGGTGCTTTGCGGTCCGTGCCGTGGGCCCGGCCGGAACTTGCAGAAAAGGCCGGGCGATCAGGAGCGTCGCCCGGCCTCGCCAAATCGCAAGTCTGTTCTAGGCAGACGCAAGAGCCGGCAAACCCTGCCTGCGAGCGGCCAGCACACTTTCAATCTCGCCATAACCAGCGACGCTGCCGTGGCTGAGCCACAGTGCCTTGTTGCATACGCGGCGCAACAGGGCATCCTGGTGCGTGGCGACCATCAGGATCCGCGAGCGCTCCACGAGCCTGAGCAGGCGGCTAAATGCCTTGTCAAAAAATCCGGCATCGCCGACGCCGATAACCTCGTCGATTAGCAGAATCTCCGGGTCACGGACGGTGGCGATCGCAAATGCGAGTCGCAGCATCATACCGGTGGAATAAGTACGTACCGGGACTTTAAGGAAGTCGCCGAGCTCGGTGAAATTGGCAATATCGTCAACGCTGTGCTTGATCTGCGCGCTGGTCATGCCCCATAGCGTGCCGGCGATCCGGATGTTTTCCAGGCCTGTAGCGTCCATGCTCATGCCGAGCGTGGTATCGAGCATCGGTGAAACGTTGCCGACGATTGCGACCGTGCCGCTGGTCGGGGGGTAGACTTTCGAGACCACACGCAGGAACGTGCTCTTGCCCGAGCCGTTATCCCCGATAAGCGCGATGCGGTCGCCGTCGTGCGCCTCGAAACTCACATTCTTCAGCGCGCTCACCGTCAGGTGCGAGCCGGAGCGCGCAAAGCGCCCGCCGACGGCCTTCTCGATCAATTTCAACTTCAACGACGCTCGGCCGACGTCGAAAATCGGAATGTCGATGCCAACATTGCTTAGTATTATCGCGACCATTTCCTCACCGGCCTTGGCTAGAGCCAAAATACGATACGTTTGCTCTTGCTGACGAGGAGCGCGGTGGCCCCGATCGAACCGACAACGGCGAGTACGCCGGCCACCAGCCACGACCGCCAGTCCGGCACTGTGCCCAATATCGGAGCGCGCACGATCTCGAGCAAATGGTAAAGCGGATTGAGCTCGGCGATCAACGTGCTGCGGCCGCTGAGAGAACTCAGCTGCCACATGATCGGCGTTGCAAACATCGCGATCTGAGTGCCGGTGCCGACGATCGGCAGGATGTCGCGAAAGCGCGTCGTCAAAATCGCCAGCACCAGCGCCACCCAAGTGACATTGACCAAAACCAGAAACAATGCGGGGATGACAAGAAATATTGCCAACGTCGGCTCGACCTTGAAGATGATGGCGACGGGAATGTAGATGACGATGGTATGGAGGAATACGATGACGTTTCTCCAGACGATGCGCAGAATATGAATCGAAAAAGGCAGCTTGATTTGTTTGATAATGCGCGCGCCTTCCTGAAAGGCCATGCAGCTCTCATTGGTGACTTGCGATATGAAGCCCCAAACAATGTAGCCGACCGAAAGGTACGGCATGTAGGTCGCCAGGTCGGTATGAAACAGGCGACTGTAGATGATGCCGAGCAGCAGGATGAACAGGCCCATGCTCAGCGTGATCCAGAATGGGCCAAGAACCGAACGACGATAGCGCTGGCGAATATCGTCCCAACCGAGAATCATCCAAATCCGCCAGGCCGAAAACCCCGCCAGCAATTCCGCAGCGACGATCTCGCCGACGCCCGCCGGCGCGATCGGCGGCGCCGCATCCGCCCCCGACCGTGCCATCGCGAACCTGGGAACCGTGACTTCGCGCTTTATGGCGACGTCCTGAACATCCATTTCCGTCACTTCGGAATCGCTTTGCATGAGGTATTTCGATCAACTCCGGCCTGAAGCGGTGGTGGCCGGCGTCATACTGCGAAATTGCCGGAACCGGAAGCCCACGGCGACGCGTGCCCGCCGCATCGCGACCATCGTCCGCAGCAAAGACGTCAGGGCCGTTGGCCGCAGCCGATACCACAAGCGCGCCAGCATCGCCAAATTGACGATTTTTCGGCTGGGCAGGGACAAAATCTTCTCCAACTCGGCACGCTCCTTGGCGCAGCGGGCGCCCATTGTCAGAATGAGATCGCGGTCGATCGGCTCGGCTTGGAGGGCGAGGCGGCATGTAGCAAACCGCCAACGATCGCGAAAGGTGTCCGCGTACCATTCCGGGAAGCCCGGATCTGCGGCGATCAGCGCCGGGACTACATCGAGAGCCTGCTTCGTCCGCCGCAGCTCAAGGGCCGTCCTGCGTGAGACGCTGTCGGGGGACACCATCCAGGTCGCCACGATCCTTGGCTCGAAAAAAAAGCCGAACTTCAGCGCGGCTTTGCGGGCCAGGAGACCGTCGGCGAACGACCCCAGGCGTTCATCGAAACCGCCCGCCCAAAGCACACACTCGCGACGAAAGACCGCGCTTCCGGTCAATATCCAATTATCCGTCGAACGCAGCAATTTTTGAACACTTGCGGGATCGATAGGCCCTGCGCGCATGACAGGTCGCACGGCCGGCCGCACGGCAAACGGCCGATTGGTGGGTCCATCGACCAGCACTGCTTCCCCGCAGAACAGCGCCAGGCCCGGATTTTCCGCAAGCCTGCGGAGCGCCAAACTGAAAAAGCCGGGTAAGACCCAATCGTCTGCGGCTGCGAAATAAACGTATTCTCCGCGTGCCGCCTCCAAGCCGCGCTTTAAAGTGGGAATAACGCCTTTGTTCTCGCGATTGACCAGGACCTTAATCGAAGGCACCCTGGCCGCGAACTGTTCGATCACGCTGAGGCTGCCGTCGGTCGAGCCGTCGTCGATGACGATGATTTCATCGGCGGGCCGCTCCTGGCCGATAAGCGCCGACAAGGCGCGGCCGACAAATTTCGCATGGTTGTAGTTCGGCAGCACCACTGAAAGCGTCACGGGCATCGTCATCAGTGAGCGCCTAAATTGAGGCCGCTACCGGCCAGCTCTAGACAACATTAGCCTGTGCGGCGATGGCAAGCGAGCCCGAGCAAATAATGCGCCATCGGATAAAACCCGGTGTGGACCACTTCATCGTTCATCGAGAACACAAACACACTGTGGAAGTGTTGCTGCGAGCGTGCGCTTGAAGTCTTCACCCGACTTGCAATTGACATGCCCGGCTTTGCTTTGCGGCGACGCGTAGGGCTGCGATTCCAGCGAGGGCATGCCGAAAATGGCGACGCCGTCCGGCGTCAATGAACGCACGACGTTGCCGATGAACCGGTGTTCGTCTTGTTGCGCAATGTGTTCAAGAACGTCGAGAGCGTAGGCCGCATCGAATGAACCGGGCACCGGACCGGCCATCACGTCGTGAACGAACGCTTCGATCGGCCAATGCGGATTCATCCGTTCCTTGACGTCGGCGATGAAGATCGGATCGAAATCGACCGCGGTAACCCTTGTCCACCGCCTGCAGCACAATCCGGGTGCCGAACGCGTCGGCGCAGCCGACTTCGAGCACATGGTTGCGGCCGGCCGAGCATCCTGGCGACGAATTTGTAGCGGGAAAGCGTGAACAGCGTACGCTTGGGGTCCTGGTTCCAGGACTCGTTGACCATCAGTCCGAGGCGCGCAATGCCGTGCTTTTCCTTGACGTCGAAAAGCAGCGAGTACTGTGGTTCCTTGGTGGTCGCGCGATCGTTCATGCCCATACCGGTGACGCAGCGGCGGTTCGCCGCCGCTCATCTGTTCCTTTTAGCAGCGCCTGACTGACGGTACAACCGATATGCTGCGATTGATCGCCAACAATGCCGGCCCCGGCTCACATCGCCTTTGCGTTATCGAGACCACGTCACCTCTGCATCTCGAGACCTGTGATACATCGCCCGCGCCGGATATCTTACGCTGCCGGCCTTCGATTTCTTCACGCGGCGGCGCGTTCCTCATGCGGGAAATGTCGGCGCGAATTCCGGCTCCGTAAGCCAAATCGACAGAAGCCGCGTGGGCGAATTTTAACAGGTGTCATATCCTCGACGGCACTGCTTGAAGTCGATCGGCAGGTTGCGCCGACGTTGAGTATTGTCTATGACTGGTTGCAATCCGGTCGACGGGGTTTCCAAGCAAGCGAAGTCCGCAAAATCAATTGCCACACAGCGCTTTTTCGTGGGTGCGGTGGTGTGGATGCAATTGCCAGGCGCCAACCAAAAGTAAGGACTTTAGAATGAAAGTCTTTGATGTTCTCAGGAGAATGATCAAAAATTCGGACGAGCTGGTCGGCCGTCTGGGTGAGACCAATGCCAGGCTCCGGGAAGTGATCGCAGGGCTGGATAATCAGTCGCGCCTCATCAACGACAAACAGATACAGCTGCTCGAACGCACTGCCCAGCTGGTCGCCGGCGTAGCCAACCAATCGCGCTTGCTCGGCCAGAAGTCCGAGGAGCTTATCGAAGGGGTCGCCAATCAATCCAGTTTGCTCAATGATAAGCTCAAAGAACTTCTCAACGACACCGCTTACCAGACCCGTCTGGTCGGGAGCAGGCTCGAAGAAGTCGTCCTCGGTTTAAACAATCAGTCCGGTCTGCTCAACGACAAGCTGCTGGCGATCGTTCATCGCCAGGACCTGCAAATTGAGCTGCAAAAACTGGAGATTACGGCAATACGGCAGCTTCTGGCCGATCGCGGGATTGCCGGCGATTTTCCGGCCGTGCAGGCGCCGCCCGTGTCGGCCCATGGCGGGATTGCGAGCGATCTGGCGAGCATTCAGGCCCCGCCGGTTTCGGCCAGTCCAATCCCGAGCACTGCGCGCTCGGACACGCCCGAGAAATCGGCGTTCGAGAATGCGATGGCATCGTTGCCGCTGATGATCGACGCCAAGACTTACAATACTTCTCATCCGAACTACGAGGCGAGCCTGGTCCGCAATTTCCCTGGCAAGATATTCAATCGCGACCGGCCGAGCAAAAACCCTGTTTATGCAAGTCTCGAGCAAATGGTGAAGGGCGATGAGGTGCCGGACCGGGCTTGGGGCCCGGTCCTCAAGGAGGCGCTCGAAGAAGCCAGGACGGTGCCGCATGCGGAAGAGGTATTTGAGCGCCGTACCTACATCGAGAACTACATGAAGACGATCGCCGAAAAATACCACGCCCATTACGCGGCGGGCTGGGTCAATCTCGATGACGCGCTGTTTCTCTATTGGCTCGTGCGGAAGCTCAAGCCGACGACCATCGTGCAAACCGGCGTCTGTAACGGCCTTTCGTCGGCGTTCATGATGCTCGGCCTGGTCAAGAACGGGACGCAAGGCAGCTTGCATGTGATCGATTTGCCGCCGGTGTTCAACAGCAAAGATCCGGTCTGGACGATCAAAGGCAAGGTCTACGGCGTCGTCATCCCGGAAGGCAAATCCACCGGCTGGATGGTTCCCGATGCGTATCGCGACCGCTTTGAAGTGTGGTCGGGCGACGCCAAGGCGCTGTTGCCGAAGATGGTCGACAAGGTCAATTCGATCGACCTGTTCTACCACAACTCCGATCATACCTATGACCATATGATGTTCGAGTTCCGCGAGGCCAAGCGCAAGCTCGTTCCCGGCGGGTTGATCGTCGGCGACGACGTATCCTGGAACGCGTCGGTCTGGGATTTTGCCGACGAGTACAAGGTACCGTCTTACAATTTCAAGGGCGCGGTCGGAGTCGCGTTCTTCTAAGCAGGGCGGATAGCTTCCTACCGCTGCGGCGGTACCAATTCGGGCGGCAGCTTCGTGCCGATACTTTCGGCAGAACGAAGCCCGCGCCTTATTGCGCTTACTCCAGGATGGTCCGGATGGCGTGAATGACTCGGTCCGGCTCCTCGGTCATGCCATACCAAAGCGGCAGACGGACAATGCGGCCCGCTACATCTTCGGTGCACGTGAGAGCGCCCGACGTTCTCCCGAGGCGAACGCCCGCCGGTGAATCGTGGAGCGGTATGTAGTGGAACGGCGCATGAATACCATTCGCTTTCAACTCTCTGACCAGAGCATCGCGCGCGGAGCGGCTGGGAAGAAGCAAATAATAGATATGTGCGTTATGTTCGCATGCGGCCGGCACAATGGGGCGACGAAATCGGCCCCGGCTTTCGAGTGCGGCTAAGCCGTCGTGGTATCGGTTCCAAAGCGCGCGACGCTCAATGAGCAAACGATCGGCGTTCTCCAATTGCGCCAGTAAGAATGCTGCAGTCAACTCGCTGGGCAGGTAGGACGAGCCGATATCGACCCACGTATACTTGTCGACCTCGCCCTTGAGGAAGCTCGTTCGATTGGTGCCCTTTTCACGAATGATCTCGGCGCGGTGCCCAAATCGAGCATCATTCACAAGCAACGCACCGCCTTCGCCCGAAATCACGTTTTTTGTTTCGTGAAAGCTGAGTGCAGCGACATGGCCGATGCTGCCTAATGGCCGCCCCGAATAGCGCGCCAACAAGCCTTGCGCGGCGTCTTCGGCAACCAGCAGTCCGCGGCGCTCTGCGATGTCCATAATCCGGTCCATCGCGCAGCCTACTCCCGCGTAATGCACAACGAAGATCGCCTTGGTCCGCGGCGTGATTGCCTGCTCGATCAGCTGCTCGTCGAGGTTAAGGGTGTCAAGCCGAATGTCGACGAAGACCGGTACCGCGCCACGTAGCGCGACCGCATTCGCAGTCGACACGAAGGTAAACGATGGCATTATGACCTCGTCGCCGGGGCCAAGATCGAAAAGCAGCGCCGCCATCTCCAAGGCGGCCGTGCAGGAATGCGTCAGCAAGGCTTTCGACACTTGCAGCCGCGCTTCAAGCCAGGCGTGGCACCGCCGTGTAAAAACGCCGTCGCCGGCGGTATGCGCATTAGCAATCGCCTCTCGAATATAGTCCAACTCCTTGCCCGCTGGCGTCGGACGATTGAAATCGATCTTCATCGCTAGTGTGCTTTCCGCCAGAGCCGCAGGGCCACGCTGAGCGCCGAACAGAAACAGAGAAGATTCAGGTTCACGTTGGATCGCATCGGAAGTGAAATGCCGGTGTCAATCGCGGCCGGTTGCTCGATCAGGCTTATAGCTCGGCCTGCTTGACCAGGATAGCTTAAGTTCTAAGATGACGGTGCCCGCACGGTGGCCTCCCGCGATCAGCGCGGCTTTCCAATTCAAGGCGCCGAGGAATTTTTCACTGTGAACCAGCGTATTCCGGACATTTCGATCGTGGTTCCAGTGTACCGGAGCGAGGCCTGCCTTCCCGCTCTTGCCGCGGCTGTGGACGCGGCCCTCAATAGGGTTAACTTGAGCTACGAGTTGCTGCTGGTCAATGACGGCTCGCCCGACAAATCGTGGTCAGTCATCCAGCAACTGGCAACGCGGTATTCGACCATCGTGGGCTTCAATCATCGGCGGAACTTCGGCCAGGACAACGCCATTCTGACCGGCATCCGCAACGCGACGGGCGGCGCGATCGTCATCATGGATGATGATCTTCAACATTCGCCCGACGACATTCCAAAACTCTATGCGGAATTAAACCGCACGGGTGCCGATGTGGTCTATGCGCATTTCGCGAGTAAAAAGCAGAAGACGTGGAAGAAGATTGGCAGTTGGGTCAACGGCAAATTCGCCGAATGGTTGATCGACAAACCCGCAAACATCTACATGTCGCCGTTCAAAGTGGTCCGTCGCGAGGTTGCGGAACTCATTGCGGCGTTCGACGGGCCGTTTCCCTACGTCGACAGTCTGCTGTTTCAGGTGACCGACCGATTCTCCTCAATCCAGGCCGAACATTACCCGCGAATTGCAGGACGGAGCACCTATACGTTCGCAAAATCCCTAAATGTCTGGAGCCGTCTGGCATTCTCCTTTTCGGTAAAACCCCTGCGGATCGTGACCTGGGTTGGCGCCGCGGCCCTGATCGCCAGCATGGTTGGAGCGCTGATGATTGTCATTCTGCGACTCCTCTATCCGACGGATTTCGGCAACAGCGCAGCAGGATGGGCATCGCTGATGGTGATGATCCTCATTATCGGCGGGCTGCAAATGTTGTTTCTCGGCATTATCGGCGAATACTCGGGTCGAACGCATATCAACATTAACCGGAAGCCTCAGTCCGTCGTGGCTGACACTACGCGGGGCGAACCGGGCCGGTTTGAGCTACCGGCTTTCAGGCGCCGGCAGGACGATCGTTGCACTTCATGAGTCAATCGCCGTATCAGTTTCCGAAAGAATTCTTCGATTACATGGGTCCCGGTTCTGCCCGGTCGGCGGCGTCTATCGTTTCCCTCGTTGCGGAGAAACTGCGACCAAAGAGCGTGCTTGATGTGGGCTGCGGACGCGGCGTTTGGCTCAGCGAATGGCAGCGGGTGGGGGTCGGCGATTGCATAGGCGTGGATGGTCCCTATGTCGATCGGGCGGGTCTCGCGATTTCCCCCGAGCATTTTATTGCGTGGGACCTTTCACGTCCTTTAGACCTCAATCGTAGTTTCGACATCGTGCAATCGTTTGAGGTGGCGCAATGTGTCGACAGTGCTTTTGCCGACGTGTTTGTTGACAGTCTGTGCCGACACGGCGAATTGATCTTTTTTTCGGCCGCAGTGCCCGGGCAGGGCGGTGAAAGGCACGTCAATGAACAGCCGTTGGAATATTGGCGTGAAAAGTTCCGGTTGCGGGGCTACGTGGCATTCGATTGGATCCGGTCAATGATATCCGGCCTGAAGCAAATTGAACCGTGGTACCGTTACAACATGCTTATGTTCGCAACCGATCGCGCTGCCGGCAAGCTTCCGGACGATATTCAGGCGACGAAGATTTCAACGGGCGCCGACGTCGTCGAGGTGGCGCCGCTCGCATGGCGCGTGCGAAATGCGACATTGCGGCGGCTGCCGCGCGGCGTCGTGCACAGGCTTGCTCTCGTCAAGCACAAGCTGCGTACCTTCGAACGATAGAGCCAGCCCTTGGGCATTCGCTCACTCGCGCCTGGCGACTACTGCCCGGCTGCCGCCCACCGGGAACCGGACCCCGAGATCGATCGCTCGCCGCTCGACGTCGAGCAGGCCCTCGAAGAGCCGATCCAGCCGCCGTGGTAGCGAGTACTCGACTTTCGGATAATCGCCTTTACTGCGATTCGCCATTAGCTGCCGTGCCAGCATCGCCGGCAGCAAAAAGAACATGAAGGACGTGTCGCACAATACCGAATAGCCGGCACTGTGCAGCCGGTCGGCAAGCTCCGCGCGGCGATAACGCCGCTTGTGGTGATCGATCTCGTCAACCCTGCTCCACAGCCAGGGATGCTGCGGAACGGTAAGCAAGAGCACACCACCCGGTTTCAGCACGCGTCGCATCTCGGCGAGTGCTTCGGCATCTTGCTCGATATGTTCCAAGACATCGAACGCGCCCACCGCGTCGAACTCGCGATCGTACGGCAGCGCGAGGCAATCAGCCTGAATGAACTCCGCCGGACCCGCCACGCGCCGCGAGGCGTAGGGCAATCCGTGGAGATAGAGTTCCGAGGCGACCAGCGTGGCGTCGGGCAGCACCGCGCGCAAGCCGGCGAGGACGAAGCCGGGACCACATCCTACTTCCAGAAACGATTTGGCGGCGGGACAGTAGCGCATCACCAGCGATTGGATGATCCGCCGGCGCCCTCGGAACCAAAAGCTGCGCTCCTGGAGCGAGTCGAAGAAATGGTGCACTTCTTCCGGAGAACCGTCGTTGCTCTCGGCGAGCTGCGGCGCGAAACAGGCAAAGCCGTCTTGGAAGGCAGGACGTGCGGCGCAACTCGGACAAGTCCAATCCGCACTTTCGAAGCTTGTCCGGCAGGAAAGGCATAACTTCATTTGGGGAGACCACGTACGATCTTAAGGATACTCACTTCGGTTTACTGGGCGACGAAATAAGCTCTTCGATTTGGAGCCGCTAACAATAGATATCTTCCGCGTTTTTTCCGCCCATCCGTCGAAGGCAGCTCTGGATTTTTCCAGGCCAACATCAGTTCAAAGCGAACGCCGCTTTTTATAGTTTGAAATTAAGTCGTCAGTCTCGCATGCAAGATTAGCGCATTTTGGTCCCGGCCCGGAAACATCCACAGGATCAGCCGTCGTAAACAACTTGCAACGCAAAAGCCCAAACACCGAAATATGCTCTTCGCTTCCGCGAGTTGCGGATACTCGTCGGCCTGTGTCACGGTTTGGATTCTTTGTTGGCCTAAAGATCGGGATTCCTCACCGTCAGGACGCCGTCATTGGTTTCGAAACTGCCGAGCGCGGTCTGATATCGGGAATTGGGCCTAAAGCTGAACACGATTTCCCAGCCGTTGTCGGCGAAGACGTTGTGGAGTTTGGTGTGAACGTCATCGCCGTGGGTGCCGATGTGAATGCGGCGAACCTTTCGGCGCAGTACGTCCATGAACGGCGGAAACACCAGGATCTCCGACTGCTGGATGTCGGACTCGAGGAGGTCAACCAGCTCGAACGGCCCCAGCAGCTCGTTCAATGTGATCGAACTGATGAGCTTGATTTCGCCGGCGAAATCGTGGCCCGGTACCAGCTCCTGCATCAGCCCGGTGGTGTTATTCACAAGCAGATTTCGCAGCGCCTCCGAAGCCGAACCGCCGGCGATGAATTCCTCGGCATAGCGTATCCTCGCGTCCCGCTCGTTGGTCGAAAAGGCATTGTTGGCGCCGACGCCGGCGCCGCCAACCGGGAACAGCAACGGCTCGATGCTGTCGCTGACCGCCAGCGGCAGAATCAAATGCTGGTCGGGATCGATGCCGTTACTGCTCATATGCTGCTTGATCCAATCGACGTTCGCCGGCACCGGCTCGACCGCGACCAGCTTGTATGGCATCGGGTTTATCGTCTGCAGCGCCCGATAGGCGCCAACCGCCTGTGCGCCGTAGTTGGCGCCCAACGTGACCATCACATAACGGCCGCGCGCTTCGCGTGCCGCGATCACCCAATCCGCCGCCTCGAACCAGGCTTCGGCGTCGGCCGCAGTCTTGGCATCGGCAAGCTGCGGAATAGCGGTCTCCTCGTAGCCGCCGCCAACCGCATCGGCATTGAAGCTGGGGTCGGTAAACAGCATCGGATAGAACTGGATGTCGGTCACCATGCCGAGGAAGTCCACGATGCAGCGGGGAGGGACGTATCCGCGCCACGGCTCTATGCCTTTGAAGACATCTCTGAAGGCTTCGAGATCGTTGGCCGTGGTGCGCTTTTGCCGAATGGCCTCGGGCGCTGCCTTCAGGGGCTTCGGCTGACTGCGCCAGTCGATCGGTTTGTGTCGTGGCTGGCGTCGATCCTTCGCTGGTCCGTCTTCGCCGGCCATCCTCTCGTCGAGATGCTCGAGCGTTTTGACGACCTCGCCGATCTTGCGGTTGAGCAAATGCGATTGGTTCCTGACGCTGTCGATCAGCCGCTCGAGCTTCACGTTTAACAGGTTCGATTGATTATCAAGCCCGCGGATGAGCTCCGCGAAATGCTGGTCGATCATGTTGGATTGGTTGTCGAGACCTTCGCGGACCTCATGCATCCGCTGGTTGATCACCCTGGCCGTCTTATTGAAGCCAAGCTTCCAGGCCAGCTGTCGGACGGAGTTTGCGAAGGTCATAGATCGGGATTCCTCACCGTCAGCACGCCGTCGTTGGTTTCGAAACTGCCGAGCGCGGTCTGATATCGGGAATTGGGCCTAAAGCTGAACACGATTTCCCAGCCGTTGTCGGCGAAGACGTTATGGAGTTTGGTGTGAACGTCATCGCCGTGGGTGCCGATGTGAATGCGGCGAACCTTTCGGCGCAGTACGTCCATGAACGGCGGAAACACCAGGATCTCCGACTGCTGGATGTCGGACTCGAGGAGGTCAACCAGCTCGAACGGCCCCAGCAGCTCGTTCAATGTGATCGAACTGATGAGCTTGATTTCGCCGGCGAAATCGTGGCCCGGTACCAGCTCCTGCATCAGCCCGGTGGTGTTATTCACAAGCAGATTTCGCAGCGCCTCCGAAGCCGAACCGCCGGCGATGAACTCCTCGGCATAGCGTATCCTCGCGTCCCGCTCGTTGGTCGAAAAGGCATTGTTGGCGCCGACGCCGGCGCCGCCAACCGGGAACAGCAACGGCTCGATGCTGTCGCTGACCGCCAGCGGCAGAATCAAATGCTGGTCGGGATCGATGCCGTTACTGCTCATATGCTGCTTGATCCAATCGACGTTCGCCGGCACCGGCTCGACCGCGACCAGCTTGTATGGCATCGGGTTTATCGTCTGCAGCGCCCGATAGGCGCCAACCGCCTGTGCGCCGTAGTTGGCGCCCAACGTGACCATCACATAACGGCCGCGCGCTTCGCGTGCCGCGATCACCCAATCCGCCGCCTCGAACCAGGCTTCGGCGTCGGCCGCAGTCTTGGCATCGGCAAGCTGCGGAATAGCGGTCTCCTCGTAGCCGCCGCCAACCGCATCGGCATTGAAGCTGGGGTCGGTAAACAGCATCGGATAGAACTGGATGTCGGTCACCATGCCGAGGAAGTCCACGATGCAGCGGGGAGGGACGTATCCGCGCCACGGCTCTATGCCTTTGAAGACATCTCTGAAGGCTTCGAGATCGTTGGCCGTGGTGCGCTTTTGCCGAATGGCCTCGGGCGCTGCCTTCAGGGGCTTCGGCTGACTGCGCCAGTCGATCGAGTCACCTGCCGACTGGATTCGATCCCGACGCGGTCTACTTCCGGTAGTGGGCTTTTCATCGAGGGGTTCCAGTGCCTTTACGACCTCGCCGATCTTGCGGTTGAGCAAATGTGACTGGTTCCTGACGCTATCGATCAGCCGCTCAAGTTTGACGTTTAACAGGTTAGACTGGCTATCGAGGCCCCGGATAATCTCTAACAGGCGCTGGTTCAGCAGATTGGATTGATTGTCGAGGCCTTTAACGGTCTCTGACAGACGGCTGTTGAGCAAGACGGACTGATTATCGAGACCTTTGGAGACCTCAAGCAGACGCTGACTGAGGGTATCCGTCATCTTGGCCGTTTTCCTTAAGCCAAGTTTCGACATCACCCCCCGGATGGAATCTTCGAAGCTCATATTTCACCAGGTACAGCACGCTTACGTACAGCGCGGATTGTGGGAGTAGTTTCTCGGGAGAATGGTTGCCGGTCGGGCGTCATAGCGTGGGATTTCTCACCGTCAAGATGCCGTCATTCAGCTCGAATTTGCCCAGCGCGCACTCGTATTGGGCGTTGGGCTTGAAACTGAACACAATGTCCCAACCCTCGTCGGCGAACAAGCTTTGCAAATCCTCATGGACATCGTTGCTGTGCGTGCCGATGTGAATGCGTCGGACTTTCTTGCGCAAGGCGTCCATGAAAGGCGGAAAGACCAGGATTTCGGACTGTTGAATATCGGCTTCAACGAAATCGACGCGGTCGAACGGCGCGAGGAGGTCCCCGAGCGTGATGGCGCTGATGAACTTGACCTCGGTCATTTGCGGTAGTCCCGGATGCACCGGCTGCGTGAAGCCGGTCGTATTGTCGGCAAGAATGCTGCGCAGCGCCGCCTTGGGATCAGCATCTCGTATGATCAGGTCGGCATAGATCTGGCGCGAATCCGGCCCATTGGTGGAGAAGCAATTGTTGGAGCCCACGCCCGGCGCTCCGACCGGAAACAGTACCGGCGCCTCGCTATCGCTCACTGCTTTTTGCACAAGCCAATGTGCGGTTGGATCGATGCCATTGTCGCGCATGTGATCGGAAATCCAGGCAAAGTTTTCCGGCTCGGCTTCGACCGCGACCAACGTGCAGGGCAAGGGATTGACGAGTCGCAGCATGTGATGGGCGCCCACGAGCTGCGCACCGTAATGCGCGCCGAGACTTATCATCACGAAGCGCTCGCGCGCCTCTTTGGTGGAGGCGATCCAGTTGACCGCCTCAAACCATCCCTCACCATTCTGGCCGCCGCCGAGCTTGGGCAGCTCGGTCGTCAGCTCGCCGCCGCCGACGGCTGAACGATCAAAGCCCGACATCGGCCGGAATCTGACGTCCGTGAAAGTGCCCAGAAAATCCGCCAGATGCCCTTGCGGGACATGGCCGCTCCACGGCTTCAAACCCGCGAACGCCTCGCGATATTGCTCCATGTCGTTCATCGGGATCCTTGCTCCCGCGCTCACATTGGGACGTAAGCGGGCAAAGGCGTTGGGCTCGAACACGGTCCAGTAGCGTCGCTTCTGCTGCTCCGATAGCCCCGTTTCCACGTCGGGCGGAACGTCGATCGGAGGAACGTATGGAATGTCATAGATCTTCTGTAATACCATTTTGATGCTGCCGTCGGCGATCTCGAACTCCGGCAGCTTGGGGTGGTGGTGCGGGTTGGTTTCTCGAATGGGACGCAGGATGCTATCGGGCAGATGGTAGGTCTGCGGCGATTGGCGATAATCGGCCAAAACGACCTTGTAGCCATTACTGCGGCTCAACATGAAAAAGAAATTGAAATTGTAGGTGATCAGACCGTGATTGACGTGGCCCTGAGCCGGAAGCTCGTGTACCATGAGCCCGCCCAACGCGGTAAGCTCGTGAATGATCTTGAAGGCATTGAGCTGATTGGCGACATGCTCCGTGGTGCCGTAATTCGTCACCAGCTGATACTTGCCCACGGCATTGGCTGGCACACTGTCGAAGTTCAGATCGATGGGAATGCTGCCTGGACTGCCATCAACATCAATCGAGGCATAATCGAAACCGAGCCAGCGCCAGAATTCGCGTGACCATGGCGCCTGCTCATCCAGGTGCTGCAGCTCGCCATGGACAATGTGGGTGCGCTCGGGGATTGGCAGCGAGAGCGGCCGCTCGACGCCGAACAGGCGCCCGACCTCCTGCAACTCGTCCGTCGCGGCCGCGAAATTCGCCGCCAATTGCTGCGTGCCAATCTCCATGACCGACGTCGCGCGCTCGATGTAGCCTTGGCGACGCAGAAAAATCAGAAGGTTTATGAGGTCGAAACTATAGGCCATTCCACTTCCTGACGAGAAACCATTCGATCTTTGATATGCGGGGCGCTTTTAGGGAAGCCGTGTTCGCAAGCCGCAATTCTATCGCATGGCGCGTCCTTGTGATCCTAGGCCATCAATAGCGATTGGTGCGGCAGCATGATCCAAATAGGGCAAATCGCTAGTTCTCCTCGGGCTAAGTTCTCGGTCATGCTCAAGTCGATCGCTCACAAAGCTTACCGTCCGAAAAATCTCCAGCGCCTGCCGCTTGGAACCCGACGACGATTTCAGCTGCTGATTGTGCGTTGTTGCCAATCGAGAAAATGCGTCAGGTTCAAACACAGTCCAGTAACGTTCCTTAAGTGATTTTATGTCAGTCCGTGCGCCTGTCGGAACGTCGATTGGCGGCACGAATGGTATGTCAAAATTTTTCTGCATCACTGCCACAATCGCAGCATCGGGAACCGTGAAGTCACGTAGCTTCCCCGGAGCAGCCACGTACGCATCTAAAAATCCCAGAATATCCTGGGGCAGTTTGCGAGGCGGAAGCCCGTAAGCAAAATCGGCGAAAATAAATCCGTAGCCATTGCTTCTCCCGAGCATCCAGAAGAATTTGAAATCGTAGTTGAACAGCCCGTGGACGAAGGTTCCCTGGGCCGGCAAGTGATGAATCATAATTCCGCGATGAGCCGTTAGGTCATGGATGACTTTGAACGCATTGAGCTGGTTGGCGACGTGTTCCGTTGTTCCAAAATTTGTCACCAAGCCATATTTGCCTTTGGCGCCAGCCGGCGCGTCATCGTAGTTTAGATCGAGCGGAATGCTGCTCGCGCTGCCATCAATATCGATCGCCGCATAATCGAGGCCGAGCCATTCCCAAAAAACTCGTGCATACGGGGCCGTCGTCTCCAGAACGTTGTCCCGACTGTAATCGGCCTGCGCGAGCAGCGGCAGATCAAGCTCGCGTGCAGTACCAAATAGACGGCCAAGATACTCCAGGCGATCTTTGGCGGAAAGAAAACTGGGCGCCAGCTGCTGCGCTCCGACCTCCATGACGGAAGTACGATCAGGAAACAGTCCGGCCTCACGCAATTTAATGAAAACCTCTAAGTCTGCGCTCCCGATTCCCATCGTCCAAACTCCGAACTTACCTTTGGCTGGGATAGGGTCGTTGACTTAGCTGGCAATTTATTCTCGTAGAGGAAAAGGTCAACTCGATCAAGCAGAGTTCGTAGGAGTTTCGCCGAAGCTTATGGGGCGATTGCTGACCTTGGGATTCCTACCGGCAAGGCGCCATTGACCGTTTCGAATGTGCCAGCCGAGCAATAATCTAATGCGCAGTGGTCAGTCCAAGACCGGATGCGATGGTCCGTCGATTATCGACGACGCGCTGGCATGCGACTTATGAGTAGCGGGAAAAAGAGCCAATGCCGCAACGTACGGGTCTCGGGGCAAAAATGCTTGTGTGGGTTCAACTCTGCCGTCCTATAAGCGCGAGGCAACAACGTCCAAGATGCGTCGCAATTTCCACGGCGGCCGGAAGGCCCCGTCTTGCTGCTGCCCATTTGAACGCTCGACCTGATTTGCTCGCAGGAGTTCATCCAAGCGCTCCATGCGCTGCAAGCTTGCGAGTTCGCGCTCCATGCGCTCGGTGCGTTCCGGCGTGAGCCACACCAGGCCCGACTGGGCGAAATCAACTTCGATGCCGCGCTTCATGCATTCGTGGCGAAGCACCGCCACGTAATAGGTGGTCTCTTCGGGCAAGCCGACGCCGGCGCGCAGGCCTCCCGGCCGCACGCGACTTGAATCGAAGTCGTAATAGACATGCTTGGCGCCGGCTTCTGACGCCCGGCGAACAAAGTGCTCGGCCTCGTGAACATTCTCGACACAGAAGATGAATTTCGCCCAGACTTTGTTGCTCGCGCCCGGCGGGATGGCCGCGCAATATTCAGCGACGACCTTCCACACCTTTTCATTGTAGTTCATCTTCTTGATGGCCTTATAGGCCTCGACACTCGCAGCGTCAATTCCAAGCACTAATTCGACCTTGTCGCGCGCCAGCGCTTCCATGATGGCGTCGGAACGCTGCGTCGCATTCGTATAAATGACGCAACGTACCCCATATTCCGTCAGCAGACGAAGCAACGGCTCGAATTCCACCGACAGGGTAGGCTCGCCGCCGCTGAATCGCACCGTGGCATTAGGAGCCAACAATCGTTGATCGATCAGGTCCTGGAACACGGGAAGAATACGCGGCGCTTTGGAGAGCGGCGCCGCCTGCTCGGGTTTCGTGACCGTGTAACAATAGTTGCACCGGATGTTGCAACTGGAGAAATGAGCGATCGTGACTTCGTCGATGGCATAAGCGCCGAAACGCTCAGGCTCCCACTCCAACTCCTCCAGACGCGGGCAGCCGCGGCATTCCGGTACGATGTCGCCGCGCTTGTGTCGTTCGATAATTTTGGCGCGGCCTTCCAACAGAGAAGCCGCCGAGAGCCCGTCTTTGTAGGAGCCGATGGCCGGAGTTAGTCCTGTGGCGGGGTTAGCGCAACAGGCGTGGACCTGCCATGGATAGAATGTGGCGCCCCGTTCGATGAAGCGGCAGCTCAAATATCTTGTCGGCGCCGACGTGCTGACAATAGCCAATTCACCGGCGTCGTGCCGAGCTATCGCCTCTGCAGGTTCCATGCGGCCCTCCAGAGCGCAATTAATACCTATCTTGCCCGGGTATCAAGCCCGATCACGTTAACCGCAACGCGGAGCTGTGTTCTCCCGGCGCGCCTTCGGGGCTCGCGCGTCGGCGGCCGCGAAGGCCTTCTAGCTCGCCGCAACATCCGCCGCTGTCGGGCTGATCAGGTCATAAACCGGTTCGCCGGCAAGCGACAGCGGAGCAGGAGGGCCACCGGTGCGATTGGGTGGCATGCTCTCGAAGAGCAACCCTATGTCAATCCGGCGATTGTAGCCCTCGAGGGGCCTGGGCGTGCGGAGCGGCACGCTCAAATTGATGGCCGCACTGGTTTCTCCCGCCGAAATCGCGACGCTCCCATTGGTGCTGAGTTCCTCAATATCGCCCTCTCCCAGATGCAGGTTCCAGGGGTAAATGCGCAGATAGATCTGGTAATGGAGCCGTCCGCCCTGACTGGGTTCTGCGAGCTCCAGATGGAATCCGCGCACCCCGTCGGCCTGGAGATTTCCGGAGAAAAACTCAACCGGGCGGCTGCCGACCGAAATGCTCGAGGGCGCGACATAAATGCGATAGAGCGCGTCGAGGCGCATGCGGTCTTCCCTCGATCCGAAGGCGGGATGGGCGCAAAACCGGACCGGCTGCCAGGCGGCGTTGTCAGCTTCGAACGACCTGCACGCGCCGATAACGCCCGGCAAGTCGTAATTGTCCATGATGATGATACCTTCACGGCCAATACAGCGCGCCGCGGCGAGGAGATCGAACAGCGCGTACTCGTACTCATGGTTGCCGTCGACAAAGATGAGATCGGGGCGTTGCTGCCTGTTGTTGAGATCGCTGAACAGCTCCATTGAGTTAATGGGGCGGTAGTCCACAAAACGGCGCAGGTCGCCCGGCCAAGCGCTGAGAATCGCAGGGACGCGATCGCCGCCATAGGGATCGACCGTTGTAAGCATGCCATGTCCGTTGGCCATCAGCGCCGAGGCGAACAGCTCGGACGTTCCCGCGTACATCGTCCCGATCTCGACGACCGACTGCGGCCGCAGCACGCGGATCAGCGTGTAGCAAAGTGCGCGAAACGTTGGGAAGGTCATGGACCTTGGCGGATAACCGCCGACGTGTTTGAGCACTTCCTGAAATTCCGGCGTGCCTGGAATGGTGGCAACAAGGTCCCTGACCTTGATGTCCTCCGGCATGGAAGGAATTGGGAGATTTGCAAGCGACATAATGATCTTCCACTCCAAACAGATCGATCGCGGCGAGATTACATGTGCTACGAACGGCTGCGACGGCGTCTGCGGA
>CAVPXZ010000015.1:0-185000 GCA_963709825.1 uncultured Alphaproteobacteria bacterium
GGTAGAGCAGCTGACTCTTAATCAGCGGGTCCAAGGTTCGAGTCCTTGTGCGCCCACCACAATCCCGGCGCCAGTAGGGTTGGATGCCGTGGCCAATCGTGTCAGCGATCCTCCGCCGGCCCGCCCACTTTGGTAGCCTTCCGTTGCGCTGCACCATCGAAGCGGCGGCCCGCAGAAAATATTTGTCTCTCGGGCGTTTCGCGGCGGAACAATCCTCCATCGGCCGCGTTCGCGTAACGGCTTAGGAGGAGTCACGTGAGGGGGAGTTCTCGGACCGGCCGGCGGCGCCGCGAGGCCGCCTTCCGAAAGAGATTAAACCTCGCGCCGGGTGCCGGAGACTTCCGGAGCTTTGGCGCGCTCGCCCTAGCCATTTGTCCATCCGCCAATGCGGTAGCGGGCGCCCAATCGAGCTGGGCTTCTGCGGCCACCTTTAATGTCCCGACAAGCCAACCGCTCCGGGCGGCGCTGCCTACGGGGTTCGGAGATTCCTATGGAGCATACCCCTGACGCAGCCGGCGCGCCGACCGCAAACGGTTCGACGGCCGGCCCCGCCGCGCTCGACAAATCCGCTCCGTCGGACCGCGACGGCGCCGCCGAAGCGGGGGATTTGCGCGAACTCCTGCATGCGCTGCAGGCCATGCGGGTCGGCGATTTCTCCGTGCGCATGGCCGGCGACCAGGTCGGCATCATGGGCAAGGTCGCCGACACCTTCAACGAGATCGTCGCCGCCAACCAGCGCATATCCCGCCAGCTCGAACGCGTCGGCCAGGTGGTCGGCCGCGAGGGCAAGACGCGCCAGCGCGTGCGTTTCGGCCTTTCCGAGGGCGCCTGGGGCGAGATGGAATCCTCGGTCAACACGCTGATCGACGATCTGCTCTGGCCAACCACCCAGGTGACGCGCGCCATCGCCGCCGTGGCGCAGGGCGATCTGCTGGAAACCGTGCAACTCGACGTCGACGGCCGGCCGCTGCAGGGCGAGTTCCTGCGCTCGGCCAAGATCGTCAACACGATGATCAAGCAGCTCAAGGTGTTCACCTCCGAAGTGACGCGTGTCGCCCGCGAGGTCGGCACCGAAGGCAAGCTCGGCGGCCAGGCGCAGGTGCGCGAGGTGTCGGGCGTGTGGAAGGACCTCACCGAGAGCGTCAATTCGATGGCGTCGAACCTCACCGCTCAGGTCCGCAACATCGCCGAGGTGACGATCGCGGTCGCCAACGGCGACCTGTCGAAGAAGATCACCGTCGACGTGCGCGGCGAAATTCTGCAGCTCAAGGAGGCCATCAACACGATGGTCGACCAGCTGCGCTCGTTCGCTTCCGAAGTGACCCGCGTTGCCCGCGAGGTCGGCACCGACGGCAAGCTCGGCGGCCAGGCGATCGTGCCCGGCGTCGCCGGCACCTGGAAAGACTTGACCGACTCGGTCAACGCGATGTGCGGCAATCTCACCGATCAGGTGCGCAACATCGCCCACGTGACCACCGCCGTGGCGCGCGGCGACCTGTCGCGCAAGATCACGGTCGACGTGCGCGGCGAAATTCTCGAGCTGAAAGACACCATCAACACGATGGTCGACCAGCTCAACGCGTTCGCTTCGGAAGTCACCCGTGTCGCCCGCGAGGTCGGCACCGAAGGCAAGCTCGGCGGCCAGGCCCAGGTGCCCGGCGTTGCCGGCACCTGGAAGGACCTCACCGACAGCGTCAACTTCATGGCCGGTAATTTGACGGCGCAGGTTCGCAACATCGCCGACGTGGCGACCGCCATTGCCGGCGGCGACCTGTCAAAGAAAATCACGGTGAACGTCTCCGGCGAAATCCTGCAGCTCAAGGAGACCATCAATACGATGGTCGATCAGCTCAACGCCTTCGCCGGCGAGGTGACGCGCGTCGCCCGCGAAGTCGGCACCGAGGGGCGCCTCGGCGGCCAGGCCAATGTGCTCGGCGTCGCCGGCACCTGGAAGGACTTGACCAACTCGGTCAACTCCATGGCCTCGAACCTGACCGCCCAGGTCCGCAACATCGCCGAAGTCTCCACCGCCATCGCCAGCGGCGACTTGTCGAAGAAGATCACGGTCGACGTCCGCGGCGAAATTCTCGAGCTCAAGGACACCATCAACACCATGGTGGACCAGCTCAACGCGTTCGCTTCGGAAGTCACCCGCGTGGCGCGCGAGGTCGGCACCGAAGGCAAGCTCGGCGGCCAGGCCATGGTGCGCGGCGTCGCCGGCACCTGGAAGGATTTGACCGACAGCGTCAACTCGATGGCCTCGAACCTGACCGGCCAGGTGCGCAACATCGCCGAGGTGGCGACCGCCGTTGCCCGCGGCGACCTGTCGCGCAAGATCACGGTCGACGTGCGCGGCGAAATTCTCGAGCTGAAAGACACGCTCAACACCATGGTCGATCAGCTCAACGCGTTCGCCGCCGAGGTGACGCGCGTCGCCCGCGAGGTCGGCACCGAAGGCAAGCTCGGCGGCCAGGCGCAGGTGCCCGGCGTCGGCGGCACCTGGAAGGATTTGACCGACTCGGTCAACTCGATGGCCGGCAACCTCACCGCGCAGGTGCGCAACATCGCCGAGGTGGCGACCGCGATCGCCGGCGGCGACCTGTCGCGCAAAATTACGGTCGACGTGCGCGGCGAAATCCTGCAGCTCAAGGAAACGCTCAATACCATGGTCGACCAGCTCAACCGCTTCGCCGGTGAGGTGACGCGCGTGGCGCGCGAGGTCGGCACCGAAGGCCGCCTCGGCGGTCAGGCCAACGTCCCGGGCGTCGCCGGCACCTGGAAGGATTTGACCGACTCGGTCAATTCGATGGCCGGCAATTTGACCGCCCAGGTGCGCAATATCGCCGAGGTGACGACGGCCGTCGCCCGTGGCGACTTGTCACGCAAGATCACCGTCGACGTGAAGGGCGAAATTCTGGAGCTGAAAAACACCATCAACACCATGGTCGATCAGCTCAACGCGTTCGCCTCGGAAGTCACCCGCGTCGCCCGCGAGGTCGGCACCGAAGGCAAGCTCGGCGGACAAGCCGGCGTGCCCGGGGTCGCCGGCACCTGGAAGGATCTCACCGACAACGTCAACTTCATGGCGTCGAACTTGACCGCGCAGGTGCGCAACATCGCCGAGGTGGCGACCGCCATCGCCGGCGGCGATCTGTCGAAGAAGATCACCGTGGACGTGCGCGGCGAAATGCTGCTGCTCAAGGACACGCTCAATACCATGGTCGAGCAGCTGCGCTCGTTCGCCGCCGAAGTCACGCGCGTGGCGCGCGAGGTCGGCACCGACGGCCGGCTCGGCGGCCAGGCGGTGGTGCCGGGCGTCGCCGGCACCTGGAAGGACCTGACCGACAACGTCAATCTGCTGGCGGCGAACCTGACCACGCAGGTGCGCAATATCGCCGAAGTGACGACCGCCGTCGCCCGCGGCGACCTGTCGCGCAAGATCACGGTCGACGTGAAGGGCGAAATTCTGGAGCTGAAAAACACCATCAACACGATGGTCGATCAGCTCAACGGCTTCGCCTCGGAAGTCACCCGCGTCGCCCGCGAAGTCGGCACCGAAGGCCTGCTCGGTGGCCAGGCTGTCGTACCTGGCGTCGCCGGCACCTGGAAGGACCTGACCGATACCGTGAACGTGATGGCCGCCAACCTGACCGAACAGGTGCGCGGCATCGTGAAAGTCGTGACCGCGGTCGCCAACGGCGATCTCAAGCAGAACCTCGCGGTGAAATCCAAGGGCGAGGTTGCGGCGCTGGCCGAAACCATTAACAACATGACGGATACGCTGGCGACGTTCGCGGATCAGGTCACGACCGTGGCGCGCGAGGTCGGCGTCGAGGGCCGCCTCGGCGGTCAGGCCAACGTGCCGGGCGCCGCCGGCACCTGGAAGGATTTGACCGGCAACGTCAACCTGCTGGCCGCCAACCTCACCACGCAGGTGCGCGCCATCGCCGAGGTCGCGACCGCGGTGACCAAGGGCGACCTGACCCGATCGATCCAGGTCGAAGCGCGCGGCGAGGTGGCCGAACTCAAGGACAACATCAATACGATGATCGATAATTTGCGGCTCACCACCGACCGCAACACCGAGCAGGATTGGCTCAAGACCAATCTGGCGAAGTTCACCAACATGCTGCAGGGCCAGCGCGATCTCACCACGGTCGGGCGGCTGCTGCTTTCCGAATTGACGCCGCTGGTCAACGCTCACCAGGGCGTCATTTATCAGTTGGAAAACGAGGAGACGCCCGGGCTGCGGCTGTTGGCCGCTTACGCCGATGATGGCGTCAACGGCCACGCGCACGCGCTGCGGCTCGGCGAAGGTCTTATTGGCCAGTGCGCGGTCGACAAGCGGCGCCTTTTGATCGCCGAAATGCCGCACCACGCGGTGGCCATCAGCTCGGCGCTGTTCAAGGTGCTGCCGCGAAACAACATCGTGCTGCCGGTGCTGTTCGAGAACCAGGTCAAGGCGGTGATCGAGCTGGCGTCGATCCACGAGTTCACCGCATTGCAGACCATGTTTCTTGAGCAGCTGACGACGTCGATCGGTATCGTGCTCAATTCCATCGAGGCGACGATGCAGACCGAAGGGCTGCTCAAACAGTCGCAGCAGCTCGCCGGCGAATTGCAGGCGCAGCAACGGGAGTTGCAGCAGACCAACGAGCAACTGGAGCAGAAGGCGCAGCAGCTCGCCGAACGCAACGTCGAAGTCGAGCGCAAGAATCAGGAAATCGAGCAGGCACGCCGCGCAGTCGAAGAGAAAGCGACCGAGCTGGCGCTGACTTCGAAGTACAAGTCCGAATTCTTGGCCAACATGTCGCACGAGCTGCGCACGCCGCTCAACTCGATCCTGATCCTGGGGCAGCAGCTCACCGACAACCCGGAGGGCAATCTTACGCCCAAGCAGGTCGAGTTTGCCAGAACCATCCACGGCGCCGGCACCGACTTGCTCAACCTCATCAGCGACATTCTGGATCTGTCGAAGATCGAGTCCGGCACCGTCACCGTGGAGGCCGACGATATTTTCTTCGCCAATTTGCTCGACATGGTGGCGCGACCATTCGGCCACGAGGCCGATACCCGCAAGCTGTCGTTCGACGTTCATCTCGATCCCAATCTCGGGCGCAGCATCGTCACCAACTCCAAGCGCTTGCAGCAGGTGCTCAAAAACCTGCTGTCGAACGCGTTCAAATTCACCGCGCAGGGCGGAGTGCGCCTGAGCGTCAGCGCGGCGATGGGCGGCTGGAGCGCCGCGCATCCGGTGTTAAGCCAGGCCTCGTCCGTGGTCGCATTCGAGGTCTCCGACACCGGCATCGGCATTCCGCTGGAAAAGCAGAAAATCATCTTTGAGGCCTTCCAGCAGGCCGATGCCTCGACCAGCCGCAAGTATGGCGGCACCGGCCTCGGCCTCGCCATCAGCCGCGAGCTGGCAAGCCTGCTCGGCGGCGAAATCCATTTGCGCAGCGCCCCGGACTCGGGATCGACCTTCACCCTGTACCTGCCGATCAAATATGTCGGCTCGACCACCGCGCCGCGGCCCGCGCCCGCGAGCGCCCATCCGGCGCCGGCCGTGGCGGCCGAGCGCACGGTCGAGCAGATTGCCGATGACCGGCTGGAGATCCAGCCCGGCGATGCCATCCTGCTGATCGTCGAGGATGATCCGCATTATGCCCGCATCCTCATCGATCTTGCCCGCGACAAGGGATTCAAGGTGCTGCTGGCGATGCGCGGCGACATCGCACTCGATCTCGCCAAGCAGTACCAACCGACCGCGGTATCGCTCGACGTGTTTCTGCCCGACATGTTGGGCTGGAACGTGCTGAGCCAGCTCAAGCAGAATCCGCTCACGCGCCATATCCCGGTGCAGATCGTCACGCTGGACGAGGACCGCCAGCACGGGCTCGCGCGCGGCGCGTTTTCGTTCGTTACCAAGCCGACGACGCGCGAGGGCGTCTCGGAAGCTTTGGCCAAGATCAAGGACTTCTCGCAGCCTCGGCGCCGACGCCTGCTGGTCGTCGAGGACAACGCGGCCGAGCAGATGAGCATCCACGAACTGCTCGGCCACCACGACATCGAGATCGTCAATGCCGGCACCGGCCGGGAAGCGCTCGACATCTTGCGCCAGCAGGCCTGCGATTGCGTCGTGCTCGACCTGCGCCTGCCGGACATGTCGGGCTTCGAGGTGCTGGAATCGATGCGCGCCGAAAACACGCTGGCCGATGTCCCGGTGGTGGTGTTCACCGGCCGCGAACTATCAGCTGACGAAGATGCTCGGCTTCACACCATGGCGCGCAGCATCGTCGTTAAGGGAGTGGAGTCGCCCGAGCGGCTGCTCGACGAGACTGCCCTGTTTTTACATCGCGTCATTACCGATCTGCCGTCCGAGAAGCAGCGCATGCTCGAGCGGCTCAACTCCTCGGACGAGGATCTGATTGGCCGCACTGTGCTCCTGGTGGACGACGACCCCCGCAACATCTTTGCGCTGTCGAGCGTGTTGGAGCGCCGCGGCATGCAGGTGCTCACCGCGACCACCGGCAGCGAGGCCAACGCGGTCGTCAAGCAGACGCCGGAACTCGCCATCGTGCTGATGGACATCATGATGCCGGAAATGGATGGCTATCAGACCATCGAGATTATCCGCCGCGATCCGGCCTATCGCCGTCTGCCGATCATCGCCTTGACGGCCAAGGCGATGAAGGGCGACCGCGAAAAATGCCTCGAGGCCGGCGCCTCGGACTATCTGGCCAAGCCGGTCAATACCGAACAACTGCTCTCCGCGTTGCGGATGTGGCTCCACCGCTAGGCGCGCCGGCATGAACAACAACAAAGTCAACGTCCTGCTCGTCGACGATCAACCGGCGAAGCTCCTTGCCAACGAGGAAATTCTCCGCGGCCTGGGCGAGAATTTGATCAAAACATCGTCGGCGCGCGAGGCCCTGGAATTTCTGCTCAAGAATGAAGCCGCCGTGGTCCTGATCGACGTCTGCATGCCGGAACTCGACGGCTTTCAGCTCGCTGCGATGATCCGCGACCATCCGCGGTTTCAGCGCACGGCGATCATATTCATCTCGGCCATTCAGGTCGACGACGTCGACCGGTTGCGCGGCTACGAGATGGGCGCGGTCGATTATGTGCCGGTGCCGGTGGTTCCCGCCGTGTTGCGCGCCAAGGTCAAGGTATTCGCCGAACTCTATCGCAAGACCCGCGAGCTTGAGCGGCTGAATGTGGAGTTGGAGCGACGCGTGGCCGAGCGTACGGCGGAGCTCGAAGCTTCGACTGCGCGACTGACGGAAAGCGAACAGCAATTGCGGCTTGCCACCGAGGCCGCCGAAATCGGCCTTTGGGACGTTGACAACGTGACCGACACGCTGTTCTGGCCGCCGCGCGTCAAAGCCATGTTCGGTATATCGCCGGACGTTCCGGTGAGCATGGCGGATTTCTACGCCGGGGTTCATCCCGCAGACAAGGAAGCAACCATTAAGGCCTATGCCGCGGCCTGCGATCCAGAAAAGCGGGCAATCTATGATGTCGAATACCGCACCGTCGGGAAGGAAGACGGCATTGTCCGTTGGGTAGAGGCCAAGGGCCGAGGCATTTTCGACGCGGATGGCAGATGCGCACGCGTGATTGGTACCGCCCTCGACATCACTAAGCGCAAGGAGGCGGAAGGGCGGCAGGATCTGCTGGCCCGCGAGGTCGATCATCGCGCCCGCAATGCGCTCGCCGTCGTCCAATCGATCATCCGTCTCACCCGTGCTCACAGCGCCGACGAGTACGTGACGGCGGTTGAGGGTCGCATCAAGGCGCTCGCGCGCGCGCATTCGTTGCTTTCCGACTCGCGCTGGCACGGCGCCGATCTGCGCGCGCTGGTGTCCGAAGAACTGGCGCCCTACCGCGCTGCCGAGGCCGACAAGATCGAGATCGAAGGGCCCAATTTTTCGCTGTTGCCCCACATGGCGCAGGGGCTTGGTCTCGCGCTTCATGAACTCGCCACCAACGCCGGGAAGCACGGCGCGTTATCCTCGCTGGCAGGCAAGATCAGTCTGGTGTGGCAATTGCGTCCGGACTTTCTGATCTTGCGCTGGGTCGAAAGCGGTGGTCCGCGGATCAAGCCGCCCGCCACTCGCAGCTTCGGCCTGAACGTGATCCGCGCCAGCATCGAGCAACAGCTTGGCGGCAAGGCGAGTTTCGAATGGGAGCCGACGGGATTGCAATGCACCTTGTCGATCCCGTTGCTAAAATCGGTGAGCGAGCATGGTCCCAATGGGGGCGAGCCGGCCGACCCGGCTGTCACACAGGCAAAGCGGACCAGCAATCGGCGCGTGCTGTTGGTCGAAGATGAGGCGCTCGTCGCTATGATGATTCAGGAATGCCTGGCGGAACGCGGACATTCCGTTCTGGGCCCGATCAGCACGGCGTCCGAAGCGCTCGAAGCTGCGAAAGAGGGCGACTTCGACGCCGCCATCCTCGACATCAATCTCGGCGACGGCATGGCCTATCCGGTTGCGGAAATATTGTCGTCGCGCGGCGTGCCGTTCGTCTTCGTCACCGGCTATGAGGCCGATGCGGTCGATGGCCGATTCAGCGGGGTACCGGTTCTGCAGAAGCCGATCGAGCGGCAAATGCTGCAGAAGATCTTTATGTCCTAGCCCAAGGCGCAAACGCGGGACGTCGGCGAATTCATCGCCGCCCTGGCACGCTGCCATTCCGGTCAGTCTGGCAGCTGGACCTCGTCTGACGGAAATAAATGATTGAAGACGACGAGGCCGACGATCGACAGCGGCGCCGCGAGCAACGCGCCAATCGGCCCCCATAGCCAGGTCCACAGCGCCAGCGCGATAAGGATCAGGAGGGGATTGAGAGTAAGACGCCGGCCCACGATCGTCGGGGTGATGAAGTGTCCTTCCGCGGCCGTGAGTGCAACGAAAGCGAGCGGCGCAATCAGTGCCTGACCGAGCGAGGGAAAGGTGACGAGGCCGACGCCTAACAGGGCTACCACCATGACGGCGGGTCCGACATAGGGGACGTAGTTGAGGACCGCCGCCAGGACGCCGAAGATCACCGGGCTGGGCAGGCCGAAGAGCCAGGCTCCCACGGCCACGATCGTTCCGAGCGCGGCATTGATGATGGTCACGACGGTCAGATAACCGGCGAGATTGTGCTCGATATCGGTCATGATTTTCAGGAACCGCAATTTGGCGGGCCGGTTTGAGAACAACGCCACGGCGGCCGAGCGCAAGGTGCTCTGGCCGACCAGAAAGAACAGCAGCGCGGCGAAGAATAGCAGCAGCTCGCCGGCGGCCGGGGTCAGAAATGCGACCGCCGGCAAGACGATGCCAGGTGATGAAGATTTGGCGGCTGCCATATCGCCGCCGAACAGAGTGCCTTCGAGTTCGCGCAGCGCGGCAAGCGGCGGTTCTAGCACCGAGAGTCGCTCGCGGACGGTGGCCCCGATTTCCGGCATGCGCGCGATCCATTGGCTGACCGGGCCGGCCATGACGGTGACGACGACGCCCAGCGCCCCCAGTGCGACGACAACGATCGCAAGCGCCATGATCCATGGCGCAACGCCCCGATGCGCGGCACCCCGTATCAGCGGCGCGAAGGTCATGCCGCCGATCGCGGCAGCGATGAGCGGCATCACGATAGGACGGCCGACATAGAGGAAGGCGCCGAAGAGCAGGAGAAAAATGCCGACGGTCGCGGCACGTCCGGCCGATTGCCACATCTCTTGGGTGCTGGCGACGGGCTGCAGGTTCTTGATGTCCAGCGCGTGGCGTTCTTCATCGCTGGCTCGGATGTAGTCCACAAGCTCCCTCCAACGCACCCTACGATGCCGCTAGCCATCTTGATGCCGCGTCAAGTCAGAATCAGAGCGGCCGGTTCCAATTGATTAATGTGAGGCCTCAACTTGAGGCAAGCACGACCGAGCCCGGCGTCTTCTGCTGCGTCGGCGGAGCGAACGGTGCTCGCGTTGTGTCTACGCTCCGGCGCGAGAAAATTGCCCGCCGTCGGGGGGAACCGAATGGCAGCGCAAGAGATTGATTATGCGGGGTATCCTCAAACGCGGGGGTTGCTGTGTCGCAGGCAGAGGTAGGGTTGGCCGAGTTTAGCGTGGACCCTTGGCCGGCGCTGTTGGGTTCGCAGACACTTCGGTCCCAACCGGCAGAGGATTTGATCGAGCCCAGGCGGCTTCTCGATGCATTACCGGCGGCCATGTACGTGACCGATGCGGCAGGGCGAATTATCTATTTTAATGAAGCCGCGGCGGCGCTGTGGGGCTGCCGGCCGAAGCTCCACAGCGACCAGTGGTGCGGCTCATGGCGGCTATTCTGGCCCGACGGTACGGCTCTTCCGCATGACCAATGCCCCATGGCTAGGGCCTTGAAGGATGGCCGGCCGAATCGCGGTCAGGAAGCGATTGCCGAGCGGCCCGACGGCACCCGGGTGCCGTTTCTGGCGTTTCCAACGCCCTTCCATGACGCGTCGGGCGCGCTCGTCGGCGCCGTAAACGTGTTGGTCGACATCAGCGAGCACCAACGCGCCGAACGCATCAGCCGCCGCTTGGCTTCGATCGTTGAATCCAGCGACGATGCGATTATCAGCAAAGATCTCAACGGCACCATCGCGACCTGGAACAGGGCGGCAGAGCGGCTGTTCGGATACCGCCCGGACGAAGTCATCGGCAAGTCAATTACAATTCTCATTCCGCCCGATCGCCGAAATGAGGAGATCGATATTCTTGACCGCATCAGGCGCGGCGAGCGCGTCGAGCATTTCGAGACGATCCGCCGGCGCAAGGATGGCAGCCTGATTGAAATTTCGCTGACCGTATCGCCGCTAACGGATGAGTCCGGAACAATCATCGGCGCCTCGAAAGTCGCACGCGACATCACCGAGCAAAAGCGCCGCGAGGTGCAGGTCGCCCTGCTCGCACGCGAGGCGGACCATCGAACCAACAATCTGCTGGCAGTCGCCCAGGCCACCGTCCATCTCACGCACGCCGGTACGGTGGCGGATCTGAAGGCGGCGATTGAGGGACGGTTGCGCGCGCTCGCCAACGCTCACGGCATGCTTGCGCACTCGCGCTGGGCCGGTGCCGATCTGCACGAACTCGCGGTCAAGGAACTCTCGCCCTATTTCCGCAATGGCGATCCTCGGGCGCAGATCGACGGCTCAAGCTTGCTCCTGAAGCCGGAGCTGGCCCAGGCGATGGCCATGGCCCTGCATGAGCTCGCCACCAACGCGGTGAAGTATGGCGCGCTGTCGAGGTTCGCCGGGCGCATAAGGGTCGAGTGGTCGCTAAAGAATGGCGGACAATTGCACCTACGCTGGACGGAGACCGGCGGGCCGCGCGTGACCGCGCCGACGAAAGAAGGCTTCGGCACCCGCGCGATCACGAGGATGCTCGGCCAGCTCGATGGCGAGGTTAAATTCGAATGGCGCGAAGAGGGCATGATCTGCGAGATCGCCGTCCCGACGTGAATCGATGTCACGGAAAGAGGTCCGCCGGAAAATTTGCCGCCCCCGGGCACAATTCCTGTGTTGGCACGTTGAGCAGCATGGCAACAGCCAATTAGGAGGTGATACCCATGAAGAGCCTTGCCGTTCTCGCTGCTGGCGCGTTGATCGCCGGCACTGCTGCGTTCGCTGAGACAATGTCCACTAATCCGATGACAAGCATCCCGCCGAGCAGCGTCACAGTCACCGATTGGTACAAGCAGGACGTTTACGATCCGAACAACAACAAGATCGGCCAAGTCGCGGACGTGCTGGTGTCGCAGGATGGGCGTGTCGATGCTCTGATCGTCGGCGTCGGCGGCTTTCTCGGCGTCGACCAAAAAGACGTAGCCGTGGAGTTTGGCGCGGTCAAACAGACGATGAAGGACAACAAAGTCCACCTGACGATGAACACGACCAAGGACGCGCTGAAATCCGCACCTGGATTCAAATACAACTCGAACGCAACCACCTGGGTGCCCGACACCAACTCAAGGCCGGTGGGAACTCAGTAGCGTTGCAGATCATTAACGCGCGAAAGCCCCGGCCAATACGCCGGGGCTTTTTGTTGGCAAGCCTGGTAGCGGTCACGCGGCCTTTCTTGGGACCTTCTTGCCTTTCTTGCGCGCCTTCGACAGACCGATCGCGATGGCCTGCTTGCGGCTCTTCACTTTGCCGCCTTTGCCGCCGCGTCCGCTCTTCGCGGTACCGCGCTTATAGCGGTGCATCTCGCTCTTGACGTCGCTTCCGGCGCTGCGCGAATACCTGCGTTTCCTCTTCTTAGCCATGGACTCCTCCTGACAAACGGCGCTATTCAGCCGGACCTTTCCGATTGTAGCCGTTGCTATCGATCCGACTGGTGCGCCAGGGATGGCCGAAGCGCTGTGGTGTTTGCACGTCCACGGCGGCTTGTTCGTCGGTTTGTAATTGATCCTCGGCTTTGCGCCGGCCGATGGTCCAGCTAAACGACATGCGGACCTCGGGGTTCGGTGCCGTCCAGCAAGCGCCATCGGCATCCATGAAGACGACCCAGAGCAGGGCGGATTTCTGGTCCGTAGTTGATCACGAGATGAGCCTGCCACCGCCCTTTGACGTCTCCATCGGAAGCGGCGGGTTGAGCTGGGTCATCATTGATCGATACTCGTGTGCGTGTTAAAAACTTTCCATATACCCTTCGGGTTCCATCGCGCCGGGCGTCATCGCTCTGGCCCGGCGGTGAAGCGGCTTTCTCGGCGTGCTGACCGGAACTTTAGGTTCGCATGCGCGTTGACCGGGCGTCTCTGTGCTCAGACGGATTCACGGCGTGCTTCGCATCAATAGGCGCCAGTTGCTCGGCTCCAGCGCAGCTCTGTTGCTGGTGGCGCGCTCAAGAACTGTGCACGCTGCCGTCGTCAAGGGCGGCCTGCCGTGGAAGCCCGGCTCGGCCGATCCGCCGGGGGCGGTCGCGCGCGAAGGCTGGAAATATTTCACCGCCCAAGAGGCCGCGACCGTCGAGGCTTTCGTGGACCGTCTAATCCCGCCCGATCCGGAAACGCCAGGCGGCAAGGACATTGGCTGCGCGGTGTTCATTGACCGCCAGCTCGCCGGTCCGTACGGGCGCAACGAAAACCTCTACATGATGGGCCCGTTCCAACAAGGAACGAAGCAGCAGGGTGCACAATCGCCGCTGACGGCCTCGCAGCAATACCGCAAGGCGCTTGCCGCGCTCGATAATGCGTGCCGCAGCAAATATGGCGGCAAGGGTTTTGCGGATCTCTCCGACGGGCAGAAGGACGAGGTCATCGCAGGTCTCGAAAACGGCGCCTTCAAGCTCGATGGCTTCGACGGCGAGAGCTTCTTCGGCCTTATTCTCACGGACACGCGGAACGGTTTCCTGGCCGACCCGATCTACGGCGGCAACAAAGATATGGCCGCATGGAAAATGATCGGCTTTCCGGGCGCTCACTACGACTACCGCGACTGGATCGACCGTCATAATCAGCGCGTGACGTTGCCGGCCGTCGGCATCGCCAGCCATCCAAACTGGTCGCAATGACATAGTCGGATCGTGTTCAATGTGATTGTGAAATCGATTGCAGCGAGAGCAGAACAATGGCGCGCAGGCTTCCCCGAAAAGATGCAGTCATCGTCGGGCTCGGATGGACCGGCGCGATTCTCGCCCATGAACTGACGCAAGCCGGGCTCGACGTCGTCGCGATCGAGCGTGGCCCGTGGCGCGACACCGCCACGGATTTCCCGATTTCCTACGCGCAGGACGAGTTGCGCTACCGCCTGCAGCACCAGCTGTTCCTACAGCCGGCACAAATGTGCGTGACGTTCCGGAACAACGCCAATCAAACGGCGCTGCCGGTCCGTAACTGGGGCGCGTTCATGCTTGGCAACGGCGTCGGCGGCGGCGGCCTGCACTGGAACGCCGAGACATTTCGCTTCCTGCCGACCGACTTCACGGCCCGCTCGCACTTGACCCAGCGCTACGGCGAAAAGTTTCTGCCGGAGGATATGACCATCCAGGACTGGGGCGTGACCTATGACGAGCTTGAGCCGCACTATGATGACTTCGAGTACTTGTGCGGCACGTCGGGCACGGCCGGCAATGTCAACGGCAAGATCCAGGACGGCGGCAATCCATTTGAGGGCGCTCGCTCGCGACCCTATCCGACGCCGGCGCAGAAGCAGGGCTACGGCCATACGCTCTTTGCCGAAGCCGCGAAACAGCTCGGCTACAAGCCGTATCCGCAACCGTCCGGGAACCTCTCGCAATCCTACACCAACCCCCTCGGTGTGACGCTCGGACAATGTACCTTTTGCGGCTTCTGCGAGTGGTTCGGCTGTGCCAACTACTCGAAGGCAACGCCACAAACGACGATTTTGCCGGTGCTGCTTCGCAGTCCGAATTTCGAGGCGCGCACCGAATGCGAAGTGATGCGCATCAATCTGGATAACACCGGCAAGCGGGCAACCGGCGTGACCTACGTGAATTCATCCGGCGAAGAATTCGAGCAGCCCGCCGATCTGGTTCTGCTATGTGCGTTCCAGCTGTTTAACGTCCAGCTTCTGCTGCTGTCCGGTATCGGCACGCCGTACGATCCGCAGACCGGGCAAGGTCAGATCGGGCGCAATTTCACCCATCAAACCATGTCGACCGCGGTCGGCTTCTTCGACAAGGACAAATACAATTTCAATCCGTTCGTTGCTTCCGGCGCGATCGGCATGTGCGTCGACGAATTCAACGGCGACAACTTCGATCACGGCCCGCACGGTTTTGTCGGTGGCGGCTATATCGGCCAGGTTCGGACCAACGGCCGCCCGCTCGAGAGCATGGCGGTGCCGCCCGGCACACCGGCCTGGGGCGCCAAATGGAAACAGGCGCTGCGTGACAATTATCTCAGCTCGATGATTGTCGGCGGCGCTTGCCACGGCTCGTTCTACAGTTACCGCGACGTCTATCTCGACCTCGACCCCACCTACAAGGATCGCTTCGGCCGGCCGCTGCTGCGCCTGACCATCGATCTGCATGACAACGAGCTCAAGATGAGCGCGTTTCTTACCGACAAATATGCCGAAATAGTCCAACAGATGGGCGCCAGGCAGGTGGTCAAGCAGCCGCGCAAAGGGCCTTACGACGTGACCGATTATCAGACCTCGCATCTCTGCGGCGGCGCCATCATGGGCGAAAACCCCGGCAACAGCGCTCTGAACAAATATCTGCAGAGCTGGGACGTCCCCAATCTGTTCGTGCAGGGCGCCACCGCCTTTCCGCAAAATGCCGGCTACAACCCGACCGATACGGTCGGTGCGCTCGCATTCTGGTCGGCAAAGGCAATCCGCTCGCGATACCTCAAGAACCCGGGCCCGCTCGTTCATGCGTGACGAAACCAAATTTCTTCGGAAACCTTGGTGCGGATTTGCGCTCGGCGTTGCGTTGAGCCTCTGTGCCGGCAGCGCGGTGGCCGGCGATATCGACCCGCAGGATTTCAACCAGCTCGAACGCGGGCATTATCTTGCCATCGTCGGCGATTGTGCGGCCTGCCACACGCTTCCGGGCAGTGGCCACGATTTCGCCGGCGGACGTGTCCTCGAAACGCCGTTCGGCAATCTGATAGCGCCTAACATTACGCCGGATCCGCTCACCGGAATCGGTGCCTGGACCGATGACGAGTTCGTCAATGCGCTGACCAAAGGAACGGGCAGGGACGGAACGCATCTCTATCCGGCCATGCCTTATACTTATTACTCCAAGGTGACGCGCGACGATGCGCTCGCCATCCGCGCCTATCTCAATTCGGTGCCGGCCGTGCACAATCCGGTCGAGCCCGATCAACTGCCGTTCCCGGTCAACATTCGCGCCTCAATGATGATTTGGAACAGGCTCTTCTTTGCGCCCGGGCAATTCACCCCCGTTGCAGGAAAGAGCGCCGAATGGAATCGCGGCGCCTACTTGACCGAAGGGCTTGGTCATTGCGGCCTGTGCCACACGCCGAAAAATCTGTTCGGCGGCGACCGGACCAGCGAGCGGCTGCAAGGCTATGCCCTACAGGGCTGGTTTGCGTCCAATATCACCAATGACCCGCAACGCGGCGTCGGTTCCTGGTCGATCGACGATATCGTCGCTTATCTCAAGACCGGCCATAACGAGACCGCCGCCGCCACCGGGCCGATGTCCGAAACGCTCAATTTCTCGACGTCGCATATGAGCGAGGCCGACCTCAAGGCGATTGCGATCTATCTGAAGGATCAGAACGGTCGGGACCATGACAAAGCCGCCCAGGCTGATCCCGATACCAAGACGATGAACGCCGGCGCCAAGATTTATGCCGATGAATGCGCCGGCTGCCATACGGCGGATGGCAAGGGCACGCCGGGATTATTCCCGTCCTTGAGCCATTCGCCGGCGGTGCAACAAACCGACCCGACGTCGCTCCTGCATGTGGTCTTGCGCGGCGCGCGCAGCGTCGGCACGGAGCGAGCGCCGACCGCCGCGGCCATGCCGGAATTTGGCTGGCTGCTGCGAGACGACCAGATTGCCGCCGTCCTTACCTATATCCGCAACGCCTGGGGCAATTCCGCGCCGCCGGTGAGTGCAAGCGAGGTCGGCAACGCGCGGCAGGCTTTGGTCGAGCGCAGCGACTGAGTCTGCGCTGCGGCAGCATCGATCACGTCGGCTCGGACCAATCCGGCATTACCATCGCGCGCCGAAAAATCGCGAAAAGCGACGCAATTTCATCCCATTGCAGCTTGCCTTCTTGATCAAGATCAAAGGGGACGGCGGCGATCCGCGTAGCATAATAATAAAAATTACAAGCTTTTCTTTGGAGCCGAAGGCCGTCAGGAGCGGAGAATGGAAAGCGCGACATTCCGAAAATGGCTTGTGGAGCATGGCTGCCGCGTCGATCACGGCGAGCATGACCAGCGACATGAGGGTCCGGTCATGGTCACCGTGCACCGACAGGGTCGGAAGGCAGAAGTTCCGCTCGGCGGGTCGCATCAAACCCTGGACCCCCGCGTGGTGCAGCGCGCCTGCGAGGAACTGGGGCTCGATCCAGCACATTTGCCTGGGCCCGAGAGCCGCGTCTGAGGGCGAGGTGATCGTGACTTTTCCGATCCCGACTGCTGCCCAGCGGATGCGATCGAGGCCGGAAGGTTAGCGGGGAAACCGGCGATGCCGTTCAAGGACCGCTCTGACGCCGGGCGCAAACTGGCTAAGGCGCTCGTTCAATACAAGGATCAAGAGCCGGTGATTCTCGCGCTGCCGCGCGGCGGTGTGCCGGTCGCGGCAGAGGTCGCCGCAGTGCTCAAAGCGCCGCTCGATCTGATCCTCGTGCGCAAGATCGGTGTGCCGTTCCAGCCCGAACTGGCCATGGGCGCCGTGGTCGATGGCGACACGCCGCTTGTCGTGCGCAATGAGGACGTGATTGGCATCACAGGTATCGACGAGTTCGCGTTCAAGGCGGTCTGCGATGGCGAACTCGCCGAGATCGAGCGGCGCCGGCGGCGCTACATCGGCGATCGTCAACGCGCGGAGGTCAGCGGCCGTACCGCAGTTGTGATCGACGACGGCGTAGCCACCGGTGCAACGACCCGTGCGGCACTGCGCGCGACGCGTATGCGCAATCCGAAGCGGCTCGTTCTTGCGGTCCCGGTAGCGCCGACGGATACCATTGCAGCGTTGCGGAGCGAGGTCGACGACGTCGTGTGTCTTGAGGATTACGAATTCTTCGGCGCCATCGGCGCCTATTATGCGAATTTCACGCAGGTTTCGGACCAGGAAGTGATTGAGATACTCAAGCGGTTTCCGGTGCCGAAGTGCAACGATGCAAAGCAGCTGACCGTATAAGTCATCGAAGCTGCGGCTACTTATTTGCG
Organism: uncultured Alphaproteobacteria bacterium; assembly: GCA_963709825.1. Lineage (GTDB taxonomy): Bacteria > Pseudomonadota > Alphaproteobacteria > Rhizobiales > Xanthobacteraceae > BOG-931. The sequence continues at coordinate 17,857 of CAVPXZ010000015.1, forward strand.
CAGGCTCATCAGATAGGCGACCACCTGTTTCACCTGATAATCGGCCAGGTAGGGGCTCGGCATGCCATTTGGCATATCCAAGCCTCTGTGCGTCGTGGTCAGAAAGTTTTGCAGCCGATCGGCGTTGAAATCATTGCGTTGAACGATCGACGCAAACGGCGGCGCCGGAGGATTCAAGATCGGCACAAATGGCTGGTCGGGTGCCGCGACGTGACAAGTCCCGCACAGCATCGACGCCAGCTGGTGGCCCGCGCGTAATTCTTTTGCCGAATTGCTGTCCTCGGCCAAGGCCGGGCCGACAGCCATCCAAAAGACCAAAAACCAGATTGGTGCGGCGCGCATGGGCACTCCTTAAGCATTCCGTCAACCCGGCATCGATAAACACCCAGCCCCAATGGCTAGCAAGGCTCGCGGGCTGCATTGGAAATGACTATTGCAATTCCTTCCGTCGAGGCTTGACTCAGATCAAAGCGCGGAGCGGGCCTACATTCGGCGCTCCACGCGCGTGAGCATGCGGGCGATCTGGTCCTTGAGCTTGAGACGCGCTTTCTTGAGCCGTTCCAGGACTTCGTCTGTGGTTGGTTCGTCGCCCAACTCGATGCGAAAAATCTAACGATTGGCTGCGTCATAACGGCCCGCCAATCGTCGAAACAGATAATTGGTCTTCGCGAGCCGCGCGACGAGCACGGTTTCGTTGGGGAACTCGTCCGGCAATTCGTGGGGGATAAGCATCGCGGCAACCTCACCGAGGGTCACACCCGAAGCCCGTGTTTCCCCATGAGCTTCACCGTCGTCGCCTGCGCGCCCTTGTCGCCGGGCTCCTCGGCAAAAGTCACCCGCGAGCCGACCTGCAACCGCGAAAATCCGTCGTCGAGCACGCTGTTGCGGTGGAAGTAGATCTCCTGGCCGTCATGCGCCTCGAGGAAGCCGAACTCGCCGGACGGGTCGAGCCGCACCACCGTTCCGATCGGCGGGCCGTCATGATTCTTGACGTCGCCCCGGGTGCGTCGAACCTGATCCTCGAGTTGCCGGCGCGCATGCTTGAAGGCGTCGTTGAGCGCGAATTTCAGATCGGCATGCCGCTCATCCTGGGACGGTGTCCTTTCCACATTGACTTCGCGGCCGTCGGGAAGGGCGAGACGAATGTGAACCTCATACAGTCCGCCTTTACGATGACGCTGGCTCGGCGCCTTCACGACGACGCGGCACGCGGTGATGCGACCCCAGCGTTCCTCGAGTTGCGCCACATGCGCGGCAATAGCCTCCTCGATTTCCGGCGTCCCGGTCATGCCTTGAAACTGAATTTCAGGCGGGGTTTGCATGTCCTGCTCCCAGTTGCTGCTCACGGCGAGATTTATCGTGGAACGGCCCGCGACCGTCTTTGACCAATATCAACCTGCAACGGTGCTGCTGGAACGCTGGTTCCGCGGTAATTAGAGCCCGTGATTGGCATGATATAAGCTTCCGGCCGGAGAAGTCGGGCGAAACCGGACCATCCCGGTCAACGTTTTGAACAAGGAACCCCGCATCATGACTTCAGGTGATGGCGTGCTTTCTGCTGCGAAAGCCGAGCCGGCGCAGCCCGCGGCGCTCCCCGGCCAGATCGTGCTTGTCATGCAGGGTGGCGGAGCCCAGGGCGCCTATCAGGGCGGTGTGTACGAGGCCCTGCACGAAGCCGGCATCGAGCCTGATTGGGTTATCGGCACGTCGATCGGCGCCATCAATGGATCGATTATCGCCGGCAACGAGGTCGCGGATCGGCTAGAGCGGTTGCGCGAGTTCTGGTCGCGGGTCGAAACCGGCCCGCCCCGTCTTTTGGGCGTGCTTGCGCCGATGTTCGGCAACCCGTCGAGCGAGCTCGCGACCCTGCTCACCGGTGTGCCAGGCTTCTTTTCACCCAACCCGGCTTTCTTGTTGGGTCCCGAGGCGATGGTCGGCGTCGAACGCGCTGCCATGTATTCCGTCGATCCGTTGCGGAAGCTGTTACCGGAACTGGTCGATTTCGACCGGGTCAATTCCGGCAAGCCGAGATTTACGCTGGGGCTGGTCAGCGTCCGCGACAGCCAGATGCGATATTTCGACAGCAACTATGGCAGGGTCGGTCTCGATCACGTGCTGGGATCGAGCGCCGTGCCGCCGACGTTTCCCGCGGTCCGGATCGACGGCGAGGCCTATTGGGACGGCGGCATCTATTCGAACACGCCGGTCGAAGCCGTGTTCGATGACGATCCGCGGCAAAGCTCCGTCGTCTTTGCCGTGCAGATCTGGCACGCGCGCGGCCCGGAACCCGAATCCGTCGCCCAGGTCTTTGCCCGGCAGAAGGACATCATGTTCGGCAGCCGCTCGCGGAGCCACATCGCGCGGCAGGCTCAACTGCACCGCATGCGGCACATCATCCGCACGCTGGTCGGCATGCTCTCCGAGGAGCAGCGGAAAACGCTCGAGGTCCAGGAGCTCGCCGGCTACGGCTGCACCACCGTGATGCATCTCATTGAGATCAACGCCGAGCCGCTCGACGGCGAGACCAATTCCCGGGAATATGACTTTTCGCCGGCCACCATCCGTGCACGCTGGCAGGCGGGATACGGGGATACGCGCCGCACCATCGCGCGGCGGCCCTGGGACGATCCGGTCGATCCGGCGGTCGGCGTGGCGCTGTACGCTTCCGACGACGGCGAGAACCTCCCGATCGACGATGCTGAAGAATGAGTTGGTTCGTCTACGGGCGCGAGGAATCATGCCGATCCGAAACTCGGGACCCTTCTTGAAAATCTTGTGGTCACAGAGGCCGCGCTGGCGCTGCTCCGCAAGTGCTGTCACGACCGCGCGCCGCTCGATTTTGTGAATTCGTTTGCGATGCCACCGTGTACACCTTGGTGTCCCCACCTCCACGACCGCGGCTTCGATGCTGACACGCTTCGCAGGGTCTGCACTGCGACCAACTCCGCGCTGCTTCAAGGCTATGCGGGACTGCTCCGTGCCAATCTCCGTTCAAACGACGAGCGAGGACCCAACGCAGCCTTGCTTGTTGCCGGGGCAGCTCTTCAGACTGGGGCTCCTTGCCGGATGTGGTTGAATGATATTCGCAACGGTCACTATGGTGACGCGATTCCTCAGCTGAAGAAAATCGAAGCAACGGCCCGGGCGATCTACGAAATCGAAGACGACAACAGAACAAGTCTACAGTCGATGTCTCGGACGCTGCATATCCCGACTCGATGGTGGACCTCGCCAGCGTGTTGCGAGAATGGAAACCGGCGGCTACTGCCCAACTCGGCTTCTTGGACCCGATGCACTATCGGATGCGGGATCGGCGGCCCGCGGAGACATCGAGCGCGGACCACAGGTGCTGGCTCGCGCTAATCGCACTCGACGGACTCACATGTGCTGTACAGTTTACGGGGAACAGAATTCAGCCTCGCCTCGAACGGGATTTGCACTCACTGCACGACGATGCCGTTGCCGAAGGATACACCGCTTCGCGCGCGTTCAAGCGCCAGAATTATGTGACTTTCCGTGCGTTACGCTCCCCGGTTTCCGAGGAGCCTGAACGCATAGCGGCGGAGATCGAAGAGCGTGTCCGAAGGGAATGGGACTCTTGGCGTAAAGCCTTCGCCTGCCGTAGACCTTGGCAACTGAAAACGTACCGCAATGGGATCGCCGCGTGATGTTCCTTGTGACGCGTGAGTTTTAGATCAATAATGTTTTTCGCGGCAGCGTGGGAATAGAAAAATGCCCTATGACGCCGACGTCATCATCGTAGGCGCGGGACTTGCCGGTCTCGTTGCCGCGGCCGAACTGATCGAGGCCCGCAGGAAGATCATCGTGGTCGATCAGGAGCCCGAGCAGTCGCTCGGCGGTCAGGCGTTCTGGTCGCTCGGCGGCCTGTTCCTGGTCGATTCGCCAGAGCAGCGGCGCATGGGCATCAGCGACTCGCACGCGCTGGCGCTGGAGGATTGGCTGGGCACGGCCGGGTTCGATCGCGAAGAGGATTTGTGGCCCCGAAAATGGGCCGAGGCCTATGTCGCCTTCGCCGCTGGCGAAAAGCGAGCGTGGCTGCGCGAACGCGGCATCCGCTTCTTTCCGGTGGTGGGCTGGGCCGAGCGCGGCGGCGACAATGCCAGCGGCCACGGCAATACCGTGCCGCGGTTTCATCTCACTTGGGGAACCGGACCAGGCGTCATAGCGCCTTTTGTCCGGCGCGTGCGCGAAGGCCAAAGGGACGGGCTTGTCACATTCAAATTCCGCCATCGCGTCAACGAGCTGACCAAATCGGGCGGGGCAATCGACGGGGTGCGCGGCGATATTCTTGCGCCAAGCACTATTGAGCGTGGTCAGAAAAGCTCACGCGATGTCGTCAGCGGCTTCGAACTCAGGGCCCAGGCCGTCATCGTTACGTCAGGCGGCATCGGCGGCAATCATGAGCTGGTGCGCAGCAACTGGCCGCAGCGTCTGGGGTCGCCGCCGCAGCGGATGATCACCGGCGTGCCCGACCACGTCGACGGCCGCATGCTGGCGATCGCCGAAGCCGCCGGCGGCACCGTCATCAATCGCGATCGCATGTGGCACTACGTCGAGGGCATCAAGAACTGGAATCCGATCTGGACCGATCACGCCATTCGCGTCCTGCCCGGACCATCGACGCTCTGGCTCGATGCGCGCGGCAGACGGCTTCCGGCCCCGCTTTACCCCGGCTTCGATACGCTGCGCACGCTCAAGCACATCATGGCGACCGGGTATGATTATTCCTGGTTCATTCTCACCCGCAGAATCATCGAGAAGGAGTTTGCCTTATCCGGCTCTGAGCAAAATCCCGACCTGACCGGCAAAAAGTGGAGTCAGGTTCTGTCGCGCGCGCGCCGGGGCATTCCCGCCCCGATCAAGGCGTTCATGGACAAGGGCGAGGATTTCATCGTCGAGCGCGATCTGGCGCGGCTTGTTGAGCGGATGAACGCGCTGAGCGGCGAACCGCTATTGAACCTCGCCAGCGTCGAGCATGAGATTGTCGCCCGCGATCGCCAACTCGATAATCCGTTCTGCAAGGACGCACAGATCACCGCCATTCGCGCTACGCGCCGCTACCTCGGCGATCGGCTGATCCGCACCGCGCGCCCGCATAAGCTGCTCGATCCCGCGGCCGGGCCGTTGATCGCGGTCCGCTTGCACATATTGACCCGCAAGACCCTGGGCGGTCTGCAAACCGATCTTGAAAGCCGTGTCATCGGCGCCGACGGTCGGCCCATTCAAGGCCTCTATGCCGCCGGCGAGGTGGCCGGATTTGGCGGCGGCGGCGTTCACGGCTACGCGGCGCTGGAGGGAACATTTCTCGGCGGCTGCATTTTCTCGGGCCGCGCCGCGGGCCGCGCCGCGGCGCGCGGGGTGGCTTAGATCATACTCGCCGGCCCTTCCGGCCGGCGTTGGCTTGCCGCTCGCACCAGGCATTGAGCGGCAGCAACAGGGCGAGGAGTTCCTTGGCGGCAGGCGCCAGACTGTAGCCGTCATTCTGCAGCACGATCAGGTTCCAGGCCTTCAGTTCGCTCAGCCGCTGATTGATCACGCTCGGGCTTGCCCCGCAGGCCGCCTGCAACGCGCGGAATCGCATCGGACCGGCGTCAAGCTCCCAAAGGATGCGCAACGTCCAGCGGCGGCCGGCGAGATCGAGGAACGCCATGACCGGCTTGCCGGTACGCGAGCCGCGAACACGCCTGCCGGGGGTGGGGATCATCTCAGCCTCGCTATGATTTTAGTAGCGCCGGTCGATCCGGCGCGCTACTATAATCGTAGCATACGAAGGTGCCGCAATGTCCCGGATCGCCCCGCTAAGTCCGCCTTATGGGCCTGAGCTGCAGGCAACGTTCGATCAAGTCATGCCGGCAGGCGTCGACCCGCTGGTGCTGTTCCGCACTTTGGCGGTCAATGGCCGGGTTTATCAGCGGTTCTACGCCGGCGGCTTGCTGGATCGAGGCCTGCTGACGCTGCGGCAACGCGAGATCGTGATCAATCGCACCTGCGCCCTCAATCGCTGCGAATACGAGTGGGGCGTGCATATCGCGTGGTTTGCCGCCAAGGTGAAGTTCACGCCCGTTCAGATCGCGGCCACGGTACATGGCGGGGATGCCGGCTGGGCGGCGGACGAGCGCGTCCTGCTTGACGTATGCGACGAGCTCGATGCCACGCAACATATCTCTGACGCGCTGTGGCAAAGGCTGGCCGAGCACTTCACCGCCGAGCAGATCCTCGAAATCATCGCGCTGATCGGTTTCTATCGGACGGTGTCGCTTCACGCCAACGCGCTCGACTTGCCGCTCGAGCCCTTCGCGGCGCGCTTTCCCAGCCTGGTCGGCTGAGAAGGCCGCCTCACTATCAGCGAATGATCTTCAATGCGCGCTGGGCGGCCTCTGCAATGCCGACGTCGCCCGACGCCGCGGCCTTGACGATGCCCTCGATCTCACCGCCGTCGGTATCGCGAATGCGATCATGAACTAGCCGGCCGGCCGCCTGCGCAATCAGACGGCGCATCCGCCGCTCGCGGCTTTTCGCTTTGTCGCCGGCGCGGGCCGCGAGCAGGTCCTCGATCGTGGAATAGAGCGTGTCAATTCCGGTTTCTTTGGTCGCCACCGTCTCGATGACGGCAACGTCGCCGTGCTCGCGTCGCAGCTTGAGCATATTTTTGAGCTGCTCGGCGGCGCGCTGCGCCAAGGGAAGGTCCGCCTTGTTGACCACCAGCACATCGGCGATTTCCAGTACGCCCGCTTTTATCGCTTGTACGTCGTCGCCCATGTTGGGCGCGTTCACCACCACGCAGATGTCGGCAATCTCGGCGACCTCGACCTCTGATTGCCCGGTGCCGACCGTCTCGACGATGATGAAGTCGCGGCCGGCGGCATCCATCACGTCGACGATGCGATGGATGCTCTCCGACAAGCCGCCGAGATGGCCGCGCGAAGCCACCGAGCGAATGAAGACGCCTGCGTCTTCGGCGTGGCGCCGCATGCGGATGCGGTCGCCGAGAATGGCGCCGCCGAATATCGGGCTGGACGGATCGACGGCGGCAACCGCGACGTTATGCCCGTGGGCGCGCAGCGCCCCGATATAAGCATCAATCAGGGTCGATTTGCCGGCGCCCGGCGGGCCGGTGAAACCGATCACCGCGGCGCGCCCGACCTTGGCGCAAATGCGCCGATGGATGCGGTCGGTGGCGGGGCCGCCCGCTTCCATCAATGTGATGCACTTCGCCAGCGTCGCGGCATCGCCGGCGGTGAGCTTGTCGATGAGATCGTCCAGCGCCGCCGGCGGTTCGCTTGCGGGCACGGCCTCAGGCAATGACAAGGGGATGTCCAAAGCCAAGCTCCCGGCGCAGGCAGCTCACGATCTCGCCGTGGGTGACGCCGGCCTCGGCGGCTTCAACGATCCGCTCGTAGGTGTTCTCACGCTCGCTGTTGGCGGCGCGGGCAAGCGCGTCGAGCGCCCGGTGCACGTCGGCCTGGCTGCGTTCGGTCTTGTAGGCTTTGAAGCGCGCGACGTGCTCGTTCATGCGGTCGAGGTTCGGCCGTTCGGTCGGCCTGCCCTGGCGCTCGGTGTTGTCGGCTTGGTAGCAATTGACGCCGATCACCTTCTCCTCGCCGTTTTCCACCCGTTCCTGGAACGCCAGCGCGGATTCGCCGATCATCGACTGGATGAGGCCGGCTTCCGCCGCCTTATACATGCCGCCGGCGTCGTCGACCTTGCCGATCAGCGCCACCATCTCCTGCTCCATCTGATCGGTCAGGGTCTCGACATAGTAGGAGCCGCCGAGCGGGTCGATGACGTCGCAGAGATGCGCTTCCTCGCGCAGGATGTTCTGGGTGGCGACCGCGATGCGCGCGGTCTCCTCGGTCGGCGTGGTGATGGCTTCGTCGTAGGCGTCGGTGTGCAGCGACTGCAGCCCGCTCAGAATGCCGGCCATCGCCTGCACGGCGACGCGGGCGATATTGTTGAGCGGTTGCTGCTCGGTGAGATCGACGCCCGAGGTCTGGCCGTGGAACTTGAAGCGCCACGACGCCGGATCCTTGGCGCCGAGGCGGTCGCGCGCCAGCCGCGCCCAGATGCGGCGGCCGGCGCGGAATTTGGCGACTTCCTCGAAGAAGCTGATCGAGATGTCGAAGAAGAAAGTAAAGCGCCGCAGCACCACGTCGATGTCCATGCCGCGATCAATACAGTCTTGCGCGTATTGCAACGCGGTCGAGATGGTGAAGGCCATGGTCTCGACCGGCGTGGCGCCGGCCTGCTGCATGTGCTGACCCACGACCGATACCGGATTCCAGCCGGGCACGTGCTGGCGGCAGAACTCGATGTGATCGAGCAGAACACGCCGCGAGCCGGGCAGCGACAGCCGATAGAACATGTGATTGGCGATGAAATGCGAGAGGTAATCGCTCTGGTTCGAGGTGCCGGTGATCGAGGTCCAGGGAATGCCGCGCTTTTTGGCGACGGCAAGCGTAAAAGCCAGCAGCGTGAACGGGGAGGGATCGTTCATCGCCGTCGAGATGCTGCCGAGCGGCACACGGTCGAGCGCCTGATCCATGTGGTCTGTGGTGTTGATCACGGTGCCGCAGGTGCCGAGCAGCACCGGATCGACCTCGTCACAATCGACGCCGCGGAAGCCGGAATTGCAGGGCAAGAGACTGATCGCGGTGGCGCCGGCATCGAGAATCATGCGCACGCGCTTGTTGTAATCCGCGGGCGTGCCCAGGCCGATCAACTGGCGCTGCGTCCAGGTGCGGCCGCGATGCATGGTCGGATAGATGCCGCGGGTGAACGGATATTGGCCGGGAAAGCCAAGGTCCTCGAGAAACGCGTCGCCGTTCCAGTCGCGCGGCGTGTACAGTGGTTTGATCTTAATGCGCGAGCGGTTCTTGATGACGCGATCGGTGCCGATCTGCCGGCTATAGTCGGCCCGCCAGCGGCCGTGGGCCTGCTCGAATCCGGGCAGTGAAAGTTGAACGGCCTCTTTGGTCACTGGACGATCTCCCTCAGCTCGGCGTTTTTCGTTTCGCGCACTTTGGCGGCGAGCGCCGCTGCATGTTCGATGATTTCATCGCGTGACGAGCCTGGTCCGAAAATCGCGCTGACGCCCGCTGCAATCAGCGCCGGGCGCTCGTCTTCCGGGACGATGCCGCCGACCAGGAGGCCGATATGGCCGAGGCCAGCCGCGCGTAACGCACTCATCAGGTTCGGCACGATGAGATGGTCGGTTGCGAGCGAAGAAATGCCGATGACATCGACATCTTCTTCCATCGCCAGCTTGACCACGGCGGGAATCGATTGCCACGGCGGCGTGTAAATCACTTCCATGCCGGCATCGCGCAGATAAGCCGCGACGATGCGGCTGCCGCGGTCGTGTCCGTCGAGGCCGATCTTGGTGACCAGGACGCGCGCCGGCGGCGACTGTTTGCTCGCGGTCATTTGCGTCCCCGCGAAGATTTGAGACCGGTGAGCGCGCGCAGCGGCGCCAGCAATTCGCGCGCCATCGCCGGAACGGACTTGCCGCCCTCCTTGTACCAGACCGGAGTCCAGTTTATGGCGCCGAGCAAAGCAAGACGCGCCACCGCGGCGTCGCGCTCGCGCGGCAACGGAATTGCAGAAAAATACCGACGGAACCGGGCCTCGTAGCGGTCGCGCAATTCGGTCAGCTCCGCGGCGATTTCCGGCGCATCAGCCGGCAAGATGCGAACGACAACGCGAGCGTAAGCGCTGGCGTCAAGGATGGAGTCCAGATGGGCGGCGACGGCCTTTTCCAGCCGCGCCCAGGGTTCCCGCTCGGCGGCAACGGCCGTCTCGACCCGGTCGAGAATACGCTGCACGCCTTCCTCATAAACGGCGAGGAGGAGCGCCTGCTTGCTGGCGACGTGAAAATAGATCGCGCCCGGCGTCATGGCGGTCGCGGCGGCCAGGTCGCGCATGCTGGTGGCGTGATAGCCGCGCTCGGCGAACTGCGCGGCCGCGGCGTCGAGCAGCGCCGGCCAGCGGTTGGATTGACGCTTGGCGTTAGTCGCCGCCACTGTCTTGGTTCCCCAGCTGCTGCTAATGACCAATCGACTGTTTAGCACAGATTAAAGGGACCGCAACAGCCAGTAGGCCACGTTTTGTCCGATATCATGGTATCTTCCCGTCTGCCGTCGCTGGCCAACAAAACGTCCGTTTGGCTAGCTTGAACGTAACCCCCATGTTGGCGGGCGAAAAAGTTGATAAACTTGGCCGGGTTGGCGCGCGAGCTTTGACCATGAGGATCTACGAGGGAAAGCGGACCATTGACGGCCTCGTGGTGACGGTCGATGGCAAGCCTTTGCCGGAGCATTACGAAGTCAAGCAATTCACCAAACGCGGCTTCGAATGGACCTATGAAGGAACCAGTCCGCAACAGCTGGCGCTGGCGATCCTGTTCGATTACCTCGGCGACAACGAGCGCGCCATCGCCCTGTCGGGGCCGTACATGAAAGAAGTGATCGCCAATCTCGACAACGATTGGAAGCTCACGGCAGATGAGGTTGAGGCCTACCTGCGTAAGAGTGGCGCGCGTTAAAGACAGGTTGAAGCCGCCGTCGGGCGTCGTGGATGTGCTATACTAACGCCAATCACCCCGGCCGAGGCGGTGGCAGCACGGCCCCGGGAGGCAACGTCGAGCGGGAGGATGACATGATCGGCCAGCGCCAAATCGACTTTCGCCAGGAATACCGTTCCCGCATCCTCGGCTGGTACGACGGCTACATTCACGTCGTGATCATCTACGCAATGGGCGCGGCGGCGTTCTATATCTACATCGAGCACATTCACAACGTCACCGCGCTCGAATGGCTGACGATCCCGCTAACCTTCCTGTTCACCAATCTGTTCGAGTGGGCGGTGCACAAATTCATCATGCATCGGCCAGTCAACATCAAGGGCCTGCGCGCGATCTATGAGCGTCATACGCTCAACCATCATCAGTTCTTCAGCGACGACGAGATGCGGTTCCGCGACCACAAGGACTGGCGCGTGACCCTGTTCCCGCCCTATGCGCTGGTGGTGTTTATCCTGATGTCGATCCCGGCCGCCGCGATCCTCGGTAGCGTGTTCACGGCCAATGTCGGCTGGCTGTTCATGGGCACGACGACCGGCATGTATCTGATTTATGAGTTCATGCATTTCTGCTGCCATGTCGACGAGAACTGGTTCGTGCGGAATTGTCCGTTCGTCAACACGCTGCGCCGTCATCATACCGCGCACCATAACGCGCGGCTGATGATGGAGGTCAATATGAACCTGACGTTTCCAATCGCCGACTGGCTGTTCGGCACGTCAGACCTCGACCGCGGGCTGATTGGCACGCTGCTCAACGGCTACGACACCCGGTTTCTGAAGAAAAACCTTCGCGGCGCGCCGCGGCTTCCGGATGAAGCGGCGGCGGCTCCGGTCGGCTCGAACTAGATTTCGTTGGCGGCGCGGCCATGCCAAACGACGTCAAAGCGATCCTGTCGGCGATTGTGCTGATCGTCGCCGCGGGGCTCGCCTATTGGAACGGATCGCCCGTTCGCCATGACTTTTCGACTTTCGTCATGGTGGTTGCGGTCTTGATGGTAGCCGCCGTGTGGGTGTTCCCCGAGGCCGGGGTCAAGAAGGGCGATGTCAAGCGGGCCAAATAGCGGCTTTAGGAACGGCCTTCGCCCTTAAGGTGGGTTACGGCTGCTGCTGCCATGGCGAGGCCTTCCTTGCGCCCGAGCGCGATGCCGTCGGCGACGGCCTTCGCGATGATTTCGGTTTGTTGTCCCGCCGGCCCGATCAGCAAGCCATACTCGCCCACAATGACGCGGGCTTTCTCCAGATCAGCTTCGCGGGCCGCATCTGTGTCCGGCATTATGCGAGTATGCCGCGAATGGCGTTGCGATGCTAGAGGGAAAGCGGCTTCACGGTACGAGTCGAGCGCGCGAACGCCGCCGCCGCGATTGATTGATTTGCGGGCCAGGCGATTCACGAAAGGAAAGATTGCGGCCGCGCAAGCGCTACGGACGGACAGTAGTGGGCTCTTCTGAATGGCGCCGGCGTCACGTGGAGCCTTTGGAAGATTAGTGATATCGTGGACGTGCTGAAAACTTGGGAGATGACAGGCCGATGCGAAGCTCGCTCGATTAAAATGAATTTGGCGCGTGGCCTTGTAGGCGCTGAAGCGACGCATTGAGGTGGCCAAAATGGCAGAGCACATCGTCCGCGATCAAGTTGTAAAAAATTTAGCCGCCACCCCCCAGTGGAGTGCCGAGTGGGCAACGCTCGGCGAGAAGGCGGGTTGGAGGTGCGAATATTGCAAGCTTGATTTTTTCGCGTCGATTGAAAACTACAAAAGTATGCAGATAGATCATATTGTCCCGCTATGCCCTGGCGAACATAAGCCCGAAAATTTTGCAGCCTCGTGCCGCGTCTGCAATCTCTTTAAGCGTCGCTTTGATCCCCGCAAAAAAAGCAGAGAAAATGCGACGCGCGAAGAGCTGGTGGCCGTAGCGAGTGCATACGTTCAGCACAAACGCCAAGAGTTCACAAAACAGCTGGAACGCGACCGAGCCATCATCGGGTGGCGGCCCGCCCAATAAATCGATCTCATCACACGGTCTGAATGATCCGCCTGCGCGTAACGCGTCGTCCGTGCCCGAGGTGGCCCGCCTTAATCAAAAGAGCCCACTACCGGAACGACTCACGCGTCCGACTAGCGGCTGACCCCGATCAATCGATCGAGCGTCTCGCGACTGTCTTTCAGCCGGGCGCTCAAGCCGTCATAGGTGATCTTGCCGCGGTTCATCACTACGGTTCGCGGCGAGAAGTCGAGCGCAAGCCGGGTGTTTTGCTCCACCAGCACCAGTGTCAGCCCCTGCGCATCCGCCAGCCGCCGGAGTGCCCCGGTCAGTTCCTCGACGATGACCGGCGCAAGCCCTTCGGAGGGTTCGTCCATGAGGATCACCGCCGGATTGCCGACGAGCGCGCGGGCGATCGCCAGCATTTGTTGCTCGCCGCCGGAGAGGTGATTGCCCCAATTCTGCTGCCGCTCCTTAAGCCTGGGAAACAGCTCAAATACCGTGGCGATGGTCCACGGCCCCGGCCGCGCCGCCACTTCCAGGTTTTCGAGCAGCGTCAGCGAGGGAAAAATTTCGCGTTCCTGGGGCACGTAGCCCAAACCCGCCGCCACCCGGCGATAAGGCGGAAGCCGCGAGATGTCCGCTCCCAGCAGGCGGATGCGGCCGCTGTGCAGGGCGGCATGTCCCATCACGGTCGAAAGCAGCGTCGTCTTGCCGACGCCATTGCGGCCGATGATCGCCAGCGTTTCGCCGGCTCCGACCTCAAGCCGCACGTTCTCGATGATCACCGTCTCGCCGTAGCCGCCGGACACGTCGATAAGCTCAAGCGCCGATCCCCGCTCAGTCACGGCGCACCTCACGCCGCTCGCCGAGATAGACCGCGCGCACGCGCTCGTCGGCCGATATCTCCTCCGGCGAGCCTTCGGTGAGCACCACTCCGGCGACCATCACCGTGATACGGCTGGCAAAGCGGAACACCACATCCATGTCGTGCTCGATGATCAGGATGCTGATGTCGGGATCGAGTCGCGCGATCACGTCGAGGATCAGATGGTTCTCCGAGGAGGGAATGCCGGCCGCCGGCTCATCGAGCAGCAGCAGCTTCGGCTGCTGCGCCAGCGCGATGGCGATCTCGACCAGCCGCTGACGCCCGTAGGGAAGCTCGCGCACCGGCTTGCGCGCGTCGGCCAAGAGTTCGAGCGATTGCAGATGGTCGAGCGCCTCGCCGATGACCGCGGCCTCGCTTCCCGCGGAGCGCCAGAGACGATTACAGGCGCCGGTTCGCTCGCCGATGGCGAGATACACATTCTCCAGTACGGTGAGGCCGCGAAACAGCTGGTTGACCTGGAACGTGCGGGCGATGCCGCGGCGCGTGCGGGCAGCCTGGGACAGTGACGTGATCTCCTCGCCGTCGAGCAGTACATGGCCCGCAGATACCCGGATTCTGCCGGTGATCAGATTGACGAGGGTCGTCTTGCCGGCGCCGTTCGGGCCAATCAGAGCGTGGCGGGCGCCGCGCGGCAAAGCCAAACTGATATCATTGGCGACCTGAATGGCGCCGAAGCTCTTTTGCAGCCTTCTGATTTCAAGCGCAGGCGCGGCCGCGGCGGCTGGCATGGTCATCGCCGGGTCCTCCACGGCCGATAGCGGCCGACGTCGCGGAGCCGGGCGAATACGCCGCGCCGCGCCAGGAGCACCACCGCCACCAGAATGAGCCCGATGCCGAATTGCCAGAATGCCGGACTGATTTTTGCCAGTTCGTTTTGCAGCACCATGTAAAGAACGGCGCCGACGAACGCGCCATAGAGCCAGCCGGCGCCGCCGAGGATCAGCATCATCAGCACGGCGGCCGACTGGTCGAAATCGAACACGCCAAGCGTCACCAGCGTGTTGGTCTGCGCAAACAGCGCGCCGGCGATGCCGGCGAGCCCGGCGGAGATCGTATAAGCGACGACCAGGCGCCAATGCACCGGCGATCCGAGCGCGTGCATGCGGCCGACATTTTCGCGGATACCGACCAGAGATTGCCCGAACGGCGAATAGACGATCCGGCGCACGCCATAGAAGGCGACCAGCAGCACGGCGAGGCAATACAGATAATAGGTATGGCCGTAGAGATCGTAGTCGAACCGCCCGAACAGCGGCGCGATGTTGACGCCGGGAATGCCGTCGTACCCGCCGGTGAAGTCGCGGAAAAGGTTGCCCAACTGCTGCAGCATGATGGTCATCGACAGCGTCAGCACCAGCAGCGCCAAGCCGCGATAACGCAAAAGCACGAGGCCGGAGAGGAAACCGGCAACCGCCGCAAGAACGGCTGCGCAGATCAGTCCGGAAATCGGTTCGTTCCAGCCGAAATCGGTGATCAACAACGCCGCGGCATAGGCGCCGACGCCGAAATACGCCGCGTGGCCGAGCGTCAAGATTCCGGCATAGCCGAGAATGAGATCGAGCGACAGCGCGAACAAGATCATGATCAAGGTCTGGCCGCCCAGAATCATCTGGTTGGGAAAGACGAAATAGGCCGTGATCGCCACAGCCCATGGCAGCGCCTCGACGGCGCGCCAGCGATCGCGCCGCGCCAGGAAGTCGACAGCGGCGGCGCGGTCGGCCGCGACCTCGCCGCCGGTCGAGGGCGGCAACGCTTCACTCGCGTCCATAAAGACCCGCAGGCTTGATCAGCAGGATGAGCACCGCGACGGCGTAAATGAAGAAGCTGCCGGCATCGGCAAACAGATATTTGCCCGCGGTGTCGCTGATACCGAGCACGAGAGCGGCGGCGAGCGTGCCCCAAATGCTCGCGGAGCCGCCGACCGCCACGACCAGCAGAAAAAACACCAGATAGATGACGGCGAAGCTCGGCGTTAGGCCAAGGAGCTGAATGGCGAGCCCGCCGCCGAGCGCGGCCAGTCCGCTGCCGACCGCAAACGTGATCGTGAACAGACGATCGACATTGATGCCGACCGATTGCGCCATGCGCCGGTTGTCGACGGAAGCCCTGATCTTGGCGCCGAGAATGGTGCGTTCGAAGCCGTACCAGAGAGCCGCAACCAAAGCTGCTCCGACCACGATGAGAAAGACCCGGTAGGTCGGAAAACTGCGGGTGCCGAGATGAAGCTCGCCCAAGAGGTAGTCGGGAACGTGGATCGCCTGTGGCAAAGGCCCGTAAATATAGGTGAAAGCCGCGATCGCCATGAAGGCAAGGCCAATGGTCAGCAGCACCTGGTCGAGTTCACTGGCGCCGTAGAGCTGGGCATAAAGCGTTCGCTCGAAGACGACGCTGACGCAGCCGACCAGCAGGAAGGTGATAACGAGCGAACCGAGAAACGGTACCCCAAAGCTCGCGGTTGCCGTCAGCACCACATAGCCGCCGGCCATGGCGAAGGCGCCGTGGGCGAGATTGACGACGCCCATCAGTCCCATCGTGACCGAAAGCCCGACGGAGATGATGAACAGGAACATGGCCCAGGCCAGACCATCGAACAGGATGCTGACGATGGTGTTGGCCACGGGCGACAAGATTAAATCCCAGCCTTTGGCGGCAGCTCCGAGCGAGGATACTCGCCGCGGCGCCCGGTGCAAATGCTGATGCCGCGTCCGGTCTGCGGCCTTCCGGTCTACGGCCTCAAGTTCCCGAAGCGCAGCGTCCAACTTTCTGGGCTTTGCACTCGTCCCTTACCTGGGGCAACGTTTCCAGGACTTTAACGCCGAGCTTGCCGTCCGGCTTTTTGATCACCTCCTCGGCGCGCTCAGGCTGGATCACGTCGCGAGTTTGCGGATCGATCTCGATCGGGCCGCGGAATCCCTCGTGCTTCCACCCTTTCAGGGTGTCGATCACCTTGGCGCCGTCGTCGAGATTGCCATGCAGAGTGTTGATGACGTGAAAAATGCCCGCCATCGTGTCCATCGACGCAGCCGACATGAAATCGGGATAGGAATTGGGCCCGTAGGCCTCGTGCCAAACTTTGACGAATTCCTTGTTCCCCGGCGTGTCGAGATCGTCCGCATAGCTCGACATCACGATTAGACCGATGGCTGCGTCGCTCATGTGCGCGAGTTGATAGTCGGGAATGAGGTCCATGGGACCGATGAGCCGGATGCCGGCCTGACGCATGCCGAGATCGCCATAGGTCTTCATCACGCCGCCCGCATGCGACCCGGATGGGACGAAGACATAGAAGCAATCGGGGTGCTCGTCCTTGACCCGCTGGAAGAACGGGGTGAAGTCGGGCACCGGGCCCGGCGAGCCCATGCGGATTTCATCGATCACCTTGCCCCCGGCCTTTTCGAAGGCGGTTTTGAAGGCCAGCGCCGAATCCTGTCCGGGCGGGAAGTCGGTAAATCCGGTGGCGGCTGTCTTGCAGCCGAATTTGGTCGCCGCGTATGTGCCCATCGGATAGGCGGGATCCCACATGCTGAAGGAGAAGCGCACGATGTAAGGCGACAAATTCGTGATCCACGCCGTTCCGGCATTGGCGATCAGCATCGGCATTTTGGCCTGGGTCGCCAGCGGCGCGGCGGCAATCGCCGACGGCGAGAACACGAAGCCGGCAAGCAGTTTCACCTTGTCGTTGGTAATAAGCTCGGTGACCACGGTTCGGGCATTGGCGCCCGACGCCGGCCCTTCGTCGCGCTTGATCAATTCGATCTTGTTGTCGCCGAGGTCCTTGGCGTGCAGCTTGACATAGAGGTCGAACGCCTTGTCGACCTGATTGCCCAGATCCGAATTGGGTCCCGAATAGGGCAGCACGATGCCGATTTTGATCGTTTCCGCGTTGGATGCTCCGGCGAAGCCAAATCCGAACAACAAGGCCGGGAGCACACCAAAATATTTCACAACATACTTCATATGACTCTCCTTGCGTTCTATTCCTCCGGCAAAGAGCAACTTCTCCGGCGCACAGGCCGCGGGTCGCTCTTGATTTTCCCTAGTTTCGCACGTCAATTCCGCGATGGCAAAAATGCCGGCAAACAGGACAAAAGCCGCGGCGCTGTGACGCATCAAGCGCGGTTTGGGCGAAACGGAGCTGTAATGATGGTCGTCACCAAACGCATTGACGGTAAGGCGCGCGCCGACCGCCTGGTCGCCGACGTCGCCGCCGCTGCGGCAAATCTTAAAGCGCATGCGGGCATCGCCCCTGGACTTTGCGCGGTTCTCGTCGGCGAAGATCCGGCAAGCCAGGTCTATGTCCGCAACAAAGGAAAGACCGCGACCGCCGCCGGCATTGCGGGCTTTCAAGAGAGCCTGCCGGCGACCATCGGCGAGGCCGATCTGCTGGCGCTGATTGGGAGGCTTAACGCCGACGACAGAGTCGATGGCATTCTGGTGCAGCTGCCGCTGCCCAAGCACATCGATCCGCAACGCGTCATCGACGCCATCGATCCGCGTAAGGACGTCGACGGATTTCATGCGGAGAACGTCGGACGTTTGTGGAGCGGGGGCTTAAGCCGGGCGCTCGTTCCCTGCACGCCCTATGGCTGCCTCGTGCTGCTGCGCGACGCATTGTCCAGCCTGAACGGTGCCGACGCGGTCGTGCTCGGGCGCTCCAACATCGTCGGCAAGCCGATGGCAGCCTTGCTTTTGGCCGAGAGTTGCACCGTGACCATCGCGCATTCGAAGACCCGCGACTTGCCGGCGGTGTTGCGCCGCGCCGACATTCTGGTCGCGGCGGTGGGGCAACCGGAGCTCGTGCGCGGGGATTGGATCAAACCGGGCGCCGTTGTCATCGACGTCGGCATCAATCGGGTGACGATCGCCGACGGCAAGTCAAAGCTGGTCGGCGATGTGGCTTTTGCCGAAGCGCAGGGTATCGCCGGTGCCATCACGCCGGTCCCGGGCGGTGTCGGTCCGATGACGATCGCCTGCCTCCTGCGCAATACGCTGATTGCCGCCTGCCGGCGTCGTAGGCGAGCGGAACCGGAAATCTGAAGCAAAAGACAGCCGGCAAATCTTGCCAAGCATCCGCGTCTGGCATTGCGCCGCGCCAAATCATACAACAAGCTCGGACGACGGTGCGAGGAAAGCCCGATTATGAGCGCGACGACTGCCGAAAAAATCGAGACCCTGAGCGCTTGCGTCGGGACCTATGCCCACACGCAAGAGCTGAAAAAAGGCAACGTCAAATCGGACCGCGTGACGCTCGCATTCACCGAGATCAATCCAGTCAACCGCGCTTTCCTGCTGATGGCGCGCGAGCAGAAGTTCGACGTCTGCGAGATGGCCATCGTCACCTATCTGCAGGCCAAGGCCTACGGCAAGCCGCTCATACTGATGCCGGCGACGATGATGGGGCGCTTTCAGCATGGCACCATGCTGTACAATTCCAAACGCGGCACGGTGCGGGTGGAGGATTTGCCGGGTCGCCGCGTCGGCGTGCGGGCGTTCTCGCAGACCACCGGCGCCTGGATACGCGGCATTCTGTCGAAGGATTACGGCCTCGATCTTGGCACGGTGAAGTGGGTGACGTTCGAGGACGCTCACGTGGCCGAGGCCCACGATCCGCCTGGCGTTGAACGCGCCGCCGCCGGCAAGGACATCACTCAGATGCTGATCGACGGCGAGCTCGATGCCGCCATCTTCGGCGGCAACATGCCGGACGATCCCCGGCTCAAGAGCGTCATTCCCGATCCTGAGGCGACGGCGTTGGAATGGTACAAGAAGCACGGCACCGTGCCGATCAACCACATGGTGGTGGTCAAGGAGAGCCTAGCGAAGTCTGATCCGGGCGCGGCGCGCGAGGTCTTCCGCATGCTGCTCGACAGCAAGAAGGCTGCGGGCCTGCCGAAACCCGGCGCCATCGACTTTGTTCCGTTCGGCTTTGACGCCGTCAAACCGGCGCTCGAGCTCATGAGCGGCTATGCGTTCGAGATGAAGCTTATTCCGCGGCGCTATTCGGTCGAGGAATTGTTCGACGATACGACGCGGGCGCTGCAGGCCTGACGCGTTCTCCGCCCGCTTTCGCGGCGAGGTGGCGCGCGAAGGTCCCTTGCCGATTTTAAACACAGGAGACGCGCGATGTGGCAAGCCGGCGACGTCACGGACTTTCCTTTTAAGAACAACGTTCCCGATCCGCTCCTTTCCGGCAAGGAACTGCCGACGTTCAAATTCGCTTTGGAGCAGTCCACGGGCAAAGTCTCGGGCGGCAGCTTTGGCAAAGAGGCAACGGTCGAGCAATTGGCGATCTCAAAGGGCATTGCCGGCGTTTCCATGCGTTTCGAACCGGGCGTAACGCGAGAGCTGCACTGGCACGCGACCGCGGCGGAATGGGCTTTCGTTCTGGAAGGCCGCGTCCGCACTACCTTGGTGGATCCGTCCGGGGGCTCGGAGATCAATGACTTCGGACCCGGCGATGTCTGGTACTTTCCACGCGGCCATGCCCATTCGCTTGCCTGCCTGGGCAAAGAGCCGTGCCACTTCATCCTGATTTTCGACAATGGCTACTTTTCGGAGTTCGGCACATTCAGCATTACCGACTGGCTCGGCCACGCCTCGAAGCCACTCTTGGCCAAAAATTTCGGGCTGCCTCAGTCAACCTTCGAGGGCTTCCCGAGTGAAGAGGCCTATTTCGTGCGCGGCCAAATTCCGCCGGACAACGCAAGTCCCCTTCAAGGCGCGCTGAAGTCGCCCCCGGAAACACACAAGTACCGGCTCCTCGCCCAGGAGCTGCATTCGATCCCGCCCGACGGACAAGGACAGCGTGAGATCAAGTAGTGCTCGGCTTGCAGGGCAGAATTTACCGATTAGCTGCAACGTGATAGGATCAAACAAATTCGCAAGAGAGAGCCGCGATGCAACTGCAAGCGCTGGGATATGTCGGCGTCCGTGCCAAGGACATCGAGGATTGGGCGACCTACGGTACGCGCTTCCTCGGCATGCAGCTTGTCGACAAGAGCCGGGGCTCGCTCGCGTTGCGCATGGACGACCGCAAGCAGCGGGTCATCATTCAGGGCGACGATGACGAAGGCCCCGCCTTCTACGGCTGGGAAGTCGCCGATGCCGGAGCGCTCGAAAGGTTGGCCGCGCATCTGGAAACGCGAGGCGTGAAGGTTGCGCGCGGCTCACGCGCGCTTGCCGAAGAAAGACGCGTCAAGGACCTCATCGTCTTCGCCGACCCGGTCGGCAACCGGCTGGAGGCCTTCCACGGCGCCGAGATTGCGTCGGAACCGTTCAGACCGGGACGCTCGATTTCCGGCTTCCGGACGGGTCCGCTCGGTATGGGTCACGCGGTGCTGACCACGGAACGGATCGATGCCGTGGTGCCGTTCTACACCGACGTTCTCGGCTTCCGCCTCAGCGACTATTTCGTGCGGCCGTTCAAAGCCTATTTCTTCCACGTCAACCCGCGCCATCACAGCCTCGCCTTTATCGAGACCGGCAAGAACGGCATCCATCATCTGATGGTCGAGCTCTGTTTTCTCGACGACGTCGGGCAGGCCTACGACCTGGTGCTGCGCAAGCCGGAGCTGATCGGCACTACGCTCGGCCGCCATACCAACGATCAGGTGACCTCGTTCTATTCGTGGTCGCCGTCGAAATTCCTGGTCGAATATGGCTGGGGCGGGCGCAGTATCGACCCGGAGAATTGGACGCCGCAAGAACGCAGCGACGGGCCGAGCCTGTGGGGGCATGATCGCATGTGGCTGCCGCCTGAGAAGCGCCAGGAAGCCCGCGACTTACGCATCAGCGTCGCCGAAGCCGGCGGCCGCGCGCCGCTCAACGTGATGGACGGCAACTATCTGCGGGCGCGCGACGTGTGCCCGTGGTGGAACGCCAACGTCGCCGCGCGCAAGACCGGCTGATACGGCTTTAAGGATCAGTATTCCGCCACGCGCCGGGCGGCGGTCCATTGGCCCGAGCATTCGCCGGTTTCGGTGCGCCACCATCCGCGGCCGCTATTCCCAACCAGACGGCCGGAACCGTTTGCCGACCGGCCGCCTTCGGCGACAACGACGCGGACCGAGCCGTTGGCCGCGACCGCACCAGCGGCCCGGTAGCTTTGCTCGTCGGGCTGTACGCGACCGTTCACAATCCGCAGGGAATACCGCAGCGCCCGGTTACAATCGCCTCGTAGCGTGTAGATCACCACGCTCCACTGGCCATCAAAGGCGCTGGCGCGAGGCATGGCGCTCGATGGCAGGCTGGCGCCTGCCATCCCCAAGACGGCAAGAGTCGCGATAAAGATCGAGCGCAAGACGTTCTTCATCAGTTGGCTCCAGTTTGCTCAATGTGACTTGATGGCCGCGCGGGCCAGCTTGGATAAGGCGGAGGTTCGGTGCTAAAGGGCGTTCCGCTTTGGCCCTGGTCATAGCCGGTCTGAAACAGCGCTTTCATATAGTCGGGATCGAACGAGCCTTTGCTCGGCACATCGAAGTTTGCAGGAATGGAGGCAACATTGAACCGAACGTTGCTGCGCTTCGTTGCCGCGTAGCTGAGCGAAAGCATCATCCGCGTGTCCACCTGCACGGCCATGCCGACTGATTGGCCGAGGATCGAAGGCGCAAAGCGCTCGACGACCTTGAAGTCCGGCTTAAGGTCGCTGTTGACGACAATGTCGAGCTGCGTCGCCGGCAACCGATAGTCACTGGTAGTTGCCATCAAAGCCGCGGGCGCGACGAAGAATTGTCCGCCGATGCCGCCATCCGCATGCATTTCGGCAAAGCGCTTGCCATTCGCCTCGACGTCAATCAGCACCGGCGGGAATGCACCGGGGACAGAGGCCGAGGCAAGCAGCACTTTGCGGAACAGCTTGAGAGCATCCTCGCCGCCATGGGCGGCGATTGCACCCATATTCCAGACCACCGAGCGCGCGGCATCGAGGTCGGTTGTTACAACGAAAAGGCGGCGGCCGCTGCGATGCGCCGCGGCGATATCGTCGAGCAGCGCCGGCGTGACCTCCTTGGCGATCAGCTCTCTGAGCGGCCAGGTATCAACGAAGCTCTCGCTGGTCGAGTGACCGGCCTCGAAAATATCGGCGGCAGTGACGTTGGTAAAGGTCCGCCGCAACGCATCGTCATAGCGCGTTCCAGCAAAGACGAAGGGCGCCATAAGCGAGCCGCTGCTGACGCCGGTGATCACCGTGTAATCGGGGCGCCGGCCGGCGGCGCTCAAGCCGACCAGCAGTCCGGCACCGAAGGCGCCGTCCTCTCCTCCACTGGAGAGGATGAGCCACGGCCCTGGCTGCGGCGGCAGCGCGTTGCTGTAGTCCATTTCAGAGTCTGCCCAGAAACGCGCCTCCGGCATTCCGGGAACGATCGAAGCCGCATCCTCGGCGGCCGTGAACGGCACGCGCGGCGGCAATTCGGTTTGCGTGGACGTAGTCTGGGGAGGGGTCTTTGCCGCGCGTCCCGGCGTCGCCTGCTTTAGCCGCGGTTGGTTGCCCGCCTTGGCCTTGGCATGAAGCTCGGTCGTCGCCGGCCCGCTCAAGCCCTGCGCACTCCCGGAGGCAGCAAGCATCGGCGCCAAGAACAGCGCGACCGCTGCATAGAGGGTCCATCGCGCATGCATCGTCAGGGTGGACTCTCTCGAAACCCACAAAACAGGCTTGGCCATGGCTTCGTTCCCGCGAATCACCCAAGGCTCTGCCATACAGGGCAAATAGGCCCCGCTGGTGCGAACTTCAATCAGTCTGCGGAACTCAAATTGCCTTGAAGTGAAGCTCAGTGATGTGAATCACAAAGATTTGGATCACAAAGACCTGGATCGCGAAGATTCGGATCACAAACGGCAACGTTGCCTTAAGTATGACGCTCGGCCACGAATTTGGCGCCTTCGACGAGAATTGCGGCGCTCTTCCCGAAGGGTGTGAGCGCCTGTTCAGCCTCCGCGACCAGCTGCCCCAGCCGTGTCTTGGCTCCGGCTCCGCCGAGTGCGCCGACCATGGTCGCCTTGCCCGCGACCGCATCTTTGCCGGTCGATTTGCCGACCAGTGCGGGGTCACCTTCGAGATCGAGAAGGTCATCGGCAATCTGGAACGCCTGGCCGACAGCCGATCCGTAGCGCTCGAGCGCTTTGCGCTGCTGTGGCGTCGCCGATCCAAGCATGCCGCCGGCCTCGCAAGCAAAGCGCAACAACGCGCCGGTCTTCATCGCTTGCAGCGTCCGCACCTCGTCTTCGCCGAGTCGTTGCGGACCATTGCCGGCGAAACGGCCCTCGGCTGCGAGATCGAGCATTTGGCCGCCGACCATGCCGCCGAGTCCCGCCGCTCGGGCAAGCGCGTTCACAAGCTCAATGCGTACGGCCGGGTCGAGATGGGTTTCTCGGCGGGAAAGGATATCGAACGCGAAAGTGAGCAGGCCATCGCCGGCAAGGATGGCCGTTGCCTCGTCGAATGCCTTGTGCGCCGTAGGTTGCCCACGCCTTAGGTCATCATTATCCATCGCCGGCAAATCGTCATGGACCAAGGAATAACAATGCACGCATTCGAGAGCCGCACCAGC
Organism: uncultured Alphaproteobacteria bacterium; assembly: GCA_963709825.1. GTDB lineage: Bacteria > Pseudomonadota > Alphaproteobacteria > Rhizobiales > Xanthobacteraceae > BOG-931. The sequence goes on from CAVPXZ010000015.1 coordinate 41,868, forward strand.
CATCAGCGCCTGCGGCCGCGGAACCTCGAACAAGGCCGCGCACTCCACGACCAGAAAGGGACGGAACCGCTTGCCACCACCGAGGCTTGAATAGCGCATGGCCTCAATAAGGCGCGCCGGACGGCTCATCTCGCCGTCCGCCGGCTTCGCCGACAATAGCCGATCGAGCAATTCGTCTACATCTTTGGCGGTCGCATCAAGACGCGAGAGAAAAGCGCTATTTTTGCCAGTCATCATTCATTGCCCGGGCAATTCGGCGTCCCAATCGGTGCCGTCTGGTCCTATATTGGGGAACGCCGCTCGCGGCATGAGCGATGCCGCCACAATATTGATGAATGGCAGCCCCATTCACCCCGAAGGGACTATCTGTGACCAACGACTTGGTAGCGTCAATGGTGCTTGCCATTTGGGTCTATCTCTTGACCGCGCGCGGGGGCTTCTGGCGTGCCAGAGAGCGCGATGAGACGTTTCCCGCCGGAGCCGGCCCTTGGCCGGCGATTACCGCCGTAATCCCGGCGCGCGACGAGGCGGAATGCGTCGGCGAAACGGTTGCTTCGCTGCTGCGTCAGGACTATCCCGGCGAATTCTCGGCGATCCTGGTTGACGACCAGAGCCGCGACGCGACCGCGCAGGTGGCGCGCGATGCGGCGGCCGCAATCGGTGCCGCCGGGCGGCTAACGGTGCTGGCTGGGCGGGCGTTGCCGGCCGGTTGGACCGGAAAGTTGTGGGCGCAGCACCAAGGGGTCGAGGCGGCCTTGGCTGCGGCGCCGCCGCCGGCCTACCTTTTGCTCACCGATGCCGACATCGTCTACGCGCCGGAGGCGCTCAGGACCCTGGTCGCGCGGGCGCAATCGGGCAGGTATGTGTTGACCTCGCTGATGGCGAAGTTGCGCTGCGAGAGCCTCGCCGAGCGCTTGTTCATCCCGGCTTTCATCTTCTTTTTCCAGATGCTTTACCCGTTTTCATGGGCGAACGATCCGCGCCGTGCTACCGCCGCCGCGGCCGGCGGCTGCATGCTGGTGCGCGGCGACGCGCTCGCCCGAGCGGGCGGTATGGCGGCGATCCGCAGCGCTTTGATCGACGACTGCGCGCTGGCGAAAGCGTTAAAGGCGCAGGGGCCGATCTGGCTCGGATTGACACAGCGTGTCCGCAGCATCCGCGCCTACCCGGCATTGGAGGACGTCCGGCGCATGGTGTCGCGCAGCGCCTACGCGGAGTTGCGCTATTCGCCGCTCCTGCTTGCCGGGACCATCATTGGTCTGGCGATCACCTATCTTGCGCCGGTGCTGTTGGCGGTTTTCGCCACCGGTGTGGCACGGCTTCTCGGGATTGGCGCATGGCTGCTGATGGCTTTGGCGTTCGAGCCGACGCTGCGCTTCTATCGCATGTCGCCGCTGTGGGGATTGGCGTTGCCCGTCATTGCCGCGGGCTATATGGCGTTCACCGTTGATTCCGCCTATCAGCATGCGCGCGGGCGCGGCGGCATGTGGAAGGGCCGTGCCCAAGCCAATGTTCAACAGAACGTTTCGGAATTGCGATGAACGATACCGGCACAGGCGACGCCAACATCGTAGACACCGAGGATTGGCGGTCGGGAAAGGGACATCGGGATGAGAATTTCCCGGTCGCTTCCTTCCTCATTCATCCGCGCCACCGTAAGGCGATTTTGGCGTTCTATAATTTCGTGCGCACCGGCGACGATATCGCCGATCACGCCGTGCTCGCACCGCAGGAAAAACTTCGCTTGCTTGATCAGCTGGAAGGGGGGCTTCTCGGCGCGAATGACGATGATACGGCCGCCGTCCGCCTGCGCGAGGCTCTTGCCGAGCGGTCCCTCCCGCCGCGGCATGCGCAGGACCTGCTCGCCGCATTCAAGCTCGATGTGACCAAGCTGCGCTATCGCGATTGGGACGATCTCATCGGCTACTGCGCGTTTTCGGCGATGCCGGTCGGCCGCTTTGTGCTTGATGTGCACGGCGAGAGCCGAAGCATCTGGCCGGCCAACGATGCGCTGTGCGCGGCGTTGCAGATCATCAATCATTTGCAGGATTGCAAGGACGACTACCGCAACCTCGACCGGGTCTACATTCCGCTCGACGCGCTCGCGTCCTGCGGCGTCGGCGTGGAAGCACTCGGCGAGGCGCGGGCGTCGCCGGCATTGCTCGACGCGCTCCACGGCCTCGCCGAGCGCACCGAACGGCTGCTCTGCGAGAGCGATGCCTTTCCGCTCCTGATCAACGACTGGCGGCTGTCTCTTGAAGTCTCCGTCATCAACAGGCTGGCGCATCGCTTGACGCAAACTCTAATGACGCGCGATCCGTTAAGCGATCGCGTGCATCTGTCCGTGCCCAGCGCCGCTGGTTTGACGATGATCGGCATTCTGGGCGGCGCAACCCGGCGTATCGGCCGGCGACCTTCCGCCACGACGCAAAAGCCGCGGGGTGCGTGAGTGACCAAACCCACCCCGGCGGCCGAGCGCGCTTCCCGCAGCTCGTTTTATACCGGCATGCGCATCCTGCCGCGTGCGCAGCGCGAGGCGATGTTCGAAATCTATTCGTTCTGTCGCGCCGTCGATGACATCGCCGACGATCCCGGGCCGCGCGACGCGCGGCGCGAACAACTAGCGCGCTGGCGCTCCGACATTGACGCGGTCTATCGCGGCGCGCCGCCGCCGGCGTTGGCCGGATTGGCGCAAGCAGTGCGCGGGTTCGATCTGCAGCGTCAAGATTTTATCGCCATCATCGACGGCATGGAGATGGATGTCGTCGCCGACATCCGCGCTCCGGACCGCGCGACGCTCGACCTCTACTGCGACCGCGTCGCTTGCGCGGTCGGACGCCTCTCGGTGCGCGTGTTCGGGATGGAGCACGACGCTGGCATTGCGCTTTCTCATCATCTCGGCCGCGCGCTGCAGCTCACCAACATATTGCGCGACCTTGACGAGGATGCCTCTCTCGGTCGGCTCTACTTGCCGCGGGAGGTTCTGCGCGGCGCCGGTATCATCAGCGCCGATCCGGCCGTGGTACTGGCAAATCCAATGCTCCCGGAGGCCTGCGGCGTCATCGTCGAACTGGCGAAAACCGAATTCGATGCGGCCGCAGCGATCATGGCGAAAAATCCGCGACGCGTGGTGCAGGCGCCGCGGATCATGGGCGAGGCCTACCGTGTCATTCTCGACGCGTTGATTGGGCGCGGCTTCGCGCCGCCGCGCCCGCCGATCCGCCTGCCGCGCGCGAAACTCCTCTTCATCGTGCTGCGCAATCTGCTGTGACAAGATGAGCGGAACGGTTCACATCATCGGCGCCGGCCTTGCCGGCCTTTCCGCGGCGGTGCGGCTTGCGTCGCTCGGCAAAGCCGTCGTTGTCCACGAGGCCACTGCGTTCGTCGGCGGCCGTTGCCGCTCCTATCACGATGCTTCGGTCGGCATGACGATCGATAATGGCAATCATCTGTTGCTCTCCGGCAATCGCGCGGCGCTCGACTATCTGCGGACGATCGGCGCCGAGCATCGGCTGGTCGGTCCGGCGAAAGCCGAATTCTCCTTCGTCGACCTCGCAAGCGGCGAGCGCTGGACGCTGCGCTTCGATGACGGTCCGGTGCCGTTCTGGATTTTCGATCCAAGCCGGCGCGTGCCGGGAACGCGCCCCCTGGATTATCTCTCGTTGGCGCGGATGTTGTGGCCGCCGGCAGGCAAGACCGTCGGCGAGGTCATCGTCTGTGACGGTGTCCTCTATCATCGGCTGGTCGAACCGCTCCTTGTCGGAGCGTTGAACATCGAGCCGCCGCAAGGGTCGGCCCGGCTCGCGGCGGTAATCGTCCGCGAGACGCTCGCCGCCGGCGGCCGCGCCTGCCGGCCGCTGATTGCGCGCGAGGGGCTTGGCGCGACGCTGATCGAGCCGTCGCTCATCTATCTGCAGCAGCATGGCGCCACCGTGCGCATGCAACATCAACTCCGCGGCATCCGCTTTGCTGGCGAAAGGGTCGAGGCGCTGGATTTTGGCACCGAGACCATCGCGCTTGATGCCCGCGATAAGCTCATCCTCGCAGTGCCGCCCTATATCGCCGCATCGCTGGTAAGCGGTCTGGAGGTGCCGACCGAGTTCCGCGCCATCGTCAATGCCCATTTCCGCATCGAGCCGCCGGCCCAGCAGCCGCCGATCCTCGGCGTGCTTAATGGAACGGTGCAGTGGATTTTCGCCTTCCCGGGCCGGCTCTCCGTCACCATCAGCGCCGGCGATCGGCTCATCGACACGCCGCGGGAAGAGCTCGCCAAAACGATCTGGGGCGAGGTCGCGCGCGTGACCGGACTGCCGGTCGGACTACCCCCTTGGCAGATCGTGCGCGAGCGGCGCGCGACCTTCGCCGCCACGCCGGCACAGGATGCCAAACGGCCGGGCGCCGGAACGAAATGGCGCAATCTCGTTCTCGCCGGCGATTGGACAGATACCGGCTTGCCGGCTACCATCGAAGGTGCGATCCGATCCGGCAATCGCGCCGCGGACATGATCGCGAAATTATCATGATCGACGAAACGCTCGAACAGCCCGTCCAAACGGACAAGCTTACAATGCTCGCTCCTCCGCTCGACGAAACGCTCGAACCGCACATCCAAAAAGCGACGCAGGCGTTGCTCGCCTGTCAGCGCGCCGACGGTCATTGGGTGTTCGAGCTCGAAGCCGACGCGACCATTCCGGCCGAATATGTGCTGCTGCGGCATTACCTGGGTGAGCCGGTCGATGCCGCGCTCGAAGCCAAGATCGCGGTCTACCTGCGCCGCATCCAGGGCGAACACGGCGGCTGGCCGCTGTTCCGCGGCGGCGACCTCGACGTCAGCGCGACGGTCAAGGCCTATTTCGCGCTGAAGATGATCGGCGATTCCGTTGATGCCGATCACATGCGCCGGGCGCGCGAGGCGTTGCTTGCCCGCGGCGGCGCGGAACGGGCCAACGTGTTCTCGCGCATCATGCTGGCGCTGTTCGGATTCATTCCCTGGCGTGCCGTGCCGGTGATGCCGGTCGAGATCATGCTGCTGCCGAAGTGGTTTCCATTTCATCTCGACAAGATTTCGTATTGGAGCCGCACCGTCATTGTGCCCCTGCTGGTGCTGATGGCGAAGAAGCCGCAGGCGCGAAACGCCAAGGGTGTGCGCATCGATGAGCTGTTCCTCGAGCCGCCCCAAAGCATGGGCCCCGCGCCGAAGGCGCCGCAGCAGAAGGCGTCGTGGTTCTGGTTCTTTCGCGGCGTCGACAATGTCTTGCGCGCGACGGAGCCGTATTTTCCCAAGCGCACGCGGCAGCGCGCCGTCGATAAGGCCGTCGCCTGGGTGAGCGAGCGATTGAACGGCGAGCACGGGCTCGGCGCGATTTTCCCGGCTATGGCCAACAGCGTGATGATGTTCGCCGTGCTCGGCTATCCGGACAATCATCCGCAGCGCGCCATCGCCCGCAAATCGGTCGAGAAGCTTCTCGTGGTGCATGAGCAGGAGGCTTATTGCCAGCCTTGCGTCTCGCCGATCTGGGACACCGGGCTCACCTGCCACGCTTTGCTGGAAGTCGGCGGCGAACGCGTGGTCGGCGAGGTCGAACGCGGCCTCGACTGGCTGGTGCCGCAGCAGGTGCTCGATGTCCGCGGCGACTGGATCGCGCGACGGCCCGACCTTCGCCCCGGCGGCTGGGCGTTCCAATACGCCAACCCGCATTATCCCGACGTCGACGACACCGCCGTCGTCGCCATGGCCATGGACCGGGTGCAGGGCTTGTCCGGCCCCAAAGACTATGACGCGAGCCTGGCGCGCGCCCGCGAATGGATTGTCGGCATGCAGAGCGAGAACGGCGCCTGGGGCGCGTTCGATGCCGACAACGAATATTATTACCTCAACAACATTCCGTTCGCCGATCATGGCGCGTTGCTCGATCCGCCCACCGATGACGTCACCGCGCGCTGCCTGTCGATGCTGGCGCAGTTCGGCGAAACCATAACGGGCAATACGGCCGTCGCGAGAGGCGTCGACTATTTGCGCAAAACCCAGCTCGCGGAGGGCAGCTGGTTCGGGCGCTGGGGCATGAACTACATCTATGGCACCTGGTCGGTGCTCTGCGCGCTCAACGCCGTCGGCCTCGATCGCGACGCGCCGGAAATGCGTAAAGCTGCCGAGTGGCTCGTCGCCATCCAGAACGAGGATGGCGGCTGGGGCGAGGATGGTTCGAGCTACAAGCTCGACTATCGCGGCTATGAGCGCGCGCCATCGACCGCTTCACAGACGGCGTGGGCGGTTCTCGGCCTGATGGCGGCGGGGGAGGTGGATCATCCCGCAGTCGCGCGCGGGATCAAATATCTTGCCGACACGCAAGGCGGCGACGGCTTCTGGAACGAGCCGCGCTATACCGCGATCGGTTTCCCGCGCGTGTTCTACCTTCGTTACCACGGTTATGCGAAATTCTTCCCGCTGTGGGCGATGGCGCGCTATCGCAATCTCAAACGCGGCAACGCGCGCGCCGTGACGTACGGGATGTAACCGTCATTCCGGGCCCGAGCGAAGCGAGGAGCCGGAATCCATAACCACTAAACTAACTCGCGTTTTCCCGCGGTCGGGAATTCTTTCCGACGGGACCTGTAATTATGGATTCCGGGTTCGGCCCTTCGGGCCGCCCGGAATGACGACGGGCTACGCCGCGCTCGCCGAAGTCTTCGCCGCGCCCTTGGCGGCCTTCTCGCGCCCTTCATTGGCGCGAATTTCCGACAGCCGCTGTTGCACCTGGCCGTCGAACACGTATTGCGCCGGTCGCTGGTTCTCCATCGGGATTTCCGGCGCCATCGGGCCTTCGGTTTTCACCCCGCGCCAGGCGATCGCCAAAGCCTGGAGCGGATGCTGCATCATGGCGTCGGCCGCCGTCGGCTCATACCCGCAATGCGCCATGCAATTCGCGCACTTCTCGTAACGACCGGTGCCGTAGGCGTCCCAATCGGTGGTCTCCATCAATTCGGTGAAGGTCTTGGCGTAGCCTTCGCCAAGCAGGTAGCAGGGTTTCTGCCAACCAAAAATGTTGCGTGTGGGCATGCCCCACGGCGTGCAGTGGAACTCCTGGTTGCCGGCGAGGAAGTCAAGGAACATGCCGGAATGCGTCAGGTTCCACTTTTTGCCCTTGCCGAGCGCAAAGACCCGGCGGAACAATTCCTTGGTGTTGCGCCGATTGAGGAAGTGCTGTTGGTCGGGCGCTCGCTCGTAAGCGTAGCCCGGCGAGATCGAGACGCCGACGCCGAGTTCCTCGGTGAGGTCGAGGAACGCCGCAATGTCTTCGGCGGGGTGACCGTCAAAGATCGTGCAGTTGACGTTCACTGCAAAGCCCTTGGCCTTGGCCGCCTTGATCGCGGACACCGCCTTCTCGAAGCCGCCCTCCATGCACACCGACTTGTCGTGATGCGCCTTGATCCCATCGAGATGAACGGAGAAGAACAGATAGGGCGACGGCTCGAACAGATGCAGCTTCTTTTCCAGGAGAAGCGCATTCGTGCACAGCGAGACAAACTTCTTGCGCGCCACGATGCCCTTGACGATCTCGCCGATCTCCTTGTGGATCAGCGGCTCGCCGCCGGGAATAGCGACCATCGGCGCGCCGCACTCGTCGACCGCGTCGAGGCACTCCTGCACCGACAGGCGTTTGTTCAGAATCGCGTCGGGATAGTCGATCTTGCCGCAACCGACGCAGGTGAGATTGCAGCGAAACAGCGGCTCCAGCATGAGCACGAGCGGGTAGCGCTTGCGCCCGGCAAACCGCTGCCGCAATACGTACGAGCCGACGGCCACCGTCTGTCGTAGTGATACAGTCACAATCAATTCCTTCTTCGCTTTAGCTTTTACGCTTGCCGCAAATTGGCGACCAACTAAACCTTCGCGGCCGCCCGTTGTGCCGTCCTGCCGTCCGTCAATTCGGGCGGTAACCGAAACTCGATGGTTTCCTGCCGGCCCGTCAGTTCCGAAACTTCGACCGGACCCAGCCGGCGCAACGCATCGATGACGTCTTCGACCAGCACCTCCGGCGCCGAAGCCCCGGCCGTAATGCCTACCGTGTGCGCGCCGTTGAACCATTCCGGCTCAACTTCGCTGCCGTCGGCAATAAGATAGCACGGCGTGCCGGCTTCGTTGCCGATCTCACGCAGGCGGTTGGAGTTGGAGCTGTTTTTCGCGCCAACCACCAGAATAACGTCCACCAGCGTCGAGAGTTCGCGGACCGCCGTCTGCCGGTTCTGGGTCGCGTAGCAGATGTCGCGGGTTTCCGGCCCGACAATGTCGGTAAACCGGCGGTGCAGTGCGGCGATGATGCCGCGCGTATCGTCGACGCTGAGCGTCGTTTGCGTCACGTAGGCGACGGGCGTATCGGACGGAATATCGAGCGAGGCGACGTCGTTCTCGGTTTGCACCAGGGTAACGGGCTCGGAAATCTGGCCCATGGTGCCCTCGACCTCCGGATGCCCGGCATGGCCGATGAGAATGAGCCGGCGCCCCTGGGCCACATAGCGCTTACCCTGATTATGCACCTTGGTGACCAGCGGACAGGTCGCGTTCAGCACCGGAAGCTCGCGTGAAGCCGCCTCCTCTTCGACGCTCTTGGCAACGCCATGGGCGCTGAAGATGGTTACCGCATGGGGAGGAACCTCGGAGAGATCCTCGACGAAATGGGCGCCCTTGGCCTTCAAACTCTCGACCACGTGCTTGTTGTGCACGATTTCGTGACGGACATAGACTGGCGGGCCGTACTTTTGCAGGGCACGCTCGACGATCTCGATGGCGCGGACCACGCCGGCGCAAAAACCGCGGGGCTGAGCGAGTATGACCTTCATCAATAACCTCCAGGCCCGGTCCCAAACTGCGGCGTTGCGCCGCAACAAAAGCCGTCCACCATGTCCCAAGTCTAATACTTTGGCCACAACGCCGTGACAATCAAGTTGGCCACGATGGTGTGACAATCAACCCCGGCTTTCGAGCCTGCCGCCGGGCAGCCCGGTCAATAACCGGCCACCATTGAGCGGAAACGAGCTACATTGTCCAGCACGCTGCGCCCGGTGTGCGGACCCTCCCGCAACGCCCTGGCCTTTTGGCCTTTGTCGTCGGTAACCGGAAAATAGGAAAATATCCACGATTTCACTTTTGCAGCATTTCGGGGCATCTAGGGCCGTTGCCGGTGGCCCGTCCATCAATGACCAGCACATCGACGCGCCTGGTTGCGCGGCGGGGCCGGTCGCATATGTAGCGGAGCCGGTTGTGGCCAAATCAAACTCGCGTGCCCCCGTTTTGCCGTCCCATTAACGCCTCCAACGCCGGTTTTATTCCATTATAACTCCATGAAAACGATCACTGCTTTTGTCGTCCGCACGATTGCCCTGTGCATTCATTACCCGCGTTGGGTGATCGCCGGAGCGATCGTGCTTGCGGTCGTTTCGAGCTGGTATGCCGCCACTCACTTTTCCATGACGACGGATATCAACCAGCTGATATCCAGCAACAGCGCCGGCCGGCAGCGGGAATTGGCCTTTGAAAAGGCCTTCCCGCAATTCGACACGATCATAGCGGTAATCGACGCGCCGACCCCGGAGCTGGTCGAAGACGCCGCCCGTACTCTGGCGGCGCGGCTGTCGCAGCAAAAGAACTTCTTCCGCTCGGTCGAAGACCTGCAGGGCGGTGCCTTCTTTGCGCGGAACGGCCTGTTGTTCGAAACCACCGAGCAGCTCGGGCCGCAGATGAACATGCTGTCGCAGGCACAGCGACTGATTCAGGAGCTGGCCGCCGACCCGAGCCTGCGCGGCGTGATCCGCGCCTTACAATACGGCCTCCTCGGCGTGCAGGGCGGCAAGATCAAGCTCGACGCCATGACTTGGACGCTGACGCTCGCGGCCAATACGCTCGACCAGGTGAATGCCAATCGACCGGCGAGCTTTTCCTGGCAGGCGTTGGTCCAGGGCCACAAGCCGAAACACAGCGATCTGCTGCGCTTCCTCAAAGTTCAGGCCGTGCTCGATTATTCGGAGCTGGAGCCCGGGCTGAAGGCAAGTGACGCCATCCGGGCGGCCGCGACGGACCTCAACCTGGGCTCCGCTTATCAGGCGCGGCTGCGCCTGACCGGTCCGGTGCCGATGAATGACGACGAATTCGCCACGATCAAAGAGAACGCGGCGCTCAATGCGGTCCTGACTATCGCGGTGGTACTTTTCATCCTGTGGATGGCGCTGCGCTGGTGGCGAATCATTTTCGCGGTGTTTGTCAGCCTTGCCGTCGGACTTTCCGTCACCGCGGCCGTCGGCATGCTGCTGGTTGGCGCGCTCAACCTGATATCGGTGTATTTCGCCGTGCTGTTCGTCGGCCTCGGAGTCGATTTCGGGCTTCAGTTCAGCGTTCGGTACCGCGCCGAGCGCCACGAAGTCGACGGTCTGCACGAGGCGCTGCTGCATGCCGGAAGGCGTGCCGGCGCGCCGTTGACGCTCGCCGCATTTGCTACCGCGGCGGGCTTTCTGTCGTTTCTGCCGACGGCCTATAAGGGTCTTTCCGAGCTCGGTTTGATCGCCGGGCTCGGCATGTTGATCGCATTTATTACCAGCATTACCTTGTTGCCGGCGCTGCTTGGCCGGCTCAAGCCGCGCAGCGAACCGCGCCAGCTGGGTTATGCATTCCTCGCGCCGGTCGATGATTTCCTCGAGCGCCATCGCGTACCGATCCTGATCGTGACGGCACTGGTCATTCTCGGCGTATCGCCGTCGCTGCTGTGGCTGCGATTCGATTTCAATCCGATGAACCTGCGCAATCCCAATGTGGAATCGGTCGCTACCTATCTTCAGCTGGAGAAGGAGCAGGCCGGCGGGTCCAGCAATATCGAAGCGCTGGAGCCGACGCTGGTGGAAGCCGATCAGGTCGCCGTCAAGCTCAAGGCGCTGCCGCAAGTTGCACGCGTCACGACGCTTTCGACCTTCATTCCGGACCAGCAGGAGCAAAAGCTGCCGCTGATCCAGGAGGCCGCAAAGGCGCTCGATCCCGCACTTTCCCCGCCCGCCATCAGCCCGGCGCCGACGGACGCGGAAAATCTGGCCATGTTCAAGTCAACGATCGACGCGCTTAACCGCCTGGCCGGCAAATTCCCTGGTGCCGGCGCGGACGCGGCCAAGCGCCTCGCTGCGGCCATGGCCGAGCTTGCCAAGGCGGACGTCGCGGCGCGGCAGCGGGCCGAGGTGGCGTTCGTGCAGCCGTTGAAAATCGCACTTGGCGATCTGCGCACTCTGCTCCAGGCGCAGGAGGTTACCCGCGACAACCTGCCTCCCGACCTGGTCGCGCAGTGGATGACGCCGGACGGTCAGGCGCGGCTTGAAGTGGCCCCGAGCGGTAACGCCAACGACAATACTACGTTGCGGAAGTTCGCGCATGACGTGCAGAACGTCGAGCCCGAAGCGACCGAGGGGCCGATTTCAATTCTCGAAGCGCGCCGCACGATCATCAAAGCCTTTCTCGAAGCCGGCGCCTGGGCGCTGTTATCGATCGCGGTGCTGCTGTGGATCACGTTGCGGCGGCTCGGCGATGTCCTGCTGACGCTCATCCCGCTGCTGGTGGCCGGCGTGGTCACGCTGGAAATCTGCGTGGCGATCGATATGCCGCTCAATTTCGCCAACATCATCGCGTTGCCGCTCCTGCTCGGGGTCGGCGTGGCGTTCAAGATTTATTACATCATGGCGTGGCGCGAGGGGCAGACCAAATTGTTGCAGTCGGTGCTCACGCGGGCGGTGACGTTCAGCGCCTGCACCACGGCGACCGCCTTCGGCAGCCTGTATTTTTCCAGCGATCCCGGCACCTCGAGCATGGGCAAGCTGCTCGCCATCTCGTTGTTGACCACGATGACCGCGGCGGCGTTGTTCCAGCCGGTGCTGATGGGAAAGCCGCGCGAGGAGAGTCTGCAGCAGCATGCCAAGCGTAAAAGCGCGACAGCCGTCTCGGACTGAACCGCGTCAACCAAGCGAACGTCACCGCTCGGCGGAATTCGCCGGCTTCGGTGCCGCCCCGGAGGTCGGCGGCTTCGGCGCGACTTGAGACTTGCGCGTCGGCGGCGGCAGCGGCGCCGGCGGGTTCGGGTTAAAGCGCGGATCGATCTCGTTGAATGCCGTATCCGGCAAACGCGTCCAAGTCCGGTCTTGCCCAAAAAGCGAGATGCCGAGATAGCCGCGGACCACAAGCGTCTGGCCGTTCGGCATGAGTGTCATCTTTGCCTTGTAGATGCTGCCGTGGCGCGGATCGAGAATGGTGCCATCCTCGTATCTCATGCCGTCTCGCTTCATGCCGCGGATGATCTCGAGGCCGAGCCAGGGCTGGCCGCGCCGGTCATCGCTGCATTGATCGCAGACGATGTTCGGGTCTTCGCCCGGCTTCATGTACATCCTGACGATCGTTCCGGTGTAGACGCCGCCGCCGCGATCGGCGATGAGAAACCAGCCGTTGGGCTGGCCGTTTTCATCGGTTGCCTGCCAGAGACCACTGGCCGTCAGCTCCGCGGCCGGTGCGGGGCCAGCGCCAACGAGCGACAGGAGCACCGCCACGATTATAACTATCGCTCGCATCTCGCTCTCCGCTCAATCGTCCGATCCGTCGAGAGGGCGACCCCGACATTCAGGCTGCCAATAACATAGTCAATCGATGCGCGGTTGCGCCAGCCGGTTGCCGCCGGCGCTTCCGGCATGGCAGCATAGATCAGGGCGAGCGCGGCAAAATTTTGAATTTAATATGCAGACCTGTCGCCGTGCTGGCGGAATTTGACCGCTTTCGCGATTTGGCGGCAAAAGGAACCCGTGCCTCACGAACGGGCCGCACGGCCGTAAGCACTGAAAAGGGGAGAAACGAACAGTGGCCAATAAAATCGTCATCAGCTGCGCCATTACCGGCTCGATCCACACTCCGACGATGTCGGAGGCGCTGCCGATCACGCCCGATCAGATCGCGACCCAGGCGATCGATGCGGCCAAGGCCGGGGCGGCGATCCTGCATCTGCACGCCCGCGATCCGAAGGATGGGCGGCCATCGCCGGACCCGAATGTTTTCATGCAATTCCTGCCGCGCATCAAGCAAGCCTGCGACGCGGTGGTCAACATCACCACCGGCGGCGCCGTGACCATGACGGTGGAGCAGCGCATCTCGGCGGCGCTGCAACTTTCGCCGGAAATGTGCTCGCTCAATATGGGTTCGATGAACTTCGCGCTCTATCCCATGGCGCGGCGCTACAAGACCTGGAAATACGACTGGGAGGAAAGCTATCTCCTCAACTCGGACGCTTACATCTTCCCCAACACGTTTCGCGACATCGAAAAGATCTACAAGGCGCTCGGCGAGGGCCACGGCGTCAAATTCGAGCACGAGTGCTACGACACCGGCCATCTCTATAACCTTGCCCATTGCATCGATCGCGGCCTGTTCAAGCCGCCGGTGTTTTTGCAGCTCATCTTCGGCATTCTCGGCGGCATCGGCGCCGATCTCGACAATCTGTTGTTCATGAAGCGCACCGCCGACAAACTGTTCGGCAAGGATTATCTGTGGTCGGTGCTCGCCGGCGGCCGCCACCAGATGAATTTTTGCACCAACGCCGCGATGCTGGGCGGCAATGTGCGCGTCGGCCTGGAGGATTCGCTCTATATCGCGCCGGGCAAGCTTGCCGCCAGCAATGCCGAGCAGGTGGCGAAAATCCGCCGCATCGTCGAGGAGCTCGGCTACGAAATCGCCACCCCGAGCGAAGCCCGCGCGCTGCTCCGGCTCAAAGGCGCCGATCGCGTGAACTTCTGAGCTGCGTCATTCTTGGCCAACGGACTAAGCCGGCGCCCGGGAAAAACGGGCGCGCCCTTGACCCCATGGGCGGCCCGACGCTACATCCGGCATTCTGGCAGGGCGGTTAGCTCAGCGGGAGAGCACATCCTTGACATGGATGGGGTCGCAGGTTCGATCCCTGCACCGCCCACCAGCACCTGTCATTCCGGGGTACGTATAGCGCGAGCCCGGAATACGTAAATCCCGGACGTCCGGTGCTGGCCCGATGCGATCAACCGGTTTTCTAGTCGCGTGGCCTATGGATTCCGGGTCCGCGGACCGGCGTCCACGTCCCGGAATGACGGGCAACGGCCAAAGCTCACATACCCGCGGCTTTTTTGCGCTTGTTGCACGCGCTCCAATATTGCGGCCATTTCATCCCAACCGGGATCTTTCCAGCCGCTTTCTCGGCCTTCCATTCGGCGCCGCAGGCCCGCTCGCGGGCGATCATGGCCTCGCGTCCGGGCGACATCGATTTCGCGGCGGGCGCCGTTGGTGTCGTCATTGGCGGCGGCGGCATTGGCTTTGCCTCGGCCGCCGGCGGCGGCATCGCAGGTTTTTTCTCGGCTGCCGGCGCTGCCGGAGGGGCTCCCTCCGCCGCGCATTGCGCTTTGCGGAAATCATTCCATTTCATGCCGTTGAGAGTGCCGGCCTCCTTCGCGGCTTTATACTTGGCGCTGCACTCCTGCATCGTCAGCGCGTGCGCCGATGTGACTTCCAACGCGGCGGCACCGAGCAGCACCGCTACGCAGATGGTGACGTGACGTACGAGCATGGTTGGGCTCCGATTCTTGGGTGATTCTTGGGTGACTGCAATGAAGGTTCAGCTGCCGGTGGCGTCCGACATGCACTTTTTGGTGAAGCTTGTCTGCGCCGCGCCGTGCAAATTCTGAGCGGCGGCCTGGTCGTTGCAGCATTTCTTGGCAAAGCTCGTCAAAGCGGCGCCGTGCAAACTCTTGCCGGTCGCCTGCATCTTGCAGCTATCGTCCGCCAATGCAGCGGTGGCGATGCAACAACACGACGCCAGAACAATCGTAATCGCCTTCATGTTTCTCTCCCTGATCTGAACGGCTCAACGCCGAAACAGTCGTTGCGAAGGTCGCCCGTCACGCCGGCTTTAGCGCGCCGTTCGGCGACGCCTTGTCGATGATCTCGGGCAGGAATTTCGCCAGCATCTCAAGGGTCTGGTCGACCGGCAATCCGAGATGGCGGGCGAAGTCCTGCACCTGGGAGTTGCCCAGTACCGCCTTCAATTGGTCTGCAGTTACCGGAAGATTGGCGCCGGGCCCGAGCCACGATTGAACCTGGGCATTGAGGCCGCCCTGCTGCAGGGCCGCAACGAGCCCATTGAGATCGTGATACTGCGTTTTCGCCAGCACGCCGTTGATCAAGGCGGGGACGGCTGCCGCCTCGACCTGGCCTAAGGCGCCCTTGAGCACGTCGCCGAGGCCCAAATTGTCCAACAAACCCATGATCGTCCTCCTGTGCAGAGTGGACCGGGCTAGGCAGAAGTCCTGTCACATACTCCACCAAAGCCTACTTGAACATCGGTATTCGCACCAGTGCCGCGTGCCGCCTTCGGCACGGTGGAAAGTTGCAGGAATCAAGAGGAAGATCGTAAATTCGTTCACGAGGCGGTCAGCTTGGGCGCCAACAAACCGCAAGCCGCGATCGCCGCCAGCACGAGCGAGACCAGGACGTTGTAGCCGGCGAGCGAGAGGCCGAACAGGCGCCATGCCGCCTCATCGCAGCGTACCAAATGCACCGACTGCAATTGATCGAGCAGCGACCCCTTCGCCTTGAAATCCGATATCGGACCCGAACAATCGGCGGGGCCGGGCCACCAGCGCCATTCGACGCCGGCGTGATAGGCGGCGAGCGCCGCACCGCACAGCATCGCGGCGAGGATGACCAGGAAACCCACGGCAATCAGCTTCTGCGGCGCGCGCACCAGCGCCGCGATCAGCATCAACAGCGAGAGCGGGATAACGATGTGATAGGGCAGGCGCTGTTCGAGACAGAGCGGGCAGGGCGGCAGCTTCAGCACGATCTGGAAATACCAGGCGCCGGCAAGCGTTGCGGTGCTGAGCACAAAGATCGCCAGCGCCGCGCCGGCGGCCGGCTCGCGGCGAAACTGATCCATCCAGGTCGCCTTCATGCCCATCCCTTTGTCTTTCGCGCTCTCGCCGCGGCGCCGACAAGCCGCAGCAATTTGCCGATTGTAAGGGTGGATGCAAGACCGATCCTTTGCCTGGCGCAATTGCCCAGAAGCAAGGCCGAAGCTATAGATTGAGCCATGCCCGTGTGGCGGAACTGGTAGACGCGCACGACTCAAAATCGTGTTCCGCAAGGAGTGGGGGTTCGATTCCCTCCACGGGCACCAAATTTATGCCGCAGAGAATTTTCGCGAAATTTCGGACGATAACAAACAGCGGGCGCGCTACTGCGCGCCCTTGAGCTCCGGATGTGCCTCGAGCCGCGCGGTGTTGAGCACATGCACGGCGAAGCAGACGATGGCGCCGGCGGCGAAGGGCAGCGCCGACCATACGTACAGCTTCTCTACCGCAAGGCCGACGAACAGCGCGCCAAGGAGCGGCCCGATGATCGATCCCAAACGGCCGAGGCCGAGCTCCCAGCCCGAACCGTTGGCGCGCAGCGAGGTCGGATAGATCAGCGCGCCGGCGACATTGATGCCCGATTGGATGCCGAGCACCAGGAAGCCGCCGAAGAAGGTCGCGGTCAGCAAGGCGCTGGTCGAGGTCAATCCCGCATAGCCGATCGAGGCAACGACGGGCACCGCAAGCACGAACAGGATGGCGATGGCGAAGAAGCGATACCGCTGCAGCCACCAGCACAAGGTCAGCGAGCCGACCGTGCCGCCGACCTGGAGCGCCGCTCCGGCAAGCGCTGCGGTCTCCTGCGGCACCTTGGCGGCCGCCATTAGCGTCGGCGTCCAGCTGATCAGGAAGAAAAAACCCATCAGGTTAAGCGAGAACAGCAGCCAGACCAGCGGCGTAATCAACCACATTCCGTTGCGGAACAAATAAACCGGATTGGAAGACGGAGCTTGCTGCTCGTCCTCGATGACGAAACGTGCGTTCGCGGGGACTTTGATATCGGGACGGATCGCGGCGATCAGTTGCTCCAGTCTCTGGCGCTGACCTTCGTGCAGCGCCATGTATTTGATCGATTCCGAAAGGCCAATGGTAGCGGCGAGCGCGATAACGACGGGGGCTATGCCGCCGATCTGAAACAATACCGGCCAGCCATAGTGCGGCACCAGGGTTGCGCTGATGAAGCCGGCAAAAGCGCCGCCCATCGGCACAAAGCCGACGGCCACGATCGCCAGCGTCGCACGCAACTGCCGCGGCGCCGATTCGGCGTTGATCGCCACCATGTTGGGAATGACGCCGCCGATGCCTAAGCCGGCCAAAAACCGCAGCCAGAACAGCTGCGTCAGATCGGTTGAATAGGCGGCGGCGAAGGTGAGGACGCCGAACAGGAGATTCGAAACGATCAGCGCGGTCTTGCGGCCGTAGCGGTCGCCGACCCAGCCCAGAATCTGGGAGCCGAATAAAACGCCGATGTTGCTGGCGGTGAGCACCGGCCCGAGCGCGTGGCGCGGGATACCCCAATCGGCAACCAGATGCGGCGCGGCAAAGGCGATGGCGCCGATATCATAGCCGTCGATGATCCCGATCAGGACCGTCCATATCAGAAGCTTGATCTGGAACGGACTCAATCCGCGCTCGTCGAGCAAGCGCGAAATCTGGATTTCCGGCTGGCTGGCCATCATCCCCCCTTGAGAAGATTCTTGTGCCGAAGGCATCGTGCCTTGCCGACAAAGGGTAAGCTAGCCTCGAGGCGAAGAAAACAGCTTTCGCAAGAAAACGCTTCGCGGCCCAGCCGTACTCGCGGCTTCGTCGATTAATCGGCGGCTACGACCGACACACGGCGAACGCGATCGCGTCTTGGCAGCGCGCGTGCTTGCCGTGTCGATGTCTCGCGGTTTTTCATATTGGCGTATATCCGCCGCAGGCCGCTTTTGAGCCCGGCCAATTCCCCGGGCGGCACGCCGGCGATGGCGATTGCTTCATATTCCCGGGCCATGGGGATGAGGCGCGCGACTTGCGCTTTTCCCTTGGCGGTGAAGCTCACGACGACCTCCCGCGTGCTGCTCGCGGAGCGCGTGCGCGATACGACGCCTAGTCGGACCAGGCGCGTCACCAGCCGCGACAGCGTCGAGGCGTCGATACTGGTCAAAGCGGCGAGATCGATCTGACGTTGGCTGCCCTTGCTGGCCAACACCGCCATGACGCGCCACATCGCGATGCTCAGGCGATACGGCGCCAGCGCTTCCCCGCCGAACTGCTCGGCAATGATGGTGCCGACCCGATTCACCAGGTACGGCAGGTAATTGTCGAGATCGAGCCTGGCGGAGTTTTTCACGGCGCTTTCTTTCACGACACAGCGACTTCCGCCCGGCTCGTTTCCCGGTGAGACGAGCCGCCGGCGACCGCGCTATAATCGCGATTATTGCATTTACAACAGATGCAATGTCAACTAATCTGCGCCATCTAGCGTAGCCTTGACCGGCCTCCAGGGAGGGAACCATGGATTTTGGCTACTTCACGCTGAGCGACAATCACTACGAAAACAACACGCGCTCCTCGAACCAGTTCGTCGCCGACATCACCGCCGAAGCGCTTCTGGCCGACAAGCTCGGCATGCATTCGGCCTGGATCGGCGAACATCATTTCAATTCGCTCGGCGTTCTGTCCTGCCCGGACATCGTGCTGGGCTACGTCGCCGCCAACACGACGCGCATCCGGCTGGCCCCGGCGGTGACGGTGCTGCCGCTGCATCATCCCATTCGCGTCGCCGAGCAGTGGGCGACGCTTGATCTGCTGTCCGGCGGCCGGGTCGATTTCGCCGCCGGGCGCGGCTACGACCAGCGCGAATATCTGCCGTTCCACGTGTCGTTTGCCGACAACCAGGGAATTTTCGAAGAAGGCCTCGAGCTGGTGCGCACGCTGTGGCAGGCGGACGGCCGCATCTCGCATCACGGCAAGCATTATTCGTTCGACGACGTGCGCATCACCCCGAAGCCGGTGCAGCAGCCGATCCCGACCTATGTCGGATCGTTCTCCAAACCTTCGATCGAGCTTGCGGCGCGATTAGGCTGCGGGCTGATCGTGGCGCCGTTCGCCGCGGCGATGAGCTTCGGCGGGCTCAAGCAAGTCGCGGACCTCTATCATGAGGGCTGCGCGCGCCACGGCACCAAGCCCGGGCGGCTGATGTGCAGCTATTTCACGCATTTTGCCGACAACAAGGCGCAGGAAGACGCCCAGCGCGCGCGCCAGATCCGCTACTACAAGGAGTGCGTGATTCCGGCGTTTCCCAGCGACCCAAAAACCGCGCCGCCGAGCTACCGCTATTTCATCGACATGGTCGAGCGGCTGCACAAGGTGAAGCCGGAGGATCTGACCGAGAACTCGGTGCTGCTCGGCTCGCCGGCGCGCATCATCGACACGTTGAAGAAAGTCGAGGCGGCCGGCTTTGCCGAGGTGATCCTCTACTTCAACGTCGGCTTGAAGCCGCACGCTCAAGTCAAGGACGAGATGGCGCGCTTCATGTCTGAGGTAGCGCCGGCCTTTGCCGGCGCGGCGAAGGAACACGCGGCGTAGACTTGTTCTCGCCGCTCACGAAGCGCTCATGGATCGAGTTCGGTGTCCCAGTAAAGATAATCGAGCCAGCTGTCGTGCAGGTAGTTGGGCGGGAACAGCCGGCCGTTGCGGTGCAGGTGCTGCACCGTCGGCTGGAACGGCCTTTGCGACGGCCACATCTTGGATTCGTCGGGCGTCAAGCTGCCCTTCCTGAGATTGCAGGGCGAGCAGGCGGCGACGACATTGATCCAGGTGGTATGTCCGCCGCGCGAGCGCGGCAGCAGATGATCGAAGGTCAGGTCGTCCCGCGCGCCGCAATACTGGCAGCAGAACCGGTCGCGCAGGAACACATTGAACCGTGTAAAGGCCGGATGCGTCGAGGGCTTCACATAGGTCTTGAGCGACACCACGCTCGGCAGCTTCATTTCGAAGCTGGGGCTGTGAACGGCGCGGTCGTAATTGGCGACGATGTTCACCCGCTCGAGAAATACCGCCTTGATGGCATCCTGCCACGACCACAGCGACAGCGGGTAATAGCTCAGCGGACGAAAATCCGCATTCAGAACCAGCGCCGGAAAGCCGGATGGCGATACGTGAGCGTTCAAGGCGACGTTCCTACCGCGACTCAACATGCCGCACTGCGGCCCTGGCCGCTAGTTTATATTAAGGCGTGACAGGATTGTGAAGCCCGCCCCGGGGGTTACGGACGATCAGCGATTGCCGGCGAAATTCCGCGCCAGGAACTCGCCGCCATGGCGCAGGCCGTCGGGGTCGATGCCGTGGCCGATGCCGGCGGACAAATGCCACTGCACCGGCACGCCGAGCGCCGCCAGCCCCTGCGTCGCCGTAAACAGCGCCTGCGGCGGAATGAGCTCGTCCTGGTCGCCGTGAACCAGGAGCACCGGCGGGCGGGATTTGATCTCGGCGGCGACGGTCTCGGGGCCGCCGTCCGGCGGCAACACCAA
This sequence comes from uncultured Alphaproteobacteria bacterium, assembly GCA_963709825.1. Taxonomy (GTDB): domain Bacteria; phylum Pseudomonadota; class Alphaproteobacteria; order Rhizobiales; family Xanthobacteraceae; genus BOG-931. The sequence goes on from CAVPXZ010000015.1 coordinate 62,321, forward strand.
CAAGCCCGAATAACCGACGATCGCCGCCGGCGGCACCGCGCGGCGCAGCCCGACATGCAGCGCCATCATGGTCCCCTGGCTGAAGCCGACCAGCGCGAGCGCTGAAGGCGGCAACCGATGGCGGGCAAGTTCGGCGTCGATGAAGCGTTCCAGCACCGGCGCCGCCTGGTTGACGCCGACCCAGCGTTCGTTTGGATCGCGGAAGGTGAGCGCGAACCACTGCCGTCCGACCGGCGCAAGCCCGCAGGGCTCGGGCGCATGCGGCGACACGAACGCCGCCTGCGGCAGGAGCGGCTGCCAGGCGCGGCCGATCTCGATGAGATCGTTGCCGTCGGCGCCGAAGCCGTGGAGAAAAACAACCAGCTGCTGCGCGGTGCCGGAGCGCGGTGAAAGTCGTGGACCATCGAGCTCAACGGCCATTCGCGTTCCTTTTCGATTGGGGGGCGTTGCGAAACACAATGCAAGCCGAAGACGCTCGCGGTGCGGCCTGCTTGCTGTAGCCGCAGGAACAATGACCTGTCCATGTCAGTATGCAAGATGCAGGGACGGCGCTCCCCCCTTGCTTCGATGGACGTTACACAGTTACAATTTTCTCGGGCGCGCCTTTTGGCTTACGGGGATTGAGTTCGCCTGATGCGCTGGTTTCGCACCATGAGGCGGTTTTGCGGTAGCCTGGGGCTGGCCGCGCTGGCGCTGCAGCTCGTCCTGTCGTTCGGCCACATTCATCTCGACGGCGTGCATCGTGGCTCCGATGGGACGACGGTCGCCAGTTCGAGCGCACGGCCGCTGCAGCTTCCCGCACGACAGCCCGCCGACGATGGCGACAATTACTGCGCCATCTGCGCCACGATCTATCTGGCTGCCAACTCATTCGTTCCTCAGGCGCCGCAATTGCCGGTGCCGTTCGTTTCCCGACCCATCGAACATTTCTATCGCGTCGCGGTTGATTTCATCGCGCCGCGGCGAGCGCCATTCCAGTCACGCGCTCCCCCGCTCGCCTGATCTTAAGGTCGTTGCTGATCGTGCGTTTTGCCGCGCCTGCGCGCCGGCAGTACTCGCAGGATTGAACGCGGCATTTCTTTCTCGATTTCGAGTGTCGCGTCAGCACGACCGCCCGGCACGCCGGCCCATGTGGCCTGTTCCTTGCAGAATTTGAGGCGGAGCGTCATGTCCATTTATGTCTACCGCGCGTTGCCCGCGGGGTGCCCGTATCTTCTATGCGGCTCGGTGCTGCTGGCTCTCGCGGGGCTCGGCGGAGCAGCGAACGCACAAACCAAGCTTCCCGAGGTCGTCGTCAGCGCGCCAAAACAAAAACCGAAGAAGCCGCGCACCCAGCAAGTTCGCGCCGCGCCGCCGGCGGCGCCGGTTACACCGGCCGCGCAGCTCAACGCCAAGGCCGACGCCTTCGACGCCGGTCGCAGCAATCTCTACACCACCATCGGCACGTCCTCCGATGTCATCAGCCATGCAACGATCGATGCGCTTCCCGGCGGCGACAACCAGCCGGTGGAGAAAATCCTGTTGCAGGCGCCGGGGGTCTCGCAGGATTCTGCCGCCAGCGGCCTGCTTCATGTGCGCAACGACCACGCCAACGTGCAGTTTCGCATCAATGGCGTGATGCTGCCCGACGGCTTGACCGGTTTCGGCAGCATTCTCGACGCCAGCTGGATCGGCAGCATCGGCTTGATTGTGGGCGCGCTGCCGGCCGAATACGGCCTGCGCACCGTCGGCCTCGTCGACATCACGACCCGCGCCGACATTTTCAACAACAGTGGTCAAGTCGGCATCTACGGCGGCAGTCAAGGCACTATCACGCCGACGATCCAATATGGCGGCACGTTCGGCAGCACGTGCCCCGCGACCACGCCTGTCGTCGGCAAATCGGCGCCCGCGAGTGCGGATTGCTTCCCGGGCGTCCAATATTTCTTCACCGGACGTTACCTGCAAACCAATGAGGGGCTGGAAAATCCGACTGCTTCCTACAGCCCGATCCACGACTTCTCGCAACAGGAGAAGGGCTTCGCCTATATGTCGACGTTCGTCGACCCCTATACGCGGCTCAGCCTGATCGCGGGAACCTCCACCAGCGCCTTTCAAATTCCCAACGTGCCGGGGCAGCCGGTGGGCTTGAACGGAGGCGTCACGAGCGCATTCGGCGTGACCACGTTCAATTCGGCGCAGCTCAACGAGAACCAGTTCGAGGATACGCAATACAGCGTGCTGGCGCTGCAGCGAGCGGTCAACGGTTTTGACGGGCAGATTTCCTATTTCACACGCTATGACCGTTTGCACTATTCGCCGGACCAGCTTGGCGATTTGCTGATCAACGGCGTCGCCTCGGACGTCGTGCGGCAATCGCTCACGAACGGCGTTCAGGCCGACGGCTCGTATCAGATCAACCCAGCGCACACCATCCGCGCCGGCTTTGTCGTCAGCGCTGAACAGGCCTTCGTCGGCAACACATCGCTGGTCGAGCCCGTCGTCGGCGGCGCGGCGGTCGATGCACCTTTCAATGTCACCGACGATGTCTCGACGACCGGCTATCTCGCCGGCGTCTACGCCCAGGACGAATGGAAGGTCACCGACAAGTTCACCATCAATGGCGGCCTGCGTTTCGACCAGATGTGGCAATTCGTCAGCGCCAACCAGCTCAGCCCGCGCATCAGCTTCACCTACACACCGTTCGAGTACACCAAGTTTCACGCCGGGTATGCGCGCTACTTCACGCCGCCGGTACTGGTGGAGGCAGCGCCGGTCAATATCGGTTTGGTCAACAACACCACGGCGGCGGTACCTACCGACCAGGGAAACAGTCCGGTTCTGCCGGAGCGGTCGAATTATTTTGATGCCGGCGTCGATCAGAATATTCCGTTCGGGTGCAGCAAGCCGGCGGCGAAGGACTGCACCGACCTCGATCTCGGAATCGACGCCTACTACAAGATGGCGACCGATCTCATCGACAACGGTCTGTTCGGCCAGGCTTACGTGCTGAGCGCCTTCAATTATGCCCAGGGCGTCGTCGAAGGCGTGGAGCTCAGCGCCAAGTTCCACAGCGGCAATTTCCAGGCCTATGCCACCCTTGCCGTCGGCTCCGAAAAAGCGACCGACCCGGTATCGAACCAATATCTATTCGGCAACACGCCGCTCGCCGACCTCGGCGGCTTGACCGAGTTCCAGTATCTCCAGACCCACTGGATCTATACCGATCACACCCAGCTGGTCACCGCGTCGGCCGGCGCCGTCTATCAGTTCTGCGGCCGGCCGGCCTATGCCGGCGAGATGTTCAACGGTCTCCCGGGAACCGACGGGCCGTCATGGTGCGGCATAAGACTCACCGGCGATATGATCTACGGCAGCGGATTGCGCGACGGCGACGCCAATATCTCCACGGTGCCGCCTTACACGCAATTCAACATCGGCATCGCCCGCGAATTTCTGCTGCCGAACGATCCGAAGCCGATGACGGTGCGCTTCGACATCATCAATCTGTTCGACACCGTCTACCTCATCCGCGACGGCAGCGGCATCGGCGTGTTCGCGCCGCAATATGGGCCGCGCCGCGGTTTCTTCCTCGGCGTGTCGAAGAAAATTTGAAAAGGAGAACAACAGCATGTCCGTCCAAAATCGCAGTGACGGCTCGCCTGACGTTGCACGACCGTTCCTTCCTCGGCCGGGACCCACTGGGCACCAGGAAGATATTGCCGAAGCTCTGGATCACATCGCCAGAGCACTCTCCGCGATCGATCACAAACTAACGATTGTGCTCGCTGAGCTGGATAGCGATTCGTTGGCTGTTAGCCGGCTTGCGTCGTCGCTCGAAGGCGAAACTTCCCAGCGACCGGGGTAACCGGCTTTTAGAATGCGGAGTGGATCCGGCCGGCAAACACATTCACCGGCCCGCGATCGGCGTTGTAGGCCGGGTTGGCGATGAACTGATAATCGAAGCTGACCTTCGTAGAGGAGGTAAGAGCGTAGCTGTAATAGGCCTCGACGATCTGCTCCAGGCCGTAATTCGGCAATTGCCCGTCGCCGATAAGGAGGCCCAAACCTCCGGCGTTGAAATAGGCTTGATGGACGCCGGCAATGCCGTTGATGACACCGGCAACGCCGATCGTGTCGTCCGGTCGGTTCCATTGTTTGCCGGCGATCGAGGCGCCGACCGAGACCGTGCGGTCGATATCGGCGAAATCCCACGTCTCGACATTGCCGTCGGCCCAGCCGGCGCGCGCGAACAGCCCCACGGTCTCGGTGACCTGCTGCTCGATATTGAGACTGACGCCAGGACGATTCTGGTAGTGACGCACTGCGGCGAGCGCATCGGTGACGTCGCCGAAAAACGGGGCTGGCTGTTGCGAGAGATTGATGGCGTCCTGGAAACTGCCGGCATTGCCGCGGCTGAGAAAGCCGGTGACCTTCAGCTTGCCGGGTTGTCCCCACAGCTCGTGCCGCTCCTCGATTTCGCCGACCAGCTGGAATTGATGGAAGGTCGGATCGAGACCGTAGGCCTGCGCATTGTCGCCGCCGCCGGCCGGGCTAGCCGACAGGTCGAAGACGCCGCCGCGCAATGTAAAGCGGCCCTGGTACCATTCGGCGGCCGCGCCGTAGGTGTATCCCCACGCGTCGCCGGCGTAATCGAACGTGCCGGCGTTGGTGACCGACCAGTTGAGGAAATCGGTCTTGGGATTGTTGGCATATTTGTTGGTGTCGAACAGATCGACAATGGCGAACTTGCCGACGGTCAGCACCAGGCGGTTTGCCGTCTGCGAGCCGGCAAACTGATTGAGGTCTTCCTCGACCTTTTGTGTCTCGCCGCCGAGATCGATGGTCTGCCGGACGAAATAACGCTGCACGCGGGCATAGGGGTAATCGGCGCCGAACTTGTAGGCTTCCCCGCTGGGAAATCCCGCAATGCCATGGGTTTCGGCGAGACCGTGGCCCTCGTCGATCTCGGGATCGGCCCAGAGCTCCGCGCCCTGCCATAGCCGCACGCCGGCGTAGAGCGTCGCATCGAAGGTCTCGCGGGCGTTGGCAACGCCGGGCAGACTGTTGGTCCCCTCGTAGGGCGATCGGAACGTCGGGTAGCCCTGCCAGACGAAGGTGGTCTGGCCGTGGAAACTGAGGTTGTCCACCACGGCTTCCGCCGGCGCTTTGGTGACGATGGGCGGCGCGACCGCAAGATCGGCGAACTGATAGTCGAGCCCGACGCGCACTTCCTGCACGGAAAAGTCGGCGTTGATCGGCTGCAAGCTGCCGCCGAGGAAGTAGCTCGTGTTGCGATCGCCGTAGCCCGTGTAAAGATATTCCAGCCGAGCGGCCCAGTGCGGCGCTATCGGGACCTCTACGCCGCCGCCGGCCGCCCAGCCCAGGCGCCATAAAAACACCGTCTGGCTCAGGAGGCCGCTTGGGATCTCCGTCAGCGATTGCTCGTTGTAGGTCCAGGCAAATCCGCCGGTCGCATAGAACAGCCACTGCCCCGGCGCGTAGCCGATACGGCCGCGCACCGTGCCCGACGCAAGCATCGTCTCGGCAAGGTTCACCGGGCCGAGGGTCGGTGACGTGAATGCCGAGATGCCGCCGAAGGACAAGCCGAACGGATTGACGCCCGATGGCACGGTCTGAAAGGACGGAAACGATGCGTCGACTTCGGCACCCAGCAGAATCCGGTTGGGCAGGACGTAATTGTAACCGGCCTGGACGCCGGCGAAGAAGCTTCCCGCTTCGTCGAACGTGTCGATTGTCTGATACAGATTAGTCGAACCGCTGACGCCCGGCGCCGCCGTCCAATTCGATTTTCCCCAGCCGACGCCAAGGTTGCCGCCGGCATAGAACCCGCTCCAGTCGTAGGCGGGAGAAGCGCTAGTGGGAATCGGTGGCGCTTTGGTCACCATAATGTCGTCAGCGACTGCACCTTTGGCGAACGCAATGATGATGGCTGCCGACGCCGCCAACCAAAAGCTTGTCGGCGCGCGAAGCGCATCGAAAAAGTTTCGCGGCATCTTCGTGCGCCCAACCCCGATTGCTCGCAAATCAAAACATCGGCGCGACGGCAGCGTCAACTTCTATATTTTAGAATTAAAGTAGATCGAAAGTATCGTGGAAATCGAACGTTATACCGTCACAAATCTTACTTTCTCGTTTGCTTGTACATAGACACCGGCACGCTGGCGACAAAACTGACGACCTCGCACGCCATTGCGATCCACTCTCCCGGCACTTTCGCTTGTATCGAAGTCATCCGCGCCTCGCTAAAATGCACCGCACACGTTGAAGCAACGGACCGATCATGGCGGACACCTTGCAAGGCGCCCACTCTCACGTCTTTCTCGGCGAAGGCCACGAACGCAACGAGCGCCGCACCTGGATGGTGATCGCGCTCTGCACCGCCATGATGATTGTCGAGATCGCCGGTGGCCTGCTGTTCGGCTCGATCGCGCTGGTTGCCGACGGGCTGCACATGTCGACGCATGCGAGCGCGCTGCTGCTGGCCGCGCTGGCCTACAGCTATGCGCGCCGGCATGCGAAAGACGAGCGCTTCAGCTTCGGCACCGGCAAGCTCGGGGATCTGGCCGGTTTCACCAGCGCCATCGTGCTGGCGATGATCGCGCTCCTGATCGGCTACGAGGCGGTGATGCGCTTTATCTGGCCCGTTGCAATCGACTTCAACGAAGCCATCCCGATTGCCGGGCTCGGACTGGTGGTCAATGTCGCGAGCGTGCTTCTCCTCAGCGGCGGCCGTCACAGTCACGATCACGGCCACTCCCATGCCGGACAGGACCACGGTCACGACCAGGCCCACTCTTTGCAGACCAGCGCCGGTCCTTTGACGGTCGAGATCTTCGAGGAGGGCGTGCCGCCGCGCTTCCGGCTGTTCTTTCCCGGCAAAACTCCCGCCGCGGATCAGGTCATGATCGAGACGGTGCGCCCGGACGGTGTCCGCCAGTCGTTCGCCATGGCCGAGCGCGGCGGCTATCTGGAATCCAGCGATGAAATACCGGAGCCCCACGCCTTCGCTGCACGCATAACCGTCGCCGGCGCCGGCGCTGCTTATGCCGTCGACTTCCAAGAACACGAGCATGCCCATGGCGCGGCGCAGCGCGACAACAACATGCGCTCCGCGATCGTTCATGTCATGGCGGACGCGGCGGTTTCGGTACTGGTTATTGTCGGGCTCTTGTTCGGCCGCTTCCTCGGCTGGGCATGGATGGATCCCCTGGTTGGTCTGGTCGGAGCCATCGTCATCGCCGCCTGGTCCTACGGTCTCGTGCGCGACACCGGCGCCATCCTGCTCGACATGAATCCCGATCGGAGCATGGCCGAGCGCATGCGCGCCATGATCGAGACCGACGGCGATCAATTGACGGATTTGCATTTGTGGCGTCTCGGCCCCGGGCACTTGGGCGCGATCGTTTCGGTGGCAACGCGACGGCAACGCGGACCGGACTATTACCGATCGCTGCTGCGTCGGTTTGGCGCCTTGTCGCATGTGACGGTGCAAGTGCAGCAGCAATAGCGTCGTCACCGCCGCAAGCGCGGTTGGCATTTCCATGTAGTTTGAAAGCATTCAAAACTTTCACTTTGGAATAGTCCTAACAAATACCAGAGTAGAGCCGTTCTAATATTTGCGAATAGTTGCAAAAGTACTTGACGACGGCGGTCCGCGCGTCGCACTCATTGCGCATACATGTCGAGCGGCCGCGCCGCTGATGTTGAGAGCGCAAATGTCAATCTCCCCTCGCAAGCGCCGTCGGGCAATTCGCCTGCTGCTCTGCCTCGGTGCGGCTGCGGCGATCATGGCGGCTACGGGCGCAGCCGACGCGGAAGACTTCAACGCCTTCCACGAAATCGAGACCAAATACATTTTCGGCAATTTCACCGTGGGCTCGTCGACCGGAATCGAGGGCGAGAATGCATTCGAGCCGGATACGGAATTTGATTTCGGCAAGCGCGGCGGGCGCTACGCCGCGGTCCAAACCGAACTCGAGTTCGAGCTGACGCCGACGCAATTCATGCAGATCGAGGTCGGCCCAACGGTTTCCTACTACAATCTTCAGGGCGTGCCCGGTCTCGACAACCGCAACATGGGCGGCATCAACGGGTTCGAGGCCGATTTCCGATTTCTCCTCCTCGACCGCAGCCCCTCGATGCCATTCGCGGTTACCGCATCCATCGAGCCGGAATTTCACAGCCTCGACGAAACCAGTGGCGAGGCGGTGTGGAATTATGGCCTGGAAACCAAGATCGAGGCCGATGCCGAACTCATCAAGAACCGGCTGTTCCTCGGGTTCAATCTGCTGTACGAGCCGGAGAGCACGTCTACGCCCGCCGACGGATCGAGCAGCGAATCGACGGTAGGAGTGTCGTCGGCGCTTGCCTTGCAGATCATCCCCAACGTCGTCGTCGGTGGCGATCTCTGGTATCTGCGTCACTACGATGGCGCGTTCGACACCTTCACCGGCGATGCGGTCTATCTGGGCCCGACCTTTTTCTGGAAGATCGCGCCGAAGGTATTGATGAGCGCCGCTTGGGAGGCGCAGGTCGCCGGCCATGAGGTTGGCGTCACGCCGGCGCTCGATCTGACGGACTTTTCCCGTCAGCGCGCGCGGTTGCTGCTCGAATTCGAATTTTAGATCGCGGCGTATTTGCCAGTAACCGGGAACCTGAAGGAGAAAAAGATGAAAACCAAATTCATCCGCGGCAGGCTGATCGCCAGCATGGCGTTGGCGGCGACCGCGATTGTGTTGCCAGGCTCCGGCTCTTTCGCGCAACAGGCGGCGGTTGCGATCTCGGTCAAGGGCCATCAATTCCAGCCCGCCGAAATCCACGCGCCGGCCAACAAGCCGCTGGCAATCCGGGTGAAGAATCTCGACGCCATGCCGATGGAATTCGAGAGCGTGTCGCTGCGGGTGGAGAAGGTCATCGTCGCCGGCGGCGAAGGCGTCGTCAACGTTCGCCCGCTGGCGCCCGGCCGCTACGAATTTTTCGACGATTTCCACCAGCAGACCAGCGGGTTTTTGGTCGTGCAGTGAGTCTGCGCTTCTGATTCTTTTTCTTTGCTTTGGTAACAGGCGCCGGCCGCGCCGGCGATAATTTCGCCGCCGCTGCGGCCGCGCGGTAGTACGTCCACAGCACCCGCGCAGCTACCGCGCGCCATGGCCGCCAAGGGTCGGCCAGGGCCTGCATTTCCTTGGCGCTCGGCCGGGACGGTAGCGCAAAGGCGACCCGGGCGGCTTCCTGCAGCGCCAGATCGCCGGCCGGCCAGGCGTCGGCGTGACCGAGGCAGGACAACAGATAAATGTCGGCGGTCCACGGACCGATGCCGTGGACTGCGGTGAGCGCCGCGTGGGCGTCTTCGGCGGCAAGTTCACCGAGCGCGGCGAGCCCGAGGTCGCCGCCGGCAACGGCGCGCGCGATGGCCTTGAGCGCTCGGATTTTCGGCGCTGACAGGCCGATCCGCGCCAGCCGCGCCGGACGGGCGCGGATGATGGCCGCCGGATCGAGCGGATCGAAAGCCGCCGCCAGCCGGCCCCAGATGGCGTTTGCGCTCGCGGTCGAGAGCTGCTGCGCCACGATGATTGCGGCGAGGCCGGCGAATCCATCCGGTCGGCGGCGCAGTGGCGGCCGGCCGGCTGTGGCCGTCAGCGCGACGAACCGCGGATCGGCACGGCTGAGCGCCGCAAGCGCGGCGTCCAGATCGGCCTCGGTGTGAATGTAGGATTGGGGCATCGGCTTAGGCTGTTGCCCGGCATCGACCACAGAAAAGTCGATCGCCGCGCCTATTTGATTGAGCGACGGGAACATCGGCGTCAACCCGGAATTGGCGAAAGTCGTCCATGTACACGCGTATCCTCCGGTTTGCGCCGAGCCCGAACGGCTATCTGCATCTCGGCCACGCCTATTCGGCGCTGCGCAATGACGACATGGCGCGTGAACTGGGCGGACGGCTGCTGTTGCGCATCGAAGACATCGACCCCGCGCGCTGCCGGCCGGAATACGAGGCGGCGATCTATGAAGATCTGAGCTGGCTCGGTATCGCCTGGCAGCAGGACGTGCGCCGGCAAAGCGAGCATCTCGACGATTACCAGGCGGCTTTGGTCAAGCTCGAAGCGCAGGGTCTGCTTTATCCGAGCTTCGAGAGCCGCAGCGAGATCAATGCGCTCGTTGCCGAACGCGACCGGCGCGGTCAATGGCCGCGCGATCCCGACGGTGTGCCGCTTTATCCCGGCCGCGCACGGGCGCTGTCGCGGACCGAACGCGAGCGCCGGCGGGCAGCCGGCGAGCCGTTCGCGCTGCGGCTCGCGATGGACGCGGCGGTGGCGCGCGCCGGTGTGCTGACCTGGAGCGAGACCGGCATGGGCCCGCAAGGCCAATCCGGCCTCGTCACCGTGGTGCCGCAAATGTGGGGCGACGTCGTGCTCGCCCGCAAGGAAATGCCGACCAGCTATCACCTCGCCGTCGCCGTCGATGACGCCCTCCAGGGCGTGACCGACGTGGTGCGCGGGCAGGATCTGTTTTGGTCGACCAGCATTCACCGCCTGCTGCAGGCGCTGCTCGGGCTGCCGGAGCCTACCTACCATCATCACAAGCTCATCCTCGATGCCGGCGGCCGCAAACTGTCGAAGTCGACCTTGGCGACGAGCTTGCGCGATTTGCGCGCCGGCCGCGCCACGGCGGTGGATATCAGGCGCATGGTGGGGCTCGGACGCTGAATATGACCTCTGAGCTTGTTTTGTTTGTTGCCCTGCCGTGCCATTCTGCGCGCGGCGGCGGGGGGCTGCCATGAAGCGGGCGAAGACCAAAAAATCGGCCGGCAAGCCGGCGCGGCGCCCGAGGCGGCGGCGCGTGTCGCCGGCGGCGCCCGCGCGCGCGATCGAGGCTTCGCTGGCGGCGTACGCCCACGACATTCGCACCGCGCTGACCGGCATCCTGGCGCTCGGCGAATTGCTGGCGAGCTCCAATCTCGGCGAACGCGAACGGCGCTGGGCTTTCGGCATCAAAGGCAGCGCCGAGCACCTGACGTCGCTCACGACCTTGATGATCGACGCCGCCAAAACCGATGCCGGCGGGGTGGGGCTCCAGCAGGAGGCTTTCCGGCCGCGCCGTCTGATCGAGGCATTGGCGGAATCGCTCGCGGCGCGGGCGGAGACCAAAGGCCTCGCCGCCGAAGTGACGGTCGCCGACGATTTGCCGGATAGGCTTATTGGTGACGCGGTGCGGCTGCGCGCGGCGCTGGAGAATCTCATCGACAACGCGGTGAAGTTCACCGAGCGCGGCGCGGTGCGGCTCGCGGTCGGCGCGGCGCGCGCGCCGCGCGGCAAGCTCAAGCTCGTCTTCACCGTGACCGACAGCGGCATCGGGCTCAAAGCCGCCGAGATCAAACGGCTGTTCCGTCCGTTCGCGCAGGCGAATGCGGATATCGCGCGGCGCTATGGCGGCGCCGGGCTCGGCCTGGCCGTGGTCAAGGCGTTGGCCAAGCTGATGGGCGGCGATCTGACGGTTACCAGCACGCATGGTCGCGGCTCCTCGTTCCGTTTCTCGGCCGTGCTGCCGATCGCGCCCGCTGCGGCGGCGGGAAGCGCGCCCCCGCAGCAGACGGCCGTGCCGGTGCGGCCGCTTTCAGTGCTGTGTGCGGAGGACAATCCGTACGGCCGGGTCATCCTCAACACCATCCTTACTGAACTCGGTCACCGCGCCGATTTCGTCGGCTCCGGCGAGGAAGCGATCACAGCCGTCGAGCGCGGCTACGACGCGGTGCTGATGGACGTGACGCTGCCCGGCACCGACGGTCTCGAAGCGACGCGCCGCATCCGCGCGTTGCCCGGGCCTGCGGCCGCAACGCCGATCATCGGCATTTCCGGCCGCACCGCGGCCGGCGACGAACAGGCCGCGCGCATGGCCGGCATGGACTTCTATCTGCGCAAGCCGGTCAGTCCGAGCGCGCTCAGCGAGGCGCTCGCGGCGGTCGTGCCGCCGTGAGGGTTACTCCGCCGCGTCGGCCGTTCCTTCCACGATCCGCACCAGATCGCTCATGATGCGGTTTAATTCGAAATCCTTCGGCGTATAGACCTCGGCGACGCCGGCCTGTTTCAGCGCGCTGGCGTCTTCCTTCGGGATGATGCCGCCGACCACGACCGGCACATCGCCGGCGCCTGCCGCTTTCAGCTTCGCCATCACGTCGGCCACCAGCGGCAGATGCGAGCCGGACAGGATCGACAGCCCGACGACGTGGACGTTGTTGTCCGCCGCCGCGGCGGCGATCGCTTCCGCGGTCAGTCGGATGCCGTCATAGACCACGTCCATGCCGGCATCGCGGGCGCGGGCGGCAATCTGCTCGGCGCCGTTGGAATGGCCGTCGAGGCCGGGCTTGCCGACCAGAAATTTCAGCCGGCGGCCGAGCTTCTTCGACACCCGGTCGACCTCGGCGCGGATGTCGTCGAGGCCCTCGGCGTCGTTGCGCATGGCGGTGCCGACGCCGGTCGGCGCGCGGTATTCGCCGAACGCCGAACGCAGCGCAAAGCCCCATTCGCCGGTGGTGACGCCGGCTTTGGCGCAGTCGATGGAGGCCGGCATGATGTTGGCGCCGGTTTTCGCCGCCTTGCGCAGCGAAGCGAGTGCCGCCGTGACCGCGTCGTTGTCGCGGGCGGCGCGCCAGGCTTTGAGCCGCGCGATCTGGCCGGCTTCGGCTTCTTCCGAGACCGTGAGCACCGCCTCGGCGGCGTCCGCCAGCGGCGAGGCTTCGGTCTCGGTGAACCGGTTGACCCCGACCACGATCTGCTCGCCGCGCTCGATCGCCTCGACTCGGCGCGAATTCGAACTCGACGAGCTGGTGTTTCAGATAGCCGGTTTCGACGGCGGCGACGGTGCCGCCCATCTCCTCGATGTGTTTCAGCTCCTCCTTCGCCGCCTTTTTCAGCTCGGCGACCTTGGCGGCGATCACCGGCGAGCCGTCGAAAATGTCGCCGTATTCCAGCAGGTCGGTCTCGTAGGCGAGGATCTGCTGCATGCGGAGCGACCATTGCTGGTCCCACGGGCGCGGCAGTCCGAGCGCCTCGTTCCAGGCCGGCAGCTGCACGGCGCGGGCGCGGGCGCTCTTCGACAGCGTGACCGCCAGCGTTTCCAGCAGAATGCGGCTGACGTTGTTCTCCGGCTGCTGCTCGGTCAGGCCCAGCGAGTTGACCTGCACGCCGTAGCGGAACAGCCGCTGCTTGGCATCGGTGACGCCGTAGCGCTCGCGGGTGATCTCGTCCCATAATTCGGTGAAGGCGCGCATTTTGCAGATTTCGGTGACGAAGCGCAGCCCGGCATTGACGAAGAACGAGATGCGCCCGACCACCTCGCCGAATTCGTGCGGCGCGCATTCGCCCGAGGTCTTCACCGCGTCGAGCACGCCGATCGCGGTGGCGAGCGCAAAGGCCAGCTCCTGCACCGGCGTCGCGCCGGCCTCCTGCAGATGATAGGAGCAGACGTTCATCGGATTCCACTTCGGCATTTCCTTGGTCGTGAACAGGATCACGTCCCTGGTCAGCCGCATCGACGGCGCCGGCGGAAACACATAGGTGCCGCGCGACAGATATTCCTTGATGATGTCGTTCTGGGTCGTGCCGGTGAGTTTTTGCCGCGGCACGCCCTGCTCGTCGGCGAGCGCGACATAGAGCGCAAGCAGCCACGCGGCGGTGGCGTTGATGGTCATCGACGTGTTCATCTCGCCGAGCGGGATGCCGTCGAACAAAACCCGCATGTCGCCGATATGCGAGATCGGCACGCCGACCTTGCCGACTTCGCCTTTGGCCTGCGGATGGTCGCAGTCGTAGCCGGTCTGGGTCGGCAGATCGAAGGCGACCGAGAGGCCGGTCTGCCCCTTGCTCAGGTTCTTCCGGTACAGCTCGTTCGACGCCTTGGCGTCGGAGTGGCCCGCATAGGTGCGGAACATCCAGGGTTTATTGCGCTTCGGCTCGTCGCGCTTCGGCTGATCGCCGCGCGGCGCTTCGCCTTCACCCTTGGCGCTCAACGGCTGCTGGCGGCGCGGCTGGTCGTCCATCTCTCTATCCCGCATTCCGGCGCGCCGAATGTGACGCGATTTTTATTGCAGCGCAACATGCGTCTCCCTCTCCCCGCGTGCGGGGAGAGGGTGGGGTGAGGGGGCGTTCCCGCTGGGCTCAGAATCGCGGCGCTCAGAATCGCTGAGAGGCCCCCTCACCCTCGCTTCGCTCGACCTCTCCCCGCGCAGCGGGGAGAGGTAAGGTCCGCCGCCTCACTTCGCGACCGAAAACAACTCCAGAAAGCGCTTGCCGAGCGCGTTGTCCGCCGGACCCAAAAACATCGCCTCGATGAAATAACGGTCGGTGAGCACGACCCGGACCTGATAGGTGTCCTCGGAATCCTGCATTACGAATGCCCGCGCAGGAAATCCTTCGATCTCGTCTTCGTCGTCGGAAATGAGCTTGTTGCCGCTCGACATCGCCTTGACGACCGACTGCAGCAAGGCCGCCGCGTCCGGCCCGGGCGCGCCGCTTCTGGCCTGATATTTCACCATGAAGACCAGATTGGCCCCGGCCGCGGCCTTGTCGATGGCAACGAGCGCGGTGTCGGTCTTATGACCGTTGCGGTCCTCGCTCTTCAGGCTTGGCTTGCCGGGCATCTCGACCGTAAAGCCGCCGCCGTCCGGCTCGAACGTCTGCCAATCGGCGGTCAGCGCCCGCGCCGGCGGGAGCAGCGCCAGAGTCAAGGCCAACAGAGTGAATAAGGACGTGACTGCGAGCCGCATGTGCATCCCCCTTGGGTTCCGTCGCTGCAACGCGAGCGCGATCATCCGGAAAAAGCAACGCGCCCACAAGAGGCGATCGTGCTTCCCGCGGCACGATCCGCGCACTCCCTCGCCCCGCGTGCGGGGAGAGGGTGGGGTGAGGGGGCCTCTCCGCCGGGCTCGGACTTGCAGCGCTCAGAATCGCGGAGAGGCCCCCTCACCCTCGTTCGCGGAGCCTGTCATCGGGCCGGACCCGTTGGCTCGCTCCGACCTCTCCCCGCGCGGCGGGGAGAGGTGAACAAACACACTCGTTCTCGCGGCGCGATCCGCGCCCGAGTGTTGCAAAATGTAGGGTGGGTTAGCCGCGAAGCGGCGTAACCCACCGATGCTGTGTGGTGGGTTTCGTGGAGCCTGTCGTCGGGCCGGCCACTTTGGGCCGGACCCGTCGGCTCAACCCACCCCACAAAACGCAAGAAAATAAAGGAGGCGGAACGCCGGCAGACGTGTTTCCTAACCTCCGCATCTTGCGATGCGGCGCGCGTGCGAGCGGCACGCGCTCGCCTGTCGGCGTTCCACCGCGGCTCTTGCTGCAGCGAGCGAACGCCACAGCTCAGCTCCAGCTACGCGCTTCCTGTTGGGGTGGACGGCCCCCGACGGCATCGCTGTGCCAGAATGAGGTCGTTGCAGATCTCAAACGAAGGAGCCGTCCATGGACAAGATTATCCGCATTGGCGTCGACACGTCCAAGACTGTTTTTGTGCTGCACGGGGTGAACGCGTCCGAGCAGCCGGTGCTTCGAAAGAAGCTGCGACGCCGGCAGGTGCTGGATTTCTTCAGCGCACTGGAGCGGACCAGGATCGGGTTGGAGGCGTGCGGGGCCGCACATTATTGGGCGCGCGAATTGATGGCGCTGGGACACCAAGTCGTGCTGCTGCCGCCGCAATATGTGAAGCCCTATGTGCAACGCGGTAAGAACGACGCCGCCGATGCCAGCGCCATCTGCGAAGCCATGAGCCGGCCGCGCATCCGGTTAGTGCCGGTGAAGACGGCCGAGCAGCAAGCGGCACTTATGCTCGTTGGCGTGCGCGATCAACTGATTGCCCGCCGCACGCAGTTGAGCAACATGATCCGCGGCTATGCCGCCGAGTTCGGGATCACAGCGGCCCGCGGGCTCGACAAGATCGAGCCGCTGCTGGCGCGGATCGCTACCGACCCCGGCGTGCCGGAACTCGCCAAGGAGCTGTTTACCACGCTCGCCGAGGAGTATGCCGAACTCAAGCCCAAGCTTCGAAGGACCGAAGCGCAACTGCTGGCCTGGCACCGGCAGAATGAACTGAGCCGGCGGTTGGCGCAGGTTCCAGCGATCGGCCTGATCGGCGCATCGCTGCTGGTCATGAAGGTCCCCGATCCTCGCGCTTTCCGGACTGGCCGGGATTTTGCGGCTTGGCTCGGGTTGACTCCGAAGGATCACTCCACCGCCGGCAAGCAGCGCCTCGGGGTCATCACGCGAGCCGGCGATGAGGCATTGCGCGGCGTTTTGGTGGTCGGCGCCACCGCGGTGATCCAGCACGCCAGGAAGGCGCGTGGGAACCCGTCGCCCTGGCTGACAGCGCTCGTCAAGCGCAAGCCGCCGAAGCTTGCCGCCGTGGCGCTCGCCAACAAGACGGCGCGCATTGCCTGGAAGCTGATGGTCAGCGGCGAGCCCTACGATCGCATCCGTGGGGCAGCTGTGCACACCGCGAGCATCGCCGCATAACCTCTTCACCGGCAGGCCCATTGGCGTCCTGCTGTCGAAGCCGGAGCTTGCTCGAGACGGAGCAGATGGCGTGATCGATCGATCCCAAGACGCGAGACACTCCGAGAGTCCCAGTGGCCTATTCGCAAAAAGGTCGCCTTCCTGTTTGGAACTCGCGTCGCGGAACCCATCTTGGCAGCGGTCATGTGCGACCGCGACAACAGACCGGACATATGATCGCAATCGCTTCGACCCGTACTCTGCGCCGAACCTTGCAAGCAGGGGGCCGTCCACATATGGGACGTGGTCGGGCGCACGGCCCCGATGGTTCGAAAGACCGTGCGCTTTGCAACGCATGATCCAAGGAAATCCCAGGACCGTGCGTCACCAGCGGGCGTTACCCGCTCCTTCCTGTCCCAGTCCAGCGGGTTTCCCCGCAGACCGGTCATCGTGCCGGCCGGGCGTAATTCCCGGAGCCGCCCGGGAGCGGACTGTATCGGCCCGCCCGCAGGCACCGCACTCGCTCCGCTTTCGGGAGTACCCTCGGCCGAAGGCGTCCTTCACCGAGCGAGATTCGATGCAGTGTTTGTAACGAAAACAGAGACAATTGTCAAGGGTCGGTCGCGCTATTAGTGACCATTGCACGTGCTGTATCACAGCGGCCAATCCAGCGGGCGGTCGATGTAGCCGCGGTCAGGCTGTGACTTCACCCAATTAACAAATTGCTGCACAAACTGCGCGGAAAAGTTGTTTTTGTGGCCACGCACGGCTCGGATATCGGACCCGGATTGGCGAAATTGAGAAGGAATTAGCGGTCCGGCACCTCCCCAGTAAACGAAATCGGAGGCTACCAACACACGATTGGTTTGCGTATCATTTTTGACGTTTTTGAGATTTTCGCATCCATCCGCGCAGCTGTGATGTGATTTTTCTTGAATCCATTTTCCCTTGGCGGAGCGATGATAAATGTTATCGCCGTAAGCCAATTTTTTGCTCCCGCTTAGCTTCGGCCTTTTCCACTGAAAGCGACGGTCATTCCAGTACTCATCGAAAGTCAACGTTTCGTCCACCCTCATTGCGAAGACCAGACGCCTTTGCTTTTTGTTTCGCGCAGACCCTGTACCTACTATCCAATCGCCAACTGCCGCTGTTCTTCTGATCACGGGTTTACACGTTGCCAACGTGCAAACTCCGTAGAATGGATTCGGCGCGAATCCAAAGTCTCTGGCTACGACGTAGGAATGCAATTTCAAAGAGAGCGCCTCTAACAGCTATAGTGAACGATTTTTCTTTCCGACCTGGCCTCGCCGCTAGGTCCCTGCCAAGCATCCGACTTAGCATTGATCGCGTCGATAATTACGTCAGACTGCCACCCGACGATCGCATCTGCATAGTCGTCAAGCCCCGCAGGTAGATCGGAATCTTTAGATCCGTGCGCCCAAACGCCGACAATTCGCTTCCCTAATTTTTGGGCATACGCGATCTCCCAATCCACCCATTCACTTTCATGAGTTCCAGGTGAAATCAAAACGACAACCGTGCCCGCCCACTGAATTCTTGGCGCTAAAATCTGCGACTTTATGTACTCCGGATTATTAGCCTCATTCGGATTGGAGCTATTCACCGAGCTATCACGGAATTCACCGCCATTCTTTGAAACGAGCTCTTTCAGGGCGGTAACATCCGCATCGTCTTCATGGATGTGGCTGATGAATACATTATTGACCGAGTCTGCCATTGGCGAAAATCCTTCCCCCTCAGTTACTTCGCGTAACTAGAATCGCCACGCCGAAAGACTACCACAAATTGTGGCCTAAGGGGATTCCCTCTTGGCCCGATCCGTGATTCACTGTCGGTGCCTTTCAAATTGGAAGCCGACGGATATGAAGCGTAGGCGCAACGAAACCGACGCCTTTCTGGCTCAAATCGAATCGTTGCGCTTCGAGAATGCGTTCAATCCGTACGCTCAAACCTGCGACTTATGCGACAGACAAAACGCGGCAGAGCTACGACGTCAGAACTTGCGA
Source organism: uncultured Alphaproteobacteria bacterium (assembly GCA_963709825.1). Lineage (GTDB taxonomy): Bacteria > Pseudomonadota > Alphaproteobacteria > Rhizobiales > Xanthobacteraceae > BOG-931. Next base: position 80,823 of record CAVPXZ010000015.1, read on the forward strand.
AGGGTTTTTGATGCCGTCCTCGAAAATGGAGTTGAGTCAGTCTGGATCGCGCGTGATCTTGGATATCGAGGCGGTCGCAGAACGGGCCTAGCGTTGACCGACGAACTCCATCTTCTGTCACATGCAAAGCTGCTCAAGAGCGCCCCGCTGCAGCGCGCGACAAACGGACCTGCTGTCAGCGAGCGCACTGCTTTGGTCGTATGGCGTATGCTGCATCTAGTTAATGCACCGGTATTCTTGTGGAATATATTTCCACTCCACCCGCACGAACCTAACGATCCACTTTCTAATCGCACTCATAATCGTGTTGAACGTAGCGTCTGCCAACCTTTGTTATTTTGGGTGTTGCAGCATTTAAATCCGAAAAGAGTAATTGCTATCGGCCGCGACGCGAAGATCGCCCTCGATGGGATAGATGTGAAGGCCATTGCAGTTCGGCATCCAAGCTACGGGGGCCAAAATGATTTCATTCGAGACATTAAGACGACCTATTCTCTACCATCGTCTGTTGTGAATAGCAGCGCCCAGAGCCTAATGTTCTAGCGTACGTACGCGGGCCTATGACCAATAATCCAATTCCACTTCTCTCACTTTCCTGGGATCAACAGGCCCTCAGTTTCAGCCTTTTCGTGAGCATCTGGATCGCGGGCTTGGCTATTATTCTGGTTGCGCTCTTGCTCATTTTCCGATTGCAAAAAGGCGGATTGCTAGCGCGGAACTTCGAAATTGACCAGGCGGAAATTGGCGTAGGTACAAGCAAATTTCGTTTCAAACCAAATATCACTGATCGACAAGTTGCCTACGCGATCTGGGTCGAACTGAGCACGCGAAAAATTGGCCTTCCAATCGACCTCAATCATGACGTCGTGGTAGAGATTTATGATTCTTGGTATAATTTCTTTTCAGTAACACGCGAATTAATCAAGGGCGTCGCGGTCACGCAGATCAAGCGATCAAGCACCCAAGCAATCATAAAATTGTCCATCGAGGTCTTGAATGAAGGACTACGCCCTCATCTCACGCAGTGGCAGGCAAGATTTCGCCATTGGTATGAACGCGAGCTCAAACGGTACGATGAGCGCGAGGATCAAGATATGCTCGACCCGCAACGAATTCAAGCGCGGTTTCCTCAATTCGAGCAATTGCAAACCGACATGCAAAAGGTAAATGCAGCCCTTATCAAATATCGCGAGAAAATGCGCGAACTGGTGCTGAATGAATAAGTCGTTTAGCCTGGGCTGCCCATTGGAAGCTGGATGCCATCAGGAGATTTCGCTGAGAATATATCGACAACGCGATCCTTCAATACAGGAAACAGAATTGCGGCGAGCAGAACAATGATAACCGCGACCTGAAGCTTGAATGCCTTAAGATTAGCTACGTCTTCGCGAATTTTGTCGAGCTGAATTTTGACTTGGTACGCAGTAGTGAAATCGCCCGATATCTGAGTAACTAAGTTTGTGGGGATGCCGTCGTAGCCGGTTTTGAGTTCTTGGCGCGCTATAGGCTGATCCAACATCGCAAGCCAAAGCGGAAAGATTCGTTGACCCTTCCGGAGATGTACTCTCGCTGGTCCCGCATTAAAAACCGCAAAGATCAGTTTTCCAGAGTAGCCCGGATCAACGTGAAAGCCGGAGATGTTTACTAGCCCCGTGAATTTTATGGTTGCGCGGATTGAAATAAAACCAATTACGTCAAATGGAATTGTGACCCGTTCCGCAGACAGCAAGAATGCAAACTGTCCAGGTTCAATAGCAAAATGCGGCCTCTTATCCGTTAGCTTTTGAACGGTCGATTTTGCCTCGGGGGAGGAGACATAAATCTCATCGCCAATCGAAAGCAAGTAATTTGCATCTTCAACGGCATTTGGATTGTACGGTTGCACGAATTCCTGCCCAGCAGGAACAGAGCGCCACTTTCTGTCGCTCCAAAAACTCATCGAGCGCCTTATCCGATGTAAAAGTGTCTATGGGTAAGTTCGCTACGTCGCTTCTCAACTTCAGCGACTAACGTCAAGTTTCTATCGGTAGCTTCGCGCATCAGCCAAACTATTATGTCGAAGTTCGCCTTCCGAGCAATCGGTAGAAACTCCTCCATGTGGTCAATCTTCTCGCACGCGTCTGCAAATCGACCCGAGGCGTCAGCGAGAGTTCGAAGGGGGTCAACTTGCTTTAAAGGCTGTTGGGTAACGAAATTTTCCTTGCTGAGATCTTGATGCAAGGTGTTTGCGGTACTTAAGCTGACGAGAATCGCATCTACTAAAGTGCGTTCCACTGGCTTGGTTTCGTCTGCCCCCCGCGCCAACCTCCCTACATATTTCGCGAAGTGTAGCCCGTAGTGCTTGAGACGATCATTCTTATGCATTGACAAGATTTCGAAATGATTTCGCATATCGTGGGCATACTGTGCCCGTTGCAAGCTTGCCAGATCGGATGGCGAAAGCATTTAGACGGTCCCCTGAATTCCGAATCACGGAAATTGTACTTTGCAAGCGACCGATTCCTTATAGCATAGGTAGAACGTAAAGCGAACACACCCGAGGATGTGGTTTCGTTGGTTGTTAATAAGGCGCTGAGTTAGCAGGAGAAAATAAAAGAGCATCTCGTCGTATCCGCCGTAGGCAGACTCTTCTGTAGCCTTGCTCGCTCTGCTCGGCGAAGACGAGAGCGCTGGTTCTGTTCCAGCGCATAGGATGGGTTAAGCGAAGCGAACCCATCAATCGGAGCCATAAAAAAGATGGTTTCGCAAGGGCTCAACCCATCTTACGGCTCTACGGCTCACGCCTCGCCTAGCCCTCGGCGACGCGGCCAATCCGAGGAAGACGAGCACGGCCTGGTTAAGACGCAGGATATCGGCATCGTCCAGGCGGCCGATCCGCGCGCCGAGCTTGGCTTTCGGCACGGTCGTGATCTTGTCCACCATCAGGCGGCAGGTCACGCGCAGTCCATTGCGCGCATTCGGCTCCACGGGGAGCCGGAACAGGGGCGCCGCCGTTGCGTCGGTGGTGAAGGCGCAGATGGTGATGGTATCCGTTGCGTCGAAGCGGTCGTCCCGCTCGCAAGCCGGCGCCGAATATGATATTGGCGACAAGCGTTGAAGGCGCGAGTCCCCGATGGCCTACGAACGGATCGAGATTAACCCCGACATCATGGGCGGCAAGCCCGTGATCCGCGGCACCCGTATTCCGGTCGAAACGGTCCTGCGCAAGCTTGGCGCGGGCATGACGATCGAGGCGGTTCTTGCCGATCATCCACGACTCACGCGAGACGACATCCTGGCCGCGCAATCTTTTGCCGCCGATTATCTGGCTGACGAAGACCTCGTCTACGGTTAGCCGTGCGCTGGCTCGTCGATGAATGTGTCGACGCTGGACTGGTATCAAGCCTGCGCGCTGCCGGACACGACCTTGTCTACATGGCCGAAGTTGCGCCGGCGGCAAGCGACGCGGAAGTCATGACGCGGGCGCGGGCAGAAGCGCGCATGCTGCTGACCGAAGACAAGGACTTTGGCGACTTGGTGTTTCGCCGTGCTCAATCGATCCCAGGCGTCGTCCTGCTGCGCATTGACCCGGCAATGCACGAGCTGAAGCGCGTTCGGCTGGACGCGGCGATCAGCCGGTTTGGCGAAAATCTGCTTGGCCGCTACACCGTTATTGGCGAAGCGAGATTTCGCGCACGAGCTCTGCCGCGATGATGGGCGCTGGCGGATTTGTTTCGAGTTTCGCAAAGGTGATGCCTACGAAGTCGAGATCGCGGACTACCACAAAGGATAAGAGCGATGCCTTCTGCCGCACATCCGGGTCGACTGCTGAAGCGCGAGTTGAGCGCACGCAGCCTGAGCGCCAACCGGCTCGCGCTCGATATCGGCGTGCCGTCGGGGCTATCACCGACATCTTGAATGGCAGACGATCGGTCACAGCCGACACGGCCGTCCGTCTTGGCCGCTACTTTGGCAATAGTCCGCAGTTCTGGCTCGATCTGCAAAGTCAGCACGATATCGCGCTGGTCGAACGCGAGCGCGGCGCCGAGATTTCCCGTCGCGTACGGCCAGCCGATGCGGCATGACGTTTCACACGTCGTCACCACCGGGTTGAACACTTGACCCGGTGGTCCATGCTGAAGTGCGGCTCGGCATGGATTGCCGGATCATTTGGCACAAAGACGGCGTTTCGCGCCTTTTGCCCGGCAATGACGAATAGAAAATCTTGCCCGTGCCGCCGTTGGGACCTGCTCAATCACCAGCGATAGGTGCCAGAAGTTTTCCGCCCGGCGGGGCCGGCGAGGACCAGCGCCCAGAACACTTTATACTTGGAGGCCGGCGCGTAGACTGCGGCGATACCGATGCGGGTGACGCCGCCGTTGAGCATGTTGGCGCGGTGCGGCGGCGAATCGCGCCAGCCGGAAAACGCTTCCGCCAGCGTGTGGTAGCCGGCGGAAATGTTCTCGACCGCGACGCTGCCGCCGAGGCCGGCCTTGCGGATGCGCTCGGCGAACGGCCGCGCGGCATCGTGATCCATCTTGTCGCGCGCCGCCATGGCGTGCGCCTGCTCGCTGGCAAAGCGCATCAGCTCCGGATCGACGGTGACGGCGCCAAGACCGTTGTTGCCGCGATAGCCCGAGATCATCGACGCCGCGGCGGCGGCATCGACTTTGGCATCGGCCTGCGCCAGATCCTGATAGAAGGTCGGCTGGCTCGGCGGCGGCCCTTCGCCGGCGCAGCCGGCCAGCGCCACGAAGCCGATCACGACGCCGCAAATGACGAGCGCGGCAGATGGCCGGATCATTGAGGTCCCCAGCTCCTTCGAGAGTTTGATCAAGTTACGGGATGACGGTTGATAATTTGTCCATGCGCCGCCCGCAAGCCTCATCCGACGCGCCAGCGAGCTAACCGATAACGGCAAGTCCAAGCTTAAGCCGGATCGAGCCGATGAAGCGCGCAAACGCGGCGGCGTCGCCGGGCCGCGGCGGCGCGGCGCCCCAAACCGGCTTCGGCCACAGCGGATCGGTTTGCCAGCGCGCGACGATGTGGACGTGAAGCTGCGGCACCACGTTGCCGATGGCGGCGACGTTGAGCTTGTCGCATTTCGTCACGTCTTTGAGCGCGCGCGACACCTCGGCGATCTCTTCCATCAACCGCGCCGCGTCGGCGCCGAGGTCGATGATCTCGCGCACACCCGCGCGCCGCGGCACCAGGATCAGCCACGGATAGTCGGCGGCGTTGATCGCCAGTACCCGCGACAGAGCGAGATCGCCGACCGGCGCGGTATCGCTGGCAAGCTGCGGATGAAGCGACCAGCCGGTTTCGGACATGGGTTGCCTCGTTGTCGTCATTCCGGGGCCGAGCGAAGCGAGGAGCCCGGAATCCATAACCACAAACGCGAGGGTTATGGATTCCGGACTTGCCGCTGCGCGGCAATCCGGAAATGACGGGTTACTTCCCCAGCGCCTTCTCGTACGGATAGATCACGTCGCCGGTTTTCAGCGCCGGCGGATAGACCACCACTTCGGTTTTCAGATCGCGGAACTCGTCGACGCTGCTGCTCTTGATGTTCTGAAACTGCGCCGCGAGCATGCGCTCTTCCGCCCATTCGCCGTTGGCGCCGAATGCGATGTCGCCGACGACGGTGTGGAACGTGGCCTTATGCATGTAGGCGGCGAGCACGTCGTCCTTGAGGCTCTTGGTGGCGGCGATGGCCTCGCCGAGCACCTGCAGGTCGGCATAGCCCATCACCGGAAAGTAGGCGAGCGCATCGGTGCCGGCGGCCTTGGCGCGCTCCTGGTATTTGTTGAGGAACTCGCGCGCGCCGGACGTTTCCGTGCCCTTGAGCGGCAGCCAAGTCTCGAAATTGACGATGCCGTTGAGCAGCGGCCCGAGCTGCGCCTTGAGCGCGGTCGATTGCAGGCCAACCATGCCGCCGCCCCATAGCTTCGGCTTGTAGCCGATCTCATGGATCGCCTTGATCATGCCGACGGTGTCGAGCGGATAGGAACAGATCACCACGAGGTCCGGATTGGCCGCCTGGATGGCGCGCACGATCGGGGCGAAATCGACCGTCGCCGGCGGATAGTTCTTGTCGTAGACGATCTTGAAGCCGGCGGCCGAAGCGTTCTCGCGCGCGCCCTCGCAGACATTGACGCCGAACTCGGCGTCGGCATAGGCAAGCGCTACGGTCTGCGGCTTGGGCCTTTGCGCTGCGGCGACCTTGAAGAAGCCGCGGGTGAAGGCCGGCTTCGGCGTCGGGCCGTTCGGCACCATGGCGAAATACATCGGGTAGTGGAACGCATCGTTGATGGCGGTGCCGGACAGGCCGATGAACAGTTTCTTGCGCTCGATCGCGATCGGCATGGCGGCGGCGATCTGGGTCGAGGCGTAGCCGGAGACGATCAGGTCGACCTTGTCGACGTCGAGAAGCTTGGCATAGATGCCGGGCACCTGCGCCGGGTCGCTACGATCGTCGTAATAGACGAGCTTGACCGGCCGGCCGATCAGCCCGCCGGCAGCGTTGATGTCGTCTTCCCAGATCTGCATGGCGAGCAACGCCATCTTGCCGTTGGCCGCGAGCTTGCCGGTCAGCGACATGCCGAGCCCGATCTTGATCGGCTCGGCGGCGCGCGCCGGCGCCGGAATTGCAGCAACGAGCAGCAGCGCCAGTCCGAGCCACCGCGATTTCGTGGACACATAAATCTCCATTAGTTTCCCCGTCATTCCGGGGCCGGCCGAAGGCCGGAACCCGGAATCTATAGCCCCAAGCGCTGGGATTATGGATTCCGGACTTGCCGCTCCACGGCAATCCGGAATGACGGCCCCGATGCCCGCAAAACCACCAGCGCCAAGATAATCAGCGCCGCGGCGAGGCCGACCTGGGTCTTTACAAGGGGAAAGGCGAGCAATAGCGCGCCGGCGCATGGCAGACTGACGATTTCGGCGGTGGTGAAGCTGCGTTGCAGCGCCAGCCGCAGCAGGAAGGCCACGGCGACCGCGAGCACGACCAGGTCGTAGATAAAGACATAGGGCGTGGCGATCAGCGCACCGGCAGCAAGCGCGGCGGCTTTGAGCTCGTAAGCGGCGCGGCTGCGCCAGAGAACGACCAGTCCCGCCGCGAGCCCAAGCGTGGCGATGGCCTGAACGGTCCAGGCCAGCGTTTCACCCGCGCCATGCGCGCGCATAAAGCCGAACAGGCTTTGCAGCCGGCTCCATTCGGTGCCGCCCTCATTGAGAATGACGCGGCTGGTGACCGGCACGCTGTCGGCGAACGCAAGCCAGCTGGTGCTGCCGAAGGCAAGCCATGCCAGCGCGGCGAGGCCGACCGCGACCAAAGCCGCGACGGCAAGCGTCAGCCAGCGCCGGTCGGCGATCAGCGCAAGCGGAAACAGCAGGCCGAATTGCGGCTTGTAGGACAGAAGCCCGAGGCAGACCCCGGCCAGCGCCGGATGCCGCTCCAATAGTCCGAGCGTGCCGCCGATCAGCGTCGCGGTGAGAAAACCATTTTGCCCCGCGGTGACGTTCCAGAGCGCGGCGGGGAATCCGAGCGCGAGGAAAACCCCGACGCGGCCGCCGAGGATTCTGCCGAGCGTCGCCGCAAAAGCCGCGAGCGTGGCGGCGAGCCAGATCACCGCCGCGGTGAGATAGGGCGCCAGCGCCAGCGCCGCGGCAACAAACAAAAACATCGGCGGATAATGCCAGCCGTAATAGTTGGCGAAGGCGTGGCCGACGGCGCGCTCTTCGGCCGCCTTGTGCACCGGCCAGTCGTAAGCGGCGGCCGGCGTGCCGTCGAGCGTGAGGCGCCCTGCGGCGTAGACATTGACAAAGTCGTTGGCGATCGGCTGGCCTTGCGGATCGGTCAGGAACTGGCCGTTGCGGTAAGCGCCGCCGAGCACGATCAGATAAGCCAGCGCCAGCATCAGGCCGGTCAACGCGACGAGGCGCGCGGCTTGCGGACGAGACTCTGGATCACTGCTCAAGCGGGAATGAGCGGACGTTGCGCTCATGCCGCGACGCTCCGCGGGCTGAGCGCGCGGCGGGCGATCAGCGCCGCCACGACGAGCACGGCGGCGAAGCCGACCGGCGCTTTGACGAACGGGAAAATCAGGATCAGCAGGCAGGCGAGCCCGATGCCGGCCAGCTCATGCGGCAAAAATCCGCGCACGCGGCCGAGGCGGAACAGAAACGCCAGCGGCACCCCGAGCACCACGAGGTCATAGGTGTAGAGATACGGCGTCGCCAGCATGGCGCCGGCGCCGAGCGCCGCCGCCTTGATCTCGTAAGCGGCGTTGCTCCGCCACTGCAAAACAATCGCCGCGGCCGCGATCAGGGCGACCGAGGCTTGCACGCTCCACGCCAGCGCCTCGCTGCCGCCGAGCGTGCGCACGAGCCCGAACGCGGTTTGCAGCTTGCTGAAGTCGGCGTGGCCTTCGGACAGAAACGCCCGCGAGGTATGGCCGATATTGGCAAAGAACGCCTGCCAGGTGTCGGTGCCGAAGGCGAGCCACGAGGCCGCCGCCATCAGCATCGCGACGATGGCGGCGGTCGCGAACGCGCGCCAGTGACCGCCGGCCATCAGCGCGATCGGAAACAGCAAGCCGAGATGCGGCTTGTAGCTCAGGAGCCCAATCAACACGCCGGCTATGAGAGGCCGCCGCTCCAGCAGCACAAGCGCGCCGCCAATAAGACCGGCGGTGAGAAATCCGTTCTGGCCGACAATGAAGTTGCCGAGCACCGCGGGAAACGCCGCTGCGAGCAGATAGCCGACGCGGTCGCCGATGATGGCGCGGATGGCGGCGAGGTAAACGGGGAAGGTGCCGAACACCCAAAGCAGATAAGCCGGCGCGTAAGCCAACAGCGCGAGGCCGGCGGCGACGAACAGAAATGTCGGCGGATAGTGCCAGCCGAAATAACCATCGAAGGCGTGTCCGACCGCGATCTCCTCGACGAGCTTATGAGCCGGCCAGTCATAGGCCGCGGCCGGATGGCCTTCGAGCACCAGCCGCCCTGCGGCCCAGACATTGACGAAGTCCGACGGCACCCCGCCGTCCGGCGCCACGATCCAGATGCCCTGCAGGTAGGCGGTGATGAGGTAGACCGCGTGCGCGACGATTAGCGCAAAGCAAATCAGCTCGACCGGCCGGACGAGGTTGGCGCCGGCGGCGCGGTCGGCGCCGGCGCTCCGCTCCGGCGCGATCTGAAGGAGGGCCATCGGCCTTGCATCCCGCTTGAAATGGCGGCGAAGCTAGGCCGGCTGCCTTGAGGAACCCTTAAGTACCCAAACTACTTATTGCACTGCAACATCAAGTGCGGCAGACTGCCGACGCTTTGATGTCATGATCACGGACGTCGCGAACAAACGTCGAGCGAGGCGGGAGTCCAGCATGGCCGTTGCGCAGAAGAAACCTTCAGCCGCGCCGCTCAAGGATCTCTATGACATCGGCGAAGTGCCGCCGCTCGGCCACGTGCCGGCGACCATGCATGCCTGGGCGATCCGCAAGGAGCGCCACGGCCCGCCGGAACAGGCGATGCAGCACGAGGTGTTGCCGACCTGGCCGATTGCCGATGACGAGGTGCTGGTCTACGTCATGGCCGGCGGCGTCAATTACAACGGCGTCTGGGCCGGGCTTGGGCAGCCGATCTCGCCGCTCGACGTGCACAAAAACCCGTTCCATGTCGCCGGCTCGGATGCGTCGGGCGTGGTGTGGGCGGTCGGCTCCAAGGTCAAGCGCTGGAAAGTCGGCGACGAGGTGATCATCCACTGCAATCAGGACGACGGCGACGACGAAGATTGCAACGGCGGCGATCCGCTGTTGTCGCCGTCGCAACGCATCTGGGGTTACGAGACGCCGGACGGCTCGTTCGCGCAATTCTGCCGGGTGCAGTCGCGACAGCTCATGCAGAAGCCGGCGCATCTGACCTGGGAAGAGGCGGCCTGCTACACGCTGACGCTGGCCACCGCCTACCGCATGCTGTTCGGCCATCCGCCGCACATCTTAAAGCCCGGCGACAACGTTCTGGTCTGGGGCGCCTCGGGCGGCCTCGGTGTGTTCGGCGTGCAACTCGTCGCCGCCTCGGGCGCCAACGCCATCGGCATCGTGTCGGATCAATCGAAGTCCGAATACGTCTTCAATCTCGGCGCCAAGGGCGTCATCAACAGAAGCGAGTTCAAGTGCTGGGGGCCGATGCCCAAGGTCGGCACGCCCGAATACGACGCCTGGGTGAAAGAGGCGCGGCGCTTCGGCAAGGCGATCTGGGACATCACCGGCAAGCGCGACGTCGACATCGTGTTCGAGCACCCGGGCGAGGCGACCTTTCCGGTCTCCTGCCTGGTGGTCAAGCGCGGCGGCATGGTGGTGTTCTGCGCCGGCACCTCGGGCTTCAACATCACTTTCGACGCGCGCTATGTCTGGATGCGGCAGAAGCGCGTGCAGGGCTCGCACTTCGCGCATCTGAAACAGGCCAGCGCCGCCAACCGCTTCGTCATCGACCGCCGCATCGATCCGTGCATGAGCGACGTGTTTCCCTGGGCGAAAATTCCCCACGCGCACGAACTGATGCGCACCAACCGCCACAAGCCCGGCAACATGGCGGTGCTGGTCAACGCCCCGCGCACCGGCCTGCGCAATTTCGACGACGTGCTTGAGGCGGCCTCGGTGCCGGAGCTGAGTCGGCAGTCGAGCCGCGCCTGAATTTTTTCTCCCCGCTCGTTCCCGCGCAAGCGGGACTCTACCGACGCGTTCTCAACTGGGTCCCCGCTTTCGCGGGGACAAGCGAGTGATCAGTCAGGTCTTCCCCGCGCGGTCGCGCGCGATCGCGGCGTTGATGCCGTTGAGCACGCATCGGTCATCTACGTGCGGAGCGCCGCGCGGCTTGTTCGAGCATCGGCTTGATCGCGGCCCATTCAAAATCGGCGAGTCCACAGCGCATGATTCGAGGCTCCGGGTTGCGAGCTTGATCACGTGCCCGGCGGGACGATCAGCTGGCAAAGGTGCATCGCCACAGATGCCATTGCCCTGATTTCTACTACCGTTTTCGGGCCACAACGGACATCGCGCAACCTGCCGCCGGTTCGTGCCAGTCGAAAATGACCCGAAGGAGACTCCCTAGGTCGCAAATTATTGCATTGCGAGAGCAACAACAGTGTTGCTTATTCGATCACTTCATCGGCCCGTGCGAGCAGCAACGGCGGCACGGTGAGAGCAAGCGCCTTCGCGGTCTTGAGATTGATCGTGGCCATCGAGATGGACCTTTCGGATCGATGACTTCAAGCTTCGACCTCCCGCTGGCCGGGGAGAGATTGTCACCAATCCTTGAAGGTTGGTTCAGTGCAGCCTCCGCAAACCCAAGGAAAGGTCCAATCGGCGGTACGCTTGGCGCTGTCCGGGATGTACTTGCTCCAAGCATCGGCCCGGATCGGGCTAATCGACCGCCAAATGATTTCAAACCTCCCGGAAGCATCGATCTTGCCGATCATGGCCGGTTTGGAGAGGTGGTGATTGGTGTTCATCACCTCATCGTAGCCGCTTGGCGCCTTGATCCTTTGGCCGTACATCGCTTGGCGCACAGCATTGACGTCCGTCGTGCCGGCTTGGGCGACGGCCTGAGCCCACATCCTGAAGCCGATGAAAGTCGCCTCCATGGGGTCGTTTGTGATTTCACTCGGATTTCCGGTGAAATCCCTCCACATAGCGGTAAATCTTTTATTTTCCGGCGACTTGATGGATTGGAAGTAGCTCCATGCCGCGAAGTGGCCGGCTAGCGGCTTGGAGTCCGCGCTCGCCAGTTCGCGTTCGCTCACGGAGAGTGCCATGACCGGAATGTTGGCGGCGGCTACGTTCTGGGCGGCGAGTTCCCTGTAAAAGTACGTGTTCGCGTTGCCGTCGAGGGTCGATATCACCGCGGTTCTTTTGCCCGCAGATCCGAACACTTTGATTTTCTCTACAATCTCTTGCCAGTCGAAGAACCCATACGGCGTGTAAATTGTCAGGACGTCGTCCGGCGAGGTGCCTTGATCCGCCAGATAGGCCTGCAATATCCGGTTGGTCGTGCGTGGATAGACATAGTCCGTACCAAGAAGGACCCATCTACGAATCTCGCCGCCGTCCTTGCTCAACAGGAATTGGACTGCCGGGATCGCCTGTTGATTGGGCGTAGCCCCCGTATAGAAAACGTTGCGGGAGCTTTCCTCACCTTCGTACTGGATAGGGTAGTAGAGCAGGCCGTTAAGTTGCTCGAAGACCGGGAGAACTGACTTACGCGAGGCCGAGGTCCAGCAGCCAAACACAACCGCGACGTCTCCTTTGGCGAGCAGGTCGCGCGCCTTTTCAGCAAAGAAAGACCAGTCGGAGGCGGGATCGGCGATTATCGGCTCCAGTTTCCGCCCGAGCAGGCCGCCCTTCGCATTCTGGTCCTGTATCATCATCAAAACCGTGTCTTTGAGCACAGCTTCGCTGATTGCCATTGTCCCGGAAAGCGAATGCAGAATGCCGACTTTGATCGCACTCTCATCGGCAGCTGCCGGCACGGCAAACAACAAGGTCAGTAGGACCAATCTCCAACGGGCCACGCGGCGTACGACCAAATTGATCTTCATGCGGATGCCTCGATGAGTTCGTAAATGCCGGTTTCCTTTGTCATGCCCTTTGCAACGACCGAACCGATCGCTCTAAACTGAAAGAGGCCTTGAACCCGCGAGTAAACCTCCTCGCTGACGAGGATGGCTGTCCCATGCTCCTTATTCAAACCCTCAATGCGGGACGCCAAGTTCACAGTCGTTCCTAAGGCGGTGTAATTCATGCGTTCAGCCGAGCCGAGATTGCCGACAACGGCCTCTCCGACGTGAATACCGAACCGTGTGAAAAACCGCGGCGCACCCTCGGTTTCAAATTGAGTGTTAAGCTTGTCGCCTGCCGCCTTTGCTGCAAGGATCGCCCGACAAGCCCGCTCGACGTGATTGGACTGAGGATTGGGCGCGTTCCAGAACACCATCACCGAATCGCCGATGAACTTGTCAATCGTCCCGCCCTCGGCAAGAAAGGCCTCCGTCAACGCTGTGAAATAGCGAGAAGTCTGGCGCATGAGCGTGTCGGGGTCGGCGTTCTCAGCGATCGTCGTAAAACCCTGGACGTCAGTGAAGACGACTGTGATCTCCTGCCTTACACCACCGAGTTCAGTGGATATCGAATTGTCTATAACTCGCCTGACCAGCTCCTTAGGAACAAAACGTGCGAATGACCAGATTGCGCGTTGCGCGAGGTTCATGGTGAGACCGAGTTCGTGAATCTCTTTGACATTTGAGGTGACTGGCAAATCATTGGGCGCCGCAAGCATTTGAAGCCTGCCAGCCTGAGCCGTTATCTCTTTCAGGGAGCGTGACATTCGGTTACCGAAGATCCACACGCCAGGAAGGAAGGCAGCGCCGGCAGCTATTGCGATGAGCAGGGCAATCAATTGCAGCTTTTGGATACCCTTGGCAAAGTCGCTCTGCGCCGCGAGCAAGAGCATCTTCGCGCCGGACTGCTCACCGAGTCTGAATTGGCTCAACCGGAAAAGGTAATTCACCCCTCTTTCATCGCGAACGCTTCCTTCGCAATGGTCGCTACAGTCTTTTCTTTTCAAAACCTCCGCGGGTAGTCCGCCAATCTCACTAACGTTTGGCAAATGAGGGTGCGAGGGATGCGTCATCGCGTCAGTCACGAATCTCGCGAAATCCGGATGGGCAATCAGGGTACCTCGCGAATCAAAAATCAGGGCAGTTCCGTGTTCTCCGGGTCGCTGCGCGTAAACGAAGTCACTGAATTCGTCGAGCTTGAGATTGGCGGCGATGACACCATGCACTTTTCCCCGCAACGGCTCACTCAGCGTGATGACCGGCGCGCCAATGGTGAACGCAACGTACGGTGACGATATGACCGGCCCGTCGGCTGCCATCGTGTCGACATACCAGGCCCGGTTGCGCGGGTCGTACCCGTAATTCCAGAGATCAAGCTGTTCAAGCTCGTTGCCGTCTCGGTCTTCGAAGATTTGCCTCATTGGCAAAGCGCCGTCCGCAGTAGGGCGGATCAAGCTGATGGCAAAAGCAGCATCTGGCGGCGCGCGCAGCTTTTCGCGCTGATGTTCACTCAAATCGTTTGTGCGCTGCACCTGCAACCATGAACCTGTGCTGTAACCTACGTAAATGCTGACCATTTGGGGTAGTCGGAGGAGAGCCGCCCTTAGTAGCGGAATGCCACGGCCGATCTCAGTTCTTTCGTCGGAGTCGGCCAAGGTGGAACTGACCGACAGCACGCCAACCAGCGAGGCAATCACTGAGACCTGAGCCTCAAGGCGCCCGGAGGCCTTCGCGCTTGCCGCGTCCATGTAGGCAGACGCCGCGTCCTCGGCGGCTACGCTTAAAATCCGTGACTGAATCACAATCAGCAACGCACCTAAGGCAAGGACGAACGCCATGATCGCGAGAGTGAGCGACGTTTGGAATGAGAACGCCCAGCCGCGCATTCTAACCAAGACGTCACCCCTGCCCGTCGCAAACACCTATACGAACGCGAAGACGCGCTTCCAGTCGTTCTTCATGTCGACCACGATCCAATGCTTAATTGCCGCGACGTCGAGCACTTTTTCGAGGCGGCCGAAGGTTGTGTCGCGATCGTGGGCGTTTTCGCGTTCGGCATCGGTGTGATGGACCGGAAGGCCAAGGCGGCCGCCCCCCCCAGCAAAGGAAACAGCTCCAGCGCGTCATAACGCGCCTTACCACGATCCAGACTAGCACAAAACCCGTTTGGAACTGGACCAAACTCGCACGGCATGAGCGTCCGTACCTTCAGTAGCCATTGGGGATGGTCTCAACCGGTTGCCTCGCTGACGACGATGGGCCGTGAATTGCTTTTGAGCGCATCATCGTTTTTTACCGGCGCCGTGCCACGGCTGTCGGACTTAGTTACGGTTGTATAGCAGCTTGGCCCAATCGGCGCCTCCGCGTCTTCTCGAATGGTCCCCAAATTGGCCCTTCTCCGCATGCCTCGCCGTTTTTTGTGCGCGGAAGTATCGAAATCATTCGTTGCCAATTTTCTGGAAGCGAGCCTCGCAGTTGCCTCAGACCTGTTAACTCACTGTTTTTTTGCAACGCAAGCGTCGCGAATGGCCCATCACGTCATTTCACTGCGATACGGAACTTGGTCGCTGTCGGGGCATTGCGGAAATCGATCAAACGTACCGGTCAATCACGATTTATGAGTGACGCGCCCTAGTCTCCCTTCCTTACCCGCGCGATGGCGGCGTTGAGTTCGCCGCCGTAAATGAAAATCCAGGCGCTGTAATAGAGGAACACCAGCGCGATCATCGCCGAGGCGAGACCGGCATAATAGGTCACGTAGGTGTGGGCGAAGTCGGCGAGGTAGCGGCCGAAGGCAAAGCCGCAGGCGAGCCACAGCATCAGTGTCGCCAGGATTCCCGGCCACACGCCGCCAAGCCGCCGCCGCCCGGCCGGCAGCCACATATGCAGGATGAAAAGCGCGACCGCGAGAATGACGGCGCCGATGCCGAAGCGCGCGAAATCGAAATGCGACTGGAGCCAGGATTGCTTACGACTCTGACCTGGCGGTCGTCGTGCCGCTCGCCTTCATCGGTCTCGAAGTCGCGCCGGCGCTTCTCGGCAGCGCGCCATGTCTTAGAAACTCTGATCGCGGACGGTAGTTTGTAAGATAACGCTTCCTATCGGCAACACGACAGCCGCTTGGCCGCCCGCCCCATACGCAGCAATTGGGCAGAGGGCCGCGAAAGGCCGTTGATCCCCGTTTGAGGTAGATCAATGCCGGAATGGTCAAAGGACCAGATGTTTGTGTGGCAGTTAGTGCAAATGCCATTCGTTCAGGCTGAGCACCCATTGTCCGGATCGGAAGGGCATCGTTGATGGATGAGCTTTCCAAGAACGAGTCTTCAAGACTCCGTAAGGAGATGGTTGAAAAGGCCATCTCTGCGCGGGGTGTCCGATCCGAGCTGGTTCTCGATGCCATGCGCAGCGTGTCCCGTGAATCGTTCCTGCCGGAGCGGCTTCGCGAGTTTGCTTATGAAGACACGGCGTTGCCGATTGAAGAGGGCCAGACAATCTCGCAGCCCTATATCGTCGCCCTTATGACCGAGGCATTGGTGCTTCGTGGGGGCGAAAAGGTGCTCGAAATCGGTACTGGTTCGGGCTATGCGGCGGCGGTCCTTTCCGAAATCGCCGCTGAGGTCTACACCGTCGAGCGTCATGGTCAGTTGGCCGAGACGGCCGCCGCAACACTGGCCGATCTTGGCTACGGCAACGTCCACGTTTTGCACGGCGACGGGACACGCGGTTGGCCGGCGCACGCGCCCTATGATGCGATCATTGTTGCCGCCGGTGGCCCGACGATTCCCGAATCTCTAAAACACCAACTCAAAATCGGCGGCCGGCTGGTGATCCCGGTAGGTTCGGATCAGCGCGCCCAAGAATTGGTACGGGTGACGCGAATTGCACAGAACGAATATCGGAGCGAAGACCTCGCCGATGTGCGTTTTGTTCCGCTGCTTGGCGAGGAAGGGTGGGCGCCCGAACAGGCGGAGCCGGCCCGCGTGCGCTATGCGCGGCCGACGGGCGATGTCAGCGAAGAAAAGCTCGTCCAAAAGATCGCCGATGCGGCGGAGCCGTTCGCTTCGATCGACACTGCCGATCTCGGCCCGCTGTTGGAACGGCTCGGTGATGCGCGTGTCGTCCTGCTCGGCGAGGCAACCCACGGCACTTCGGAGTTTTACCGGATGCGCGAGCGCATCTCCCGCGAGCTGATTGTCAAGAAAGGGTTCCGCTTCATCGCCATTGAGGGCGACTGGCCGGATGCCGCGCGCGTCGATCATTATGTGCGGCATTTCGAATATCCTGCAGCCGAATGGACCGCGTTCGCCCGATTCCCGACCTGGATGTGGCGCAACAACGAGGTGCGTGATTTCGTCAACTGGCTGCGCGAGCACAATGCCGCGGCCAAGCCCAGGGCGCGGGTGGCGTTTCACGGCCTCGATCTTTACAGCCTTTATGTGTCGATCCGCGCGGTGCTGAATTATCTCGACGACGTCGACCCCGACGCCGGCAGGGTTGCGCGTGAGCGGTACGGCTGTCTGACGCCGTGGCAGGGCGACCCGGCGACTTATGGGCAAGCCGCCTTGATCGGCTCCTACAGGACCTGTGAGCCGAATGTGGTCAGCGCACTCAGAGATTTGCTGGCGAAGCGTCTCGCTTATGTCGGGCATGACGGCGAACGCTATTTCGACGCGGTGCAGAATGCCCGTCTCATCACCAACGCCGAGCGCTATTATCGCGTCATGTATTATGGCTCGCGCGCGTCGTGGAATCTTCGTGACGAACACATGTTCACGACGCTGAAGAACCTGCTGACGTTTTACGGGCCCGACAGCAAGGCAATCGTGTGGGCGCATAATTCCCACGTCGGAGATTCGGCGGCGACCGAAATGGCCTCGCGCGGCGAACACAATATCGGTCACTTGTGTCGCCAGGAATTCGGCAGCAGCGCCTATCTGATTGGCTTTGGCACCAACAGTGGAACCGTGGCGGCGGCGTCCGATTGGGACGGGCCGATGAAAGTCAAGAAGGTCCAGCCCGCGCTGTCGAAGAGTTATGAACGCTTGTGCCACGCCACTGGGCAACCCCGTTTTATGCTGGGTTTGCGCAATCGCGCCGACCTGACCGGTCCGCAAGGCTTGGGCAGACCACACCTCGAGCGAGCGATCGGCGTCATCTACCGACCGGAAACCGAGCGCGCCAGTCACTATTTCCAGGCGATCCTGCCGCGGCAATTCGATGAGTATATTTGGTTTGACGACACTTGCGCGGTCACGCCATTCGATACCGCGGAGCTTGCGGGACTACCCGACACCTATCCCTTCGGAGTGTGAGCGTCGTCAGGGAGCGTTGCCGTGACCGCTTGCAAGGACATCAGCTACGTTCTTGACAAGCTAAGCTGGATGCGCGCGGAGCGCATCTGGCCTAACGGCCTTCGCTACTTATGGACCGATGCGTTCGGCGTCGTGCTTCTGGTTTCGCTCTATGCGGCATTGGGCGAGCGGCGGTTGCTCGACGAAGCCGAGTGGGTCGTGTCAGATGTCGATCGGGTGCTCGGGCGTCCGCGCGGGATTCGCATCGGCGAAGCGCCGGACCGGGATGGCCAATATTTTCACTATCTGGCGATGTGGCTGTACGCGCTCTCCGTGCTGGCGCGTTATGTGCCGGACTATCGACGCAAGGGCATCGATCTGGTGCACCAGATTCACCCCGCCTTTGTCATGCCGGGCCTGGGCGTTGCCTGGAAAATGAAGGAGGATTTGAGCGCACCTTATCCGGGCTTTGGTTTAGGCGCACTCGATGCCTTCGATGGCTATGTCTCCTATCGATGCCTTGATGAGCATGCCTTGGCTCACGAGATAGCCGATATGCGGACGCTCATCGACGCGACCGCGGCGGGCCTTCGCATCACTCAGGACCTTGGCCTCGGCATGATGCTGTGGCTAACCCACTTCTTCCCGGCGGAGCATTGGTCCGTGGTGCAGCGGCGCCGCAGCCTCGCCATGCTCGATCTGATTTGGCATGAAGACGGCTATTTCTGCCGCGAGCCCGATCTCCCTCAGGTCAAGTTCGCCTTCACCAATTACGGCGTTTCGATTGGCCTGCAATCTGCGCAAGCGATGAGCGAACGGGTGTTGCGGCTGAACAGCTTTTTTGATCATTACCGGTCGGGCGACGAATATGACCGCGAGGCTATCACCCACGTCATGGCCTGCAGCTCGCATTTTCCCGGCTACTTAATCAGTGGATTTTCAGATTGAAACCAGATCATGCCCGGCCCCGCCCATTTCTACCAGCGCGGCGGCGCATCGATTCGACCGCGGTTGGAGGTGAAGCGGACATTGGCCGGCATCGTCGATCTGTAGCGATTGGACCCGAACCGGACATACCGCCCGCATCAAGGCGGCTAAAGCGTATTGGCCAAGATTGCTAATCTCTCGGCTCCGACGGTTGCGGTTAATCGGCGCGGGGCAATCTATGCAGCAGATTACGGACTGGCTCGAAAAGCTTGGCATGTCCGAATACGCTCAGCGTTTTGCTGAAAACCGCATTGATTTTTCGGTCCTGCGCGACCTGACTGATCAGGACTTGAAAGACCTCGGTGTCGTTCTTGGTGATCGCAGGAAGATGCTGCGTGCGATCGGCGAACTCGACGTAGTCTCGACTGCGATGCTCTCAATCTCGGCACAGCCGGTGCTTCAAGACACAGCGGAGCGCCGGCACGTCAAGGTGTTGTTCTCCGACTTAGTCGGCTCAACGGCGCTCTCAGGGCGGATCCGATCAAGTTCGATTGATGAGTAACGCGCCCTAGTCTCCCTTCCGCACCCGCGCGATGGCGGCGTTGAGTTCGCCGCCGTAAATGAAAATCCAGGCGCTGTAATAAAGAAACACCAGCGCGATCATCGCCGAGGCGAGCCCGGCATAATAGGTGACGTAGGTCTGGGCGAAATCGGCGAGGTAGCGGCCGAAGGCAAAGCCGCAGGCGAGCCACAGCATCAGTGTCGCCAGGATTCCCGGCCACACGCCGCCGAGCCGCCGCCGGCCGGCCGGCAGCCACATATGCAGGATGAAAAGCGCGACCGCGAGAATGACGGCGCCGATGCCGAAGCGCGCGAAATCGAAATGAGACTGGAGCGGCTCGAGCCACGGCGCGTAAGCGGCGGCCGCCGTGAAGATCAGCGGCCACAGCACCACCAGAAATGACAGCGCCAGCATGGCGATCGCGCTGACCAGCACATAGCCGATCAACTCCAGCCGCAGCAGCCACCAGCTGCGCTGCTCGCTCAGTCCATAGGCGCGATTGAGCCCGATGCGCAGGCTCTCGACCCCGCTCGAGGCGAAATAGACCGCAAACACGGCGCCGAGCGTCAGCACGCCGCCGCGGGTTGTGGTGAGCACGTTATGGATCTCGCCGGCAATCGGGGTTGCCACCTGCCGCGGCCAGGCGGCGAACAACAGCCGGGCGACCTCGTCGGCCAGATTGCCGGAGCCGACAAAGCCGGCGAGCGCCGTCACCACGATGAGAAAGGGAAACACCGCCATCAAGGTTGAGAGCGCGATATGGCTGGCAATGGCCCAGCCGTCGTCGCGGTTGAAGCGATAGAAGGCTTCGATGACGACGCGAAGGGACAGGCGGATGATTTTCAATGGCTGAGGCCCGCGGCGGCGGAGGGTGTTCCGCAACCAGATACGTCATTCTAGGGCGCGCGTCTTTCACGGCAACATTGGCTTTTGTGCACTGCACGCGTAAGGTTTGATGGCCAGCCGGGGTCGTCGAAACGGAGTATCGGAGCCCACTTATGTCGCTTGCCGCATCCCCCAAATCCACCGGCACGCCCACCGGCCACGAACTGATCGGTCCATTGCGCCAGGCGGTGCAGGCGGTCGACGCCTTGTTCGCCGATGCGCGGCGCGCGGTTGCTGCGCGGGTGACGGTCGAAGGCCGCGCCGTGGCGCGCATGTTCGACCGCGAGCAGCGCGCTACCCATGGCCTCGCCTGGCTCGCGACCTATGTCGAGGCGCTGCGTCAGCTTGAGTTTTACGCGGACCGGCTGACGGCGGCGGGCAATTTCGGCGAGACCGAGGAACTCCTGGTGCGTATCGGCGCCGGCGAATATCTGGCGCAGATCACAGGCGGCATTCCGATGAGTCAGGGCGAGATCGTGCGGCTTGCCGACCTCGGGCTTAATGCCGCCGCCGTGGCGGCGCGGCTCAATCCTGCGGTCGAACACCTGATCGCTTACGGCAATACCGCGCCGCGCCGCGCCCGGCTCGCCGAATTGATCCGCGAGCAACACGAAGCAACCATCGGCGCCTGCGGCCTCGAGGACACGCTCGACTCGATCCGCGAGGAGATGCGCAAGTTTGCCGACGGTCAGGTGGTGCCGCATGCGCAGCAATGGCACCTGCGCAACAATTACATCCCGCTCGACATCGTCGCGCAGATGTCCGAGCTCGGGGTCTTCAGCCTGACCATCCCCGAGGATTACGGCGGCATGGGGCTCGGTAAGGAATCGATGTGCGTCGTCTCCGAGGAGCTGTCACGCGGCTATATCGGCGTCGGCAGCCTCGGCACCCGTTCCGAGATCGCGGCCGAACTCATCCTCGGCAGCGGCACCGAAGAGCAGAAGCGCAAATGGCTGCCGAAAATCGCCTCCGGCGAGGTGCTGCCGACGGCGGTGTTCACCGAGCCGAATACCGGCTCGGACCTCGCCTCGCTGAAGACCCGGGCGGTGCGCGAGGGCGATATTTATAAGGTCTATGGCAACAAGACCTGGATCACCCATCCGGTGCGCGCCGACCTGATGACGCTGCTCGTGCGCACCAATCCGGCCGAGAAGGGTTATCGCGGGCTATCGATGCTGCTCGCGGAAAAACCGCGCGGCAGCGATGACGATCCGTTCCCGGCCGCCGGCATGTCGGGCACCGAGATCGAAGTGCTCGGCTATCGCGGCATGAAGGAATACGAGATCGCCTTCGACGGCTTCAAGGTGAAGGCCGAGAATCTGCTGGGCAACGTAGAAGGGCTCGGCTTCAAGCAGCTGATGGCGACGTTTGAATCCGCGCGCATCCAGACTGCGGCCCGCGCCATCGGCGTGGCGCAATCGGCGCTCGAGCAGGGGCTGAATTATGCGCTGGCGCGGGTGCAGTTCGGCGAGCCGATCGCGAACTTCCCGCGCGTCGCCGACAAGCTCGCGATGATGGCAGTCGAGATTATGATCGCGCGCCAGCTCACCTATCACGCCGCGCGGCAGAAAGATTCCGGCCGCCGCTGCGATCTCGAAGCCGGCATGGCGAAGCTGCTCGCGGCGCGGGTCGCCTGGGCGGCGGCCGATAACGCCGTGCAGATCCACGGCGGCAACGGCTTTGCCCTGGAATTTCCGGTGTCGCGGATTCTGTGCGACGCCCGCATCCTCAACATTTTCGAGGGCGCCGCCGAAATCCAGGCCCACGTGATCGCGCGGCGTTTGCTGGACGGCTCGAACTGAATGGCGATGCATTCAGGTTCGGATCACCATTAATTTTCGTCTGGCCGGACTTGTTCCGGCGCTCCGAAGACGCGGATGCGCGCGACATAGGCGAGCGAAAGCGACGCCGTTCTTCGAACGACTCGGCGCGGGAATGACGAGTTCAGCGAACGCGGCAATTCGTCGACGACGAGGCTCCAATTAGTCCGGTCGGAGTGCCCGCTGTCCTAATCAGGAAATCCGCAGACTTCAGACGGCGTCTTGGAATGCCCGCGTCGGGCAAATAGCGTCAGCCTGCTATCGTCCGCGCCACCGATATGATACTGAAGTTGCATGCTCTCGGCATTGCACCTTAAGTCAGCATCCTCCCCCGGCCAACCCGCTCTCTGCCTTCCATTGGCGCCATCTGTTACAATTTTTGTCGGTCCGAACAATTCCGGAAAAAGCTTGTTACTGCGGGAAATTGCGGCGTTCTGCAAAGCCGGCTCGATGGGACTCCACACACTTATTTTGGACCGTTTCGATTGCATTGCCGTTGACCGACCCACGGCGGAGGCCGACCTTTCCCACATCTTGAGAAAGGCCGAAGCCGGCGAAGCCATACACCAAGAACACGTACCTGTTATGTTGGAGGGCAAACGCTCCCAAATTCATCCAGCTCACTACTATATGGGACGCGAAAACCCCAAAACTAACCTCGGCGTTTTCGCGCGATACTACCTTGCCCCATTAACGCTCAGCCTCGACGGCGCCACTCGGATCGGTCTTCTGAACCAGCATTTGCGCGGGGATCTAAAATACCCCACAGAGCCACTGTCGCGGATCTTCACCGACGATCAAAAACGCGCCAAATGGAGGAAAATCGTTTATGACGCCTTCGGACTCTATCCAGGTATCGACGCAACGGTCGGCGATGTGATTTCCGTGAGATTCGGAAAGACCCCACCCCCGCGCGAGCGCACGCTCGAGCAAGACATTTTAGACTGGATGCGACAGGCGCTCTCACTTGAGGCAGTGAGCGACGGCGTTAAAGCCTTTTCCGGCATCCTGCTCCAAATTTATGCCGGCGACCCGAAAGTGATCATCATCGACGAGCCGGAGGCGTTCTTGCACCCTTCGCTTGCGCGTACACTTGGCCGCGAATTCGCAACTGCCGCCCGCGACGAGCAAAAGTTAGTGTTTGTCTCCACCCATAGTGCTGATTTCCTGATGGGAGCCATACAGTCCGGCGCAATTATCAACATTGTGCGGTTGACTTGGGGTAATGACGCCGCCACCGCACGCCTACTTCCGAATACGGAGCTTGCGAGGCTGATGAATGACCCGATGCTGCGCTCCGTCGGCGTATTGTCGGGCCTATTCTTTCAAAACGTCATCGTCACCGAGGCCGACGCAGACCGCGCCTTTTACCAGGAGATCAATGATCGATTGACCGCAACCGGCGACTTCCGCGCTATTCCGCACGCCTTGTTTTTAAACGCCGACAATCACCAGACAATACCCGCCATAGTAGCGCCACTGCGTAAGCTTGGCATTACCGCGGTCGCGATACCTGATCTTGACGTCATAAAACGGGGCGGTCCCGAGTGGACTCGGCAGCTCGACGCATGCGGCATGCCGACAGCCCAGCAACTTGCCAACCACAACCTCAGGAAAGCTGTGCTCGACGCACTTACCGCAGCCGCACCGTCCGGTACCGATCCCGACAATCACTTCAAGATTGCCGGCGGCATTGACATTCTCGCCAAGTCCGACCGTGAAGCCGCAGAGAATTTCTGCGACGAGCTTGCCAAGTACGGCCTATTTATCGTCCCCATCGGCGAGGTCGAGGCTTGGCTGAAACACCTCGGCGTTCCGCAAAAGACCAATGGCTGGCGCGCTAAGATCTTTACCGCCATGGGTAGCAACCCGTCAGAGCCCAGCTATGTCCGTCCAATGAACGACGACGTGTGGGAGTTTATGGGTTCGATCCGCACCTGGCTCAGTAACCCTGCCCGCCGCGGTATTCCCGACTGATCCGTCGTTCGCCGCGTGTACAGCAATTAAGAGCACTGCAAGTCTGGCACCGACTTCGACCGGTAGGGCGCCAATAGGCTATGACCGCTCAGGGTCACCCACGTCACTTCGAACGTGCGCCAGCTACTCCTGCTATCGCCCGACTCCGGACGAACACTGCAGAGCGGAACCGTACGTCAGCAGACCCGGCTCGACCATCATCGCAATATGTGCGAGAGTTTCCCGCATGTATGGGCTCTATATTCTTGCGCTCGCGGTCATTTTGTATGTCTTCGGCTCGATCCGCATCTTGCGGCAGTACGAACGCGGCGTGGTCTTCTTTCTCGGAAAGTTCGAGGGTGTTCGCGGGGCGGGGCTCACGCTGGTGTTCGCGCCGTTCCAGCAGATGGTGCGCGTCTCCTTGCGCATCGTCACGATGCAGATCCCGTCGCAAAAGATCATCACCAAGGACAATGTCTCGATCGATATCGCCGCCGTCGCCTACTATCACGTGTCCGATCCGGAGAAAGCGGTGATCGCCATCGAAAACGTCTACAACGCGATCAATCAGATCAGCCAAACCACGGTGCGCAATGTGGTCGGCCGCTTCAGCCTTGATCAGCTATTGTCGGATACCGCCAGCATCAACGAGCAGATCAAGAACGTGATCGACGGCCACACCGAGCCGTGGGGCACGCAGGTGACGGCGGTGGAGATCAAGGACATTACGCTGCCCGACAACATGCAGCGCGCCATGGCCAAGGAAGCCGAGGCCGAACGCGAGCGCCGGGCCAAGATCGTCGCCGCCGAAGGCGAGTATCAGGCCGCGGTAAAGCTCGGCGAAGCGGCTGACATCATCACCCAGCACCCGGTGGCGCTGCAGCTGCGCACGCTGCAGACGATGGCCGAAATTGCCACCGAAAAGAACTCGACCATCATCTTCCCAGCCCAGTTCATGACGACGGTGCAGGAAGCCATCGCGATATTGAATAAGGATTCGGCTTCCAAATAGCTTTGGATCCGGGTCGGACCGGAGGCCGCGCCGGCCCGCCGGTGCAAGGCGGCAGCGGGTCACCGGCATAAACCGGCATAAAGTGCTTCCCCCCGATTTCACTCCCGCCCGATCCGGGCTACAAATCCGCCCATGTCAGAATTTCTGTCTCATGGCCTTGTTCCGATCGCCATCGGCGCGGTCGCGGTGGTGCTGCTCCTTGGCCTCGTCAACATGATGCGGGGCGGTTCGGGCAACACCTCGCAGAAGCTGATGCGGTGGCGTGTTGTGCTGCAATTCATCGCCATCGTGATCATCATGTTCACGATCTGGATGACGGCGAAGTGATGCGGCATTCTCGATCTGGTTTCCCGCTTTCGTGGGAATGAGCGGAACGTACCCCATGGTAGTCCTCAACAAAATCTATACCCGCACCGGCGATGACGGCACCACAGCGCTCGGCACCGGCGCCCGGCGCAAGAAATACGACCTCCGCATTGCCGCCTACGGCACGCTCGACGAGGCCAACGCCGCGATCGGGATCGCGCGGCTGCATACCGCCGGCGATGCCGCGCTCGATGCCGCGTTGTCGCGCATTCAGAACGATCTGTTCGATGTCGGCGCCGATCTATGCATGCCCGATAAGGGCAAAGGACCCGGCGGCGCGCGGCTCACCGTGACCGCGGCGCAGGTGACCTGGCTTGAGAACGAGATCGACCGGCTCAACGCCGAGATCGCGCCGCTTCGATCTTTTATCCTGCCGGGCGGCAGCGCGGCGGCGGCCTATCTGCACCTCGCCCGCACCATCTGCCGGCGCGCCGAGCGGCTGATCGCCGAGCTTCAGGACAAACCGGACGAGAGCGTCACGCTCGGGGTGCTGAAATACGTCAATCGGCTATCGGATTATCTGTTCGTCGCCGCGCGCCATGCCAATGACCGCGGCAGGCGCGACGTGTTGTGGAAGCCGGGCGAGAACCGGTAACGTGAATGCAAACACCGGCCATGGAGATTATCAGTCGAAGCCTGACAGGCGAGGCGCCGCCATGACGCTGCGCCGGGGCCTTGCCCTTGCAACAATCGCACTGCTGGCTGCGTCTGCCGCGCGGGCCGCGAGCCCGCTCGACGACCTGATCGCGCGTAAACCCGCCAACAACGCTTGCTTCACCCGCGTCTATGACGCCGACCACCTGCGCAAGAACCCAAAACAAACCACGACGTCGATGGCGGTCTCGCTGGCCTACGACAGGGCCCAGGGCGATCCGCCGGTGCTCACTGCGCCGGACCTAGGCATTGCCATCGGCCGGCGTGGGGATTCCGCGCCGTTGTTCGCGCAGGGCGGGTGCACCTGGGATGAAGGCGTCAATCGGGACACCTCCGACCGACGCATGATCAAGGAATTCAAGAAAGAGGCTGGAGTTGGCTGC
Source organism: uncultured Alphaproteobacteria bacterium (assembly GCA_963709825.1). Classification (GTDB taxonomy): domain Bacteria; phylum Pseudomonadota; class Alphaproteobacteria; order Rhizobiales; family Xanthobacteraceae; genus BOG-931. The sequence continues at coordinate 107,274 of CAVPXZ010000015.1, forward strand.
ATGATGTTGGCGCGGCCGGACGTCTTCGACGTATCGAGCGCCGAGGAGGGCGGCTACCTGATCCTCGACCCCGGTAGAGGCGGCGAGACGGTCACCGTCTACCTGGAGAACTATCTCGTCATGGTGAAACAGGCCGACCGGGCCAAGCAACTCTACACCACCTTCGGCGCCGACGACCGGGTGTTCGTGCTGCATCGGGCCGCCGCCAAAGAGTGCGATTTTGTCGTGCGCGCGCTGACGAACCAGGAGCCGGGGCAGAGCCGGTAGTCCGGAATGCCGAAGCGGCAGCATTGGGGGAGGGACTCATGGGCCGGCTTGAGGGCAAGGTTGGGATCGTGACGGGTGCGGCAAGCGGCATCGGCCGCGCCAGCGCGATCTTGTTTGCACGCGAAGGGGCGCGGCTCGTCGTCGTCGACCGCAATGCCGACGGGCTGAGCGCGACCGCAGCCGCCATAAAGAAGAATGGCGGGCACGCCGAGGCCGTTGCCGCCGACGTCAGCGAAGAAGATGAGGTCGAGGGTTTTGTCGACCACGCGCTGGGAAAATTCGGCGCGCTCGATGTCGTATATGCCAATGCCGGAATTCTCGGCGATTTCGTCCCTCTGCTCGAACAGACGGTCGAGGGGTGGCAGCGGGTGTTGAAGGTCAATCTGCTCGGGCCGTTTCTGGCGATCAAACACGCCGGCAAACACATGGTCGAGAAAGGCCGCGGCTCGATCGTTCTGACGGCGTCGACAGCCGGCCTGCGCGCCGCTGCGGGACCGGCCCCGTACAGCGCCAGCAAGGCCGGCGTGATCAATCTGGCGCAGACAGCGGCGAATTCGTTTCTCGGCACCGGCGTACGGGTCAATGCGATCTGCCCGGGGCTGATCGAGACCGGCATGACCCAGCCAACCTTCGAGCGTGCGCGCGAACGCGGCACCGCTAGCAAGATCGGTCAGCTCAATCCCCTACAGCGCGCCGGTGCGCCGGAGGAAATCGCCGCCATGGCGCTGTTTCTCGCCAGCGACGAGTCATCCTATGTCAATGGCCAGGCCTTTGCCGTCGATGGCGGCCTGTCCAGCACGCTGCCCTTTGTCCGGCCTATCCGTTAAAGGCGGCTGAGACGGGTCGGCAACGTCTGGTTGGCCGGTCCCGCCGACCGGCGCGGCGTTGACCGGGACCGCGCCCGCCGGTACGTTCCCGCACCGCAGCATCGCCGGAACACCGCTGCACGGCCAAGACGAGCCGATAGAAGCAAAATCAAGCTGAACTGAGCCATGAAGATTCTCGTGCCCGTGAAGCGGGCCATCGACAAGGACGTTAAAATCAGGGTCAAGGCGGACGGCTCGGGCGTCGAGCTCGGCAACGTCAAAATGTCGATGAATCCGTTCGACGAGATCGCCGTCGAGGAGGCGATCCGGTTGAAGGAGGCGGGCAAGGCGACGGAAATTGTGGCCGTCTCGATCGGGCCTGCGCAAGCCGCGGAGACGATCCGGACCGCGCTCGCCATGGGCGCCGACCGCGGCATCCTGGTGAAGACCGAAAGCCCGCCCGAGCCCCTGGCGGTGGCGAAAATCCTCAAGGCGATCGCCGAAGCGGAACAGCCTGGTCTCATCATTATGGGTAAACAGGCGATCGACGACGATTGCAATCAGACCGGCCAGATGCTGGCGGCGCTGCTGGGCTGGCCGCAGGGCACTTTTGCCTCCAAGGTGGCGATCGAGGGCGACGCGCTCCTGGTCACCCGCGAAGTCGACGGCGGCCTGCAGACGGTGAAGCTCAAGCTGCCGGCGATTGTCACCACCGATCTGCGCCTCAACGAGCCGCGCTACGCCTCGCTGCCCAACATCATGAAGGCGAAGAAGAAGCCGATCGACGACAAGAGCGCAGCCGATTACGGGGTCGACATCAAGCCGCGGCTCGAAGTGGTCAAAACCGCCGAGCCCCCGGTGCGCAAGGCCGGCGTCAAGGTTAAAAGCGTCGCCGAGCTGGTCGATAAACTCAAGAACGAGGCGGGAGCGATCTGATGCCGACGCTTCTGCTTGCCGAGCACGATAACAAATCGCTCAAAGACGCGACTAGCAAGGCGCTGACCGCCGCCAAGGCGCTCGGCGCCGAGGTCCACATTCTGGTCGCGGGCTATCATTGCCAGACCGTCGCCGAGGCCGCGGCTAAGCTTGACGGCGTGGCCAAGGTCCTGCTGGCGGACGCTCCGGCCTATGAGCACATGCTGGCCGAGCCCACTGCCGCCCTGATCGTCTCCCTGGCCGGCCCCTACGAAACCATCATGGCGCCGGCGACGACCACCGGAAAGAACATCATGCCGCGGGTCGCGGCGCTGCTCGACGTCATGCAGGTCTCCGAGGTCACCAAGATCGTGGCGCCGGACACGTTCGAACGGCCGATCTATGCCGGAAACGCCATCCAGACCGTGCGCTCGCACGATCCGAAACGGGTGCTGACGGTGCGCACCGCCGGGTTCCAGGCGACCGGCGAAGGTGGTGCGGCGCCGATCGAGCCAGTGGCCGCGGCGGCCGATCCCGGCATTTCCGGCTTCGTCGGCGAGGAACTTTCGAAGTCGGAGCGGCCGGAACTGACCTCGGCCAAGATCATCATTTCCGGCGGCCGGGCGATGCAAAACCGCGAGAACTTCACCAAATATATAGAGCCGGTCGCCGACAAGCTCGGCGCTGCGGTGGGCGCTTCGCGCGCGGCGGTCGATGCCGGCTATGCGCCGAACGACTGGCAGGTCGGCCAGACCGGCAAAGTGGTAGCCCCCGACCTCTATATCGCCGTGGGAATTTCAGGTGCTATTCAGCACCTCGCCGGCATGAAGGATTCGAAAGTTATTGTTGCTATCAACAAGGACGAGGAAGCGCCGATCTTCCAGGTCGCCGACTACGGACTGGTGGCAGACCTCTATCAGGCCCTGCCGGAGCTGGCTCAGGAGCTGGAAAAACGCGGTCGCTGATCGAAGATGAACGGGATCATCGAAGAAGGTAACCGAAGATGGTCGAAGTGAAGGAGCGGCCGAAGACGCGCGGCGAACATGGCGCCACGGCGCATGCCATCCGCAAGGTCGGCGTCATCGGCGCCGGCCAGATGGGCAACGGCATCGCCCATGTCTGCGCGCTGTCCGGCTATCACGTGTTGCTCAACGACATCGACGTCGAGCGCATTTCCGAGGGTCTTGCCACCATCAGCGGCAACCTGGCGCGCCAGGTCAGCCGCCAGCGCATCAGCGATGACGAGCGGCAGGCGGCGCTCAAGCGCATCAGCCCGGCGCAGGCGCTCAACGATCTAGCCGATTGCGATCTCGTGATCGAAGCCGCGACCGAGAAGGAGGAAGTCAAGCGCAAGATCTTCACCGCGGTCTGTGCCCACCTCAAAAGCGAGGCGATCGTCGGCACCGGCACGTCGTCGATATCGATCACGCGGCTGGCCGCGGCGACCGACCGGCCGGAGCGGTTCATCGGCATTCATTTCATGAATCCGGTGCCGCTGATGGAGCTGGTTGAGGTGATCCGCGGCATCGCCACCGACGACACGACCTTCGAGACCACCAAGCATTTCATCGCCAAGCTCGGCAAGCAGATCGCGGTCTCGGAGGATTTCCCCGCCTTCATCGTCAACCGCATCCTGCTGCCGATGATCAATGAGGCGATCTACACGCTCTATGAAGGCGTCGGCAATGTCGAGGCGATCGACACCGCGATGCGGCTCGGCGCGCACCATCCGATGGGCCCGCTCGAGCTCGCCGATTTCATCGGGCTCGACACCTGCCTGTCGGTCATGCAGGTGCTGCATGAGGGGCTCGCCGACTCCAAATACCGGCCGTGCCCGCTGCTGGTGAAATACGTCGAGGCCGGCTGGCTCGGCCGCAAGACCCGGCGCGGCTTCTACGATTATCGCGGCGAAAAGCCGGTGCCGACACGGTGATTTCTCGCGCCGCGACGATCGCGCCGGTGCGTGTCAACGGGCCGGCCGCTTCAGGCCGTGCCCGCTGAGCTGATCCGCCTGACTGATTACTTCATCAGTTCAACGAACAGGCCGATGACGCACACATAGCCGAGCACGAAAATGAGCGTGCGAATGTAGGGTAGCGCGACCAGATAGACGACCGCATGCGCGACCCGCAGCCAGAAGAAGCTCATCGTCCAGAACGCGGTCATGGAGTCGTTCTTTCCAGCCACCTGAATGACAAGCACCAGCGCGGCGAACGGCGCGAACGTTTCCACCGCATTCAAGTAGACCCGGTCTGCCCGTTTGCCCCAGAGCGGCAGCGGCCGTGGCGCTGGATCGACGTAGTTCGGCGGCGTGAGAAAACCGTTGGTGACGACTTGCGCGACGATATAGGGAATCCACAGCGATCCCGTGAGCAACGCGGTCAGTGCCAGGTATTTCAGTTCAGGCGACATTTGGTTCTTCTCCCCTTGATTTTTCCTCTCCCCACAGGCGGGGAAAGGTATTTAGTCGCAGCATGAATCCGAAGTCTTCGGCTCTTTGTAACTCGCCGACGGATCCACGACCGCGCCGTCGTACTTGTCGTGGTGGCGCACCCAGGCCATGCCATATTTCAGGCCGGCTTCGTCGCGGCCCTTGGGGGCGAGGTCGAGGAAGTTGTAGGCGCCGATCAGAATATCGAGACCGCGTCCGTAGCTCGAATAGGTGTGGAAGACCTCGCCGACGGCGTTCTTGTAGAACACGCTGGTGCCCGGCCGCTCCTCGCTCGGGAATTCGGTGATTTCATAGTTGTAGTTCGCGATGTCCTTGGCCTTCTCCTCCGGCGTGGCCGACACCTGGTAGTCGAAGTTGAAGTCGTTGCCGAACGACGACACCCATTTGAAACGCCAGCCCATGCGGCGCTTGAATTTCTCGATTTGCGCAAGCGGCGCGCGCGAGACGACAACGAAGGCGACGTCGCGCTGGGCCAGGTGGACCGCCGCGCCGTCGAAATGGTCGGCGAGCAGCGAACAGCTCGGACAGCCTTCTTCCCAGTCGGGACCGAGCATGAAGTGATAGACGATCAGCTGGCTTTTGCCGCCGAACAGATCGGCCAGCGTTTCCTTGCCGTTCGGGCCGTCGAATACGTAGCTCTTTTCGACTTTCTCCCAGGGCAGCTCGCGCCGCTTTTTGCTCAGCGCGTCGCGCGCGCGGGTAAATGCTTTCTCGTCCGCCAGATGCGCCTTGCGGGCCGCGATCCATTGGTCATGGGAGACGATTTTGTGCGGTTCCATGTTTGATCTCCTTTGATCTCCTCATCCGGACTACGAAATCTCACGACGATGCCGGGGTCATCCAGCCGATGCCGGCGCCGCCGGGTTCGAGCAGGATGACGATGCGGCCGACGCCGGGCACGTCGAAAGCCGGCTTCATCACTTTGGCACCCGCCTGGGTCGCCTTTTTCACCCGCGCATCGACGTCGTCGACGGCGATGTAGGACATCCAGCCCTCCGGCACGTCCTTGTATTCCGGACCGTTGATTTCGAAGATGCCGCCGACCGGTTCGCCGCCGGCCATGGCGAGCGTGTAGGTGCTGCCGCCGGGCATCGGCATCGTGTCGTAACTCCAGCCCATCGTGTCAGTGTAGAACTTTTTCGCCCGCGCGACGTCGCGCGTCATCAGCTCGTTCCAGTGAAAGTGACCATGCTCTGTCATGGGTCGGCTCCCTTGTGATCAATGCGGATCGTCGGTTTAACCAAAGCGTCGTGACGCTCAGACGACGAGTTGTTCGAGCTTGTCGAGCGAACCTTGCCAGCCATGCTGGTGGCGGTCGCGGCTGCCTTCGTCGGCGAAGTGCTCGTGCGTCAGCGTCAGTAGCGTGCCATCGCCATCCGGCTTGAACAGTACCGTCACCAGCGATTCCACCTCCGGCGCGTCTTTCCATGCCCAGGTGAACACCAGCTTTTCGTTCGCGATCACCTCGCGGTAGACGCCGCCGACATTGTGCTCTTCACCTTCGGGCGTACGCATAGCGACGGAATAGCGGCCGCCGGCGCGCGCGGCGCTCTCCGCGCTGACGCATTTGACATCGCCGGGTCCCATCCAGCGCTTTATTTTTTCCGGGTCGGTCCATGCAGCGAAGACTTTGGCGGGGGACGCTTTGAGCCGTCGCTTGAGGGTGAGACTTGGTTTGACGGCGAATTCGACGGACATGACTCTTCTTCCTCCAGGTATGCAGCAAGACGGTTGAGGGCCTCGGACCAGAAGCGTTCGTAGCGATTGAGCCAGGCGATCGCGTTTTGCATGGGCGCGGCGTTGAGGTGGCAGGTAACGGTGCGGCCCGACTTGGTGCGTGCGACCAGGCCGGCATCGGACAGCACGTCGAGGTGTTTCATGATCGCCGGCAGCGACACCGCAAACGGCTCCGCCAGCGCGCTCACCGAAATCCCGGGCTGTTCGGCGAGCCGCGCCAGCAATGCTCGCCGGGTCGGGTCCGCCAGCGCGGCAAAGGTGCGATCGAGGGGTTCAGCACTATACTTAACCATATAGTTAAGTATAGGAATGTCGCTGCCGGAGTCAAGACGTCGCCGCAGTATCGGCGAAAGCACGCGCTTTCCTGTCGGGCCGACTCGCGCCGGCCGCGATTGCCTTGACAGTGCACGGTTCCGTTGCCACGGTCACGTAGCAAAGCTGTGAAACAAAGCGCGGTCGGAACAACGACCGTAATCCCGCATCAAAACACAACGGGGGGACCCAATGACGCGAATCGGTAGGACGATGCTGCTTGCGGGCGCAATGGCGCTACCGCTCGCAGGTGTTGCAACGGCGCAAGAAACGGGCGGCGGCGGCGGGGCGGGCAATGCAGCCGCGCCGGCGATCCCGAACGTCAGCCAGTCGATGCTCAATAACGCGGCGAAAGACTCAAAGAATTTCCTGGCGACTAACGGCAACTACCATCAGACCCGGTTTCACCCGGCCGACGAAATCACCACCAAGAACGTCAAGGGCCTGCACGTGGCCTGGATTTTCCAGACCGACGTCCGCGAGTCGATGGAGACATCGCCCATCGTCGTCGACGGGGTGATGTATGTGACCACCTCGTTCGATCACCTCTACGCCATCAACGCCAAGACCGGCGAGCAGCTCTGGCACTACAAACATGAAATGGGGCCGATCACGGTCTATTGCTGCGGCCCCAACAATCGCGGCGCCGCCGTCTACGGCGACAAGGTTTACCTCGCCACGCTCGACGCCAAGCTCGATGCGATCGACGCCAAGACCGGCAAGCTCGCTTGGTCGCAGCAGATCGCCGATCCGTCACTCGGCTACAGCGAAACCATGGCGCCGACGGCCGTCGACGGAAAAATCCTCATCGGCACCAATGGCGGCGAATACGGCATCCGCGGCTTCGTCAAAGCCTACGACGCCAAGGACGGCACGCTGCTCTGGACCTTCAATACGATTCCGGAGAGTTCGGTCGGCGTCTGGGCGGCCAAGGATGCCACCGGCCACGACATGCACCGCGACATCGCCGCCGAGAAGGAGCAGCTCGGCAAATCCGGCGATCCCTACAAGACGCTCGGCGGCGGCGTGTGGCAGAATCCGTCAATCGATCTTGCGACCAAGCGCATCTATTTCGTGGTCGGCAATCCGTCGCCCGATCTCGACGGATCGCTGCGTCCCGGCGACAACCTGTATACCGACTCGCTGGTTTCGGTCGATCTCGATACCGGCAAGCTCGCCTGCCATTTCCAGTATATCGCGCACGATCTCTGGGATCTCGACGCCACCAGCCCGACGGTCCTGGTCGACGTCAAGGACAAGAGCGGCAAGACGGTTCCCGGCGTTCTGCACGCCGGCAAGACCGGCTACATCTACGTGAACGACCGCAAGGATTGCAGCCTGATCCGCTTCTCCGAGCCGATGGTATCGCAGAAGGACAGGTGGACGCTGCCGACACCGACCAAGCCACTCGACCCCGGCTCGGCACGCATGTTCCCCGGCGCCAATGGCGGCGTCGAGTGGTCGCCGATCGCAACCAATCCCGGCCTGGGAATGGCTTACGCGATCAATCTTGAGCAGGAAATGACCTACACCGTCGCCAGCTCGCCCTATCCCGGCGGCAAGCTGTGGCTCGGCGGCGCGTTCACCAATGTTCCCGGTGGCGTTCAGGCCGGCAACGTGACCGCGGTCGACTACAACACCGGCAAGATCAAGTGGCAGGTGAAGACGCCGCAACCGATGATCGGCGGCATTCTCGCCACCGGCGGCGGACTGGTATTCGCCGGCGAGAGCAATGGCTGGTTCAAGGCCTATGACGCCAAGAGCGGCAAGATCCTGTGGAGCTTCCAGGCCGGCGCCGGCGTCAACGCGCCGCCTTCGTCCTACATGGTCGGCGGCAAGCAATACATCGCGGTTGCGGCCGGCGGCAACGTGCAGGTCGATTCCAAACGCGGCGACAGCATCATCGCTTTCACCGCGGAGTAACACGCCCGAACCATTCGGTGCGATTAAAAGGACGGGGACCGGAAATGGCCCCCGTCTAATTTTTTGATAGATACCGGTCAGAGCGATGCGCGCATGAAAAGGTTTGTAGCCGTGATTGTTATCGCATTAGCCGTTCTCCCGTGCGCAGCGCTCGCCGACAGTATCGAGGAAAAGGCGCAAATCTGCACGGCATGCCACGGCGAGGACGGTGTGCCGCCGCAGCAGGTCATCCCGGTGCCGGTCATCTGGGGCCAGAACCTCGGCTACCTTTTCTTTCAGCTGCGGGATTTTAAATACGGCGCCCGCAAGAACGATCAGATGACTCCGATCGCCGAGGGTCTCGAGCGCGAGGACCTGATGGCGCTGGCGCAGTATTTCTCAAAAAAGTCCTGGCCCAATCTGCAACAACCGCACGCGGCGGCGGAACAGGCGGTCGCGGCGCAGCGCGCCAACGCGTCGGTGGTGTGCACCAGCTGCCATCAGGAAGGATTTAAAGGCGAGGGCACCCAGCCGCGCCTCGCCGGCCAGGAACGCGGCTATCTGCAAAAGACCATGACCGACTTCCGCTCCGGCGCCCGCGGCAACAATCCCGGCATGCACGATCTGATGCTGGCGGTTTCGGAGCCGGAGATCGCGGCGCTGGCGACCTGGCTGGCGGGGATGTGATGCCCGTCATTCGGCGCGCGGCCAAGGGCCGCGAGCCCGGAATCCATATTCGCTGACTGTCCAGGTCAGACGCCAGAGTGCCGCCTTTACGACTGGGCTATGGGATTCCGGGTTCGGCCTTTTGAGCCGCCCCGGAATAACGGTCATTGCCTAAGCTTCGCCCGCACCTCGTCACTCGCCGCCAGATCGAGCGCGGTCTTGCCCTCTTTATCTTTCAGCCCGCGGTCGGCGCCGCGACGAAGCAGAATGTCGATGGTCGCGGCGTCACCCTGTACGGCGGCGATCATCAGCGCGGTGCGGCCGCGATTGTCGGCAGCATCGAGTGTGGCGCCGCGCGCGAGCAAAATGTCGATGACCTGCCCGATGGCGCGAGTGTCGATGTTCTCGTCATGCCCGGCCGCCCACATCAAGGCGGTAAGGTCATTGGCGTAGCGTTCCTTGGCGTCGACCCCCGCATCCAGAAGCGACTGGACAATATCGGGCGAGCCGCGGGCGGCGGCATACACGATCGCGGCCTTGCCGGTGGTGTCGCGGGCTTTGGGATCGGCGCCGCGGGCGAGGAGTTCTTCGACCATCCGATCGCTATCCTTGAAGGCGGCGGCAATCAGCGGCGTCACGCCGGAACGTCCAGCAAGATTGGGATTGGCCCCCCTCGCCAGCAGTAATTTTACCACTGCGTTCTTCCGCCTTTCGACGGCGGCAAGCAGAGCCGTCGAGCCGGCAACGTTGCGCGTATCGACCGGTGCGCCGCGATCCAGGAAGAAACCAACGAGGCTCACATGGCCGCCGCGCGCCGCGTACGCGAGCGGCATGACGCCGAGCCGGTCGCGCGCCAACAGCGACGCGCCGGAATCGAGAAGCTTGCGCACCAGCGCTTCGCAGCCGCGGTCAGCCGCCGCGAACAGCGTCATGTTGATCTGAACGGAGACGGCTTCGGACTTGATCAGCTCGTAATTGCGCTCGACATCGCTGCAATCCTCGTCAGCGCGCGCCGCCGGGATTGCAGCCAGAGCGGCGAACGCCAAAGCGAGGACAGCGGCGCGACGCGGGAATTGAGGCATTTGATAAGTGTAGCGCGGATGCGAGAACGCGCCAGGCGTTAACGCATCATTGACTTTAACCTTCGTCAGGTCCGCGCCGCATCCGGAAAGCTGCCGGTACGGGAAAATTGCCGCCTGCGTCAAAAGACGTCCTTAAGCTTCCAGCGCCTAACTAAGCGGCGATGCCGCGGCAAAGCGTCATCGCGGCAAAGCGTCATAATGGCTATACTGTGCAGAGCACGAGCCTCATTTCGGCGTTTATGTCCGCCCAGGTCGGCCAGCTGCAGCTCGCCGTGGCCGGCTATCTGGCGCAAAACAATCCAGAAAGCGGATCCTCGGTCAGCCAGCTGATGGATGCCGCGCAGCAGAGCTTCGACCCGCTCGCCAACGTCGCCGCCGGCATCGGAACCAATCTCGACGTCATTTGCTGACGCCGGTCTTGTCGTCGGCCAACGTGGCGCTAACGAGCTTCACCCCGTCCGCGCTTGCCCATTCCGCCGGGCCCGCCATTTCGCCGATCTCACATCCGGAACGGTCGACGATCAGCGTCGTCGGCATGCCGAACGCCTTGCCGGCAAGCTTCAACTCCTGGAACACCTTTGCGCTCTGATCGGAATAGTAGGCCAAGTGCGTCACGCCGGCGTCCTTAAGAAATGCCAGCGGCTTTTCGGGGTCGCGGGTGTCGATATTGACGGCGACGACCTCGAAGTCCGGGCCGCCGAGGCTGTTTTGCAGCGCGTCCAGCGCCGGCATTTCCTTGCGGCAGGGCACGCACCAGGTGGCCCAGAGATTGAGCAGTAACGTCCGGCCGCGCCAATCTGCGAGCTTTCGTTCGCGGCCAGCGGCGTCCTTGAAGGCGAGGTCGGGGACCAGGAACGGCGAATGCGCGACGGCCAGCGCCGCCACTTGCCCCTGCGCCAGCGGCGCGATCCGAGCGGCGGTCGCGACCGCCGGCGCACAGGCCACCGCGGCCGCTCCGGCCGGATTGCTTCGCAGCCGTGCAATCCCGTATACCCCCGCCAGCACGGCGAGGGCCAAAATCACGCTCCAGACGGCCGCGGCCATCATGCGGCGGCGACGGACCTTGTAATGCGGTTCGGCAGGCAACTCGTTCATCGATGACTAGAACCCGGCGCAACCTTCATGTGTGATGCATCATGAGCAACAAAATGTGGGGCGGACGCTTCGGTTCGAAACCCGACCCGATCATGGAGGAGATCAACGCTTCGATCGATTTCGACCGTCACCTCTACCGGCAGGACATCGCTGCAAGCAAGGCCCATGCGGCGATGCTCGCCAAAACCGGCATCATTACCGCGCAGGATGCGAAGCAGATCGCTCACGGTCTAGACACGATCCTGTCAGAGATCGAAGCCGGCAAATTCAGGTTCAAGCGGGCGCTCGAGGACATCCATATGAACGTCGAAGGCCGGCTCGGCGAATTGATCGGGCCGGCCGCCGGGCGGCTGCATACCGCGCGCTCGCGCAACGACCAGGTGGCGACCGACTTCCGGCTATGGGTGCGCGATGCGATCGATGAGATCGATGCGGCGCTCGCCGCCTATCAGCGGGCGCTGGCCGAAAAGGCGCTCGATCACGCGGCGACGGTGATGCCGGGTTTCACCCACCTGCAAACGGCGCAGCCGGTGACGTTCGGCCATCATTTGCTCGCTTACGTCGAGATGGCGGCGCGCGACCGCGGCCGCTTCGCCGATGCCCGCAGGCGCCTCAATGAAAGCCCGCTCGGCGCCGCGGCGCTCGCCGGCACGTCGTTTCCGATCGACCGCGCCATGACGGCGAAGGCGCTTGGCTTTGTCCGCCCCGCTGCGAACTCGCTCGACGCCGTCGCCGACCGCGACTTCGTGCTGGAGACGCTTTCGGCGTGCGCTATCACCGCCGTGCATCTGTCGCGCTTCGCCGAGGAGATCGTGATCTGGTCGTCGCCGCTCGCCGGTCTGGTCAGGCTCTCCGACAAGTTCACCACCGGCTCGTCGATCATGCCGCAAAAGCGCAATCCCGATGCGGCCGAGCTTATTCGCGCACGGACCGGCCGGATCGTCGGCGCGCTCACGGCGTTGCTCATGGTGATTAAGGGTCTGCCGCTCGCCTATCAGAAGGATATGCAGGAGGACAAGCAAGGCGCCATCGATGCACTGGGCACGCTTGCGCTGTCGCTCAATGCCATGACCGGCATGGTGCGCGATATGGAGCCTGAGGTCGCGCGCATGCGGCAAGCGGCCGGCGAAGGATTTGCCACCGCCACCGATCTTGCCGATTGGCTCACGCGCACGCTCAATCTGCCGTTCCGCGAGGCCCACCACGTCACCGGCCGGATCGTAGCCAAGGCGGCCAAAGCCGGCGTTGCGCTCGACCAGCTGCCGCTTGCGGCCATGCAGGCGATCGAGCCCCGCATCAGCAAAGCGGTCTTTGGCGTGCTTTCGGTCGAGGCGTCGGTGAACAGCCGTGGAACTTACGGGGGCACCGCGCCGAAAAACGTGCGTGCGCAGGCCAAAGCCTGGCTGAAGCGGCTCGACCGGAAGACTTAGATTGCCGCGGAAAGAGCGAATAAACGCGCTAGCAAGGTGTTGTCGCCAAAATCTCGCCGCCGCGATGCGATCTGATATGCTGCCGCTGTGGCAGGGACGCCTCTGGGGAGCGTTTTTTGGCCCACTATCGCGTAAGCCTTATTGTTGCGCTGGCCGTGCTTGGCGCCGCTGCGTTCGCCCTCGCGTCGTGCGGGCGTAATGGAGACCCGCTGCCGCCGCCGGGACCCGTAGCGGCTAATCCGCCGCTGCTCGGGACCACGGCGCCGTCGCCGGTACCGGGGGCCTCTACTGGCACGTCTGCCGCCGGGGCATCGGCGCCGCCGCCCGCGAAAAGCGGCTTCGACAGTCTCGGCAATCCGGTGGCGCCGCTCGGCCAGAAAAAGTCGTTTCTGCTCGACCCGCTCCTGCAATAGCTTGTCAGTGAGCCGTGGCGGCGCCTTCTGAGAAACCCGCTTCCGCCCCCGGATCAAATCCGAGGGCTGGCGTTTTCCGGATCATGCTCTAAACACCCTTTCATGCATCACTTCGCCTATCGCAATGGCACACTGCATGCAGAGGCCGTCGATCTCGACGCGCTGGCGGAGGCCGTCGGCACGCCGTTCTATTGCTATGCCAGCGCGACGCTCGAGCGGCACTATCGCGTGTTTGCCGAAGCCTTCGCCGATGTCGACGCGCTGATCTGCTACGCCATGAAAGCCAACTCGAACCAGGCGGTGATCGCGACGCTCGCGCGGCTTGGCGCCGGCGCCGATGTCGTTTCCGAGGGCGAGCTGTTGCGGGCGCGGGCGGCCGGCATCGCGCCGGAAAAGATCATGTTCTCCGGTGTCGGCAAGACCGCGCGCGAGCTCGCGCTTGCGGTCGAGCAGCGCATTCTCTGCGTCAACGTCGAATCCGAAGCGGAGCTGGAGTTGCTTGCCGAGATCGCCGCCGGCAAAGGCCGCTGCGCCGACATTTCGATCCGCGTCAATCCCGATATCGACCCCAAGACCCACGCCAAGATCTCAACCGGCAAGGCCGAGAACAAGTTCGGCATTCCGATCAGCCGCGCCCGCGACGTTTATGCGCGCGCCGCCAAGCTCGAAGGCGTTCGCGTCACCGGGGTCGATATGCATATCGGCAGCCAGATCAGCGAGCTCGATCCGTTCAGCGATGCGTTCGCGTTGCTCGCGGACTTTGTGCATGTGCTGCGCGCCGACGGCCACACCATCAGCCACGTCGATCTCGGCGGCGGTCTTGGCATTCCTTACCGCGACGATAACGAGCCGCCGCCCAATCCGGATGCCTACGCCGCCGTCGTCAAGCGCGCGACCCGCGGCCTCGGCTGCCGACTGATTTTCGAGCCGGGCCGCCTCATCGTCGGCAACGCCGGCATCCTGGTCACCCGCGTGCTCTATGTGAAAGCGGGCGAGGTGAAGACCTTCGTGATCGTCGACGCCGGCATGAACGATCTCGTGCGTCCAACCCTCTATGAGGCCTATCACGATATCCGCCCGGCCCGGGAAGCCGCGATCGGGGCGCCGCGAATCATTGCCGACGTGGTCGGACCGGTCTGCGAGTTGGGCGATTTCCTCGCGCTCGACCGTTCCATCATCGCCCCGCAGCCCGGCGACCTCCTCGCCGTCATGAGCGCCGGCGCTTACGGCGCGGTGCAGGCCGGGACTTACAATACCCGTGCACTCGTCCCGGAAGTCCTTGTTCGAAATGACGAATGGTCGCTGGTGCGGCCGCGCGTCACGGCAGAGGAATTGATCGCGCTCGACCGCCTGCCGGCTTGGCTTTGAACTTGGCTTTGATCTTGCTTCAACTTTGCATCAATTAGCTTCGTGCCGGAAGGGTGCCTTGAACCCGCCGTCATGCTAAAGTGTTGTCAGGCGGAGCGTTCCTCCGCGGAGACCTTGGTGACGGACACCTCTTCGAGCCAGCCCGCTCCCGCGCACCGGAGCACAATGACAGGGACCCGCTCGGTGCTCGGCACCGCATTGCGCCGAGCCCGTTGGACGGTGTTCTGGGAGCGGCTGTGGCCTGCACTGGCGACGCTTGCCACCGTCATCGGGCTTTTCCTGACAGTTTCCTGGCTCGGACTCTGGCTGTGGCTGCCGCCGCTCGGCCGCGCCGCGGTGCTGGTGGCGTTTGCGATCCTCACACTGGCGGCGCTCGTCCCGTTTGCCTCCCTGCGGGTACCCGCTGCTGCCGAGGGCTTGAGCCGGCTCGATCGCCGAAGTGGTTTCCGCCATCGGCCGGCGACGGCGCTTGCCGATGAGCTGGCGGTTACGCCGGGGGATCCCTACTCGCTCGCGCTGTGGAAGGCCCATATCGAACGGACGCTTGATGCCGCGCGCGCTTTCAAAGCCGGTTGGCCGTCGCCCCGCGTTGCGGCGCGTGATCGTTATGCGCTGCGCGGCCTCGTTCTGATCGCCACCATCGCCACCTTCATCGCCGCCGGCGGCGAGCACTGGAAGCGCATCGCGGCGGCGTTCGATTGGCAGGGCGTGGTGCTGCCGGCAAATTTCCGCGTCGACGCCTGGGTCACTCCGCCGGCCTATACCGGCAAGCCGCCGATTATTCTGGCCGGCATTCATCCCGGCGAAAGCGCGCGGCCCGGCGAAATCGGCGAGCCGGTTTCGGTTCCGGTTGGCAGCACGCTCGTGGTGCGGGCAACCGGCAAAGTCGATCTGAACGTTTCCGGCAAGGGCGGCGTGGTCGCGGCGAAAGAGGACATACGCGCGCCCGCCGGCACGCAAGAGTACCGGTTCAAGATCACCGGCACCGGCACCGGCGTCGCGACGCTGCGCGGTGCCGGCGACGACCTGACCTGGCCGTTCAACGCCATTCCCGACAAGCCGCCGACCATCGCGCTCGCCAAAGATCCCGAGCAGCAAAATCGCGGCTCGCTGCTTTTGTCCTACCGGCTCGAGGACGATTACGGGGTGACCGAGGCGAAGGCGACGTTTGCCCGCAAGGAAGACCCGGCGGCAAAGAGCGAGGCGGTGCATCCGCTCTACGGCCCGCCCGATTTCGCGCTGGCACTGCCGGGGGCACGCACCAAGAACGGCGTCGGTCAGACCATCAAGGATTTGACCGATCATCCCTGGGCCGGTGCCGACGTGGCGATGACGCTTGTTGCCCACGATGAGGGTGGCAACGAGGGCAAGAGCGAGCCGTTTACGTTCCGCTTGCCGGAGCGGGTCTTCACCAAGCCGCTCGCGCGGGCACTGGTCGAGCAGCGGCGCAATCTCGCGCTCGACACTGGCGCCCGCCCGCTGGTCACCACCGCGCTCGATGCGCTGACCATGGCCCCGGAGAAGTTCACCCCGGACGCTGGCGTCTATCTCGGGCTGCGCTCGATCTTCTGGTCGCTCATTCGGGCCAAGACCGACGACGATCTGCGCGATGTGACGGCGCGGTTGTGGCAGATGGCCGTGGGCATCGAGGATGGCGACATTTCCGACGCCCAGGCCAACTTGCGCAACGCCGAGGAGGCGCTGCGCCAGGCGCTCGAACGCGGCGCCTCCGAGCAGGAAATCAAGCAGCTCATGGACCAGCTGCGCGCGGCGATGGACCGCTTCATGCAATCGATGCAGGAGCAGTTGAAGAACAATCAGCAGCTCTCCCGGCCCCTCGACCGCAATAACTCGCGGACCTTGAGTCAGCGCGACCTCAAGAACATGCTCGACCGGCTCGAGAACCTCGCGCGCAATGGCGCCAAGGACGCCGCCCGCCAGCTCCTGCAGGAGCTGCAGCAGATGATGGAAAACCTGCAGATGGCGACGCCGGATATGAACGGCGACGACATGGACGACATGATGTCGCAACTCGACGAGCTCGGCGACATGATCGGCAAGCAACAGGATTTGCGCGACCGCACCTTCCGGCAAGGTCAGGATCAGCGTCGGCAAAACGGTCAGCGCGGCCAGCAAGGCAAACAAGGCCAGCAAGGCGAGCAGGGTCAGGGTCAGCAGCAGGGCGAGTCGATGGAGGACCTGCGCAAGAATCAACAGACGCTCCGCGATCGGCTCAACAAGCTGCTTGAAGAACTAAAGAACCGCGGTTTCGGCCAGAATCAGCAAGGCCAGAAAGGCCAAAAGGGGCAGGGCCAGAACGGAGCCGATCAGCTGGGCGAGGCCGGCGAAGCCATGGACCAGGCCCAGGGCGATCTCGGCGAAGGCAATGCCGACAGTGCCGTGGATTCGCAAGGGCGCGCGCTTGATGCCCTGCGCAAAGGCGCGCAGGGGCTCGCCCAATCGATGCAGCAGCAAATGGGACAAGGTCCCGGTCCGGGACAGAACGGGCGGATGGGGCTGCCGCGCGCCCAGCGCGACACCGACCCGCTCGGCCGGCCGCTGCGTGGCCGCGACTACGGCGACGACTACACGGTCAAGGTGCCCGGCGAGATCGACGTGCAGCGCGCTCGCCGCATCATCGAGGAATTGCGCCGCCGGTTTGGCGATGTCGGCCGCGCCCAAGAGGAGCTCGACTACATCGAGCGGCTGCTCAAGGATTATTGAGCCCCACAAGATTGCGGCGCTTTGCGTCGAGTTCGCCAAGCAATCGTTAATTTCTTCCAACCGAATGTTAACGGTTCCTTGCTAGCGAGGATGCCGTCGCGCAGGTTTGCCGCGGCGCAGAGGTTCTTGTGGCATCAATCGGCTCCGAACACGCGCCGCGTCCGGACTGGCGCACGCCCGTAGGTATTCCCGGGCGCTTATCTCGGACTGCCTCCTGGCGCGCAAATCTTAACGTCGCGATTGCGCGCGTGCTGGCGCTCTTCACCGACGGCAGCGACTCCTCCCTGGTGCGGCGTCTCGCCGGCGCCGCCTTTCTCATTCGCGTCGTCAGCGCGGCGATCGCCTTCGTTTCGCAGATTCTCTTGGCGCGCTGGATGGGCGGTTTCGAATTCGGCATCTATGTCTATGCCTGGACCTGGGTGCTGCTGATCGGCGGCATGGTCGATCTTGGCCTCGGTTCGGCCGCGCAACGCCTCATTCCCGAATACACCGAGCACAGGCAGTTCGCGCTGCTGCGCGGTTTCATCGGCGGCAGCCGCTGGATGGGTTTTGTCATCGCCACCATGGTCGCGGCGGTCGGCGCCGTCGCCGTGACGATGCTGGCGCCGCATATCGACTCGAAGACGGTTATCCCGCTGTATCTGTCTTGCGCCGCGCTGCCGATCTTCGGGTTGGGCCAGGTGCAGAGCGGCATCGCGCGTTCCTATAACTGGGTCAATCTCGGGCTCACGCCGGTCTACATCCAGCGCCAACTGGTGTTGCTGGCGCTGATCGGGTGCGCTTACGCGCTTGGCATGCCGACCGATGCGATCACCGCGACGCTCGTTGGCATCGTGGCGTTGTGGGGCGTTACCCTCGGCCAGCTCCTGGTGCTCAACCGGAGGCTCTCGACCGTGGTCGAGAACGGACCGAAGGCCTATTCGCTGCACCCCTGGCTGATGACCGCGATGCCGATCTTCGTGGTCGAGGCGTTTTATCTGCTGCTGACCTATTCCGACATCATCGTGCTGCAACAGTTCCGCCCGCCCAACGAGGTCGCGATCTACTACGCCGCCGCCAAGACCCTTTCGCTCGTTGCCTTCATTTATTTCTCGGTGGCGCAGACGATCGCGCACAAGTTCGCCGAATATCACGTTACCGGCGACCGTGAGCGGCTCGCTGCTTTTCTGCGGCAATCGGTGCGGCTCACGTTCTGGCCGTCGCTCGGCTCGCTGCTCGTCCTGCTGGCGCTTGGGCGGCCGTTGCTGCGCCTGTTCGGCCACGACTTCGTCTCCGGCTACTATCTGATGTTCATCATTGCCATCGGCCTGCTGGCGCGCGCTTCGGTCGGCCCGGCGGAACGGCTTCTCAACATGCTCGGCGAGCGGCGCTCCTGCGCGCTGGTCTATGCTTCCTCATTCGCAATCAGTCTCGTGCTGTGCGTTTTGCTGATCCCACGGCTGGGGCTCGCCGGCGCTGCGACCGCGACCTCGGTCGCACTGGTGTTTGAATCGGCGAGCCTGTTCTACGTCGCCAAATCCCGCCTGGGCCTCCACTGCTTCATTTTCGGCGGCCCCAGGGAGTGCTGAAGGAATGCTGGAGGCGCAGGCATGACGGTCACAGCATCGGCGATCGCCTGCGCGCGGCGTGCCGTGCTCGCCGACCGTTACGCCGCGACATCGCTCACGGTCGAATGGCGGGCGATGGCGCAGCTTGCATCGATTGCGGACGCTTGGCGCGAACTCGCCGCGCGCGCGCTGGAGCCGAACGTCTTCTACGAGCCGGCTTTTGCGCTCGCGGCGGCGCCGATCCTGGCGCGCGACGCCGGCGCGGTGCTGGTGTGGTCGGGAGTAAACCCGCGCCAGCTGCTCGGGTTCTTTCCGGCGCGAATCGAACAGCGGCGGTACGGCCTCAAGCTGCCGGTCCTCGTCGGCCTGACCCATCCTTATGGCCCGCTGGGCGTGCCGCTGGTCGAGCGCGAAGCGGCTCAACCGGTGGTCGCCGCTTGGTTGGCGCATCTTGCCGCCGACGAGGCGCTACCGGCATTGGTGCTGTTGCCGTTGCTGACCGAAGACGGTCCGTTCGCTACGGCGCTCGCAGCCATTCTGCGGCGCGCGCAGATGCCGGCCGACGATTTCAATCGGCACCAACGCGCGTTGCTCCAGACCGGCGCCGAGCGGACGCTGTACGTCAAGAATGCAATCGGCCGACGCCAGCAGAAGGAACTACGCCGGCGCTGGCGGCGCTTGAGCGAAACCGGAGCGGTGTTGCTCACGGCTGCGACGGAGCCCGCCGCCGTCGCCGCCGCGCTGGAGGATTTTTTCACGCTCGAAGCCAGCGGCTGGAAGGGCAAAGTCGGCACGGCCGTCGCAAAGAATGACGAGATTCACCGCTTCGTCCGGACCGCGGTGGACGGGCTTGCCGTGGAAGGCAAGGTGACGGTCGACCGCATCCTGGTCGATGGGCGCGCCATTGCCGCCACCATCATTTTGCGCAGCGGCCACGGCGCCTGGTTCTGGAAGATCGCCTATGACGAGAGTTTTGCGCGTTTCTCGCCGGGCGTCATGCTCAGCGTCGTCGTTACCGACGAGATCCTCGAGGACTCAAATGTCGTGCGCGCCAACTCTTGTGCGACGGCAGACCACCCGATGATCGACCGCCTCTGGCGCGAGCGCTTGCCGCTCTGCGACCGCTTATTCGCCGTGCGTCCGCAAGCGCCGTTTGCGCTTGCCCGCGGTCTGGAAGGACTGCGCGCAGCCGCGATTAGCGGGGCAAAGCGCCTTCGCGGCGCGCTTCGCGGTTAGCCGGCAGCGCCGGATGGCCGTTGGTTAACCTCAAAACAACCGTTGTGGCAAATAATCTCGATCCACCCACACGGACGCGCATCCCAATGTATCGAGGCCATTCCCTGGCTAGCTCCGTTCGCCAATGGGGCCTTATCGTCGCGATGGGCGCCATCGGTTTTGCGCTGGGTATTGCCGGGTTTGTGATCCTCGGTCGCGACGGAATCTTTCAAATGCTCGGCGATCTCCCGGGTGCAATGATGGGCGCGGTCCTGTCGATGCTGCTCGCGCTCGCCGGGTTGGCAATCGGTGCACTGATTGCCCTGGCGCACGAGCGCCGGCGCAATCTTGCGGCAAATATTGCGCTCAACAACATGACCCAGGGCCTCAGTATGTATGACGCCGCGGCCCGGCTCGTACTCTGCAATGAGCGCTATATGGAAATGTCGCAACTGCCGCGCGATGATTTCCGAGAGGGCACGCCGTTGCGTGGGATCCTTACTCGCCGCGCAGCGCGGGGCACGTTCGCCGGCGATCCCGATGAATACGTCGCCGATTGCCTGAAAAAAGTGGCCGAGGGGCGCACCGAAGCAAAAACGATTGAGCTCAAGGACGGCCGCACGATTTCGCTGGTATTTAGCCCCTTGGCCGCCGGCGGCTGGGTATCAACCCACAACGACGTTACCCAGCAGCATGCGGCCGAGAAAGAGCGCGATTCACTGCGCGAGCGCGAGGGGCATCGGCTTGCGATCGACGCCAAAATCGCCGCGTTCCGCGCCCGCGTCGAGAACGTGCTTTTGACTGTCGGTCAAAGCGCTACGGCGATGAATGCGGCGGCACGCGCGCTGCTTGCCACGTCGGATCATACGCTGGTTTGCACTGAAGGCGCAGTGCATGGCTCCAACGAAGCTTCCGCCAATGTCGAGACCGCGGCGGCAGCCACCGAGGAGATGTCCACTTCGATCAAAGAAATAAGCCGTCAGCTGTCGCAGACGGACGAAGTGGTCCGCAGTGCCGCAGCCCACGCCACCGCTACCAACGACGAGATCGCGGCGCTGGCCCGGGTCGCGCAGCGGATCGGCGATGTCGTCAAGCTCATTCAAAATATCGCCGAGCAGACCAACCTGCTCGCGCTCAACGCCACGATCGAAGCGGCGCGCGCCGGCGATGCCGGGCGCGGCTTTGCCGTCGTCGCCTCGGAGGTGAAGTCGCTGGCGGTGCAGACGGCGCGGGCGACCGAGGAGATCACGCGCGAGATCTCGTCGGTGCAGAGCTCCACCAGCGACGCCGTCGCTGCGATCCGCGCGATCACGCAGCGGATGCAGGATGTCAACCGCTACACTTCGGAGGTCGTCGCTGCAGTTACGCAGCAGGAGGCGGCAACCGGGGAAATCTCGCGCAACGTTACCGGTGCCGCCGCCGGTACCAAAGCCGTCGTCGAGGTGCTCGGCGAAGTCGCCCACGGCGTAACGCAAACGCGCAGTTCGGCGGAATCGATGCTCGCGGCATCGGAAAAGGTCGAAAGCTCGACCGTCAAGCTGCGCGGCGAAGTTGAAGACTTCCTCAGTACCGTTGCGGTTTAGCGCAAGTCCGCGCACGCTCCCCAGGCTCACCGCCCCGCCGCGTAACCCTGCATGCCGCGCGGATTGGCGGCGGCGCGGCGGCGGCGGCCCTCGCGCGCGGCGGCGGTGAGTCGGCCTTCCGACCAGTCCGGCCCAACCTCGACGATGTGGCCGCGCCGCTTAAGCTCGGCGATCGTCTCCCGCGGCAGGCGGCCTTCGAGCACCAGCACGCCCGGTCGCGCCGCGCGCGGCCAGAACGATGAGGGAAAATGCTCGGAATGCCAAGCCGGCGCATCGATGGCCTCCTGCAAATTGAGGCCGGCATTGACGTGGCGCAGGAACAGTTGAGTAATCCACTGATCCTGCTGGTCGCCGCCCGGCGTGCCCCAGGCCAGATACGGCTCGCCATCGCGCAAGGCGAGTGTCGGCGTCAGCGTGGTTCGCGGCCGTTTGCCGGGCGCAAGCGAAGCCGGATGGCCCTCTTCGAGCCAGAACATCTGCGCGCGCGTGCCGAGGCAGAAACCAAGCTCCGGAATGACCGGAGATGACTGCAACCATCCCCCCGAGGGCGTGGCCGACACCATGTTGCCGGCCTGGTCCACGATATCGAAATGCACGGTGTCGCCGCGTGTCGTGCCAAGCCGGCCGACCGTCGGCTCGCCGGCGCCGGCCACCGCCGCCGCATCGGCGCCGCCTTCGCGGAACAGCTGCACCACGCTGCCGAATCCCTCGATCGATCCCGCCCGCAGTGCCATCGACGCCGTGTGATGCACGAGTTTGCGCCGCTCCGCGTTGTAGGCGTCGGAGAGCAGCGTCGCCATCGGCACTTCGACAAAATCGGGATCGCCGTAAAACGCTTCGCGATCGGCAAACGCAAGTTTCGCGCATTCGACCTGCAGATGGATGAAGTCCGCTCCTGCCGGATCGAGGTCGTCGAGGTCGAAGCCCTTGAGCAGCGCCAGCTGCTGCAACATCACCGGTCCCTGTCCCCAGGGCCCGGTCTTGCAGACCGTGTAGCGGCCGTATTCGTAGGTGAGGGGAGCCTCAACGCGCGGCGCCCAGCGCGCCATATCGTCGGCGGCGAGCACGCCGCGGTGCCGCCGCCCGCTGGTATCCATGATCGCTTGCGTGCGGCAGAAACGACCGATCGCCTCGGCAACAAATCCGTGCGACCAGGATTTTCGCGCTCGTTCGATTTGCGCGGCGCGATCGCCGCCGGTGCTTTCGGCTTCCTCGAGGATGCGGATATAGGTCGCTGCCAACGTTTCGTTGGTGAACATCGATCCGGTCGCGGGTACCGCATTGTCCGGCAAATACACCGCCGCCGAGGTCGGCCAATGCTCGCGGAACAGTTCGGCGACCGTGGCAATGGTGGCGCTGGCGCGTTCGACCAGAGGATGGCCGTTCTGCGCGTACGTGATCGCAGGCGACAGCACTTCGCGGAGCGACATGGTGCCGTAGTCGCGCAACAGCAGCATCCAGGTTTCGAACGTGCCGGGCACGCAAGCCGCGAGGAGACCGGTGCCGGGAACCAGATCGAGCCCTTCGCGGCGATAATGCTCAATAGTGGCGCCAGCGGGCGCCGGTCCCTGGCCGCAGATCACTTCCGGCCTGCCGCGGCTCACGTCGTAAACAATGACCGGCACGTCGCCGGCCGGGCCGTTGAGATGCGGCTCGACCACCTGCAGCACGAACGCGGTCGCCACCGCGGCATCGAAGGCGTTGCCGCCTTTCTCCAGCATCGCCATGCCGACGGCGGTCGCGATCCAGTGCGTCGAGGCGACGACGCCGAAGGTGCCTTCGATCTCGGGCCGCGTCGTGAACGGGTTCGGATTGATGTTGGTCATGCACGACTCTAGCCCGCATTGAGCGGAAGTGAAATGCGGCACGGCTTGAGGCGGCGCCGGGTCCGGATATCTCAGCCTTGCCAGTGGAGACAGCGATGCGGGTTGGCATTCTCGGCTCGGGGTTGATGGGCAGAAAGCTTGCGGAGCTGTTCGCACGCGCTGGCCACGAAGTGGTCTTCTGCTACGCCCGCAAGCAAAGAGAAAACTGAAAAGGCTTGCGAAGGGCGCCGGGGGAGATGCGCGGGCGGACACGCCGCGCGCTTCGGAGAGCCGTGTTGACGATTTATAAGGCGGCTTACATTACCGTTTGGTCGCGGCATCGGATGAAACCGAGAGATACCGCAAATACCAGGTGAGCCAATACCGTGCGTGCTTTACTGAGAATGATCGTCGCGGCGGCCGTAGTCAGCGTCTCCGCCACGCAATTGCAGGCAGCCCCCGCCGGTGCGTCAGCGCAGCCAAACGGCGCTGCGGTCGAGCTGGCGCAAGACCGTTACTACCCTGAGGATTACCGTGCCGCCTGTCCCGATGGACAGCATTTTGCCTGCTGGTACCAGCCCTACGGCTCCCGTTTTTGCGGCTGCTGGCTCGGAGGCGATCGTCCCGCTTGTCCGATCGGTTACCACTATGAGTGCCGGCCCGGCCCAAACGGCTACAGGGATTGCGCTTGTTACTGAACGACGGCTCTGTTGCAACGGTCGAGAAGGTTCATGCGTCAACCGCTAAACGGCGCCGGCGGCGGTGCGGGTGACTACTCTGCGGCCAGTTCCATTTGTCCGGTCGGTACCGCGCCGGCCGGAGCGAAAACACTGAGCATAAACCAGGAACGGAAGGCTGCTGCATCGTGGCGTGACCCATCGAGGCGCAGCCGATCGTCGCGGACCGCCTCGTCGATGGTAATGTGGCCGAGCCAGATCTTGGTCAGGACGGACAGGCTGGTTTCAACGAAGAGATCGACGTCGAAACCCGGATCTCTGTAACACAGATCGACAAGGCCGCGGTCGAACACCAGCCAGTAGCGACGACGGTTGGTTGGCACGCCGGATAGACGGAATTCGGTGACGTAGCGGCGGTTATCGGGCCTCACCTTGCTTACGACGTTGCGGCGGATGTCCCACATCAGCAGGTCGGGGTCCAAATTCGCCGCGTCCACGAGCTTGTGACGTAGCCAGCGTTGTGCCCAGAGACCCATCTTCTCGACGACCGGAAAAAGTTCTCGGCCGGCCTGCGTCAGATGATACTCGGCGGTGCTGCGCGCGCCGCGGCGGCGCTCGACGATGCCGGCGAACTGCAATTCCTTGAGGCGCCGTGCCAACAGCGCGGATGACATGCGCGGGACGCCGCGTTGCAAGTCATTGAAGCGAACGCTGCCGCAAAGGAGCTCGCGGATCACCAGCGGCATCCATCGCTCCGCCAGTATCTCGGCGGCAAGCGCAATGGGACAGAACTGGCCGTATCCTCTTCTCTCAACCATGGCGGATCCTAGCATGAGGCGGGATTGAGGCCACTTCACATTTTGAAGTTGTTGTTCCCTCCGGCCAAGGCGACATTCGCGCAAAATGCTCGAACGGAGGTGTGACCATGACCCGATATCTCGACCTGCAAGCGCTTGCGCAGATCATCGGACCGCGTTTTGCCGCCGACGCCGCCGAACGCGACGCCGGCGATGTGTTTGTCGCCGGGCACTATGACATCCTGGAGGAGCACAAGGTCTTCTCCGCGCTGGTTCCCGCGGACCTCGGCGGTGGCGGAGCGAGTCACAGCGCCATGTGCGCGTTCCTGCGCCAGCTCGCGCATTCTTGCCCGTCAACGGCGCTGGCGTTGTCAATGCATCAGCATCTGGTGGCGGCGGCGGTCTACAATCACCGCAACGGCCGACCGGGGCGCAAGCTGCTGGAGCGGGTCGCGGCTGCCGAGACCGTGCTGATTTCGACCGGCGCCAATGACTGGATGGAATCGAATGGCTCGGTCGAGCGCGCTGACGGCGGCTTCCAGGTCAGCGCCAAGAAGCCGTTTGGCAGCGGTTCGCCCAAGGGCGACGTGTTGGTGACATCGGCCCCATTCGAGGATCCCAGAGCGGGATGGCAGGTCCTGCATTTCACCGTGCCATTCGCCGCCTCCGGTGTATCGCTCGCCGATGACTGGCGTAGCCTCGGTATGCGCGCCACCGGCTCCCACACCATAATCCTCGACAAGGTCTTTGTGCCCGATGACGCCGTCGTGCTGCGGCGGCCGCGAGGCCAGTTCCATCCCGCGTGGAACGTGATCCTGACTGTGGCGATGCCGTTGATCATGTCCGTCTATGCCGGCGTGGCGGAAGCCGCCGCTGCGATCGGCGTTGAGCAGGCGAACAAGCGCCAAGGCGATCCGACGGTGCCGTATCTTCTCGGCGAGCTCGCCAACCGCTTGACCACGGTGCAGCTTGCCGTGGACGACATGGTTCGCCTGGCCGACAATCTCGACTTCGCGATGAGCTTGGAGGTGACCAATGCCGTCCTTGTGCGCAAGACCATCGCTGCCCAGCACGTGCTGGCGACGGTCGAGAAGGCGCTCGAGGTCGCCGGCGGCGCCGGCTTTTACCGCAAGATCGGACTTGAGCGATTATTGCGCGACGCCCATGCGGCGCAGTTCCATCCGCTGTCGCCCAAGCGGCAGCACCGCTTTACCGGTCGCCTCGCTCTTGGGCTGGATCCGATTGCGGACGCCGCATGACGCCGGCCTCAATTTTGGTATGAATGGCCGACCTCAGCATATGCGGTAGCATATGCGGTCGTGAACCCGACAGTCAGATTTGCAGTCGGTCGTTCGTGCCTAGCTCGAGCTGGCGGCAGCCGGCACGAACTTGAGCGCAACGCCGTTCATGCAATAGCGCAGTCCGGTCGGCTTCGGTCCGTCGTTGAACACGTGGCCGAGATGGCCGCCGCAGCGCCGGCACGAGATTGCCGTCCGGGTCATGCCGAACGAACGATCCTTGATTTCGTCGACGGCCTTCTCCATCGGCGCCCAGAAGCTTGGCCAGCCGGTGCCGCTGTCATACTTCGTCTTCGACGAGTACAGCGGCAAGTCGCAGCCGGCGCAGGCAAAAGTCCCCGGCCGGTGCTCGTTCAACAGCGGACTGGTGAACGGCCGTTCGGTGCCTTCGTGCCGCAGCACCTCATACGCCTCGGGGGACAAGATTTTCTGCCATTCCTCGTCGGTATGGGTGACTTCGTAGCGGGTCGCGGCGGCGGCGGCATGCGGCCATGTCAAGCGGCCAACCGACAGCGCCGCCAGTGCGGTGCCGGCCAAGAAAATCTGTCGGCGTGTGAGCATGTTGCGTTCCTCCTGGGCCTCGTCGTCTATAAACGAGCCCGGGGCTGGCGTCACCGCTGCGGGCGGTAACGAAACGGGCAACATTTGGTGAACTGCCGGGTGATCGCAATGACGGATCGGAGAGGGCGTCAGATCCTCCGCCAGGCGCTACCGCTGTATTTGCCATCGAACACGCCGGGCCCAAACATTTCCGCGGGCGTCAATTCGGGGCGGAAGTCGCGAGCGAAATGCGTCCGGTCGGCACGGAAAGGGTGTGGTGATGGCCTTTCCGCATGGTGTCGTTGACCGTGATGGTTCTCTTCCGCATGGCAGCCAACGATGTTGCCAGCCCACCACCGGATCAGACTGCCGGCGGCGTGCGCCAGTGCAGGCCGGGAAAGCGTGCGTAATCGCGGTCTAGCGTTATCCACTCGCAACCCCATTCGATCGCGAGCGCAGCGTACCAGGCATCGGTGGTCATCGTGCCACGCGTATTGGTGTCGATGCACAGGCGTTTGAAGATATCCCAGTGGCGGTCGCCGGGCTCCACGATTTGACAATGCGGCTGGCTGCGCAGGTCTTCGCAGAACCCAAGCGCATCTTCGAGCGGGCTTGGCACGGCATAGGCACGCCGATGGGTCGTGACCCTTACAACCGCGCTCAGCGCCAGCGGCGAAAGGCCAAAGCGGGTATCGCCGAGGACAACGCCGTCAAGCCATCTTCGACACACCGCATGTTCTGGAACATCTTTGCGAAACGCGTAGATTAGGACGTTGACGTCCGGCAAGATCATTTGAAGCCCTGCTTGAGCCGCTCGACGTATTCCAGGTCATCCATCTCCTGAAGGGCCGCGGAATTCGATATGTCGACACCCGGCAGGGGCGGGCCGCTCGCACTACTGAACCGCGGCAAGACGCGCTTCGATCTCGCGCTCCTTTGATTATCGCTGACGACCAGCCGCAGTCCTTCCTCGATGAGGGAAGTCAGCGTGCGATGCTCGGCGGCGGCTTTGCGCTTGGCGCGGCTGAGGAGATCGCGCGGAAGTCTGACGGTCGTTCGATCGATCATATGTCAAGGCATATAGTTGATATGTCTATATGTCAACTCACGCCGAGTGCAGAAGACGAACGAACGGGTACGACGAACTCGACGCGGTGGCGCGAGCTGCGTCCATTCGCTTTCGCTGATCGCTGTCATCCGAAAAAAAACCGGGCCCTCGCGGGCCCGGCTTGAGGACCGTCGGCGTGGGGGCGCCGGCGATCACTTCCAGAGGGGAAGAGCTGCACGCGGACGCTCGCGGATCTGGGAGGATCGGAGGCGACTCGCCCATCTACAGCAGACCGCAACTATGCAAAGCGCATCGGGGCCGCACAACATGGCGGCGGGCATGCCAGCCATGCAATACCGGATACAGCAACGAGCATCACCCGCGTGCGTTGCGGAGTTCGCGCAAAACGTTAGGCGCTAGTCTAGAAGCTCCAACGCTGCGCGTTGGCGACAAGAAAATCGCGAAACGCCTGGACCCGCGCGACGGTTTTGAGTTCTTCCGGATAGACGAAATAGGCGTCGAGCGCGATGGGGTCGGCATCGGAGAACAGCTGCACCAGCCCGCCGTCGCCTTCGACCAGATAGTCCGGCAGCATCGCAATACCGATGCCGCGCTGGCAGGCGCGCAGCACGGCGAGGATGTTGCTCATGATCAGGTAGGGTGTACGCGGCCCCTTGCCGTCGCGCGCCACTTCGACGAGGAAGCGCGAGCGTTGCAGATAGATCGGCACATTGCCGCCGAGTACCAGTACGCGGTGATTATCAAGATCGTCGAACGTCCGCGGTGTTCCGAAGCGCTTGAGGTATTCGGGTGAGGCGTAGACGTGGAAGTGCACCGAAAACAGCTTGCGCTGGATCAGGTCCGGCTGGGTCGGCTGGCGCAGGCGGATGGCGACGTCGGCCTCGCGCATGGCGAGGTCGAGTTCCTCTTCCGTGGTCAAGAGCGTGACGCGGATTTCCGGATAAAGATCACAAAACTCGCCGAGCCGCGGCGTCAGCCAATGCACGCCCATGCCCGGCGTCGTCGTCACGCGCAGATCGCCGTTCGGCCGCTCGCGGCTGTCGGTCAGCTTGGCGCGTGCGGCTTCGAGTTTCATGAACACGTCGTGCGCGGTGCGGAACAGCAAGTCGCCCTGCTCGGTCAGGATCAATCCGCGGGCATGCCGATGAAACAGCGAGACCGCGAGCTCCTGTTCGAGCGCGCTCACCTGCCGCGATACCGCCGATTGCGACAATCCGAGCTGCTCGCCGGCATGCGTAAAGCTGCCCGCTTCGGCGGCGGCGTGAAAAACCTTGAGCTTATCCCAATCCATTGTGCGCTTTCTGCCGCTCCGCGCGTGCGGGCGACGCGAAAATCATTCGGCGGCGACGCGCGGCTCGGCTTCGCCGTGTGCGGCAAGGAATTTTTCGGCTTCAAGCGCGGCCATGCAGCCGAGGCCGGCGGCAGTCACAGCCTGGCGATAGACGTCGTCGGCGACATCGCCGGCGGCGAACAGGCCGGGCACCGAGGTCGCGGTCGAATGCGGTGCGGTCTTGATGTAGCCCGATGGTTTCATCTCCACCTGCCCGGCCACCAGGGCGGTGGCCGGCGAGTGCCCGATGGCGATGAAAATGCCGTCGACCGGACGCTCGGTCACCTCGTCGGTCTTGAGATTGCGCAAGACGGCCGCTTTGACTTTGTGCGGGTTTTCGTCGCCGATCACGTCTTGCAGGACGGTATTCCAGAGCACCGAGATTTTCGGGTTCTGGTACAAACGTTCCTGCAGAATGCGCTCGGCCCGGAAGTGGTCGCGCCGGTGCACCACGGTGACCTTGCTGGCGAAATTGGTCAGAAACAGCGCCTCCTCGACCGCCGTGTTGCCGCCGCCGACCAGCAGCACTTCCTTGCCGCGATAAAAGAATCCGTCGCAGGTGGCGCAGGCGGACACGCCATAGCCGCGAAATTTCTGCTCCGACGGCAGCTCCAGCCAGCGTGCCTGGGCGCCGGTCGCCAGCACCAAGGCGTCGGCGAAATAGACATCGCCGGAATCGCATTCGATACGGAACGGACGCCGGGCGAGGTCGACCTTGCTGACATGGTCGGGCACGAGCTTGGTGCCGACATGGGCCGCCTGCTTCTGCATTTGCTCCATGAGCCACGGGCCCTGGATCACGTCGGCAAAGCCGGGGTAATTCTCGACATCCGTGGTGGTGGTCAATTGACCGCCGGTCTCGATGCCCTGGATCAGGATCGGATCGAGCATGGCGCGGGCGGCATAGATCGCCGCCGTATAGCCAGCCGGCCCGGAGCCAATAATGACGATTTTGGCGTGGGTGGTTTTGCTCACCGGCTCATCCGTCTGCTGAGGCAGTCGTTTTGCAACGCTTGCCGTTAAGCCCCGCGAAGTCGGTGGTCCTGACTCCGATAGATTTAGCGGCCGCACCGGGATTTTCCCGGGACTTTGCCGCATCCGTCTGGAATTTAGGGATTTTCAGAAGCTATGCAAGATATGCAACCCGTTACCCCCAAAAAGGCGCGCGTCGCAAAAAGGCGCGCATAATCAAGGCGATGAGGCGAAAAACATGGTCGCCGGTCGCGCCGCTTGGACGCTGGGCCGATCCTACAGTCACGCCCCAGCCAGGCGGCTGCTTCGCCCCATCCAGCGTCGCCGATCCCGCCGCGCGCGCAGGCCTCGCCAATTTCAGGCAAATATCGGCAAAATCCGAGTGCTGATGTTAGCTGGTGTGCAATTTCGGTTCCGTACGCAGTTCCCCTGACAGGAGCTGTCGCCGGTTGGGCGCGGCCACAAACCGAGGAGCCGCGCAGGATGTACTCGCTGAAGCCTCAGGGCAGACGCCAATCGGTCCGCCAGCACTGCCACCGTGCGGCGAAGGTTCGGCACGGAGCGGGCACTCGGTCGCGTGATTGCCTCATCATCGATATTTCCGACCATGGCGCGCGGCTCCAAGTTGATGGGTTGGATGTTCCCGAAAAATTCGTGTTGATCCTTTCCGGCGTCGGAACCGTCGAAGAGCGCGAATGCGAGGTGGTCTGGCGGACGGGCGACGAAATAGGCGCGAAGTTTTTGATGGCGTAACGGACTAGCTTGCCGCTCGCGCAACAAAAATCCCGCCGCGGGGGCCCCGCGGCGGGATTGGTTTCAAGGGCCTGGCCGAATAGGACTCAGCCGAGCGACTGCTTTACCCGGTCCGGCGTCATCGGCAAGTGGCGCAGACGCTTGCCGGTGATCTGGGCGACCGCGTTGGCAATCGCCGGCGCGACCGCGGGAACGCCGGCTTCGCCGATGCCGGTGGGCGCATCGTTGGTCGAAATGACCGCCACTTCCATGGGCGGCACGTCAGACATACGCAGCACCGGATAGGAGTCGAAGTTGGTGGCCTGCATCACGCCGTCCTTGATGGCGATCTGCTCGATCAGGGCGGCGCCGAGGCCGAACGTCATCGCGCTTTTGATCTGCGCGGCGACGTTCTTCGGCTGCACCACCTGGCCCGGATCGACCGCGGCCCACAAGTGGTGGACCTTGATCTGACCGGTCTTGGTATCGACCGAGACTTCGGCCGCTACAGCCGTGTGGCTGTGCAAGGCATCCGAGTAGGCGATGCCGACCGCGCGGCCGTTCCGTTTAGTCTTGTAGTTCGACATTTCCGCCGCGCGCTTGAGCACATTGGCGGCGCGCGGGGAGTCCTTGAGCATGGCCAGGCGGTAGTCGTACGGGTCCATCTTCTTGAGCGCGGCGATCTCGTCCATCATCGTCTCGATGGCGAATTTGGTGTAGCCCGCCGCGATTCCGCGCCAGGCGCCGACATCGACGCCGCGCGCGGAGCGCACCCACTCCACGCGGTGGTTTTTCACCCCGTAGCTCATCTCGCCGCCGCCGCCAGAAACGATGTCCTGCTTGATCTTGGCCCACAGGTCGGGCGGCAGGATGCGTGCGAGATAGGACTCGTTGACGATGCGCTGACGCCAGCCGACGATGTTGTTGGCGGCATCGAGACCGATCTCGATCCGTTGCGCGGTCAACGGCCGCAGCTTGTCATTGCGGATGTCGTCTTCCCGATTCCAGATCATCTTTACCGGCTTGCCCGGCATGTTGAGCGCCAGGATCAAAGCCATGATCGTGTCGTCGCCGTCCGAGCGCCGGCCAAAGCCGCCGCCAAGGAGCTGGGTGTGCACGTGGACTTTGTCGGGCGTCGTCTTGCCGACGATCATGCCGAGGATCTTCATCGTTCCCGGCGACTGATTGCCGGACCAGATGTCGATCGTGCCGTTGTCGACCTTCACTGTGACGTTCAACGGCTCCATGCACATGTGCGCGACGTGATCCGAGAAGTAATCGGCGGTGATGACCTTGGCGGCGCCCTTGACCGCCGCGTCGGCATCGCCAATCTTCACCATGTCGACGCCCGCCTGGCTCCAGTCGGCGGCGATCGCGCGATAGTCCTGCAACACGCGGTCGTCGCTATAGGTCTGGGCCGGCGTTTTTTTCGTCCAGGTGACCTTGAGCAGGCTCTTGGCCTTCATCGCGGCGTCGATGGTTTCCGCAATGACGCCGACGCCCGACGGCAGCGTCACGATCTTGACGACGCCCGGCACCGCCTTGGCTGCGGCATCGTCGATCTGCTCGGCGCTTTCATACTGCACGTGCGGGAACAGGATGGTCGCATACAGCATGCCGGGCAGTTGCATATCGATGCCGTATTGCGCCGTGCCATTGACCTTCAAGGGCACGTCGATGCGCCCGGTGTCCTTGCCGATGAGCCGGAACTGCGAAGACGGCTTTAGATCCGCCTTGGTCACTTCCGGCAGCGGGTTCGGTACCGTCGCGATCTTGGCGAGGTCGCCATAGCTGATCTTGCGCTTCGACTTGGCGTGGACGACCATTCCCGGCTCGGTGGTGAGTTCGTCCGCCGGGACTTTCCAGGCCTTCGCCGCGTTGGCGATGAGGATTTTTCGCGCCTGGGCGCCGGTGAGCCGCAGCTTCTCGTAGTAGCCGGTGACCGAGAAGCTCCCGACCGTCGTGAGCTGCATGTTGAAGATCGGGTTGCCGTAAGTCTGGGCGTCGTCCGGTGTTTCCGAGACGCGCACCTTGCTCCAATCGGCGTCGAGGTCCTCGGCAAGAATGAGCGGCAGCGAGGTGCGCACGCCCTGACCCATCTCGACCATGGGCGCGACAATGGTGACGATATTGTCCTCGCCGATCGTGACCCAGGCGTTGGGGGTAAACGAGCCGGCGGCGGATGCTGTTTCGCTGCTGGGCACCGAACCGAAGGCGACGGCGACGCTGAACGCGCCGGTGGTCACCAGAAACGAGCGGCGGGAAAGCGCTTGGACATGGGTGTCGTTCAACATGGCGGCCTCCTTACCCGACGCTCTGAATAGCTTCGATGATCTGGGCGTAAGTGCCGCACCGGCAGATGTTGCCGTCCATGTGCTGGACGATCTGCTCGCGCGACGGCTTGGGGTTCTTCGCCAGCAAATCCGCCGCCTGCATGATCTGCCCGGACTGGCAGTAGCCGCATTGCGGGACCTGATGGGCGATCCAGGCCTTCTGCAAAGGATGGCTTGAATTCGGCGACAGACCCTCGATGGTTGTCACCTTCTTGTTGGCCACCTCAGAGAGATGAGTTTGGCATGACCGCACCGCCTTGCCGTCGAGATGGACCGTGCAGGCTCCGCACAGTCCAGCGCCGCAGCCGAATTTCGTGCCGGTCAGTTTCAGATGTTCGCGAACAATCCACAAAAGCGGCGTGTCGGCGTCGGCCTCCACGCTTGCGGGTTTGCCATTGATGGTGAAGGCAACCGTCGTCATGAGCATCTCCCCT
Organism: uncultured Alphaproteobacteria bacterium; assembly: GCA_963709825.1. GTDB lineage: Bacteria > Pseudomonadota > Alphaproteobacteria > Rhizobiales > Xanthobacteraceae > BOG-931. The sequence continues at coordinate 140,775 of CAVPXZ010000015.1, forward strand.
TCGTTCGGTGCTCGTGAGAATATGGCTTGGCTATCGTTGGTCCGGGCCTCGTTAGCGGCGGGCACGGTTCGAACGTCCGCATATCGGACGAGTCTTGGTATTGGTAAGGGAATTTTAGAAGCGATACAAGGTGTGCGTCGCTCGCGCGAAGTGTGTCGCCCGCGCCAAGCTTGGCGCGGCGCATGGGCCGACGCCCGCGATCACGACAAGCAAAAGCCGGCCGTCGTCAAAGAAACGGGATTATTTCCACTCGACCTTGACGATCTCGTAGGCCCTGGCGCCGCCCGGGGTGACCACCTCGACCTGGACGCCCTTCTTCTTGCCGACAAGGGCGCGGGCGAGCGGAGAGGTAATGGAAATCTTGCCCTTCTTGGCGTCGGCCTCGGGCTCGCCGACGATCTGCCACACCGCCTTCTTGTCGGTGTCCTCGTCGATCAGAGTCACGGTGGCGCCGAACGTGATAGTGTCGCCGGAAAGCTTCGAAACGTCAATGATTTCGGCGCGCGCAAGCTTGTCCTCAAGCTCGGCGATGCGGCCCTCGTTGAGCGATTGCGATTCCTTCGCGGCGTGATATTCGGCGTTTTCCGAGAGGTCGCCGTGGGTACGGGCATCGGTAATCTGCTGGATGATGCGCGGCCGTTCCACCTGCTGGCAATGCTTGAGTTCGGTCTCAAGCGCAGCGTAGCCCTCCGCAGTCATCGGAATCTTGTCCATCGGTCTCAAACCTCCATACTCGTAAAGACAAAGTTCGGTCGCGGACCGAAGCGTCGTCCGGTCACACGACCAAAACCCTGTCTCTACACGTGCCGTCGCCCTGGCCGATCGGATGCTGGATCAGAGGCGGCCGCAAAAAAATTTTGCAGCGCACACACCTCGAGGTCGCCCCCGAGATAGGCCTTGATACCCTGCGCTGCGGCGACGGCCCCCGAGAGAGTGGTGTAGTACGGCACTTTATGCAAGAGGGCTGCGCGTCGCAGCGACCGGCTATCGGCCAGCGCTGTCGCCCCCTCGGTAGTGTTGAAAACGAGCTGCACATCGCCGTTCTTGATGGCGTCGACGATGTGTGGGCGGCCTTCAGCTACTTTGTTGACCTTGACAGCCGCGACCCCCTCGCCGGCGAGGTAACGCTGGGTTCCCGACGTCGCCAGCACCCGAAAGCCCAAACCGGAGAGCAGGCGGATCAACTCAAGGATGCGCGGCTTGTCCGCGTCCTTGACCGACACAAAGACGGTTCCGCTCTTCGGCAGCCGCGAGCCGCCGCCGAGCTGGCTCTTGACGAAGGCGACATTGTAGTCGCGATCGATTCCCATGACCTCGCCGGTCGACTTCATCTCCGGCCCGAGCACGGTATCGACCGCCGATCCGAAGCGCGCGAACGGAAAAACGGATTCCTTGACCCCGATGTGGCGGGCAGCCGCGAACTCGAAGCTCTGCGGCTTCAGGGCGAAGCTCTTGAGCGTCTCGCCCGCCATGATCCGCGCCGCGATCTTGGCGGCCGGAACGCCGGTGACCTTGGCCACGAACGGCACGGTGCGCGAGGCGCGCGGATTGACCTCGAGCACGTAGATGTCGCCATCCTTGATGGCGTACTGCACGTTCATCAGGCCGCCGACCTTCAGCGCCAAAGCCAGCGCGCGGGTCTGCCGGTCCAGCTCGCCGATCGCCTCGGTGGAAAGATTATGAGGCGGCAGCGAGCAGGCCGAGTCGCCCGAATGGATGCCGGCCTCCTCGATGTGCTCCATGATCCCGGCGATGTAGCTGTCTTTGCCGTCGGCAAGACAGTCGACATCGACTTCGACGGCATCGGTGAGGTAGCGGTCGATCAGCAACGGACGCTTCTCCGATACCGCAAGCTCGGAGGGCCGATCAAGATCTGCGGCCAGCCGCGCGACATAACGGTCGAGTTGGTTGCCGTCATGCACGATCTCCATGGCGCGGCCGCCGAGCACGTAGGAGGGGCGGATCACGATCGGATAACCGACCGCATCGGCGATAGAGCGGGCCTTCTCCGGGCTGGTCGCAATGCCGCTCTTGGGCTGGCGCAGCCCGAGCCGGTCGAGGAGCTCCCGGAAGCGGTCGCGGTCCTCGGCGAGGTCGATGGCGTCCGGCGAGGTGCCGAGGATCGGAACCTTGGCCTTCGCCAATGGCTCGGCGAGCTTGAGCGGCGTCTGTCCGCCGAACTGCACGATAACGCCATGCAGTGTGCCATTGGCGCGCTCAGTGTCGAGGATCTCGATCACGTCCTCGGCGGTGAGCGGTTCGAAATAAAGCCGGTTGGAGGTGTCGTAATCGGTCGACACCGTCTCCGGATTGCAGTTGACCATGATGGTCTCGTAGCCGACCTCCTTGAGCGCGAAGGCGGCGTGACAGCAGCAATAATCGAACTCGATGCCCTGGCCGATGCGGTTCGGGCCGCCACCGAGAATGACGACCTTGTTCTTGTTTGACGGCGCGGCTTCGTCCGCGGTCCGGCCGGCGAAAGGCACCTCATAGGTCGAATACATATACGCCGTCGGCGAGGCGAATTCGGCGGCGCAGGTATCGATCCTCTTGAACACCGGACGCACGCCGAGCGCACGGCGGCGCTCGGAGATTTCCTCGGTGGCGACGCCGGTCAGCCGGCCGAGGCGAGCGTCGGAGAAGCCCATGGATTTCAACCGGCGCAGCGTGCCGGCTGTCTTCGGCAGTCCTTTTGCACGAATCTCGGCCTCGGCTTCGATGATGCCGCGGATCTGCGCCAGGAACCACGGATCGATCCGGCAGGCACCGTGGATTTCGCCGTCGCTGATGCCGAGCCGCATGGCCTGCGCAACTTTGAGAAGGCCGTCCGGCGAAGGCGTGCCGAGCGCCGCGCGGATCGCGTTCTTGTCGTCGCCCTGGCCGAGGCCGGCAATCGCAATTTCGTCGAGACCGCTGAGCCCGGTTTCCAGCGAGCGCAGCGCCTTCTGCAGGCTTTCCTGGAAGGTGCGGCCGATCGCCATGGCTTCGCCGACCGATTTCATCGAGGTGGTGAGCACCGGTTCGGCGCCGGGAAATTTCTCGAAGGCAAAGCGCGGGATTTTGGTGACGACGTAGTCGATCGTCGGCTCGAACGACGCAGGCGTCGCGCCGCCGGTAATGTCGTTGGCGATCTCGTCGAGCGTGTAGCCGACGGCGAGCTTGGCGGCGACCTTGGCGATGGGAAATCCGGTCGCTTTCGAGGCGAGGGCCGAGGAACGCGAGACGCGCGGATTCATCTCGATGACGACCAGCCGGCCGTCTTCCGGATTGACGGCGAACTGCACGTTGGAGCCGCCGGTCTCGACGCCGATCTCGCGCAGCACCGCGATCGAGGCATCGCGCATGCGCTGGTATTCCTTGTCGGTCAGCGTCAGCGCCGGCGCCACCGTGATCGAGTCGCCGGTATGCACACCCATCGGATCGATGTTCTCGATCGAGCAGACGATGATACAATTGTCGTTCTTGTCGCGCACCACCTCCATCTCGAACTCTTTCCAGCCCAGCACCAATTCCTCGATCAGCACTTCGCTGGTCGGCGAAGCGTCGATGCCGCGTTCGACAATGTCGATGAACTCCGCTTTGTTGTAGGCGATGCCGCCGCCGGTGCCGCCGAGCGTGAACGACGGCCGGATGATGGCGGGAAGGCCGATATCCTCGAGCGCCTGGAGCGCCTGGATGAGCGTCTTGATCTGATGCGATCGCGGCGTGGCGAGACCAATCTTGGTCATCGCCTCGCGGAACAGCTTGCGATCCTCGGCCTTGTCGATGGCGTCGGCCGTGGCGCCGATCATGGTGACGCCGAACTTTTCCAGAATGCCCATGCGCCGGAGCGACAGCGCCGTGTTCAGCGCGGTCTGCCCGCCCATGGTCGGCAACAGCGCATCCGGACGCTCCTTGGCGATGATCTTGGCGACGATCTCAGGCGTAATCGGCTCGATATAGGTGGCGTCCGCCAAGTCCGGATCGGTCATGATGGTCGCCGGATTGGAGTTGACCAGAATGACCCGATAGCCCTCCTCCTTGAGCGCCTTGCAGGCCTGGGTGCCGGAATAGTCGAACTCGCAGGCTTGACCGATGACGATTGGTCCCGCGCCGATGATCAGGATCGAAGAGATGTCGGTCCGTTTGGGCATTGCTTCCTTATCGACGCACAAAAAAAGGGCGCGCATTCGCGCGTCCCCCGCGCGCTTTCAGTCTGAATGGCCAACGGTCAGCAGCCCGGAAAGCGTGGTCTTCATATAGGCGCGCGTGGGTTCGAACGCAAAACCGTTGTCCACTGTTGCCGACGACGCCGCGCGGGCGCCGGGCTAAAGCCCCGCGCGGGGGCTTAGACCAGAAACGGGGGGCAAGGAAGGGGCTCGTCGGGATGTTGAAAAGTCGCGCGCTGCGCGGGTTCAGCCCTCGCTGGCGGTCGCTGCGCACCAGGGCGGATTAGTGTTGGATGGCCATCGCGGCGATCGACGCAAGGTCGAATCTGTAGTTCACGCCGAGTTTGAAGATGTCGATCGTTTGCGTGACTTTGATTGTCTGCGCGTTGATCGTGGCGACGGTCGGGAACGGCACGGTGGTCGCAGGTAGTCCGATATGGTCGTATTCGACGACCGCTGTCCAATGATTGGTGAGCGCGTATTCGATGCCGGCGCCAACCGTCCATCCCCACACGTTGAGTGTGGTGTCTCCCGTGCCGAGCGTGAGCGCATTAGTGTTGGCGAACAGGCTGAACGTGGTGTTGGTCCAGGCGCCGCCGCCCTTCACGTAGGCGAGCGAGCGGTCCCACGCATAGCCGACGCGGCCGGTGACGGTGCCGAGCGAGTTGACGGTGTGCAGGCAATCAACGCCGCCGATGCCGGAGAAACAAGTATTCTCGCCGGACATCTGCGCCGCACTGGCGTCCGCCTGCGCGCCCAATACCAAAGGCCCGGTTTGCCAATCGGCGCCGATCTGTCCGCCGGCAAGCGGGCCGGTGGCGTGAGTGCTGTCGCCGAATCCGGCAACGTTGCTGAAACCGAACCGCCCCGCGGTCGATCCGAACGGATCGGACCACTGCGCATCGCTGAAGCCGCCGCCCAGATGTCCGCCGATATAAACTCCGGTCCAGTTCATCGGCCTCGATGCCGTGACCGGCGGCGCCTTGGTGAGCATGGGTGCGGCGCCGGAGGACTGCGGGTCGCCGAAGGATGTCGGGTCGCCGAAGCGGTAACTTGATTGCACGAACATGCCGTAGCGCTCGGTCGTGAAGCGTGCGTTCTCGGTACTTGGGAGAACTCGCGGCGCGAGGAAATCGAACCCCAGGCTACCGGTGTTCATATTCCAGGCCCAGTAACGTCCGCCGATGCCGATGCTCCAGGCTCTGGTGACGTAATAGTCGAGCGTCCCTTCGAGCATCACGCCGGTGCCGCTGTTGGCGGCTTCCGGGCCCAGCAATTGCCGCAGCAGATGATCGTCCAGACCCGCGAAGCCCACCACCGGCGCATAGGCGGCGTCCGCGGTCAGTTTCAGCCGATCGGCCAACATGACCTCGCTGGAAAGGCCGAGGCGCAGCGAGTTGAAGGAGTCATTCTCGGTGAGGCCAAGCAGCGTCGAATTAAGCGCAGGCGAACAGACATTGCTGCCCGCAACCTGCGTGCAGCCGTAGGTGTTGATCGCTTGAGTGTAGTAGTTGTAACCGACGAACGGCCCGACTTTGGCGCCGGGTTCGCGCCAGATATTGTAGCCGAGGTCGACGGTTGCGTAGCCGATATGTCCCGAAGCGCTTGACGACGTATTCGAATAGGTAGGTCCCGCAGGGAAGTCCTCGTCGTGAAGATTGCCGCTGACCATCTCGCCAGCGCCCAAATATCCCTTGAGGAAAAATCGGCTGGCGTGATCGACGCGGGCAAATGCTTCGCCCGAAATTGCCTCAAGGCCACCATAGACGAGCCGCGACGCGAGCGTGGTCGGCGGGGTGTCGAGCAGCGGCTGCGGCGCGCCGACCGTTCCGGAACTGAACCAGAGGCGGGCCCCGGCTTCCAGCTCCCAGCCGCTCGCGAGGACGGGCGGTACTTTCCAATCCGGCGGCTTGAACGGCAGGATCAGATTGCTGCCTGGCGCTCCGTCGGGGCCGCCGAACCGGTAATTCAAGCCGGCACGAACGATATCGGCTTTGAAATCGCTGGAATGCGAAAACACCTGGCCGGGAAAGGATGTTGAGAGGCTGTTGGCCGTCACCGACCCCGGCGTGTTGGGGAAGTCGACAAACAGATAATCGACCTTCAGACTTAGTCGGCTCGTCAGCGGCGCCTCGACGCCGCCACCGACGGCGTAGCCCGCTACGGCCGCGTTGATCCGGCCCGATTCCAGAGTGCCCCTGTTGTCGATGAACGAAAAATCGGATTCGAGCTGCGTGACCGCGAGGCCGCCGGTGGCATAAAAAAGCCAATGGTTGGGCGCCACCAAGCCGATGCGCGGCCGCACCGTGAGCAGCCAATCGGCATCGCTATAGGACGTGACTGTGAACCTGGATGCCCGCGTGCCGGGATAAAGGACGTCGCCGCTGTTGGTGGCGCCTTCGAGCTGCGCCCCTTCCAGGTCGGCCTCCAGGCCAAGCAGCAGATTGCCGACTTGCCAATTGTAGCCGCCTTCGATGCCGGCGACGAAACCGGTCAGCTTGATGGTTTGGGCGCCGGCCGCGGTGACCGCCGCCGCTTGCGCCGCATTGATGAAGCCGTCGCTGACGGTCGACGTTTGCGGATCGTACTGACCCCAGGCGCCGCCGGCAGCGACGCCGGCGTAGAAGCCGGTCCAACTATATTGCGGCGAGCCGGAAATGGGCTTGACGGCATCGGCCGCACTGCCGCCAATGAACGCAACAATGGCGACGCCCGCCAACAGCCCCGACTTCACGTTCCGCCCCCAAAACTCGCCACGACGCTCGTTGACAATCTGCGGGCTGTCAACCGACAAGCACGTGCATCCACAGGGGGCGCCCGCTCTCGACCGCGATCGTCGGAATTCTGGTATCGAACCTTATTGCTTAGGTTGCCCGCCGGCAGCTTCGCCGACGGGTTTGCCGCCGTTTAGCGAGACTACGGCCCGATAGGCGTTCGCCAAGCCCGCACCAACGTCTGAGCGTTGACCGTCCGGCTTCGCGGTTGACATGATAATCGTGCGGATATCGCCGGGCTTGAGCGAAGGTTTTTCTTCGAGCAACAGCGCCGCTATGCCGCTGACATGCGCGGCGGCGACCGATGTTCCCGTGGTGATCTGGTATGAGTCGCCGGGTGCGAGCGCCAGAATTTCTACTCCCGGAGCCGCCACCGCGATGTACCGGCCACGATTGGCCATGTTGAAAAGCTTGTCGTTGTTATCGGTAGCGGTGACGGCGATGACATCGGGATCGGCCGCCGGATAAAGCGGCGCCGCGTTCGGTCCGGCGTTGCCGGCTGCCGCTATCAGCACGATGCCTTTCTGGTACGCCGCCGCCAGCAAGCGGTGTAAGCCCGGGTCCGGCGGCCCGGCAAAGCTCATGTTCACGACACGCGCACCATTGTCCGCAGCCCATTGCAGACTTTTATAAATGGCAAAAGAGGTTCCCTTGGCTTCGCCGGAAGCGCCGCTGAACGCGCGCGCAGCCAATAGCTCCGGCCCAAGAGCGATCCCCGAAAGCTTCCCGTGCGCGGCGATCGCCCCAGCCATCGCGGTGCCATGCTGGTGCGGACTGTCTTCGCCGCCGAGCGCGTCGAAGCTTTTCGCGATTGTGCCGGCGAGATCCGGATGTTTTGCGTCAATTTCCGAGTCGATCACGGCGACCGGAATATTTTTGCCGGTGGCAACCTGATGCGCTTGTTCGACTTGCAGTTTGACGAGGACGTATTGAGCGATGTCGCCCGGTGTTTGCGAAGCGGCCTTGGCAGCCTCGTCCTGCAGCGTGAAAATGTAATTGGGCTGTGCGCCGGCCACGCCGCGTTCGTTCTCGATCGCGCCTATCACGTCCCCGAGCGGACGACGGCCATCGACCCGCCACCGGTAAAAGGTGTTGCCGACCAGCGCGAAGCGTTGCGACTCCAAGCGCGTCAAATTATACCGCCGGCCGATTTGATCGATCGATTGCGGCGTCGCGCTCGAGGAAAACGCCGTAATCACTTCGTTGGGAACGAAGCGCCGTTCGCCTCGCGGCGGCACGCCGCTGCCGCCGTTGTTGCCGCCGAACCCGGGGCCGGGATTTGGACCAATACCAACACCCCCGCCGCCACTGTCACCGCCCGGCCCGGGAAGGGATACCGTGTTGCGGCCGCCGCCTTTCGGCGGCTCCAGGCCACGCGAGCCGGGATTGCGATCGCCGCCACCGGTAATTCGATGGTGTCCCGGAACGCGACCGCCATCAGGGCCCGTGGTCACTCTATTTCCGCCGCCGGAAGGCCGATTGACATACCTTCCGGCGCCATGACGCGGCGCCGTCATGTGTGCGCGCGATCCTCCGCCCATGCCGGTGGCAGGTCGGCCGAAACCGCCCATGCGTCCAAAGCCGCCAAAGGCAACGGCTGGGGCCGGCCCGCCGATGCAGAACGCGGTCAGAAATGAGCCGCAGCACATCAGCGCCAGGATCGGCCGCGATTTCTTCGAGCTGCTTCGCATCGCACACTCCTTCTGAGAATCATTCGATCGTGGCGATGAAGCCGACGACTTTGTCCTCCTGCAGGGTCTTCACGATGCGGGTGCGATCGGCTTTCGGAAGTTTGGTCGCCGCAATTCGCACCCGGTAGAGTCCGCCGGCGGAAGGGCCGCCCGCGATGCTCAATTTGTTGGTTTCCAGAAAGGCGGTGATGTCGGCGGCGGCGGCCTGCGGCCGAAAGCGGATCAGGACGTAGTCGCCCTTGTCGTCAACATTCGTCGGCGCCGAGGCCGTTTCATAGCCGGCCGCGTTCCTGTCCTTGAGCACAAAACCGACGATCAGCGCGGCCTGCAGCACGATAGCGAGCGCAGCCACGCTGGCCGACCATGCCAGCGCGCGCGGCGAGAGGGTCGCGAAAAAGTCCCGGATGCGCGCGCCGGGATGGATCGACGCCGCTGCGCGCCGCCGCGCCGGTTCGGCATCGATCTTGGCGAACAGCGCTTGCATGGCGCGCGGCGACGGCGCTCCCAGCGTCTCGTTGAGATGGATGGTCTGCGCGAACTCCTCGCGCACCAAATCGTAGCGACGGGCGAGTTCGGGATCGCTGGCGAGCGCGGCTTCCACGCGCTGCGTATCGCGAGGGCTCAGTGTCCCCGCGGCATGCCAGGGCAGCAAGTCTTCGATATCGCTGCGCGTGTCGCCGTTCGCCGTGTTCATGGCCAGCCTCGATCGATCCCTTGCTCCTTCAGGAGCTCTGACAGTTTCTTGCGCGCGTAGAACATGCGCGTCTTAACGGTGGCTTCGGGGATGCCGACAATTCCCGCAACTTCCTCGACCGATTTCTCGTGGTAGTAGACCAGGTCGACGATCTCGCGATGCTCGGCCGACAACTTAGCCAGGCATTGCCGCAACGCCGCGCCCTTATCTTTCTTGGCGAGCGTGACCTCCGGATCATCGGCCTGGTCCTCGATTGCGTCGGCCGCCTCGTCATCCAATTCCTCCTCGCCGCGACGCCGCAGCACTGACAGCGCTTTGAAGCGCGCGATGCTCAGCATCCATGTCGAAACCATCGCGCGTCCCTCGAATTTGTCGGCTTGCCGCCAGACGTCGAGGAACACCTCACTGATCAAATCCTCGGCCGTCGCCTCGTTGCGCACCCTCCGCAGTACGAACCGGTAGATGCGGACGTGGTGACGTGCGAACAGCACCTGCATTGCGAGCCGATCGCCGCTGGCGATCCTTCCGATCAGAACCTCGTCCGAAGTCGTCTGCATCGGCAGGGCTATCAACTCTTGAATGGGTCGCCGGGGGCCGCGCGAAGGTTCAAGCAATTCGATAAAAATTTGCGCCGCCGGTACGGCCACCACGCACCCGCCAGTCTGTCTTTTCAGGTGTCATTGGGCAAGCCGATGGTCGCCAAGGCTCGTTATCAGGCTTTAGCCGGCCGAACCGTGGTTTCTAAAGCATTGCAGCGATTGCACTGATAGCGACTACGGACAATTGACACTCCGCGTGAACCTTTCTCCCGCAGCCGCGACCAATGGGTATTGGAACTGAAACCCAAACCCGGAGAACGACCATGTCACGCAAGCTCATCCTTAGCATCGCAACTGTCGCCACCTTGGCCGCCGTCGGCTTCGGCTCCAGCTCGGCCGACGCGAGGGGATTTGGTGGTGGAATGGGTGGTGGCCGGCTCGGCGGTGGCAGCCACGTCGCCGCGCATGGCGGCCGTACGCTGACCCCGATCCTCAACCCCGGCCGCCCCGGTCGCCCTGGCCGTCCCGGCCGTCCCGGCTTCCCGGGCCGTCCCGGCCGTTGGGCCTTCCATCATCACGGACACTTTGTGTTCCGTGGCGGTCGCTGGATCGTCCTTGACGGGCCGGTCGGCGAAGCGGCGATCGACGAGGTTCCTGTCGCTGCCCCCGGCCCCTGCACCTGTCTGACCAAGACCTACACGCAGGACGGCCTCGTGGTGTTCGCGGATGTGTGCACCAAGGAAGCGGCCAGCGCCCGGATCGACGGCCCTGCGGCCAACGCGACGCCCGCGCCAAGCTCGAACAGCGCGCCGGCCGACGATAAGGCGGCCGATGCTCAGCAGGCGCCGACCTCGACCAACTATGCGGGCCGCACCTACGCAGACTATCTGGCTGCGAACTCGCAAGCGGCGTCCGAGGCTCCGCCAAAGAATTAGAGCAGGCTGAAAAAGTACGTCAGCACACGTCTCGGACGAAGTAAGGCCGTCTGCGGGAATGTCGCAGACGGCCTTTTCTTTCAACGAATGTTTTTATACCGCCTCAGCGCGGACGGGCGAAATAGGTGCGGCGCGCCTGGTTATGGCCGATATTGGCCGGGCCGCGTTGCGCGGCGAAGCCGGTGGCGTTGAGTTTTTCAAGCATGGCGGCATTGGTGTAACGGGTGAGGCCAAGCTGCGAGCGCAGCCGCCAGTAATCCGATGCGACCGTGCGAACGAGCCCCCACAATGCGGCAAAGAAAAAACCATTGGCTTGGCCGAATCGCAGCAGCGTCCATGCATCAATCGCCGTCGCGACCTCGGGCTGGAGGACGTCGCTGACGATAAGCAGGCCGTCCGGTTTCAACAGCCGATGAAACAGCGTGAACAGGGCGCCGGCGCCCGCCGCCGTGAGATATTGCGCGACCGAGTGCAAAACGATGAGGTCGAGCGAGTGCGGCTGCAGTTGCGCAATCTCGTGCGGCGCGACGACGCGAATCTGCGGATTGTCGGCAAAACGCTTTTGCAGTCCGGCGCGCACGCCGGGCGCCGCTTCGCACAGAATGAGCTCGCCGGCGGCGCCGGCGACGAGATCGGCGTGAAGCGCATCACCGGAACCGTAATCGAGCACCCGCGCATCGGGTCCGGGCACCAGCGCCGCAATCTCATCCGCGATCAGCCGATAATGGACATCCTTGTGGCGGGCACTGACGTAGATGGAATTCGGACGATCCCAGAACGCGAGCCAATCGCCGATCATTCGCGCCACAGCTCGAGAAGTGGTCCGCTGGCGCCGAACACGGGATCGGTAGCCGGCAGCGGCACCTTCGGGATGGAGGCGACCGCCTTGGCGTATTCCGCCTTGGTGCCGCGGCAAAGATTGTATTTGCCGCTCGGCGGATAGGCGCCGATAACCACAAGATTAGGGCTCTGGGTGATGCACTGATGGCCGGTGCCCGCCGGTAGAATGACCACGTCGCCCGCCAGGATGTCGATCTCCCGGCCCTTTTCGCCGCCGAAGCGCACCTTGGCGCGGCCGCGCGCGATCCCCATCGCCTCGTGAATCATGGAATGATAGTGAACGTACGGATAAATGCCGTTGCGCCACATATCGCCCCAGCCATTCTCCTCAAATGTCCCTTCGATCAGCTTTTCCGGGTCGGGGGTGCCGGTAAGATCGATGCCGCCGCGGTAAAGCACGAACGGCAGGACCGGATTATTCGGAATCCTGCCATCGTCGGCAAACCTATGGGTAATCGGGGCGGTAGGCTTCATCACGGTCAGCATGGCGTCGTCGTCTCACCGTCGGCCGGCCCCTCGTTTTACCCGAAATGAGGTTGAAATTGTCTAACCCGGAGCAACTTCCTGCTCAGGCCGGCTTGGATTGGCGCATCTGGGCGACAAACCGCTTGAACAACCCGTGACTGTCGCGGGGCCCGGGCGAAGCCTCGGGATGGTATTGCACCGAGAATACCGGTCTATCCTTGAGCGCCAGCCCGCAATTAGAGCCGTCGAACAGGGAGACGTGGGTCTCGATGGCGACCGGCGGCAGCGTCGCGCGATCCACGGCAAAGCCGTGATTCATAGAGGTGATCTCGACTTTCCCGGTTAGGAGGTCTTTCACCGGATGATTGGCGCCGTGATGGCCTTGATGCATTTTCACCGTCTTGGCGCCGACGGCGAGCGCCAGCATCTGGTGGCCGAGGCAGATGCCGAAAACCGGCTTCCGCTCGATCAGCGTGCGGATCACCGGCACGGCATATTCGCCGGTGGCGGCCGGATCGCCCGGACCGTTGGAGAGGAAGATGCCGTCGGGCTTAAGCGCCAGGATGTCGGCGGCCGAGGTTCGCGCCGGCACCACCGTCACCTTGCAGCTATTGCCGGCCAGCTGGCGCAAAATGTTGCGCTTGATCCCGTAGTCGATAGCGACGACGTGGAATTGCGGCTGCCGCAGTTCGCCATAACCTTCATCCCATTGCCACGGCGTCTCCTGCCAGGTGAAACGCTGCGCCGTCGTCACCATCGGCACCAGGTCCATGCCGACGAGTCCCGGCCACTGCCGTGCTTCGCTTTGCAGCGCGGCAAGATCGAAGCGGCCGGAGGGCTCATGCGTGATCACGGCGTTCGGCATGCCCTTTTCGCGAATGAACGCGGTGAGCGCCCTGGTGTCGATGCCGGCAAGCCCGATGACGCCGCGGGTCTTGAGCCATTGATCGAGATGCCGGGTGGCGCGGTAATTCGATGGCGCGGTGATCGCCGAATGCAGCACGACGCCGCGCGCGCCTGGCGTCGCCGCGAGGTTGACGGTTTCGATGTCGTCTTCGTTGGTCCCGACATTGCCGATATGCGGGAATGTGAAGGTGATGATCTGCCCCGCGTAGGAGGGATCGGTGAGGATCTCCTCATAGCCGGTCATCGCGGTATTGAAGCAGACTTCGCCGACGGCATGGCCGGTGGCGCCGAAGCCGAACCCTTCGAGCACGGTGCCGTCGGCAAGGACCAAGAGCGCCGTCGGAGTGGGCTCCGACCAGCCGGAATCGCCTTGTTCACGTATCATGAGCGGCCTACATAGCCGCGGGGCCAGGCGGCGTCAAAATCTTCACTGCCTCTTGCGATACAGGCTTGGAGGGTCGAAACGCCGTGGATTGGCTCTCGGTATTCGGTCTGTTTGCCGTTACGGCGATGCTGATCTTCTATGCCTTCGAGGATCGCGGCGCTGTTTTCGTCCTGGCGTTCGCCGGCGCTTGTGCGCTGGGATCGATCTATGGATTTATGCAGGGCGCCTGGCCGTTCGGGTTGGTCGAGGCGGTGTGGGCCGTGATCGCAGCGCGGCGTTGGTGGCTGCGGGCTCAGGCTATGCCCGCGCAACAATGATGAGGTCGACGTGCTCCGCGACGAGATCAACAGCGCGTTGAAAGAGGCGATGAAGGCTGCCGACAAGCGCCGCGTTTCAACGCTGCGGCTGGTCAATGCCGAGATATTGAAGCGCGAGACCAGCGCCGCCGAGCGCCTCACGCTCAGCGACCCCGAGATCCTCGACGTTATGGGCAAGATGATCAAGCAGCGCCAGGAATCGCTCGACATCTACGAGAAAGCCGGCCGCACCGACCTCGCCACCCAGGAGCGCGAGGAGATCGAAATTATCTCTGCGTACCTGCCCAAGCACCTGTCGGACATGGAAGCCGGCGAGGCCATCTCCGCGCTGATCAAGGAACTCGAGGCCGCAACCCTCAAGGACATGGGCCGCACCATGGCGGCGCTCAAAGAGCGTTTCGCCGGGCGGATGGATTTCGGCAAGGCGAGCGCGATGGTGAAGAAGCTGCTCGCGGGTTAGTGTTGCGATGGCGAAGAAGATCACCCGCAAGCGGAAGTCGGTCCCCATAGTCTGGACGGGAAACCGCGGGCCGATGAAACATTCGGATTTTCGCATCGGTCTTGAGTTCTTGAGCGGAAGCGGTCGTTGGCGGTGTACCGACGTCGGCAGGAGAACGATCGCGGCCATTAGGCTCAATCACGACGACGATCCGAACTGGTACAATGGTCCGCCCTACGCGGTCGTCGAGTATATTTTCGATGAATACGATATCGGGGGCTGCGAGCGGGCACCGAAGCGCCGCACCTACGATGCGAGCGGGCGTAAGGAAATAGCTACGGTGCCATTTCGTCGGACTATTGGCAGTCCGTCGAATAGTTTTCAACGAAGGGCAAAATCCCAGAAGCTAGTCATAAGGTGAGCTCGGCCTCGCCGATCGTGAAGCACATACAATTGTGACAGTCTGTGGATAAGCTCCCGCGGCGTCCGATTGGTTGTGGATAGACGCCATTATAAAAATTGTTCTATTAATTACAGTCACTTAATGATTTATGTTCGCTTTTCGTTCATGTTGTTGGCTGTGCGTGTTATTGTAACGATTCGAATTGGGTGAGCGCCGGTCTGTCGCGTCCGGAGTTTTGGGGGTTAGTTGGGTTTTCACGAGTTGGCGGCTATGCGCTTTTCCCCCACATTTTTGGATGAGTTACGCGCGAGACTTCCGGTTTCGGAGGTCGTGGGAAAGCGCGTGAAATTGCGGAAAGCAGGGCGCGAGTGGAAGGGCCTATCGCCATTCAACAAGGAGAAGACGCCGTCCTTTTTCGTCAATGACCAGAAATCGATGTGGTTTGATTTTTCGTCGGGCAAAAATGGGAATATTTTCGATTTCATTATGCAGACTGAAGGTCTGTCATTCCCCGAGGCGGTCGAACGGCTGGCTGTCCAGGCGGGAATTCCACTTCCCGAAGTCTCCCCTGAGGCCGAGGCGAGAGAACAAAAGGTTCGGTCTCTTCACGAGATAATGGAGATTGCGGCAAAATTCTACGAGTTGATGCTCGCTTCAGAACGCGGCGCAAAGGCTCGTGGCTATCTTGCGGACCGGGGCATAAAGGCCAACACTCAGCTTGAATTTAGGATGGGGTATGCGCCGGCTGAACGCTACGGACTAAAGGAACATCTCGGTTCTATCGGCGCCTCAGTTGCCGATATGATCGAAGCTGGATTATTGATTGCCGGTGACGATATTCCGGTCCCGTATGACCGATTTCGCGATCGTATTATTATTCCAATACACGATCAGCGCGGAAGAATAATTGCCTTCGGTGCCCGAGCGTTAAATCCCGAGGTGCAGCCCAAGTACTTGAATTCGCCGGATACGGCTTTATTCCAGAAGGGTGCAACGGTCTTCAACTTTCATCGGGCGCGCCAACCGGCCCATAACGACGGATCAGTCGTCGTTGTGGAAGGTTACATGGATGCGATCTCTATCCATCAAGCCGGCCTCAAGAGCGTTGTTGCGACGATGGGTACCGCATTTACTGAGGAGCAAATCCAGACCTTGTGGCGATTATCGCCCGAGCCAATTGTCTGCTTCGACGCGGACGACGCGGGAATTAGTGCAGCCTATCGATCAGTGGACCGGATCTTGCCGATTTTGAAAGTAGGTAGGACGTTTCGGTTTGCTTTCATGCACGGTGGCAAGGACCCAGATGAACTCATCCGCCAAAAGGGGTTGGAGGCGTTCAAAGATGTTCTGCTTGGTTCGCTACCTCTTTGGGATGTACTTTGGGAGCGTGAGACCGCGGGTGGCGATCAGAAGTTTAAAACGCCGGACGCGCGTGCCGCTTTGGAGCACCGGCTGAATTCAATAATCCGGAACATTCAGGACAAAGGTGTATACACGGCCTATTTTCGAACGTGCCGGATCGAATTGTCCGAATTCTTCTGGCGTGTCACAGTAGGCCGACGCGACGTGTCCAAGAAAAGCCGCTTAGTCGAGAGTGAGCTGAGGATCGAGAAAGAAGGCTACAAGCACGATCTTCAAAAGGTTCTGCTTGGCATGCTTGTTCATTATCCAGAGTATTTGGACACAAAAGCGGAGAGAGTTGCCAATCTGCAATTGTCCGACGAGCTAGAGGAGTTTCGGCAAGCCTTATACGATCTCCTGATTATGCACGGAGAAGTTGACGTCGAGCTAATATATACGCAGATTGGATATAAATATCAGAGGTACTACGAGATTCTGCAAGATATTCACGGAGATAGAAGCGATAAGTTGCAACGCGGCCATCGTCTTTTTGCGCGGTTCCCCGTCCTTGCACGCGATCCGCCGGCTGACTTCATCGAGCGCTGCATTGATCATTTCATTCAGGACTTAGAAATTGAGCGAATGGCCGCCGAATTGAATCGGCTAAAGGCCGAGACAATCGATGATGCTGATTTCGAGGTGGTCAGTACCCGTGTGAGTGACTTGGTTCGTGAAATCCACAGGAATATTGCAGCGTTCGGTATAACCGGTGCGGCACTCGCAGAGGAGGCAAGCGAGATCAAGGTTGTGGGCCGTCGAGTTCGACAAACCGATGCCGGTGGGTCGGCCAATCCCGGTTCCCGCCTGATAAAACCCGCCGCGGTTTTGCCGACCTCCTTGCCCGCATCGAGCGGGCGATCACCACGCCCTCGGTCTGGGGCGCACGGCCGCAGGCTGCCGGCGGCGATGTTTTGCTCGACCTGGAAGCAACTTCTTGCCTTGCATCGGCAATGGCATTCCCTAACTAGGGAACTGAAGGACGCGGAATTGGCGCTTGGCCAGGACAACTCCGAGATGAACTACACGCGGCTGCGCGACGTGAAGGCCAGATTATCCACCGTCGAGGGAACCGAGGCCCTGGTCGACGGTTTCGGCGACCAATCCGGGCGCCCGGCGCGTTCTTCGTGAGCTTTTGGCGCCCGGCGCTGGACGCCTCTGCAGCGAGGGCATAAGAGGGCGTTTCGCGCGTTGACAGGGTTAGTCGGAGCTTAACGGAGTTCCGAGACAACTGAGGGCTTGATTCGGGCGGCGCCGCGAGCGCGTTTTGCCCTTTTTGCCGTGGGCCGGTGCTCTTGGGATCGCAGAGCGTGCCGGGAATGGAAAGTCCGTCTGCCCGACGTGGGGACTGGCCATAGGGTAGGGGCGTAACAGGCGAAAGCCGCGCGTTGGTAGGGACAGGCGTTCGTGGAGACGAAAATGGCGAGCAAGAGCGTGGCCACCAAGACGATCGCGAGCAAGGTCAAGGCCGCTCCGCAAAAAGAGGGTGAGGCGCCGGAGAAAGACGGGCCGGAGACCCCCGACGCCCCGCTGCCGCTGCTCGATCTGTCTGATGCCGCCGTCAAGAAGATGATCAAGCAGGCGAAGAAGCGCGGCTACGTCACCTATGAGCAGCTCAACTCGGTGATGCCATCGGAGGAAGTCACCTCCGAGCAGATCGAGGACGTGCTGGCGATGATGAGCGAGATGGGTATCAACGTCGTGGAGACCGAGGAGGCGGAAGCCGAAGAGGAAGGAGAGGCGCGCGAAGAGCCCGAGGAGGAAGAGACCGAGGCTGGCGAGCTGGTCGAGGTCACGCCGAAAACGCCGGCCAAATCCGAAGCCAAGGAGCCGGCCGAACGGACCGACGATCCGGTGCGGATGTATCTGCGCGAGATGGGCTCGGTCGAGCTGTTGTCGCGCGAAGGCGAAATCGCCATTGCCAAGCGCATCGAGGCCGGCCGCGAGGCCATGATCGCGGGCCTCTGCGAGAGCCCGCTCACCTTCCAGGCCGTCATCATCTGGCGCGACGAGCTGAACGAGGGCAAAGTTTTCCTGCGCGACATCATCGACCTTGAAGCGACTTATGCCGGTCCCGACGCCAAGAACGTTGTGCCGGCGGGGCCGCCCGGCGATCCCGCAGCCGCAGGCGCCGCCGCGCCAGTCCCCGGCGTGCCGGGTTTCGTGCCGCAGCCGCCGCAAGCGGTCGCGCCGCCGTCGGCGCCGCCCGCCGCCACCCCGTTCAAGCCGCAGACCGGCAACGGCGCCGCAGCCGACGGCGAGGAGAATCTCGAAGCGGCGCTGAGCGAAGCCGATCTGGACGAGGACGATTTGGAAAACTCGATGTCGCTCGCGGCGATCGAGGCCGAGCTCAAGCCCAAGGTGCTGGAGACGTTCGACACCATCGCCGACAGCTTCAAGCGGCTGCGCCGTCTGCAGGATCTCGACATCCAGAACAAGCTCAAGAACGAGACGTTGTCGCCGGCGCAGGAGCGCAAGTCAAAGAAGCTCAAGGAAGAGATCATCCAGGAGGTCAAATCGCTGCGCCTCAATCAGGCGCGCATCGACGCCCTGGTCGAGCAGCTCTACGACATCAACAAGCGGCTGGTCGGCCACGAGGGCCGGCTGATGCGGCTGTCGGAGAGCCACGGCGTCGTCCGCGAGGAGTTTCTCAAGAACTACCAGGGCTCCGAGCTCGACCCGCGCTGGCTCAACCGCGTCTCGAAGCTGTCCGCCAAGGGCTGGAAGAATTTCGTCGCCCGCGACAAGGACCGCATCAAGGAATTGCGCACGCAGATCCATGTGCTGGCGACCGAAACCGGCTTGGAAATCCCCGAGTTCCGCAAGCTCGTGCACATGGTGCAAAAGGGCGAGCGCGAAGCGCGCCAGGCCAAGAAGGAGATGGTGGAGGCGAATTTGCGCCTCGTCATTTCCATCGCCAAGAAATACACCAACCGCGGCCTGCAGTTCCTCGATCTGATCCAAGAAGGCAACATCGGCCTGATGAAGGCGGTCGACAAATTCGAGTACCGCCGCGGCTACAAATTCTCGACCTATGCCACCTGGTGGATTCGCCAGGCGATCACCCGCTCGATCGCCGATCAGGCGCGCACCATCCGCATCCCGGTGCACATGATCGAGACCATCAACAAGATCGTGCGCACCTCACGCCAGATGCTCAACGAGATCGGTCGCGAACCAACTCCGGAGGAGCTTGCCGAGAAGCTCGGCATGCCGCTCGAGAAGGTGCGCAAGGTCCTCAAGATCGCCAAGGAGCCGCTGTCGCTCGAAACCCCGATCGGCGACGAGGAGGATTCTCACCTCGGCGATTTCATCGAGGACAAGAACGCGATCCTGCCGATCGACGCCGCCATCCAGAGCAATCTTCGCGAAACGACGACGCGAGTTCTCGCGTCGTTGACCCCGCGCGAGGAGCGCGTGCTGCGCATGCGCTTCGGTATCGGCATGAACACCGATCACACGCTGGAAGAAGTCGGCCAGCAGTTCTCGGTGACCCGCGAGCGCATCCGCCAGATCGAGGCCAAGGCGCTGCGCAAGCTGAAGCATCCGAGCCGGTCGCGGAAGCTGCGGAGCTTCTTGGACAACTGATGCTACAGTTCCCGGGCCGGCCCGGGACGAGCCATTTTCTGGTTCCGCTTCCGCTCAGTGCTCGAATTTCGCCAGCCGGGCTTCGCTCGGCATCATTTTGTTAACCAGCAGGGTCATAGTGGTGTCGATTAACAAAAGCTGGACGGCCTTCCTCGGAATTGCCTGAAATCGGCTGCATGCTTCGGGCTGAGTAGAGTTGAGGAGAGGAATCAATGACCAAGTTCGTCACCGTCTCGATTCTTGCCGCAATGCTGTCCGTTGCCGCGGCTGCGGACGCCAACGCCTGGGGGCGCAGCTGGAGCGGCTCGTACTCCGGTTGGCGCGGCACGTCGACCTGGAGCGGTTCGCGATCGTGTTCGGGCGGAAGCTGCACCATGAACCGCGGCGGTACGACCGCGAATGGCAATTCCTGGTCCGGTACGCGGACGACCACCTGTTCGGGCGGAACCTGCTCCTCGACCCACAATGGGACGACTGCCCACGGCAATTCCTGGTCCGGCTCGCGGACGACCAGCTGCTCGGGCGGCTCGTGCACCACGTCGCACAGTGGCACGACGGCGAATGGCGGCTCGCGCTCGGGAACGGCGACCTGCTCCGGCGGCAACTGCAATGTCAACGGCCAGGGTAGCGGCCCGCACGGCTCCTACAGCTACACGGGCTCGATCCCGGACTGACCGGGAAAGGCCAGCAAAAATGCTTGCGGAGCCGGCCGCGCACCCCGCGCCGGCTCCGTCTTATTTGATCGCCAAAATCTCCGCGTCGCCTCCGGCGACTTCGACGCTGTCGCCGACCGTCTTACCGAACAGCGCGCGGGCGAGCGGGGAGACATGGGACAGCGTGCCCATTGCGGGCTCAGCCTCGTCCTCGCCGACGATGCGGAAGGTCTGAGTGCGGCCGTCGTCGCGCCGCACGGTCACGGTGGCGCCGAAATGCACTTCGCTTAAGTCCGCCGACGGCTCGATCACCTGCGCGCTTGCGCGCCGCGCCGTCCAATAACGCAAGTAGCGAAGCGCCGCGGCGATCGCTGCCTTGTCGCCGGTCTGCACAGCAGCCGCGTGCGCGGCTTGGACGCGGGCGAGCTCGCGTTCGATCGCATCGAGCCCTTGCGCGGTGACGAAATTTGGATGCGCGGACACCGGCCGATCGGGCAGCTCGACCGGTTCGCCGTCGCTCTCCTTGACGAAAGCGCGGCTCATGGCGCGTGCCGCGCGAGGGCTTGGAACAGACAGACGCGCATAACATCCATTTGGGATGCGGAGAGGCGGCCGAACAGCCGTCGCCGCCGTGGCTCAACTTGGAAATATCAGCGACAGATTGGGCTCGTGCGCCTCCAGGCGCAATTGCGTCGCGCGCGGATAGGTGCGTACCCGCGGAACCCGGCCCTCCTTGAGCCAGCTTTGCATGCGCCGCCAGTAGGCGGCGGTCAGGAGTTCGCCGTGCGCCTCGCGAAACAGCCGGCGCAGTCCGGCGGTCGGCAGCTTAAGATGCATTTCCAGCTCTTCGGGAAGAAAAATCTCGCCCGCCTCGAAGAACCAGTCCGGCGGGTCTTCCTCGCCCGGCTCGCGGTCGGCGTTGGTTCGCACCTTCACCTGCGTCAGCTCCTCCAGCGCGTCGTAGTCGAACAGATAGACGAAGCGCAGCGAGCTGACTCCGTAATTGCGGCCGTCCAGGTCGCGGTTGAACACGTTGATGGCGGCGTTGTTGCGGATGCATTGGCCGAGCCGGATCACCGCCATTTCCGCTTCCGCCGGCGCGCAGCTCGCCAGATAGAGCGGCAACGGCACCACTTTTCTCTGCACGATGAGATGACGAAGGAGCACCTGACCGCCTTCGACGCGGACGCAGCCAGTTGCGTGCTGCGCGAGATCGTCCAGCAGCTCGGTGCCGAACATGCCGCGCGGCAACGCGATGTCCGAGTAGATGATGTTGTCGAGCATACTGCCGGAGCGGTTGAGCTCGTGCACGCGATGGTATTTGGCGAGCACCGATTGCGGCCCGTCGAAACGCGCCCACTTGTAGCTCGCGGAAGGCCGGTCGCGGATGACCTTGAGCACGACGTCCAGTTCCGGCGCCGTGAAAGCGATGGCCACCGAGCCGCGCGGCCCGAGTGCGTGCTCGAGCGGACGGCGGTCGGTGTCGAGTGCCTCGGTGATTTGCCGCATCACCGTCAGCTTGCCGACGTGGTTATAGCCCACGGTGGTGTAGTGCAGGCCGCGCGGCCGGCTCGGCATCAGCTTGAACAGATAATCGACCAGCTCGTGATAGCGGGTCAGCGTGACGTGAAAATTGGCAAGCGTCGAGGAGAACACGTGGGTCAAGGTCGCCCGGCGCAGAATTACGGCGTCGACCTCGACGCCGTGTTCGCGGTTGAGCAGCGCAAGCGCCAGCGGCCCGGACTCGCCGGCGACGGTGATCGCGCCGACGATATAGGCGCCGCGGTTGCGATAGAAACCGGCGTCGATGATCTCGATGCGCTCGAGCCTGCGGTCAGGGCCGATCCGCAATTCGTCGTTGATGCGCCGGGCAACGAGCTGCGCATCGCCGGGAAGATCGCGGAACGACGCCGCGATGCCGGGGACGGCCAGGATCTGCGCGACCGCCTCCGGCGTGACCGTATCCGCAACCGGTATGACCCGGACAATATCGCCAGCCGGTATTGGCGCCGGCTCGGTCTCCGGCGTGAGCGGCGCCCACAGTTCCCGAAACAGCGCGCGGCGGACGGCGGCGAGATAAGCGAGCGCGAGGTCGGCCTCGTAGCGGCCGGACATGTCTGAGCGAAATATCTGCTCGACCCTCGGCCAGATGGCTTTGCGCCCGGCGCGATCACCGCCGTGCACGGCACGTTCGAGGACGGGCATGATCTTCGCCAGGGAGACCGAAAATATGGCGATGCGCTCCTGGCTCAGCTCGATCGCCCGCTTCCAGGCGCGGGTCTCGAACGCTTCCTTGGCGAGCCAGGGAATTCGCCGCGAGCGGGCATAATAGTCGTCGAAGGCGCTGATGATGATGGCCGCCAGCGCGGCGCTCTTTTCCGCCTGCGAGGACGCCTCCTCGAGCGCGGCGAGCCCGAGGCCGACGATGGCCTCAGTGTCGAGCGTACCGAAATCGCGCTTGGAGCGGGGCCTCGTCATGTTGCTATCTTAGCCCGCGCCTACAGGCTGGAGAACCGACATCATGGGCAGGTACACTATCCTGACACCGGCGACGCTTGCGGCGGCCGGTCTTATGGCCGCCGCGCTCGCGCATGCCGCACCGCAATCGGCGCAGCGCCCCGGCGAGAAGGCGTGCCGCGAGGCCGCGAACGGGCTCGTCTCCATGCTCGACGCCAAATCGGACGATACCGCGAACTATCGCGCCACCTATGCGGCCGTGGTGGAGACGTGCGGCCCCGCTGCGCCGGTAACCAAGCCGAAGGGGCTGCCGGCGGACCGCGGCGCCTGCCACGATCTGGCGACGGCCCTGGTCGACATCATCGAGGACGGCAAGATGAACACGCCCACGTTCGTGCAGGCCCGCGCCAGCTTTGCGCAGGCCTGCCCGCCGCGTTAGCGCGCAGGGTCTTTGGAGGGAATCGGCATGTGGAAGGCTGCACTGGGGGCCGTCTTTTTCATTATTTGGTCGAACGGCGTCCAAGCTCAGCAGAGGATCGAGATCAACCTGCATTGGATCACCGACAGCAACGGCTGCAAAGTCTGGGATTCGCTGCCGAGTGCCAACGAAACCGTTACCTGGTCCGGTCCGTGCAAGGATGGCTTTGCCGAAGGTAGCGGCACGCTGGTCTGGTTCGTCGACGGACGCCAGCACGGCATCTATGACGGCGAAATGCACGGCGGGCATTCCGCGGGCCGCGGCACGCAAACCTGGTCGACCGGAGCCCGTTATGAGGGCGAGTGGCAAGACGATCGCGCCGACGGCCAGGGCACCTATCGCGCCGCCGACGGCGAGGTATGCGCCGGCACTTGGCGCAACGGGTGCTTTCAGGGAGCGTGCGGTTGGACGGTCGGCAATCCGCAGTGTCCGGCGAAGTAACGGGGTCGCGCTACCCCGCCCAGGCGAGCTTTGGCGCGCCCGGGTCGATGCCGGTTTCGCCGACCACGCAATTCCTTCCCGCGGATTTGGCGAGATAGAGCCGCCGATCGGCACATTCGAACAGGCCGTCATAGTCGGAGGCATCGTCGGCGCAGGTAGCAAGCCCGATGCTGACAGTGACCAGCGGTACGCCGGCGTCGGCGTCCATGTGACTTGCGACATCGTGGCGAATGCGCTCGCCGAGCGCGAGCGCCGCGGCCCGCGTCAGGTCCGGGGCGATCACCACGAATTCCTCGCCGCCATAGCGGAATACGGCTTCGTCGCCGCCGACGGTTGCCATCACGATGCGCGCGATGCGCAGCAGCACGATGTCGCCCGAGGCGTGGCCGAAGCGGTCGTTGAAGCTCTTGAAGTGGTCGATGTCGATGATGAGCAGGCTCAGCGGCCGGCCGGTCATCGCCGCTTCCTCGACGCGTTTTCTGCCCAGATGTTCGAGCCGTCCGCGGTCGAGCGCGCCGGTGAGCGCGTCGCGGCCGGAGCGCGCCAGCAGGTCCTCATAGCGCTCGCGATAGGTGAGCAGATCGAACACGTCCATGATCCGCGGCGGGCGTTTCTTGCGGCTGCCGGGCAGCTCCACGCGGCGCAGATAGGCGGCGCCGAGGCCGCTATAGATCGCGACCATCGCCATTTTCGCGACCCAGCCGCCGAACAGCACGGCCAGCGGCGCGCCGGTGAGAAAGCGCAAGCCCGCATAGAACGCGACCTGATCGAAACTCAGCACCAATGCACCCGTGAGCATCAGCCGCGCCAGCACGCGGCTGCCGAGGAAGGCGCGCGAGCGCTCGTAGATCAGGATCATCATGATGCAGTCGACGAACAGGATGAGGGTGCCCCACACCATCAGCGCGCCCATCTCGTCGAGAAAGCCGAAATCGGCCTGGCGGTTCGCCGCCAGCGCCTCGGCGCCGTGCTGTCGCGTCAGAAAGGCGAGCGCGAATAGAAGGAGGTTGCCGATCAACAGGCCGTAGATCGGCTGCCGCACCACCACCGCGTCCTCACGGATATAGACCAAGAGGAGCAGCATCAGCTTGCCGGTGAACAGCACCGTCGAGCCCGGGGAGGCGACGATGCCGAAGGGCAGGGCGACGTAAAGGATGCTGGCGAGATAGGTCTCGAGAAAGTGCATTACGCCGAGCGCGCAGAAAAAGGCGCCGATGCCGATGCGGTGGCGGGCACGGAACAAGCCGGCGAGCACGGCGAAATAGATCAGCGCGTCGGCGCCGAGCAGGAGCGCGTTGATGGTCGCGTTGGAACTGAACTGGGCGACCAGGGCGGCCGCAAAGTCAGACATTGCAGGCTTAACTCCCGCGAGCACTCAAGTCCCCCAGTGGAAGCTCGCCGTAGCTAGGTACCACTTGATGGTTAACGGGAGCCGAAACGAGGCGCTGCCATTTCCTATTCGAGCCCCTTGAGGAGGGCGGACTCACCGCAACGGGGACGCAAAGCGGCTACGGCGCGGCATGGCGGAGGGGTGCGCTACTATGCCCCGCTACCATCGCCACGCTGTCGCTGAGGAGCCTCTGAGAATGAAAGCAACACGCAGGAAAGGTCCCGTACGCACCGCCAAAGCGTCTTCGCGCCGGCGGACGGCGGCGAAGAAAACAGCCGCAACCGCGCCGGGGCCGGCGCGCGATTTTCGCGGCTACGGCGCCCATCCGCCCCACGCGGCCTGGCCGGGCGGCGCAAGGATCGCCGTCAACTTGAACCTCAACGTCGAAGCCGGTGGTGAGCATTGCCTCCTCGACGGCGACGATGCCTCGGAGCAAATGCTGACCGATATCGGCTTTCCGGCCTACCCGGGCACGCGCAGTCCCATGGTGGAGTCGGTTTTCGAGTACGGTCCGCGCGTCGGCTGTTGGCGCCTGCTGCGCATTTTCCGGCGCTTCGATATCAAGGTCAGCATTCTCGGCGTGGTCCGCGGCCTGCAGCAATATCCCGAATTGACACAAGCGTTCGTCGCGGATGGTCATGAGATCGTCAGTCACGGATGGCGATGGCTCGATTATCATCTGATGAGCGAGGAGGAGGAGCGCGAGCATATCCGTAAGGCTTTCGCCGGCATCAAGGCGCTGGTCGGCACCGCGCCGGTCGGATGGTTCAACGGCCGACCGAGTATCAATACCCGGCGGCTGGTGATCGAGCACGGCGGCTTTCTCTACGACCGCGACTACCTCGGCGACGAGCTGCCGTTCTGGGTCAAATACGGCGAACGCGACCATCTGGTAATCCCGTTCTCATTCGAGACCAACGACAACCGCTTCGACCAAAACAGCGGCTTCAGCACGGCGGATGAGTTCGCCACCTATCTGATCGATTGCTTCGAGCTGTTTTACGACGAAGGAGCGGAGCTTCCCAAGATCATGAGCATCTCGCTGCACGATCGCCTTATCGGCCGGCCGGCGAGGGCGGTAGGGTTGATCAAGTTCCTCGAACACGCACGCAAACGCGACCGCGTCTGGTTTTGCACCGGCAAAGATATTGCCGAGCACTGGCGGCGGACCCATCCGCCGCACCGTTCATAGCACGCCGAACATCGAGGACTGAAGGAGGCGGCGCCTTAAAGCGCCGCGATCGCGCTGACCTCGACCAGCAGCTCCTCGCGCACCAGGCGGTCGATGATGAGCAGCGTGTTGGGTGGAAAGCCGCCGCCGGCAAACATCCGCGGAAATTCGCGGGCGCGGTATTGCGCGAACTTCGGAATGTCCTGCGCATGCACGAGGTAGCTGGTGAAGGCGACGACGTTGGAAAAACTCGCGCCCTGGGAGGCGAGCGCGGCGCCGATATTGGCAAATACCAACGCGCATTGCGCCTCGAAATCGGCCGGCGCCTTGCCGTCCTTGTCCATGCCGACCTGGCCGGCGATGAACAGAAACTCCGACGCCTTGACGCGCGCTACGTTCGAATAAGCCGCGAGCGGCTTGCCGAGGCTCTCGGGGTTGAGGAACTGGATAGGGGGCATGAGCGGCTCCGGGCCAGGTGGGATCGGGATCACCCGAGACTAGCGCACCCCGGCCGCCGCAACATCAGTCGACGCGCCACTCCGAATAAGCGCGTTCCTTCGCCGTCGCGCCAGCGCGCGTGATGCTCTTGATCTTGAGCGGCGGTTTGCCAGACTTTTCCGCGATCTCGCGGTCCTGTTCGATCAGGAAGCCGTGGGCCGGCTTGTCGCCGTCGATGCCGCCGGTGAGCGCGCGCGGCACCTTGCGGTTCGAACGCTGCGAGCCGTCTTCATAGACGACGTCGAACATCACGAATTCGGAATTCAATCCCGGCTTTCTGGGCATGGTTGTTCTCCTGATTTTTGTTTCAGCCGGAGAGAAGCGGCAATGCCGGCGCCAGTACGGCGCCGGCGTGTTTCCGGAGCGTGATCTTATTCGAGAACCGGTGACCACTTCTCGGGGGTCACGCCCGGATCGCCGGTATATAGTGCGCGATCAGACCGATTGCAGATTGGTCGCCGCGGACTTGCCGCTGCGCCGGTCGGCTTCGATGTCGAAGGTCAGCTTCTGCCCCTCATTGAGGTTGCTCATCCCCGCGCGCTCGACAGCGGAGATGTGGACGAACACATCGGGGCCGCCATTGTCCTGCACGATGAAGCCGAAGCCCTTTTGGGCGTTGAAAAACTTAACGGTACCCTGAGCCATGATGGCCCTCCTTTGGAAAACGCTGATGCGTTTTTGTGGCCATACGAACGATTCGCCTGGTCCAAATCCGGATTTTGCGTGTTCTTGGGAAAGGCCCTGCTGTTACGAAGGGCGAGACGGCAAGGCAGGCTCAATCGCGAATGGCGCGTATATAGGGACGCTGCGGCGATTTGGCAATCGCCTTCCGTGAGCCGCCAAGCCGCGTGCGCCCGCATCAACGAACGACATTAATTAACGGTAGTTAATCGCTGCTTCATTTGTTCCCTCGCCACGACATGGCCCCGCCGTCAGCACCTTGACGTCCGACCCGCGCCGGATTCGGTGCTGACAAGGCCGCGGTCCCCCACATCAATGGAGCAAAGATGATGTTGCGTATCTCGCATTATGTGACGCTGGCCGCCGGCGCGGTCGCCGTGTTTGGGCAGCCGGTATTGGCGCAGGCGGCGCACGCGCATCGCGGCAGTTATCGGCACTATCATCATTACGCGGGCTCGGTGCCGCGCGCTCGCTTTGCCGAGGCGGCTTCGCCGCAAAATGCCGGCGGCATCCCTCCCTTCGGCTATGGCGCCGGATATTTCGATCAGTACGTTACGCCGCAGGCGGGTGCGAACGCGGACCGGCATGTCGGCTTCGGGCCGGACCCGCGGTCGCAATTGTCGGGTCTCGTCGAGCAGCAGGCGAGCGCCAACGGCGTGCCGGCCTCGCTGGTGCATCGCGTCATCATGCGCGAAAGCCGCTATAACCCGCGCGCCGTCAGCAGCGGCAATTACGGACTCATGCAAATCCGGCTCGGCACCGCGCGCGCCATGGGCTATTCCGGCTCAGCCGCGGGCCTGCTCGATGCTGAAACCAACATGACCTACGCGGTGCGCTATCTCGCCGGCGCCTATCGCGCGGCCGGCGGCAACGAGAACCGCGCCGTCGCGCTTTATGCGCGCGGCTACGACGCGCCGCGTTATCAGGAGGCTTCGTTTGCGCAGCCGACGCCGGCGGGATCGTTTTTTGCGCCGGCTGAGGCGAGCGCCGGCGAGCCGCAGCGGTTCGGCTACGTTGCGCCGGGCGACAGTCTGCCGAACCGCACCCACGTGCGGCATTATCAGCGCCATCCGGTCTAGGCCGGCTTGCCGTCGGCGGGTCGTTTTTAGCCCGCCGACAGCGACGCGCGTTACGTCGCCGACACAGAGCGATGACAATGCTTGCGCGCCGCGTCCGCGTTCCCATCTCTGCGAAAGCCTGGTGTTAAGACTTCTCCGGCACGTTTGATTCGTCGCCCGGACGCAGGCAGCGCAGGACGGCCTCGACTGCAATGAAGATTCACGCGACGCTTGCCAAAAACTCGCAGCCTCGCTTTCTGATGTGCCCGCCGCGCTACTTCGCGGTCACTTACAGCATCAATCCCTGGATGGACCCGCAGGCCTGGGCCGACGGTGCCGCAGCCTTGCACGAAACTGCGCAGCGGCAATGGTCCGAGCTGCAGCAGGCGCTCACCGCTGCCGGCGCCGCGATCGAGACGCTCGGGCCGTCGCCCGGTCTGCCCGATCTTGTCTTTACCGCCAACGGCGCCGTGGTCCTCGACCGCAAAGCCTTGCTCGCGCGGTTTCGTCATCGCGAGCGGCGGGATGAGGAGCCGCTGTTCGCTGGTGCCTTTGCAGCGCTGCAAGCGCGCGGGCTGATCGACGAAATTGTTGTGCTGCCCGAGGGCATGAGGCTCGAAGGCGCCGGCGATTGCATCTTCGACACCGAGCGCCGGGTGTTCTGGATGGGCTGCGGTTTTCGCTCCGATGCCGCCGCCGGGCCGGTTGTGGAGCGGCAGTTCGGCGTGCCGTGCCTGCCGCTGCCGCTTGCCGATCCGAGCTTCTATCACCTCGATACCGCGTTCTGCGCGCTGCCATGCGGCGCCGTGATCTACTACCCCGGCGCGTTTACGCCCGCCGCACTCGCCACCATCCACGATCATGTGGCGCCTAAAGCGCGCATCGCCCTCGACGGCGCCGACGCGGCGCATTTTGCCGCCAACGCCGTATGCGTCGAACGCACTATCGTGCTCTCGAGCTGCAGCGAAGCGCTGCGGCTGGCGCTGGCGGAGCGCGGCTATACCGTCGTCGCAACGCCGCTTGATGTGTTTCAACGAAGCGGCGGCTCAGCCTGCTGCCTGACGCTGCGGCTCGATCATCGGTCGGGCGCCGCAGGCGCTGCGGATGCGCCGGCACAACCGGCGATCATTGCGATCGCGCGATAAGCGACGAAACAGGCGCGCGCTATTCCAACGCCTCGATGATGCGGACGTCGCGCACGGCGCCGTCGCCGAGCGCTTTCAGCGCTTCCTGGTAGGCTGGGCAATTATACGCGGCGACGGCATTTTCGACGCTCGGAAATTCATTGACGACGACCCGCTCCTTGCGGCCCGCCTCGAAGATTGCCGCGGCGGTCCCGCGCGCCAGATATCGTGAGCCGAACGGCGCGGTCGCGGCCGGCGCAAGCTTGGCGTAAGCGGCGAGTTTCTCGGGATCGGAAATCGAATGATAGAATACGATCCAGTAGGCTTTCGGCATCGGCAATTCTCCTTGGACTGACGAGTAAGCTGTGTTGCTTGCTTAAGCTTATGGCGGAGCAGGCGGGAGATCACACTCGCGCTTTCTATCGCCCGGGAGTAACCTTCGCAATCAGACGAAAGCGCCAAAACCCGGAGGCGGTGATGTCGTTTTGGAGTGCGCTGTTCGGCCGGGGCGAGGCTGCTAACGCGGCAAAGGTAGCGGAGCCGGTCCATTACAAGGGCTTCGTCATCCGCGCCGCGCCGTACAAAGACGACGGCCACTATCAAACCGCGGGGATCATCGAGCGCGAAGCCGACGGCGTGCGCCAGGAACACCGCTTCATCCGTGCCGACACTTACGCATCCTACGAGGATGCGGTGAAATTCACCATCGGCAAGGCGCAGCAGATGATCGACCTGCAGGGCGAGCGGCTGTTCGGATAAATGTCTCGATGATCGCTTGCCCCGCGACGTCGGCCGGCGCGGAATGATGGGCAACTCAGGCGGCCACGAAGTCGCCTTCGGCCGCATCCTCGCGCTTCAACTTTTTGATGGTGCGCTTGAGTTCCGTGATTTGGGCTTCGAGCTGCGCGACCCGTTGAATGAGCTCGCTCTCCTGCGACACTGCAGCGACCTCCGTGGCGCTGGTGAAGCCAAGGCCGATCTCGTCGCCGCGGCGCCACTGCACGTGCGCGCGCCAGGTCTGCTCCCGCTGCGGGATGTGGAGGTTGAGGACGTCGGGAATGGTCACGCTTTCCGAGAAGATGATGCGCGCTCCCTCGCCGGCAAGGTCGCGAACGAGGCAGCTCATCACCCCGCGCCTCTTGTCGAAATAGACAAAGCCGCGCAGGAAGCTTTTCTGCCGTCTGGATCCGCGGCGTTCGCTCATCTTCGGCCCCCACGACCGAGCTCACCTAGGTAATATTACGACCGCCAACGTTAATTTGCTCTTACTGTGTGACATTTTCGCCGCAAATTGCCGAGGTGAGCAAATGGCTTGGCGCTCGCCAGCATGGAGCGCGCGCGACTAAGGTGATGCGGTACGCTCATTGTGCATCGGCCAGGCTCGGGTGTACCGTTGCCACTAGGATTTGGGAAAACCTCCAGGCCTTGCAAACTCACGGCTGTCCCCATGGCGACAGGGCGGAGCGTTGCAGTGACGGTAAGCGCCGCGTTGCTCGCGGCGGCAGTGCTGTTTTCCTCCTCGAGCGTCCGCGCCGGCGGTAACAGCTGCAGCATCAACGACATCTGGAACGCCCTGCAAAACACGCTCGATACCATCTCATCGAGCAGCTGCGCTGGCGTCAGCTCCGATCCGGCTCTTTGGGCGCCGGTCGGCACCGCGGCCGCGGTGATGGCCGGCATCTCGCAAAGCCAGCAATTCTGCCAGGACGTGCAGAATGCGCAGAACCAGCTGACCAACGTCCAGGGCGACGGCAATAGCCTGGTCACCCAGCTCGGCAACCTCGGAATCGATGCAAGCTTTTTGTCGTCGGTACTGGATGTGATGAGCAGCGCGGCGGACGCCTTGTCGGTGGTGCAATGCGCCTGCGGCCTGTCAAACAACATTACCCAGGTCGGCGGCGATCTCGGGGCCTGTGTGGTCGATGCGCTCTGCGACCTGCAAAATCTCGCCCATCAGGTCGATCCCGGCCTGTTCGGCTCGTGCAGCGGCTCGATCGACAACGTGCCGACCAATTGCACGCAGAATCCCTGCAGCAGCACGACCGGCGGCTGCGATCCGAACCTCGGCAGCAACGTCATCCTGCAATGCCCGCAGGGCGATGACGGCCCGCCAGTGACGCAGACATCGAGCGGCAACGGCACGATCGTGAGTTCGACGCTCGGCGCCAGCGCGTCCGGCGTCATCTCGGTCGAGGCGTGCATTTGCCCGGCGCCGATGAGCGGCAAATGGATACCGGCCGGCAACTATGCAGGATGGTCGAGCATCGTCAGCGATCCGGCTTGCAGCTTCTTCATGTGCGAATGTCCGACCGGCTCGACGCTCGCATCGACGTCGGGCGCCGGCCAATACGTCTGCATTTGCCAGAATACGGGGTGGCAGGCGCAGCCGCCCGTCAAGACCTCGCTCAATCCCGATGGCGTCCCTTGTCCGCCGTCATTGACTGGACCGTCTTGTTCGAACGGGCAGACCAGTTTCAACGGCAAGTGCGTTACGCCATGCACGAGTTCAAGCGAAGTCATGACACCGGATGGCGTTTGTTGCGATCCTAATCAAGTGACCATGTGCGGCATGTGCTGCCCGGCCGGAATGGTTCCCGATCCGGCAAACGGGACCTGCACCCCGCTGCAAACGACGCAATAGGCGCACGATGGCACCGGGGCGCGAAAATCATCTCCGGAATCGCGGCCGAGCATGGCGCAACATTCAAATTTTGTTCGCCGCGACCTGTAGTCTCGCGCTGCTCGCCATCTTTCCCGCTCAACTGGGTGCACAGCAGCCGCCAAGCGCGCTGGTTGCGGCCGGCAATGCCGCCGTCACCGGTTTTTCCGGCGCGCTGCCGCCAATTCAAATCGCACCGGGCACCGATCCCGGCGAGAAAACTTTCATCGACCTAAACGGACCTTCGCTCCGCGTCGTCGACCTGCAGCGCATGGGCGAGCCGCCCGCGGCGCAGCTCGTCGGCGCGCCCAAGCCATTCACCTTCAGCGCCGCGGCGATCGGGCAGGTGTTCGGCGTCGCGCTCGACGACAGTTCTCCGCCGAACATCTACGCGGCGGCAACTTCGGCCTATGGACTTCCGATCGTGGCGCCCGGGACGGACGGGCAGCCCCGGCACATTCAGGCCGGCGCGCCGAACGCGACGTTCATGAACGGCCTGTGGGGTCCGCGGGGCAGCCCGGGGTCGATCTGGAAGATCGACGGCGCAACCGGCAAAGTGACCCTGTTTGCCGATGTGATGCTCGACGACCGGAGCAATTCCGGCCCCGCCCTTGGCGGCCTTGCTTACGACGCCGACTCAAGATCGCTTTTTGCCGCCGACCGCGAGACCGGTTTCATTCATCGCTTCGGGATGGATGGCCGCGATCTCGGCCGTTACGAGCACGGCATCGCCGGCCGCGCGGCACAAGGGCTGCCGACGGTGCCATGGAATTCGCGGCAGCGGATCGATCTCGCCAGCCCGCAATTCGATAGCACACAACCGGTAACCTGGAACTATGCTGCACCTGAGCGCCGCGTCTTCGGTATCGCCGTCTATCAGCACCGGCTTTATTACGCGGTGGCCGACAGTCTGCAGGTCTGGTCGGTCGGGCTGAAAGCCGACGGCTCGTTCGACAGCGACGCCGTGATCGAACTCGCGGCGCCGCCGGCGGCCGGTCCGACTGAAATCTCCAAGATCACATTCGACGAGCAAGGCCGGATGTTTCTGGCCGAGCGGCCGGCGCCGACCGGCGCGTTCGATTTCGAGGCTTTGGCCGTGCCGGCCATCGGCCGTGTTCTGCGCTACGCGGTGGTCGGGACGACCTCGGACGGCCGCCATATCTGGCAGGAGCAGCCCGACGAATACGCCATCGGTTTTCCGCGCGAACTGCGCAACGGCAATGGCGGCGTCGCGATCGGATATCGCTATGATGAAAGAGGCAAACTGTCGCCCGCTTTGTGCGGCGGGTTCATGTGGTCGACGGGCGAAGACTTGCGCGACGCCTCCGATGCGGCGCTCGCGGCGAAGCTCGGTCGATCGGGGCCACTCGATGTCGACGGCTTGCAGGGCAACGAGACTTGGCGCGTCAGGCGCAATGATGAACCGCCGCTCGGAACGTATTTCATCGATTACGACGACGCTTTCAACGAGGATGCTGCGCGTGGCCACATGGGCGACATCGCGATTGTACGCGCCTGTCCGTCGCTGCCGTCTCGGCAAATCCAGATCTTTCCGACCACCCCCGGCGGACCGCCTGGCGGCCATCCGGGAACGCCCGGGACACCGCGAACACCGAGGACGCCGCCGGGTGGAAACACTCCGCCCGGCTGTCCGCCTGATCAGGCGCGTAACGTCACGACCGGCGTCTGCGGACAATGCACGCGACCGAACGTCCTGATTAACGGCAAGTGCTGCACTGTCGGCGCGCTTGTGGCCAATGCCGCTTGCTCGAATTCAAGCTGTCCCTCCGGGCAAACCGCGATCGGGCCGAGCAATTTTTGTTGCAACAGCAGTCAGGTCTACACCGGCGCTGGAGGCAAGCAGGCCTGCTGCAGCGGGCCGGTCGTCAACGGTCAGTGCCAATCGTCGACCACGCCGCCTAAGTGTATGCCCGGCAATCCATCATGCTGCGGCAGCGGCTATGTGCCCTCCGGCGGCTCCTGTTGCCTTGCCAGCCAGATGACTTCGACGGGCCCATGCTGTCCCAGTGGACAAGTACCGAGTGGTCCGAACAAGAGCCAATGCAAACCGCCCATTCTCATCCCGATCGGGCCGCGATGCTGCGCGGCAGGTCTCATTCCGACCGGAGATGGCTCATGCTGCGCCGCAGCCAATGTCACGACTTCCGGTGCGTGTTGTTCGCAGCCGGTCAATCCCAATGACCGCACCAAATGCCCGGTACCGACGCCGACCACGCCAACCTGCGCCACCGGCTATACCAAGATGCGGGATGGCACGTGCTGCAACAATCGTTTCATCAGCAGCGACGGAACATCATGCATGACCGGCAAGCCTGCTTGCGCCAAGGGCGAATTCCGTGATCCGAGCGGTGCTTGCCTGCCGGTCGCGGCGCCGCCATCGCCTTGTGCGCCGGACGAAGTGCGCGACAGCAGCGGCAATTGCATGAGCGGCGGGCCTGTGCCGCCACCGCCGCCGATCATTGGCCGCGGTCGGCCACGCCATCCGGTTCGACCGCCGTTGCGCGCCAGACCTGTAAGGCCCAGCGGGGCGCCGCCGCACGTGGCACCGCGAAAGCCCGGTGTGGCGCCGCCGCGCGGTCCGGCGTTCCGAGGCGGGTTCGGCGGTCCGCGCTTCAGGCGATAGTCTCGAAAAGTACCGGTGTGAGCGTCCGCGGCCGGCCGCGATCGATGGAGAAGGCGAAATGAAATCGGCAACTAGACTAGGTGCAGCGGCTATTGCCGCGTTAATCTTGTTCGCGGCTCCTGCAAGCCAGGCGCAAGATGCGCGCGAGGCGATCGACGCGGTCATCAAGGATTATTTGGCGGCGCATCCCGATGAGGTCGGGGAGATCGTCAAAGGCTACTTGATCAAGCACCCTGAGGCGATTGGCGAGATTTTCGCAGAGGTGCTCAAACAACGACGATCAGCGAAGGCAAGCGCGGGCAATAGCTCTACGCCGGACGCCGCGATCAAACCCGCCGCCGACCGCAGCGCCGCAGTCGCCAGCAATGCGGCGCTGCTGTTCTCCTCGCCACACCAGGTCACGTTGGGAAATCCTCGCGGCGACGTCACACTCGTCGAGTTCTTCGATTACAGCTGCGGCTTCTGCAAGCGGGCGCTGCCCGACATGCTGGGTCTCCTCAAAGACGATCCGAATTTGAGAATCGTGCTCAAGGAGCTTCCGATATTGGGACCCGGCTCGGCGGAGGCGGCCCGCATCGCGATTGCGGTGCGGATGCAGGATCCCGACGGACAAAAATATCTCGCTTTCCACCAGGAATTGCTCGGCGGGCCCGGACCGGCGACCAAGGAAAAGGCGCTTGCGGCGGCAAAACACCAGGGCCTCGATATGGCGCGGCTCGAGCAGGATGCCGGGAGCGACGAGGTCGGCGCCACCATCAGCGAGGACATAAAGCTCGCGAGCGCCATGGGCATCAGCGGCACTCCGGGTTATGTCGTTGGCGACAAAGTGGTTCTCGGGGCGGTCGGTATTACGGCGCTGAAGGCGCGGATCGAGGCGGCCCGCGGCCACAGCGTTAATTAAGTGCGCTCGCGTGCGCGCGCGGGCTCTTCCGTGAGGCGGTTCGGCCACCATATTTATCGGCGGCGGACGCCTCCTGGGTCCGCCGGGTTTTGGTGCCCCGGACTAGATCGTTGATCTGGATCATGGAACCGCCAAGGCTCATCGCACAACCCAATGACGATGTTCCATTCGCGCCGTAAGGGCGTTCGGAATAGGCCGAGGGAAACACCATGAATTTTGACAAATACACCGACCGCAGTCGCGGTTTCGTCCAATCTGCCCAGTCGCTCGCCACGCGCGAGGGACACCAGCAGTTTGCGCCCGAGCACCTGCTCAAGGTGCTGCTCGATGACCCCGAGGGGCTTGCCGCAGGCCTTATCGACCGCTCGGGCGGCAATTCCCGGCAGGCGCTCGCAGCCGCCGAGGCAGCGCTCGCCAAGCGCCCGAAAGTTTCCGGCGGCGGCGCCGGACAGGTCTATCTCGATCCCGCCTTGGCGCGGGTCTTCGAGACCGCAGAAAAGGCGGGCGAGAAGGCCGGCGACAGCTTCGTTACCGTCGAGCGGCTTCTGTTGGCGCTGGCGCTGGAGAAGGGCAGCGAGGCCGGCAAGATTCTGGCCAATGCCGGCGTGACGCCGCAAAATCTCAATGCCGCGATCGAGGCGCTGCGCAAGGGCCGCACCGCCGACTCTGCGTCGGCCGAAAACGCCTACGACGCGCTGAAGAAATACGCTCGCGATCTGACCCAGGCCGCCCGCGACGGCAAGCTCGACCCGGTCATCGGCCGCGACGAGGAAATCCGCCGCACCATCCAGGTGCTGTCGCGCCGGACCAAGAACAATCCGGTGCTGATCGGCGAGCCTGGCGTCGGCAAGACCGCGATCGTAGAGGGTCTGGCGCTTCGCATCGTCAACGGCGACGTGCCTGAAGGCCTTCATGACAAGAAATTGCTCGCGCTCGATCTCGGCGCGCTGATCGCCGGCGCCAAATATCGCGGTGAATTCGAGGAGCGCCTCAAGGCCGTGCTGCAGGAGGTGACGTCCGCGGCCGGCGCCTACATTCTCTTCATCGACGAGATGCACACCCTGATCGGCGCTGGCAAGGCCGACGGCGCCATGGACGCCTCGAACCTGCTCAAGCCGGCGTTGGCGCGCGGCGAACTGCATTGCATCGGCGCCACTACGCTCGACGAGTACAAAAAACACGTCGAGAAGGATGCCGCCTTGGCCCGCCGCTTCCAGCCAATCTATGTCGACGAGCCCAGCGTCGAGGACACCATCTCGATCCTGCGCGGGCTCAAGGACAAGTACGAGGCCCATCACGGCGTGCGCATCACTGACGGCGCGCTCGTCGCCGCGGCGACATTGTCGCACCGCTACATCACCAATCGTTTCCTGCCCGACAAGGCGATCGACCTGGTCGACGAGGCGGCGGCGCGGCTGAAAATGCAGGTCGATTCCAAGCCGGAAGAACTCGACTCGATCGATCGCGAGATCATCAGGCTCAAGATCGAGCAGGAGGCGTTGAAGAAGGAGCACGATCCCGGCTCGCGCTCGCGCCTCAGCGGTCTGGAAACAGAGCTCGTCGCCCTGGAGAAAAAATCGGCCGACCTCACCGCGCGCTGGAAATCTGAGAAGGAAAAGCTCTCCGGTGCGCAGAAGCTCAAGAACGAGCTCGACCAGCTGCGGGTCGAACTCGCCAATGCGCAGCGCCGTGGCGAATACCAACGCGCCGGCGAGATTTCCTATGGCCGCATTCCGGAGATCGAGAAAAAGCTCAAGGCGATGGAAGGCAGCGAAGGCCGTGGCGCCATGGTCGAGGAAGCCGTCACCGCCAATCACATCGCGCAGGTGGTCTCGCGCTGGACCGGTATTCCGGTCGATCGCATGCTCGAAGGCGAAAAGGAAAAGCTGCTCCGCATGGAAGAGCAGATCGGCAAGCGCGTGGTCGGCCAGGCCGATGCGGTCAAGGCGGTGTCGACGGCGGTCCGCCGCGCGCGTGCCGGCCTGCAGGATCCAAATCGGCCGATCGGCTCGTTCATGTTCTTGGGCCCCACCGGCGTCGGCAAGACCGAGCTGACCAAGGCGCTGGCCGAATTCCTGTTTGACGACGAAACCGCGCTGCTGCGCATCGACATGTCGGAATACATGGAGAAGCATTCGGTCGCGCGCTTGATTGGCGCGCCGCCCGGCTATGTCGGCTACGAGGAAGGCGGCGCGCTGACCGAAGCGGTGCGCCGGCGGCCTTATCAGGTGGTGCTGTTCGACGAGATCGAGAAGGCCCACCCCGACGTCTTCAATGTGCTGCTGCAGGTGCTCGACGACGGTCGTCTGACCGATGGCCAGGGCCACACCGTCGATTTCCGCAATACCTTGATCGTCATGACCTCCAACCTCGGCGCTGAAATCCTGGTCAACCAGCCGGAAGGTCAGGACACCGAGGCCGTGCGCGATCAGGTGATGGCAATCGTGCGGGTGAGCTTCCGGCCCGAATTCCTCAACCGGATCGATGAGATCATTCTGTTCCACCGGCTGCAGAAGTCGGAGATGGCGCGCATCGTCGACATCCAGATGGTACGACTCGCGAAGCTCCTCGAAGACCGCAAGATCACGATCAAGCTCGAGGCGGGGGCGCGCGATT
This sequence comes from uncultured Alphaproteobacteria bacterium, assembly GCA_963709825.1. Lineage (GTDB taxonomy): Bacteria > Pseudomonadota > Alphaproteobacteria > Rhizobiales > Xanthobacteraceae > BOG-931. The sequence goes on from CAVPXZ010000015.1 coordinate 179,068, forward strand.
GGCTTGCCGACAAAGGCTGGGACCCCGCCTACGGCGCGCGTCCGCTCAAGCGCGTGATCCAGAAGTCGATCCAGGACCCGTTGGCTGAGTTGATCCTCTCCGGCCGTATCAAGGACGGGGAGAAGGTCGTGATCTCAGCCAGTAAGCAGGGGCTCAAGTTCAATGGCGAGGTTGCAGCGGCGGCATAGCCACGGCCTCGTTGATGCGCTCGCGGACCTGCTCGACAAAGTAACGGGCCTGCCCCTTCGGCAGGCCCGTTACTTCAAGCGGGTTCAGCCCGCCCGAGCTTTCCACGCTGATCGTGTCCCAGATCAAGCCGCGCGTGTGAGCGACCTCGGCGATGTGCGACAGCGGCAGATGCTCGTCGGTGCGGATCCAAGGCGTCAGCCAAAAGCTGACGACGCTGGTGGAAATGCCGACATGGTCGGCGATCAAACGGACCGGAAACAACAGCCGCGTGAGCTTTCCGGCCCAGAACGCCGCCCATCGGCTCGAGCGCACTTCGATGCGATCAGCCCCGGCAGCTTCGGTCACGAAAATTCCCCGCTGTGGCGCGTGCGCTAGTGAACCTGTGCGACCCGGCCGGGCCCATGCGCCATCAGCGCGTCGAGTTGCTCGCAATTCTTTTCGAACATCGCCAGCGAGGAACCGTCGAGGACGCGTCCGCGCGGCAGCTTGATGCGCATCGGATCGACGAAGCGGTCATTCACCAGGATTTCGTAGTGCACGTGTGAGCCGGTCGAGAGCCCGGTCGAGCCGACGAAGCCGATGATCTGGCCCTGCCGCACATGGCTGCCGACGTCCAGGCCGCGGGCGAAAGCGGTCATGTGGCCGTAGGCGGTTTCATAGCCGTTGGCGTGGCGGATGCGGACGTATTTGCCATAGCCGCCCTTTAGTCCGATCTCCTCGATGGCGCCGTTGCCGGCGGCAAAGATCGGTGTCCCGGAGGGCGCCGCCCAATCGACGCCGGTATGCATCTTCATGTAGTGGAGCAGGGGATGATTGCGTTCGCCGAATCCCGAACGCATGATGCCGACCGGCACCGGTTTGCGCACCAGGAACTTTTTGGCGCTTTTCCCGGTCTCGTCATAGTAATCGTAAATGCCGTCGTCGGCGGTCTGATAGTGGTAGTATTTCTTGGTCTCGCCGCCGACCGTCAGCGAAACGTAGCGCACGTCGTTGCTGTTATCGCCGTTTTCATTGTCCGCATAAAGCACATCCAGGGAATCGCCGGGCTGCACCTTGCGCTGGAAGTCGACGTCGTAAGAGTAGATGCGAACCAATTCCTCGATCACCGCCGGCGGCATGTTGTTGCGCAAGCCGGTCTCGTAGAGGCTCTGATAGAGCCGCACTCCGCTGCCATCGTCTTCGCTGCCGTCGTCCCGATCCGCCTCGGCGATGTCGGTGTTGATGTTGTGGATATCGGCCGCGACGTAGGTGCCGCGGTCCGACAGCGCCACCGCCGCCTCGACCGCGGTGTCGCCGGCGATGATGACGCGGAGCGGCTGCATGTGTCCGAGGCCGGCTGCCGCGGTGAGGACCCGCAGCTTCTGGCCTTCCTTTAATCCGCCCTCGCGCGCGCGGGGTCCAAGCACCGCAATAATACCCTTGATCTCGTCGGGTGCGGCGCCGAGCTCGCGCAGGATCGAACCGACCGTTTCGCCCTTTTTTGCGACCACGGCATGTTCGCTCCAGTCGCCGCCGCCGGTCGTCTTCGGCAGGAGCGTGATATTCTCCGGGACCACGCGTGCTTCGAACCCGACATACGGGTCGGTGTCGCCCTCGGCGGCGTAGTTCATTCTCAGCCCCGGCGTGACGCTGGTGTCGGCGTTCGCGAGCAGAGGTGAATTGGCCGCGGCTTTGCTGGCAACATCGCGCACCCGTGCGGCGACTTGATCGAGCGGCAACAATGCCGAAGGTTTCATTTTTGACAGCAACGAATTGATGTCGCAAACGGCCGGCGTCACCTTGCCTTTGGCGCTTGGCAGCGAGAAATCGCAGGTGACAAAGGAAACCTCGGCGTCCGGTTCTGCCGCCGGTGTGTCGTCAGTATTTGTCACGCCATCGGTCAAGAGCTTTTGCGGATTGAACGGCGGGATGTTGGCGGAAATTTCCGAGGTCGACAGCGAAAGATTGCCGGAGACGCGCACATAGGAGCGCGTGCGGATGAGCTCGCGCTCGCGGACGCGCGTGCTGATGGGCACGCGCAGGATCTGGCGGGTGACGTTGGCTTCCGTAATCGCGGCAAGCCGATCGGTCTTGCGAATTCCGCTCAAGCGCCCAATGCCGGCGATGGCGCCGCGCAGGGCCGTTTCAACGCGTTCCGGCGCCGAGGCGAAGTTGGTTTCCCCGTCAAGCGACGCAAAAACGGCGCCGCCCATCAGTGCAGCGCCGCAAAGTCCGGTCAAAATCGTACCGCTGAACCATTGCACCGAAAGCCGGCGCCGGTCGACCAGACCGCCAGTGCCCCCGTCTACCGACAGCGGCGGCTCATTGCCGAGATGGATGGCCTCGGCATCGAGCCTCCGATTTGCGCCGCGCAGCCTAGCTTGGTCCAAGACCACGTCCCCTGCACCCGCGATCGCACTTTAGTGTCCTGCTTCCGAAATTCGCAACTTGCTACGACGCATCCCCATGCGAGTTTCGGAATCAGAACGGCACTAGCAAACCATGTTCTTTAACCGGAGGAGGAGTTTGGATCGAGGCCTTGACATTTAAGGCCCAACACGAAACCCCGCCCGCTCCGGTCAAGCCGGCGAGACGGCGAGGTCGGAATGTTATCCAAAGCTGGCGCGCTCCCCCTGGCATTGCGGTATCCCCAACACGATTATGCAAGAACGGCGGAGGAATATGGCCGCAGTGCGGCGCATGATCCGCGTAACCATTCGCGAACCCGGTAAAAATTGCCGCTCGATCGACGATCCACAGGGCTCATTTTAGCCGGCTGGGCCGTTGACAATACCGGCGCTCGAAGACTATATAGGTCCTCTTGACGCGCCGCCGCGCTTGGCGCGATGACGCGTCTGCGAAGCCCCTCACTGTTTACGCGGTGAATCATCCGGCCAGGCTTTGGCCATGTCGGATGTGCGGGCTTCGGCGGCTCCGGAGCTTGCCGGAGACGGGATCGTAAGGTCCCGGGATGTTTGACAGGTGAATCGGAAGAAAGAGAAACGTGGACGGCGGAGTCCTTGCGGGCCGCTTCCTCGAACGGAGAAGGCTTGGGCCGAAAGGCTTGGGCTTGGTCCGGATGAGAGCGGTCATGAAGAGACTTCGGCGGTCGACGTTTCAGGTCAACACTGTGACTCCTATGAAGCGCAAGCTTCGTAGGAAATCAGAGTGGGACCTCGTCAAACGTTGTGATCAGCCGAGATCAAATCTCTTCAACTTGAGAGTTTGATCCTGGCTCAGAGCGAACGCTGGCGGCAGGCCTAACACATGCAAGTCGAGCGCCGTAGCAATACGGAGCGGCAGACGGGAGAGTAACACGTGGGAACGTGCCCTTTGGTTCGGAACAACACAGGGAAACTTGTGCTAATACCGGATAAGTCCGTAAGGAGAAAGATTTATCGCCAAAGGATCGGCCCGCGTCTGATTAGCTAGTTGGTGAGGTAACGGCTCACCAAGGCGACGATCAGTAGCTGGTCTGAGAGGATGATCAGCCTCACTGGGACTGAGACACGGCCCAGACTCCTACGGGAGGCAGCAGTGGGGAATATTGGACAATGGGCGCAAGCCTGATCCAGCCATGCCGCGTGGGTGATGAAGGCCCTAGGGTTGTAAAGCCCTTTCGGCGGGGAAGATAATGACGGTACCCGCAGAAGAAGCCCCGGCTAACTTCGTGCCAGCAGCCGCGGTAATACGAAGGGGGCTAGCGTTGCTCGGAATCACTGGGCGTAAAGCGCACGTAGGCGGCTTTTTAAGTCAGGGGTGAAATCCTGGAGCTCAACTCCAGAACTGCCTTTGATACTGAGAAGCTTGAGTCCGGGAGAGGTGAGTGGAACTGCGAGTGTAGAGGTGAAATTCGTAGATATTCGCAAGAACACCAGTGGCGAAGGCGGCTCACTGGCCCGGTACTGACGCTGAGGTGCGAAAGCGTGGGGAGCAAACAGGATTAGATACCCTGGTAGTCCACGCCGTAAACGATGGATGCTAGCCGTTGTCGGGTTTACTCGTCAGTGGCGCAGCTAACGCATTAAGCATCCCGCCTGGGGAGTACGGTCGCAAGATTAAAACTCAAAGGAATTGACGGGGGCCCGCACAAGCGGTGGAGCATGTGGTTCAATTCGAAGCAACGCGCAGAACCTTACCAGCCCTTGACATCCCGGTCGCGGGAACGAGAGATCGATCCCTTCAGTTCGGCTGGACCGGAGACAGGTGCTGCATGGCTGTCGTCAGCTCGTGTCGTGAGATGTTGGGTTAAGTCCCGCAACGAGCGCAACCCTCGCCCTTAGTTGCCATCATTTAGTTGGGCACTCTAAGGGGACTGCCGGTGATAAGCCGCGAGGAAGGTGGGGATGACGTCAAGTCCTCATGGCCCTTACGGGCTGGGCTACACACGTGCTACAATGGCGGTGACAATGGGACGCAATGGGGAAACCCTGCGCAAATCTCAAAAAGCCGTCTCAGTTCGGATTGTGCTCTGCAACTCGAGCACATGAAGTTGGAATCGCTAGTAATCGCAGATCAGCACGCTGCGGTGAATACGTTCCCGGGCCTTGTACACACCGCCCGTCACACCATGGGAGTTGGCTTTACCTGAAGACGGTGCGCTAACCGCAAGGGAGCAGCCGGCCACGGTAGGGTCAGCGACTGGGGTGAAGTCGTAACAAGGTAGCCGTAGGGGAACCTGCGGCTGGATCACCTCCTTTCTAAGGATGATCCTTCAGAGGCGCCTCACGCGCTTCTATCGGATCTCTTGGAAACATCAGGGCGATCGATCGCAAGATCGAAAGCCCATTGGCAGGACGCCGCCGTCTTCATTTCTCTTTCTTCGCGAACGAGCAGACCAGGAGTCAGTAATCAGTATTCGGTAATCAGATTGGGACGTGCCTTCTGATTACTGGTTTCTGACCACTGACTTCTGGTTCGGGCTTGTAGCTCAGCTGGTTAGAGCGCGCGCTTGATAAGCGTGAGGTCGGAAGTTCAAATCTTCCCAGGCCCACCAGTTTCGGAAATCAGTAATCAGGTATCAGTAATCAGATGGCGCGAGCGGCGCCTCCGAGTTCTGATTACTGAATACTGATGCCTGTTCCCTGAGGGGGCCATAGCTCAGTTGGGAGAGCGCCTGCTTTGCAAGCAGGAGGTCGTCGGTTCGATCCCGTCTGGCTCCACCAGACGGCTGCTGATTTCGACATGCTCGTTCGTGAGAACAACAAATCCGCGCGCTCGCGACTTCGGTCGCGGGCGCGCGTGATGTCTGACATCGTGAAGAGGAGATCGATCCGAGCGCAGCGCGTGATGTTAAGTCACGGGCGGCGCGCTATCTCCCTCCGGGAATCGGAACTCGGTAATTGGTAATCAGAAAAAGTCTCTGATTGCCGAGATCTGATGACTGATGCCTGGACTGTCGGCAAAGCTTGACCGCAATGCCGTTGGATCGATCTTATGAAGCAAGCTGGTCTTTCTAATCAGTGTCCGCCGCCGCGAACTCAAATTCGTTGCGGGCCATCGCCGAGATGGGGGGCATTGATAATGAGAGCGATCAAGTGTCTTAAGGGCATTTGGTGGATGCCTTGGCGCTGAGAGGCGATGAAGGACGTACTACGCTGCGATAAGCCGCGAGGAGCTGCGAAGGAGCTTTGATCCGCGGATTTCCGAATGGGGAAACCCACCTTCGATAACGGAATTCCGAGACCTTAACGTCTCGGAGACGAGACCGAATATCCCGCACAAGGGATGCGAGGTTTCGGATTTCCGTTATCAAAAGAAGGGAT
>CAVPXZ010000015.1:190000-193950 GCA_963709825.1 uncultured Alphaproteobacteria bacterium
TGTCGGTGTGGCCGGCCGCCAGCCAGACCCGCGCGCCGCTCGGGGCCGGGATCATCGTCGCCGCTTGCCTCTCGCCAACGCCTTCATCAGCGCCGTCACCGTCGGCGCATCGACCGCTCCAGTGATCCGCATCCGCCCGCCGGTCGCAAACTCGATCTCAATCACGCCGGCTCTCTCGGCCACAGGCGGCGCAGATGCCGCTTCAGGCTCCGACGCGATCGCGACCGGATTGAACGCCGCCGGAACTTGGGTCCGCTCACACAGCTGTTGGCGCCAGCGAAACAACTGGCTGGTATGGATCCCCGCCGCCCGCGCGACCTCCGAAGCGACCGCGCCAGGCTCCATGGCCGCAGCAACGATCCGCTCCTTCTCCGCTCGCGACCAACTTCGGCGTCGTTGCACCGACGTGATCACTTCAACCTGCGTCTTAGTCATAGGAGTAGTCCTAGGATTACTCCTAGGACTTGCCCCAATGGCTCAGCTCCGCAAGGCGGTCCTCACCGGGCGCTTACCGCTGAAGGTGCCATCCTGTATTTGAAATATCGATGCTAGATCAAAGTAAATTGCATCGATATTTGCGGTATGCCATTGGCCAATGAGGTACCTGCGAAAGCAATCCGATCGTCGATAACGTTCGGCGATATCGAAGGAGTTCGCAAGCTTGAAGACCTCGTCTCTCGACGCTGTATCAAAGATAGGCGTGTCCGTTGACGTCGCATCGAGAAATCCAAAAGTTCCCATCCAAAAGCGAATGTGATAAATCCCAATTGAAGTTGCTCTAAAGTGAAGCTAAGCGTCTCAGAGCATGTCTTGTCTGATCCTCATTGAAACCATAAAGCGCCATTTCAGCCACAATGTCTGCTCCCCCAACAAACCCATCATTGTCCTTGATGCCTGAGCCGGAGCTGAGAAATGCAACAATTAGCCCCGCGAGAAAATGTTCTCGCGGATCCGCAGCGCTGACGTCGAAAATGTTGCAGGCGACCAAAGACGATTGCTCATTATAGTACGCATATTCTCCCAGCAGTGCGTGCTTCGTGAATTCGTGCAGGGGGACTTTGTAATCCCCGGTATCTTCTTCGATTTTTACGATTTTCTGAGAATCTACGTTGGGGCTGCCACAGAAGCCCGTAATTAGCTCAATCACTAGTCGGGTGTTGCCGCCAGTAATATTGCTGAGGAACTGGCGAACCGCTTCATTGTCGCGGATAGCCCGAAGTGTGGCGTCTAGGAAGTAGATGATCCCCTTTACTTGTAGCCGTATTCCCGCCAGGAGAGGTGGCGCGATCTTCCCTTCGGCAACGCGGACAGCGAAGGTAATCCTCCTCCGCAAGACTTCATCAGCCGGCGGTGGAGCAATTGTTAATACCTTGTTCTGGTATCCGGAGAGCGCTCCTGTCATTTTCGACTGGTGGAACGTGCTGGGACGTAGCGCGACAAAGACAAGCAAATTGCGGGTGGCAGCAAACTCCTGCGCGATCAAAAACGCTTCTTGCTGTACTTCGAAGCTTCTCTGGTCTGCGTTGTCTATAACCAGGATTATTTGTTTATTTTGTCCCTTGGCTAAGTGTCCAAGTGACGCGTGAAGGTGACCGTCTCTTCTTTTTATCTTCTCGTCAAGAAACGCGATCTTCTCCCTCTCGTACGCTGTCGAATCGATTTGCTTCAGCGCCCCACTGACGCTCCTATCAAAATCGCGCAATTCCTCATAGTAAATTGACCGCACAAAGTCCATGTCCTCGATGTCGACGCCGTAGTGGACCTTAAGAAAGGCTGGTATCTCAGCCAAGATGTAAGACTTAAGGCCGTCGGCCAGGTTGGCTTTGATGCCGAGGTTCAAATGAACGAAGAATGTCTCCTTTTTTACTGAGAGCCGATCCAAGAAGTTGGGATTCATGAGCAAAGGGTTGGTCTGGTCAAGCGTCTGAGCATGATGCGGATCATGGCGAGGCGGACAAAGGCGGCAACGGTCCTGGCATAGCGCTCGAAGTCGCGCGCCAGACGACGGTTGCGGCTGATCCATGCGATTGTGCGCTCGACGATCCATCGCTTGGGCAAGACGACGAAGTGGTGGGCATCGCGGCGCTTGACGATCTGCAATGTCCAGCACCCGGTGCCGGCAATGACCTTCTCCATCTTCGGCCCCTGATATCCGGCATCCGCGAAGATGCATTCGATGAAGGGAAACAGACGACGCGCCGTCCGCAGCACTTGGCGGGCGCCATCGCGATCCTGCACGTCGGCAGGGTGAACGATCACGCTCAACAGCAGGCCGAGCGTATCGACGAGGATGTGGCGCTTGCGTCCCGTGACCTTCTTGCCTGCATCGAACCCCTGCGGGTCGAGCGCAGAGCCCCTTTTTGAGCGGCCTTGGCGCTCTGACTGTCAATGATCGCCGCCGTCGGGCTTGCTTCGCGTCCGGCCTGCTCGCGGGTCGCGACGTAGAGCGAGTGGTGGATGCGCGCCAGCGTGCCGTCCCAGTCCCATAGCATGAAGTAATAGTGCGCTGTGCTCTTCGGTGGCAGGTCCTTCGGCAAGGCCTGCCACTGGCAGCCAGTCGACAGCACGTAGCAGATCGCGTTCAGCACCTCGCGGACATTCACGTCCCGCGGCCGGCCGCCGTGCTTGGCCGGTGGAACCATCGGTTCAACCAGCGCCCATTCGGCGTCGCTGAGGTCACTCGGGTAACGAAGGCCGTGCCGCTCGGCAGCCTGCCGGTGTTCGGGCTTCCACATCGGGCGCTCCTGTGCAAATCAAGGCGCCCATCGAGAATCACAACCAACTCATCCAACTCAACATCTTCTTGGATCGGCTCTTAGACGTCTAGTTGCTCAAAGAGATTTTCGAAAAATGAAGTTTTGCCCACACCGATGTCGCCTAGGACAACGATTGGGCGCGTCCCGGGGAGGATCGAAAGCGCCGGATCTGTGATTTTTAAACCGCCGGCTTCATCTACTTTCGTGGCCACTTCTAGGGAAGCCGGCATTATGCCGTCGCCCCCAGCGCGCTTGTAGCGGGCGGAAATCGCTTGCTTGCTTAGGAGCAAATGCCGGTTATTGGCTTCGCTTGAAACGTAGCACTCGCGGTAGAACGTTGGTTTGACGGCTGGATCGTCAATAATGTCTTCGAGCAGCAAGGACGCGAGTGAACGGAGATTCTCTTGGAATGTATTTCGATATCGGTATTTGTTGGGCTCCGATATCGCGGTCGATGCCTTGGGCGGTATCCGGGATGTTCTGTGTAGGGAGAATTCCTTGTACGCCCGGTTTTCATAAACGCCCTCGGGTGAGAGAATCGTCCAAAGCAGCGGGAAGTTTTCCAAATAGGTGTCAAAACCGTTGAAAACGTAACATTCGCCATCCAACGGTGATTGACCCATTACGATCGCTTGAAAAACAATTAGCTGGGGTCCGTTGCAAACAATCGCGATTGGGGCGCCAGATGGTAGGAGATCGAATGATCTTGCTTCCCTTTTGGCTTCTAAAATCGCCCTCGCGGGCTTTCCAAGGAGATAGTCGGCCTTGCCGCCGAAATCGTCCGTGTTCTCCACTTCGATGTAAGGCTTTTCCCAGCCGAGACATTCGCTCAATAGACGATCGATAAATTGGAATCGGTTTTGAGCCTCATTCCAGTAAGGACTATCGATGGGACGAGACGAAAGTATCTCGCGCAATCTGGCGAGTCCTACGGTCATTTCGAAGGGTGCTTGCATTGAAGCGTTCCGAACACCGGGTTTATGAGTGCCGACGGCCAAGTTGCCTTCGGTTTGTGTGGGATAGTGCAACTTCGGACGAGTCCAGTCCAGAAGAAGGCGGGGCGATGGGTTTCGTCCCGTTTCTAAAGTCGAGTGTCCGCTCGTGAGCATTAGGGCTGATAAAGCTCACACGCCTTTACACGTCTTGCTTCGCTGCCGATGCGGTCACGTGCGCGGGGTGGCTAGCGAGGTCGCC
>CAVPXZ010000016.1:0-68360 GCA_963709825.1 uncultured Alphaproteobacteria bacterium
TAATGAGAAGTTAACGAGCCCTGGACGGGCATTCGTTGGGACAAAACGTTAATGGCAGCAGGGGGACCGGCGCGCTTTCGCCTCAGGTTGCAACCGTATATCGTCGCTCTAAGCGACCACCTTGCTTTGTGTTGGTCGCATCTCGCTGACATAGCTTGAGGTGTCGCCCTTGGGCCGTTCGCCGGCGATGGCATGGCCCTCGACCATATAGTGCACTGCTTCGGCGATATTGGTGGCATGGTCGCCGATGCGCTCGATGTTCTTGGCGCAGAACAGATGGTGGATGCACATGGAGATCGTCCCCGGATCCTCCATCGTGTAGGTCAGCAATTCCCGGAATATGGAGACGTAGAGCGCATCGACGTCCTTGTCGCCCTGCCAGACCTGCAGCGCCTTGCCCGGGTTGCGATCGACGAAGCTGTCAAGCACCGCGGCCAGCTGCGAGATCACCAGCGCCGCCATGTGCTTGAGCCCGCGCATCAGCGCGCGCTGCGAATTGTCGCCGCTGACGGCAATGACCCGCTTGCCGATGTTCTTTGCCAGGTCGCCGACCCGCTCAAGATCGTTGGCGATGCGCATCATCGCCACCAGCGCGCGCAGATCGATGGCCATCGGCTGCCGCAGCGCGATCGTGGCAATCGCCTTTTCCTCGATCTGGCGCTGCAGCGCGTCGACCGTGGCGTCGGCGGCAATGACCTGGCGCGCCAAGCCGATGTCGCGGCGCGTCAGCGCGTCGATCGAGTCCGTGATCTGCTTCTGGGCGAAGCCGCCCATCTGCGCGACCAACTGCGTGAGCTTGATGAGGTCGGTGTCGAAGACCCGTGCGGTGTGTTCGGAAACGTTCATGGCATTTTCGCAGTTGCTGGCGCCTCGCTGCGGGCGCGTTCTCGTTCCCATCGCCAACGATCGACAACCGCCGAATCCGTTGCAAAGTCTCGCCGCTCCGTGAGCACAAACAAGCGAGGCCCCATGACGTGTGCGACTGTCATTGGCGAGTGCGTCGTCGGCAAGCGGCTCGATGATTCCGCATCCGAGTTCGTCGGTTGCTCGGTCTTGGCGGACGAGCCGCAACGGAACGACGTACAATGGCCCATCGACTCACAACTCGGGCTGCAATGGACGCCGCCGAACACCGATAACTGCCGGCAAACACCGCGAATCCAATGCGTTATGATCCTACGATTCGAGCGTGACGATCGGATGACATTGAGCTTTCGGTAGCTTGAATGAGACGCAGGTCCCGCTGTCATCACAATCACATTGAGGTGCAAATAAACTTTTGCTGATTCGCGGCGCGGCCCTTCGGCTGGCGGGCGTGCAAGGGTCGAATGATGGCCTCAGCGGCAGTGGATGCGATCGGAGCGACCGGCGCCGTCCTGACGACGATTTGTTGGGTGCCGCAGGCGATCAAGATCATCCGGGACCGGGAAACGCGCGCGATCTCGTTGCCGGGCACGACGCTGTGCGTGGTCGGCGTGCTGCTTTGGCTCGTCTATGGGCTGGCGATCGTCGATGGGCCGCTGATCGGGTCGAGCATCGTCACCTTTGCCATGACGGCCGTCGTCCTGGTGCTTAAAATCCGCCACGGCTGAGCAGCCGGACTATTTATGCCGCCGATGCCTGCTCGAGCAGCGCAAGCAGCCCCTGCAGCAATTGTAACGGCGTCGGCGGGCAGCCGTCGATATGGAGATCGACCGGAACCACAGCGCCGACTCCGCCGACGACAGCATAACTGCCGGCAAAGATGCCGCCATCGAGCGCGCAACCACCGACCGCAACGACCCACTTCGGGTCCGGCGTCGCATTGTAAGTTCGTTCCAGCGCTTCGCGCATGTTTTTGGTAACCGGTCCAGTCACCAGCAACACATCGGCGTGGCGCGGAGAGGCGACAAAGCGCAGGCCGAAACGCTCGAGATCGTAGAACGCGTTGCTCAGCGCGTGGATTTCAAGTTCGCAGCCATTGCAGGAACCGGCGTCGACTTCGCGGATGGCGAGGCTGCGGCCGAGCCGGCGGCGCGCGGTGCGCTCGACGCTCGCCGCCAGTTCAGCGAGCGCGGCGTCGCCGGGCGACGGCGGCGCCTCGGTCAGCGGCCGGTGCGTCAGGCTCTCGAACAATGTTCTGCGCATAACTCGCCTTTTTTAGTTGCGCATGTTCTACACGGAAAACCGGTTCCCACTTTTCCTGAGCATGCGCTAAAGATCATGTCCCGCATACGAACAGTTGAATGATTTGTTGCAGAGCGGAAAGTCGGCGACGATGTTGCCCTCGATTGCGGCTTCGAGCAGCGGCCACTGAAACCAGGACGGATCGCGCAGGTGACAGCGGGCGACGCGCAGCCCTTCGAGCCGGACCCAGGCCAACACATCGCCGCGGAAGCTCTCGGCGAGGCCGAGCCCTTCGCCGACGCCGTCGCCGGCGCCATCGAGAGTGGTTGCAATCGGTCCCTCGGGCAGGCGCGTGAGAATTTGCGTGATCAGTTTGAGGCTTTGCTCGACTTCGCGGATGCGGATCCAGACCCGCGCGTTGACATCGCCGGCGGTCAATACGGGTACTGCAAAATCGAGCTGATCATAGGGGGCATAGCCGGGGGCTTTGCGTACATCGAAGTTGCGTCCGCTGGCGCGCCCGACAAAACCGGCGGCTCCGAATTGCCGCGCCAGTTCGGCGCTGACGATGCCGGTCGCCGCAGTGCGGTCCTGCAACGAGGCGGTGTTGTCGTAAAGCTCGACCAGCCGCGGGAAACGCCCACCGATTTGCTGCAGGGTCTCGCGGAGAAGCGTTATCCCATCGGGGGCAAGATCGCGGGCGACACCGCCGGGCGCGATCCGGTCCATCATCAGCCGATGCCCGAAGCAGGCATCGGCCGCGCGCAACACCAGCTCGCGCAGGATGGCGCAGTGTGCCTGCATGAGCGAGAACGAGGCGTCGTTGCAGATGGCGCCGATGTCGCCGCAATGGTTGGCCAGCCGCTCAAGCTCGGCCATCAGCGCGCGGAGATAGCGCGCCCGTGGCGGGACTTCGAGGTTCAGGGCCGCCTCGACCGCATGCGCGAAGGCGAGCCCATAGGCGACGGTGCTGTCGCCAGAGCCGCGCGCGGCAAGCTTCGCCGCCCGCTCGATCGTCGCCCCGGTCATCAGCGACTCGATGCCTTTATGTACGTAGCCGAGGCGCTCTTCGAGCCGCACGACGGTCTCACCGCTGGCGGTGAAGCGGAAGTGCCCGGGCTCGATGATGCCGGCGTGCACCGGGCCGACCGGAATTTGGTGCAAGCCTTCGCCTTCCGTGGGCAGAAACGTGTAGGCGGGTCGTTCGGCTGGCGCCGGTGTCCGCGCCCCGAGGGGATGGCGCACGTCCCAAAAGCCGAGATCGAGCCACGGCCGCATATCCGGCGCGCCGACCGGCTCGAAACCGTAGAGGCTGTAGATCGCGCGCTCGAGGCGAATGGCGGGCGGATGCAGCGCACCAACCGATGGGAAGTTCCGGGAGGGGCATTCGAGGCTGACTACCGCGCCGTCGCCGGTCAAATCTTCGATGATCGCCATGTGGACCACTGGCGTGACGCTCATGTCGCCCCAGAGTCCGAACAGCGTCGCCCGGCCGGCGGCAAGTTCACTCGCCACGTGGCGCCAGCCGTCCGTTGTCACGGCGAAGCGAGGCCAAGTCCGGCGACCGTCGACGCGGTCGCCTTGGGGAATGATGTCGAGAAGCGCAGCCATCGCCTTAACCGAGCAGTCCGGCGACGTTCTGGAACCAGGCGACGAGCACGGGGGGCATGTAGACGCCTGCGGCCAGCACCAGTCCAAGATGAGCGAACATCGGCACGTAGGAGGCCTGGGCCTTGGCATTGGAACCGCGCGGCTCGCCGAAGGCGATACTGTTGAGCCGCAAAAACAGTCCGGCCAGCCCGACCAGAAGACCGAAGACCAGAACGATCGCGAGCAGCGGGGCGCGGGCGAACGTCGAACTCACTACCAGAAATTCGCTCATGAAAATGCCGAGCGGTGGCAGCCCCGCGATCGCTACGACGCCGAGCACAAGACCCCAGCCGATCACCGGATGAGTCTCGGTGAGGCCGCCGATATCGGCGATGCGCTGGCTGCCCTTGACCTGGGCGACATGACCGACCGCGAAGAAAATCGCCGATTTGGTCAGCGAATGCATGGTCATGTGCAGGAGACCGGCAAAATTCGCGAGCGGGCCGCCCATGCCGAACGCAAAGGTGATGATGCCCATGTGCTCGATCGAGGAATAGGCGAACAGCCGTTTGATGTCGCGGCGGCGATAGAGCATGAATGCCGCGAACACCAGCGAGATCAATCCAAGCGTCACCATCAGCGGCCCCGGCGCCAGCGCGGCCGTGTTCACCGCCAGCAACATTTTGAAACGCAACAGCGCATAGAGCGCGACGTTGAGCAGCAAGCCCGATAGCACCGCCGAGATCGGCGTCGGGCCCTCGGCATGCGCATCGGGAAGCCAGGCATGCAGCGGCGCGAGCCCGACCTTGGTGCCATAGCCGAGCAGCAGAAAAACAAAAGCGAGATCGAGGAGCGCCGGATCGAAATCGCCGGCGCGCGTGACCAGCACGGTCCAGACCATGGCGTCGAGACCTTCGCCGACCACCGGCCGCGCGGCCATGTAGACGAGGATGGTGCCGAACAAGGCGAGCGCGATGCCGACGCTGCCGAGGATGAAGTATTTCCAGGCGGCTTCGAGCGCCTCGTGGGTGCGGTAGATGCCGACCATCAGCACGGTGGTCAGCGTCGCCAGCTCGATCGCCACCCACATCAGACCAATGTTGTTGGCGACCAGCGCCAGGTTCATCGCAAACATCAGCACCTGATACATGGCGTGGTAGAAGCGCACGAACGGCGGCGTCAGCCGTCCGATCTCAAGCTCGTGGCCGATATAGCTCAAGCTGAAAACGCTGGTGGTGAAGCCGACGAAGGTGGTGAGCACGATGAACGTGCTGTTGAGATCGTCGACCAAAAGGTAGGGGCCCGGCAGCGGCCGCTTGAAAAATAGCGACAGCGCGCAGACGAAGGTCAGCATCGTCGCCGCGACATTGATCCGCGCGGTCGCCCGATAATCCGGCAACGCCGCAAGGAGCGCGGCGGCCGCGGCGGGAATGAGCAGCACGCCAGTCAGGGCATCGAAGCTCATCGGCGTTCTCCGCGGAAGCTGTCGAGCGCCTGCAGCTCGACCGTGTCAAAACGCTCGCGAATGCGAAACAGGAAGATGCCGATGACGATGAAGGCGATCAGGACCGAGAACGCGACGCTGATCTCAACGACGAGAGGCATGCCCTTGGCGCCAGTTGCCGCCAGCACGAGTCCATTCTCGAGCGACATAAAGCCAATGACCTGGCTGACCGCATTCCTTCGCGTCACCATCATCAACAGGCCGAGCAGCACCACCGAAAGGGCGAAGGCGAGGTCTTCGCGCGCCAGCGGATCGGCACCATGAGTCACGCGGAGCATGACGACCATGGACAGCGCGACCAGGCCCATGCCGGCGAGCATGGCGGGACCGACGCCCACTACTTTCTCGATCTGGCGGTGAATGCCGAGCCGGACGATGATCCGATGCAGTGAAATCGGAATGACCATCGCCTTGAAGAGGAGCGCGATCGCGGCGGTGACGTAGAGATGCGGGGCGTCCTGGACGAAAGCCTGCCAGGCGACCGAGGCCGCCAGCACCAGCGCGTGCAGCGCGTAAGTGTTGAGCAGTGCGTAAAGGCGGTCCTGGTAGAGTTCGAGGAAGCTGATCAGTACCAGCAAGCCTGCGAGCAGATGGGCGATGTCGAAATCGAGCCGGCTCATCAGAAGCTCCCAGACACGAACCGCAGCAGCGTCGCCAGAAGACCGAGCATCAGCGCGGCGCCGAGAAACTCCGGCACGCGGAACACGCGCATCTTCGCGATCGAGGTCTCGAACAGTCCGAGCAGGAAGCCGCCGACGGCAAGCTTTCCGACATAGGCTGCAATTCCGACGGCGAGCGTCGGCAGGGCGGCGCCGGCCGCTTCGATGCCCCACGGCGCGAACAGACAGGCGAGCAGCGAAACGTAAAGGAGAAGCTTGAGCGAGGAAGACAGCTCGATCAGCGCCAGATGGCGGCCGGAATACTCCAGCACCATCGCCTCATGCACCATGGTCAGCTCTAAGTGCGTTGCCGGGTTGTCGACCGGAATACGGCCGTTCTCGGCAATCGCCACCATGACGAGGCCGACAAGCGCGAGGCCGAGCGAGACGCGCAATCCGACTTGCGGCGACGCCATGAATTCGGCGACGGTCGAGAGCTGCGTCGAGCCGGCGATCAAAGCCAGCGTGAAAACGATCATGATCATCGCCGGCTCGGCAAGCGAGGCGATCATGACTTCGCGGCTTGATCCGATACCGCCGAAGCTGGTGCCGACGTCCATTCCAGCCAGCGCGAGGAAGAAGCGCCCGCTGCCGAGGAGAGCGATGATGGCGATCAGGTCGGCGGACCAGGAGAACAAAAGACCGGTGCGGAACGTCGGGACCAGCGAAGCTGCAACCCAAGTGGCGGCGAACACAAGGTAGGGGATGACCCGGAACAGCCACGAGGCGCTATCCGCCAGCACCACGTCCTTGCGGGTGAGCCGCAACAGATCGAGATAAGGCTGGATCAGCGGCGGGCCTTGTCGGCGCAACAGCCGCGCCTTCACCTTGCGCACGAAGCCGGTGAACAGCGGCGCCAGCAGCAGCACCAGAAGCATCTGCGCGCCTTGAATGGTCAAATCGCGGATCAGGACCATATGGCGAGCACCAGCAGCAAAATGACAAGTGCGCCGAACACCAGGGTCAAAAATTGACGGATGGTCAGAAACTGCAGACGATTGAGCCGGTCGGCAGCGACACCGATGCCGACGACGAGCGGCGCATAGAGCCAGTCCCACACCGGATCGGAGAGCTCCACCTTGAACCGCGCCGGACGCGCGTCTCCGGGCGGCGGCATCTCACAATACTCGCGGGCGTGAAATACCATAGTGCCGAACACGCGGCGGATCGGCTGCGCAAAGCTCATCGCCGTGTATTGCGTCACCGGGCTCGCATCGGGATAGCCGCAATCCCAGGCCGGCGCGCGCCGCAACCGGTCCGAGGCGAGGCGGTGAATTGCGGAGGCCGCAAGCCCGCCCGAGATGATCATGAACAGAAACACCAGCAGTCCGTCATAGGAGCTGCGGCTCGCGGCAATGGGGACGATCGAGAGCCATTGCGCGCCGATCTGGATCGGCATGCGCGCGCCGATCAGCGCCGATGAAACCGGCGCCAGCGCATCGATGAACAGACCGGGCAGAATTCCGGCAAGCAGACAAAGCAGCGCCAGAACCATCATCGCAGCGAGCGAGAAGCGATCGGTCTCGGTTGCGACCTCAGCGGTGCGCGTGCGCGGCCGCCCCAGAAATGTCACTCCGTAGGCTTTGACAAAGCAGGCGGCGGCGAGCGCGGCCGAGAGCGCCAGCAACGCACCCACGGCGGGTACCAGAAGCTTCAGGCCCCATGACGGTAGTTGCGGGCTCAACAGGATCGCCTGGAACGTCAGCCATTCGGAGACGAAGCCGTTGAGCGGCGGCAGCGCCGAGATCGCCGCGCAACCGACGAGAAAGACGAACGCGGTCTGCGGCATGCGGTGAATGAGGCCGCCGAGATGCTCCATGTCGCGTTCGCCGGTCGCCGTCAGCACCGCGCCGGCGCCGAAGAACAGCAGACTCTTGAACAACGAGTGATTGAAGACGTGCAGCAGCCCGGCGGTCAGCGCCAGCGCCGCGGCGAATGCCATGCCGTGCGTCTTGAAGGCGAGCGCGAGCCCAAGCCCGATGAAGATGATTCCGATATTTTCGACGGTGTGATAGGCGAGGAGTTGCTTGAGATCGTGTTGCATGAGCGCATACAGGACGCCCATGACCGCCGTGACGCCGCCGATCGCGAGCACCACGATGCTCCACCACCACGCGGAAGCGCCGGCAAGATCGAATACGATGCGCACGAAGCCGTAGACGGCGACCTTGGTCATCACCCCGCTCATCAGCGCCGAGACGTGGCTCGGCGCCGCCGGATGCGCCAGCGGAAGCCAGACGTGCAGCGGCGCAATGCCGGCCTTCGAACCAGCGCCAACGAGCGCGAGAATGAGCGCCAACGCCCCAATCGTCGCCGAGGGATGCGCCGCGCGCATCTGCGCGAATGTATAAAGACCCTCCGGGCCGGCGAGCAGGCCGAAGGCCAGCAGCAAAGCGAGCGTGCCGAAACTCGCCATGACCAGATAGACGTAGCCGGCACGGACGTTCTCGGGCACGCGAGGGTGCGACATCACCAGCGCCCACGACGTCAGCGACATGAACTCCCACGAGAACAGAAACGTGAAAGCGTCATCGGCGACGACGACCAGCGTCATGCCGGCGAGGAACGCGGGATAGAACGGCAACACCCGCTGCGGCTCTATTTCATGCTCGCCATAGCCGAGCGCGAACAGGCTCGCGCTCAAGGCGCCGAGATCGACGACGATGAGGAAAAAAGCCGAGAGCGCGTCGAGCCGGAAATGCGCGCCAAGCCACGGCACGCCAAGCGGCAGCGTGACGTGCGACGGCTCGGCCGCGCCGAGAAGCTGCGCTGCCGCCGCGACCAGCGAAATCGCCGCAATGACCATGCTTGCGCCGTAGATAACGCGCGTAGCCGCTTGCGAGCGTCCGATGATGACGGCAAAGGCTGCAAGCGCGAGCAACACCGCGGCGCAAACCAGCGCGACCGTCAGTGTCACGGGCCGGCCCTCTTGAGCCGCACGCCGCGGCCGCCGCCCTGGCTTGGCGCATTATCGGAGATGAGCTCGATGCCGAGTGCGTCGAGGGCAGCGACGAGCTTCATCAGCGAATCGACGTTTCCCCGAATCACGCCGTCGCTCGCCTCCATGCGCTGGATGGTCGGTAGCGACAGCCCCGCTGCTTCGGCAAGCCTGCGCTGATCAATGCCGATAAGTGCGCGCGACGCCCTGAGCTGGCCGGCGGTGATCATGGGGTAACACCGAATGATGCTTGGAGTCGGTATTTTTATGTATATCAAATCGATATTGATGGCACAATCGTATGTTTCGTAACTGCTGACAAGCGTCGAATACTACATCTGTCAGATTCGCGCTGATTTTTTCATTTGAGACGCTTTCGGAATGCGGCGGCCAAGCCAGCACATCATCCCAAGTCTCGATACCCCACATCTCAATCCATGAGGTCGCCGAGGCGAGCTGGCGTGGTCCCTTGGCTGCCTGGTTGTCACAGTCTGACGCATCAGGTGTGTATTATGATTGTTTGACAACTATCCCACCTTATGCACGCGGACGGTTAATCTGAAGGCTAATTTTTGCGAGGCGAGCTCGTCCGTTCTGCGCGCTCCATCTTCGGCAGATTGATTGGGTCGAGAACACTGTCGACGCGTTGGGGGTGAATGGATCGGGGGCTCGGCGGGGCATCATCGCCCCACGAACTTATGGTCCAGACGGTTGCAGCTTGATCGCGACGAGACTGAACGTCTCGGCCTCGGGGCAGCATGAAGCGAGCGCGATGCGGATGCGGCTTGCCGTCTCGATGATGCGGCCAGCGATTTTCAACAGACGCAGACGGATGGTGGTGAACTCGGTCTGCCGCAGCGGATTCCAACTCGGGATCGCAGCGCGCAGGTCGAGCAGCAGCCAGTAGGCACCGGTGTGCAGGATAAGCCGCATCTGGTTGGCGAGCGGCGATCGGCAACTGGTGCGATCGGACGCCAGTTGCGCCTTGTGTTGCTTGATGAGGTTCTCGGCCTGTCCACGGGCGCAGTAGACCGTTTCATAAATATGCTCAGCATCGCTGCCCGGCAGCGAAGTGACGACGTAGCGGATATCAATGCCTCGGCGCAGCATGTCATCCGCATGGCTGGCGCTCGCCTCGATCCGTGCCACGACCCGGCGCTCTTTGTCCCACGACTTGGCCGCGTAGCGCGTCTCGGTAAAGCCACGGAACAGCTCGGCCTGGCTCTCGGCCCGGCGCACCCGGATATCATCGGCGGCAGGCTCGACGAGGCGGTCGAGCACAACATTGCCGGGGAGCCCGAAAATGTAGTCGACAACGTTGTTTTCGCACCACGTCATCGCCTCCTCGCGGCCGTAATGGCCGTCACCGCGGATGGTGATGCGAGTGTCGGGCCAGTGCCGACGGATGCGTCCGATCAGGCGGCTGAGAAGCTTACGCACTTCCTTGCCCGACGGCGTCTTGCCAGGACGCAGGATGACCACCACCGGTCGCCCGGTTGCGGTGTCGTAGACATGTATCGGCAGAAAGCAGCGCTCATCATAATGAGCGTTCCATTGCGCCAGCTGCTGGTGGCCGTGCACGACGTCGACCGTGTCGTCGATGTCCAACACCACAGATTTGGGCGGCTTCGCATAGCTCCTGCACCAGATGTCGACGAGTGTATAGGTGAGACGAATGATCTCCCGCAGCGTCGGCGCATTCTCCCAGCGCGAGATGGTGGGCTGCGAGCACAGGTCCTTGCCAGTGTCGGGTAGGCGTCCGCACGCCAGCTTGAAGGCGGGGTCGCGGCGCAACCAGTCGAAGTCGTTGCCATCCGGATAGCCGCAGCCGATCGCCAGCATGCGGGCTCTCAGCACATCGGCGACCGTGTGCGTGATGTGCAGGGGATCGCGCGGATCGGCAATGTGAGCGGCGAGTGTTTCGGCGACCTTGCGCCGGCGTTCGGCAAGCGCCAGCAACATGACGCCGCTGTCGGAGGAAAGTCGGCCTCCGTCAAATGCGGCTGTGACTTTCTTGCGTGAAACGGCTGGCAGACCGAAGATGAGATGGATATCGTTGGTCATGGCGGGTGTGGTAGCGGGGATCAACGCGCGTAGGATGGTCTCAACACCCATTCCCTACGCGAGCTCAATGCCTTGCGCCACACCCGTCAGATCAAATCGCACCTCGGCGGAATAAGATCGGCTATACATCCAATTTGACTTAATAATACTAACGTATAAAATGTATTATTGCATGTTTAAGTCATATCTTTCGATATTTTATCTCTAAGAAGTTCGAAATAAAGTATTCATTAACCAGCTTCAACTTTACTTACGTTTGACAAGGTCGGAACGCGGATTGGGGCAACAAGGCATGAGTGGTCTTAACTGTATCTGCCGAGCCCGTTAGAGGCTTGTCAGACCCGCACAATCAGGAGGTACAGGACGCCTCCGGCGAAGCGGCCGATTGCCACGTTACAGAGCCGAACCAAGTCATCAGCTTCGCCATTGGCGATGAGCAATACGGCGTCGACATCGTGGCAGTCCGCGAGATCAGGGGCTGGTCGGAGGTCACTCAGCTGCCCGGCCAGCCGGACTACGTGCGTGGCGTCCTCAATCTTCGCGGTGCTGTTGTTGCCGTTATCGACCTGCGCTGTCGGCTAGGCCAAGGCCGGACCGAGGCAACGCCGCTGCATATCGCAATCATCGTGCAGATGGCGGCGCGACAGATCGGCCTCCTCGCCGATCGCGTACTGGACATCATCTCTTTTGAGGCCTCCCAGATGCAGCCCGTACCGCGAATCGGCGACGGCTCTGATGCCGGTTTCCTCGCCGGTTTGGTGACGACTGGCGACGTCATGATCGCGCTCATCGATCTGCCGAATCTTCTAGCGGTTGAGATCGACGACCAGGACGGGGCTCAGACCATTTCCGCGTTCGCGTCAACCAAGGTCCGTCAAATCGACGTGGGGGAATTGTCATGAACTACGCAACTCTTCGCTCCGCAACCGCCGCTCACCAATCGATGTTCGGCGGGACAGAACTTGAGAGCCAAAAGAAACAAGGGATTGCCGCACTCGTTGTTGGCGTGGTTCTGCAAACGGGCGCCGTTGCAGCACACTATGCCGGCTCAGCAACGGCCATGAACGGCCTCGCTGTTGGTACCGCCGTCGCGATCGGATTCGCGGCGATCTGTTTTTATCGTATGCGCGCCCCCGTCGGCGCCACGCTGCAAAGGACCGGGCTCGATGATCTGCGCATGCAATCGGCGCTTGAGGCCTGCAAAACCAACGTGATGATCGCGGACGATCAATACAACATCGTCTACATGAACGCGACCATGTTGGCGATGATGCGGGCCGCCGAGGCGGAGCTGCGCAACGACATCCCGACCCTTAACAGCAACAAGCTGATCGGCGTTAACATCGATACGTTCCACAAGAACCCGGCGCATCAGCGACGCATTCTGGAAGGCCTGAGCGGACCGATCGAGACCGATCTCAGCATCGGCGGTCGCAGCTTTCATTTGGTCGTCACGCCGATTTTCCAGGACGGAAGCAAAGTTCGGCTTGGCACCGTCGTTGAATGGCAGGACCTAACCGCGGCACGCGCTGCGGAGAAGATAGCGCGGCGGCTGCAAGCGGCGCTTGACTCATGCCAAACCAACGTCATGGTCGCGAACGAAAGCTACGACGTCGTGTACATGAACGACACGATGCTGCAGATGATTGGGCGGCGGAAGGCGAGATGCGCAAGGACGTGCCGGCCCTCGACAGCAGCAAGCTGATCGGCGCGAACATCGATATGTTTCACAAAAATCCGGCGCATCAGCGGCGCATCCTTGATGGGCTCAGTGGACCGATCGAGACCGATCTCGCCATCGGCGGCCGCAGCTTCCATTTGGTCGTCACGCCGGTCTTCGAGGAGGGCAGCAAAAAGCGGCTCGGCACCGTCGTCGAGTGGCAGGATCTGACAGCGGCGAAGGCAGCCGAACGCGAAGCTCTCCGCGTGCGCGCGGCGCTCGATACCTGCCAAACGAACGTCATGGTCGCCAATGAGCATTACAACATCGTCTATATGAACAATACGATGTTGGAGATGATCCGGGCGGCCGAGAGCGAAATACGCAAGGACGTTCCGGCGCTCGACAGCCGCAAACTCATCGGCGCGAATATCGACATTTTCCACAAGAATCCGGCGCACCAGCGGCGCATTCTGGATGGATTGACCGGTCCGATCGAAACCGATCTCAGGATCGGCGGCCGCAGTTTCCACCTGGTGGTCTCGCCGGTCGTGGACAAGGACGGCAAGCGCCTCGGCACGTCCGTTGAGTGGAAGGACGAAACCTCCGAGAAGGCGATCGAGGCTGAGATTGACGGCGTCGCCAAAGCCGCCGTCGCCGGCGACTTCTCACGCCAGCTTCCGCTCGAAGGCAAGAAGGGATTCATGCTCAATCTGGCCACGGCGATGAACGGCCTATGCCAAAACACCGCAGGTGCGCTGGATGACCTCGTGCGCATGCTGAGCGCGCTCGCCGACGGCGATCTGACGCAGCGAATCACTGCGGATTATCAGGGCGCGTTTGCCAAGCTGAAGACCGACGCGAACGTGATGGCCGACCGGCTGAGTTCGACAATAGGCGAAATCAAGATGGCGGCCCGCGAAGTATCGTCCGCGACCGCGGAAATCACCACCAGCACCACTGATCTATCGCAGCGGACCGAAGAACAAGCCGCGAGCCTCGAACAGACATCGGCCTCAATGGAGCAAATGTCCGCGACCGTTAAAAAGAACGCAGAAAGCGCGCAAGAGGCCAATCACTCCGCTGCAAGCACCCGTGACGTCGCCGATCGCGGCGGTCAGGTAGTGGCCAAGGTCGTTGACGCTATGGCGCGGATCGAGGAATCGTCGCGCAAGATTTCCGACATCATCGGCGTGATCGACGAGATTGCGCGGCAGACCAATCTGCTCGCGCTAAACGCCGCCGTTGAGGCGGCGCGGGCCGGCGAAGCAGGTCGCGGCTTCGCGGTCGTGGCGTCGGAAGTCCGCAGCCTGGCGCAACGATCCTCGCAGGCAGCCAAAGACATCAAGGACCTGATTATCAGCAGCAACAGTCAAGTGAAGGACGGGGTCGATCTCGTCAACAAGGCCGGCTCTGCACTGAATGAAATTGTGGAGTCGATCAAAAAGGTAGCCGATATCGTTGCCGATATCGCCTCGGCGAGCGCCGAACAAGCGGGCGGCATTGAGCAGGTGAACAAAGCCCTGACCCAGATGGACGAGGTCACACAGCAGAACTCCGCCCTGGTTGAGGAGAACGCTGCGACGGCGAAGACACTCGAGCACCAGGCGAACCTCATGGACGAACGGGTGGCCTTCTTCCGCGTCGATGACGTGGAGGTGCGTGCGCCGCTCGCCGTCGAAACGACTGCGGCTGCGCCCAAGGTAGCCGAGATTGGGACGGCCCAAACGAAGAGCCTGTCGGGCAAGCCCGCTGTGGCCGCGCGTAAGACGGGTAACGGAGCCAACGGCGCAGCGGCAGCTGCCTCTCGACGCGGGCCGGCAGGCCGGACGCAGGCCGCGCTTGCTACAGCCGTCAAAGACCCGGAGTGGAAAGAATTCTAGAGCGCAATCGCTTCAGATTGAATCGATTGGCGCTCTAACTTTCTGGTGGAGCATGATCTTTTCGGAAAACCGGCCTCCACTTTTCCTGATCATGCTCTAGCTGGAATTGTCGGTGCTTCGGGCTCAATCCACGAGGCTCTGACAGGGACCGACGCGGCTGCCGACGCGTCGGTCCCACCCTTTTTCGGGGTGAGCCGACTTCACGCGTCGAGCGGCCGCCAATAAATTTCATTGCTTGCGCAGCAGCGTGACCACATCGATGTGAGCGATCGCAAAAGCATCCGCGGACCATCCGAAGGCTAGTTCTGCTGCGTTTTTTTCGATCACGCGGAGAGCAACTCAGGTCAGCACGCGCATCGGCTTGCCGTCGAGGAAAGCGCGGATGTCGTCGACCATGCCGGAAAAAAAGGCGCGATAGTTCTGCGCGGCGACGTAGCCGAGATGCGGCGTGAGCACGATATTGTCGAGCTTGCGGAGCGGATGCTCGATCGGCAGCGGCTCGATGTCGAACACGTCGAGGCCGGCCCCGGCGATCCGCTTTTCGCGCAGCGCGGCGATGAGCGCGGCCTCCTCGACGATCGGTCCGCGCGAGGTATTGATCAGGTAGGCGCTCCGCTTCATCAGGCCGAGTTCGTTTCCGCCGACCAGGCTGCGCGTGCGCGGCGACAGCTGCAGGTGGATCGAGAGAAAGTCCGCGCGCCGGAACAGGTCATCTCGGTTCACATATTCGACGCCGACCTCATTGCACTTCTCCGGCGTGAGGTTCTGGCTCCAGGCGATGACGTTCATTTTGAACGCCTGGCCGATCTGCGCCACGCGGCTGCCGAGTTTGCCGAGGCCGAGGAGCGCGAGCGTCATGCCTTCGAGATCGAGCCCAATCGTGGTCTGCCACGGTGCGCCGGCTTTCAGCCGCGCGTTCTCGTAACCGATGTGGCGGGCAAGTTCGAGCATCAGCCCGATGGCGATGGCCGCGGTAGCGTTGCCGAAAGATGGCGTGCCGCAGACGGTGACGCCGCGCGCCTTGGCCGCTTCGAGATCGATCGAGGCATTGCGCATGCCGGTCGTGATCAGCAGCTTGAGATCGGGCAGGGCCTCAATCACCGTGCGCGGAAAGGGGGTGCGCTCACGCATGGCGCAGACGATGGCAAAGCCTTGCAGCGCCGCAATGACCTTGTCCGCCGAGCCGAGATGGTCGTTGAACACCCTGATCTCGACGTCGGCGTTCACCTTCGACCAGTCGGCAACAGTGAGCGCGACGTTCTGGTAGTCGTCGAGAATTGCGCAGCGGAGCGGCATCGTATCCCTCATGGTCATTCCAGGCGCCGCGAAGCGGCGAACGCGGAATTTATAACCACCGCGGGTGCAAAGTCCTGCGCTGTGTGGACGAGTGATTCCGGGCTTGCGGTCGGCCCGCGCTCCGGAACGGTTGTGGGCTAAGCGTGAGCCTCCGCGATGTCGTGCAGCGTGCCGGCGGTCTCGGCGACGGCCGGGGCGGCTTTTGCCGCGATGCTTGCGCGCTTGGCGTGCCATTTCGGGCCGGGACCGCGCATGTAGTGCAGTTCCGGCCGATAGGGATCGAAGAGATACGCAAAACTCTGCGACAGCTCGCGAACCGTCTTGGCGATGTCACGGCGCATGAGGCGCTCCCAGTCGCTTTGCCGTGCCGCGTCTTTAACGCCGACGCGGACAAAGCGTCGGTTGCAATCGCGCGGCTTTGCCACAAAGTGTTGGCGAAAAGTCATTAAAAATTGCTACGAAATGGCCGCCGGCGGACCCGGCGCACCATCCGAATGCGATCAGAATTGACGAAGTCTTGCCGTGATCGGCGATGCGTGAGGCTATGGCGGCAAGCTATTGCGTTCGCACCTCTGCCGGCGGCTGGCGCTTGCCCTCCGCACGCGCCGTCGCTACATCAGCGCCAGATTTTCCCGAAATGAGCGCTTTTGCGGTCGCGCCGGCACGGCGCCTGTTCCGAACGGCGCCAAGCAAGAGGACAGGCGCCCAACCTGAAACTTAAGAATGGCGCGGCAATTCATTTATCATATGGAGGGGCTCTCCAAGGCCTATCCCGGCAACCGGAAGGTTTTGGAGAATATCAATCTGTCATTCTATCCGGATGCCAAGATCGGCGTGCTCGGCGTCAACGGCTCGGGCAAGTCGACGCTGCTGCGCATCATGGCGGGACTGGACACGGAGTTTTCCGGCGAAGCCTGGGCCGCCCAGGGCGCCCGCGTCGGCTACCTGGCGCAGGAGCCGCAAATCGATCCGGCAAAATCGGTCCGCGAAAACGTCATGGATGGCGTGGCGCCGCAGAAGGCGATCGTCGACCGCTACAACGAGCTTGCCGTCAACTATTCCGACGAAACCGCCGACGAGATGACTAAGCTGCAGGATGAGATCGAGGCCAAGGGGTTGTGGGATCTCGACTCCAAGGTCGATCAGGCGATGGACGCATTGCGCTGCCCGGCCGACGACGCCGAAGTGGCTCAGCTGTCCGGCGGCGAGCGGCGCCGGGTTGCGCTCTGCCGGCTGCTTTTGGAGCAGCCGGAACTCCTGCTGCTCGATGAACCGACCAACCATCTCGATGCCGAATCGGTGCTGTGGCTTGAGGGCCATTTGCGTAACTATCCGGGCGCCATCCTCATCGTCACCCACGACCGCTATTTTCTCGACAACGTCACCGGCTGGATCCTCGAGCTCGACCGCGGCCGCGGCATTCCCTATGAGGGCAACTACTCGTCGTGGCTGGTGCAGAAGCAAAAACGGCTCGAACAGGAGGGCCGCGAAGAGGAGGCGCGGCAACGCACGCTCGCCCGCGAGCAGGAATGGATCTCCGCTTCTCCACGGGCGCGGCAGGCGAAATCCAAGGCGCGTTATGAACGTTACGAAGAGTTGCTCAGAAAAGCCGGCGAGAAGCAGACGCAAACCGCGCAGATCGTCATCCCGGTTGCCGAACGGCTTGGCCAGAACGTGATCGACTTCGAGCACCTGAAAAAGGGCTTTGGCGATAACCTCCTGATCGACGATCTCACCTTCAAATTACCGGCGGGCGGCATCGTCGGCGTGATCGGCCCGAACGGCGCCGGCAAGACCACGCTGTTCCGCATGATCACGGCGCAGGACAAGCCGGACCAGGGCACCATCAAGGTCGGCGAATCCGTGCATCTCGGATATGTCGACCAGTCGCGCGATACGCTCGACGGCAAGAAATCGGTGTGGGAAGAAGTCTCAGGCGGCCTCGATCAGCTGCAGCTCGGCAAGCGCGAGGTGAATTCGCGCGCCTATTGCGCGGCGTTCAACTTCAAGGGCGCCGACCAGCAGAAGAAAGTCGGTCAGCTCTCCGGCGGCGAGAGAAACCGCGTGCATCTCGCCAAGATGCTGAAATCCGGCGCCAACGTGCTGCTGCTCGACGAGCCGACCAACGACCTCGATGTCGACACGCTCCGCGCGCTCGAAGAGGCGCTCGAGGATTTCGCCGGCTGCGCCGTAATCATCAGCCACGACCGCTGGTTCCTCGACCGTATCGCCACCCATATCCTCGCCTTCGAAGGCGACAGTCACGTCGAATGGTTCGAGGGTAATTTTCAGGATTACGAGAAGGACAAGATGCGGCGGATGGGGACTGACACGGTTATCCCGCACCGGATCAAGTATAAAAAGTTTTCGCGGTAATTGTCGCAGGTGCCGAACGCGACTTTGCTCGGCTTACATTTGCCTGGCCGAATAGCCATATACCGTTGGTGCCTCGCGGGCGAGGGAAGAACTTGATTCCGGGGTGCAACCGCGATCATGCGATTCTGCCCGATTATGCTTAACAGGAGACTACATTGCCGACAAAAGCCAGTGAGGCCCGATCAAGCCAGGTTCGTGCACGCGCCGAAGCGAGTTTCAGCCGGGAAGAGCGCGCCAAGGACGGGGCCAAGGCGATGATGGAATATCAGGCCAACAGCCGGATGATTCGCGAGAAGACCGAAAAGTTGAGAGCTCTCCGCTTGGCCAAGGAGGCAGCCGACAAGAAGGCAGAACTCGCCAAACCCGCGGCCGGCAAGCGGTAACGCCGACGTCAGCGGCGTTTAGCCTTGAAACGACCACATCTATCGTCCATATAAGGCTGGCGGCCTGATAGGCCTGCGGCGAGCCGCGTGTACGGGACCCCGTCAAACGGCTTCTGGCTCGCTCTTTTCATTAGTTCATTGACAGCCCAGATCGCGCGGGGTGTCTCGTTTCACCCGCAATTGCCGGCCCGGCGCATCGCGCAGCGGCCGCGCCAGTGCGCACATAGAAAGTTTCCTCTTTGACCGACTTCCACGACTTCAAACTTAACGACGCAATCACACGCGCACTAGCCGAAGAGAAATACCTCACGCCGACACCGATCCAAGCGCAAACAATCCCGACCGTCATGGCGGGCCGTGACGTGATCGGTATCGCCCAGACCGGGACGGGTAAGACCGCCGCCTTCGCGCTGCCGATCTTGCATCATCTCGCCGCCAATCCGCACCCAATTGCGCGCAAGAGCTGCCGCGTCCTGGTACTCAGCCCGACCCGCGAACTGTCCGGCCAGATTCTCGATAGCTTTCGCGCCTATGGCCGTCATCTGCACATCAGGGCCACGCTGGCGATCGGGGGCGTGCCGATGGGCTCCCAGGTCCGTGCCCTCCTCAATGGCGTCGACGTTCTTGTCGCCACGCCCGGCCGGCTCATCGATCTCGTCAAGAGCAACGCGCTCCGCTTGGCCGACGTCGAATGCCTGGTTCTCGACGAAGCTGATCGCATGCTCGACATGGGCTTCATTCACGATATCCGCAAAATCGTCGCGAAACTTCCGCCGAAACGGCAGACATTGATGTTTTCCGCGACCATGCCTCGCGTCATCGCCGAACTGGCGGCGCAGATGCTCCGCGACCCGGTCAAGGTGGCGGTGGCTCCGGTGGCCTCCACCGTCGAGCTGGTCGAGCAGCGCATTATTCGCGTCGACCGCGCCGCCAAGCCCGCGGTGCTGATCGAGGTGCTGCAGGGCGAGGCAATCGACCGGGCGCTGATCTTTACGCGGACCAAGCATGGCGCCGACAAGGTCGTGCGCGGTCTGAACCGGGCCGGCATCGCAGCCGAAGCGATCCACGGCAACAAGTCGCAAAATCAGCGCGAGCGCGTGCTTGCGGCCTTTCGCAAAGGCGCGGTCAAAACGTTGGTGGCAACCGACATTGCCGCGCGCGGCATCGATGTCGATGGCATCAGCCATGTGGTAAACTTCGATCTGCCCAATGTGCCCGAGACCTACGTCCATCGCATCGGCCGCACGGCGCGAGCCGGCGCGGCGGGCGTGGCAATCTCTCTGTGCGACGGCGAGGAGATGGCATTCCTACGCGATATCGAGAAGCTCATTCGGATGTCCATTGCCGTGAGCGATACCCGCCCACAGCCGCGGCGCTCCGGGCAGCCCGGCGCGAAGGGTGGCGCTGCTCCGTCATCTTCTTCATCTTCGGGCGGCCCCCCACGCAAACGTCGGCGCTGGCGCCAGGGCGAACAGCCGCGCCGAGAACAAAGTCACAATCAGCCGCAGGAAACCGCTGGCGGGATCGCGTCGGTCGCTTTCCTGCGAAACCATGCGGCATCAAGACCCAATGTCGGCCAGCACGCGCCGCGTTGGATCAGTCCGGCAAAAGGGTCATAGACGTGTCGAAAGAAGAACTCCTGCAATTCGAGGGCCTCGTCCTCGAGATCTTGCCCGACGCCCGTTTTCGCGTTCAGCTCGACAACGGCCACGCGCTGATCGCCTATACCGCTGGAAGAATGAAAAAAAATCGGATCAAGACTCTGGCCGGGGATCGCGTGACCGTCGAAGTGTCGCCGTATGATCTGGAAAAGGGGCGCTTGATCTTTCGCCACAAGGAGGAACGATCGAGCTCCGCCAGCCGCCCGCCGCAGCGCAACCAGTTTCGCAGGCGATAGACGATGCTCAAACCCAATTCCGACGACTACGGAATTGCCGCGGCAAGGAAGGCAGTGTGATGCGCTTCTTTATCTTCAAATCCGATGTAAGTCCGGACCTGCGCGCTTTCGGCAGCGATCTGGTCGGCAGCCGGCTGCCGAATCAATTCAGTCCCTGGCATGCAATCGGCGCCGTCGCGCCGGACCAGGATCCTCCCTATGGGCTTTCCCGCGACGTCATCGAAACGGCGCTAACGGCCAAGGGCTTCCAGCTCTGGCGCTTGAGCAAAAAGGATTGACCTTTTGTTGGGCCGGAGGCGAGACATCGGTAACCTGCTAAAGGAGCGTTGCCCATGACAGATGGCGCCCACAAATTCAGAGTAGGACAGACCGTCGATCTCATTCCATCGATTTCCCGGTCCGCGGCGGCCGGCCATTACGAAATCGTGAGCTTGCGCCCAGCCGACGGTGGGAATCCGCAATATCGCGTCAAAAGCAAAAGCGAATCTCACGAGCGCGTCGTTTCCGAGAGCGATCTTATTCTCTCGGCGCACATGAAATTCGATTAGGTTGAGAGCGGCTCGTCCCGGCAATGCGGGATAAGAAGTGACCCAATCGGACCTGGCAGGAAGCGACAATGTTCAAGATTTTGGAGCTCAAGGGCCAAAATCTGGCGCCGGCCACGGAAGTCGGCGACAGGTACTCGACGCGCGAACAGGCGCTGGCTGCGGTAAAGAGGCGGCTGAAGACTTTCAGCGTGTCCGGACATAATCCGGAGGGTGACTATTGGTGGGTGCGGGATTCCGAAGGTCTGCGAAAATGCTGGATTTCCAGCGCCGATTGAAAAGGCCGCGCACGGACCATGCTCAATTTTCCGAACCAAAGCCGGGTGTTTGATGCGACCCGACGCGCCGTGCGGTTTTGGGGATACGACAGCGCCATGGAGTGGTCGTTCTTTGTCGGCGAAGACACGTTAAGGCGCATGCAACCGGATATGTGCCGGGACGAATCGGATTTGCTGAGGGCCTTTGATTCTCATCGGCCCTTGATCTATGCGGCGGCAAAGAAGGCGTTCACGCGCGCTCGCAAGGGATCCTACGAACTCGAGGCGTCCGATTTCTAAAGCATGATCCTGAAAATGCCCGCTCTCCTCGGTCACGATTGTGCGCTGTGACGGGCGAGGGGGTATTCGGGGCTTTCGTACAAACGGCGGATGTCGTGGCTGCCGTATCTTTGTTCATCGACTTCGAGAAAGGCACCGACAAGGCACTCCGGCGGCAGGTCCTCCATGGCAAACCGGATGGCCTGCGCAGCCTGCGCAAATCGCCTGTATGCGAATGGCTGACGCCTGGGCAGTCGCCTTCGCGTCGGAAACAGTTCGGCCGCGGCGTTGTAATCAAATGCGGCCATCGGACGGCCCTCGTGAAAACGTGCGAAACGATTAAGCATCCGTCCGAATATCGGCCGGATGATTAGCAGCAATATAAGGTCAAAACCCACCGATACCAACCGGCGACGGGACGCGCTTGCCGAAAGCGAGAACCGGACGACATTTGTCTCTATTTATCTGTTTTGGGTTGTTATGGACGTGCACGGCCGTCCGCGATAGGCTGATCTAGATCAGCGGGCGGTATCGCTTGCCGGGTGAAAGAAGCGCACGCTCCCGCCGACTGCTCTGCCTGACGCGCGGCACAACGACGCGCGAAGCACAAAAAAGACGCCTTCCTGTCGAAAGATACTGCTCGGACCGACAGGGCGATTGAAGCCGACCGAGCGCTTAACCGTGTCCCCGGCGCAATACGAACCGCTGAAGGTGCGCCCAGCCGATGGCTGCGACCGCTGCGTCCGTCATCGCTAAGGAGAGAATGTTGTACGACAGACCGGAAGCCGGCGGCAGCGCCGCCGTCGCCGACATGCGCGCGTTGACGCAAAGTCTGGCGCGCTATCGCGAACCGAACCACGGCCGCAGCATCGTCGAGCTCCTGATCACTCTCGTGCCATTCGTTGTGCTGTGGCTGTCAATGTGGTTATCACTCCGTCTCGGATACGGGCTTTATTTGTTGTTGACCGTTCCGGCCGCGGGCCTTCTGGTTCGCTTGTTCATGATCCAGCACGATTGCGGCCATGGCTCGTTTTTTCGCCAGCGATCGGTGAACGACTGGGTCGGCCGCGCGATCGGCGTTATCACGCTGACGCCTTATGATTTCTGGCGGCGCGCGCACGGCATCCATCACGCGACTTCAGGCAATCTCGACCGCCGCGGCATCGGCGACATCGACACGCTCACCGTCAACGAATATCTGGCGCTGTCGCGCTGGCGCCGGCTGGTCTATCGCCTCTACCGCCATCCGATCGTCATGTTCGGTGTCGGTCCCAGTTATCTGTTCATCTTGCGCCACCGACTGCCATGCGGCCTGACGCGGGAAGGGTGGGGACCCTGGGTCAGCACCATGGCGACCAACGGCGCGATTGCGCTGGTCGTCGCCGCCATGATGTGGTGGATCGGCGTCGGGCCGTTCCTGCTCGTGCATCTGCCGATCACCGTCGTCGGCGGGGCGATCGGGGTGTGGCTGTTCTACGTCCAGCACCAATTCGAGCATACCGTCTGGTCCGAAAACCGGAATTGGAACTTCCCGACAGCGGCACTCCACGGCAGCTCGCATTATGATCTGCCGGTCGTGCTGCGGTGGTTCACCGCCAATATCGGCGTGCACCACGTCCACCACCTGTGCAGCCGCATTCCGTTTTATCGGTTGCCGGTTGCGCTGCGCCAGCATCCCGGTCTCGCAAATGTCGGCCGCCTCACTCTCTGGCAGAGCCTTGCATGCGTGCGTCTCGTGCTCTGGGATGAAGCGGCGCGGCGGCTTATTTCGTTTCGCGAACTGCGAACTCAGCTTGGCGCCGTTTCGGCGGTGAGCGCGAATGCGCGCATCCACGCTTACTGAGCGGGACCGACCAAGTTTATGTTCTGTCGTGAGCGGTGTCGCCAGTGGCCGGTCTTGCAAATCGCACTGTCATCGCGTACGTACTGGCAATCGACATTTGGCCGGACAATCGGGCCGTCTCGCCTTCGCTGAATGCCAGGCGCACGTTCAGACCCTCCAAACATCGACGAATCGAGCTGCGAGACACACGCATCCGCGCGTCTTTGGCTTAAGTCACCTGAATCAGCAAAGGATATCTTATGAATACGGGCACCGTGAAGTTCTACAACGACCAGAAGGGCTTCGGCTTCATTCAGCCGGACGATGGCGGCAAGGACGTTTTCGTTCATGCTACCGCGCTTGAGCGCGCCGGAATGCGCGGTCTGGTCCAAGGCCAGAAGGTCGCTTTCGATACCCAGGAAGATCGCCGCACCGGCAAGATCGCCGTGGGTACCATCCAGGCGGCATAACGCCGCCAATGCTGCTCGCCCGGCAACGAGCTATCGAAGCCGCTCCTCACGGGGCGGTTTTTTGCCGGAAGCTTTTCCAGATGCGCCAGTGGCCCGAGCGCCTTGGCCATCGGGCTGATCAACCGCTCGATCGAAGGGGATGCCGCGTGCAGGTACTCGTCCGTGACAACAATGTCGACCAGGCTCTCAAGGTGCTGAAGAAAAAGATGCAGCGCGAGGGCGTTTTCCGCGAGATGAAGCTTCGCGGCCATTATGAAAAACCTTCCGAGCGGAAAGTCCGGGAGAAGGCTGAAGCCATCCGCCGCGCTCGCAAGCTCGCCCGCAAAAAATTGCAGCGCGAGGGCCTGCTGCCGATGAAGCCGCGCCCGGTCCCAGGGGCTGCTGGAAGAAGCGGTCCGTCCCGCGCGCCGCGCTTCTGACCTGAAAGCGATCGCATCGCGAGCTCCGGCTCGAAGAGCGCGTGAGCCGCGGCGTTTACGGCTGCTTCGCCAGTAATCCGTTCAACACCAGATCGAGGTGGGCGTCGAAATAAGTCTTCAGGTCGAGCGGATGGCGGTCGTCGAACATCATCATCCAGACATCGACCAGCGCGATCGGCGCGATGATGACCAGCGGACACTCGGTCACCGCCGAGCGCCTGATCTCGCCGCGATCCATGCCGCGTTGGATCGCCTGCTTGAGCAAATCCATGCAGGGGCGATGGATTTCCTCGTGATAGCGGTCAGCGAGAGCGGGGAAACGCGACGCCTCGGCGATCAGCATGCGCACTACCTCGCGCCGCCGCCTATCTTCCACGATGTGCTGGTAGATGAAGCTGAACTGCGCCCGCAAGAGATCGGCGGTCGAGCCGTCATGGCGTTCGAACATGTCCTGCACGGTGTCGAGCGTCGCCTTCATGGCTTCGCGCACCATCGAAATGAACAAGTGCTCCTTGTTCGCGAAATAGACGTAGATGGTGCCTTTGGTGACGCCGGCGCGTTCGGCGATCTGATCGAGCGTGGTCATCGCGTAGCCGTTGCGCGAAAACTCGATGAACGCGGCTTCGACGATTTCCTGCGGGCGTTCGGCCTTGCGGCGGCGCCGGGTTTCGGTGCGCGTATCCATCACGTCAGTCATGGATCACCTAGGGCTCCCCGAATCACGGAAGTCAAGTTATTGACTAACCGGATAGTAAATAACTAGTCTGCCTTTGTTAAGGGTGGACAAGTGCGGATCTGGTTGGGGCAGTTCAGGCGGCGCCAAGGCCGGCAGGCTGGCGCGCGTTGGGTGAGGCGTTTGGCCAGTTTCGGCAGTTTGGCGGCGAAAGCAGCCGGCGTCGCGCTGTCGTTGGGAATATTGGCGGCGTGCGCCGTCGGTCCCGACTTCAAGCCGCCGCCGGCACCGCCGGTCAGCGGCTACACGCCCGATACGCCGCCGGCGACAACGCCTGCGGCCGATGTCGCCGGCGGCGCGGCGCAATCGTTCGCCATGGGCCGCGACATTCCGGCCGAGTGGTGGAAGGTATTTCATTCGAAGGAGGTCGACGCACTGGTCGCCGAAGCGCTCCGCGCCAATCCGAGCCTGCAAGCCGCGCAAGCCGCCCTGTGGCAGGCCAAAGAGAACCTCTATGCCTCCGCGGGCGCACTGTTGCCGAGCGCAGATGGCGCCGCCAACGTCACACGCCAGCAGTTCTCGCCGGCGGAATTCGGCCTGTCCGGTCCTCCGGAGATCTTTAATTTGTACCAGGCGACCGTGAACGTCTCCTATGCGCCCGATGTATTCGGCGGGCAGCGGCGACAGATCGAGGCCAATGCCGCGGTTGCCGAATATCAGCGCTTCGAGCTCGAAGCGACGTTTCTGACGCTGACCGCGAACGTGGTGACGGCCGCTGTCCAGGAAGCCTCGTTGCGCGGGCAGATCGAAGCAACGCAAGAGATCATCAAAGCCGAGCGCGACCAGCTCGTGGTCGTGCGCAATCAATTCGACGCCGGCGCCGCCACCCGCGCCGACGTGCTACAGCAGGAATCCGAGGTGGCGACGACCGAGGCGACCTTACCGCCGTTGCAGAAGCAGCTCGAGCAGCAGCAACACGTGGTGCTGGCGTTGATCGGCCATTTTCCGAACCAGGCGGTCCGCGAGCATCTGACGCTGGCGTCGTTCCGCCTGCCGACGAGTTTTCCGGTCAGCGTGCCGTCGCAGCTTGTCGAGCAGCGGCCCGATGTGCGCGCGGCGCAAGCGCAGTTGCATCAGGCCAGCGCCTTGATCGGCGTCGCCTTTGCCAACAGGCTGCCGCAATTAAGTCTCACCGCACAATACGGCACGCTGGGCTTGACGCCGGCCGCGCTGTTCACGCCGGCCTCGACGATCTGGAGCCTCGGGGCGGGTGCCACGCAACCGATCTTCCACGGCTTTACTCTTCTGCATCAGGAGCGCGCGGCCAGAGCCGCCTATGAGATGGCCGACGCGCAATATCGCAACACCGTGCTGACCGCGTTCCGGAACGTCGCCGACGTGCTGCGGGCGCTGCAATTGGACGCCGCCACGCTCAAGGCGCAGCAGCGCGCCGTCCGCGCCGCGTCCGACACGTTCGATCTGACGCGCGGCCAGTATCGCCTCGGCGCCATCACTTACGTGGTCTTGCTCAACGCCCAACGAAGCTATCAGCAGGCCCGGCTTGCCTTGGTGCAAGCGCAGGCGGCGCGCTATGCCGACACCGCCGCGCTGTTCCAGGCACTTGGCGGCGGTTGGTGGAACCGCATCGATGTGGTGCCCGATCCCTTGAGCCCCGAGCCGCAACTCGTTCAGGCAGCCAGCGATACGCCGCCACCGATCAAAATGGAGTCCAATAAATGATCAAGCGCATGGTGATCATGCTCGTGGCGGTCGCCATCGTGTTCGGTGGAATCTTCGGATTCCAGGTGTTCAAGGCCGCGATGATCAAGAAATTCATCACTGCGTTGAGCAATCCGCCGCAGACGATCTCGGCTGCCAAGGCCGGGCTGACCGAATGGCAAGCCAAGATCGAGGCGATCGGCAGCTTACGCGCCGTAAAGGGCGCTGATCTGTCGCTGGAACTGTCCGGCGTCGTCGAATCGATCTCGTTCAATTCCGGCGACGACATCGCCGAGGGCGCGCCGCTGCTCAAGCTGCGTACCGCCGACGATGTCGCCAGGCTGGAGTCGCTGCAGGCGATGGCGGCGTTGAGCGAAATCACCTATGAGCGCGATCAGAAGCAATTCAAGATGCAGGCGGTCAGCCAGGCGACTTTGGATACCGACGCCGCCAATCTGAAGAACGCCCAGGCCCAGGTGGTCCAACAGCAAGCCATTATCGAGAAGAAATTCTTGCGCGCGCCGTTCGCCGGCCACCTCGGCATCCGTGCCGTCGATCTCGGACAATATCTCGGGCCAGGAACCGTGATCGTCACGCTGCAGGCGCTCGATCCGATCTTCGTCGATTTCTTCGTGCCGCAGCAGTCGGTCGATCAGGTTCGCCTGGGCCTGCCGGTCACGGTCAAGATCGACGCTTTCAAGGAACAGACCTTCACCGGCGAGATATCGGCGATCAATCCGAAGGTGGATACCGGCAGCCGCAACATCCAGATCCGGGCGACGTTGAAGAATCCCGACCACAAGCTATTGCCGGGCATGTATGCGACGGTCGACATCGCCACCGGCTCGCCGCGCAATTACGTCACGCTTCCGCAGACCGCGATCACCTACAATCCGTACGGCGATACGGTTTATGTCGTCGTTGATGGCAAGGAGCACGATGCCGACGGCAAACCGCAATTGATCGCGCGGCAGACTTTCGTGACCGTGGGCCCGGCGCGCGGCGATCAGGTCGCCGTGCTCAAGGGCGTCGAGGACGGCGATATGGTCGTGACCGGCGGCCAGATCAAGCTGCACAACGGATCTGTGGTTCTGATCGACAATTCGATCACCCCGACGGCGGACGCGGCGCCGGTTCCGATCGATCGCTAGCGCGCTGCCGCCATGAACTTCACCGACATTTTCATTCGCCGGCCGGTTCTAGCCTCGGTCATCAGCCTGTTTATTCTGGTGCTCGGCGTACGGGCCTACTACGCGCTGCCGGTCCTGCAATATCCGCGCACCGAGAACGCGGTCGTGACGGTGACGACGATCTATTACGGCGCCGATCCCGACGTGGTGGCCGGCTTCATCACTACGCCGCTCGAAATCGCGATCGCGCAGGCCTACGGCATCGACTACATGACGTCGACCAGCCAGAGCAGCACCAGCACCATCACCATCTATCTGCGGCTCAATTACGATCCCGACAAGGCGCTTACCGAGATCAACACCAAGATCGCGTCGGTCCTCAATCAGCTGCCGACCGGCACACAGCAGCCGGTGCTCACCGTCAAGATCGGCCAGACCATCGATGCCATGTATCTCGGCTTCGACAGCGACACGCTGGCGCCGAACCAGATCACCGACTACCTCACGCGCGTCGTGCAGCCCAAGTTGCAGACGGTGCCGGGCGTGCAGACCGCGGAACTGCTCGGCCAAAAGGTGTTCGCGCTGCGGGCATGGCTAGACCCGCAAAAGCTCGCGGCGTTCGGGTTGACGGCAACCGACGTCAGTCAGGCGCTTGCCGCCAACGACTTCATATCCGGCATTGGCACGACCAAAGGCCAGATGGTGCAGGTCAACCTCACCGCCTCGACCGGCCTGCACACGGCGAGCGAGTTCCGCAATCTCGTCATCAAGCAGGTCAACGGCGCCGTCGTCCGTTTGCAGGACGTCGCCAACGTCTCGCTTGGCTCGGAGGATTACGAATCCGAGGTCGGCTTCGACGGCAAGCAAGCAGTCTATATCGGCGTTCAGGTGGCGCCCGCGGCCAATCTCCTGGAAGTGGTCCGCGGCGTGCACAAGATCTGGCCGGATATTCACGATCAGCTGCCGCGCGGGCTCGATGGCGCCATCGTCTACAATTCGACCGAATTCGTGAATGCGGCGATCTACGAGGTCGTGCGGAGCCTGGTCGAGGCGTTGATCATCGTCACAATCGTCGTCTTCATGTTCTTAGGCTCGGTGCGGTCGTCGCTGATTCCGACCGTCGCCATTCCGCTGTCGCTGGTCGGCACGCTCATCATCCTCCTGGCTCTCGGCTATTCGATTAATCTGCTCACCCTCTTGGCGCTGGTGCTGGCCATCGGCCTCGTCGTCGATGATGCGATCATCGTCGTTGAGAACGTCAGCCGTCATCTCGAGGAAGGGGTGGCGCCGGTGCCGGCGGCAATGGCGGCGGCGCGCGAGCTCGGTTGGCCGATTATCGCCATGACCGTGGTCTTGGGCGCGGTCTACGTACCGATTGGCTTCCAGAGCGGTCTGACCGGCGCACTGTTCGCCGAGTTCGCCTTCGCGCTGGTCGGAGCGGTCACAGTCTCCGGCATCGTCGCGTTGACGCTGTCGCCCATGCTGTGCTCGCGTCTCCTCAAGGCCCCCGACCCGCGGCATCGCGGCTGGGAAGAAAAGCTGACGTATTATATCGACCGCGGCTTCCTATGGCTCCGAGGCGCCTATGAGCGGCGCCTGCATCGCAGCCTGAACTACCTGCCGGTGACGGTGGTATTCGCGCTGGTGGTGCTCTCAAGCATCTACTTTTTGTTTATCACCGCCCATACCGAGCTTG
The DNA here is from genome assembly GCA_963709825.1 of uncultured Alphaproteobacteria bacterium. Classification (GTDB taxonomy): domain Bacteria; phylum Pseudomonadota; class Alphaproteobacteria; order Rhizobiales; family Xanthobacteraceae; genus BOG-931. The sequence goes on from CAVPXZ010000016.1 coordinate 29,367, forward strand.
CGCCGCAGGAGGATCAGGGCGTCATCCTGTCGCAATCGATTTCGGCGCCGAATGCCACGCTCAAGCAGCGGCAGCTATATTCGCACGAGGTCTACAAGCTTTTCTTCGAGCACCCCGAGACCGAGCACGTCTTTCAGATCGACATGCCCGGCCAATCGATCTCCGGCATGGCGCTGAAACCCTGGGACTTTCGCACCAAGTCCACCAATGCCTTGCAGCCGGTGGTGCAGCAGCAATTGAGCAAGATCGCGGGCATCCGGGTGGTCGCTTTTCAACCGCCGCCGCTGCCGGGAAGTATCGGACTGCCGGTTCAGTTTGTGATCGGCACCACAGAATCATTCGAGCGCCTGTACGACATTGCGCAGAAGTTTCTGCGCGAGGCGCAGCAGAGCGGCAATTTTATCTTTCTCGATTGCGATCTCAAGATCGACAATCCGCAGTCCAACATCACAATCGATCGCGACAAGACCGCGCAGCTCGGCCTGAAGATGAGCGACGTCGGCAGCGCGCTCGCTTCGATGCTGGGCGGCGGCTATGTCAACTATTTCAGCATGAGCGGCCGCTCGTATAAGGTCATCCCGCAGGTGCAGCAGCGGTTCCGGCTGAACCCGCAACAACTGCTCGACTACCACATCCGCACCGCCGACGGGGCACTGGTACCGCTGTCGACCGTCGCGACCGTCTCCACCAAGACGGTCCCGGAATCGCTCAATCACTTCCAACAGCTCAACAGTGCAACCATCCAGGGCGTTGCCATGCCCGGCGTTTCCCAGGGCGACGCCATCGCATTCCTGCAGGATTTGGCGACGCGCACCCTGCCGCGCGACTATTCGGTCGATTACGGCGGGCTGAGCCGCCAGTACATTCAGGAGACCAGCGGTTTCGTCACGACGTTCGGGTTCGCGCTGATCATCATCTTCCTGGCGCTGGCCGCCTTGTTCGAAAGCTTTCGCGATCCAGTCATCATCCTGGTATCGGTGCCGATGTCGATTGCCGGCGCGCTGATTTTCGTCAGCGTCGGCATCGCCGGCGCTTCGCTCAACATCTATACCGAAGTAGGGCTGGTGACGCTGATGGGCCTGATCAGCAAACACGGCATCCTGATCGTCCAGTTCGCCAATGACCTGCAGGCCGAGGGCCGAAGCAAGCGCGAGGCGATCGAACAAGCCGCCACCATCAGGCTGCGGCCGATTTTGATGACGACGGCTGCCATGGTGCTCGGCGTGGTTCCGCTGATCACGGCCGGCGGGGCCGGCGCCGTATCCCGCTTTCAAATGGGGCTGGTCATCGCTTCCGGCCTTTCCATCGGCACTTTGTTCACGTTGTTCGTGGTTCCGGCAGTGTACATGCTGCTGGCGGCGGATCGCCGCTACGCCGCGGCCGTCGCCGCCAAGGCGGAGGCCGCGGCGCCGCACGGCGCTCCCGCCGAGTGACTTCGTTTGCAGCCTGACCGGGCGATGCGGAATGAGCGATGGAAGATTGGAGCGCACGGCAATATCTCAAATTCGAAGATGAACGCACCCGGCCGCCGCGTGATCTGTTGGCGCAGGTGCCGCTGCAACAGCCGCGGCTCGTCGTCGATCTCGGCTGTGGGCCGGGCAACTCCACCGAGCTTCTGCTCGAGCGCTTTCCGCAATCCGAGGTGATCGGGCTCGACTCATCCCCCGACATGCTGCGCAAGGCGCGCGAGCGGTTGCCTGATTGTGCATTCATCGAGGCCGATATCACGGCCTGGACGCCGGCCCCGCAAACCGATCTCCTGTTCGCCAACGCAGCCTTGCAGTGGGTGCCCGATCATCAGCGGGTGCTGCGCCGGCTCCTCGAAGCCCTGCCGGCCGGGGGCGTTCTCGCGGTGCAGATGCCGGACAACACGCACGAGCCGGCGAATGCGTTGCAGCGCGAAGTGGCCGCGCATGGCCCGTGGGCGAAGGAGCTGGCGGCGGCCGTTCCGCGCGCCGACCTCATGCCGCCCGAGGCCTATTACGATCTGCTCAAGCCGGCTTGCTCGCGCATCGACATTTGGCACAGCGTCTACAATCATGTGCTGGCGACGCCGCAGGCCATCGTCGAATGGTTCAAAGGCTCTTCGCTGCAACCTTATCTGTCTTTGCTCGACGCTGCAGGGCGCGAACAATTTCTCGCCGCTTATACGGAGAGAATCGTGTCCGCCTACAAGCCGCGCGTCGACGGCAAGGTGCTGTTGAGATTTCCGCGCCTGTTCATCGTGGCGGTGCGGTAGATCGACTGGCTTGCCGACGGTACGGTCCGGCATCGCACGCCCCAACCTTGACAGTTCTCGACCGGCGTCTATACTTAACCTCATGGTAAACTATTGCGTTGCGGCCGCTAGAGCCAGGGGTGCGGCACGTATCGACGCCTGCAACTCGCCATCAATGGAGAGGGACAATGGAAAAGGTTGAAATTATGGGCCCGGCGCCGTCGACCTATACGCGGGTCGCTCGCATGGTCTGCGAGGAAAAAGCCATCCCTTACGATCTCAAGCCGATGCCGCCGCACTCGCCGGAGGTCAACGCCATCCATCCCTTCGGCAAGGTTCCAGTGATGCGCCACGGCGATTTCGAGTTGTGCGAGTCAAAGGCGATCGCCACCTATCTCGATCTCAGCTTCCCCGGCCCCAAACTGATCCCGACCGATCCGCGCCATGCTGCACTCACCGAACAATGGGTGTCGCTGGTCAATACTAAAATGGACGGCACCTTGGTCCGTACCTATCTGCTCAACTACGTCTTTCCGAAGGGAAGCGACGGCGCACCCGATCGCAAGGTGATTGACGCAGTAGCACCGGCGGTCAAGGACGAGCTCGACTTGCTGGATCGCGCCGTCGCCAAAGGCGGTTTTCTGGCCGGCGATAGTTTCACCTTCGCCGACATCAACCTGATGCCAATTCTGGCTTATATGAAAAACTTTCCTGAATTGGGCGCCGCCATGGCGGCGGCAAAATCCTTGTCGGCCTATTACGACCGGCTCGCGGCCCGGCCAAGCTTTCAAAAAACTACCCCAGCGCGACCGTAGGCCGGCGCGTTCCGAACAGTTGCATTTCGTCGGTGCGGCGGTGACAGTCGGGGCGATGAGAATCGCCCCGATAGTTTTTGCGGCCGCCTTGCTCGGCAGCCTGCTGTGTGTTCACGGCGTGTCAGCAGCCGACGCCGCTTTCCAAAGCTGGCTGCAATCGCTGTGGCCGCAGGCACAGGAACTCGGCGTGTCGCGCGCCACCTTCGACACGGCAACGCGCGGACTCGAGCCTGATTCGTCGCTGCCCGAGCTGGTCATCCCCGGCAGGCCGGAGGAAGTCGCCCGGGGCCAGCCGGAGTTCGTCCAGACACCCGCGGATTATCTGAAAGAGACGACGTTCGATCGCCTGGCGGCGCAAGGCCGCAAGCTGCTCGATCAGTACCGCACCCCGCTTGCCGCGATCGAACGCCAGTTCGGGGTTGCTCCAACGGTGCTGCTGGCGATTTTCGGCCGCGAGACCGATTACGGGCGTTCTCGCGACACGCACAGCGCCATCCGCGTGCTGGCGACGCAAGCCTATTTCGGCAAGCGCAAAGAAAAATTCCGCGGCGAATTTCTGCTCGCGCTCAAAATGCTGGAGGACGGCTACGTCAAGCTCGCCGACATGAAAAGCTCCTGGGCCGGCGCCATGGGACTGACCCAGTTCCTGCCTTCGGATTTTTACAAATACGCGGTCGATTTCGACGGCGACGGCCGCCGTGACATCTGGAACTCGGTGCCGGACGCGCTCGCCTCGGCGGCCAAGCAGCTGCTCGACAAAGGCTGGCAGCGCGATGTGCGTTGGGCCTACGAGGTGCGCTCCCCGGCCGACGTTGACTGCACCATCGGCGTTCCCGAAAACACCCATCCGATCGGCGAATGGCTCAAACGCGGCTTTGTGCCGGCCTACGGGCGCAAGCTGTCGCCGGCGGAACGGGCCGAACCGGCGTCGCTGTTGCAGCCCGCCGCTCTCTACGGACCGGCCTTCCTCGCCACCAGAAACTATTTTGCCATCAAGGAGTACAATTACTCCGATCTCTACGTTCTGTTCGTCGGCCACCTGAGCGACCGCATTGTCGATCCGCGGCCGTTCGAAACGCCATGGGGCAAGGTCGCGCAGCTCCCGACCCGCGATCTCGACCGCATGCAGGAAATTCTCACCGGGCGCGGTTATTACCACGACAAAATCGACGGCAAAGCGGGAATGAAGACGCGCGCTGCGCTCGGCGACTATCAGAAACGCAACCGGCTCCCAGTCGACTGTTGGCCGACAGCTTCATTGCTCGCGCACATGGAGAAAGAAAAGAACTAGGCTAAAAGGGACGGGATGCCGCGCTCCCGAATTCGGGTCCGGGAGCGTGGCCCGTCGAGCGTCACCAGTAGGAGCGCCGGCCATACCAGGCATACGGCCGATAATAGTATCCGTATCCGTAGTACCGATAGCGCGGCCACACTCGTCTGCAACCGTAATAGCCGCACACCACGGCAGCCTTCTCAACGAGTCCGCTATTTGCGGCCGTGACTGCGAGTGCCGATGGCGTCGCGATCGGCATCGCGCCGGCGCGGTTAAGAAGCGCTCCACCTGACAGAAGAGTCACCGCAGCGAGAGCTGTAAGCAACGTCTTACGCATGAATTCCTCCTGGGACCACGATTTCGCTATACGCAACATGACCCGAACGACGGTCCCGTGCTGTGACCGAAGTCACAGGATCGCCCATTCGGACCGGCCTTCTGGCGGTTGACGGGGGGCACGCGCAATCGCGTTGACAGCGCGCGCCCGGAGAATCAAAATTCAAAACGGAAGAGGAGGAGACGATCATGGAAATGTTGCCCAAATTCGGCGTATCGCGCGCCGATATGTTAAAGCGCGTCGCGCGCTTCAAAGATCTCAGGGGGTCCGATGGCGGACTTCCCGACAGCAAGTCGCCGCATTGCGAGCGCACCCTCTATAACGTTATTGGCTTTCAGCCGCCGGAGGATGAGGGAGGCGCGGTAACCTCTCCAGTCGGCGACGATGCATCGCGGCTGGCGGCCATTCCGGTCTCCGAAGGTTTCAATCTCGGCTACTGCCGCGCCAAGCCGGGCAAGGGCCCGATGATGCACAACCACGACACCAACGAGACCTTCATTCCGATGACCGGCATCTGGCGTTGCTCCTGGGAGAACGAGAAAGGCCAGGTCGAATCGGTCGACCTCAATCCGCTCGACGTTGTGTCGTTTCCGCCGGGCGTGATCCGGCGGTTTGAGAACGTAAAAGCGGCCGACAATGGCGAGGACGCGATCCTGATGTTCGTCATCGGCGGCAACGGTCCGAAGGCTGAGTTCACCGACAAGGCGATGAAGGAGCTTGAGGACCTCGGCGTCTGGCCGAGGAAGTGAACGCGCAACGTCGTCGCCAGTCAGCTGCGGGCCTATTGCCTCGAATTTCGCCTTCTGCTCGCCAGACCGATGGCCGCTCGATGACTGGCGGCTAAACCAACGCGTTGCCGGTTCAATCTTCGCCCGGTACGGCGAGCGGCAAACGGTCATCATCCTCGCCGGAATAGCCCAGCGCAGGTCGGTACGATTTGTTCTTGAGCGAGCCGGTGACGCCCGGATCGCCGTAATGTTGTGCGGCGTAGCGCGCCCGCGCACGTTCGGCCACGACCTCTCCCGGAATTGCTGTCGGCTCGCAGATGTGGCGGCCGCTCGCGTGTCGCATCAGATCGACGTGGATGTGATTGTAGTGATAGACGTTGGCGCCGGGCGCGAGCACGGTTGTGAATTCCTGACAGGCCGCCAGCTGTACGTCATGCAGAAAGCCCTGTTCCTCCGGCGTTCCGCGCCAGCCAAACTGCACGCTGATCCTGTGGCCGTCGGCGAGCGCGAACTCGGCGATGTCGAGCGCGTTGCCGAACGCGTGCTCGGAAATATGCGCGTTCGGATTGCCGTTCATGCCGCGGCAGGAATAGGCGGAGATTTGTTTGATCTCGACGACCGGCTGGCGGAACCAGCGCAGCGCCGCCGGCTGCACCGCGATCGTGATCCATTGGTCGAGCGCGGAGACGATGGGACAGGCGAGCGTTGCCGGCGGTCTCACTTCGACTGGGCCGCCCGCGGCGGTCACCGCCGGTACGCGAGGCCAGCCGAGCGGCACATGTTCTTCCTCCCCGACGGGCGGTGCTGACTCGACCCGTGGCGTGTAGGTTGGCGGCGGGTAACCCGGCGGCGGATACCTCGGCACGGGCGGCGCGTTGCCGCGTGCGGCGGGCGCACCGTCATAGGGCGGCGGCGGCGCTGGCTGGAAGTCCGCGCCGTCCTCCTCGGGCACCGGAACGCCCGGGGCGTAGATCGACATCGGCGGGCCGGCCAGTTGTGGCGCGGGCAGGGGGCCGGCTTGCAACGGAACGCGTTGCACCGGGACAGCCTGGACTGGCGCGGCTTGCGGCGCGACGTATGGGGGACCGGGCGGCGGTGTGTTGTAAGGCGATGGTGTGTATTGCGGCGGGGGCAGCGCGTTTGACTAAATCAGCGGCCATCGCTGCGGCAGCGCCGCGTCCGGGATCGCGCCCGGCGGACGCAACGGCTCGTCGTCGTAGCCGAGTGGTGCGCTATCGCCGAGCGCCGACACCCGCAAGGGAAAATCCGCGCCGCACATTCCCGGCCCGGTGATCGCGGCAATGCGAACGCGCTCCGGCGTCTCTTTCACGGCGCCGGAATTCATGCAGGCGACCTCGGCGTCATGCCGCCACGGCTCCCGCTCGGCGTAGAGGTAATGGCTGCAGCCGGCGAGCGCGCTCAATGCGGCAACGACCGCAGCCCCGAAAAGCCACCACCGCACGCAACGCGACATGCCGTGACAATGCGAGGATTTCCGTTAAGGACTGTTCAATGATACGCCTGCGCGCCGGCGCGAAAGCGTGCATTAACCATGTCGCCGTGGGCACGACCAGGCTTGATCCGGCGGCGCCCTTCGGGACAGATCGTGAAAGGAGAGGACCATGGAAGGCAAGGCGAGGTTTGTCTTTCCCATTCTCGCCACCGGCATCGTGGTCTTGGTCGCAAGTTGCGCTGTGACCTACGTGAACATTGGCCTTCGCGTTGATTTCGTGCCGCGTTGGCTTTCCGCCTTTCTGGTCGGTTGGCCGGTGGCGGCGGTCACCGCTTATCTCGCTTTCCCCGTGGTGCGCAACGCAACCGCGCGCCTCATCGACTTTCTTGAGGGCAGATGATGCTTGCTGCGCTGGATCTTGCCCGCCGCATCGAAGCCGGCGAACTCACCTCGCGTGCCGTCATCGAACTCTGCGCTGAGGCCATCGCTGCCAATGAGGCAAAGATCGGCGCATTCGTTGCGCTCGACATCGACGCGGCACGGCGCGCGGCGGAAGAGGCCGGTCTCGCCTCGGCGCCGCTGCGCGGTCTGCCGATCGGGGTTAAGGACATCTACGATACCGCCGATCTGCCGACGCAGTACGGATCGCGGATCTATGCTGGATATCAGCCGCGGGCCGATGCGGCAGCGGTCGTCCTGGCGCGACGCGCCGGCGGTTTGGTTCTCGGCAAGACCGTGACCACCGAATTTGCCTCGCTGGTGCCCGCGGTCACCCGCAATCCGAGAAACCTTGCGCACACACCCGGCGGCTCGTCTTCGGGCTCGGCCGCAGCGGTCGCCGCAGCGATGCTGCCGATCGCGCTTGGCAGTCAGACCGCCGGCTCTGTCATCCGGCCGGCGGCGTTTTGCGGTGTCGCCGGCTTCAAGCCGTCCTATCGCTTGATCCCGACCGTCGGCATGAAATGTTTCGCCTGGCATCTCGATACGCCCGGTCTGTTCGCCGCCGGCGTCGCCGATGTGGCCTTTGCGGCGGCGGCGATCGCCGAGCGCGATCTGCGCGTCGACCGCGGCACCCCCGCGGCGCCGCGGATCGGCCTTGTGCGCACGCATTTGTGGCCGCAGGCAAGTGCTGCGATGCACGGCGCGATCGAGGCCGCCGCTCGCGCTGCGCAGTCAGCCGGCGCGGTAGTGACCGAGCTGGCACTGCCGCCGATCCTGGAAGAAGCCTACCGCGCGCAATTCATCATCCAGGACTACGAAGCGTTTCGTGCGCTCGCCTCCGAATACGAGCGCCATCGCGATGAGATTTCAAAGCCGCTGCGCACAGTGCTCGACCGCGCTGCGGCGATCACGGCGGAAGCGTACGATGCGGCGCGCCGAACCGCCTCGCGGGCGCGACAGGCGTTCGGGGATTTGATCGGCGAATATGATGTGATGCTCACGCCCTCGGCGCCCGGCGCGGCGCCGCAAGGTTTTGGTTCGACCGGCGATCCGGCATTCAACCGGCTCTGGACGCTAATGGGAGCGCCGTGTGTCAACGTTCCGGGATTGAGCGACGGCGACTTGCCGTTGGGCGTACAGATCATCGGCCGCTTCGGCCGCGATCGCGCCGCCCTCGAGGCGGCGCTGTTTTTGGAACGCGCCATTGCGCGCAAAGGCGATGCGGCATAGATGCGCGGCCGCGTATCGGACGACGAGACTATGGCGCCGCCAGGCCAAGTGAGTTGAGATAACCGCCGTTGATGCGCACATTCCTGAACCTTGCAGCTTCCAGATAAGCGTTGAGGATGGCTAGCGCCTGTTCCCGTGGCGGCAAGGAGTTCGCCTCGGCTGTGCCGCTAGCCGTTATGCTGGCCTTGACGACCAAGTCCCATCCGGGCGGCTTATCAATCGAGACAACGGTAGTGGTGGAGTCGAGGCTCTTGTACGGCCAGAAGCACCATCCGATGTCAAACCGCTCGTGCAGCCGGCGGAACCTTTCGTTCCAGTTGTTGGTCAGTTCGCCGGTCTCGCCGATGAGCAGAGGAACATTCCAGCGATTGCTGAAATTCAGATAGCTCTGCAGCGAGTCGCGGGTCGGGCTCGCCCAGAATTTGTGATAGGTGTAGACGGCATTGCCGTCGAAAGGCCGGCCGAATACGGCAAAGCTTGTGCTCCATTGCGCGCCGGCGAGCAGGACCAGATGGCTCGTATCCACGCTGCGAATGGCGGCAACGATGTCGCGGTAGAGCGGCTCTAGTCGCGGATTGAGATAATCCTCGTCGCTGTAGGGAGAGATCGGCTCATTGAGAAGATCGTAGCCGAGTATGGTCGGCTCGTCGCGGTAGTGCGCGGCAAGTGCGCGCCACAGCGCGATGGTGAGTTGCCGATATCGCGGCACGTAGAATGTGAGCGGGAAGCCGGGGCCGTCATCGTGGTTGACGCCCGTCTGTCCGCCGGGCGCTGCGTGCAAATCCAGGATGACGCGAAGGTCGTATTGTCGGCACCATGCGACGAGCCGGTCGAGCAGATTCCAGCCTGGCCCTTCGAACCGGTCTTCGCCGCCGTCGCCGGGTTCGACGAAGAGCCGCCAATGCAGGGGAACGCGCACGGTGTTGAATCCGGCGGCCTTGATGAATCGGATGTCCTCTTCGGCGACGTAGGCGTCCCGGAACTCAGCCCAAAATCGCGACGCCGCTTCGGGACCAACCAGGGCCTCGATCACCCCGGCGATCTCCTTTGGGGCACGGGCTTGGATGAACTTAAACATGTAGCCTTCGGGGACCAGCCAATTCCCGAGGTTGATGCCCTTGACGGCAAAGCGGTCCCCATGAGCATCGGCGAGGTGCGTTCCCTCGGCATGGATGAAGTTGGGTTGTGCGGCGACCGCGGGCCCGAGCGTGATAATGAGGGTGATGGCAAGCACGAAGGCGCCGAGACGCCGGGCACCCGAACAACCTCTGAAATCACGGACGCGCATTAACTTGTTCCCTATACGATCAGCTAAATGCCAATCCCGCGCCAGCGGCAAGCGCCCGCGACTTCCTAAATAGGCTTTCTTCGCCCCATTGGCCGAAAACCACACTAAAGTAACAACCATTCGCCAGGGGACAATCCGGCGGAAAGGGCACAGCCGCATCGTGCTCCGAACAGCGAGGTCGAATATCGATGTCCGGTATGCCTCTTTTCCAGGCGCTCCTGTTATTGGCATCGGTCATCGTTCTCGTCATAGCGACACAGTCGCGGCATTTTCACCCGTTTCTTGCGATCACGGTCATCGCGTCTGCTTTTGGCTTGGCCGTCGGCTTCTCCACGGCCTTCGTCGGTAAGACTTTCGGTGCGGGATTCGCCCAGGCGATCTACTCCCCCGGACTGGTGATTGTCGGCGCCGGCCTTGTTGCCGGTCTTGCCGAAAGCACTACGGCTTCAGATTGGCTCACGGCAAAAGTCAATCGTTGGCGGTGGCTGGGGTCCACCAGGCTGGCGGCGCTTTTGGGCCTGATTGCGGGAATTGGCACCTCGCCAGCCGCCGCCTTTGCCCTGCTTACGCCTATGCTTCGAGCGATGGGCGGCGCCGCGCCCAGACGCGATGCCGCTGTGATCGCGCCGGCGCTTGCTATTTCGGCAAGCCATGGTCTCGTCTTGTTTTCTCCGGTTCCTGTCGCGGCGGCTTCCATCCTCGGCGCGGCATGGAGCCGGGTCGCCTTGTTCGGTTTGCCGGTGGTGGTTTTGCTGGCGGCTTTCGGTGCCGCTTGGGCCCGCCGCCTGTCAGTCGAAGGAGCCGCACCGCAGCCGTCGATGAAACGGCCGCACCCGGTTCTGGAGAAGGGGAGCCGCTGGTCTGCGATCGTCCTCCTTGCGGCGATCGCGATCCCGCTGTTGATGTTAATGGTGCAATCGCTTGGCGACATTCCAAGCGAGCCCCTGGGCGGGGGGACGGCTCGGGAGATGGTGCTTGGGCTCGGCCGGCCGCTCGTTCTTCTTTTGGTCGGACTTGGCATCATGATCCTTGGTCTTTGGTGGCCGGGCATGAAGCTTCTTGCCAATTCCGCCTGGACCGGGCGCATCCTTGGCAACGTCTCGGGTGTTCTGCTCATCGTCGGCGCGGCGGGCGGCCTGCAGCGGCTTTGCCAGGAGACCGGCATCGCGGAACTGCTCGGTGAGCGCCTGCTTGAGTGGCATTTGGGGACGCTTGGCGGATTGCTGATTCCGTTTCTGACCGCCGGTTTGATAAAGACTTTGCAGGGTTCGTCGCTTGTCGCAGCCATCGCGACGGCGGGTATGGTGCAGCCGATGCTGGCGCCCCTTGGAATTGCCGACGGGAACGAAAAGGCGCTCGCCGCCCTGGCCATTGGCGTTGGCGCGATGACAATATCCCATGTCAACGACGAATTTTTTTGGTTGGTTACGGAGACCGCCGGATTTGCGCCGCTGCGCGGGCTGGCTACGGTCACTGCCGGCACGCTGCTCCAGGGCCTGATCGCGATCGCTGCGCTGCTGCTGATCGCCGTGGTGGCCTCAAATATCTGAAGCGGACACGTCAGGCGATGCAAAAAAATCCTCGAAGGGTGTGACATGAACGACGCTTTGGCACGACGTGCATCGCGGCGCGATCTCATCAAGCTTACCGGCGGCGCCGGCGCGCTCGTCGTGAACTCTACGGTGCGTGCCGACGCCGAGACGGCCGGAGAGCAAACGGATTCGCGGCTGCGCGCTTTGCGAAGTTTCCCGCAAGGTTTCCTTTGGGGCACGGCCACCGCGTCATATCAGGTCGAAGGCGCTTGGAACGAAGACGGCAGAGGCGAGTCCATCTGGGATACGTTTGCGCATACACCCGGCAATATCCGGAACAACGACACCGGCGACGTCGCTGTGGATCATTACCACCGCTACAAGGAAGACGTTCAGTTGATGAAGGCGCTGGGGGTGCGAACGTACCGGTTCTCGATCTCCTGGCCGCGCATATTTCCGCAAGGCACCGGCACACCGAATGCCAAGGGCTTGGACTTCTACGATCGCTTGGCGGACGAGTTGCTGGGTAACCATTTGGAGCCATTTGCGACGCTGTATCACTGGGATTTGCCGCAGGCGCTTCAGGACAGCGTCGGCGGTTGGGAATCCCGCGACACGGCAAAGGCTTTCGCGGACTATGCTGGTTACGTGGCTGAGAAGCTCAGCGATCGGATCAAGCACTTCTTCACGCTCAACGAGATAAGCGCTTTCGTTGAACTGGGATACCGGAGCGGCATCCACGCGCCCGGCCTCAAACTGCCTCCTGCGCGCGTGAACCAGGTCCGGCATAATGCCGTCCTCGCCCATGGCCTCGCCGTCCAGGCGATCCGGGCGCGGGCCAAGCCGGGCACTAAAGTCGGGCCCGCGGAGAACGTTGCCGCAGTCGTGCCGCTCATCGAGACGCCGGAGAATATTGCGGCCGCGGAAAACGCCGCGCGCGAGCTCAATGCCGGGTATCTGACGGCTATTCTGGAAGGCCGCTACACCGATGCCTTTCTGGCGTCTGCCGGAGCGGATGCGCCGTCGTTCACCGCCGAGGATTTGCAGACGATCGCAAGCCCGGTCGATTTCGTCGGCATCAACGTCTACATGCCGGTCTACGTGCGCGCGGCCGGCGCGTCTCCGGGCTACGAGGTCGTGCCATTCGGTAAATCCCATCCCCGGATGGCTTCCTCATGGCAATTCATCGGCCCCGAGTCGCTCTATTGGGCGCCACGGCACCTGCAGAAAATCTGGAACGTGAAGGAAATCTACATCAGCGAAAATGGCTGCGGCACGAATGACGATCCGGCGGCGGACGGCGTGGTCTACGACACCGACCGCATCATGTTTTTGCGCAGCTATCTCGCGCAACTGCAGCGTGCGACCGCCGAGGGCGTGCCAGTGCGTGGTTATTTCCTGTGGAGCTTGATGGACAACTTTGAATGGTCCGAGGGTTACGACACCCGGTTCGGGCTGATCCGCGTGGACTACGCCACGCAGCAGCGCACGCCGAAGCTGAGCGCCAGCTATTATTCGGAAGTCATCAGGCGCAACGCGTTGTCTTGAGGGCGCTGACCCCGTGGGGTCAGCGCCATCATTCGTTTGTTCGCCAGGTCCGGACTTGCCTCATGCCTGACGGGTGTCGAACATGAATATGTCGACGCCGCCGGTCGCGAACGTCTGCACGTCGGCCACGGCGGCTTGCCCTTCGGCGCTACCGAACCCTCTCTGGATCGCTGCGAGATCGTCGAACTGGAGAATGGCGACGAGGTGATAGCCGGACGGGCCGCCGGGTGTCGCAACGGGACCTTGGCTGATCTCGTATTTTTTGACGCCCGGGATCTTCTTTGCGAGCGGCACGTGCTTTTCAGCGTAGTGCTTGTCGAACGCTGCCGCGTCCTTTGGCGTTTTATACATCACGACGAGTTGGGCCATTGCATTTCTCCCGGTTACAGATTGCCACGCCCCGAGCGGGTCCGAAAACGTTATCGGAAATCAGGCTAATTCGCGATTACTCCGCGGCGGTGCGCACCGCTGCCAGCGGGTCGTAGTTGAGGATCGGCGCCAGCCATTTCTCGGCCTGGAGAAGGCTCCAGTTCTTGCGCTTGGCATAATCCTCGACCTGGTCACGTTCGATCTTGCCGACGCCGAAGTAATAGCTTTCGGGATGGCTGAAGTAGAGGCCGCACACTGACGCACCCGGCCACATGGCGAAGCTCTCGGTCAATCGCACGCCAATCTGCCGTTCGCCGTCGAGCAGCGCGAATAACGTTGCCTTTTCGCTGTGGTCGGGTTGCGCCGGATAGCCGGGCGCCGGGCGGATGCCGCGATATTTCTCGGCGATGAGTTCAGTGCTGGCGAACAACTCGTCAGGCGCGTAGGCCCAGAATTCCTTGCGCACGCGCTGGTGCAGACATTCCGCGAGCGCTTCGGCCAGCCGATCGGCGAGCGCCTTGGCCATGATGGCGGAATAATCGTCGTTCGCCCGCTTGAAGCGCTCGACCACCGCCTCCTCGCCGAGTCCGGCGGTCACGGCGAAGGCGCCGATATAATCGGCAAGCCCGCTCGCGCGCGGCGCGACGAAATCGGCGAGCGCGACATTGGCGCGGCCTTCGCGACGCGGCAGCTGCTGGCGTAGCGTATGCAGGACCGCGGCGGGAACGCTGCGGGTTTCGTCGGCAAACAACAAAATGTCGTCGCCTTCGCTGTTTGCCGGCCACAGTCCGATCACCGCGCTGGCCCGGAACCAGCCCTCGGCGGCGATGCGTCGCAGCATCTCTTGTGCGTCGGCGAACAGGCTGCGCGCGGCTTCACCGACTTTCGCATCCTCGAGGATAGAAGGATATTTGCCGTTGAGCTCCCAAGTGGCGAAGAACGGCGTCCAGTCGATATGGTCTATAAGGCCGGAGATCGGGATGTCGGCGAGCCGATGTGTGCCGGGAAGGCGCGGCGCCGGTGGCAGGTAATGACCCGACCAATTGAGCTTCAGCGAATTGAGGCGCGCGTCGGCGAACGGCAGCCGTTGCTTACCCTCCTCGCCGCGCGCATGAGCGGCCGCGATGCGGGCATATTCGGCGCGGACCTCATTGACGGTGCGCGCCCGCGTTTCTGACGAAAGTAGCGCCGAGACCACGCCCACGGCGCGGCTCGCATCATTGACGTAAACCGTCTGCCCGCGCCGGTAATTGGGATGGATTTTGACCGCGGTGTGCACGCGGCTTGTGGTCGCTCCGCCGATCAGCAGCGGCAGGTCGAACCCTTGCCGTTCCATCTCGGCGGCAACGTGACACATTTCGTCGAGCGATGGGGTAATGAGGCCGGACAGCCCGACGATATCCGCCTGCTCGGTGATCGCGGCTTGCAGGATTTTCTCCGCCGGCACCATGACGCCGAGATCGACGACATCGTAATTGTTGCAGGCCAGGACGACGCCGACGATGTTCTTGCCGATATCGTGCACATCGCCCTTCACGGTAGCCAGCACGATCTTGCCGTTGGCCGACGAGTGCTGGCGCCCGTCTCTTTGCTGTTCCATGTAGGGCAGCAGATAGGCGACCGCCTGTTTCATCACCCGCGCCGATTTGACCACCTGCGGCAGGAACATGCGGCCCGAGCCGAATAGATCGCCGACCACGTTCATGCCGTCCATCAGCGGGCCTTCGATGACCGCGAGCGGCCGCGCCGCTCGGTGCCGCGCCTCTTCGACGTCGGCCTCGATGAAATCGGTGATGCCGTGAACCAGTGCGTGCGACAGGCGCCGCTCTACCGGCCATTCGCGCCAGGCGAGATCGGCCTCCTTCTTTTCCTTGCCGTGGCCGCGGTGGCGTTCGGCGAGCGCGAGCAACCGCTCGGCGGCGTCGGTACGGCGGTTGAGGACGACGTCCTCGCAGGCCTCGCGCAGTTCCGCATCGAGATCGTCGTACACCGCGAGCTGGCCGGCGTTGACGATGCCCATATCCATTCCGGCAGCGATGGCGTGATAAAGAAACACCGCGTGCATCGCCTCACGCAGACGCTCGTTGCCGCGGAACGAGAAGGACAGGTTCGAGACGCCGCCGGAGACGTGCGCGTGCGGCAGGTTCTGCCTGATCCAGCATGCGGCCTCAATGAAGGCAACGCCGTAGCCGTTGTGCTCCTCCATGCCGGTCGCCACCGCAAAGATATTTGGATCGAAGATGATGTCCTGCGGCGGGAAGCCGACGCGGTTGACCAGGATGTCATACGCCCGCTTGGTGATTGACGTTTTGCGCTCGAAGGTGTCGGCCTGGCCGGCTTCGTCGAATGCCATGACCACGACCGCAGCGCCGTAACGCCGCACCAGCCGGGCTTGGCGGGCGAAGGCATCTTCGCCCTCCTTGAGCGAGATCGAGTTCACCACCGACTTGCCTTGCGCGCATTTGAGGCCGGCCTCGATCACCGAGAATTTCGAAGAATCGATCATCACCGGCACGCGCGAAATGTCGGGTTCGGCGGCGATGAGATTGAGGAAGGTCGTCATCGCTTTCTCGGAATCGAGCAGGCCCTCGTCCATGTTGATGTCGAGGATTTGCGCGCCGTTCTCCACCTGGTCGCGGGCCACCGCAAGCGCGGCGGTGTAATCGCCGCCGGTGATGAGTTTGCGAAAGCGCGCCGAGCCGGTCACGTTGGTGCGTTCACCCACATTCACGAACGGGATCGCGGGCGTCAGCGTGAACGGCTCGAGGCCGGAGAGCCGCAACATTGGCGCGACGCGCGGAATCTGGCGCGGCTTCTTGCCGGCGACCGCCGCGGCAATGGCGCGGATGTGATCGGGCGTCGTGCCACAGCAACCGCCGACGATGTTGACGATTCCGGCAGCGGCGAATTCGCCGATCAGCGCCGCCATCATCTGCGGACTCTCGTCGTAGTGGCCGAATTCGTTGGGCAGGCCGGCATTGGGATAGGCGCAGATCAGCGTATCGGCGACGCGGGCGAGCTCGGCGATGTGCGGCCGCATCTGGCCGGCGCCGAGCGCGCAATTCAATCCGACCGAAAGCGGCGCGGCGTGAGCGACCGAATTCCAGAACGCCTCGGGTGTCTGTCCGGAGAGTATCCGCCCAGAGCGGTCGGTGATGGTGCCGGAAATCATCACCGGCATGCGGACGCCGCGCTCTTCCATGATTTCGGCGCTGGCGAAGATCGCGGCCTTGGCATTGAGCGTGTCGAAGATGGTTTCGATCAGCAGCACGTCGACGCCGCCATCGATCAGCCCGCGCATCTGTTCGGCGTAAGCAAAGCGCAGTTCGTCGAAGGTGATGGCGCGGAAGCTCGGGTTCAAAACGTCGGGTGAGATCGAGGCGGTCCGGTTGGTCGGACCGATGGCGCCGGCGACGAAACGCGGGCGGCCGTCTTCGTTCTGCGCGACGTGCGCC
Organism: uncultured Alphaproteobacteria bacterium; assembly: GCA_963709825.1. Lineage (GTDB taxonomy): Bacteria > Pseudomonadota > Alphaproteobacteria > Rhizobiales > Xanthobacteraceae > BOG-931. The sequence goes on from CAVPXZ010000016.1 coordinate 46,054, forward strand.
GCCTCACTTGCGAGCCGCGCGCCTTCAAGGTTCAGTTCGTAGGCGATGTCCGCCATGCCGTAATCAGCCTGGGCAATGCGGGTCGACGAAAAGGTGTTGGTCGAAACGATATCGGCGCCGGCGCGGAAATAGGCGAGGTGGATGGCGCGAACCGCTTCCGGCCGGCTGAGATTGAGAAGATCGTTGTTGCCGCGGACCTCGCGGTTCCAGGCATCGAAGCGGGCGCCGCGATAGCCCGCTTCATCGAGTCTGAGCGCCTGGATCATGGTTCCCATGGCGCCGTCGAGCACGAGAATGCGCTCGGCGGCGAGACGGCACAGCAACGCTTCTTTTTCTGACTGGTTCACCGGCATTTCCATCGGCATCAGGCCCGCTCTCTCTCGGGATGAGAGGCGGCGTCCTGGTCCTTGCCAGGCCGCAGCCCCAACAGATGGCAGATCGCGAAGGCGAGGTCGGCACGGTTCATGGTGTAAAAGTGAAAATCGGTGACGCCCCGGTCGACGAGGTCGAGCACCTGCTCGGCGGCGACGGCCGCGGCGATGAGCTTGCGCGTCGCCGGGTCGTCGTCGAGCCCGTCGAAGCGGGCCGCAAGCCAGTTTGGCACCGAGGTGCCGGCGCGGGCGGCAAAATTCCTGGCCAGCTTGAAGTTCTGGACCGGAAGAATTCCCGGAACGATTGGAATATCGATGCCGGCGCCGCGCACCCGGTCGAGGTAGCGGAAATAAAGGCTGTTCTCGAAAAAGAACTGAGTGATCGCCCGCGTTGCCCCGGCATCGACTTTGGCCTTGAGCATGTCGATATCGGCGGCGACGGTGGCGCTGTCCGGATGCTTTTCCGGATAGGCTGAAACCGACACTTCGATGTCGGCGGTGCTTTTGATGCCGGCAACGAGATCGGCGGCGTTGCGATAACCGTCGGGATGCGGAGAAAAACGCTCACCGACGCCCCCGGGCGGGTCGCCGCGCAGCGCTACGATGTGGCGAACGCCCGCCTGCGCGTAGGCGTCGATGACTGCGTCGATCTCCGCCCGTGTAGCGGCGACGCAGGTCAGGTGCGCGGCCGGCGTCAGCATCGTTTCGGCGAGAATACGCTTGACCGTCGCGTGTGTGCGCTCGCGCGTCGAGCCGCCGGCGCCGTAGGTGACCGAGACGAAATTCGGCAGCATCGGTGCCAGTCGCCTGATCGCCTCCCACAAATTCTGTTCCATCTCCGCGGTTTTGGGCGGGAAAAACTCAAACGACACGCGGATGCGCGGCGCTCGGCCGGCCTCGGCAAAGCGGCTGACGCGGGTATTATCCATCAGGCCACCTCACGAGTTGCCGGTGCGGCGAGCGCGATACGCGGATTGCGCCCAAGCCAGAGCGAGACCGCGATTTTGCCGTCCGGTCCGGGCGGCAGCGTCTCTTGCCGCACGAAGTCGAGCCCGGCGGCTTCGAACCATTGGCTCACGGTTTCAGCGGCGAAGCCGAGCCGGCGATGGGCATGTTCCTCGCGCAGGAATTCGAGATCATGCGGAGCAAAATCGACGACCAGAAGGCGGCCGCCGGGCGGCAGCACGCGCGTCGCCTCCCGGATCGCGCGTTGGCTGTCGTCGAGAAAGTGCAGAACTTGATGAATGATGACGACCTCGAACAAATCGCGCGGCAAAGCGAGGTCGTAGATGTCGCCATGGCGCGCGCTGCAGTTCTTAAGGCCGGCGCGATCGAGACGCGCGCGGGCAAGTGCCAGCATGTCCAACGAAAGATCGATGCCGAGCCCGCGCTCGATTTCGTTCCCGAACAGTTCGAGCATGCGTCCGGTGCCGGTGCCGAGGTCGAGCAGCGAACGGACCGGCGTCTCGCCGAGCGCGGCGCCGATCGCCGCTTCGACCGCCGCATCGGCGACGTGCAGCTTGCGGATGCGATCCCATTCGGCGGCGTGGCGGCGGAAATAATTCTGCGCGGCAGCGGCACGCGCGGCTCGCACTGCGGCGAGCCGCTCGCGGTCGCAGGCAATGACCGGATCGTCGGGGTCGAGCCGCGCGAGCAGGCTGCGGGCGATATCGGCAGTGCTGCCGCGCTCGCCCAGGCGGAAGAATGCCCAGGAGCCCTCGCGATGGCGCTGGACCAGTCCGGCCTCGGCTAGGAGGCGCAAATGCCGGGAGAGACGCGGCTGCGATTGACGCAGGATTGCGGTAAGGTCGGAAACGGTCAGCTCGGCTTCCGCGATAAGCATGAGGAGCCGCAGCCGCGTTGCTTCGCCCGCGGCCTTGATCGTGGCGGTCAGAGCGGGGAAGGCCAGTTGGGCAGGATCCATCGTCATTGAGGAGCCCGGTTCGAGAAGCATATAAAGATATCTTTATGCGCTAAAATTGGCAAGAGGTGTTGGGATAAATCCCACAAATTCCCGATTTCCAGTGGTTTGGCCAAGCGGAAGCAGGGCTGGTCGCCGCGAAACCTGCATGCGAAAACCGCCTCGATGAGGGAAGACAAGACCACCACCGATCCGGGCGACCTGCGCGACGGCGAAGTTGCCGTCGAGCTGCCGGCGCGGTTCGATGCCTCACTTTACTATATCGGTCGCATCCACACGCCTTGGAGGCGGCGCGAAGATTGCCCGAAGAATCCTCGCGAAACGAATGCCGAATGTACCATCGTGCTCGATCCGCGGTGGCTCGAAGGGCTGCATGGCCTGGAGACCGTCAGCCACGTGGTGGTGCTCTATTGGATGGACCGGGCGCGGCGCGATCTCGTACGCCAGGCGCCGCACCATTACACCGAGCGCCGCGGCACGTTTGCGCTACGCTCACCGGTGCGACCCAATCCGATCGCGGTGTCGGTGGCGCGGCTCGTTCGCGTTGATGGCAACCGGCTCACCGTCGTCGGCCTCGACTGCGTCGACGACACGCCGCTGCTTGATCTTAAGCCTTACTTCGCCTCGACCAACTCGGTCCCGGACGCTTCCGTCGGCTGGCACGCCGGAACCAAAGCTTAAGTCGTGCGGCAGCGCAATCAATGACGAGTGTTCGTGAAAAAACGACGGAAAATACTTCATTGGTCGACGCTATCAAACGAAACGCCGCGTTCAGGCCCTGGTCTCATGGAGCGCCAATTCTTATCTGAGGCTCGGCAAGCTGGAGGCGAGGCGCGGTGATCCGCGTTTTTTCGATCGGGGTTCCGTTATGAGCAAACTACCGACGATGTTCATTCCGCATGGCGGCGGGCCGTGTTTTTTTATGGACTGGGATCCGCCCGATACCTGGGCCCGGATGGCCGATTATTTGCGCGGCGTGCCGGACGAGGTGGGCTCGCGGCCAAAGGCGCTGGTGGTGATTTCCGGCCATTGGGAAGAGCCGGTAATTACCATCCAGAATAATCCGGCTCCGCCGCTGCTGTATGATTACCAAGGCTTTCCGCCAAGCACCTATCAGATCACCTTTCCCGCGCCCGGAGCTCCGGAAGTTTCCGCGCGAGTTGCCGAATTACTCGGGGCAGCGGGTATCGCATGGAAATACGACCATGACCGAGGCTTCGATCATGGGGTGTTCATTCCGCTGAAAGTGGCATTCCCGCGAGCCGACGTGCCGATCGTGCAGCTTTCGCTGTTAGCCAGCATGGATCCCGCGGAGCATATCCGGGTCGGCCAGGCGTTGGCGCCATTGCGCGATGAAAATGTCCTCATTGTCGGTAGCGGCATGAGCTACCACAACATGCGGACGCTGATGGCCAGCATGCGGGGCGGCGCCAACGGCCGCGCCCCGGACGCCGGATCGCAGCGTTTCGACGATTGGCTGGAAGAGGTCTTAACCCGAGGCACGCCCGACGCGCGCATCGCCGCAATGAAAGCCTGGGACAAGGCGCCCGCGGCCCGCGCCGCCCATCCGCGCGAGGAACACCTGCTGCCGCTTCACGTCGTGGTCGGCGCCGCCGGTAATGATCTTGGACGCAGGACACTCAAGGATGTGGTGATGGGGGCGGTGGAATCCGCCTTCTGGTTCGGGTGATCGCTCACAAGCTCAAAACAGCGGCGGCACTTCGCCGATCCGCAGCATGCCGAGATAGATTGCGCCATCGGCGAAGCGCAGCGGCAGAACGATCGCCGGCTGTTTGTCGATCGAGGTCGGTTGGCCCATCTTTTTGAGATTTTCGATCAGGCTAGAGTTGGCGCTTTCGCGAAGCGCTCCGCCCAGCCCGGGTATCAGACGATCGAGCGCTCCAGCCGCCTGCGCGGCGGAGCCGTTCGAACCCGACAAGCGATCGATACCCTGGGCAATCAAACGATCGACACCGATGAGGGGAACGAGGCGTTCGATGCCGACGATTGCGACGCGGACGAGACCATCGAGCTTTCCTTGCGCGTTGACGCTCAGCGTTCCGGCCCCGACGACGATCACGTCAGTCTGCGCGATGCGCAGCGATTTGATCTCGATGCCGCCGCCCGCCGCTTGCATCTCGCGGAAGCGGTCGGCCCAGGGCTTCGGCGACAAATCCCTGAAGCCACGCACTACGGTCTCAAGTTCAGCATCGATTGGCGCCGCTAGCGCGGGGTACAAGGTCGGAGCTGTCGCCGCCTTGAGGTGCAGGGTCAGCTCGATCACGGGATTGTCGCGAGCCGAGCCTGCGGCAATGCGGGCGTTGACGTCCGCATGCTCGGCTTTGAAGAGACTCTCGCCAGTGCCGCCAGCGCGATCGAGATGCGAGCCATCAAGCTCCGCGAAAACGCTCTCAGGATCGGGCGGAACCCCACGCACGGTCAAACGCGCGCGCGTCCAGTCGGCGACCATAAGCGGCTGGCCGGTTTGCGAGAGCGCGAGAGGTCCCGTGACGTTGCCACTGAGCCAGGTCGGACGCCAAACCTCAGCCGCGAAGTTGACGGACTTTGCCTTGATCACATAAGGCGGGTTTTGCTTTTTGATCTCGACGGCGGCATCAACGCAGCGCGCGTCAATTCGCAGCGGAAACCCGCCGATCGACTGCGAACCGCAAGAATAGGACCGGCCGGCGGTGGCTTCCCGTTCCACCCAGCCGGCGAGCGTGCGATCAGCGACCGAGGCGGCATAATACCATAGCCCAACCCATACCAGCGCCAGCGCGATGACGATTAGGACCAACGTAATGATCGGCCAAGCGCGGCGCCGGGCGCGCCGGCCGGCGGGCTTTTGCACTTGCTGGACCGGAGGTCGCATCATGCTGAGAGGCGATTGACCTGGCATTGTTCCTCTTCGCCAGCCGAGTGCGGCGTTTCAAAGACGGGCTTTACGCCATTGCGCGGCCAAATTGAGCCTGTTAGCGCAAGAACATGATCTTATCGGAAAACCGGCTTTCGCCTTTCCGGATCATGGGTTAGGCGAGCGGAAGTTGGGTCCGGAGTCAATGAGTTCATGAGCCTAGTCGAGACGCATGACGGCAAGGACCTCTGGGTTTTTGGCTATGGATCACTGATGTGGCGCCCCGGTTTCGACTTTCTCGAGCGCGTGCCGGCGCGGCTCGTCGGATTGCACCGGGCGCTCTGCGTCTATTCGTTCGTACACCGCGGCACGCCGGAGCGGCCGGGACTGGTGCTCGGGCTTGATCGCGGCGGTATGTGCCGGGGCATTGCCTTCCGCGTTGCGGGTTCAGCGCGGAAAAACACCGTCGACTATTTGCGCGCGCGGGAGCAGGTCACCAGCGTTTATCTGGAAGTTACGCGGCGGATCGAGCTCGAAGAGAAGGCGCGCCGGCAAGTACGGGCACTGTGCTTCATCGTCGATCGCAGTCACGTGCAATATGCCGGGCGGCTCACGCTGACCGAGCGTTTGCATCATGTGCGCCAGGGCCACGGCAGCTCAGGTCCCAATCGCGACTACGTGCTGGATGCTGTCCGGGCGCTGGAAGCGCTCGGCTATCGGGAGACCGATCTGCACGTCCTTGCCGAGCATCTCAATTCGGGCATAGATACTCAGGAATCCTGGACAAGGAACGAGGCAAACATCACAATTCCTGATTCCTGATTTCTGTTCCCTGCGCCCTGCCTTCGGCGACTAGGCGCGCGGTCGCGTTCTCTAAGACGGATTGCAAGCGCGTGAGGAACGCCCGCTTGTCCAGGCCGGGGGCGATCGGGTCGAGCACTTCGACCAGTACGGTGCCGGGATAGCGGCGCAGCGAGCGGCGCGGCCAGAACAGGCCGGAGTTGAGCGCTACGGGGACGCAGGGTAGTCCGGTCTCGGCATAGAGAAAGGCGACGCCGGGCAGGTAGCGCGGCTCGGCTCCCGGGGGACGGCGCGTGCCTTCGGGAAAGATCACGATCTGGCGGTTGAGCGCGAACTCCTCGCGCGCCGCAGCCGCCATACGGCCAAGCGCTTTCGCGTGCGACCCGCGGTCGATCGGAATCATCCGCGCTTTGGTGGCAAGCCAGCCGAATAGCGGGAGCCACATCAATTCACGCTTGAGTACGTAGGTCGGATCCTCAAGCAACATGAACAGCGCGAATGTCTCCCACAGCGATTGGTGCTTGCAGGCGACGATGCAGGCTCCCTTTGGAATCTTCTCGCGTCCGCGCCATTCTACCGTGACGCCGCAAACGACCCGCAACAGCCAGAGGCTGCTGCGCGCATAGCCGCGCAGGACGCCGAGCATAAAGGTGCGAGGCAGCGCAAGCGTCGGCAGCGCGACGATCATCCGTCCGATGATGTTCGCGTAGAACAGCGCGTTGAAGAGAAACGAGCGGGCGAGAAGAGCGAACGATGAAGACAAAGCTGGCCCGGTTCAATGCATTCGGTTGAATGGACGCGCGTCGGAAACGCGGTTATTGCCGGCGTCCGCCCGCGACCGTGTCGAAGCGCATGCGAACCTGCGCGAAAAGGTATTTGAAATATTCTGAAATCACCAGCCGCGTGGTCGCCACGTTCGACCACCACGGTTCGATACGCAAGCGGTCGGAGACGACCGGGAACGGGATCAGTGCGACGTCAGGTAGCTGATGCGCGATCTCCGCCAGCGCCCGCGGCATATGGTAGGCAGAAGTGACGATGATCAGCGAATGGAAGCCGCGGTCGATGGTCCAGCGGCGCGTCTCCACCGCATTGCCGAGCGTGTTGATCGCGGAATAATCGAGGTCGACGCAGCAGGCCAGGAAGCGGCGGTAATCGGCGACCTTCAGTGCAATGTCGCTCGTCGTCGTGCCCGGATTGACGCCGGTAATGAGCAGACGTTTGCCGCGGCCTGCGGCCAGAAGCTCGATCGCGTCGGTAATGCGAGAGGTGCCGCCGGTCAGCACGACGATGCCGTCGGCGTTGCGATCGAGCGCAATTTCTTCGCTAGGTAAGCGCCAGAGGAAGGCGATAAAGCCGAGGACGAGGGCAATGGCGGTCAGAACGCCAAGTTTGAGTGCGACGGATCTGACGCGCCGCCTCCTGACGGCGGACCTAAGGCTGAGCATCGCCGCGCGCGTCCCCCAGCGCCAAATCCGGTTTCGGCGGCCGACGTCGGTACCGAATCCGGCCCCAGGCCGATCATAGCGATAATTCCGGGAGAAGTTGACCGCGTTTCGACGCCTAGAGCTTGATCCGGAAAAGTGGAAGCCGGTCTTCCGAAAAGATCATGCTCCACCAGAAAGTTAGAGCGCCAATCGATCCAATCTGAAGTGATTGCGCTCTAGTCGATGCTCGCCAGAGTGCGGTTGACGGTGTGGCGTGACGCAAACGCCGTCACCAGCGCCATGAATACGATTTGCAGCAGGATGGCCAGATAACCGGACACGCCGATGGAAAAGTTCCCGAACAGGGCCGCGATCTCGTCGCCTCCCGGGGTTCCCGCGAGCCAGGCATTGGCCGCTTCCGTGACGCCGAACAGCATGATTGCCGCTCCGCCCCCGATCGCGCCGCCCTTAAAGCCGAGCACCAGGAAATGGCGCTGGAATTGGGCGGCGATAAAGCTGTCGGTCGCGCCGACGTAATGCAGAACTTCGACGATCGGACGGTTGGTCGCCATGGTGCCGCGTGTTGCGAAGGTGACCGATAAAACAGTGACCACCAGCACCAGGGCGAGCACCGCAATCCCGGCCGCCACCGCCGTTCCGGCCATGGTGCGCATGCTGTCGATCCAGCGGCGGTGATCGTCTAGACTTGCGGTCACGACTTGTGCCGCGAGGGTCCGGCGCAACGCTGCGAAATCGGGCCGCGAGCCGGGCGAGAGTTTGACCACGATCAGGCGCGGGATTGGCAAATCATCCAGCGCGAGGCTGGCCCCCAGCCATGGTTCGACCAGGCGCGCGGATTCCTCCTTGGTATAGGCTCGCACGTCGGCGATGCCGGGGGCGGCGCGTGCGATCTCGACCGCCTTGCGCGTATCAGCCTCGATGTCGCGCCCGGGTGCGGGTCGGACCTGGACGGTGACCTCGCGCCCCACTTCCGATTGCCAGTCGCTGGCTGCGCTTACCATCAACATCGCGGCTCCGGTCGTCAGCGAGGCGAGAAAAGTCATGATGGCGACGACAGCGGTGAGCGAGCGCCCTGCGATCGTGTCTCTGGGGACGATCGGCGCGGCCGTCGGCAGCATGCGCACGAGGGACGGCGACGCTTCCAGTTCGTCCCACGGCTCAGCCATGGTCTCGACCGGTTCAGTCATAGACATGCAGGCGTCCCTCATGCAGGACCAGCCGGCGGGCGTCGTACTCGTCCATCAGCGCGATGTCGTGCGTGGCGATGACCACTGCGGTACCCGACTTGTTGAGCTCAATGAACAGCCGCAGCAGACGTTGCCCGAGATTAGGATCGACGTTTCCGGTCGGCTCATCGGCCAGCAGAAGCTGCGGACGCGCGATGACGGCGCGCGCTATGGCCGCGCGCTGCTTTTCGCCGCCGGAGAGGATTGGCGGTAACGCCCCCATACGCTCGCCCAAACCAACCCATTGCAGCAATTCGACGACCTCCGGCCGATAATCGGTCTCCTCTCTGCCGAGAACGCGTAGAGGCAGCGCCACATTCTCGTACGTGGACATGTGGTCAAGGAGCCGGAAATCTTGGAAGACGATGCCAATACGCCGCCGCAGATTGGCGCGGCCATCCTTGCTGAGCGTTGCGGTGTCTTGGTCGAACATGCTGATCAGCCCGCGGGTCGGCCGCAGCGACAGCAACATCAGGCGCAACAGCGAGGTCTTGCCGGCGCCGGAGGGTCCGGTGAGGAACTGGAAGGAATGCCCGCCGATACCGAAATTGAGGTCGCGCAGCACCTCCGGGCCGAGCCCATAGCGCAAGCCGACATTCTCGAAGCGGATCACGCCGTCCTCCGCAAGCCTCCGGGCATCGTTAAAGCTCGGCCGCGGCTGATTCGCGGCTCTCCCAGAAGCCTAATACCACGACGCTTGGGGTGGTTGCGGGCCGGGATGGTTTCCAATTCGTTAACGGTTGGAATGCTAGGTTTGCCGGAAAGGTGACGCGCCGCTGAGCCGCCCCGATGCTGATCGTCTGTCCGTCTTGCGCAACCTCCTATGACGTTGGCTCTGCGAGCCTGCCGCCGCAGGGGCGCCAAGTGCGTTGCGTCCGCTGTCGTACGGTCTGGCACGCAAAACCGAGCCGCGCTGATAAAGTCCTCGCTGCCGCCGCGGCTATCGCCCCCGATGACGACGTCGCAGGGGACGCGCGCGAACGGCTCGACGAGGAGGCGGCATCGCGGCCCGGCTCGGGGCCCGATACCCCGCGGGCAGCCGCACGGTTCGATCAATCCGGCGATGAGTCGTACGAGGATGCACAGACGGCAAATTCACCGTCAGCGCCGGACGACGGCGAACGGACCGCGACGGCCGCCGCGGAGGAGGGCCCGTTCGCTTGGCCGAACGAGTCCGACGAGGTCGACGCGCCACCCACAGTGCCGGTCGATTTCGGTGAAGCTGTCCCCTCAATCGACATCGACGCCGATCGTTCCACCGAGCGGCGCGCCGAACCTGCCGAGGACATCGAGGCCGTTGCCGCTCGGCGGCTGCGGCGCGCCGCCCCGCCCCGGACGTCGCGTTGGCCGCTATCGGCTCTGCAAACCGGCATTCTGATGCTGATCCTCGTCGACGCCATCCTCATTGGCTGGCGCAGCGACATCGTGCGGGCGTTGCCGCAAACCGCGTCCTTCTTTGCCACGATAGGCTTGCCGGTGAACCTGCGCGGGCTCGCCTTCGATGGCGTCGTCACCAGTACAGAGCAGCACGAGGGCGTGCCGATCCTTGTGGTCGAAGGAAATATCGTCAACAACGTCCACAAAATCGTGGACGTGCCGCGGCTCAAATTCATCGTGCGCAATGCGGCGAGGCAGGAAATCTATTCCTGGACCGCGGTTCCCTCGCGCACCATGCTGCCGCCGGGCGAGGCCATCAGTTTCCGCACCCGCCTTGCCTCGCCGCCGCCCGACGCGCACGACATTATTCTCCGCTTCGTCACTCGTCGCGATCTGGTCGCGGGAACGCACTGATAGCCATGGCACGCATTCTCATAGCCGAGGACGAGGAAGTGTTGTGCACGCTCTGCGCGCGCGCGCTCGCAACCGAAGGTCACGAAGTCAAGACCGCCGGCGACGGCAGCGAAGCGCTCGAACTGCTCGCTCGCGAGGAGGGGAGTTTCGATCTGCTCCTCACCGATATACGCATGCCGATCATGGACGGAATCGCGCTCGCGCTCAGCGCCGCGCGCGATTTTCCCGACCTGACCATTTTGTTGATGACCGGCTACGCCGATCAGCGCGAACGCGCCCACGGTCTCGATGCAATCATTCACGACGTGATCGCTAAGCCGTTCTCCGTCGCCGCGCTGCGCGCCACGGTCAACGAAGCGCTGACCGTGCGGGCGCGGCGCTAACACCGGCCCTATCAATCGTCGCTTGAGGCTGCATAGGGCCGCGGCAGCGGCTCAACGGGGAGATCGGGATGCGGACGGCCGAAATCCGGCGCCGGCGAATCTTGCCCGATCTGCACGATGCCGCGGCGGATCGCGCGGGTGCGCGTGAAATGCGCGAACAGGGCCTCGCCGTCGCCGCGCCGGATGGCGCGGGTCAGCTGCGATAAATCTTCATTGAAGGTGCCGAGCATTTCCAGCACCGCGTCCTTGTTGGCGAGGAAAACATCCCGCCACATCGTCGGATCCGACGCGGCGATACGGGTGAAATCGCGAAATCCGCCAGCCGAGAATTTCAGCACCTCGGAGCGAGTCACTTCGGCGAGTTCGTCGGCGGTGCCGACGATCGTATAGGCGATGAGATGCGGCAGGTGGCTGGTGATCGCGAGTACGAGGTCGTGGTGCGCCGCCGGCATGGCCTCGACATTGGCACCGAGCGCGCGCCAGAACGCGGCTAATCGCTCGACCGCGGCGGGATTGGACCCTTCCGGCGGCGTCAGGATGCACCAGCGGTCGACGAAAAGCGCGGCAAAGCCGGCATCGGGGCCGGAATTCTCGGTGCCGGCGACCGGATGTGCGGGGACAAAATGCACGCCCGCGGGAAGATGCGGCGCCACGTCGCGAATGACGGCACCCTTGACCGAGCCGACGTCGGAGACGGTGGCGCCCGGTGCGAGGTGCGGGCCGATCTCGGCGGCGACCGCGCCGCAGATGCCGACCGGAACGCAGAGGATGACGAGATCGGCGCCGGCGACCGCGGCGGCATTGGTGTCCACCACCTGATCGGCGAGCCCAAGCTCGGCAACGCGCCGGCGCGTGGCGGCGGAGGCAGCCGTCGCCACGATCTCGCGCACCGCGCCCTTCGCGCGCGCCGCCCGTGCGATCGAGGAGCCGATGAGGCCGACGCCGATCAGCGCCAGGCGATTAAACAGCGGTGCGGATTTCGTCACAGCGTCACGACGGCTTCGCCAAAAATTCCTTGAGCGCGGCGACGACGAGGCGGTTGGCCTCTTCCGTGCCGACGCTCATGCGCAAGGCGTTCGGCAGCTTGTAGGCGCCGACTTGCCGCATAACGAGCCCGCGCGCGGTCAGGAACGCATCCGCCTCTTTGGCGGTGTGGCCTTTGGTCTGCGGAAAGTGGATCAACAAAAAGTTGGCGACGCTCGGCGTCACCTTCAGGCCGAGCTTTTCGATCTCCTGCGTGAGCCAGGCGAGCCACCGTTTGTTGTGCTCGCGCGCAAACTCCTGATGCTCGTGATCCTCGATCGCCGCAATGCCGGCGGCGATCGCCGGCGCGTTGACATTAAATGGCCCGCGAATGCGGTTGACGGCGGCGATGACGCGGGCGGGACCGAACATCCAGCCGAGCCGTACCGCCGCGAGCCCATGGATCTTGGAGAACGTGCGGGTCATGACCACGTTGTCGCTGGTGGCAACGAGCTCGATGCCGGATTCGTAGTCATTGCGCCGGACGTATTCGGCGTAGGCGGCGTCGAGCACGAGCAGAACCTGCGGGGGCAGGCCGCGGTGCAGGCGCTTGACTTCGTCAAAGGAAATGTAGGTGCCGGTCGGATTGTTCGGATTGGCGAGGAAGACCACTTTGGTCTTCTTCGTCACCGCCGCCAGGATCGCGTCGACGCTTGCCGTGTAGTCCCGCTCCAGCGCGACCACCGGCCGCGCGCCGGTCCCGAGCGTCGCGATCGGATAGACCAAAAAGCCGTGCGTGGTGTGGATCGCCTCATCGCCATCGGCGAGATAGGCGCGCGCCAAAAGGTTCAACAGGTCGTCGGAGCCCGCGCCGCACACGATACGGTCCGGATCGAGTCCGAAGCTGCGCCCGATAGCCTCGCGCAGTTCGCTCGCGGAGCCGTCCGGGTAATCCTGCAGATGCGTGGCGACCGATTGGTAGGCGGCGATCGCGCGCAGGCTTGGCCCGAGCGGCGTCTCGTTCGACGACAGCTTGAATACCTTGGCGACGCCGGCCGCCGTGCTCTTGCCGGGCACGTAGGCTTCGATGTCGAGCACGCCGGGCCGCGGCTGGGGATACTGCAGGGTCATCCTACGTTCTGTTCTCGTCGTCACGCTCGTTGAAATCCGCCCGCACGCGGGGAGGGTCAGCCTTTATGCGGGACCATATAGCGGGTCGCATGGCTGCCGACGAGGGCTCTTGAGCGGATCGAGGCGCCGCTGCCGCGAAGGGCGTCGGCAACGGCATCGATGCCGCCGCGCGCGACCGAGACGAGCAGGGCGGCGCCGTCGAAGGCGCGATCGGGGACCGCGATCGCATCGGCAAGCCCAGCCAGCCGGTCGACCGACGCGGCACTCCACCCGGAGACGCGAACGCTCCAAACTTCGGTTTCGGTCACCATGGCGTCAGCCGCCACGCGCGAGACCACGAACACCGGCATGGCGGCCGGGTGATCGGCGCGCTCAACGAACGGCAACCTGGCGATGACTTTCGGGGCGGTGTCAAACTCCAGCGCCGTCCACCATGGGCCGGCGCCGGCAATGGCGAAGGCGGGAACGAGGCCGAGATCGCCTTTCGATGCGGTAACCGCCTGGACGACGCTCGCCGCGCCCATATGCGGCACGAACGGCACCGTAAAGCCGAAATGAAAGCGTGCGGAATCGCGCATCAGCGCATCGCCGGCGGAAAGGTCGGCGTGCACTGAAAACGGCGCCTGTACATAGGTGAAGGTCGAGATGATAACCCGCCAGATGCTTTCGGCGGTATCGAGCGGCAGGCTGCCATGATGGCGTTGCACGAGCCGCCGCATCATGTCGGCCTCACGCGCCGGGCGGAATGCCGATCCGGATTCTTCGGTCTTCTTGACCGCGATCAGCCGCTCGATGATCTCGCCGCGCTCGATCAGAAGCGCGTGCATCGCCTCGTCGATGCGATCGATCTCGCAACGCAGATCGGCGAGCGCGGGCTCTTTTTGGCGTGGCGGTTTCATCTTCGATCCCGGCAATTGCCCGGATTTGATAGGTGCCGTTGGGCAGGAAAGCAAAGAAAAATCAAGCAGCAAGCCAAGAAAACATTGACTCCGCCGGGCAGCGGCCTATTTACGCCCCTCTGACCACCACCATGCCGGGGAACGCCATGGCCGAGGCCAGGGCTGCGCTCGACCTTGCCGATCGTACGCGCGAAGCGGACCAACCGCATTCGCTGGTGGTGCGCTTTTCGGCGAACAATCCCCTGCGGCTGGATGCCGGGATCGATTTCAGCCCCTTGCAGATCGCCTACCAGACTTACGGTGCGCTCAATGCCGACCGCAGCAATGCCGTGCTGGTCTGCCACGCGCTCACCGGCGATCAGCATGTCGTCAACGATCATCCGGTGACCGGCAAGCCTGGATGGTGGGAGACCATGGTCGGGCCTGGGCGGCCGATCGATACCGAGCGCTATTTCGTGATCTGCCCCAATGTGGTTGGCGGTTGCATGGGCTCTTCCGGCCCGGCTTCGACCAATCCGGCAACGGGGATGCCGTGGGGCCTCGATTTTCCCGTCATCACCGTGCGCGACATGGTGCGCGCTCAGGCGATGCTGCTCGATTATCTCGGCATCGACTCGGTGTTTGCAGTGGCCGGCGGCTCGATGGGCGGGATGCAGGTGCTGCAATGGGCGGCGAGTTATCCGCAGCGCGTATTCGCGGCGCTGCCGATCGCCGCATCGACGCGACACTCGGCGCAAAACATCGCCTTCCATGAGGTCGGCCGCCAAGCGGTGATGGCCGATCCGGAGTGGCGCGGCGGCCGGTATTTTTCCGAAGGCACCAATCCGCGGCGCGGGCTCGCGGTCGCGCGCATGGGCGCGCATATCACTTATTTGTCGGACGCCGCGCTGCATAGAAAGTTCGGCCGCCGTTTTCAGAACCGCGAGAACCCGACATTCTCCTTCGATGCCGACTTTCAGGTCGAGTCCTACCTGCGGCACCAGGGCATCACGTTTGTCGAACGCTTCGACGCCAATTCCTATCTCTATCTCACCCGCGCCATGGACTATTTCGATCTAGCCGGCGATTACGACGGCGTCGTCGCCAATGCGTTCCGCGGCGCGCCGACGCGCTTTTGCGTGATCTCTTTCACCAGCGATTGGCTGTTCCCGACGCCGGAATCGCGCGCCATCGTGCATGCGCTGAACGCCGCCGGCGCGCGCGTTTCCTTTGCCGAGATCACGACCGACAAGGGCCATGATGCGTTTCTGCTCGACGAGCCGGAGCTGTTTACCATCGTCCGCGGCTTTCTCGAAGGCGCTGCGAAAGCGCGCGGCTTGCCGCCGGTGCGGAGGTAACGATGCTCACGCGGCTCAGGCGCGACCTGACCATGGCGGAAGCCGCGCGCGGCCCGGGCGGCTCGCGCGTCGATCTGCTCGTCGTCGCCGACATGGTGGAGCCGGGCGCGCGCGTGCTCGACGTCGGCTGCGGCGACGGCGAGTTGCTGCGGCTTCTGGAGACCCGCGGCGTCGACGGCCGCGGCATCGAGCTGTCGCGCGAAGGCGTCAACGAATGCGTCGCCAAGGGTCTCGCCGTGGTCCAGGGCGATGCCGACACCGACCTGGAAGATTATCCGGACGACGCCTTCGATTTCGTCATCCTCTCGCAAACCGTCCAAGCGACACGCCAGCCGCGCGTCGTACTCGAACATATGCTGCGCATCGGCCGCCACGCCATCGTCTCGTTCCCGAATTTCGGCCACTGGCGCATCCGGCTGCAACTCGCGCTCGGCGGCCACATGCCGCACACCGATAATCTGCCTTACGCCTGGTACGAGACGCCCAACATCCACTTCTGCAGCATCAAGGATTTCCGCCAGCTTTGTCAGGTCGGCGGCGCCAAGGTCGAGCAGGCCGTGGCGCTCAATGCCTGGGGCCGCCGCATGCGGCTGAAGATGCCGTGGTGGTTCTGGAATCTGTTCGGCGAGCAGGCGGTGTTCTTGCTAAGCCGGCGGGGGTAGGTGGCAGCGCCGTTAAATCCACTGCGTTATGCTCAGCCTCGTGCCGACAGTCGCCGAATGAAGCAAAGATATGGGTGGCGGGAACAAGCCCAGCCGCAACTGCCCAAATCGTATAGTATCCCGCGGCACGCCCCGATCGTATAAGCCCGGCGGGCGCGGGCCCGTAGCTCAATGGTCAGAGCTAGCGGCTCATAACCGCTTGGTTGGAGGTTCGAGTCCTCCCGGGCCCACCATGATTTCGTTAGGTTTTTTGCCGCTTGGCTGGATCATTTTCCGGCTCAACCAATGAAACAACCAATGAAACGTTCTTGGGTTGTTTCGACGTGATCGCCTCCGCCGCGCCACGCATGTAGTCGGGATGATGGTGGCCATAGGTCCGCTCGATCATCTGAGCCGACATGCCGAGATAGCCGGCGGCCTGCCAGATCGGCACGCCGCGCTGCATCAGCCAGGTCGCGGCCGTGTGCCGGAGAGTGTGCGGCGTAACCCGACCCCACAATCCGGCAAGCTCCACGGCATGCTGGAAGCCGGTCTTGACTGACTTGACCGGTGCGCCATGCCATTCGACGAAGTGCGACGTCACGATGCCGCGTCGGACCCAGCGGCGCATGTGCGCCAACAGTCGCGGCGGTATCGGCGCCGGCGATTGACGCTTTTTGGTGGCACGACGACCGATAGCCAGCCGATAAAAGATGCCCTGGTCGAGGTCGACGAACGAATGTCCGAGCTCTCGATATGGCGACGCCGAGGCAATCGCGCTGGCCCGCGTGCCGGTATACAGGCCAATCAGTATGAACCGCGCCAGATGACGCAGCGGTCGCCTATCGGTCTGCACAGGCTGCCCTTTGTGCCTGCCGCGGTGAACCGTCTGCTTCTCGCGGTACCGCCAGCATGCCCAGATCAGCCTCGCCGCTTCGTCGCGGGTTAGCCAGCGATCCCGCGGTGGGCCTTTGGCAGGCAGCGTGACCCGCACAATCCCGTAGTGCAGATTTTCCTTGGCGTGATGGTTGATCGCGGCCCGCAAGGTCTCGAGATCGGTGCGAGCGCCGCCGGCCTTGCCGCGCGTCTTAACGTAGGTGCGGCACTCGGCGGCGGTCACCTGGGACAGGCTCCTGCCGCCCCAGTAGTCATTAAGTCGACCGATGCACCGCTCCAGCTTGGGCTGGTCGACCATTCGCGGGCCGCATTCGTCCAGATAGATCGACAAAACGTCGGCGACGTCGATCCGGTCGATGTCCCGGGCGTGCCGCGTGGGACTGTACTTTTCTGAAATGTAGACGGCTAAGCGCTTCTCCGCCTCGCCAGTTTGGTTCTTAAAGCAGCCTGTGGCGACGTGCCTGTCGCCGTCGATGATGATCCAGACGGCGCTGGCAACAACCCGACCGTCCTTTCGGCGGGCGGGACGGAGCCAGAGACGGGCTCCCTTTGCGGGACGCGGCATAGCTCCCTCATCCGCTCAATATTGGCCAGTGTAGTATAATCTTTGCCTGCGATGCGTTCGACAATCAGGCGACCCCGCGCGCCTTCGCGGCGCAGGCCGGAAGCCGTCATTGAACCATCTGGGAAGGCTAGGGCCGCTGCTACCGACAGCCGAAGTGGTGTGGTGGACTCGACTTTATCAGGTGATGAGAAATTGCGGGTCATTGACCGGCACTACTCATGGTCCACTTTTAGCTTCCCAGTGGCACGGTGCGCGAAGGCGACAACATTCGTGTTAATTCTCAAGAAGTTGCTCAAAGGGCGCATTGCTGTTTGGTCGAACAATACCCCGTCAATCATCTGGTGGTGACTTTGGGTCGGCATTTAGTTTTTCAAGCTTTTGTAATTCGTAGGTGCCATTCGCAACTTGGTCGAGGACAGATTGAATACGTTTAGATCCGAGCCGAACCCACCCCTCGGCACTCTCACTTCTAATTAGTGCGTAGCTGGAGCCTGTGAAGAAAAGCGACCAACCGGCGTCGAGGAGCCACTCCTGCACCTCAAGCAAGTAATCAGTGTGCAGTCTCTTCCGGCAGCAAAGTTTTTTGAGCGTTAGCTCCGAGACTCGAAACCGAGTGATCGGGCCTTTTTCCTTCTTCGTGCTCTTCTCGTCTCGATCGAGCTGCTTTTCTTGCTCGCCCTCTTTTTCCTTCTCGGCGACCAAGAGGAGAAGTAGAAGCGCCGTCTCTTGCGGCGAAGATTTGTAAAGAGGCATCTTTGCCCTATTAAGTTAGGTTTTATGATATTGACATCAATGTATATCAATTTCAATATCGGATATGAGATATTTCAACGTGGATTCCCTGAGAAGGCACAGCAGGAGAGACTCCCATGAAAGTGAAGCCGCTCGTCTCTGAGATTTTGGGACAGCCGGAGGCGGATTTGGCCCTGTCCCAGACGTACGAGGTCGAAGTGTTTCATCGTCGGCGTCGTTCCGACAATGGAATCACCGACGTGATTGAGATCGGCGTGGTTAGTAAGGGCGCGTTCGGTATCCGCGGCCAATTCGCGTGACGTTTGACCACGGCGCCATTCTCTACGCCAGCACCGCTCTGCATTTCGCGATTGATGTAATCGATGACGGGCACTGCCATTTCTAAAAAGCCTGTGGCTGCGAAGTGGTCGAGGACGTCGGTCGTACGCAAGGCGCTTCGGATGCGACCGTCGAATGCGCGCCAGCACAAACGACGTCCAAGCTTTCGATCATATATTCGCGCACATGCCGAGGTGATTAATGACGAGCACTGGTATGGGGATGGCCCACCGAGCCTGGGCAAACGCTTCACCGGCAAGAAAACCAAAGAACGCCAAACCGAAGTACTAGGGCTAGTACTGCGGGCGGCCAAGAGAGCAGCCAAAGCGGGTAACCAACGGCAAGGGGAAGCGTATTTCGAGCTTTACGACCGCTTGGAGGCCTGTCGCCCGAAGCGCCGATGCGGCTCGGTCGCGTGCCCAATGTGTGCACGGGCATTTCAACGGGCCAAGGTGGCGGCACAAATGAACCTGATCCGCCAGCTGAGCACATCCCAGGCAAAAAAGGACCTAGTGCTGGTCACGCTAATCCCTAGGACTATGACATATAGGCCAGGTCAATTCGCCCAGATGGACATCGAGAATGCGAACCGCCGGCTAAAGGACATTCTCAAACAAGCTGGGATTAATCGGGTGATCATGGGCAGCGTGGACCTGAGCTGGGAACGCCGGAGAGGGAGCAAATATCTACAGCTGCACTGGCATCTGGCGATGTGGACTCCGGACATTGATGCATTGAAGCGAAAGCTGAAGCGCAAATTCCAGCGGGTTGAAAAATATGAACGGCCAGTGGATGTCAAGGTGGCGGGTGATCTGAAGTTCCTGCGTTACTTGAACAAGGTGACCAAGCTGCCCGAGCTACTACGGCAAGCGCGAAAGCAGCTCCCTGAGCTGCTATTGGCCCTCGATAAGTGTGACCCATTGGATTTGCTGGTCCACACCAAGGTGGAAATTAGTGCTCAGGAGCGCGGATTTGTGCTGCGCAGAATCGCCTAGGAGAAGGGGAGGATGGAGAAGTGAGAGTCGTATCAAGCAAAACGGTGAAAAACCGGTTTTGAGGCTGCTAGGAGCCAGATTGAGAGCTCAACTAGGAAAATTTGATGAAAAAGTCTGCACAACTGATTTTGATGGCGCGAACAGCAATGTCCTGGCTCAGCAAAGTGCGCTTTCGGCTGGCTTGTAAACTGAGCTGAGCACTGAGCACTGAGCACAAAAAAGGGGAGAGTCCCGGTATGCGTAAAACGATCTCCGAGCCGCTAGTCGAGTTGACCCGGGAGGGCGTCTTCCAAATCAATGCTGCGCAACGAAAGGTCGCCAAGGTAATCAGCGTCCGCGCGATCGGAATTCGCGAGACAGACCAGGTCACCATCGCGCAAATTCGTTTCCGCACCATGCACGGTCAGTGGCGCAGCGAGTACTTTCCGATGTCGGTTCTTCTGCCCGACCGGAGGCGTGAAATCAAAACCAGACTCGCGGACATGGGCTACGAGTGGCCGGAAGATGACCGGGTCTCCAATGCCATCCTCAAGGTCCTGGCGAAGCAGCGTCCGGAACGCAAGTTCCTAATGGTGCGCGCACCCGGTTGGTATGGCGCAAGGTTTGTCCTGCCCGACCGGATTTTTGCACCGCCTGGTGACCGGACCGAAATCTTGATCGACCCGCAGACTGACGCCCACATCGGCGCTTTTCGGCTAGGCGAAGGGTCATTGGAGGAGTGGCAGAAATCCGTTGCCAGGCCTAGCCGCAAATCGAGCCGCCTGCGGGTATCGATTGCCGCCGCATTCGCGGCCCCATTCCTCAGGCCCCTAGCGCTTGATTCGTTCGGCATCAATTGGTTCAGCAACACCTCGGATGGCAAGACCCTTTGCCTGTTCGTTCTCGCATCCGTAGGTGGACTTATTGGATCCGAAGGCCTGCCGGTCTGGGCCGACTCGGAAGCCGGCCACGAAGATCAAGCACGAGGTCACCGCGATAACGCGATGCCGTTGGATGAACTCGCGGATGGCGAGCATCAGATGCCGCTCGAAGCCAAAGCTAGGATGATGGCATTTTCGATCGCGAGAAATCGTCCTCGCAAGCTATCGATGAGATACGAGCGCAGTCACAATCTAATCAACCGCGATCACCGGACCATCGTCGTCAGTACCAGCGAGCGAGCACTGGGACACATCGCCCGGGCGGCCGGCAAGCGCCGCCTCGGCGGCGAGGAGGTACGCTTCGTCGATATTCCCGCCAGCGAACGCGGGTCGGCAGGAATCTTTGATGGACAGATTCAAATCTCGGCCAGCGAAAGCCTGCGAGAAACTACCAAGGACCTAGTCGAGCAGTTGCGGTCCGACGCAATCAAGCACCAAGGTTTCGCGTTGCGCGAATACCTGCGGAGGTACGTGAATGACCCCCACGGCCTTGAAACCGTGCGCGAGTACAAGCGGCAGTTCGAGGCCGAGGCCAAGGTGATGGATACCCACAATGCACATCTGCGGATTCGGAGCAATTTCGCCGTCCTATGGGCGGCGGCCGCCTTGGCGATTGACTATAACATCCTTCCTTGGAACGAGGGACCGACATTTCGAGCGATTGAGAAATGCCTGAACTTGGCATTGAGCGAATTGGAAACCGGAGCAAGCCAACGGTTATCCGCCACCAACCATCAGGTCGACGTCTTTGCCGTCAGCAAGCTTCTCAAAAAGAAATTGGATCGGGCGATATTGGTGCCGATCACGCTCAAACGGAGAGTGACCAAACAGCAGGCACAGGCCCGCAAGGCCGCCGACGGGTTCATCATCAACGGCGAGATCCTGTTGCGTCCAGGTCGCCTGAAAACTTGGATACCAGACCAATCAGAGCGTCTCGCGCTCAAACGCCAAAAAATCTTCCGGACTGAGCGTGAGGATACCGCCACTGTGGAGCAAAAGATCGCCGGGATCGAAGGCAAGCCTCGATACTACGCCGTCAACGTCCGCGCTCTGAAGACGTTGGCGGCCGGCTAGTTCTAAATCCAGCGAAGTTCCTGGCAATGTTGGAAGGCTATCTCAGCCGGAGCCCACTAATTTCGCCAAAATGCGAGGCGAAGAAGAAATTGCCATCCAATCGCGAACCGCAAACAGAAAGAAGCGCCCCATCAACCGACCAGTTTCTCCGTAGACGCATTTCCAAACTCAGAAAGCTCGAACAGGAATGCTTCGCATCGCGGACCCGGTTTGGATTCTACCGGTACCTCGCGTCGGTCTATCAACTCTATGCCGACCTGAGGAAGATCAATGCATCCCATGACGCCGCGCGCCGCATCGCAGAGTTGTTCAACCTCGACATCCGCCAGGACGCTCACCCAATCCGCCTCATCCTCGACGCCAGCTCGCAAGCCGACAGCAAGACCAAAAGCCGCTGGGCCCGGGCGTTGCGATTTGCGTGGCACGAACGGGAGAGCTGGACAGATCTTGAGAGCTTTTTGCGGGAAAACGGCGGACCGGCAGGGTGTGCGAGCCAGCACGGAGCTTTGCATCCGAGGCCACCACGCGGCTGCGTCAGGGTGGGTGGTGAGGGCCGTGTTCCAAAGATTCCATTGTTCATGAGCCGAGACATACTGCACTAGAGGTATTGGGCCTCATCAAAGTGTGACGTTATTGTTTAGAACGGCGGACGTGGCTGCCTGTTCGATATAATCAATACTGACCGAAGAATCGGAGTCGATCTCTGTCCGAGCCTGATCTCATTCGCTTCATAAACGCTCAAGCCGAGATCTATAGTCAGGTCGTTGCGGAATTATCCGAAGGATGTAAGCGGAGCCACTGGATGTGGTTCATCTTTCCGCAACTCGCGGGCCTGGGGCACAGCACCATGGCGCGGCGCTACGCCATTCGCGATCTAGATCAGGCTAGACGTTATCTAGCTGACCCAATTCTTGGAAGCCGCTTGCGTCACGATCTGCGTTTGATCATGCGTCACAAGGGCAAAACGGCGTTGGAAATACTCGGCTCTCCCGATGAGTTGAAGTTTCGGTCCTGTCTGA
>CAVPXZ010000017.1:0-186278 GCA_963709825.1 uncultured Alphaproteobacteria bacterium
TGCAGATCGATGGGTTTGGCGAACGTCTTCCCGATGCAGTCGTTGTCCGCTCGATGTCGGGTGGCACCTTTGAAGCGGTTACGCTTCGCCTGGGTGTCCTCCACGCGCTGCGCGAGCGCGGCGTCCTGGTATGGAACGATGCGGGCGCCATCGAGCGTTGCGTCGATAAATCGATGACGAGCTTTCTGCTATCGGACGCCGGCATCGCGACGCCGGCGACCTGGACGACCGCATCGTACGCGCAGGCCTTGCAAATCGTGCAGTGCGAGACGGCGGAGGGGCCGCTGGTACTCAAGCCGCTGTTTGGATCGCAGGGACGCGGACTAAAGTTGATCCGTAAGCCGCAGGACTTGCCGCGCCCCGCCGATGCGGCCGGCGGGGTGTGGTATCTGCAGCGATTTGTGGCCGTCGAGCGCGACGGCTTCCACGATTTTCGCCTGCTTGTGGTGCGAGGCCGTGTGATCGCGGCCATGCAACGGCACTCGAGCCATTGGATCACCAACGTCAAGCGCGGCGGACGCCCTGTTGCCGCAGTGGTCAATGACGACATGAACGCGCTGGCGATAGCGGCCGCTACGGCTGTGGGGGCGGATTTTGCCGGAGTCGACATCCTGTACGGGGCGGACCAGCGTCCGATGGTGCTGGAGGTCAACAGCATGCCGGCATGGTCCGGGTTGCAGAAGGTCACGCCCATCGACATCGCGGCCGTTTTCGCTGACGCCCTCGCCGTTGCTCTCGCTGCGCGCGTGCCGCGAGGAGCAACGGCGTGACGTCACGCTCGGAGCGGATTGCAGACGCCTTCAAGTGGTCCTGCCTCGCCGAGCTCGACGCTCCCAAGCCCGGCAACGTCCATATCTTTGCCGCCGGCCATCGGATGACGGCGGATGCGTTTGCCGCGAGCGCCGATGCCGCCGCGCCGGCCATCTCGGCGGAAGGTGCGCGCGTTGGGACCCGCATCCTCGGAGCGGTCGAAGCCACTTTCACTAGAGTTGGCGCCAATACCAACCTTGGAATCATCTTGCTGTGTGCGCCGCTTGCGGCTGCGGCGGATGCCGACGCCGCGGAGCTGGGCGGATCGCTCGGCAAGGTTCTTCAGGACCTTGACTCGGATGATGCCGCTCTCGCTTTTCGGGCCATCGTCCGCGCCGCCCCGGCAGGACTGGGACGCAGTGCGCGCCATGACGTGTTCGAGCCCGCGAAGGTTACCCTGTTGCAGGCGATGATCGAGGCGGCGGATCGCGACGCGATTGCGCGGCAATACGCAACTAATTTTGCCGATATTTTTGTTCTCGGCCTGCCGCTCTTCGAAGCGGCTCGCCAGCGACACCCGGAGCCAAAATGGGCCACGCTTACGACCTATCTGGGCTTTCTGTCGGCGTTTCCCGACAGCCATATCTTGCGGAAATACGATGCGCAGACCGCCGAACAGGTTCGCCGCACTGCGGCAATCCACCTCGCGTCGCTGCAGTCATCGACGTGTGCGGCCCAACTTCTTCCTGAGCTCCTGGCTTGGGATGCCGCGTTGAAGGCTAATGGCCTCAATCCGGGCACAAGCGCTGACCTCACCGTCGCCACTCTTTTCGCCTATCGATTGCGGACCATCTTGCCGTCGGTGCGTAACAGTGGTTGACTTGGCATGTGGGACCGGGTCCCGCCGCTATCTGGCTAACCGGTCCGGCGGTCCATGCCGGGCGCTGACAACAAGGATAGATGTTAACCGGAAGGCGAAGGCCAAAAGGCCTTACGCGTTGTATTTCCTTGGGAGGAGATGGCGATGGCAAAGATCAACGGACTCTGCGTGGGTGAATCGCTGATCGGCGATGGCAATGAAGTCGCTCATATCGATCTGATCATGGGTCCGCGCGGCAGCGCGGCCGAGGCCGCGTTTGCAAACTGCCTGACCAACAATAAGGACGGGTTCACGTCGCTGCTCGCGGTGGTGGCGCCGAATCTGCTGTGCAAGCCCGCCACCGTTATGTTCAACAAAGTCACGATCAAAGGCGCCAAGCAGGCCGTGCAAATGTTCGGCCCGGCCCAGCACGCGGTCGCCAAGGCGGTCGCCGACAGCGTGGCCGAGGGCGTGATCCCGCAAGACGAGGCCGACAACCTCTTCATCTGCGTCGGCGTCTTCATCCACTGGGACGCGGCCGACGACAAGAAGATCCAGGACTACAATTATCGCGCCGTGAAAGAATCCATCGCGCGCGCGGTAAAAGGCGAGCCGTCGGCTGCCGAGGTCGTCGCCAAGCGCAACCAGGTCAAGCATCCGTTCGCTCCCAACTAAGCAGCGTCCGGACCGGAAGCCTTCCGAGAAGAATAAAGCCACTTCGAGCGCCCGTCGCTTCCAAGCGCGGGCGTTCGCGGTGCGCGGATTTATCGTGCCTGCAGGCTTGCGATCTGTGCGCCTGCAAGTTTGCCATTATGCAGGCACGAGGCAACGAGCGCGCCGGCTATGCCCGTACTTGCCAGCGCGACCAGATCATCCGCATTGCGAACGCCGCCGGCAGCGTACACGCGCTTTTCGCCAGCCAAGACCTTGATGGTCGAAAGCCGGTCCCAGTCGGGACCCATCGCGCTGCCGACACGGGCGAGCGTCATCGCGATCACCCTGCTCGGCCAAGCCTGCGGATCGCTCGAGAGCGCCGCAGGTCCTGCGAATGCATCGGCCCGGTAGTCGAGCGACAGGATGACTCGATTGTCATTGCAAAGGCCGCGCACAACGGTGTCGTCCTTTTGACTTTCGCTGCCCAAGACCAGGTGTCCGAGCCCGCTATCGAGCCAACAATGGGCGCGCGTCAGGTCGGCCTCGCCATTGTCGACCCAAAATGCGACATCGGGAAATTCGGTTCTCAACCGGGCAAGCGATGCGTCGTTATCCCCTCGGCCTTCGATGGCATCGAGATCCGCAATGTAAAATGTCTCGAACGGAAAGACCGACAGCAGACCGCGGGTCACGTCGACCGGGTTGCTGCTCGATGAAAGCGGAGTTTCGATCGGACGGTATTGGCTGCGCTGCCCCAGCCGCGCGTGCACGACGGCTCCGTCCTTCAGATCGAGAACGGGTATGACTTCCACCATGTCGGAACCTTGCGCCGCGGCAACTAATCGGGCCATCGTATATCGCATGACCGCGGCTCGCGAGGCGACATGAGCGTTGTCATTGGCTGGGACATCGGCGGCGTACACCTAAAGGCGGCGCGCGCGAACGATGGGCGCATCACCAAAGTCTCGCAATATGCATCGCCGTTGCGAGCCGGAACCGAGCCCTTGCTGCGGGCCTTTGCGGCCGCGCAAACTGACATCGGCCGCGCCGACCGTAACGTCGTGACCATGACCGGAGAATTGGCCGACACGTTCTCATCGCGCCAGGAAGGCGTCGAATGGCTCGCCACGCTGGCGGCGCAAGAACTCGGTAGCGTGTCGATTTATGCCGGCCCGGCCGGTTGGGTGGGGCCGCAGGAGGCGCGGGCGCATAGCGCGGATGTTGCGTCGGCCAATTGGCATGCCTGTGCGGCGTTGATCGCGCGCCAACGCAACAACGCATTGTTCATCGATCTCGGCTCAACCACCACCGATGTCATTCCCATTGTCGAAGGCAAAGTGGCAGCCCGCGGCTATACCGACTCGCAGCGGTTGGCCGCCGGCGAACTGGTTTATACCGGACTGGTGCGCGGCTTCGTCATGGCGACCGCGAGCCGCGCGCCGCTGCGCGGTATATGGACTCCGTTGATCAATGAGAATTTTGCCACCATGGCCGACGTTCACCGGATTCTCGGCACGCTGCCGGCAGGTGTCGACCTGATGGCCACGGCCGATGGATGCGAAAAAACCGTCGTCGCATCGCGCACGCGGCTTGCGCGTATGCTGGGAGCCGATGCGGCCGATGCCGACGACGACAGCTGGGCCTTGGTGGCGCGATGGTTTGCCGAATTGCAGCTGCGTGCGATCGCCGATGCCGTGGCGCTGGTGTTGTCAAGCGGAGCCTTGAGGCCGCCCCTGCCCGTTATTGCGGCAGGCATTGGCCTTTCCGTCATTGCCGAGATCGCGCGTCGGTTGGGCTGCTCCTATTCAACCTTCGATGAACTGCTTGACGTCACGCCGGACCTGCGGACCGCTGTGTGTCATTGCGCGCCAGCCGCCGCGCTGGCCGCGCTGGGCTCTAGGAGAGACGCGGTCGAGCGGAATTAGGTAAGTTCGACCGCGATCGTGCGAAATTACCGGGCGAGCATGGCCGCATTGTTCACAGCAGGCGGGGATTCGCTGGCCAGATTACGGCTTCGCGTGCAGATAACTTTGACCACTTCGCCGTCGTTGAGATCGCGTCCCAGCGCAGTCTCAGCCAGGTACGCTTGCCCATGCACGAAGCATGCGACCGGGCTTATGAACGCTTCGGGATCGCGCACCACCTGCAAGGCATTGTCTTCAGTGCAGGCCCCGAGGTCCGGGACAGAGGCAAGTGAGCAGACCAGGATCAAGGCGGACAACATCTATTGCTCCGTTTTTGTTAGACACGGCGCTTAGACGTTCTCCCTAGACCCGCCGCGTCGCCGCGGCGGTTTGCAGACCTCTTGAAAGCAAAAACGGGGCCAACTTTGCAGATTCGCCAGAGTTGGGCAAACGTCGTGGGCGCTTGACCGGCGCGGCGCCGTCGCTGATTCTCCGCGGCCCAAGAATCCTTATATAAATCGCGCCGGTGGAAGGGTGGCCGAGTGGTTTAAGGCACCGGTCTTGAAAACCGGCAGGGGGTTCCGCTCCCTCGTGGGTTCGAATCCCACCCCTTCCGCCAGAACGGCCTCATTCGCCATCCTTCGCTGCCCTCCGCCGCTAAGCAAAAAAACCTTGATACATTGGCGATAACTTGACGCCTCTTTCCTCTTTACATGTTCGCCATCCGTCGCCATAATCCGCGTCGTAATTGTGGATTTGATTGTAGATCAACTGTTGGACTTACATTCGAGAGGGTATGGCGATGGCACGGGCGATCGGGCGGCTCACGGC
This sequence comes from uncultured Alphaproteobacteria bacterium, assembly GCA_963709825.1. GTDB lineage: Bacteria > Pseudomonadota > Alphaproteobacteria > Rhizobiales > Xanthobacteraceae > BOG-931. The sequence continues at coordinate 4,999 of CAVPXZ010000017.1, forward strand.
TCTGAAAGTCGAGAAGGCCAAAGAGGCTGGCATGTATGCCGACGGCGGCGGGCTGTATTTGCGCGTCACGCCAGAGGGTACGAAAAATTGGGTGCTGCGCTTCATGCTCGATCGCCGGCCGCGGTGGATGGGGCTCGGACCTTTCGCGCTCTATGGCCTTCAAGAAGCCCGCGCGAAGGCACTGGACGCGCGCCGCAAGCGACATGAGGGAATTGACCCGATCGAGGCGCGGCGCGCTGAGCGGGCGCGGCAACGGCTCGACGCGGCGAAGGCGATCACGTTCAGGCAATGCGCCGAAGCCTACATCGACGCGCACCGCGCCGGATGGCGCAACGAAAAGCACGCGGCGCAATGGAGCGCGACGCTTTCCACCTACGCCTATCCGATCGTCGGCGCGCTGCCGGTGCAGGCGGTGGACACCGGCCTTGTGCTCAAAGTGCTGGAACCGATCTGGACGGCGAAGCCGGAAACGGCAAGCCGCGTGCGTGGACGCCTCGAAAGCATTTTGGACTTTGCGAAGGCGCGCGGCTATCGCGATGGCGAAAACCCGGCGCGCTGGCGCGGGCATCTGGACAAGCTGTTGCCGGCGCGTTCCAAGGTGCGCGCAAGTCGAACACCACGCCGCCCTGCCCTACGCCGAGTTGCCGGCCTTCCTGGCGAGCTTGCGCGAGCAAGAGGGCATCGCAGCCCGCGCCCTGGAATTTTTGATCCTCACGGCCGCGCGCACGGGCGAAGTGATCGGCGCGCGTTGGAACGAAATCGACTTGCTCGACAAGACTTGGACGGTGCCGGCCGCGCGCATGAAAGCGCACCGCGAGCACCGCGTCCCGCTGTCCGCGCGGGCGCTCGCGATCCTCGAGGAAATGCAGGCGGCTCGCGACGGTGACGCCGATCCTGACGCCTTTGTGTTTCCGGGCGGAAAGCCGGGCAAGCCGCTTTCCAACATGGCGTTTTTGATGCTGTTGCGCCGCATGGGCCGCGGCGATCTGACGGCGCACGGCTTCCGCGCCACGTTCAAGACATGGGCGAGCGAGCGCACGTCGTTTCAAAACGAAATTGTCGAGGCGAGCTTAGCGCATGCGATCGGCGGCAAAGTCGAGCAAGCCTACCGGCGCGGCGATCTGTTCGACAAGCGGCGCAAACTCACGGACGCGTGGGCCGCCTATTGCGCGCCCAAGGCTGGCAAGGTCCTGGCATTCATGCGATAGCGGGGCGCTCTGCCGACATAGGTCGGCGCATCCCAAGAATGTCGGCTTTGCCCCCGAAAGCGACAATTGGCCGTCGCATCTTCAAATGCAGCGATGGGCCATAAACAAACTCATGCACCACAGCAAACAATCCGATCATTCGATCACCTCGTCGGCGAGCACAAGCAGGTTATGCGGAACTGTGATGCCAAGAGCGTTGGCCGTTTTGACGTTGATCGCCAAATCGAATTTGGTCGGCTGTTCGACCGGGATGTCTCCCGGTTTTGTTCCACGTAGAATCTTGTCGACGATCCCAGCAGCGCGCCAGTAAAGAGCGCGGATATTTGGTCCATACGATATGAGCGCTCCCGCCCTCGCAAATTCGACGGTGCCGGCGCCCGCCGGAAGGTGCATCTTGAGTGCAGAGGTGATGATGAGTGTGCGATTAGTCGCGATCAAAGCGTTTTCGACAATATAAAGAGCATCAACTCTATCTTCGAGTGCATCGAAGGCGGCTGCGATGTCCTCTGCTCGTTTGATCCCTTGCGACAGCACTTCGAGGCCGAGCTGTCCTGCCATAGTGCGGACATTGTCCGTCTCTCGAACGCTCGCGGGATAACTGGCATCAAACACAATCGCCAAGCGGCGAAGACCGGGGACTACCTGACGCAAGAGTTCGAGCCGCTTGCCGGCATTTTCGGCTTGCTGGTCTGACAATCCCGTGACGTTGCCGCCCGGATGCGAAAGGCTCGCCACGAGGCCAATGCCGACAGGATCAGTGGCAATTGCAAAGACGACGGGTATGGAAATCGTTGCTTGCTTGAAGGTGGGGACGGCGCTCCCATACGTGACAATGACGTCGACCTTCTGCCGCACGAATTCGGCCGCAAGCTCCGCCACACGATCCGGACGTCCTTCGGACTGGCGATATTGGATTTCAACGGTCTGGCCTTTGACCCATCCGAGCTCGCCTAACCGCTGCTCAAACGCCGTGAGCCAGCCGCTCTCGAAGGTTGCCATTCCAAGGAATCCGATGACGGGTGGCTTGGCCGTCTGCGCCAGCGCGACGAAAGGGCGCGCAACTGCTGCGCCGCCGACAACCGTGATGAACTCGCGCCGTCTCATTGCCCCCCAACCCTGAACACAAAGAATTGTATCCGCTTGAACCCGTAGATTTCTAGTGCGGAATGCCGCGATGTCCGTTGGGGGTCATTCGCGACCGAGCCGGCGCGCTCAAAAATCCGTTCATGTCTGCACCACCCTGAGAGCGGACATCTTTTCCCGAAGCGATAAGCGGCGCCGGCTCGTGCGCCAATGGGCGTCGTTCTGTACCGCCGATGCCGGCGCAAGAGCCGCAAAGCAACGTCACGCCGCTCTAACTGAAAGCCTAAAGGCAATAACTATCCAATTCGCGAAGGCCCGCCACAAAACATCCTAACGCGGTAGTCGTGCGCTAATGGCTTCCTCGCACCGTTTGAGTGCTGGCACCTGTTTTCGCATTAACTCACTTGCGGCGCCGTTGGCTTCGTCAAGCTCGATCTTGTCGGCCAAAGCCCTAAGACGTCCGGCAGCAAGCTGGGCATCTGATGGTTGCGGGAGGCTTGGGTGTGCTTCACGAATGGCGTTCAGGTTCGCCTCGGATTGTGAAACAATACCATCAATTCGTGCCTGCGTGTCCGCTAGGTTTTGGTCCCAGTTTTCCGCGCTCTGCCGCCGACGAGCTACGTCGTGGAGTTGAGTACGCCAGAACGCTTGGCCATGAATAGCGGCGCTCAGCGTCGCAAACAGCCCATCCGGCGAGCAGCTCTCGATTTTGATCTGATTTGCTGTCGGCCAAGTGGCCCAAGCGAGCACACCTACGAGCGCACTCGTAATCAAAGCTCGGTTCCGGAAGCGATTTACCAAGATCGGCGTCCACAAGATTTTAAGTCGATCGCGCAGTCGCGCGCGTCGTCACTGAGATTATATCGGCCAGCCCCGAGTTTGTCCGGGTTCCCAAAATTTTTCGGCCGACCTTTTTCCGAAGATCAGGGTCCGGTATTTTTGGCGGGAAGTGGACAAGGGCTTTACCAGCGATCCAATCGATCGCGCATTTTGCCCTGCCACTCGGCGGGGTGGGGGTCTGCCGGGACGGACCTCTTGGCCGCCGCGGTCAATCACGAAAGGGTACTGAACCGCCTCGATCAATCGTCCGGCAGGCTGCTCGCTACGACACCCCGGTTTTTTCTGCGGGCGCGATAACGATGACAAGACCAGGCAGCGTCGGCCGGCCGATATCGCCCGGAACCTCGTCTTTCATCTGCTCCAATGCCTTAACCGCGTTCACGATGGCCATCTTGTTTTGATCTTGGTCGCGGACCCGCACGAGCGCGTGGATATTTCTGGCCCGTTCGCTCGTGCGCAACACCTCCAATTGCCTCAGGTAGAACGCCTTTACGTGCGGCTTGCGAAGCGCTTCGCGAAGCGAATGGTCCTTTAGATACGCGGCTTTAGCCGCTTCTGCTCTACATGAGCCTTGCCAGACCATAGTCTCGATCGCCACCCGGAGCTTGCCTGTAACCTTGCCCCGCGCGGAGCGGCCTGCGACGGCACGCCCTTGCCTAGCGAAGGGCGCCGGGCCGCTATTCGCAATGCGGGGGATCGAATGAGCCATCACAGCATCCCCGGTTTTTTCTTGCCATGATCTAGGTGCCGGCAGCAGTTGAAAAGCTGGCGGCGTCTTTTCACCATTGTTTGTTACATTTGAAACTAGAGCAAGCGTCTGGTGCGTTGCGCTTTGGTGCGACTTGCTACGAATGGGTGTTCGCTCGCGCTTGCGGGTATCCGCCGAAAGGAGCGAACCTGTGGCCAACTCCCCCTCTTCCGATGAAACTCCGCTCGCCGTCACGGTCCGGCGCGCCTGTGAACTGTCCGGCCTTGGGCCGACCTCCATATGGGCTTTCCTTCGCGACGGTCGCCTTGACGCAGTTCGCGTCCCTGGCGTCCGGCGCACCCTGGTCAGCTACGCCAGCCTCGCCAAGTTGATGACGCCTGCCGCCGAATCGGCACCGTCGCCACGACGCCGCGGCCGTCCGCGCAAGAACACCAGCGCAATGGTGACGCCATGAGCGGCGCGGCGAGAATACGCGACCGTGCGGAGCCGTACGACCTTCTCTCAGACGCCGTCTCGATTGTCCGATCCCGCCTGAGGCGCGGCAATTCTGCTGGCGATCGCCTTCGCACATTGTGGGCGGGTGCAACGGCCGCAGGCGATCTTGGCGCGCCGGATGTTGTCGAGAACGAGTTTTTGCAGCTCGCCCGTGATGCGGGACTTGTCATCGAAGATCCGGCGCACGGCTTGTTCGGCGAAAAAACTGTGAAGCATGTCATTCGCTGGGCAATGCTCGGCATGAACCCGTTTCAATGAGGCGCCGCCATGAGCCTAGATTTTGAGAAAAAATTCGACGCGGCGCAAAAACAAGTCGCACGTAAGCCCGCGCCACTCGCGCGCGACAACGTGCGCCCGCCATCGGCTTCGCCATCGCCGGTCGCCAGCAGCAATCCAAGCCCACCCGATGCTGGGCGTCTCGCCGAAGCAAGCCACGTGGCGCCGCGCACCGGAGGGCGCACCGAAACGCGCGCGCGCCGCTCTAAGCAGGGGCGCGCATTGTCGCTGCCGGCGCCGGAGCCGTGGCCGGCCGAAGTCGAGGGCGCAGAGTTATTTGCAGAGCTGTCTGCCGCCGTACGCCGGCATGTCGTCATGACCGACTGGCAGGCGGACACCACCGCGCTGTGGGTGGCGCATACGCACCTGTTTGATCGGTTTGCGATCACGCCGCGGCTCGCTATCACGTCACCGGAGAAGGGTTGCGGCAAGACCACGCTCTTGGACGTGCTGGCGCGGTTGGTGCCCCGCCCGGTGCCGACGGCGAACGCGACGGCTGCGGCCATCTTCCGCCTGGTCGAGGCGTCTCGCCCAACGCTGCTGATCGACGAAGCGGACACGTTCTTGCGCGACAACGAGGAGCTTCGCGGGATACTCAATTCGGGGCACCGGCAAGGTGGCTCTGTCATCCGCACTGTGGGCGACGATCATGAGCCGCGCCGATTTGCGACCTTCGCGCCGTGCGCCATCGCGCTGATCGGCAGGTTGCCGAGCACGCTGGCCGATCGTTCGGTGCCGATCGAATTGCGGCGTCGGCGGGCAGACGAACCGGCGGAGCCCTATCGGCATGATCGCGCCGGGCATCTCGAGGTACTTGCCAGAAAGTTGGCGCGCTGGGCGCTCGATAGCGCGGACCACATTTCCGGCACGGACCCCGCCATGCCGGCCGGCATATACAACCGAACGGCCGACAACTGGCGTCCGCTGCTGGCGATCGCCGACGCGGCCGCAGTGGAATGGCCGGAGCGGGCGCGGCGCGCGCTGCAATGTGCGGGACCGGGCACCGACGACGATGACTCCGCACGGGTGATGCTCCTTGTCGACATCCGCGCGATCTTCGCTGAGCGGAAAGCGGACAAGCTGTCGTCGGCAGAACTGGTCGGCGCCCTGGTCGCCATTGAGGGGCGCCCATGGGCCGAATGGAAGGCCGGCAAGGCCCTTTCGACAAACGGCCTTGCGCGGCTGTTGGCGCCGTTTAGGATCATGCCGGGGACAATCCGCAGCGGCGCCGATACCTCAAAGGGCTACCGGCTCGGGCACTTTGACGACGCCTTTGCGCGCTATCTGCCGACACCGGGCATTTGAACCGTCACACCGTCACAACGGCGATGGCGCAAGGGTTTCCCGCTAGTCGGCAACCGTAACGCGCCCACCGGGTGTTACGGTTTGAAAATCTCGAAACCCGCAAGGAATGGGCATTGTGACGGTGTGACGGTTTGAACCCCACCGGCCACTGTGCCCCCCGTCAATCCTTCAAGATGAAACGGGCGATGGCAAAGGCGCCGACTGCGGCCAGTAAGGTCATGACCACGAAGCCGTCGCGCAGGTTATAGCGAATCGCACCCCAGCCGAGCCACAGCACGAGCACGGCGGCGAGAGTCGGCACCGCTTCTTTCCACCATTGCCAGAACCGCGCTTTTCGATCCATCGCTCGCCGGTCAATTCACGATACGAATAGGAACGATCGTTTCTGGGCCGCCCGAATCTTAGAAAATTGGCGCGAAAGAAACGGTCTATGTGAAGCTCTGGCCGCGCTGCCGATTTTCCCCCTCCCGGCATACCCACCCCGGTCTTTTCGGTAGGCCATATCCGCGTTAACTCGTTATCATACGCGCGCTCTTTGCGGAGGGCTTGGTCATGCGCAAAACGTACGTGCTCTGCGCAGTGTGTCTTTTGCTCGGCGGGTGTGGACTGAGCGAGAAGATCGCGGCCCAGCAAGCGGCGATCGACGACGCCAAATGCCAATCATATGGCGCCAAAGCCGGCGAGCCGGCCTATGTCCAATGCCGGGCGCAGCTCGACGCAGCGCGCACGCAAGCCCAGGCGACCGCCGCCGCAGCGCCGGCGCCGCCAATGCCGACCGGCGCAATTCAGGTATATCAACCGCCGCCCCTCGCGCCGATGCCGCCGCCGATGCCGCCGTTCCAACCATCGCCGCGCTTCTGATCATTCTACCGCCTCGCGGTCGCTCAACAGGTCGGCTAAATCCGGTCGCAAATCTCACGCCGCGATGCCTGTCTTTTTTGGTGGTTGCCAAGTCGGCTCGATAACATGTTATCACGCGCATGCTCCACATCGCACTTTGCGCCACAAATCACCTGCTATTGCGGTAGCTCGCTCCGCTCGCTCGGCCCTGGCGAGGAAAGTTATCGCTGCTGATCCTGCCGCGACGTGAAATTTGATCCCAGGTCTGTAGCGTCATTTGTGGACAGAGAGGCCGGCATTTTTCTAACCGGTTGGCAAATTGAGATATTTTTCGATGATAGGCGGACACCCCTTCCGCCACTTCAGAACAGAACCGCGAACGTCGGGCGTGCCGATTTTGCGCCCGAGCCTGCGGCAAGGGTTCTGAGTAAATCGCCTTTTGATCCCATGATGCGGACTTCGCCGTCCGCGACCTCGACGCGCTGAGCAAGCGCGCGAAGGTGATCACGGCGATGGCCGCCGCAGTCGATCGGCATGCGTTCCCGTGCGGTCCTCGCGAATTTCCTGACCACGGCAGGCGTTACGGCCTGCCGTGCAGGGCTCACGACGCCTCAATGCAGGCAAGCCTATCAACTATTTCCGCCGCACTCTTGAAGGCCGCACTCGCCTTGGCGAAGTCGCCGGACTGCCCTGCTTCGAGGAACCATCCGAACACGCTACCCGCGTCCGTGGACAGCGTGTCGGCTATGCGTACGCCTTCTGTGCCGACCTTCGCCGCATTAATCTTCTTCGTAACTTCTGCGACTGTTACCACCAGCAAGTCAATCTTCACGACGCCGCCGGGTGACGATGCAATTCCCAATTCGCTCAACTTGTCGCGCGCCGCGCGGAAATCGCTATGGAGCACCTTGTTCCGCAACTGGCGGCATAAGCGCAGCGTCTCCTTATCTTCATCAGGCAGCGCCGCACCGAAATGCTCGATCAAGCCAGCTTCGATATCCTCCAGTACGATGCGGTGAGCGTGCTTCTGCAATGCAGGGACCTTTCCAGCGAGCAGGCGCATCTTCAATTCCACGGTTGCCCCTTCCGCAGCAGCGATCTTGAACGGTTCCAGGAACATCTCCAGAGCGATGGATTGCATGACGTGCTCCTCTCGTACGGTCGTATGCCAATCTGCCGGCCGCAACGGAGAAAAGCTCTCCATCCAAAGTACAAATCGCCTATCCAGGCCCCTAGCCTACGCTCACGTCGGTCCCGAGATATTCGGTCAAGCGCTCAGGATGAGCGTCAAAGTCGGCGCGATCGATGCCTGCGATCGTGAAGACCTCGATGGCGAACTTGCGGCACTGATGCCAACTCCCATCGAGGCTGCCGCGTAGCGCGGGAGAGCCGGACTGATTGAAGATCAGGCGCAGAATGCCGCATAAAAAGCGCAGAGATTCTGTCGGAGGAGCAACACGTTTGTGCGTTCGTAGCTCCTCCATCCGCTTGGCGGCGGCTTGGGCAAGCGCCTCTCGGGAACCGGGCTCATCCTTCAGCACAGCTTGGGCAAGGGGCTGCAACATCTGATGAGTTGTGTAGTCGACGCCGCTACGTTCATCGGCGATGCGCTGCACGGCTCTCTCGTAGGCCCGTCCGGATTTGGTCAACTCGCCGAGACCGGCGAGGACGTTTGCGACAGTAGTGTCTGTCGAGCCTGCCGTTGAGGCTTGGTAGCAGCCGATGACGTGGCTGATCGCGTCGCACAGCTCGGGCTGAAGGCCGTCCAGCTTCAGGATGCGGGCGAGGTCCGCCTTCTCTCGATCGCCGATCGGAAAGGGCACCGGTGCCGGCGGCGGCAATATAGGGGCCGGTGGGTACGGCCTTGGCATTGAGATTCCTTGAGACTTCTGCCTGAGCCGATCATGCCACACCTATAGGGCCATGGCGTAGAAATAGTGCTCATCATCGTCCGTCGTGGCCCGCCATAGAAATACGGTACCCCCTGATCCAGCGATCAGCCTCTCGGCTAGGTGATCGTCAGCGCGGGTGTCACCGACGCGTATAGCGTCATCGAGTGCCAAGCAAAAAGCGCGTCTCGCTGCACATCAGCATCGCTCGGCGGCGCGCACACCGGCGCCAGCGGGGTCGGATGCACGTAGTCCTCGATAAAGGTCGTAAATGGGACGTCGGTCACCAGATCATGCGCTCGGCCGTTGCCGTTGCGATAGGACCGGCCGTTTGCCGAAGCCACGACACCGGCGGCTTTAGGAAAGCCGGGACGGGGCTCGCCGAAGCAGAGGCGCTTCAAAGGCGGAAGATCGTCGAGCACCATCAGGCCTGTGAAAAGGGATGCGCGCCCGGCGCCAAGGCTATGACCGGCCACGATGCAAGGCTTGGCGGTGAGTGTCGGCTTGAGCCGCGTCCAAAGCTCCGGCAGCCCGGCGAAGAACCCCGGGTGAACGGGTCCCAGGCCGGCGTGCACAAACGGATCTGCGACCGCCTCTGCATCGCAGAGCCAATCGGCGATAGTGACCGATCCGCGGAAGACCAGCGCAACGGCTGAGCCGAGATCTTTGATGCCGAAGTCGATGCCGTAGGCTGGCAATTCAAGCTGATCCCATGCGACGGGAGGTTGCCCCGGCGGGGCGTAAATAGCTGCACACAACACGGCAATGTCATGGTCGGTGATCATGTATCTTGCTGGGCAATCCTCGTGCCCACTCCCTATTTTTAGCTTTCGATTGTCATCCGGTCCGGCGGCTATGCCGGCGTCAACGCGCGGACGTTATCTTAGGAGGATGTTAGGAACGTGGCATGCGCGCGCCGGCGGTCGCATGCGCGGCAACAGCGGGACTTTATCTCTATGGAAAAGGTGGAATCATGCGCCTAGCTGTTCTTCTCTCGCGTTGTACTATCACTCGCCATTACGTTCGGTTTTGGCATTGTCCCTGCAAAGACCGCGGACGATGAGCCTGCATACGGTCCGCAATTGCAGGGGTTCGAATATCCGTGGCCGGTTTCGCATTTCTCCTTCGCCTCGCAAGGCCAAGCCCTCGACATGGCGTACATGGACGTGCGACCGACGCAAAGTCCGAATGGCCGCACGGTCGTGCTGTTCCACGGCAAGAATTTCTGTGCCGCGACCTGGCGGGATACCATTGCGGCCTTGGTTGAGGCGGGCTACCGGGCGATCGCGGTTGATCAGATCGGCTTCTGCAAATCGACGAAGCCGGCGCATTATCAGTTCACATTCCAGCAGCTCGCCGGCAACACGCACGCGCTGTTGGCCTCGCTCGGAATAACGCGTCCAACGATCATCGGCCATTCGGTCGGCGGTATGCTCGGCATGCGTTACGCCCTGACCTTTCCAGACGACGTCGACCAGCTCGTGCTTGTCGATCCGATCGGATTGGAGGACTGGAAAGTGAAAGGCGTACCGTGGCAGAGCGTCGACGCATGGTATCAGCAGGAGCTGGCAACGACCGCCGACGGCATTCGCGCTTATCAGCGCGTGACCTATTACGCCGGAACCTGGGATGCGAGGTACGAGCGCTGGGTGCAAATGCTTGCGGGCCTCTATCGCGGTCCCGGTCACGACATCGTCGCCTGGAACGCGGCGCTGGTCGACGACATGGCATACACGCAACCGGTTTTCTACGAACTCGAGCGGATCACGGTTCCGGTGCTGCTCATCGTCGGCGACAAAGATACGACGGCGATCGGAAAAAACCTGGCGCCACCGGCTATCCGCGCGACGCTCGGCAATTACCCGGTGCTGGCAAAGGCCGCGGTAGCCGGTTTCCCGCGAGGCCATTTGATCGAGTTTCCGGATCTCGGGCACGCACCGCAGATCCAGGCGCCCGATGACTTTCACAAGGCGCTGCTGGACGGCTTGGGCCGCAGAGACTGACAGCAGCCCTTACGCGCGTTTGCTCCCGGCGGGCACAATCGCGAATACGCGCAGAGGGCTGCCGCTGCCACCGAGAATCTTCAGTGGCGCTGCGACGATGAGCGCTCCGGTTGCTGGCAGACGATCGAGATTGCACAGGCATTGCAGCCCGTATTTCCCCGCGCCGTGCATGTAGAAATGACACGGATAGGGTGGCGCGAAGTGTGCGGCTTGTCCGGCATCGGTGCCGATGGTTTCGGTGCCGAAGCCGAGAACGTCGCGCTCCTTCACCAGGAAGCGAACGCAGTCCGGGTCGGGGCCCGGCGTGTGCTGGCCGGTATCGTCCAGATTCTGATAGGCGACCGGATCGGTGCGCTTCGACCAGTCGGTCCGCATCAGCAGCCAGGAGCCGACGGGAACGCGGCCGTGCCGTTTCTCCCACGCGGCGACGTGACTGACCGTCAGGAGAAAATCAGCATCAGCCCTGGCTTCGACGCTGCAGTCGATCACGCAGGCCGGGGCGATGAAACGCTCGATCGGTATAGTATCGGCGGAATTGTTCGGCTGGTCGCGCCCCGAAATCCAATGTACCGGCGCGTCGAAATGCGTGCCGGTGTGCTCGCCGAAGCTTAAATTGTTCCAATACCAGCCCGGCCCGCGCTCATCGTAACGAGAGATTTCCTCCATCCGAAACGGACGGCACTGGCCCATTTCCGGCGGCAGTACGATCGGGGGAAAATCGGGCGAGAGCGTTTGCGTGAGATCGACCAACTGGACGCCGCCGGACGCGATCAAGCCGTGCAAGTTTGCATGCAGGGCGCTCCCGGCTTTCGGAATCGCTTTTTTCCGGCTGACGGTCCGCGGAGTCTTTTTGTTGCTCGTCGTCTTGGTTCTCCTCTTTGTTGTTTTCATCGGCGCTCCTCGCCGAGTTCCCGCTCGAGCGCTTTCGGATTGTCGAGGTGACGTGCAAGCCAATCCTGCGCCACGTCGCCCGGGTAGACGTCCTCGACCGAACCCTTGAGCGCCTCGACAACAGCCGACGCGACGGACGCGGGCGAAAGCTTCGGCGGCAGCTCCAGCTGGTCCCACTCATCGTCGATTGGTCCCGGAAATAGATTGATGACGCGTATGCCGGCCGTTCCCAGCTCCGCCCGCAACGCCTGCGACAGCGAAGACGCGGCCGCTTTCGAAGCCGAATAGGTTCCGTGGGGCGGATAGTTCGCGATCGCGAAAATTGACAGCAGGTTGACCCAGGCAATGGCGTTTGCGGCGCCGTCAGCAGCGCGCGCCTTCAGGGCCGGTGCAAACTCCTGGGCGAGGCGCAACAGGCCGAAATAATTGATCTCCATCTCCAGCTGCGCGGTTTCGACGCCGCGACGCCCTGCCAGCGAGAACGCGCGGTGACAGTCGGCCGTGTTGACCAGAATGTCGACTTTGGCGCCAATCTCATGGGCCAGCTCGCGGACCGAGCGTCCATCGGTGATGTCGAGAGGAACGATTTCCGCTGGCGCCGCGTCGCGCAACGCCTCCAAGCCGGGCGCTTTCTTCCAGGGTTCGGCCTCTCCGACCCAGATCAAATCAGCCCCCGCCGCTGCAAGCGCGCGCACCACGGCTTGGCCGAGCGCCGACTTGCCGTCGGTAACCAAAATCTTGCGATGGCGCGGGTCGCAGGTCATCTCGCGGAGCATAGGATCATCAGACAAGTGAAATCTCCCTTCCTCGGGAACGGCGACGAGCACCGCCTGCCCGGCGCGATCGAGCGCCGCGTTAATACGGACACGCACGGCGGACACGGTTTCGTGCACATAGGCGATCACGTTGACGCCGGCATCCAGGCGCACGATGCCGACCCGCCATGGCGCCCGCTCGCGGAAGAACAGTTCCTGGGCATTACGCAGCACCGTCTCGGCCAAAAGTTCGCCGCGGCCATCTTGTGCGCGCCAGACCAACCGTTGCGACAGGCAGGATTGGCAGACCTCCCGCGGCGGGTATTGCAGGGCGCCGCAGTCCCGGCAGACTTGCAGCTCCAATCGACCGCGAGCCGCAGCCGCGGTCAGCCCGAGCGCGACGCGACTGCGAGCGCTGGGCGGCAGCGTCGGCAGCGGCGTGCGGAGGAGCGGGTTCTTGCGCTTCGGCGGCGTGTCTGGTTTTGACGGCATTGCCTTCCTTCATCAGGCGGCGCCGAGCACGACGGCGCCGCTGCAAATTCCCCGATCATAATTGATCATGCCGAAGCCCGAGACCACACCATGCCGGGCGTCGGGAACGCGGGCGCCGGGTGCCTGCCCGGTGAGCTGGCGGATGGCTTCGACAATGCCGAGATGACCGCCGGCCGCGCCGGCTTGGCCGACCGACAATTGCCCGCCCGACGTATTGACCGGGAAGCTGCCCTCGGCCTCGAAGGTGTTGGCGCGAATGAACTCGGGGCCCCCGCCCCTGCCGCAAAATCCAAGACCTTCGAACTGAAGCGCGTTGATGACCGGATAGTCGTCGTAGACTTCGAGAAAATCGATATCCCGCGGCCCGACGCCGGCCTGCGCATACAGCGCATCGGCGTCCATCGCCCAGCCGCCGCGGTCCTGAATCGGATCGTCGGGAAAAGCGTTGTGCCGCTCGACCGCGCCGAGGAGCCGCGCGAAAGGCAGTCCCAGGCTTGCAGCCGTCGCGCGCCGCATGACCAGGAAGCCTTCAGCACCGGCGCACGGCATCACGCAGTCAAACAGCCGCAGCGGATCGGCGATCAGGCGCGCGTTGAGATAGTCGTCGAGCGTGAGCGGCTTCTTGAGCAGCGCCAGCGGGTTCTTGAGTGCGTTGTTGCGTTGGGCGACGCAGAGCTTGCCGAAATCCTCGCGTTCTGCGCCATGCTCACGCATGTAGTACGCAGTCAGCAGCGCGAAGCTTAAGTTTGGTCCGCCCGATCCATAGGGATAGACCGCGTCCTGGGCAAACTGGCTGAACGTTGACGTGTTGCGGCGAAAGCTGTCGGTGTGATTGGTATCGCCGGCGATGCACGCCACGATCTCGGCGTCGCCGCTCTGTACCGCACGTGCGGCGCGACGGATCGACACGATGCCGGAAGCGCCACCCATCGGCACATGATCGAGCCAGCGCACGGTCAAACCCAGATGCTGGGTAAGGCCCACCGCGGTGTCCGGCGCGAGCGTAAAGCTTGCGACGGCAAGCCCGTCGATCCGCGCTTTCGGGATGACGGCGGTAGCGATGAGGTTGGCGAGAGCGCGCCCGAGAAACCAGTGCGCGCTTCTGATCGAATAGCGGAGATACGGAATCGTTACCGGCGCTGCCAGCACGACATCGTCGTAGGCCGCCGGCGCCGTCACGCCGATCCACCGAGATAGGTAGCGACTACGCGCGGGTCGTTGGCGAGCGCGGTGGCCTGGCCCTGATGGGTGATCTCGCCCATTTCGAGCACATAACCGTAATCCGCCGTTTCCAGGGCGGCTCGGGCGTTTTGCTCGACCAGCAGGATCGAAACGCCGAGATCGCGCAGTGACGCCACGATGCGGAGAATCTCGCGCACCATCAACGGCGCCAGTCCGAGGCTGGGCTCGTCGAGCAGCAAAAGTCGTGGCCGCGCCATCAGCGCGCGGCCAAGCGCGAGCATTTGCCGCTCGCCGCCCGACAACGTTTGTGCTTTTTGCCGCCGGCGCTCGGCAAGGCGCGGAAAGCGCTGATAGACCTGCTGCAAGCTTTCCTTCACACCGGACCGGTTGCGGCGTCGCGTGTAGGCGCCGAGCAGAAGATTGTCGACGACGGCTAGCTCACCGAATAGTTCGCGCCGCTCAGGCACGAGGCAGAAACCGCGTTCGACACGCTCCTCGACGTCAAGCCGATCGAGATCGACGCCATCATAGATCACCCGCCCGCGCCAAGGCAGCAGCCCGGCGGCCGCGGCCAAGAGCGTGGTCTTGCCGGCCCCGTTCGGGCCGATGACGGTGACGATTTGACCCGGCTGCATGGTAAGCCCGACGCCGCGGACGGCCTCTACCTTGCCGTAAGCAACATGCAAGTCCTCAATTTCAAGGAGCGCGCTCATGCCACGCTTCCCAGATAGGCTTCCTGCACCCGCGGATCGGCCCGTACTACGGCAGGCGTTCCCTCAATGAGCTTGGAGCCGAAATCCATCACCACAATACGATCGACCAGCCCCATGACGAACTCGACGTCATGCTCCACCAGCAGGACGGTAACTCCCTCCTTGCGCAAGCTTCGCAACAACTCGGCGAGCGCCATTTTTTCCGGTCGGCTCAATCCGGCGGCCGGCTCATCAAGGATTATCAGGGCGGGATCGGTGGCGAGCGCGCGGGCTACCTCGAGGATGCGCTGGCGGCCAAGCGGCAGGTTGCCGGCAAGATCGTAAGGATTGGCGCCAAGCCCAACGCGTTGGAGTTGAGTGAGCGCTTCGAAACGGGCCCGAGCTTCCTCGGCGCGATCGAGGCGCAGTGCACTTGTAAGAAAACCGGAACGCGTGCGCAGATAGGTGCCGAGCAGCACGTTGTCGATCAGCGACATGCTCGGACGCAGCTTCACGTGCTGGAACGTGCGGGCGATGCCGGCCGCCGCAATGCGGCGCTGACCGGCGCGGGTGATGTCATCGCCGAGAAACACAATCTTGCCAGTGTCGCTTGCCAGCGCTCCGGTGACGAGATTGAACACCGTGCTCTTGCCGGCGCCGTTTGGACCGATAAGGCCGGCGATTTCGCCCGCCAGGACTTCGAAGCTGACCTGACTGACGGCTTCGAGACCGCCGAACCGCTTGAGAAGACGCTCGACGATCAGGAGCGGCGTTCCGCCTTGGGGCATGGCGCGCCGCGGTAGTGGCTCGGCAGCTGCGATTGTTGCTTTTGCTCGGCGCGGCAGATAGCGAAGCGCGAACGGCATCACGCCGCCGCGGGCAAATTGCAGCGCCAGCACGTAGATGACGGCGAAGACGATGACCTCGAGCTGCCCGCCGTTGCTGGAAAAATGCGGCAAGACATCCTGCAGAGCATTTTGCAAGAAGGTGATCAGTGCTGCACCGACCACCGCTCCCAGCACATATCCCGACCCGCCAAGGATCGCCATGAACAAATATTGGATGCCCATACGCAGATCGAACGGCGCCGGGCTGACATAGCGGCTCATGTGGGCGTAGAGCCAGCCTGACAGCCCGGCGAGTAGCGCTGCGATCACGAAGACGACGAGCCGCACCCTGAACACGCTGATGCCGAGGCTTTCCACCATCACGACGCCACCGCGAAGGCTGCGGACGGCCCGGCCCTCTCGCGAATCCAGAAGGTTGGTGACGCCAATCGCGGCCACCACAAGCAAGCCCCAGATCAGGTAATAGATCGCGGCGGTGGGTTCGAGCGATATCGTGCCAATCGAGATCGGCGGCACTCCGGTGAGGCCATTGTGGCCGCCGAGCGTATCCAGATTGCCGAACAAAAAGAAAATCGACAGACCCCAGGCGATGGTGCCGAGCGGCAGAAAATGCCCGCCAAGCCGAAGCGTGATGGCGCCGAGCAATGCCGCCACAATGCCGGTCAGGGCAAGGGCAAACACAAGCCCGAGCCACGGCGAAGCACTGTGAACAGTGGTCAGCCAGGCGGTTGCATAGGCGCCGATGCCGACGAATGCCGCCTGGCCGAACGATGTCAGCCCGGCGACGCCGGTCAACAGGACCACCCCCAAAGCCACCAGCGCGTAGATTCCGATGTAATTGAGAAGCGTGATCGTGAACGACGCCGCCCAGAACGGCGCCGCGGCGAGGATCGCGACAGCGACGATGAGCAGCACGGCGTTGCGGCGAACGATCATCCCTCGACCTCGGTGTCTTCCTCGTCAACCTGGCCAAGCGATAACGATCGCCATAGCAGGACGGGAATGAGCACGCTGAAGACCACCACTTCCTTGAATGCGCTGTTCCAGAAGGAAGCGAAGCTTTCGAGGACACCGATGAACAGTGCGCCGATGGCGGTGCCCGGATAGCTCACCAGCCCGCCGATGATGGCACCAACGAAAGCCTTGAGACCGATGATGAAGCCGGAGTCGTAATACAGCGTCGTGGTCGGACCGATGAGAATGCCGGATATGGCGCCGAGCAACGAGGCAAGGAGAAAAGCCAGCGTGCCCGTGTTTCCAGGCCGGATGCCAACGATGCGCGCGCCGACGCGATTAACGGCGGTCGCACGCAATGCTTTGCCCGACAAGGTGTGTTCGAAGAACAGGAACAGCAGCAGGCTGAAGACCGCCGCGGACCCCACCATCAGGAGCGTCTGCGAAGTCACGATCACGCTGCCGAAACGGAAAATCTCGCTGGTCAGCGGCTTGGTGCGGAAGCCTTCCGGTCCGAAGAACAAGAGTCCCAGTCCCGAGAGGCCGAAGGTCAGCGCAACTGAGACGATGAGCAGGACCAGAACCGAAGCATCGGCGATTGGCCGCAATGCGATACGTTCGATCAACGGCGCGATCGGAACGACGAGCGCGATCGCAAGCGGTATTTGGGCCCAGGCCGGAAGATTTGATCCAGCGGTCAACCACGCGATCAGGGCGGGGATCAGCGGCAGTACCCCGTAGCCAAGAAGCCCAAGGCCGATGCGTTGCGGATTGCCGCGCCGCCAATGGTGCACGCTGACGACGATGCAAGCCACAATGGCCAAAGTGGCGACGAGATAAATCGTGCCGGGCGTACGGCCGAGCTGCATCGACGCTAAAGTCAGCGCCGAGAATGCGACGATGTCGCCGAACGGAACAAAAACGACGCGCGTAACCGAGAATATGAGAACGAGACCAAGTCCAACCAGGACGTAGATCGATCCGGTTGCAATGCCGTCGATACCCAGAATGAGGCCAATATCGGGTGTCATGCGGGCCCCAGCGTCTCAGCTCAGCGCTGCGTCGGACCGCACGACATCCTCGCTGCTCGGTGGGTCGAAGCCGAAACCGCAGGGAAATCGGCGTCGAACCGCTCTGGTCGAATTCCGAGAAAACCATTGCCGCATAATTGTTTCAAGCTTAAAAAGTTACAGAAGGGCGTTCATCGAAGGCGAGCCAGGACTGCCGCCAACACGGAGGTTCTCGTGAACAGACTTTTGGGTATCGTCGGCCCCGCCGTGATTGTCGCGGCGATGGGTCTGCCGGCCAATGCCGCCGACATTACCGTCGGCCTCGTCACCTCCATGACCGGTCCGAGCGCTTCGATCGGCATCCCCTATGCCAAAGGAGCCGCCGCGGGCGTGGCTTACAAGGACGAGGTCGACGGCATCAAGCTCAAGCTCATTCAGCTCGACGATGCATCCGATCCGTCGACCGGCACGCGCGACGCCCGCAAGCTTATCGAAGACGACAAAGTCGATGTTTTGATGGGCGCGGGCAGTACACCGATCTCGCTCGCGATCACGACGGTCGGTCATGAACTCAAAGTGCCGGTCATTACGCTGGCTCCGGCCAACGTGCCGGGCGAACCCGGATCCTGGATGATTTCAATTCCGCAACCGCCGACGCTGATGGTTTCGGTGGTGGTCGATTACATGAAGGCCGCCGGCGTCAAGACCGTCGGCTATATCGGCTTCAGCGACGGGTGGGGCGACCTCGTTTACGGCGGGTTGGAGAAATCCGCCGGACCCGACGATATCAAAATCCTCACCAACGAGCGTTACGCGCGCGCGGACACATCGGTAACGGCTCAGGCGCTGCACATCGTTTCCGCCGCGCCGGACGCGGTGATGACCGGCGGGTCGGGAACGCCTGGCGCGCTGCCCTTTATTGCGCTTCGCGAGCGCGGTTACACCAAGGAAATCTACGGTACCCCGGCGCTGATCAATCCAGATTTCGTGCGTGTCGGCGGTGCCGCCGTCGAGGGCGTGATTGCGTCGACCGGGCCGGTCGTGGTGGCGGATCAGCTGCCCGATACCTATCCGACCAAGAAAATCGCGCTGGAATACCGGGCGGCCTATCAAAAGGCGAACAATGAGCCGGCGCGCGGCGCTTTCGGCCCCTACGCATTCGACGGCTGGCTCGTGCTCTTGGATTCGGCCAAGCGTGCGCTGGCGACCGGCGCCAGGCCCGGCACGCCGGAATTCCGAGCGGCGCTGCGCGATGCGCTGGCGAGCGCGAAGAACGTGGTCGGTACCCACGGCATCTATAATTTCACGCCGGGGACCGGCTTCGGTGTCGACAAGCGCGCGCTGGTGCTGGTGAAGCTAGTCGACGGCAAGTGGAAGCTGGTGCAATAGACCTAAAGGCCCTTCGGGTTGGTCAGAAACTCTTCGATAATTTCTGGCGGCGCCTTCGCGTAATCGGACACGCGGCTGATGGTAAGCCCTGTCAGTCGCTTGAGCTTGACCGCAAGCTCGGCCATCTTCACCACGATCGGAATGCCGTTGATCACCGGCGCGTCATCGACGGCGTGTCCTTTAATCGCGGCAAACAACAGCATCGGGATGCCGCCCCCGGGGATCAGCACGTCGCATCCGGCGGCAACGAGCGGCCGGGCCTGCTCGGCGAAGAGCTGCTCGACATCGGCGGCGAGCACCTCCAAATCGTAGGCTTTGAGGATCTGCCCGGGCTCGAACGTCATCGCGTGCACGCCGGTGACGCGGCGCTCCAGCCCGTATTTGCGGATCTGGTGGTGAAACCAGGAAATGTAGCGCGGGTTGATGGTGACGATGCCGGTGCGCTGGCCAAGCTGGCAGGCATAGAGCATCGAGGCTTCGCCGAGCGCGACGACCGGAATGTCGACGACCGAACGCGCCTCATAGAGGCCGGCGTCCTGGAAGTGGCCGACAACGAAGGCGTCGTAACCCTCGCGCCCGGCCATCACGGCGTTGCAGATCACTTCCCGGGCGCAGCGGAATTCGACAATCGGATGGGCGTAATTGTCGTGCGGCGTGATGCCCTTGATGTCGACTTTGGTTCCGGGATCGACGATGTCGGCGAGATGGCGCCGCAGCCGGTCCCAGTAAACCTTGCCGTGTTCCTCGTCGACATAGCTTTGATACCAGATACGGATCGGGTCCATCGTTGCTTCCTGAATGTGCGTTAAAGGCTGAAGCTGCTGACGCTGGCGCCGCCGCAGACGTAAAGCAGCTGGCCTGTCACGAAGGAGTTTTGCGGATCGGCGAAGAACATGACCGCGCGGGCGATGTCGTCGCTGCGCCCGAGCCGGCCGACCGGCATGGTCCGGGCCAGCGCCGCGGCATGCTCGCTGTTTTCGGGGACGACCTGCCGGAACATGTCGGTATCGGCAATCGGTCCCGGCGCCACGACATTGACCGTGATGCCGGCCGGCGCCAGCTCGAGCGCCCAGGTTCGCGCCATGCCGATCATGCCCGCTTTGGTCGCTGAATAGGCGGTGCGTTTTTGCAGACCGAGTGCCGCCCGCGATGATATGAGCACGATGCGCCCAAACCGCCGCTCACGCATGCCCGGCAGCACCGCCTGGACGATGAGAATGGCGGCGCCAAGATGGAGCTGGGTGAGATCGTGCAAGTCCTTTTGGCTCACGTCGGCCAGCAGATTCTCCCGAACAGCGCCGGCATTATGCACCACGGTGTCGACGGCAAATTGCCCGGCGATGCTGCCGGCCGCTTGTTCGGTCGCGCGCGCGTCGGTGAGATCCACTTCGATCGCGTGCAAGGCCTTGTGCGACCAATCGGGGCGCCGTCGCGCCAGCGATACGACTTCATAGCCGGCCTCCAGCAGGCTACGGCAGATGGCGGCGCCGATGCCGGCGCTGCCGCCGGTGACGATCGCGATCGGGCGTTCGGTCATGTCCGCGCTCACATGAAAAGCTGGATGCTGCGCAGCGACGCGTCGCAATTGACGAGATCGACGCGTTTCAACTTGATCTTGAGCTTGCCGCCGACCATCGACAGTGTGTGGGTCGCCCAGGCGGCATAAAGGTCCTTCTCGTCGAGCCTGGTCTCCACGTAATGCATCGGCGTCCAGGTGACGTATTCATTGGCGGCTTCGTCGCGCTTGTCGATCTGCGGCACCTGCAGCACGTGGTGGCAGCGGCTCTTGGGCTTTTGCGAAAAAGTCCGGTTGCCCTTCAGCCGCTCGATGCGGATCTGCAGCAGCAGCTTGTCCTCGTACATCAGCGAGGTGGCGAGCCGCGCATCGGTCTGCCCCCATTCCAGCGGCATCCAGTAGTGCCCGTCGTCGGCGAACAGGTCGAGCCACTCCTCGAAGCGGTGCTGGTCGATCAGCCGGGCCTCGTGCACGACGAAACCGATCAAGTCCTGGTCGGTCGGCGGGTTCATCCAAAACCCCGTCACATCGACATGGTCATGAACTTCGACCAGGCGCGGAACTGATTGCGCATCTGCCATTCCGAGGTGCCGTTGATGACGGCGGTCTCCTGTTCGATTTCCGCCGGATCGTACAGGCGCTGAATGTTGACCCAAGGGTTGGCGTCGACATGCAGTCCTTCTTGCGCCCGTTCATACATTTCCAGGTCGTCGTGGCCGACGATCGACGTCGGCGCGTTGATCAGCCGGCTGTAGGTCAGCGTGCGCTCGAGCAGCGCGTCGGGCGCATCGACCAGCCGGAACGTCCAGGATTCGGCGAGCGTCCGGTCCGGCGCAAGGGGCTTGAACAGGCGGATGGCCTGGATCGGGCCTTTGACCGTGAAGTTGGGGAAGTAGGCGGTGTTGTGCCGGTTCTCGTCGAGGATCGCCTTGGCCCGCTCCTCGCCATAGGCGGCGACCATTTTGTCGAAATAGCCTGATATTGCCGAATAATCGGAATGGATCGAGTGGTGCACACCGGTATGGCCGTGCCCGTTGCGCCACACCCGAATGCCCATTTTCTCGAAGAACTCGTAGGGCGACATGAACGGGGCATAGATCTCGACCGCCGGCGGCTTTCGGTTGCTGCCGGGAGACATCCTCTTCCACACGTCGATTGCCGTTCCGGCCGAGGATTCGTGGGCGACCATCGGATGACAGGTATCGGTCAGGTTCTCGACCAGCATCTTCCAGTTGCAATTGTGCATGTAGCGGAGCACGCCGCCGGCGACTTCCAGCCGGCCCACCGGCGAGCGATCCACCATATTGTCGATGGTCGAGAGGCTTTCGCCGAAAAACTCCTCGAAGTCGGGCCCGACGTCATTCATCTTGGCAAAGACGAAGCCGCGGTAGTTTTTCACATGGCGGACCGGCGCGATGCCCTTGACGGCCACACTCTGTTCGAGCCCGGTGTGCTCGTAGCCCTTGCGTAGCGGGATCGCGAGCAGCGAGCCGTCGGTCTTGAACGACCAGGCATGATACGGACAGCGGAAGAATTTACCGGCGTTCCCGCAGGTGTCGATGGTGATGCGCGTGCCCTTGTGCGGGCACCGGTTGTAGAGGACATGAACGACGCCGTCGGTGTGGCGGACCATCAGCACCGGCTGCCGGCCGATGGTTGTGCCGTAATAGTCGCCTGCATTCGGCACCTGGCTGTCGTGGCCGACATAGACCCAGGTATTGGCAAACAGATGCTCCATCTCCAGGTCGAAGACTTCCTGGTCGACGTACACATCCCGGTGCACTTCCGTCTCTCGCACGAGGCCGTGAACCGCTGCTGCATTACCGTTGTATTTGTTCATGCGCGGTCTCCCGTATCCCATTCCTCACATATCGAGAACCAAGCGCGGCGTTTTCGCTCTCGACACGCAAATCTGCATCACCGTGTTGCTGGCGCGCTCGCTCTCGCTCAGGATATGATCACGATGGTCTGGCTCGCCTTCTAGCACGACGACCTGACAAATGCCGCACTCGCCGCGCTGGCAATCGTACATCGGATCAATGCCCTCCTCTATCAGCACTTGCAGGATGCTCTTGTCCGGCGGGACAATGAAGGTGAGGCCGGAGCGCTTGAGTACGACTTCGATTGCAGTGTCTTCCGCCATCAGCAGCACCCGCTGAAAATCTCGTGCCGGAGCATTTTTTCCACCAGCGTTCATAGTCCGGGCGGATACTTTAGGCTTAAATAACCCGGCGCCCGGCTTTGTGCTAATGCAATCGACGCTTCAGGCCGAGGCGACCGGGTTCCCATCGGCTGGAGGAAAGAGCCGGCTTCCATGTCCGTAACCGCGAGTGACCCGCAAAGTGTGACGCCCACCTTTCCCGGCCCGTTTCCGCCGTCGGAGCGCACCTTGCCAAAAATGCTGGCGCGTCAGGCGGAACGCTACGGCGAACGGCGGCTTGTCAGCATCGGGGGCATGACGCTCAGCTATGCCGAGACCTGCGCGGCGGCTGCGCGTTACGCCGGCGCGCTTGCCGCCGCCGGCACGAAGCCCGGCGACCGGGTCGCCATCATGTGCGGCAACCGCGCCGAGCTCCTCCTCACGATCCTCGGCTGCGGCTGGCTCGGCGCCGTGGTCGTGCCGATCAACACGGCATCGCGCGGCGCGCAACTCGAACACATCCTCGGCAATTGCGGTGCGCGCCTCCTGGTCATCGAGCGCGAGCTGACGTCAGCGCTCGCGTTGTTGCCGATCGAGAAGCTCGCGCTCGAAACACTGTGGCTCGTCGGCAATGGTCCAGCGCACGACACCCCACACCTCAACAGCATTGACTTTCCCGAGCCGCAGGAAGGCCTTACCCCGCATCCGATCGAGCCTGGAGATACCTTTGCCATCCTCTATACGTCCGGGACGACGGGCCTGTCGAAAGGCGTGTGCTGTCCTCATGCCCAATATTTCTGGTGGGCGGTCTACACCGGACAGCTTCTTGGCGTCGGCGAAGCCGACGTCCTCATTACGACACTGCCGATGTTCCATACCAATGCCTTGAACAGCTTCTTCCAGGCGCTCCTGAACGGCGCGACCCTGATCGTGGAGCCGCGGTTTTCCGCCTCTGGATTTGTCCGCGCGCTGGCGCGAGAGCGTGCTACGGTTACTTATTTGCTCGGCGCCATGGTGGCTATGCTGCTGTCGCAGGAGGAAAGCGACGCCGATCGCGGGCACTGCGTGCGGGTTGCGCTCGCTCCGGCGGTGCCGGCGCATTTCTATCGGCGGTTCACCGAGCGCTTCGGCATCGGGCTTATCGATGGCTATGGTTCGACCGAGACAAACTGCGTCATGGGAACATCGCTTGCCGAGCAGCGGCCGGGCACGATGGGGAAGTTGCTCACCGGCTTTGCGGCGCGCGTGGTGGACGGCCACGACAACGAACTCCCCGACGGGCAGGCGGGCGAGCTGCTGCTGCGCGCCGATGAGCCGTTCGCTTTCGCCACCGGGTATTTCGGCATGGCGGATAAAACGGTGGAAGCTTGGCGAAATCTCTGGTTCCACACCGGCGACCGGGTGGTACGCGAGAGTGACGGCTATTACCGCTTCATCGACCGCTTAAAGGACGCTATTCGCCGCCGCGGCGAAAACATTTCCTCCTACGAAGTCGAGCAGGTGATCATCAGCCATCCGCAGGTCGAGAATGCCGCGGTTTTTCCGGTACGTTCGGAACTCGCCGAAGATGAAGTGATGGCTGCCGTGGTATTGCGTCCCGGATCGCAGCTCGCGCCTGCGGCGCTGCTCGATTTCTGCCGACCGCGCATGCCCTACTTCGCGGTGCCGCGGTTTCTGGAGTTCGTCGACGCGCTGCCGGCAACCGAAAGCGGCAAGGTGACCAAATATAAGTTGCGGGAGCGCGGCGTCACCGCCGCCACCTGGGACCGCGAGCAAGCCGGCTACAAGGTAGGCCGCAACTAGAGCATGATCCGGAAAAGTGGAAGCCGGTTTTCCGAAAAGATCATGCTCCACCAGAAAGCTAGAGCGCCGATCAATTCAATCTGAAGCGATTGCGCTCTAGGCCGCTTCGACATCCTCGGCCCGGCGCGAATCCTCAAGCAGAACGCTGGATTCGGCGTGCCAGCACAAAGTCTCGCGCTCGCCCACCTTGTAGATGCGATCCTGCGCGTGCCGATGCTGTTCGATATGGACATACTGTCCGGGCGCCACCTCAAACACATCGGTCTCAAGCGAGCCAAGAAATTCGCTGGCGATGTACTTGCCTTGGATCCGGTTGGCCATGTCCTGCTTGTCGCCGGTATTCATCAAGTCCGCGCGGACCGAGAACCATACGTCTTTGCCGACCGGAACATGTCGGACGGCCGGCGGAACCTTGAGGTAGAGCAATTGACCGAGCGACTCGACGAAGACGATGGAGCCGCTGCGCGACCGGATGCGGCCCTGGAAGAGGTTGTTGTTGCCGATGAACTCGGCGACGAATTTGGTCCGCGGATTCTCGTGGACTTCGCGCGAGGTGCCGATTTGTTGGATAACGGCGTCGCTCATCACGATGACTTTGTCGGCGAGCGACATCGCCTCCTGCTGCGAATGCGTAACCATAATGAAAGTCATGTTCAGGTCGCGCTGCACCCTTTTCAGCTCGATCATCATGGCCTGGCGCAGGTTGAAATCCAGGGATCCTAACGGTTCGTCGAGCAGGAGCACGGTCGGCCGGCTGATCAAGGCGCGCGCCAGCGCGACGCGCTGCTGCTGGCCGCCGGACAGTTCGCGCGGCCGGCGGGTCGCAAAACCAGCAAGTCCGACCATTTCGAGCATTTCCCAAACCCGCCGGTCGCGCTCGCTCTTGTCCATGCCCTTCATCTTCAGGCTGAACTCGACGTTCTGAAAAACCGTGCGGTGGGGAAACAGCGCGAAACTCTGGAACATCATAGAGGTGTCGCGCAGCGCCGGCGGCAGATCGGTCACGTCTTTCCCGGCGATGAGGATTTTCCCCGCCGTTACTTCCTCGAGACCGCCGATCATGCGCAGCGTCGTGGTCTTGCCGCAGCCGGACGGCCCGAGCATGGCGACAAATTCGCCATGCCCGATTTCGGCATTGAAGTCGATGACCGCTCGGGCGCCGCCGGGAAACGTCTTGGAGACTTCCGTCAGGACAACATCGTACTCACTCATCGTCCGGCCGTTTTAGCCCGCTGATTTCGCCACCGCATTGATCATGTTCCAAACGGACTCGAAAGGAACGTTGTTCAGTGCGCCTTCCTGGTTGAACTCGGAGAGCAGCTTAATCGCCTGGCGCAGGTCCTCGTTTTCGCCGGCGTGCTCGCCCAGCCGGGCGATCGCCTCCGGGAACGGTACCTCGCGCGCTTTTTTACTGCGCAGATGCTCCTGTACCAGAGCATTGAGGTGCTCGTAGGTCTGCTTCAACGAACCGCCATTGTACGAGCGGCCCAACAACCCAGAAATGCCGTTGGCGTTCAGACGCTGCCGCAATCCCTCGGGCATCGATTGCGCCAATCCTTCGAGCACCTCGCCGATCCCGAACCCCTGGGTGAACAGCCCGCGGATCGTGTCCATGGTGCCGTCGCCGCCGCCATACATGCGGATTTGCGCTCCCGCCAGTGCGCTGCCCATGGCTTTGGCCTGATCGATGTGAACGTCGCGGTCGGCCTCGATCCGCAGCCGCGCCAGCTCGAGGAAGGTCGCCGCCTCATTGTATTTTTTGAGCGCCTCGGCCTTGGCCTCTAGCCCGGTTGCCTCGGCTTCGAGCTGACGTTGCGCGTTGGCGATGCGGAGCGTCTCGACTTCCATCTCCGCCCGCCCGCGGGCTCCCGCTTCGCGTTCGATGCCTTCGGCACCGATTTTCTGCGCTTCGGTCGTCGCGCGGGCGCGGACCATTGTCGCCTCGGCCTCAAGTTCGGTAGCGGCCTTGCGCGCCTCCGATTGGGTAATCGTGTGCATGCGCATCACGGCCGCCTTGCTCTCCTCGTCAATGCGGCGTGCCTCAGCGGCCTTGCCGGCCTCGATGATCTCGATCTGGCGGGCGCGCTCGGCGTCCGCGACCACCCGCACCAATTCAGCGCTATGTTCGGCCTTCTCGCGCTCCGCCGTGCTGCCGAGCCGCTTGGTCTCGGCGATTTCCAGCTCCCGCGTCTTGGCTGCAAGCGCAATTTCGCGGTCGCGCTCGGCCTGCTCGCGCGCCAGAAAGCGCTCGATGTCGGTGCGTTCGCGCTCGCCTTCCTTGCTGATGAGCGCGATGTCGCGGCTCATCTCTTCCAGTTGGGTGGCAAGCGCGCTGCGGACCTCGGCTTGCTCCAACTCCGAATCCTTTGCCACCAGCGCTATCCGGCGGTCCCGATCCTCCTGCTCGCGCGCAAGCTCGCGACGAATTTCGGCACGCTCCAGCTCTTCGGCCTTGGCGACGAGCGCGATCTCGCGGTCGCGCTCTTCCTGCGAGCGGGCCAGGGCGCGGCGAATTTCCGCGGCTTCGCGTTGCTTGGCCTCCTCGATGATGGCGATTTCCTTCTGGATCTGGGCAGCCTCCAGCGCCTGCTGCTTGCGGATTTCCTCGTGTTCGACTTCCCAGCGCCGCTCGAGGACAAATCGCTGCTGCTCGCTCAAGATCTGCGCGCGTTCGTCGGAAATCTCTTTTTCCTGCTTGGCCGCGGCGACCGCCTCATCGCGATCGACCTGGAGAATGCCAAGGCGTGTCTCGAGGCTGCGTTTCCGCACCGACAGGGCGGTTTCCTCGCTCACCTTATGACGCAGATCGCGCGCCCGTTCCTCGGCCGCGGCGACCCCGGTGGCGCGTGCAATCTCGGCCTCTTGCCGTTCGCGCTCCTTGGCGGCGAGATCGATGTCCTTCTCGCGTTCGGCGCGCTCACGCGCGAGATTGCGGGTGATTTCGGCGATTTCGGCTTCGCGCGCCTTGTCGATCAGGGCGATCTCGCGGTCGCGGCGCTCCTGCTCCAGCGCCAGTTCCTTCTGCACCTGCGCCACCTCGCGCCGCTTCGCCTCCGCCGTAAAGGCGATATCGCGTTCGGTGCGCAGCTGCTCCAGCGCCTTCTCGTTTTCGAGTTCCCGCTGCTCAACCGCCAGGCGCTGATCGAGCACAAAGGTCTGCTTCTCGCGGAGCTGCTTGGCCTGTTCGTTGGCGATCTCCTTGTCCTGGCTGGCGCGGGCGACCGCTTCCTGGCGCTCGATTTCCAGCAATTCGAGTTGCGTGGTCAGATCCTTGTTGCGGATCGCGACCGTGGTCTGCTTCTCCGTGGTGTGGACCTTGCGCCGCGCTTCGGACGTGATCTCAGTGATGACTTTGAGACCTTCGGCGTCGAACACGTTGTCGGATCGGAAATATTCCTTGGTCGATTGCTCGAGCGTGACGATGGTCACTTCTTCGAGCATCAACCCGTTCGCGACGAAGCTTTCGCTGACGTCCTCCTTGATTTCACGGGCGAAGGCGTCGCGATTTTCGTGCAGTTGCTTGAGGGTCTTGGTAGCGGCAAAACTGCGCAACGCTCCGACCACTTTCGCTTCGAGGAGGTTGCGCACCTTCTCGGCATCGAAGGTCTTTTCGCCGAGCGTGCGGCTGGCCCTCAGAACGGCCTCCTCGGTGTGACCGACATGGGCATACAGTTCCGTATTCACGTCGATGCGGATGTTGTCTGCAGTCAGAACCGCCTGTTCGCGTGCCCGGCTGACGGCGAACTTGATAGTCTCGAGCGAGACCCAGGTTATTTCGTGAAACACCGGAAGCACGATGGCGCCCCGGCCCAGGCAGACTTTTGTGCCCAAGAAGCCGGTGCGTATGAAGCCCATATTGGACGGCGCTCGCTTATAGATCCAAATCGAGACGATGTAGAAGATCGCGATTAGGATGATCGCGGCGATGAAGAGACTGATTACGACTTCAAACATCGTGCCTTCGCCCCATTTATCGAAGTTTTTGCTTTGTCATTGACCGCTTCCGCTCAGGCCGCATGTGCGGCGCGTGCGCCCGAAGCGTTCGATTTACGCTCCCCGAAATCGAACAGCTTCGGAGTTTTTCGATTACGCCGCATGCTGTCGCGCAGTTCGTCGGTGGCCCGGCGATCGAGGTCAAGACGCGTACCGGTAAGAACGACGCCATAATCATCGCGGGCCTTCGTTGCGCTCATCAGCCGGCGTGCAACGTCGTTGCGGGTCCGCACCGGATCGCGCTCCAGCGGATCACCCCAGCCGCCGCCCCCGGCGGTGCGAAAGATCACGCGATCGCCGGCATAGACGCGCACATTGTCGATCTTGGACGGCAGCGGCGAGCGGGCGCCGTCTTTGCGTACCAGCCATTTCTCCGAATACGCGCCCGGCCGCCCCCCGAGAATGCCCCAGGGCTGCGACAGGTGGCGATCGTCATGGATCGAGATGTCGCCCTCTTCCAATAACAGGAATATTTTCTCTACGCCGTTGCCGCCCCGGTGCTTGCCGGCGCCGCCGGTGTCCATGATCGTTGAATAGCCCTCGATCAGCATCGGGTAATAGGTTTCCAGATACTCGCTCGGGATATTCTGGAACAGCGGCCACCAGGAATGACCATCCATGCCGTCGCCGAGCGGACGGCCCGGAATTCCCCCGTAGAGAATTTCCATGAGTTGGAACGACCGGCCGGATTTGTCCGCGCCGGAATAGAGGAAATGCGGGCTCGAGCCGTAGCCCGCTGCCGTCGCCATCTCCGGCGCATTGTAGCTCAGCGCGCCACCGAGCACGTCGAACTGCCGCGACAGAGTGTGGGTCCGGCAGCCGAGTGAAGCGGGAAAGTCAGGGTGGACCAGCGAGCCCTTGGGCAGGGTGACGTGAATGACGTCGTAGAAGCCATCGTTGAACAGGATCTGGGGGTCGAACACCATGATCATGTAGACCCCGATAAACATCTTGAACATGCCCTCGTGCAGATAGAAGTTTATCGGCCCCGGGGCTTGCGGCGCAGTGCCGGTCCAATCGAAGTAGGCATGGTCGCCTTCGCGCCAGACTGTGAGCTTCATCTTGAACGGGCCGTTGCCGCGGCCGTCGTCGTCGACATAATCCTCGAACGATTTCGGCTCCTCCGGCAGATTCTTGACGATCAATTGCCGCATCGCGCGGTTGGTGCGATCGAGCAACGCCTCGCAGGCCTGCTTGTAGGTTTCGCGGCCGAACCGATCGCAGATTTCGACGACGCGCTTCTCGCCGGCGCGGCAGCCGGCGATGATCGCCATAAGATCGCTGTAGTTCATCTCCGGCGTGCGGGTATTGTTCATGATGACGCTGAGCGCGGCCCTGTTGACCTCGCCGCGCTGGTAAAGCTTGATCGGCGGAATGCGGATGCCCTCGCCAAAGATCGAAGCGGCGTCCGTAGGCATGCTGCCCGGCACGGAGCCGCCGACATCCATCATATGCCCGAACATCGAGGTGAAGCCGACCAGGTCGCCCTGGTGGAACACCGGCACCAGCACCATCCAGTCATTGAGGTGGCTGATCGCGCCGGCGCAGGCGTACGGATCGTTTTGCAGGATGACGTCGCCGGGCTCGAGCTCGAAGTTGCTTTGCTTGAGCATGTTCGACACGTAGGAGCCGAACTGCCCGACGATCATGCGTCCCTTGACGTCGCAGATCATCGGGAATTCATCGTGCTGTTCGCGGATCACCGGCGACATGGCCGAGCGGAACAGCACCGCGTCCATTTCATGACGGGCATTGCGCAGCGCGTTCTCGATCAGGTCGAGCGAAACCGTGTCAAGCCGGCGGCTCTCTTGCGGTTGGCGCGCCGACGCGGCGGGGGCCTTGTCGCTGCGGCCGTTGCCGCTCGCGACTGCGGCTGGCGGGCGCGTCCGGGTCGGCAGTTCGGCGCGGGTCTCGACCGGAGGCCCGTCGCCGAACATGTCGGCGCAGCCGCGCAAGGCCATCTCCGTCGCGCGCTGCAGCGCGGCCCCTTCGTCGCCGTTGGCTCGGGACGAGCCGAACTGCATCTTCGAGCTGCCGTTCACGGTCAGCTTGCACAGCACCGTCACCGATCCGCGCTCGGTCTTGTGTTCGACGACTTCGGACGACCACGCGGAGCCAAAACGGCCATTGAGCATCGCGTAGAGGTCGGAAGGCCCCCTGCCCGCTTCCGAAGCAAGACTGGCGGAGGCCAAATCCGCAGCGGTCGGCGGGCGGTGGCTCGAACCGAGCAGACCTAACTCCTTGGTCTGCGTCGAGAAAATCTTGTCGAACTGCTGTTTATTGGCCTGGAGCAGGTCGTCGAAACTGACCGTGCTGCTAAGCGGGTTGAAATTCGTCATCGCGTTGGTTCTCTGCGCGCCTTCATGACGCTTTGTCGGGCGTGATCAGAATACTCAGATACTGGTCGACCTCGCCAGTGTGATTGGGATGGATCACGGTCGTCGCGTCCATCTGGACGACGACGGCCGGACCGCGGATCCGGTTGCCGGCCCGCAGCCGGTTGCGGTCATAAACGTTAACCGAAGCGAAGCTGCCATCGAAATAGGCCCGGTGCTGCTCGACCACCGCGGCCGCCGCATCGGGGCCTTCTTTCTCGAACTTCGGCAGATCCATCTTCTGCACCGCCCCGACCCCGACCGCGCGAAGATTGACCAGTTCCACCGGGTGATCGAGCTTGAAGCCATAAATGCGCTCATGCGCCAAGCCGAAACGCGCCGCAAGGTCGGCGAGCGCTCCGCTACCAAGGCGCTCGGGATCGAGCTCAAGGGAGAACTCGTACCCCTGCCGGAAATAGCGGACGTCCGCCTCGTAGTTGACCCGCTGGCGCGACTCTTCAACGCCCTCCTCCCGCAGCCAGGCTTTCGCCTCGCGCCCCAGCCTGGTCAGGATGTCGCCGATTTGGCTTGGGTCCGCTTCATCGATGGTGCGCACGAAGGTCTGGCCGAATTCGTTTTTCACGTCGGAATACAAAAAGCCCAGTGCCGATAGCACGCCGGGGGTCGGCGGCACGATGACCGGATAGCAGCCGGCCAGCATGGCCATGGCGTTGCCGTGCAACGGGCCCGCCCCGCCGAACGGGACCAGCGCAAAGTCTCTGGGGTCCAGGCCCTTTTGCACGGTGACCAGGCGCAGCGCGCCGAGCATGTTCTCATTGACGATATCGAGGATACCCTCCGCCGCCTGGTGCAGGTCGAGACTGAGCGCGCGGGCGATCTTCGCCACCGCTTCCTCGGCCGCCTTGGTGTCCAGAAGCATTTTGCCGCCCAGAAGACGCGGCGGCAGACGGCCCAGCACCACATTGGCGTCGGTCACCGTCGGCCGGTCGCCGCCTTTGCCGTAACTGGCCGGTCCCGGCACCGCGCCGGCGCTTTCCGGACCAACCCGCAGCGCGCCCGTCATCGGCACGTGTGCGATCGAGCCGCCGCCAGCGCCAACGCTATGCACGTCGACCGAAGGCACCTTGATGGGATAGTAGCCGATCGATGTCTGCCGGGAGATCGTCGGTTTGCCATCCTGAATGAGAGAAACGTCGGTGGACGTGCCGCCCATGTCGAAGCCGAGCGCTTGGGGATAGCCGGCAAGCGAAGCCATGAACGCCGCGCCGGATACGCCGCCGGCGGGTCCGGACAGCATCGTATGCACCGGTGATTGGCTGGCGCGCTCGACGCTCATCAAGCCGCCGTCAGAGCGGACGATGTTAACGGTTGGTTGAAACTGTACGCGATGCAATTTTTCCTCGAAACCGCTCAGATAGCGCCGCATGCTGGGGCGAACATAGGCGTTCATGACGGTGACCAGCGTGCGCTCGTATTCGCGGAATTCCGGCAGGATCTCCGAAGACAGCGACACCGTCATGTCCGGCGCCATTTCTTCGACAATCGCCTTGACCCGCTGCTCATGCTGCGGGTTAGCATAGGAGTGCATCAGCGATACGGTAATGGATTCGGCGCCGAGCTCGATGAGTTCGCGTACCGCGTTGCGGGCCGATGCTTCATCGAGCGCCGTGATCACGTCGCCGCGCGCATTGATCCGTTCGCGGATGCCGCGCGTCAGCTCCAGATCCGCCAACGGATCGGGCTTTTGCATGATGATCCAGCCAGCGAGCGGCCCAGGCGTTTGCGAGCGCGCCAGATGCAGAACCTGCTCGAAATTCTCAGTGACGAGAAGACCGACCTTGGCGCCCTTTTCTTCCAGGACGATGTTGGTCGATACCGTCGTGCCGTGAAGGAGTGCGGCGACATCGGAGGCTGCAATGCCCGTCTCGTCGATCAGTTGCTGAATTCCCTCGAGAATCCCGACCGACTGATCGGCTGGCGTCGACGGCGTCTTTAGCAGGCGCATAGCGCCTGAGCGCTCGTCGAACAGAAGCAAATCCGTAAATGTCCCGCCGACATCAATGCCGAGCCGGCTACTCATCTCACCCCCTGCGCTGGCCGCTTCGGGACGATATTGCGCCGAAGCCGAACATCCCTCTTTGTCACTCCCACAGGGTCCGCGCCATCAGGCGCGCACAGAGGCGCGTTGTACACGCCTTTTTTGCAGTAATGGTCCCGGAGCAGGTTGATAGTCCCGGAGCAGCGCGCCGTTGTCAACTCGTTCTGTTGCGTGTTTTATTGTCTGGCAGAACTCGGCGCGCATTTTGACAACACGCCGGAATGATCTAACATCCAAAACAGCTTGAAACAAAAGGGCGAATATGGCGGACGATACAACCAAACAGCAGCAATTCTGGATTGGGGTCGTTGCGGTCATTATCCTCCTCATCTTTCTCTATTTTTATCGGCCGTTCGAAACTTATCTGCTCGCTCACATCCCGTTCATCCATTTCAACAATGTGGTCTTCTGGTTCGCCTCGCTGGTTGGCATCGTGGCCTACGCGTTCGCGCACTGGCAGTCGTTTCGCAGCGAGATTTTCCGCAACGTCACCGAATTGAATGTAGATACCCTGGTATTCGACACGCTCCAGGCGGCCATTCTCGTGGCCGTGATCTTTTGCGCCGGCGCAACACTGCAGGCCATCGAGGTTCTCAGCGAATATTTCGTCAATCGCGGGCCGGTCTTGAGCGCCGCATTCGGCGAGAAGCTCCTTGCCATCTTCTTGCTGGTGATCTTGGCGATTCTGTTCTATTTGCTGCACTATGTCGTGCGGGCGCTGCGCACCGGCTGGCGTCCGCAAAGCGCCCCGCCGCGTGCTCGTTGACCGTTTCCATTCGTAGCGGACTGTTCTCAGGCCGATAACGCTATCGGGGCATCGGTTAGCCCATTGAATAGCGCCAGCGAGCGCTCAATGCGCGCGCGTTGCAGCCCCTGGACGATGAATATGAGGCGGGAGCGCCGGTCGGCGTCCGGCCACGCCTCCAGATGGCTCGGCGGATGGACGATGTGCTGAACCCCGTTGATCAGCACAGGGGTCGGCACGCCGGCCACGTTCAACAGGCCTTTGAGACGCAGCACATTGGCCCCGTGGCGATGCAACAGCATGGTGGCCCAGACACCGAAGGCGGTCCAATCCAGCGGCCGATCGAAGATCGCGGTGAAGGATTGGACGCCCGCGGTGTGCGCGTGCGTGCTGTGCTCGTCAACTTCTTCGGCGGTCCAATGGCTGGCCTCGCGAACTTTACCTTCGGCGTCATAGATGTCGTCGGTCAGCAATTGATGGAGATCGCTGCGGATTTCACCCGATTCCAGCATCTGCGCCGAGAGATTGAGCGCCCGCAGCCGTGCGCGTAGCGCCGCCAACGATGGTCCGTCGGCAAGGTCTGTTTTGGTCACAACAAGCCGGTCGGCCATCGATGCCTGTTTCACCGCCTCGGGGAAGCTTGCGAGTTGCGTCGCGCCATTCACCGCGTCGATGGTCGTGATGATCCCAGACAATCGAAAATGGTGGCGAAGGACGGCCTCGGACAGCAGCGTGTAGGCGATCGGCGCCGGGTCGGCCAAACCGGACGTTTCGATGACGACACGGCGGAAATCGGGGACCTCTCCCCGGGTTCGCCGCGACAGCAGGTCGCGTAGCGCCTTGTTCAAATCGCCGCGAACGGCACAGCACAGGCAGCCGTTTTCAAGCAAAAGCGTGCTTTCAGCCACGCCCTGCAACAGATGATGGTCGAGCCCGACCTCGCCGAATTCGTTGACCAGAACGGCGACGTCAGTCGAATCCCGCGAACGCAGCAGGCGCTGCAGCAGGGTGGTCTTCCCGCTGCCGAGGAAGCCGGTGATGATGTTGACCGGGGTGAGGTCGCCGTAGTTGGTCATCGGTATGCGCCTACGCTTTCGCGGCGGCGAGGGCGCTCAGGTATTGCTCATCGAGCGGGTCGCAGGTGCGGCCGCTGAGCCGCTCCGCAGCCGGCCAGATTTCGGCGACCGTATCGACGATCGCCGTCCGCCCGGTGCGGCTGGTCAGGAGGTAAGCGTTGCCCGACCAGTCCTTGGCCACGACGTTGTGATATTTCAGAACGGAATTGAGGATGCGCACCCGCGTCTGGCGCTCCCGCAGCCTCGTCTGCGGCTCGGCGCGTCTGGCGAACACCGCAGGCGCACTGGCGCTATCGCTCCAATGGCCTTTGCCGCCGAGTACGCCGCACAAGGCACACATGGGCGCGACGGTTAGCCTGCACGCGCCGCTTTGGCGGGAGCGCTTTCCCGCGGATAGCGGCGACGGAAGTCGTCGGCAATCTCGTCGAAGGTGCAAAATCTCACGCCGGCATGCTTCGAGAGATAGTCGTACATCCGCTCCAGCATGAGCAGAACCTGCGGCCGACCGGATACGTCGGGGTGAATGGTCATCGCGAACACGGCATAGTCGCACTCGCGATAGACCCAATCAAACTGATCGCACCAGAGTTCCTCGATGTCGCGCGGCTTGATGAAGCCGTGACTGTTGGGAGCGCTCTTGATGAACATCATCGGCGGAAGATCGTCGAGATACCAGCTGCCCGGTATGTCGATCAGATCGGTCTCCTCGCCGCGGATAAGCGGCTTCATCCAGTCCTTCGGATGTTTCGAGTAATCGATCAACGTCCAGCTATCCCCGACCCGGACGTAAAACGGGCGGAAGTCGTTGTTCATCAAGCTGTGGTCGTATTTGATGCCCTTTTTCAGCAACAACTGGTTGGTGACGGTGGAAAATTCCCACCAGGGTGCGACATAGCCGGTCGGGCGGCGGCCGCTGAGGCGCTCGATCAGTTCGATGCATTTGTCCATGACCGCCTCTTCCTGCTCAGGCGTCATGGCAATCGGGTTCTCGTGAGAATAGCCGTGCATGCCGATCTCATGGCCGGCATCGACCACCATCTTGCACTGGGTGGGGAATGTCTCGATCGAGTGCCCGGGAATGAACCAGCTGGTCGGTATGCCGAGGCGATCGAACAGCTTGACCAGCCGCGGCACGCCTACTTCACCGGCAAACAGGCCGCGGGAAATGTCGCAAGGCGAATTCTCGCCGCCATAGGAGCCGAGCCAGCCGGCGACGGCGTCAACGTCGACGCCGATGGCGCAGAGGATCTCCTTTTTGCCGCCGGCGCCGGTTCGCGGCATCGATCGCGCGCTTCTCGCCGCTTCCGCGCTCCGCGAGGTGACGAGCGAGCGCGGCTGATAGCGCGGCCCTGCAGCGGACCCATAGCCCGCGCGGACTCCGCCAAACGGTGGACCAGTACGATTATCGTCGGTCATTCGTGCCCCACTGACGCAAAAGATATGTTTCAACGATCGCCCACCGTTCGACCGGCTACGAACGGACGCGCACCAAAGTAACAGTCCCATGTTGCGCGCGTACCGGCAAGAGGCCGCGCCCGCCCGCTCATTGCCGTCGTGCTTGTTCGTCGGATCTCGACATCGTTGACAAGGCGCCATGGCCGACGCCATCCTCAGCCATCCCTTGAAGGTTTGGAGGGTCGGAGATGAACGACTGGCAAAACAGCACGCGGGCGGATTACGAGCGTAAGGGCTTCGCCAGCCGTTCCGGCTACGGCCGCAGTCCGGTCCTGCTGGTGGTCGATTTCATCAACGCCTTTACCGATCCGACGACGCCACTGGGCGGCGACTTTGCCTGGGAAATCAACGCGACCCGCCAGCTCCAGGAAGCGTTCCGCCGCGGCAGGCTGCCGATCGTGTACACGACCATCTCTTATGCCAAAGATCTGCGCGACGGCGGCTTGTTCGTGAAAAAAGTGCCCTCGCTCGCGATCCTGCAAAAGGGGTCGCCGCTGATCGAAGTCGACCAGAGAATTCAGCCTCTGCCGGGCGAGAAGGTCATCGAAAAGAAATATGCCAGCTCGTTCTTCGGCACCAATCTGGATGTCGATCTCCGCTCGCTCGGCGTCGATACGGTGATCATGGCGGGCTGCACCACGAGCGGCTGTATCCGCGCTTCGGCGATCAATTCTCTGCAATATGGCTTTCACACCATCGTGGTGCGGGAGGCGGTCGGCGACCGCGCCGCCGGACCGCATGAAGCGAACCTGTTCGACATCGATGCCAAATACGCGGACGTTGTGCCGCTCGCGGATGCACTCGATTATCTGCGCTCGTTCGCCACCGACGTAGAGTTCGCGGCCAGGGCGGAGAACGATTTCGACCGCTGGTGGCCGCGCGCCCAACGCGCCTGAGCATCGCATGGCAAACCCGCCGCGCCCTGAGCTATCGTCGGTCTTCGGCGACATGCTCTCGCAGAACAAAAAGAGCTTCGATGACCTCTATCGCGGCGGGTGGACGCGTGCCGGTAAGTCGGGCCGAGCCGCTGCAACGCCTTTCCGCCCGGCGGGAACCACCCTCCCCGCGCCCGCCATCGCGCCTGCGGTCCAGCTCGACCCGGCGTCCGCCGCCGCGCGCCGGCTGCGTGAGCGCTTTGGCAACGATTGGCGCTACGAAATCAGGGAACGACGGCGCGAAGGTGACGAAGTGATCGTCCTGTGCAAGCTGACGTTCGGCAAGGCGGGCGCGGTCAGGACCCAGTTCGGACGTGCCAAAATCTCCCAGGGACCCGTGCTTGGCGCCAGCAGCGGCGTGCGGTTCAAGATCGGTCAAGCTGGCGCCGAAGGCGACGAAAACGAGGCGTTCCGGCGCGCCACCGAGGCGGCGCTGATGAATTGCGTCGAACTGATCTAGTCGCGGCGAGCAGCCCGCCCGAATAGCGGAGTCAGTGCGCGGCCGTGGCGCTGCGCGGCGTCTGGCGCGAGGCCTCGCTCTTGTCGGCATACTCGCCGCACCAGTCGCTCCCGAACGTAATCGGCCACGCGCCGACGCCGTTCTCGCGCCGCGAGGGCGGGAAGCGCCGGCAATACCCGACGGCCTGTTCCGAATCCGGTTCGGCACCCTCCGTCGGATGATAATGCCACCACCTGCAGCCGGAGCAGACGAATTTCGCGGTTACCGCCATTGCTGACATTCCTATCGAGCCCGCATTCAATCACTATTTGTTCGGTCGGCTCAACTCTCTCAGAGGCGGCAAGGGATCCATCCGTCGGTGCGACGGACGGTTGCAGCGTGCCGCAATCGCCGGCGATGTCTTTAGGGGTTGCACGATCCGGTCAATGCTGACAATCTTTTATCACAGATGGAATAGCAAAGGCGTTGTGCACCCGGGGTCTTGCACGGCGACGCAGGGACGATCGGGCAATTCATGGCGCGCGTAGGCGTCGACGTCGGCGGCACCAATACCGACCTCGTGCTCGAGGCTGAGCACGGCGTCTTCGTGCATAAGGTCGCAAGCACGCCGCAAGACCAGTCGGAAGGCGTGCTGAAAGGCCTGCGCGAGCTTTGCGACATCTCCGGCGTGCGTCCCGATGACGTTTCCTTGATTGTGCACGGAACCACGGTCGCCACCAACATCACCATCGAGCACAACGGCGCGGATGTCGGAATGCTCACGTCGCGGAATTTCCGCGACATACTCCATATCGGCAGGCACAAGCGACCGTACAATTTTTCGCTGCATTTCGAGGTTCCTTGGCAGCAGCGCCCGCTGGTCAAACGGCGCAACCGCATCGCCATCACCGAGCGCGTATTGCCGCCGGACGGTACGATCGAGATTCCGCTCGACGAAAAGGAAGTCGCCGAGGCCACCCGGCTGTTCAAGCGCCGCGGCATCAAATCCGTAGTGATCGGCTTTTTGTTTTCGTTCCTCAACGATGCCCACGAACGGCGCGCGGCCGAGATCGTTCGCGCCGAGATGCCGGATGCTTACATCTGCACGTCCTCGGAAGTCGCCAATGTCATCCGCGAATACGAGCGCTTTTCGACGGCGGCGATGAACGCCTTTGTCGGACCCAAGACGTCGCTTTATCTCAACAACTTACAGAACAAGCTTACCGGTAGCGGCTTTCGCGCCAATCTGCGAGTCATTCAGTCGAACGGCGGTATCGCGACGGTTGAAACCTGTTCGCAGAAGGCAGTCGGCATCCTGATGTCGGGCCCTGCCGGTGGCGTGATCGGCGGCCGGGCCGAAGGCCTGCTCTGCGGCCGGTCCAACCTCATCACCGTCGATATCGGAGGCACCTCCGCCGACATCAGCACGATCCCCGACGGACGCATCAAGATCATGAACGCGCGGGATTCGTACGTGAACGGCCATCCGATCCTGGTACCGATGATCGATCTGGTCTCGATCGGCGCCGGCGGCGGCTCGATCGCCTATATCGATTCTGCCGGCGGCTTCCATGTCGGACCGCGCTCCGCCGGCGCCGAACCCGGCCCGGCCTGTTACGGCAGAGGCGGCGAGGAGCCCACGGTCACCGACGCGCAGGTGGTGCTTGGGCGTCTTGACGCGGACAAGATGCTGGGCGGCGATCTGCCGCTCAATCCCGAGCTTGCGCACAAAGCGGTCGAGGCCAAGGTGGCCAAGCCCTTGGGTCTGTCGGTCAAGGACGCCGCGCTCGGCATCATCAAGGTCATCAACTCGAACATGGCGCTGGCGATCCGTTCAAACTCCGTCGCCCGCGGCATCGATCCGCGCGAGTTCGCACTGGTGCCGTTCGGCGGTGCCGGGCCGTTACACGGCGTCGCGTTGGCCGAAGCGATTTCGGCGAAAGAGATCATCGTGCCGGTTGCTCCGGGCATCACGGCGGCGATGGGCCTGTTGCAGACCGACATGCAGTACGAGCATGCCAGGTCCCTGATCGTCTCGTTGAAGCGAGCGGATCAAGCCGCCATAGGTCGCATCAACGCCGTCGTCGACGAGCTGGTCGAGCGTTGCCGGCGCGATCTGGAAAAGGACGGCGTGACGGCGGAGCATCAGAAATTTCAAAAGCTGGCCGAATGCCGCTATCACGGACAGGGCTTCGAGCTGCGCGCGCACCTTCCGGATGCCAAGCTGACGACAGCCAATCTGGGAGACGTGGTCGCGGCCTTTCACCACCAACACCGGCTCGACTATGGCTATCACTTTGAGGATGGCGAGGTTGAGCTGATAACGGTGCGCGTGATCGGGCGCGAGGACGTGGTGCCGCTCAAGGTGGCACGGATTGACCAGGCCGACGGTCACGACATATCCGACGCTTTCCTCTACAGCCGCCCGACCACATTCGACGACGGCCAGACGGTTGAGACGCCGCGCTATATCCGCGATCGTCTCAAAGCGGGACATCGGATTGCCGGACCGGCGATCCTGATCCAGCACAATTCGACCACCCTGCTGCCGCCCGGCTACATCGCCGCGATTGCCGAATTCGGCAATCTGCACGTTTATCGCGGGGGCTGAAGGCGCGCATGCCGGGAGAAGCAATCGATCCGATCACGCTGCAGGTGATCAACGGGGCCTTGCAGACCATCGCCGAGGAGATGGGGCATGTCCTCTATCGGATGTCGTTTTCCTCGATTATCCGCGAATCCCAGGATCTCGGCGCCGGGTTGTTCGACACCGATTTCAACACCCTCTGTGAATCGGAATCGACGCCGCTCCATATCGGCTCGCTTCCCGGTTATCTCGCCGGGGTTCGCGATACGCTGCAGGACGGTGAATGGCACGACGGCGATCTGGTCATTCACAATCACCCCTATCACGGCTCGAGCCACTCGCCCGACATCGCCGTCGTCGTGCCGGTCTTCCATGAGGGCACGCTGATCGGGTTTTCGGCCAATACCGCCCATCACGTCGATATCGGCGCCGCGACCCCGGGCTTGATCATCGATATTCCCGACGTCTTCGCCGAGGGAATGCTGTTTGCCGGCACCAAGCTTTACGAACGCGGCAAGCGGAACGAGGCGCTGTGGAACTATATCGGACGCAACAGCCGCGCTGCCCGCCAGCTTCAAGACGACCTCGATGCGCAGATCGCATCGGCGCGCCTTGGCGCCAAGCGCTTCGCCGAGCTGATGGACCGTTACGGCCGTCAGGTCGTCCTCGATGCCACCCAACAGC
Source organism: uncultured Alphaproteobacteria bacterium (assembly GCA_963709825.1). Taxonomy (GTDB): domain Bacteria; phylum Pseudomonadota; class Alphaproteobacteria; order Rhizobiales; family Xanthobacteraceae; genus BOG-931. The sequence continues at coordinate 45,667 of CAVPXZ010000017.1, forward strand.
TGATGGACTACACCGAGCGCGTGCTGCGCCAGCGTATTGCCGCCATTCCCGATGGCGAGTACCGCGCCGAAGGCTTCCTCGACGATGACGGCAAGAACCGCGATGTGCGGCTGCCGATCAAAGTATGCGTCCGCGTCAAGGGCGATGACATCGAAATCGATCTCACCGGTTCGTCCAAGCAGGTCGAAACCGCATTCAATGTGCCGTTCGAGGGTTCGACCAAGGTCGCCTGCTTTTGTGCGATCCGCTCGCTCCTGCTCGACGCCGCGACGTCGGACGTGAAGGTCCCCTCGAACCAGGGATCGTTCCGGCCGGTCAAGGTCATCGCCCCGAAGGGTTCGATCTACAATCCGAAATATCCCGCCGCTGCCGAGGCGCGTTTCGCCCAATGCAACCGGGTGATCGATTTGATCTACAAGGCTTTGGCGCCGGTTTTGCCGAACGACATCATCGCCGGCAGTTCGGCCAGTCTGTCGTTTTGCTCCTATGCTGGCGTTCGCCCGAGCGGCGATTACTGGGTATTTCTCGAAGTCAATGAGGGCTCCTATGGCGGCCGCCCGCGCGCGGATGGGCCCGACTGCATCGACAATCTGATGGCCAACACGCGGAACAATCCGATCGAAGATCTGGCGATGCACTTGCCGATGATTTGCGATCGATACGAGCTGCGCGACGATGTGATGCCCGGCGCCGGCCGCTTCCGCGGCGGCATTGGCGTCGTCAAGGCGCAGCGCGTCCTGACCGACGCTTTCATTACCCACGAGAACGAGCGCCACTTCGACGTGCCCTGGGGCATTTTCGGCGGTGCCGCCGGCCAGGTTGGCAAAGTCGACATCTACAATGTCGCCCGGCCTGACGAGATCAAGCATATGCCGGCGAAGTTCTCGGGTATGCGCGTGGCGGCGGGCGACGTGCATGTATTCTATGGTCCCTGCGGTGGCGGCTTCGGCGAGCCGCTCGAGCGGCCCGCCGCAAAGGTCCTCGACGACGTACTCGACGGCTTTTGCACGGTCGAGCATGCCCGCGCCGCCTATGGCGTGGTCGTCGATCCCGTCGCCGAGATCGTGGACGAGGTGGCGACCAAGGCTGTTCGCGACCGCATGCGCGGCGCGGTGCAGGCCAAGGCGGCAATGAAGGCCGCACCGCCGCCAAAGACAACGGCATTGCCGCAACCCGCGGAGCCGCCTTCACGTCCGGCGCCGGCCCCATCGAGGCTCATGTCGAGGGGTGGCGCCAGTCCTCTCAGCTCGCGGCGGATCCGCCCGATCGCGGCGGCGCCTTCTGTGCCGCCGGTGCCACCGCCGATCGCCAATCGCAACGGGCGCTCGCTGCGGGACGTCATCGGCGGACTGCGCGAGGCCTATGGCGACGCCTGGAGCTTTGAGATCGTGGAGCACAGCGCCTATGGCAATACGATCGAAGTCGTTGGGCAATTGTGCGCCAACGGTTCGGCGGTGCGCGAAACTGCAGTCGCCGACCGGGATCTGGGCCGCTCGGTCGGCGAATTGTTGGAGCGTGCGGCCAGTGACAGCCTTTGCAAATGCATCGAGACGCTCATGCGTAACGGCCGTTAAAGTGCGCTCCCAGCCGATCTGACAGAAGGGTCAAACAACCTTGGAACAAAGAGCAACCGATTTCGTCGAGGCGATGGTCATCGTCGCCATCATCGGCGTGCTCGCCTTCCTGATCGGATTGTTGGCGCGCGTGCCGCACGGACGACAGGCCGGGGTGGCCGGCGCGGTCCAGCCGGCGCAGTCGCCGCGCTGGTATGAGTTCACGCTTGCGCTCATTCTGCTTGCCGCAATCGCAGCATTCGCCATCTGGCTCATTTCGAGCGGACAGCAATGGGTGTGGGGCGAGACCATCGGCGATTGGCGATCCGATACGCGCACGATCATCTTCGCCGCGGTCATGGTCGCCCTCGGCGTCATCGGGCTTGCCATCTCGCTCGCCTATGCCTTGATCCAGTCCTCGCCATCCGTCGCGAAGGGACGGCAGCCGGACGGAACAGCGGAGACGGTGCCGGCAAGCGCCGGAATCGCGCCCGAGCCATCGCCACTGCGGCTGCTCGGCTTGCTCGCCCTCGCGCTCGCCGTCCTGCTGGTGTGCTGGATCGCGCTTTCGCCCGTGGAGCAATATGGGCTGGTTGCTCAGCTCCTCTACCCGGCCAGCCTCGGAGTCTCGCTGGTGCTGCTTTTCGACAAAGCGACACGGACTTGGGGCACCAAGGGCGGCGCCGAGACGGTCCGAGAATGGCTGTTCTGCGACCTCCTTGTCGTTCTGCTTATCCTCGCCTTCCTGCATCTTCGGAATGTCGCCAAGCCGGAAGCCTATGCCAGCAGTTTCTGGGACATCCTCAATGTGATTCTGTTCTTTGCCGCGTTCTGGCTCATCGACCGTACCGCTTCGCGCAGCCGCTTCCTCGTCGGCTATGGATATCTGGTCATCCTTCCTGTTCTGCTGTTGGTCTGGAACGCCGTTCAAGGCGTTGCTGCAGCGGCCTCCTGGTGGGGGTCGCTATGGCCGTTTCTTATTCTGGCGGGCGTTTTCTTCGTTCTTGAAGTCATTACGCTCGTAACGTCCACATCGGAGCGGCAGACCCTGCCGACGCTACGGGAGGCGCTGTTCGTGGTGCTCTACGCGATCCTGCTGATCATCGCGGTAAAATCCCATGCTTGAGTTGGAGAAATGGAGCCTGCTACGGTGGAAGCGGCGCTTGCCGTTGTCGATGCGGCATGCTCCAGTTAGCTCTCAATCGTGCGGTGACTAAAGAGATCTACAAATAATCAAGGGGCGCAATTGCAATGGCGGGCTGGCGGCTGTTTTGGGCGCTTGTGGGCTATGTGGCCTTCATCGTCGTGCTGATCTTTCTGTATTTCTACAAGCCGTTCGAGGACTTCTTCAACCTGGTCATCAACGGACTGGGATACGACAATGCCATGTTCTGGGTTGTTCTGATCGCGGCGATCGTCGGCTTCTGCGGCTATCACTGGCGGGCCTATCGGCTTTATATCGTGCAGCGGCACAGCATCGATGGAATGGTGCTCGCCTCGCTGCGCGGCTCGGCTTTCATCGCCATCCTGTTTTGCGCCGGCGCCGCGGCGCAATCCACCCAAATCCTTTGCGTCTACCTGCTGCAGGGCGAATATACGCTGGGTGGCGAGTTCGGCTCCCGGCTCGGCGCCGTCGTTGCGCTGGTGATCCTGACCGTGATCTTCTGCCTGATCTATTGGCTGCTGAAGGTCATACGGCAGAGTTCCGGCGCTAGTGGGACCGCCGATACAGGATCGTATAAATTACAATAAACAGTCCGATCATCAGCAAAGAGAAGATCGTCGAGGCCGTGCCGAGGGCGAACAGGGTCGGCTGAACGCGCTGGGTCAACGATGCGTTGATGTCGAGCGGCAGCGTATTCTGCCCGCCGGACAACAGCGTGGTGCGGGCGAATTCATCGTAGGAGAGCGTGAACCCGAACAGGCCCGCGGCGACGATGCCCGGCAGGATCAGCGGCAGCGTTATTTCCTTGAACACCGTCCATTCATCGGCTCCCATGTCGCGTGCCGCTTCCTCAATCCTGGCGTCGAAGCGGTTGAACACCGCCATCATGACGAGAAAGCCGAACGGCAACGTCCAGATGACGTGAACGGCCAAGCCCGAATACCACCAAGCAGGCGAAAGGCCGAGTTGACGCAGCATGGTCGCCAAACCAAGGCTCAGCAACGTGCCCGGCACCATTAGGCCGGCCATGACCGCGTAGAACAGCGCCCCGGAGCCGCGGAAGCGCTTGCGAAAAGCCATCGCTAGCATGGTCGAGAACACCGCGGTGATGATCATGACCGCCACCGCCAGAATGAGCGAACGTACCAGAGAACCTTTAAGATCGCCGACGGCCGACGGACCGGTCAGCTTTTCCCACCAGTAAAAGCTCAAACCCCTCATCGGAAAAGTCACGCCACCCCGCGGTCCTTGAAAGGACAGCGTGAACATCGCGAACATTGGTCCATAGACAAAAATCAGAAAGATCACGTAGTAAACGCTGAAGCCCGCCTTGATGCGGGTCTTGCGGCGAGCCTGCGGCGTCGAGCGCGCCATCCTAGAGCTCCTTTCGGATATCGACCAGACGCAAGATGACCACGACGCCCATCATCATCGCTATCATCAGCATGAAGGCGTTAACCGCGGCGAACGGATAGTTTCCGGTGACGTAGTAGCTGAGGATCACGGTCCCGGTGGTCGACGACTTGCCGCCGTAGACCACCACGGCGGTCGCGAACTCGCCCATCACCGCCACAAAAATAAAGATCATGCCGATGGCGACGCCCGGCAGCGACAGCGGCGCGATGATCTCGCGGAAGATCTGGAACGGCGTCGCGCCCATATCGCGCGCGGCCTCCAGCAGCGTGCGGTCGATCTTGGCGAGCGAAAAGAAGATCGGTCCGACCGCGAGCATGACATAAAGCTGAACCAGCGCCATCGTGTAGCTGAATTCGGAATACAGGAAGAAGCTGAGCGGCTCTTCGATAGCGCCCATCGAAATCAGGAATTCGTTGATCAGCCCGTGGCGGCCCAGCATCGGCAGCCAGGCGACCGCGCGAATGAGATAGCTGGTCCAGAACGGCACCATGACCAGCAGGAACAGCGAGAGTTGCCACTTGAAGTCCTGCACCTGCATCGACAGGAAATAAGCAATCGGATAGGCGAGGACCAGGCAGATCGCCATCGTAGTGACGGTGAATCGAAATGTGAGCCACAGCGTGCGGATGAAGATCGACGGCGTCAGGAACTCGGAACTATGCGGATCGAAAAAGCCTGATGAAGCAAAAAAATTCCGATAATGCTCGAGCGTGAAACCCGGTGCCATGCCGTGGCCGGTCGATTTCCAGAAGCTGAAGACGAAGATGCTGAGCAGGGGAAGGACGAGAAAGACCACGAGCCAAAGCGTAGCCGGCGCAACCAGAATGGGCACCGGAAATCCGGGCTCCCGGCGATACTTGCGCGTGGCGTCGATTTCGGCCTGCGCTCTGGGCGCACCGCCGATCAGGCCTCGCGGCGCGGCAGCGCCGCGCGTTACTTTCGCGTAGTTTTCGATTGTCGTCACGCCGCTACCATACACGAAAACGCCGCCGGCTTTGGGGCCGGCGGCGCGTCGCCCGTTCAATCGTTCTCAAGCGTCAACCGACGCTCAAGCGTTGAGGAACTCTGTCCACCGCTTGGTCAGGTAGTCGTTCTCGTCCATCACCGAATTCCACACGGCAATCTTGGAATAACGGTTCCAGTATGAGCCGCCCGAGCGAACCTCGCCCTTCTTGATGATGACGGTACCGAACGGGTCCGACAGGTCTTTCGCCGCCGGCTTGCCATCGTACCAATAATCCCATTCCGCGGCTTCGAGGTACTTCTTCGCGTTTTCGGGAACTGAGTGATAGTAGCCCTGCCGCGCGACGAACGCGGCAGGCCAGCCGGCGACCCACCAGTTGATGTACTCGTAGGCTTGGTCGAGCTTTTTGCCCGTGAGCTTGGAGGAGATGGCGAAACCGCCGTGCCAGCCCCGCATGCCTTCCTTGGGGAAGGCATAGTTGCAGGGTACACCTTCCGCCTGGATCGCCGCCACCGCCGGCGACCACATGCTTTCCAGCACGACTTCGCCGTTCACCATCAGGTTGACGGACTGACCGAAGTTCTCCCAGAAGGCGCGAAAGTGTCCCGCCTTCTTGAACGGAATGAGGTAATCGATCATGAAATCGATCTCGGCTTTGGTCATATTGCCCTTGTCGGCAAACTTCTTGAGACCCAGCGCCTCGACCGCCATCGCACAGTCCATAACGCCAATGGACGGCACATTGAGCAGACCGACTTTGCCCTTCCACTCCTTGTTGAGCAGCTCGCTCCAGCTTTCGATGGGACGCTTTGTCGCCTTGGGATTGTAGCCCATGGAATCCGCATTATGGAATCCGGGGACCATCGTGATGTAGCGTGACGGCGACTTTGTTCTGGCGCCATTCTCCTCGCAATAGATCATCTTGAATGGTGCAGCGCCCTGGCCGATGCTCAACTCCGGCGTCAGCTTGCCGGTCTTGGTGAGATTAGTGACCTTGTCCCAGTCCTTGATCTTCTTGGTATCGATGGGCTGAAACACCTTTGCCGGCCACAGTATGGCGAGGTCGTGATAGAAGCCCTCGGCGATCTCGTACTGATCGTTCTGATTCAGCATCTTGCCGATCATTTCGCCGTAGCCCATCGCCTGACCGGCGACCGGGAAGCCGAGGTCCTTGGTCGCCTGAGCCTGGATCTCATTGATCTCGCTGACGCCGAGACCGATGCTTCGTACTCCATCGTCCGCCGCCGCCTGCCACGAGAAGCCTCCTACAGCGCTGGTCGCCACGCCGGCCGCAGTGGCCTTCATGAACGATCTGCGCGACCACCTGTCTTGCTGCACGCGCATCCCCGTCTCCTTTGTTTGAACTCGCTGAATTTTCGCTGTTTGGATTGAAGCCCGGAGCGGCAGCTTGTGAAAGCTCTTGTGCGCCGCTTCAATATGCGAATGATACATCAGGGCCGGGGTCTGTCAAACGGCCGAAGGGGCATAAATTGAGCGTATTAATCAAAAATGGGCGCATCGTAACCGCAATCGACGATTATCATGCCGATATCTTCGTCAACGGCTCCCAAGTGGCGCTCATCGGCAGGGACCTTGTGATCGATGCGGACAAAACAATCGATGCTTCGGGCAAGCTGGTGATACCGGGCGGCATCGACCCGCATACGCATCTTGAATTGCCGTTCGGCGGCACAACAACTTCAGATACGTTCGAGACGGGTACGCGTGCAGCCGCCCACGGCGGCACCACGTGCATCATCGATTTTGCCGTGCAAACCCGCGGCACCTCGACCCTGAAGGCGCTCGATGACTGGCACGCCAAAGCCGAGGGCAAGACGGCGATCGACTATGCCTTCCATATGATCGTCACCGACATGCCGGCCGAGCGCATCGGCGAGATGCGCAGCCTCGCGGATGCCGGCATCACCAGCTACAAATTATTCATGGCCTATCCGGGCGCGCTGTTGTCCGACGACGGCACGATCTTTCGCGCCATGCGCAAGGCCGGCGAGGACGGCACGCTGGTCTGCATGCACGCCGAGAACGGCATCGTCATCGACGAGCTGGTGAAGATCGCGCTCGCGCAACGTCACGTCGAGCCGAAATATCATGCCCTGACCAGACCGACGCGATTGGAAGCGGAAGGCGTGCACCGTGCCCTGTCGATCGCCGAAGTCGCCCGCGCGCCGGTCTACATCGTTCATTTGAGCAGTTATGACGCACTGCACGAACTGCGCATGGCGCAGGCGCGCGGGGTGATGGCGCACGCCGAGACCTGTCCGCAATATTTGCTGCTCGATGTCGATCTTTATGAGGAGCCGGGTTTCGACGGTGCCAAGTACGTCTTGACGCCGCCGCTGCGCAAGAAATGGAATCATGACGAGCTCTGGGGCGGCCTGCGCTCGCACGCCCTCGACGTCATCTCGACGGATCATTGTCCGTTCTGCCTCAAGGAACAGAAAGAGATCGGGCGCAACGACTTCAGCAAAATTCCCAATGGCGGTCCGGGTATCGAGAGCCGGATGAGCCTGATTTACCACTACGGCGTGAGCCAGGGTCACATCTCGCTCAATCGCTTCGTTGAGCTGACCTCGACCGCCCCGGCAAAGATCTTCGGTCTGTTCCCGAAGAAAGGCACGATCGCGGTCGGCAGCGACGCCGACATCGTGATCTTCGATCCGGCGCGCGAAGAGACGATCAGCGCATTCAATGGCCGCACCCATCATATGAATATCGACTACAGCGCCTATGAAGGCTTCAAGGTGAAGGGCTACACTGAGACCGTGCTGTCGCGCGGCAAGGTCGTCATCGAGAACGGCAACTATGTCGGCCGCGCCGGCGACGGCGCCTTCGTCAAGCGGCACGCTTATGGCGGCCATTACGCGAACACCCACGCCAACATGGTGCGTGATGTCTTCGCGCCGAGAGCTTCGCTCGGGTCGCCGGGTCGTCGTCATTCCTGAAGTTTGCCGAAAACTTCTTGGCACCGAGCACAAGCGATAAGTAGTTTTTCGCCGGCGATATAGCGCCGGACTAGGGAGCGCCGAGGATGACCGAACGACAGCGACCAAATCTCCGTGCGCGGCTTGCCAAGAAAGAGCTGCTGGTCGCTCCCGGCGTGTTCGATGGCATTTCGGCAAAAATCGCCGATCAGATGGGATTTGAAGCGCTTTATATGACGGGATACGGAACCGTCGCTTCGCATTTGGGTCTGCCCGACGCCGGGATCGCGACCTATACCGACATGGTCGGCCGCGTTGCCGTCATAGCCAACGCGACAAAAACGCCGCTCATTGCCGACGGCGATACCGGCTATGGCGGATTGCTCAACGTCCAGTATTCGGTGCGCGGCTATGAGGCTGCCGGCGCCATTGCTATACAGCTCGAGGACCAGGAATTTCCCAAGAAGTGCGGTCACATGCTCGGCCGCCGGGTTGTCCCGATCGAGGACATGGTCGACAAGATCAAGGTCGCCACCACAAGCCGGGACTCAAGCTATTTTCTGATCATCGCGCGCACCGACGCGCGCACGACCCTTGGGCTCGATGAAGCGCTGCGCCGCGCCGACGCCTACGCGAAAGCGGGTGCCGACATTCTATTCGTCGAAAGCCCGGAGAGCATCGAGGAAATGCGCACCATCGGACGGAGCTTCGATCGGCCACTGATGGCGAACATGGTCGAGGGCGGGCGAACGCCGGTTGCGGATCGAAAGATGCTCGAGGAGATCGGCTATTCGATCGCGATCTTTCCCGCGTTCGGTTTTCTCGCCGCCGGTGAAGCGCTCCGCAAGGTGTATGGGCATTTGAAAGAGCACGGCTCCAGCGTCGGCAGCAATGTGCCGCTCTACAAATTCAGCGAGTTCAGCGATCTGATGGGATTTCGCGCGGTCGCCGAGCTCGACGAGAAGTATCGACGATAGAGCTTTTCATCAGATGGCGACCCGCACGGAGTGCTCTCATGCTTGAAGAGACCGATCGCCAGATCGACAATGACCATACCCGGGTCACGCGCCACCGTCTCGCGCCGGGGACGCACACCGGCTTTCACCGTCATGAGTACGATTACGTGGTCGTGCCGGTGACGGCCGGTCGCATGCGGATTTTGGAGGCCGGCGAGGAGCGGTTCTCCGATCTCTCGCCCGGAGTGGCGTATTTCCGGCCCGCCGGTGTCGAGCACGACGTGTTCAACGGCGGCGACGAGGAACTCGTCTTTGTTGAAATCGAGCTGGTGCGCTAAGCGTCCGGTTCGCGTGGCGTCTAGGCTGGAACCAGCCGGAAAAATTCCCATTCGGTGGGCGTCTGCTTGAGCACGTCTCGCCAGCCACCGGTTGCCTTGTTCTCGTGCGGTCGGACCCGCCGCCCGGCGAACCCGAACTCGGCTCCTTTAGGAGAAAACGGATATGGCGAAAGCGAGTAACCGCCGTCTTCGCGCGGTTGAATGGTCACTGTGGTGTCCGCTGCGGCGGTCAGCGGCACGTGTTCAAAGGTCTGGCGCCCCCGCTCGCTCGGATGAATCCTGTTGAAATAAAGCGCGAGCGTGTCGATGAACTGCAGCTGCTTGTAGTTCTGGAACAGCCTTTTCTCGTCCAGCCAGCCCGATAGTCGAGGGTCCTGCCCGATTTCTTCCTTCAAGTGCTGCTGCCGATCGAGTTCTCCGGCCAGCATGCGTTCCGCCAAAGGCCGGTCCTGCTGCGGAATCTTGTCGATCAGCACAAGACTGGAAAGACCGTACCGGCCGTTGTAGAGGCCCCAGCTATGCATGCTCGACATCAGGCCGCAGTAAGGGTGCTGCCGCTGATTGAAGTCGGGCGACTTGCGACTGGTGACCGTTATGTACTCTGCCGGCGTTTCCACGAGATTGTACGGCAGGCCGGTCTGTTCGTCGGTGACCGGATCGCGGTCGAACTCGGTCCAGCCGGCGTCGTGATGGGAGATCACGTAAATCATCGGGTCCAGCGGCGACAACGACTCGAACTGATCGTTGCCGAAGGCGCGAGCGAACTGCCCGCAGAGCGCGGTGTGCTCGTACATCATCACCGCCAATCGCGGCGTGCCAGCAGGTGCGGTTTGAATGATCATTGTTTGGCCTGAATATAGCGATTTTCCCGTTTGCCTTGAGGCGCAGTGTGTCGGGCTGCTTCCGGTGTTGCAAAGTCCCCGGCACACGCACCGGTACATTCACTATCTCTCCGGCCGACGCTATGGTCAAAGGGCACGGGGGGCGGAGGCGTTTTTGTGAGCGCGGCAGCGCCGGGGACGGCACGGCAGACATCGGATCCGGTTGCACCGGAGCAACTACGGACCGACATCGCACGACTGTTCGATGCGCTCGCTGCCGGTGGCGTCGGCATCGTACCACTCGATGTTGCCTATGCGGTGGTCGCGACCACGCCGACCGGCATCCGGCGCATCTTCGAAACCAAGCGGCGATCCTACGATAAGCCCTCCGGGATGTTCGGTAATTGGCGCCTGAGCCGCGACATCCATGTCATGGATACGCAGCGGCACGCGATGGTTCGCGAGATCGTCGAGGAGGAAGGGGTTCCGTTCTCGGTGGTGGCGCCGTTCCGCTCCGATCATCCGCTGTTCGCCGCCGTCGATCCGTTCGTTATGAAGAACTCATCGAAGGGTGGTACGCTTGACATGCTGCTCAACGCCGGCCAATTCCACGATGCGATTGCGGAAGGCTCGGTCGCGCGCGGCACGGCGGTGTTCGGTTCGTCCGCCAACCTGTCGCTCACCGGCAGCAAGTATCGCTACGAGGAGATCGAGACGCCGATTCGCGCCGCAGCTGCCGTTCATTTCGACTACGGCCGGTCCAAATACGCGCACCCGGACGGACTCTCCAGCACCATCATCGATTTCACCGACTTCTCCGTCGTGCGCGTCGGCCACTGTTTTGACCGCTTGACGCAGGCGTTTGCAGCGCGTTTCAGCGTTGCCTTGAAAACTTGATTGCGCGGAGGCCCTCATGAGCGACCCCTACAAGGATATCGGCTTCGACTCCAACAGCATCGGCTTTGGGAGGCGCGCCGGCGTCGTCGTGGTCGATTTTCAGAAAGGCTTTACCGAGGCGCGCTTTCCGCTCGGCGGCCGCCCGATGGTGGAACGCGCGGTCAACAATACCGCGAAGCTCGTGGCGGCGGCGCGTAACGCCGCGTTGCCGGTCGCCTGCTGCTACACCGCCTATTCGAGCGCGCGCGATGCGCCGCTGTGGAAAATTCCGGCAGTCGTCAACGAATTCCATCACGGCCAAGCCTGCACAGAGCTCGACGAGCGCATCTACGATCGCGCCTACGACATGGTCGTGTGCAAGACGGCGGCGTCGATCTTTTTCAACACGCCGGTCGCAGCCTACTTCATCAAGGACGGCGTCGACACCGTGATCGTCTCCGGCTGCAATACCTCGGGCTGCGTGCGGGCCAGCATCACCGATGCATTTTCCTACGGCTTCCGCGTCATCGTGCCGGAACCTTGTTGCGGCGATGTCGACGAAGGTCCGCATCGGGATAATTTGCGCGACGTTCAGCGTCGCTACGCCGATGTCGTCGGTCTCGAGGAAGTGCTGGCTTACCTCGAGACGTCGGGACGGCGGAACAGCTGACTTGCAGGTAACTGCTGCTCGGCAATTACGGAGAGCTCCAATGAGCATGCTGGCTCAAGAACTCCTTGCCTGAAACGGCCCCTTTCCTCGCCGAAGAGCTTGCGCTGTTCGCGCTGGAGCTTACCTACGACGCGGTTCCGGTCGCCGTGCGCGAGCGCGCCAAGCACCTGATCCTCGACTCGGTCGGCATCGCGTTGGCGTCGACGAAATATCCCTTTGCGGCTGTTTCACTGTCCGCTCTGGAGGAATTGGGCAGCGGCAATGCGGCAGTCATCGGCATCGGTCGCCGTCTGGCACTGCGCGACGCCGTGCTGATGAACGGCATTCTCACGCACGGGCTTGACTTCGACGATACGCACACGCGCGGGGTGATCCACGCGACCTGCAGCAGCTTCCCTTGCGTCTTGGCTCTGGCTGATCGCGACGATGCGGACGGCGCAACCCTGCTCGCGGCTTATGTGGCGGCGATGGAAGTCGCCACCAGGCTCGGTGCGGTTGCCAAGGGCGGCTTTCATCAAGCGGGCTTTCATCCCACCGGATTGATCGGCGGATTTGGTTGCGCGCTGGCGGTGGCAAAACTCCTGAAACTCGATCCAGAGCGCGCCACGATGGCGCAAGGAATTGTGCTCTCGATGGCCAGCGGCAGCATGGAATTTCTCGAGGACGGTGCTTGGACCAAGCGCATGCATCCGGGCTGGGCCGGTGTTGCTGGCATTACCGCTGCGACACTTGCCAAGCACGGCTTCGTCGGGCCCCGTGCGGCTTACGAAGGCCGTTTCGGGCTGTACGCCAACTATCTGAGAGACTTGCAAAAGGCGGACCTTGGTCTGGCGACCGAAAATCTGGGCCGTAGCTGGCAGATCAATGAAGTCGCGGTAAAGCCGATCCCGGCCTGCCACTTCGCGCACGCTTCGGCCGATGCGGCAATGGCGCTGCATGAGGGCAATGGTCTGCCGGTCGAAGCCATTCGGCGCGTTCGAGTCCTGGTACCGCGGGAGGCGGTTGACATTGTTTGCGAGCCGCTCGCCAACAAGCGCAAACCGGCAAACAGCTACGAAGCGCAATTCAGCGTGCCCTACATCGTGGCCACGGGGCTGTTGAAGGGTCGTTTCACCCTCGCCGAGCTTGAAGACGAAGCGCTTCACGATTCCGCCGTGCTGGCGGTCGCGTCGCGGGTCGATTACGAGGTCGACCCTGCCTCAACGTTCCCGCGGCATTACACCGGCGAAGTGGTGGTGGAAACTACCGACGGGCGCTCCCTGTGTCACCGCGAAGCCGTCAATCGCGGCTGCGCCGATTGGCCGCTGACGAATGACGATGTCGTGGCCAAGTTCCTTGACAATGCACAGCGTGCTGTTTCGGAGCCTGCTGCGGACCGCATTCTGGATGCTGTCCTCAACCTCGATCGCCGCAGCGCGCGTGCATTGGCTGACGCACTGTGCGTAAGAGGCTGAGGGAAGGCGATCGACGTCCTCAGCTCGGGAGCGAAAGGACACACTTATGACGTTGAATGGAAAGCGCGTCGTTATCCTGGGCGGCAGCTCGGGGATCGGTCTTGCGACCGCTGCCGCCGCGGCGAAGAATGGCGCTGCGGTGGTGATCGCCTCGAGCCGCAAGGCTCGCGTCGACGACGCGCTCGCCACACTGCCGGCCGGTACCGCAGGCCACGCGCTTGACCTTACGGACGAGCTATCGGTGAAGACGTTCTTCGCGGAGCTCGGGCGGTTCGATCATCTGGTGTACTCGGCCGGCGAACAGCTGCAGCTGGGACCTTTGCCGGATACCGATATTTCGACGGCGCGCAGCTTCTTCAATGTGCGTTACTGGGGCGCGTACATGGCCGCCAAATACGGCAGCGGCAGCATCCGGCCGGGCGGCTCGATTGTTTTCACCTCCGGCACCGCAGGTATGCGCCCCCGTGCCGGCTGGTCGCTCGGCGCCAGTGTCTGCTCCGCCATGGAAGGTCTGACCCGAGCGCTGGCCGTCGAGCTCGCGCCGATCCGCGTCAATATCGTCGCGCCCGGCATGGTGAAGAGCCCGCTCTGGGCCAACATGCCGGAAGCCGACCGCGAAGCTATCTTCCGGCAGACCGCGCAGAAGCTGCCCGTGGGTCACGTCGGCGAGGTCGAGGAGATCGCCGCGGCCTATCTCTATCTGATGCAGCAGACCTACGGCACCGGTCAGGTGGTCGTGGTCGATGGCGGCGGCGCGCTGGTGTAGCGATTGCAGCGCGCAGCGCGCCGATGAATTGTTGCTACGTTGGCGATTAGTCGGCTTGTCGCATCCGGCCTCCGCCGGCGCCATTGCCTAGCGCGTGTGGTATTGCGAGATGCAGCTTGGTTTCCATCTGATAACGATGGCCCAGCTGAAACAGCAGTGACTCGGAGAACGGGCGGCCGACCAGCTGGAACGACGTCGGCATGCCGTCGGACGTGAAGCCGCAAGTGACGCTCAGTGCCGGAAGCCCGAGAAAATTGATCACCCGGGTGTTGCGGGTGAGCGCGACCACCATTTTCAGATAGGCCGGGCCGTTGCTGTATGCGGTTTGTTCGAGCGTAGGCGTGGGAATAGGCAACACCGGGGTGAGTAGAACGTCGATCTTCGAGAATACGGCATCGAGAAATTCCTCGAGCGCGAACACCCGGTACTGCAAAGCATTGATGTAATCGGTAGCGGAAATAAAGAAACCGGCCTCAAGCCGCTTGCCGACTTCCTCCGAATACTCGGCCGCGTGGGCGCGCTTCCATGGCCGGTGATTGGCGGAGCCTTCGGCCTTCATCACTAACGGATGCAGCTCGGATGCAATGGAGACCGATTGAGGAATGTTGACGGGGACCAGCGCGGCGCCGGCACGACGAAACACGTCGAGGCTTGCCGAAATCGCGCTCTGAACCTCAGGATCCAGCTCCTGATCGAAGTGACCTTGGGGGACTCCGATACGGGTGCCGCCGAGCACTCTCTCAAGCTCTAATTCATAGTCGGGTACGGGCGTGGCGGCGGCGGTATCGTCGAGCGAATCCTGCCCGGCAATCGCCTTGAGGACGCGGGCGGCATCCTTCACCGTCCGGGTCAGCGGACCGACGCAATCGAGAGACCACGACATCGGCATCGCGCCGCGACGACTGACAAGACCGTTGGTCGGAAGGCAGCCGACAATGCCATTGGCCGCGGCGGGGCAACGGATCGAACCACCGGTGTCGGAACCGAGCGAGGCGTAGACCATGCGGCTGGCGACGGCCACCCCCGAGCCGCTCGACGAGCCGCACGGCACGCGCTCGTGACCCCAGGGGTTGAGAGTGCGCGGCAAATGCGCGTTGAAGCCGTGCGGACCCATGGCGAACTCCACCATCGCCAGCCCGCCGAGGTCGATCGCGCCCGCGCCGTCCAGTTTGCGCAATGCGGTTGCGGTGGTCTTGGCCGGCCCGTTGCTGCGGATTTGCGATCCGCAGGCCGAGACCCGGCCGGCCCGGTAATACATGTCCTTGTGAGCCATCGGCACGCCGTGCAGTGGCCCCAACGTCTCGCCGGCTGAACGGATCGCATCCAGCCAATGCGCGCGCGCCAGCGCGCTTTCGCGATCCTGCCAGACAAAGGCGTGGTGAACGGGATCGAGCCTGTCGATCTCCGCAAGACACGCTTGCAGCATTTCCATCGCCGAAACCTGGCCCGCCTTGATGAGGTCGGCGGCTTCGCACAGCGACAAGTTTTGAAGTTGGTCAGCGAGCTGTCGCGTCATGGTTCGCGTCACGCCTTTCGCGAGCGAAGCAGAGCTGAAAACTCTGCCGGATCCCGATCGAAATCGTGGACGGCCAGAGTAGCTTCCGCCGCCGCCCGCAGCTGGTTCAACTCGACGGCCAATTCCCGCCACCGGTCCGCGGCGATGGGGATGCGCTGAGTTTCATCATTGATCGCTTTCAGCACTTCGGCACTCACCGGCATGAGACACTCCCTGTTGATCGGTTCGGAGGCATCGTCGAATGGGTCATCGTCTAGCTCAGCGTCGGCCAACGGTGAGCGAACCCCAGATTCTCCTGCAGCGTATAGGCGAAACGGAGCAGGATATCTTCTTCAAACGGGCGCCCCACGATTTGCAGGCCGATTGGCAGCCGGGATTTCGTCCAGCCGCACGGGATTGAAAGGGCGGGTAGCCCGAACGATGACATGGTCGCGGTCGGAGCCATGTAATCGACGATACTCGCCATCGGCTTGCCGTCGATCAGCAGAACGTCGCTTTGTGCATTCGGAAAGGCCGCGATGCTGGTCGTGGCGCAGAGAAACAGATCGTAGCCGCGGAAGAAATCGGCGACATTGCGCCAAATTCGGCTGCGTTCCTCCTCTGCTTTGAGATACTCATCGGCCGAAACTCCGGCGCCGCGCTCGATGTTCCAGATAACGCTGGGCGTGAGCTTGTCGCGGTCGCGCTCGAGCAGATGGCCGAGCGTGCGGTAAAGCATGGAGCCGCGCAACCGCATGAAAGCGTCCATGGCTCCATTGAAGTCGGGGCCGGCGTCATCGAGACGGCCATAGAGTCCGGCAACCTTGGCAACGGCCGCTTCGAGAACCGGCCGTACCTCGCTGTCGATCGGCACCATTCCCAAGTCGAGCCGCGCCGCAATCTTCAGATCGGATACTGGCTCAAGCCTGAACTCCGGCAGTGCAAAGCCGTCCGCCCCGAGGGACGTCGGATCGTCAAGGTCGCGTCCGGCAACGACCGAAAGCAGAAGCGCAACGTCTTCGACGTTGCGGGCCAGCATGCCGTGAACGTTGAGATCGTCCCACAACAGCGGCTTGCGCGGATTTGCAACTCGGCCGGCGGTCGGGCGCAGGCCGACGACGCCGCTCAGACTTGCCGGCATGCGACAGGAGCCGCCGAAATCCGTGCCGTGGGCAATTGCCGCCATGCCGGTGCACACGGCCACCGCCGAGCCGCCGCTCGAACCGCCACTGGTCCGAGTGAGGTCGTAAGGATTGGCGGTGGGGCCGGCCAGGCGGTTCTGGCATATCGCGCCATAGCCGAACTCGGGGGTCGTCGTTTTGCCGATCATCACGCCGCCGGCCTTGAGCGTGCGCGCGACGAAAAGCTCGTTTTCGGCGGGGACATTGTCAGCGTAGACGAGCGATCCGTAAGTTGTCCGCACGCCAGCGGTCGCAATCAGATCCTTGAAGGCGATCGGAAGCCCATGGAGGGGTCCGCGCTGTTCGGCGGGCAGAGCATCCAGACGTTCCGCTGTTTGGCGCGCACCGGCCTCATTGACCGTCATGAAGGCGCGAAGCCGTCCGTCCAAAGCGTTAATTCGCTCCAGGGCGGCTTCAACGAGATCGATGGCGCGAATGGCTCCCTGACGGGCTCGCTTGGCAGCTTCGACGGCGGAAAGAGTGCCCAACACATTCATCTTGCGGTCCGATATTGCGCGCTCGGAATGCATGCCGCGTGCCGAAGCCGAGCGGTTATCTGAGGCGCCTCTTCACAACTCGCCTTTGAGAAAAGCCGCGACCACGCAGCAGTTTTCCTCGGTGCCGTCGAATAGCGTGGAATGGCTCGAGCCCTTGATCACATGTTTCTTGGCGCCCTTGATGTGTTGCGCCAGATATTCTTGCCCCGCCCCGCTTTCGGCCTGCTGCCATGGCGTCATCATGTCCTCGTCGCCGCCAATGACCAGGGTTGGCGCGGTGATCAGCGGCAACAGGGGCCGCAGGTCCATGTCGATCATGGCCTGGCAGGCGCGCTTGAAGACGTCCACGCGATTACACTTTCCCAAGATCTCCTGGATCATATCGACGGCGCCGCGCCCGCTTGGCCCGTCCAGGAAACGGCGCGACAGTGCCTGCATGGCGACAAGCTCCGCGAGCGTGCGCGACCCCACGCCAAACCGCTCCGCGATATCGATCCAGCCGCGAAACGTCAGGATGCCGGCATAATCGAGTTTGGCGGCGGAGCAGTTGATGACCAGGCGCTGAGTGCGGTTCGGATACTTCGCCGCAAACTGCTGGGCCACCATTCCGCCCATGGACGTGCCATGGATATGGGCGCTGGAAAGGCTGAGATGATCCATCAGCCCGGCGACATCGTCCGCCCATACTTCCATGTTGTATTGCTGAGACGGTCGCTCGGATTCGCCGTAGCCGCGCATATCGAAATCGATGCAGCGGAAGGTCCGTGACAGGATCGGCGTCGCCGTGGCGAAGTTATGGTGCCCGAATCCGGCGCCGTGGATCTGGACGACGGGATCGCCCTCGCCGGTCTCCTTGTACCAAATTCGAACCCCGTTGATCCTCGCGTCCGGCATGCGTTCCCCCGCCGATGAGCCGGCCTTGGACTGAGGTGCAAAGCTGGCAGGAGTCAAGCCCTGATCGGGCCGAACGAAAGCGAGCCGCGCGTGGATGTTATTCCTTATCCGCGGGGTTCGGCCCACTACTATTTTTCGCTATTGAATCGCACATACAAGCCGAGCGCGAAAGGCCGTCCCAACCGCGATCAGTAGCTATGCCGCCTGCTGGAGCAATTCCGCCAATTTGGCGAGGTTCGCCGCGATGCGTCGGGCCTTATCGCGTGTGAGCAACTCGCTTGCTACACGGTGCGCTGACGCGCTTTTGTAATAGACATAAGCGAGTGCCTGATCGCTTTGATCCCTCACGACGAAGCGCGTGCCATCATCTTCGATGAACCATGGTGGCGTGGAGACGGTGTCATGGCATACGCCCGATAAAACGCCGGGGCAGCTGCGGACCAGCCACATAGGCCGTTCGCGGGCACGCGGTTTGTTCGCCAGCATATTGTTATCGGTGCTCGCCGGTGCTCGAGAAAATCTCGGCCATCAGCCGCTATGCCAATGTCCGTCATTCCGCGCGATCGGCCGTCAGCCAGGCCACGCGCTGTTTCTCTTGATTGAACTACCGCCAGTCCCGGAAGGGTAATGTGACCGGCAGCACAGTTTGCCGGTTCATCGCAGACGCGGATGCTCGCAGAATTTCGTAAACACTAGGCCCAAAGCATCGGTAAAACTATCTACTGAATATTAGGACTTTCCCTCACGCGAAATTCGGCAGGACCTCGGCATGATCCCGAAGGTCCGCTACCCGCCGCCAGGATTTGGGCAGAGCTTAAGCTCAGTCACGCCGCGCCCGCGCCGATCCATCAACCAAGACGGTTGGCGGATCGGCGTCGTGTGAACGAACCAGCGGCGTTGTCGTGCTTCAAGCGGCGAACGGATGCTTGACCTGATTGCGCTGTGCGGTGACGCTCGCCGACTTTGGCTCGCCCCGTACCGCGCGGGCAATGGATTCTTTCACGGCGCGATAATTGTAATCTTGGATCTTTTTATCGTCCGCCGCGTCCCAGTGAATGAACACGCCGACGCAGATGAAAAGGTCGTTGGCCTGGTCGAGCGGAATGACGCCCTCCGCCACACTGTCGGCGACTGCCTTGGCGACGGCATGCTGCGCGGGGCCGAACATCTGCACCGCCTGCTTTGCATTTTTGATTGTCACCTTGTTGAACATGACGGTCGCCGGTTTGCAGAGCAGATTAGGCGCGACCACGGCCAGTAGCGCCGTGAAGCCGTCCTTGTTGTTGGTCAGGCATTTGGCGAATGCGGTCTCGGCGGCACTGCCGCGCGGTCCGATGATGAGATCGATATGCGCAACCTCATTGCCGTCGCCGATCAGCGATTCACCGACGCAGACGCCGGTTATTCTGGTCGTTGACGTTGGCGCCGCCGACGTCTCGGACGCGCCTGAGCCGGTCAATAGGTTCCAGAGTGCTCGAAAGACCATTTTCCTCCCCCAATGTTCGGCCGCAACTTCGCACGGCTTGATGAACGCCAAGAGGCTACTACCATAACAGGCATTGGTCCATCCGGATCGTGGGTTGCCCTCGCCATCGCAGGCGGTGGGACGCGACGGAGCCGCACGCGGCCCACTCTCCGCTGTGGCTCAGATCTCAGGGGCTAAGGGCCTGGAAAGTCTGCGGCAGGCTTGATCCACCTGTTTGCCATGAACCTTCTCCCTCGACGCCTTAAATACGCGCGCTTGATCGGGATCAATCCCTCCGGGATCAGCACTCTGCATAGAGCCACATGATTTGTTCCACGGGCCGAGCCTTGCGCATTGTGGTGCTGAGCGCTGTCATCGCGCTTTTGAGCGTGGCCTCATCGCGCGCGGAGCCGCAGTCTGGTCCCGGATCCGCTGCATTATCGTTGACCGCAGAGCAGCTCGACCAGTTGGTAGCGCCGATCGCGCTTTATCCGGATTCCCTGATCGCGCAGATTCTGATGGCCGCGACCTACCCGCTCGAAGTTGTCGAGGCGGACCGCTGGCTGCGGAATGCCGCCAACGCGGCGCTCACAGGAGGCGCATTAACCGCGGCGTTGCAGCAACTGCCTTGGGATCCGAGTGTGAAGTCGCTCGTTCCATTTCGCGAAGTCCTGCACTTGATGAACGCCAATTTGGATTGGACCGAGCGACTCGGCGACGCCTTTCTCGCCGGACAGGCTGACGTCATGGATGCTGTGCAACGATTGCGGCTGCGTGCTCGAGCCGCCGGCTCGCTCGCCTCAACGCCGCAACAGACGGTGTCGACCGAGGATCAAGAGGTTACGATCGAGCCGGCAAATCCGGATGTCCTCTATCTTCCGGTCTACAATCCGTGGTGTGCCTACGGTGCCTGGCCCTATCCCGATTACCCGCCCTTCTACTTCGGAAGCTCGGCGGGTTATTGCGGCCCCGCGGACGACATTCTGGCCTTTGGCGGCGGCGTCTACCCAGCGTTCGCGTTCTGGGCAAGGGGGCATTTGGACTGGCGCCACCGCGAGATTCGGGTCAACCACGGACGATTTCAACAATTCCACGCCGGCCACGAGCCGCCCGCCGGAACGTGGCAGCACGACCCGATGCATCGCCATGGCGTGCCCTATCGCAGTCCCGAGACAGCGGCGAGGTTTCCCGGCCCGGCTCACTCAACGCCGAACGTTGTCCGCGGTTTTGCTCCCGGACCTTCAATTATGGCGCCGGAGAGAGCTACGGTCCCTTCGGTCGGAAGGCGGCCGGGGCCGATCGGTCCCCCTTCCCCGCCCGCAGGTCTGGCCGTGCCGCCGCGCCCGTTGCCGCCTGCGTACGAATCTTTTGGTCGAGGCGCGGAGGTGCGCGGCGAAGCCGCCCGCGGATTTTCCAGCCGAATGGCGCCTCCTGCTCCCAGCTTTCACGCCGCGCCGATGCCCAGTTTTCATGCCGCGCCGAGCTTTCATGGCGGCGGAGGTTCCGGGGGGCACCGATGAGATTTATAGCAATGCTGAGAAACTACCGGTTTGTGATTGCGCCGCGGCTCGGCGTTGCGGGGATTGGCCTCTTGGCGATCACCCTTTTTGCAATCGCCGTGGCCTCCGCAATGGCCGCCGTCCCGGCGCAGAAAACCTTTGCTACTCCGGCAGCGGCGGTCGATGCGTTGATTGCCGCCAACCGTGGCAATCACCTCCGCGAGCTGCTCGCCATTCTCGGGCCGGAAAGTGCCAAGCTGATCCACTCCGGCGATCCGGTCGCCGATGAGCACGGTCGGACGCGTTTCGTCGCCCGTTACGACGAGGCGAACAAGGTCGATCTCGACGGCGAAAGCAAAGCCGTGCTGATCGTCGGGAAAGACGAATGGCCGTTTCCTATCCCGCTCATTCGCCAGCACGGCCGCTGGCGCTTCGACACCAAGGCCGGCGCCGACGAGATACTCAATCGGCGCATCGGCCGGAACGAGCTCACGGTCATCCAGGTGTGCCGCGGCTACGTTGCGGCTCAGCGCGAATATGCCGCCATGCGCGTGGGCCCCGGCCGCGCTCCCGAGTATGCGCAACGCTTCATGAGCACGACCGGACAGCGCGATGGGCTCTATTGGCCGGTCAATGCGGGCGAAGCCGAAAGTCCGCTAGGCCCGCTGATTGCCCAAGCGCGCGCGGCCGGTTATCAGCCCGGTACGCCGCATGTGAAGCCGCGCCCCTATTACGGCTATTATTTTCGGGTTCTCGACAGACAAGGTGACAACGCAGCCGGCGGCGCCAAGAATTATATCGTCGACGATCATATGATCGGCGGCTTCGCGATGCTCGCCTATCCGGCCACCTATGGCGATTCCGGCGTCATGACCTTCATCGTCAATCAGGCCGGCATCGTCTATCAAAAGAACCTCGGTCCCGACTCCGCGCATATCGCTCAGCAAATCATCCAGTACGATCCCGATGCGAGCTGGCAAGCGAGCGAGCCGTAGGACAACGGCGTAAGGCCGGCCGCTCAGATGCTGGTGCGAAACCGCGTCATGATGATGATGATCGCGATCTGCATCACGCCTTGCAGCGCGACGGCGTAGAAGTATCGCTGCATCCAAACGCCGATCTTTTTCATATCCGGATTGAGCTTCTGCAATTCGAGGCAGACGAACACGTTGACCGGGAGCAGGAAGCCGAGACCCTGGACCGTCATCACCGTGACCAGCGTCAGCGCCGCGGCCACCCAACAATAGGCCGGCCAATCGAGCGCGGTATAGCCAAGCTTGACCGCCAGGAACCAGCCGGTTGTGCCGGCAATGATTGACAGCGTCGGCATCAGGAACAGCGTGCGGGGCGTCAGCCGCCGCACGACTTCCCGGCGAACCGAAATGTCGACGCGGCGCAGGATCGGCCCGAGCACAAATCCCATGAAAAGATCGATGCCGGTCCATAACAGGCCGGTAAAGACATGGACGAAGTCCAGGAACCAGAAATTGCCCGCCGCGATGGCAGCGATCATGACGGCGATCGCGGTCAACGCCCAGGCGAGATAATGCCATCGGATGAGGCTTCGGGGCGTCTCGATGGCGGCGACGGTCATCCGCTCTATCCTCCATGCCAGACCCGAAGTTTATACGGTGCGCTGCGCGCGGTCCTTGTCGTTTTGCGCCTTGATCGCGTCGCGGGCGGCGTGCCACTGCGCGTCGGTCCAGTGGCGCAGCTCGTAGAAATTGCCGCCGGTCGCGAGGCTCTGCCCGCCGTCAAGCGCGATGGTCTGTCCGGTCAACCAGTCGCAGCCATCGGAGATGAGGAAGGTCGCAAGATTTTGCAGCTCCTCCATGCGGCCGACCCGTCCCATCGGATTGATGCGCTCGGTGCGCGAGCCCGGCGCGCCGCCCGGGTTAAGCCGCTTGCCGGCGCCCTCGGTCGGAATTTCGCCCGGCGCGATGGCGTTGAGCCTGATGCCATGGCGGCCCCATTCGGTGGCGAGCGACATGGTCATGGCGTGGACCGCCGACTTGCTCATCGCCGAAGGCACAACATAGGGGCTGCCGTTCTTCACCCACGTCACTACGATCGAAACCACATTGCCGCGGTGCCCGTCGGCGATCCAGCGGCGGCCGACCGCGTGCGTGACGTAGAACGTACCGTGCATCACGATGTTGGCGATGGCGTCGAAACCGCGCGCGCTCAAATCCTCGGTGCGGGAGATGAAATTTCCCGCGGCATTGTTGATGAGGTCGGTGAGCGGGCCGCCGGCGAAGATGTCGGCGACCATCGCATCGACTGCGGCGGCATCGCGGATGTCGACGCCATAACTGCCGACTTTGCCACCGTACTTGCCCATAAGCTCGGCCGCGGTCACCTCGCATACCGATTTCCGGCGTCCGCAAATAAAAACTTCAGCCCCGAGCGCCAAGAATTTTTCGGCCATGCCCTTGCCCAACCCAGTACCGCCGCCAGTCACCAGGATGCGCCGGCCGCGCAACAATCCGTCGGTAAACATCACCCTCCCCTCCCGATCATTCGCGGAATGCCGTTTCGCTGCCGACGACGTCCGCCAGCATCGTCAGCGTGCGCAGCGACGCATGATGCGCTTCCAGGTCCCCGGAGGCGCAGCAATCCGCGAACAGCCTGACGACATAACCCATGTCGGCGGCGTCGCGTACGGTATGTTCGACCGAAAACTGGGTGGCCAAACCCATGACGTTGACGCGGTCGACATCGCGCTGGCGGAGGAGCGCCTCGAGGTCGGTACGCCGGAACGCGCTGTTGCCGGTGCCGGTGACAAAGATCTCCTGTCCGCCGGGCTCGAAGCCCGCCAATGGCGCCGCTCCCCACGACCCGCGCTTCAACGCGCCGAGCGCTTCAGTTTTCTGGAACAGGCGGCAATTCCGCGGCAGATCCGAATAGTCTTGCGCAAACACGATGTGCATATGCGCGATGGTCCAGCCGGCGCGCCGCGCCCGTGTCAACGCCTGCTTGCTCGCTGCGAGGAATGCAGTGGCTTCGCTGGTGTCGCGCTGCAACGAGAATGGAATTCGCCCGTTCGGGTGGCAAATGTCGTTCTGAAAATGCAGGGCAATGAGTGCGTCGCTCATGACGGGCTTTCGGTGACCGTCGATCTTGACGTTTTAAGCTTAAAATGTCCAATTGCGGCGGCCGTGTTGATGGCACGTTCAAGGGAAACTTTCGCAAATGACCGATACTGCGTCAGCTGCCGGACCGCCCGCGCCTGTCGTTGATCCGAGCGCTATCAAGGAAATCGCATCCGGCGTTTTTATCATCTGCGACCATCGTGTCCCGCTGGTTCCGAATATCGGCATTATTCTCGGCACCGATGCTGTCCTTGTCGTCGATACTGGCATGGGCCCCGCTAACGGCAAGAAGGTCCTCGACGCTGCGACCCGCCTAGCCGGTCAGCGGCCACTGGTGCTCACGCTCACCCATTTCCATCCCGAGCACGGCTTCGGCGCTCAAATCTTCAAGGGGGCGGCGAAGATTCACTACAATCGATCGCAGCGCGATGAGTTGCGCGCGAAAGGCGACGGTTATCTGGGGATGTTCAAAACTTTCGGTCCGCACGTCGCGGCGGCATTGGAAGGAACTGAACTGGTTCAGCCGGACGAAGTCTACGATGGGGCATCGGCAACGATTGACCTCGGCGGTCG
The DNA here is from genome assembly GCA_963709825.1 of uncultured Alphaproteobacteria bacterium. Classification (GTDB taxonomy): domain Bacteria; phylum Pseudomonadota; class Alphaproteobacteria; order Rhizobiales; family Xanthobacteraceae; genus BOG-931. Next base: position 70,284 of record CAVPXZ010000017.1, read on the forward strand.
CAAAGTCGAACTGAAGACCTGGGGTCTGGCGCATACCGCTGGCGATCAGGTCGTTTGGCTTCCGACCGAACGCATCCTGTTTACCGGCGACCTCGCCGAGGAACGCATTTTCCCGATCTTCCCCTGGTTCCCGCCGGACGACGCCGATATCGACGGTGCGCGTTGGGCGTCCATCCTGTCCGAACTCGCCGCCTGGCAGCCGGCCATCGTGGTGCCCGGCCACGGCGATATCGGCGGTGCCGAGATTCTTCTCGGTGTGCGCGACTACATGCTCGATCTGGGCAAGCGGGTTGCCGCCGAGCGGGCGTCGGGAAAGGATGCCGATGCGATCGTCGCCACGCTGGCGCCAAAAATCCGCGCCGAGCATCCCGATTGGTCCGCGCCCGAGTGGATCGATTTTGCGATCCGCTACTACGCCTCGCTGAGCTAACGCGCCGTCGTCGGATCAGAACGCGGCAAACGCCGGTCGAAAGGCCATTCGAATTCTCGCCCTCCGGCGATGCCTTCGGGGCGCAGAAGTATAATGAGCAGCATGATCAGCGCCAGAATGACGTCGCCCAAGCCAGGCGGAGCCGCGACCACCGTCTTGCCGATCTGGAAGCCGATTTCCGTCTGCCGCAGCGCTTCGGTCAAGACCGCGATGACGATGGCGCCGGCGACAGCGCCGGTGAGACTGCCGCGCCCGCCAATGATCAACATCGCCACGATCAGAAACGTCAGATCGAGATAAAAATTCTCGACCCGCACGATGCCGAGGAAGTGGCCGAGCAGCACTCCGGCAATACCGGAAAGAAAGGCTGAAATAACGAAGGCGATCAGCCGGTGCAACACGACATTGATGCCGGAGGCTTGAGCGGCAGCCTCATCCTCGCGCGAGGCCCGCAACAGCAGCGCCGAACGGGACTCCTGATAAACATAGGCGATAAAGATGGCGGCGATCGCCCACGCCAGCGCGGTCCAAAGATCGACATAGGACGGCAGCCCCATGAGCGAGTTCTGGCCACCGGTCACGGTCGTCCAATTGCCAAACACGACATAGGCGACGACGAGGACGGCAAAGGTCGCAATGCTCGCGGACACGCCCGAGAGCCGCATCAGCGGCCAGCCGACCAGCAGACCTACGAGCGCCGCCGCAATTCCGCCGGCGAGCGCGCCGGGCAAAGCCGGCCATTCGGCGTGGGCGAGGATGGTCGGGAGATCGGGCAGAAAAACCGATTTCGCCGCCGGCTTCATGGTCAGCAGCGCCGAAACGTAGGCGCCGACCGCCATGAAGGCGACATTGCCGAAGGACAGAACGCCGGAATTGCCGACAAAGACATAGAGCCCGACGACGGCGATCAGGTTGATCAAGCCTTGAATTGTCCGCCGTTGCAGGACGGCCGGTGCGAACGATGCGCATAGCGCAATCGCGATCACGATCGCCGACAGGACGATAAGCGGCCAGGCGCGCCGTACCGTTTCCATGGCTCGACCGCGGCCGCCGGCCATCAAATCCTCTCTTTCAAGCCGCGCGCCGGGATCAAGCCTTGCGGGCGAAGGAGAAGAACCAGGGCTACTGCGATGAAGACAAACGCCTCGCGAAAGGCGCGCAGGTCGGGCGGCAACAAGGCCTGCAAGAGGATCGAACCGGCGCCGACAAGGAAGCCACCGAGCGCCGCTCCGGAAAGGCTGCCGAGGCCGCCGATGACAGTACCGACGAAAGCGATGATCACCAGTTGCAGCCCCATGCGCGGCTGCACCACGCCGGTCTGCGCCACGATCAGACAGGAGACGGCGGCGGCAAGGACTCCGCTCAGCGCAAAGGCCATGGCGATGACGCGGTTGGCGCGAACGCCCAACACCCGCGCCATTCGGAAATCCTCGGCCGCCGCGCGCATCTGCAGGCCGAGCCGCGTTGCTTTCAGGAAGGTGGTCAAGGCAACCAGCAGAACCGCGCTGACCAGGATCGTGACCAGCTGGAGCATTTGCAAGCGGGTGCCGAAAAACTCGATTTGGCGGCCGAGTTCCGGAAGAAAATCGAGGCCCTTGAGCCGCGATCCCACCACCAGGATGAGCAGTTTTTGCAGAAAAAAGCTGACCGCGAATGAGGAAATCAGCAGAGTCGTTGGATCGGCGCTGCGCAGCGGGCGAAACGCCGCGCGCTCGGTCAACAATGCGAGCACGATGGCCGCGGCGATCGCGCCAAACAGCATCATCGGCACGGGAAGGCCGACCAGGGCGAGCAGCGTGTAGGCGGCAAAGGTAATCAGCTCGCCGTGCGCGAAGTTGATCAGCCGCATGACCCCGAAAATGAGGCCGATGCCGAGCGCGGTCAGCGCATACAGGCTGCCGACGCTGACGGCATCGGCAAGCGTCTGGATCAGGCGCTCCATCACGGGCTGTTCGCCGGTTCGCGCATGCGGACGCCGAAATAGGCGGCGTCGAAGCGCGGATCCGAGCGGATTTCCGCCGCGCTGCCGCTGAGCCCGAACGCGCCGCCGCTCATCACATGGACCCGATCGGAAATGCCAAATACGCGCTCGGCGTTCTGCTCGACCAGGAGGATGGTGACGCCCTGCTCGCGTACCGTCCGCAGCAGAACGTAAACCTGATTGACGATGGTCGGCGCGAGACCGAGCGAGGGTTCATCAAGCATCAAGAGCCGCGGTCGCGACAGTAACGCGCGCGCAATGGCCAATTGCTGCTGCTCGCCGCCGGATAATTGCCCGGCCGGTTGGCGCCGGCGCTCGGCGAGGATCGGAAACATTGCGAAAAAACGATCGAGGTCGTCCCGTACAGCGCCCATGTCGCGCCGGATCGTGGCGCCGAGCATGAGGTTCTCGCTGACGGTCAGACTGGCGAAGATGTGCCGGCCTTCCGGAACCAGCGCCAGGCCCCGCGCCACTACATCCTCGAGCGCCGCGCCTGCAAGCGGCTCGCCGGCAAACGCGATTGTGCCTTCGGCCGGCGGGACGATTCCGGCGATGGCAGAAAGCAACGAGGTCTTGCCGGCACCGTTCGATCCGACAATGCTCACGATCTCGCCCTCGCCGACCACGAGATCAATGCCCCGCACAGCGATGACGGCGCCGTAGCGCACGACCACGCCTGAAACCGTGAGCAACGGCGCAACCGTGTTCATTGCGGAATTTCGGGCCCGAGATAGGCGCGGCGCACACCCTCGTCCGCGCGTATCTCTGCGGGCGTGCCCGCCGCGATCGTGCGGCCGCTGTCGAGGACGTGAATCCGCTCGCAGAGGTTCATGACCAACGCCATGTTGTGATCGATCACCAATATCCCGCAGCCATGTTTCGCGCGGATATCAGTGATCAACTGGCGCAGGTCGTCCGCCTCAGCGGCGGCGAGGCCGGCGGCCGGCTCGTCGAGAAGGAGGAAATGCGGATTGACGGCAAGCGCCCGTGCAAGTCCGACACGGCGCTCTTCGCCATAACTTAAGCCCGCGGCGCGGCGGTGCGCCTTGTCGCCCAGCCGCAGCTCTTCGAGGATCGCCAGAGCGCGCCGTCGCGCCTGGGCACGCCCCAGGCCTTGCGCGACGTAACCACTTTCGACGTTCTCACTCACGGTCAGCCGGCGGAATAGCCGCACCGCTTGAAACGTACGCACGATGCCGGCGCGCGGAAAGCCGTGGCGGGGCAAGGAAGTGCAGTCGCGTTCGCCGATACTGATGGTGCCGGCCAGCGGACGCTGAAACCCCGAGAGGACGTTGACCAGAGTGGTTTTACCGGCGCCGTTTGGGCCGATAAGCCCGAGGATCTCCCCGCGCTCAAGCCGGATACTGACCTGATCGACGGCAACGAGGCCGCCGAACCGGACGCTCACCGCTTGCGCCGCAAGGTGCATGGTTGAGCGTCCCGTCCGCGGCTTCGCGTTATTGCAGCGGCGGAAACGACTCTACCGTGAAGCGGCCGACCGATGCGAACTTGCCGTTGGTGGCCGCCAAGATCGCCATCGGCCGTGTGGTCTGGATGTGCAGCTTGCTGGTGTAAGTCGTCGGCCCGATGACCAGCGGCTTCTTGTCGAACGCGTCGAGCGCGGCCGCGACCTTGCCGCCTTCGAGCGAGCCGGCCTTGTTGGCCGCTTCTGCCCAGGCCTGGACGGCGGCATAACCGCGAAGTCCGTACGACACGTCGGCCTTCTTGCCGTATTTGGCTTCAAAACGCTTGAAGAAGCCGTTGACCTGCGCATCCGGATCGTCGCCGTATTTCGAGCCGTAGCTGATGACGTAGAAATTGCTCAGATCCGGCACCGACCCGATCCAGTAGTCGCCGTCGAGCAATTCACCGGTGACGATCGCGGCATTGATGCCCGCGGCGCGCAACTGGCGAATGGCGCTCGGTCCGCCCGGCGCGTAGGAGCAGAAGAAGATCAGGTCGGGCTTCTTGCTCAGACCGGTGATCCGCGTGATCTGCGCGGCGACCGAGGGATCGTTGTTGAGGAAGGTGTCCTGGCCGAGCAAGCCGTCCTTGCCGGCAAGCTCCGTCCAGCGCGTCGCGAAGCTGCCGCACAGCGACTTGGTATAGGCGATGGTGTTGTCCAAAAGCACGTAAGCGTTCTTCCAGCCCTTCTGCTTGAACGCCCATTCCGCCAGAAGGCCGCCCTGTGCCTGACTGGCGTTCGACGTCGAGTAGGCGAGCGGGCCTACGCCCTGCACGCCGAACTTGGGATCGGAAGCGCCGGAAAACGCGATCACGTCTTTCTGCTGCGCAACATAGGCGCCGGGCGCGCCGAAATCGAAATCGCTCGGGAACAGGATGGCCTTCGCGCCCTTGCCGATCACGTCGACGGCGCCGTCGGCGCCGAGCGGCGGTTCGGATTTATTGTCGAATTCGACGATCTCGATCGGCTGACCAAGCACGCCGCCGGCGGCGTTGATGTCCGCAACCGCGAGTTTGGCGCCGGCGATCGTGTCGGCATCGATGGGCGCGAACCATCCGCTAAACGACATGACCAGACCAAACACCGGCTTGTCGGCGGCCGAAGCCGTCGTCGCCGCAGTTATAGCGGCGATCGCCGAAGCCGCCAGCGCCGCTATTCCCACTTTTCTGATCATGTCAACGAACTCCCCTTATCCATGGTCCAGCAAGACTGGAGGAACTCTAACGGAAAATATTTCAAGCTTAAAGTATGTATTTTAGGCAGATGCAAAATCGCTTACACGCCGAGATAGCGATGCTGGATGTCGCTTGCGTCCGCCAGCTCCCGCGAAGTCCCGGTCCACACCACGCGCCCGCGTTCGATGACGTAGTGACGGTCGACAATGCGGGTCAGCGCGTCGACGTTTTTGTCGATGACCAGGATCGATTGCCCGGCAGTGCGAAGAAGTTCGAGGCAGCGCCAGATTTCATCGCGGACCAGAGGCGCCAGCCCTTCGGTCGCTTCGTCGAGAATGAGCAGGCGCGGGTTGGTCATCAGCGCACGGCCGATCGCGAGCATCTGCTGCTCGCCGCCGGACAGCAGGTTAGCCATGGCGCCGGCGCGCGCCGCGAGGCGCGGAAACAGCGCAAAGATCTTTTCCAGCGTCCACGGATCGGAGCAACCGCTGCGATTGGCGGCGGTGGCGACGAGGTTTTCGCGCGCGGTCAAATTGGGAAAGACCTGGCGTCCTTCGGGCACGAGGCCCAACCCGAGCTTGGCGATGCGATAGGCGGGCAGGTCGCGGATCTGTTGGCCACCGAAACGGATCGAGCCTGCCGCCGCCCGCGTCAGCCCCATGATCGAGCGCACGGTCGTGGTCTTGCCCATGCCGTTCCTGCCGAGCAGCGAGACCATTTCGCGCGGCGCCACGGCGAGCGAAATGCCGAACAGCACCCGGCTCAAGCCATAGCTCGTTTCGATATCCGCGACTTCGAGCAGCGGCGCCTCAGCCATGACGCCCCGCCTTGTCCGCGTCTTGCCGCTCGCCCAGATAGGCGCGGCGGACGCCGGCATCGGCGCGGATCGTCTCTGGATCGCCGCTGGCGATGATACGGCCATAGACCATGACGGTGATGCGATCGGCCAGCGTGAACACCGCTTCCATGTCGTGCTCGATCAAGAGGAGCGTCATGCTGCCTTTGAGCTCGCGCAGCAGCTTGAGCATGTGAGCGGATTCCTCGGGCCCCATCCCGGCCATCGGCTCGTCAAGCAGAAGGAGCCGCGGCGACGTCGCCAGCGCCATGGCGATTTCCAGCTGACGGTGCTCGCCGTGACTCAATTTGTCGACGCGCATATCGGTGCGCTCGGCGAGCCCGACGCGGGCCAGCGCCGCCCGCGCGGGCTTGCGCAATCCGTCTTCGCCTCCCGCGTCGCGCCAGAAGCGGAACGAATGGCCGCGATGCGCCTGCACCGCGAGCGCGACGTTGTCGAGCGCCGTGAAGTCGGGAAACAGCGAGGTGATTTGAAACGAGCGGGCGATGCCGATCGCGCTGCGGCGATATACCGGAAGCGACGTGATGTTGCTGCCGTCAAACCAAATGCTTCCGCTTTGCGCCGCGATCTCGCCGGCGAGCAAGCTGATCAGCGTCGTCTTGCCGGCGCCGTTCGGTCCGATAATGGCGTGACATTCGCCCGCCCGGATATCGAGGGTGATCGCATCGGCCGGCACCACGCCGCCGAAGCGCTTGGTCAGCCCCTCGATCTGCAGCAGCGGTCTAGCCACGGTACCGGCCCTGAAGCAGGCCTTCGATGCCGCCATGCAGATAAATGGCGACCAGCAGCAAAACCGGTCCGAGGATCAGATCGGGATATTCGGTGAGGCGCGACAGACCTTCTTCCAGCAGCAGAAACGTCACCGCGCCGATGAGCGGCCCGAACAGCGAGCCGAGCCCTCCCAGAACCACCATCACGATCAGATCGCCCGAGCGCGTCCAGTGCATCAGCGCCGGACTGATGAAATTGGTATGGTTGGCAAGGAGCGCTCCGGCGAGGCCGCACATCGCTCCGGCGATCACAAAACACACGAGCTTGTAGCGAAACGTCGGAAAGCCGATGGCGCGCATGCGCCGTTCGTTGGAACGGGTGCCGCGGATCACCAGACCGAACCGGGAATTGACGATGCGCGCGACCAGGTAGATGCTGGCCAGCAACAGCACGAAGCATAAATAATAAAATAGCGTTTTGTTGTTGAGATCGATCAGGCCGCCGAATTGGCTGCGCTTGTAGATGGTCAGGCCGTCGTCGCCGCCGTAACGGTCAAGCCCGATGGCCACGTAATAGATCATCTGCGCAAAGGCGAGCGTGATCATGATAAAATAGACGCCGCGCGTCCGCAGGCTGAGCGCGCCGACCAGGAAAGCGTAGACCGCCGAAGCCGCTATCGCCGCCGGCCATTGCACCAGCCCCGAGCCGATGCCTTCCTTGGCCAGGATGCCGACCGCATAGCCGCCGATGCCGAGATAGGCGGCATGGCCGAAGCTGACCATGCCGCCATAACCCATGATGAGGTTGAGGCTGACGGCGCCGATTGCGAGGATCAGCACCCGGGTGAACAGCGTCAGCACGAAGGCATGGCCGGTCAGCAGTGTATAGACCGGAAGAAGGGCCAGCACGGCCAGCAAGACGACGGTGACGGCCGTGCGCGCCGTGAGCAGCGACTCGGGCGCGTTATCGAGCGCGGGATCGAGCGAGACGGTCATCGGCTCGCCGCCGGAAACAATCCCTGCGGCCGCACCACCAGGATCGCCGCCATCAGCATGTAGATCAACATCGACGACAGCGCCGGACCGAGCGTCGCGGCGGTGTTTGTGCTCAGCACCGCGTGCAACACATCCGGCAGGAACGCGCGGCCGACCGTATCGATAAGACCGACGATGATCGCGGCTACGAAGGCGCCGCGGATCGAGCCGATACCGCCGATGATAATCACGACGAATGCGAGGATGAGTATGTTCTCGCCCATGCCGATCTGGACGGTGAGGATGGGCGCCTGCATCACTCCGGCGAAACCCGCAAGCGCGGCGCCGAGGCCGAAAACGAAGGTGTAGAGCAGCTTGATGTTCACCCCGAGCGCCCCCACCATCTCGCGATTGGAGGCGCCGGCACGGATCAGCATGCCGAGACGCGTGCGCATCACCATGATGTAGAGCAGCGCCGCGACCGCCAATGCCACCAGGATGATGACCAGGCGATAAAGCGGATAATAGATTCCGGGGATGATCTGCACGGCCGTCAGCATCTGCGGCGGCAGCGCCAGCGTCATGCCGGCGGGTCCCCAGACCAGCCGCACCAGTTCGTTGAAAAACAGCAGCAGACCAAAGGTACCGAGGACGTGGTTGAGATGGTCGCGGGCGTAAAGGCGCCGGATGGCGACGACTTCGAGCACCATCCCCACAACCAGCGAGCCGGCGAGCGCCAGAACGACGGCGAGGACGAAACTTCCGGTCATGACGGCGAAGGTGGCGGCGAAGTAGGCGCCGAGCATATACAGCGAGCCGTGCGCCAGGTTGACGAGGTCCATGATGCCGAACACCAGCGTCAGCCCCGCCGCCAGTAGAAACAGCAGCATGCCCAACTGCACGCCGTTGAGGCATTGCTCGATGAAGTACAGCATGGCCGCGGCAGCTATTCCGTTACGCCGTCATCCGCCGGCGGCTCAGACGTCCCCTTCCGGATGACGGCATTCGCACCAAACAGATGCAACGACGCCCACCCTATTTCATCGGGCATTTATCGTGGAAACGATCCTGATCGTTCTCAACGATGGTCGCGACCGTCTTGAGCACATAATCGTCACCCTGCTTAACCGCGTCCTGCAGATAGAAGTTCTGGATCGGGATGTGATTGTTGCCGAACCTGAAATTGCCGCGCACGGATTTGAAATCGGCCTTCTCCATCTCCTTGCGCATCTCTTCTTTCTTCGAGAGATCGCCGTGGACTGCGGTCACCGCGCTGTTGATCAAGCCCACCGCGTCATAGGTCTGCGCACCGTAGAATGACGGCCGTTTTTTGTACTTGGCGATGTAGTCGGCGACGAACTTCTTGTTGGCTTCGTTGGGCAGGTCGTTGACCCATTCCTGCGCTCCGGGAACGCCGACCGCGAGATCCTTGAGCCGCGGCAGCGACAGCTCGTCGATGGTGAACACCTGATAGAGCGGGATCTGTCCCTTGAGTCCCGATTGCGTGTATTGGGTGACGAACTGAACGCCGGCACCGCCGGGATAGAAAACGTAGATCGCCTCGGCGCCGGACGCGCGCGCCTTTGACAGTTCCGCGGAGAAGTCGAGCTGGTCCGGCCAGCGTGTGTACTCCTCGCCGACAATCTTGCCTTTAAAGGTGAGCTTCACCCCCGCCAGCATGTCCTTGCCGGCGGCGTAATTGGGGCCGATCAGAAAAGCCGACTTCACGCCTTTCTGATTCATGTACATCCCCATCGCTTCCGGCGTCTGGTCGTTCTGCCATGAGGTCGAGAACACGTACGGCGAGCACAGCTCGCCGGCGAACTGGGACGCGCCGGCGTTGGTCACGACCGTCATGGTCTTTGAATCGACCAGCGGCTTGAGAGAAGCCAGCAGCACGTTCGACCAGATGTAGCCGACGACGAAATCGACGTGGTCGGATTCGATCAGCTTCTGCGTCTTCTGTACGCCGACATCCGGCTTCTGCGTGTCGTCCTCATAAATGACTTCGACCGGTAAGCCGCCGAGCTTGCGGCCGAGGTGATCGAGGCCAAGCTCGAAGGCGTTGCGCATGTCGGCGCCGATCACCGCGGTCGGGCCGCTGAACGTGCTGATGAAGCCGATCTTGACTGTCTTGTCCTGGGCCATGGCCGGCCCCAAGGCCAGTGCCAGCGCCGTCCCGGCGAATATCCATCGTTTCATCATTGCTTGATCCCCTCTCGTTGGCGTACCCGTCTGGTTCTTTGGGCGCATTCCCCTATTGCCTGTATCCTGAGTTTTGTTGTCGAATCAGTCACTTGGGCGCGTTCTCTCACAGCAAATCGAAATATTCCCGATGCTCCCATTCGGTGACCTCAGTCGGCTCCGACTGGTCGATACTGTCCTTGCGGTACCGGCCAATCTCAGCCTGCTTGATATGCGCGTAATAGTCCACAAAAGCCTCGCCGAATCCGGCGCGGAAACAGGCGTTTGTACGCAGCGCGCCGAGCGCCTCTTCAAGCGTTTCCGGCAACGCCTCTGCAGAGGTTTTGTACGGCGCATCGGCAGATGGCCCGGGATCCAGGCCACGGGTCATGCCGTCCAGACCCGCATAAATCTGCGACGCCATGTACAGGTAAGGGTTGGCCAGCGGCTCCCCGACGCGGTTCTCGAGATGCGTCGCCGGATCGCCGGTCTCGCCCATCACCCGCACCATCACGCCGCGATTGTCGCGCGCCCAGATCGCCTGGATCGGGGCCATTGTATTCGCCCCGCGATAGCGTTTGTAGCCGTTGAGCGTCGGCGTCGCGAACGCCGTTGCCGCAGCCGCATTGGCCAATAGCCCGGCAAGGAAATTGCGGCCGAGCGGTGAAAGCACCTCTTCCTCGTTCTGCGCTGTGAAGGCGTTGGCTTTCGACTGGCGATCCAGCAACGACTGGTGCAAATGCCAGCCGCTGGCCAGCGTATTGGGTAGCCGCGGCCGGCACATAAAACTCGCAAGGTAGCCGTGCCGGCGCGCCGTCTGTTTAAGGGCGCCGCGAAACAGCACCATCGCATCCGCCGGCGCCATGCCTGCCTCGGGCGCAAACGTGAATTCGTATTGGCTCGGACCAAGTTCGACCTCGAGCGAACGCAGCGGCAGACCGGCGGCCGCGATATTATGCCGCAAAACATCCATGATGGGCGCGACCTGATCGTAACGCCCTTCGGTCAGATATTGAAAGCCATGCGTCGTGTGGCTCACCGCGGGCGGCTCGGCCGGCCAGGTGAGCGTCTCGGGCGCAAGCCGAAAGTCTTCGATCTTGAAGAGGTGAAACTCGACCTCGAGCCCGGCCACATAGTCAAAGCCGGCGTTTGCGAGTTTCGCCAGTGCATCGCGATAAGCCTGGCGGGTTGCGAGGGGAACTTTCTTGCCATTCGGGAAATAGCAGTCGCACAACAGCCAACCGGTGCTGTCGGCCCACGGCAGCACGCGGAATGTCTCCGGATCGGCCACCATGACGAAATTGCCGGCGCCGCCCATTTCCGGCAAGCCCAGGCCGCCGCCTGCCTCGAAAACCGGGAACACCGTGCGATGCGACGTGTCCTTGGCAAGCAGCGTGCTCGTCATGGTGACGCCGTCATGCAACGCCCGTAATGCCTCCGCGGCCACCAGGGTCTTGCCGCGTAGCGCGCCGTGTTGATCGGGAAATGAAAAGCGCACCAGTTCGAGGTTTTTGGCCCTGATCGCCTGCTCCACGGCTGACGCCGCCCGCGCTTGCGCCTCGCTCCAGAGGCCGTGCCGATCGACAAAGCGCGAGGCGAGCGATCGGCGTTGGTGTGACGACATGCATAAGCCCGGCGATTTCAACGCGTGGCGGCCCAACCGGCGGAATTGCGCTTGCTGGCGTCGGTCCTCTGCCAATAGCCCTGCCAATCGTCCGTTGGACCGATGCCGTCGATCGCGGCCGGGCCGGTAATCTTCACCGCCCGACTTGCGTCAAATATCATCGGCGGTTGCTCGCCCTTGTCGACCGCATCGATGGCGCGGCGCAGCAGGCGGCGGTAGGCGGCAATCGCCTTGTCCGAACGGCCGAGATGCTCCTGCGTGCGGTCCGCAATCTCGCCCATGGATTCGCAGGCCCATTGATCGTGGACATTGATGTCGGCGCCCATGCCGGTAAAGGTGTCGTGCTCCTGCTCGTGCGGATCATAACCGTAATTGTTGCTCTTGTTCCGGCGCGGAGCATAGTCCGGCAATTCGTAAAGCTCGAGACGCTGGCGGCGCATTTCGTCCTTGTTCACCGGCGCGCCGAAGCTCGTGAAGATGGCGTACCAGTAGTGCCTGCGGTCGTCGATCGGCACGTGCCACTGGGTGATGGTCATTTCCCGGCTCATCGGGATGATGAAGGCATTCGGGAACATCAGATTGGTCACCCGCACATGGGTATTCTTCGCGCTGATCTCCCGCAACGTCAGAATGCGAAAGCCAAACTCGGTCGGCTCGACCTCGATGCGCGGGCATGCAAACTCGCGCATGATTTTGGTCATCGGCATCTCGGAATCGGCCGACGTATCGCGGAATACCTTGCCGTAGCCCTGGTTGGGATCCGCGTCGTGGAAGAAGCGATGCAGGAACGAGGTGTGCGCCGGATCGATGCCGACTTCCAGGGACTGCAACCAGTTGCACTCGATCATGCCCTTGAAGGCGAAGGTGTGGGAATTCGGGGCCACAAAGCAGTCAAAGTGGGGAAACTCCGGCGGCGCGCCGGGCCCCATATAGGCAAACAGAATGCCGTTCCGCTCGACCACCGGATACGCCTTCTGCCGGATGCTTTGACACAGGTTGCTATCGTCCGGCTCGGCCGGCGTCTGCAGGCACTTGCCGTCGACGTCGAACAGCCAGCCGTGAAACGCGCAACGCAACCCCCCGTCCTCCAGACGGCCATAAGCGAGATCGGTGCCCCGATGCGGGCAGGCGCGATGCAGCAGGCCGTAGCGCCCGCTCTCGTCGCGGTAGATGACAAGGTCTTCGCCGAGCAGCCTGATCGGCTTGATCGGGCGGCTGCCGTTGAGCTCGTCGACGAGGGCCGCCGGCTGCCAATAACGGCGCAGCAGTTTGCCCGCAGGCTTCTCCGGTCCAACGCGCGTGATGCGATCGTTTTCTTCTGCACTCAGCATGGGCAAACCCCGAAATTTCGCTTTGACGTCCAACCCGACGGCGGCTAGTTTGTCCGTTGACCGAACATACGTTCGAATTAGATCAAATCAATCCAAGCCTTGCAAGCGCCGCGACATTGTTCATGCCGATCCTCAAGAGAACCACCGCCGAGGAAATGTTGCAGAAGACATCCGGGCCGGATTTTCTCGAGGCCCTCGCCCGCGGTTTGCGCGTGCTCGAGGCCTTCAATCAGGATCGCAAAGAGCTCACGCTCAGCGACATCGCCAAGCTGGTCGATCTGCCGCGCGCATCGGTCCGGCGCACGCTGCATACGCTGGTGCAGCTCGGCTACGCCGAAATGAACGACCGCTTGTTCCGGCTGACGCCGCGCGTTCTGGCCCTTGCCCGCGCCTACCTGCAATCCAATGCGGTGACCGACATTCTGCAGCCGGCGCTGGAGCGCTTCAGCGAAGAGGTCGGCGAATCCTGTTCCGCCGCGGTGCTGGACGGCGAAGACGTGATGATGATCGCGCACGCTTCGACGAAGCGGATTGTTCCGGTCAGCGCGCAGATTGGATTTCGGTTGCCGGCGATTGCGACCTCGCTGGGCCGCGTCTTGGTGGCGGGACTGGACGATCGCCGCCTGGATGAATTTCTCGCCCACGTTCATCCGAAGAAAGTCACAAAGTTCGCCGTCGTCGACAAGGGCGCGCTACGCAAAGCCATTCTGAAAGTGCGCGAACAAGGCTACGCACTGGTCGATCAGGAGGCCGAGCTCGGCTTTCGCTCGATCGCCCTTCCGTTGCGAAAACTCGACGGCAGAATCATCGCCGCCCTGAACGTCGGCGTTCACAGCGAGCACGCACCGCTCAAAGCGATGTACAGCCGATTTTTCCCAAAATTGCGGGCTTTGGCCGATGAACTGCAGCAGCAATTGATCTGATCAGCCACGCCCACGAGTTGCGCGCCTGAGATGCGCGCCCTACCTGTCGAAAGCCGGCGTACGGACCAAGTGAACAGAGAACATGGCACAGCAATTTGAATTTGGACTGGACACTTTTGGCGATATCACCACCGGGCCCGACGGCCAGCTCCTGAGCCACGCGCAAGTCATCCGCAACGTCATCGACGAGGGCGTCCTCGCCGATGAGTTGGGCGTCGATGCCTTCGGCGTCGGCGAGCACCACCGCCCCGACTTCGCCGTGTCCGCGCCCGAAGTGGTGCTTGCCGCCATTGCCGGACGCACCAAACGGATCCATCTCGGCTCGGCGGTGACGGTGCTCTCATCGGACGATCCCATTCGGGTCTTTCAGCGGTTTTCGACGCTCAATGCCGCCTCGAACGGGCGCGCCGAGGTGACGCTGGGGCGCGGCTCGTTCACCGAGTTTTTCCCGCTGTTCGGCTTCGATCTGTCCCAATACGAGGAGTTGTTCGAAGAGAAGCTTGATCTGTTTTCAGCTTTGGTGAAATCGGACACCGTGTCCTGGCAAGGCAACACCCGCCCGCCGCTGAAAAATCAGCGCATCTTTCCGCCGATCGAAGGCGGCCCGCTCAAAGTCTGGATCGGCGTTGGCGGCAGCCCGGAATCCGTCGTCCGCGCCGCCCATTACGACTTCCCGCTCGCACTCGCCATCATCGGCGGCGATCCGGCGCGGTTTAAGCCCTTTATCGACCTCTATCATCGCGCTTTTGCCCAGTTCGGCCGGCCAGCAAAACCGATCGCCGTGCACTCGCCCGGCTATGTCGCCGAAACCGACGCGCAGGCGCGCGAAGAATACTGGGCGGGCTACAAGGGCATGCACGACCGCATCGGCGGCGAGCGCGGCTGGCCGCCGATCAGCCGGGCGCAATTCGAGCAGGAAGTCGAGCACGGCGCGCTCCATGTCGGCGCCCCGGAAACCGTCGCCCGCAAGATCGCCAAGACCGCGAAAGCTCTCGGCATCGTCCGCTTCGACCTGAAATACTCAGCCGGCACGCTGGCGCACGACAGGCTGATGCACTGCATCGAGCTCTACGGGCGGAAGGTCATTCCGCTGGTGCGGGAGATGCTGGCCGACGCGCCGGCCGTCGTTGGCTGAACGCGCGCCTTTGCACTCAACCTATCCGTTTGGCATTGGAAGCGTCATCAAACGATGATCGCAATTCCACTCTGGTTCGCCTGCTCGCCGGATAAGTCCTGACGCATCCCCAGCGGAACGGCTCGGGTTGGCAGCCCGCCTCGCGACGTAACTGCGGGCCGTGGTTACGTCCCCACCAGCCCGAACTGCGGGCTCGACGGCTCGGCGTGGGTGCGCTTGGCGATGCGGCCGGCAAGCCGCGACAACCGGCCCGCCTCGACCGCCGCGCGCATGCTTTTTGCCATCAGCACCGGATCGCGCGCCTTCGATACCGCGGTGTTGATCAGCACCGCGGCGCAGCCGAGCTCCATGGCGAGTGTCGCATCCGAGGCGGTGCCGATGCCGGCATCGAGCACCACCGGCACCGGCGAGCGCGCACAAATAAGCTCGATCAAGTGCGGATTGGAAATGCCGAGCCCCGAGCCGATCGGCGAGCCAAGCGGCATCACCGCGGCGGCGCCGGCATCGGCGAGCTTGCGGCAGGTCACCGGGTCCTCGGTGCAGTAAGGCAGCACGACGAAACCCTTGGCTACCAGCATTTCAGTGGCGCGCAGAAGCTCCTCGACGTCGGGATAGAGCAACTCGCGGTCGCCGATAACCTCCAGCTTGATCCAGTTGGTGTCGAGCGCTTCGCGCGCCAGCTCGGCGGTCAGCACGGCATCCTTGGCGGTCTGACAGCCGGCGGTATTGGGGAGAAAGCGCACGCGGCCCGACAACAGATCTATCAGGCTCTCGTCGTCGCCGGCGAGGCTGATGCGGCGGATCGAGGCCGTCACCATCCCGGCGCCGCTTGCGGCGACGGCGTCGAGCATGATTTTCCGGTTCGGATAACCGGCGCTCCCGAGAAACAGGCGCGAGCCGAATTCCTGTCCGGCGATAATCAGCGGGTCGGACATAGCTCTTCGCTCCTTAGCCGCCCTGTCGCGCGCGCACGATCTCGACGTTGTCGCCGGGCCGCAAGGCTGTCGTTGGCCAGGCGGCGCGCGGCACGACGGCGCCGTTGACCGCGACAGCGATGCCGCGCTGGGCGGTATCGATGGCCTTTTCCGCCAGCAGCGCCTCAAGCGTGGCTGCAGCAAGCGGCTCGCTCGCGCCGTTTACCTGGATCCGTGCGTCGGCCATCGGCGTCTCCAAAATCATTCGGCGGCGGGCGCCGGCAAAAATCTTTCAAGGCCGAACGGTTTGATGGCCGGGTCGACGATGTCGTCAAGGATGAGGCTCGCTATCGCATCCGCGGTCACTGGCGCGAGCAGTATGCCGTTGCGGTGATGGCCCGTTGCATAAAACAAGCCTTCGAGCGGGCCGGGCCCGAGGATCGGCGCGTCGTCGCGGCTGCCCGGGCGGTGTCCGACCCAAATCTCGTCGATCGGCAACTCCTCGACCGCAGGTACCGCGCGCCACGCGGCTTCTAGTAACGTCAGCATACCTCCTGCGGTGATCGTGTCGTCAAAGCCTTTCTCCTCGACGGTGGCGCCGACAATAAGCCGCCCGTCGCGGCGCGGGACCAGATAGGCGCCCGGCGCCCACACCACGTGGGTGAGCAGTGGCGCCGCCGTATCCATCCGCAGCGCCAGCATCTGGCCCTTGACGGGGCGCACCGGCGGGCGCCGGTCCGGCGGCAATCCGCCGATGCCGCGCGACCAGGCGCCAGCGGCAAGAACGACGACATCCGCGGGAGCAATCGTGCCGTCTTCCAGCAGCACGCCCCGCGCGCGGCCGCCTCGCACGACGATCTCCTTGACTGGCCGGTGCTCGTGGATTTTTGCACCCGCGGCCTCGGCGGCGATGCGCAGTGCCTGCGCCAGCTTGCGGTTGTCGACCTGATGATCCGGCGGAGAAAATACCGCGCCGGCGATCTTGCCGGCAAGGCGCGGCTCGCGCGCCCGAGTCTGCGCAGCCGATAGCCATTCGAGCGGCAGCCCAAGTTGCCGCTGAAACGTGAGCCGGTGCGCGATCTCGGCCTGATCGTCCGAGGTGAGGGCGAGGACGAGCGTGCCCTCGTGCCGCAATTCCACATCGATGCCGCTCGCGCGCTCCAGTTCGTCGGCGAAGCCAGGCCACCGCGCCTGGCTCTCGCGGCCGAGCGCAACCAGAGCCTCTTCGCTGGGCTCGGCCTCGCAGCACGCCGCCAGCATGCCGGCGGCCGCATGGCTTGACCCCATTCCGGCTTTGCCGCGGTCAAAGATCGTGACGGCAGCGCGGCCGGCGAGCCGCCAGCCGATGCCGAGCCCGACCACGCCCGCGCCGATAATGACAATGCGGGGCGGCTTGCCGCCGGACATGCGGGAATGATTGGTGTCGATCAACGCGGCTCCCTTCGCTGGTATGACCCAGACAGGTTCGACGGGTGTAATCTCAGCCGCGTTTTTGTCCGCGCGGCACCCCTGGCCGATGTATCGATGATGGTGGTTTTCAGCCCGCGCCACAAGGGGCGAGCGGGCTACGTCCTAGCCGCAGCCTTGCTGGTTGGTCTCGCTCGGGGATTTTGCCGGCGTCTTCGTCTGAGCCCTCACTGGAGTCTTGGCCAAGGCATCGAATTGCATCAACCGCGCAAGAAGGGGCTCCATCTCCTTGAGCGGTATCATATTTGGGCCGTCGGAGGGCGCTCGGTCGGGGTCCTGATGGGTCTCGATGAACAGGCCGGCAACGCCGACGGCCACGGCGGCGCGCGCCAGGACCGGCACGAACGCGCGCTCGCCGCCGGAGGACGTCCCCTGCCCGCCCGGTTGCTGCACCGAATGGGTGGCGTCGAAGATCACCGGCGTACCCAGTTTCGCCAGCACCGGCAACGCGCGCATGTCGGAGATGAGCGCGTTGTAGCCGAACGAGACGCCGCGCTCGGTGACCAGCACATTGGAATTACCGGCCGCGGTGATCTTGTCCACCACATTGGCCATGTCCCAAGGCGCGAGGAATTGGCCTTTCTTCACATTGACCGGCCGGCCGGTCTTTGCGGCTGCGACCAGCAGATCGGTCTGCCGGCACAGGAAGGCCGGTATCTGCAAGACGTCGGCCACTTCAGCCACCGCGGCACACTGATCCGGCTGGTGGACGTCGGTGATTACCGGTACGCCGATTTTTTCCCGCAACTCGGCAAAGATGGCGAGCGCCTTGTCGAGGCCAACGCCGCGAGCGCTCTTGGCGCTGGTGCGGTTCGCCTTGTCGAATGAGGTTTTGTAGATCAAGCCGATGCCCAGGCGCACCGCGATCTCTTTGAGCACACCCGCCATCTCAAACGCATGCGCACGGCTTTCCAGCACGCACGGTCCCGCGATCAAAGCGAGCGGGAGCGCGTTACCGAAGCGCACCTCGCCTACGGCGACAACAGGGTTGGGCTTTGCGGTCATCAGCACCTCAGCCGCGAACCATGAAGGCGCTCCGGCGGCCGGTCAACCGTTTGCCGTCGACGCCCTGACCGCTGCAGTTGCCCTCCTCTGGCCGTCTTATTTCGTCTACGCTGGCGGCGGCGCGATCGACCAAGGTCGCGCTGAAAAAACACAGAGGGAGGGCGCGTCATGATGAATCTCACCAACGTCGAGCAGGCGTTCCGGCGGGCCACCGACACCGGGCAGATCCCGGGCGTCGTCGCGATGGCCGCGAACGACAAGGAGGTCGTCTACCAGGGCGCATTCGGCAAGCGCGATTTGAGCAAACCCGAGCCCATGACCATCGACAGCGTGTTCTGGATAGCGTCGATGACCAAAGCGATCACGGCGACCGCCGCGATGCAGCTCGTCGAGCAGGAGAAGCTTTCGCTCGACGAGCCGATTGGAAAAATCCTTCCCGATCTTGCCGCACCGCAGGTGTTTGAGGGCTTCGACGCTGCGGGCACGCCGAAGGTGCGCCCGGCCAAGCGGCCGATTACGCTCCGGCACCTCCTCACCCATACGGCCGGCTACTGCTACCACATCTGGAACGCGCACATGCTCCAATACCTGGAGAAGACCGGCATCCCCGGCATCACCTCCTGCGAAAACAAGGCCCTGCTGGCCCCGCTCTTTGCCGATCCGGGCGAAAGGTGGGAGTACGGCATCAACATCGACTTCGTCGGCAAGGCGGTCGAGGCCGCGAGTGGCAAGCGGCTCGATGCCTATCTGAACGATCATATCTTCGCACCGCTCGGCATGGCCGACACCGGCTTCCGGATCGGGGAAGCGCAGCGGGCGCGGCTGGTCGGCGTGCACATGCGCGGCGCCGACGGCGCATTGGCTCCGATGCCGTTCGAGATTCCGCAGGAGCCCGAATTCCACATGGGCGGCGGCGGTCTGTACGGCACCGCACCCGACTACATCGCCTTCATCCGCATGTTCCTCAATAACGGCAGCCTCAACGGCAATCGTGTGCTCAAGCCGGAGACGGTCGCGATGATGGCAAAGAACCACATCGGCGATCTCAACGTCATCAAACTGCCGACGGCCATGCCGCCGCTGTCCAACGACGTCGAGCTTTACCCGGAGCAGGACAAGAAATGGGGATTGAGCTTCCTCATCAACACCAAACCCACCGCCGAGGGGCGCAGCCCCGGCAGCCTCGCCTGGGCGGGATTAGCCAATACCTATTTCTGGCTTGACCGGACCCGCAATATCGGCGGCGTGATCCTGATGCAGCTCCTGCCATTTGCCGACACGATTGCATTGGACCTGTTCGCGACTTTCGAGCGCGGCGTCTATCAAAGCCTCGACGGGGCAAAGGCTGCCGCCTGAGCTTTATCAAGCTGCGCGCGCCGCTCCTGGTTGAGCACGAGGACGCGGCGCGCCTGCTCAGGGCGCGTCATGCTGCTCAGGGCTTGCGCGCGCTTATTTGACCGCCGAGAACGCGGTCGGCCGCAGGAACGCGCTTTTGATGTTGGCGATGATCGGCCCGTCCTTCTCGCTGTCGTCGCGGGCTTTGATCCACGCCGGATCGGCCAAGAACGTTTCCCAGACCTTCTCGCGTTCGGCGAGCGATTGCCAGGCCAGCAGATAGTGTAGATCGTTGTTGCCGTCGCCGACGAACACGGTCCAGAACCCGGCCTGCCGGATGCCGTGCTTGGCCCAGATTTTCAGGGTGTGCTCCTCGAACCGCTTGAGCAGCGCCGGCAGCCGTCCGGGTATGCAGGAATAGATGCGCAACTCGTAGATCATGAGGCTCCTCCCGACTTGTCATTCCGGAAGCCGCATAGCGGCTGTCCGGGATGACTGCGATTACACCAGCCGGCTCTGCTCCACCGCCGCGCCGATGAACGAAGAGAACAGCGGATGCGGCGCGAACGGCCGCGATTTCAGCTCGGGATGGAATTGCACGCCGATGAACCAGGGATGATCGTCGTATTCGATGATCTCCGGCAGCAATCCGTCGGGCGACATGCCGGAAAACCGCATGCCGTGCTGCGCCAGGCGGTCCTTGTAGGCGGTGTTGACTTCGTAGCGATGGCGGTGGCGCTCGGAAATCTCCGTAGCGTGATAAATCTCGGACACGCGGCTGCCGCGCTGGAGCAGAGCGGGATAGGCGCCAAGCCGCATGGTGCCACCGAGGTCGCCGGTAACGCCGCGCTTCTGCAGTTCGTTGCCTTTCATCCACTCGGTCATCAGGCCGACGACCGGCTCGCGCGCTGCACCGAATTCGGTCGAGTTCGCCGCCTCGATGCCGCACAGATTCCGCGCCGCCTCGATCACCGCCATCTGCATGCCGAAGCAGATGCCGAAATACGGCACCTGGCGCTCGCGCGCGAACTGCGCGGCGCGGATCTTTCCCTCGGTGCCGCGCTGGCCGAAGCCGCCCGGCACCAGGATGCCGTCGACATGCTCGAGATACGGCGCCGGGTCCTCGTTCTCAAACACCTCGCTCTCGATCCAGTCGAGATTGACTTTGACCTTGTTGGCGATGCCGCCGTGCGAAAGCGCTTCGATCAGTGATTTATAGGCGTCCTTCATGCCGGTGTACTTGCCGACAATGGCGATGGTCACGTCGCCTTCGGGATTGCGGATGCGCTCGTTGATGAGATGCCAGGTCGCGAGATCGGGCTCGGGCGGGTTTTCGATGCCGAAGGCGGCGAGCACTTCGCCGTCCAAGCCGCCGGCGTGATAGGACTCGGGCACCGCATAGATATTGTCGACGTCGAGCGCCTCGATCACGGCGCTTTCGCGCACATTGCAGAACAGCGCGAGCTTCTTCCGCTCGCTCTCCGGAATCGGCCGGTCGCTGCGGCAAAGAAGAATATCGGGCTGAATGCCGATGGCGCGCAGCTCGCGTACCGAGTGCTGGGTCGGCTTGGTCTTGAGCTCCCCGGCGCTAGGGATGAAAGGCGTCAGCGTCAGATGGATATAGACCGCGTGGTGCCGCGGCAGGTCATTGCCAAGCTGCCGAATGGCCTCGAAATACGGCAAGCCTTCGATGTCGCCGACGGTGCCGCCGATCTCGCACAATACGAAATCGTAGCCCTCATTGCCGTCGCGGATGAAGTCCTTGATGGCGTTGGTGACGTGCGGAATGACCTGGATGGTGGCGCCGAGATAGTCGCCGCGGCGCTCCTTGGCGAGAATCTCCTGGTAGATCCGGCCGGTGGTGATGTTGTCGGTGCGCGTCGCCGGTCGCCCGGTGAAGCGCTCGTAATGGCCGAGGTCGAGATCGGTTTCGGCGCCGTCGTCGGTGACAAAGACCTCGCCGTGCTGGTAGGGCGACATCGTGCCCGGGTCGACATTGAGGTAGGGATCGAGCTTGCGCAGCCGGACCTTGT
This sequence comes from uncultured Alphaproteobacteria bacterium, assembly GCA_963709825.1. Classification (GTDB taxonomy): domain Bacteria; phylum Pseudomonadota; class Alphaproteobacteria; order Rhizobiales; family Xanthobacteraceae; genus BOG-931. The sequence continues at coordinate 91,827 of CAVPXZ010000017.1, forward strand.
AGCCGCGCGCCTGCAACAGCGCCCCGAGCGCCGCGGAAGCCAGACCCTTGCCCAGTGAGGAAACCACGCCGCCGGTGATGAAAATATACCGCGCCATGGGATTTAATCTGTAGCGAGGATCGCTCAATTCGACGAGCGATATTCCGGAATGGCTGCCGCGCACCCCTCCACGCGACCGCGAAAAACAACGTAAAGGCAATTAGCTGTGGCGGAATCCTCAGGCCGTGTAGAAGCTGCCCCTGCTCGCTTTGCAACCAGGGCCGGGGCAGGCACGAGGACCATGGCGTCGATGCCCTATTTCGATTGCGGTACTTGCGGCCCGCCCGGCGCCGGCACGGCGGGTGCATTCGGAGGCGTGTTGCCGCGTAATTGGTTGAGAATGCCGCCGCCCTGGCCGAGTGGCGCCAGCGGCGCGCCCGGCGCTCCACCAGGCGCCTGTTGGGTGGCCGGCGCGCCGCCGGTATTGATGAGCGAAGCCGGATGACGGCCCAGACCGGCAAGCCAAGACAGCGCCAGACTGGTCACGAAGAATCCGACAGCCAGCAAGGCCGTCGTCCGCGTCAGAACGTTGGCGGTGCCGCGGCCGGTCATAAAGCCGCTGGTCGAGCTGACCAGTCCGCCGCCCTCGGATTTCTGCAGCAACACCACCCCGATCATGGCGAGGACGAGCATCAGGTGGATGACGATTACAACGGTCAGCATCGATGATTTTCCGCTCACGGCTGCGGTGGCAAGACGCCCGCCCTCGCCCCGCGCCCCCGATATAGGATGTGGCGCGCGTCTCTACATGATCCCGTGTGGATTTTCTATGGCGGTCCGATCTAGCGATAAAAGCCGGCAATCGCCAGGAACTCGTCGGCCTTGAGACTTGCCCCGCCGACCAGCGTGCCGTCGACATTCTCGACCGCCAGCAGCTGCGGCGCATTCGCCGGATTGACCGAACCGCCGTAAAGCACCCGGGTCGACGCGTCCGCGTTGCCGTGGCGCGAGCCGAGCCGCTCGTGGATGAAGCGGTGCATCTCGCCGACATCGCCGGGCGTCGGCGTCAGTCCGGTACCGATGGCCCAGACCGGCTCATAGGCGATGACGAAATCCACTATTCCGTCCGGCAACGAGCCGTCGAGCTGGGTGCCGATCACGGTGAGAGCCTGCCCAGCCTCGCGCTCGGTGCGCGTTTCGCCGACGCAGATGATGGCCAAAAGGCCGGCGCGCTGCGCTGCAAGCGCCTTCGCCCGCACCATCGCGTCGGTTTCGCCGTGATAATGGCGCCGTTCGGAATGACCGACAATGACGGCGCTAGCACCGGCGTCCTTAAGCATCTCCGCCGAAATATCTCCGGTATAGGCCCCCGAGGGCTGGGCGTGGCAGTCCTGGCCGCCAATTACGACACCCGATCCGCGCGCCAGCGCCGCAAAACTCGCGATCAGCGTTGCCGGCGGGCAAATCATCAGCTCGACCTTGGGAAGATCCCGCGCGCCGGCAATGATCCTGGCCAATTCGCCGGCCGAGGCCTGCGAGCCGTTCATCTTCCAGTTGCCGGCGACCAGCGGCCTGCGTGCCATCGTTTAAGCGTCTCGACAATCGTGGTTTCAAGAAGCGGCCGCAATGCCCGCGGCAAAGAGCGGTTAGCAGACGCCTTGCATCGGGAAAAGGGGCGTTTTAGCAGGAAGTCCCGTCAGTTGCGGGGCGGCGCCGCCCTCCTTATGATGCGCCGCTCTCGGCCAGCAGCCGGTTCGACATCACTTCAGCACGTGGGACGTTATGCTTCGAGGTATCCGCAAAGCCTCCGCCAATTGGCTCGGCCGCGCCGTCATGGGCGTGGTCATGGGGCTATTGGCCGCTAGCTTCGCGATTTGGGGGATTAACGACATTTTTCGCGGCTTCGGCCGCTCGACGCTCGCCAAGATCGGCGGCATTGAAATCCCGATCGAGAAGTTCCGCATGACCTATAACGAGCGTCTGCAGCAGGTCGGTCGCGAGGTCGGCCGCCCGCTCACGCCCGAACAGGCGAATGCGCTCGGGCTCGACCGGCAAGTGCTCGGCGAAATGGTTGCCGAGGCTGGCCTCGATCAGCGCGCAGGGCAGATGCGGCTCGGGCTCTCCGACGCCGAGATTGTGCGGCGCATCACCTCCGATAAGAGCTTTCAGGGCGCCAACGGCCAGTTCGACCGGTTTCGGTTCGAGCAGCTTTTGCGCAGCGCCGGCTACAGCGAGCAGCGGTTTATCTCCGAGCAGCGGCGGGTAATGTTGCGCCGGCAAATCATGGATTCGCTGAGCGGCGACTTGCCGGTGCCGAAGGCGTGGCTCGAAGCCATCAATCAGTTCCAAAACCAGCAGCGCAGCATCGAGTATGTGGCGCTCGGTCCGGCGCAAGCGGGCGACATTCCGCAACCGACCGCCGATGAGCTCGCGAAATATTTCGAGGAACGCAAGATTGTGTTCCGGGCGCCGGAATATCGGAAAATCGTGACCGTCGCGGTGACACCGGCGGAGATCGCCAAATGGATGGAGATTTCCGATGCCGACATCAGACAATATTATGACGAACACCAGGGCCGTTACGCGACGCCTGAGCGCCGGCACGTCGAACAGATGGTGTTTCCGACCATGCCGGAAGCAGAGGCCGCCGACGCGCGCCTCAAGGACGGCCTGAGCTTTGCCGCGCTCGCCGCGGAACGCGGCATCAAGGAGCAGGACATCGATCTCGGTACGGTGCCGAAATCAGACCTCGTCGATCCGGCCGTCGCCGATGCCGCTTTCTCGCTCAAGGAGGGCGAGATCAGCGCGCCGGTCAAAGGCCGCTTCGGCGCGGTCATCGTGACCGTACTCAAGATCGAACCGGGGGTGACAAAATCGCTCGCCGAGGTGACGCCGCTGATCCGCAGCGATATTGTGGCGGAGCGCGCCAAGGCCGAGGTGCAGAGTCTCCACGACAAGGTCGAGGATGCCCGCGCCGGCGGCGGCTCGCTGCAGGACGTGGCGCAGAAGCTGAACCTGCCCGTCGTCACCTACGATCTCGATCGCTCGGGCCGTGATCCAGCCGGCAAGCTTGCCAATCTGCCCCACTCTGGCGACCTGGTCAGCGCCGCGTTCGCTTCAGATGTTGGAGTGGACAACGATCCGATCGCGGCTGACGGCGGCTACGTCTGGTACGACGTGGCCGCCATAACGCCGGCGCACGATCGCACTCTCGATCAGGTGAAAAGCCAGGTCGAGGAGCATTGGCGCGAAGACCAAATCGCTTCGCGGCTGAAGACCAAGGCGGCCGACCTTCTGGATAAGCTCAAGGGCGGCACAGCCTTTGACGCCATCGCCAAGGCTGATGACCTCAAAGTCGAAACCGCCGACAAGCTCAAGCGCGGCCAGGCCACTGCGGTTCTGTCCACCCAAATGATCGCTTCGATATTCCGTACCGCCAAGGACAAATTCGGCAGCGCGCAGGGCGACAAGCCCGGCCAATGGATCGTGTTCCGCGTGACCGACATGACCAACCCGCCGCTCGACGCCAATTCGCCCGAGGCCAAGCGCATCGAAGACGTGGTGCAGCGCCAGGAAAGCAACGACATTTTCGGCGAGTATGTCGACTGGCTGGAAAACGACCTCGGCACCAAGATCAATCAGGCGGCGATGGCGCAAGCGGTCGGCAACGGCGCGCCGGACACCAATTAATGCTTGTCGAGCCTTCGGCCACGGCGTTTGCCGCGTGTTACGCGGCCGGCGAGCCGCAGGTCGTATGGACCACGCTGGTCGCCGATCTGGAAACGCCGGTCTCCGCCTTCCTGAAGGTCACCAGCGCAAGTCCCAAGAAAGCGCCCAAGAGTTCATCGCCCGTGTCATCGGGCATCAGCTTCCTCCTTGAATCGGTCGAAGGCGGCGAAGTCCGCGGCCGCTATTCGATCATCGGTCTTGAGCCCGACGTTATTTTCCGCACCAACGGCCAACGGGCCGAGATCAACCGAACCGCCCGGAGCAATTCCGACGCGTTCGCTCCCGCCGGAGCGGCGCCGCTCCAGGCTTTGCGTGCGCTCATCGCCGAAAGCCGAATCGCATTGCCGGATACGTTGCCGCCGATGGCTGCCGGCGTTTTCGGTTATCTCGGCTACGACATGGTGCGCTTGATGGAGGATTTGGGGCCGCCGGGTCCCGACCCGATCGGCATTCCCGACGCCATCCTGGTGCGGCCGACGCTTGTGGTCGCCTTCGATGCCGTCGAGGATACCATCACCGTCGTCACCCCGGTGCGGCCGCAGGCCGGAGTGACGGCGAAGGCGGCGCTGGCGCATGCGGTCGAGCGTTTGTCGGCGACCGTCGACGCGCTCGACCGGCCGCTCGACAAATCGGCGGCGGAGAGCGACGCCGGGCCGCTCGACGTGGCGCCGCGCTCGAACACCAGTGCCGAAGAATTCAAGCGCATGGTGTTGCGCGCCAAGGATTACATTGTCGCTGGCGATATCTTTCAGGTCGTGCTGTCGCAGCGTTTCGAAGTGCCGTTCGCGCTGGCGCCATTCGCGCTCTACCGCGCTTTGCGGCGGGTCAATCCTTCGCCCTATCTGTTCTTCCTCAATTTCGGCAGCTTTGCCGTCGCCGGTTCGAGTCCGGAGATTCTGGTCAAGACCAAGGGCGGCATCGTGACCATCCGGCCGGTCGCCGGCACCAGGCGCCGCGGCGCCACCCCGCACGAAGACAAGGCGCTGGAGGAGGAGCTCCTGGCCGATCCCAAGGAACGCGCCGAGCATTTGATGCTGCTCGATCTCGGCCGCAACGACGTCGGCCGGGTCGCCGAGATCGGCACCATCGAAGTCACCGATCAATTCTTCATCGAGCGCTTCAGCCAGGTAATGCACATCGTTTCCAACGTGGAAGGCAAGCTGCGCCAGGACCGCGATCGGCTCGACGCGCTGGCCGCCGGATTTCCCGCCGGCACCGTCTCCGGCGCCCCCAAGGTGCGCGCCATGCAGATCATCGACGAGCTGGAAAAGGAGAAACGCTCGCTCTATGCCGGCTGCGTCGGCTATTTCTCCGCCGGTGCCGACATGGACACCTGCATCGTGCTCCGCACCGCGCTGATCAAGGACGGCGTCATGTACGTGCAGGCCGGCGCCGGCATCGTCGCCGATTCCAATCCGGAATTCGAGCAGCAGGAATGCATCAACAAGGCGAAGGCCTTGTTCCGGGCCGCCGAGGAAGCCAAGCGCTTCGCCAGCGCGGCCGGCCGCGGGTAATAGGCTGCGCTGATATAGCGATAGAAATTCCGGCGGCGCTGAGGCCATACTTTGCAATTGTGGCTGCCGATTCGCCAATAATCTGCCTTCTGGCGCGGGGACTGCGCATGGGCGCTTCCCTGCTGTGGGTGCTGGCGGCCGCCCACGCACTGACGGGTTGCGCGCAATTGATGGCGCAGGACGCAAACACGAAAACCGCCGCCGAGTGCACCCGCGCCGTCAAGTCCTCGCCGGAGGGGCAAATGCTTTATGCGCGCCTGTGGGCGTTCGATAACAGCGATGATGAGGCCAAATTGACCGACCCGGAGCCGCTTACCAAGGAGCAGAGAAAGGCCTTGGAGCGCGTTCACGACAGAAACCTTCAGTGCCGACAGATTGCCCCGATCAATAGCGATCGGTATGTCGCCTGGGTGGCCCCCTATCGCGAGGAGTATTTTGAGCGCGGCAACGCCATCCTGCATAAGCTGGAAAGCGGCGAGATCGCGGTTGGCCTTGCCAACAGATTGATGATCGAAAGCAACGGCAAATTTCTGGACGATGTGTCGAAAGGACACCCTGACGCCGTCCGTAGCGAGGAGATTCAGCGACAGCGGACCGCAGAAGCCTTGCTGCAAGCAAGCCGGGCTGCGCTACCGCCGCCGACAACAGCGGCAATGAATTGCAGCTGGTTCGACAACGCGCTGAACTGCGCCGGCGTGCGTTAGCGCGGATCGCGGCTGCGGCCGTTGCTCAGAAATCAACCGGGCCGCCCAGATAGAGCGCGACCAGGCAAACCATCAGTCCGGCGACGAACAAGCCGAAGCTTGCCTGTGCCAACCAATGATCGCTGTTTGAAGTTTCGTGACCGGGCCGGCGGGAGCGATAAGAGAGCGTTTCCATGACCGCCAAACTACAAGCACGCCGGACGCAAAGTCGAGTGGTGCTGCGTGAGTTTGGCACCGAAATTAAGTAGTAGTTCTAATAGTTCGGCACTGCACACCGATCATGATTTACACAAATCCGCTTAAAATTGCTCCGGTTCCTGCCGAGCGGGCGCTGCAACAGGCAAACGCCCGCCCGCCGCTTGCCGGCTTAGGGCCGCGGTTTTAAGCTCGTTTTGTCGCGAGAAAACGGCGCACGCAAAAGGCCCGATGGGATCATGATAAAGCGATCTGTCATCGTTTCGGTCGTGCAGATCTGCAGCATCGGTCTGTTGGCGCTGAGCATCGCAGCTGCCGCTCCTTTCTCGGCCTACGCGCAATCGGCCAATGTCGTGCTTTGCGACCGGCTTGCCGCGGATCCAACCGATCCCGACAAGCCCGCAGACGTCAAAGGTACGTCCGACATCGTCCAGTCCGATGTGGCGGCTGCGGTCAAATATTGCCGGCTCGCATCGGCCGCACCCCATGCATCGCGCCGGGCGCTTTACCAGCTCGGCCGCGCCTACGCCGCCAATCAACAAGTGTCAGACGCCGTAACTGCCTACCGAAAAGCGGCCGACCAGGGCAGCTCCGCGGCCATGGTCGAACTAGGCCTGCTGTTGGCGACCGGATCGGGCCCCGCCAAGGACGAAGTGGAGGCGCGCACCCTTTTCGAGCGCGCCGCCGCGGCCGGCAACCCTCGCGGCGCCATTAATCTTGCGGCCCTTGCCGGCGGCGGCGGTGCACTCTCCGATCTCGCCGCGGCTCGAGCCTTGCTTGCGAAAGCGGCGGAGACCTACTCTGCCGAAGCGCAGTTTCAGCTTGGGATCATGATGGCCAATGGCGTCGGCGGGCCGAAAGACGATACGGCGGCGCGGGCTTTGTTTGAAAAAGCGGCCGCTCAGGGCCACCCCGCGTCACTGGATTGGCTGGGCGCATTTGCCGAAAGCGGCCGCGGCGGGCCGCAGGATAGAAGCGCCGCCAAGGCCTACTTCGAGAAGGCCGCCGCACTCGGCAATGAAGATGCCAAGGCCGCGCTGGAACGCTTGAAATGTCCGCTCGCGCTCAAGGATAAACGCGGAAATATCGTGACCAATCTGTGCTTCTAGCGCATATACCCGCGCGAATGCCCACACGAGAAATTGCGATGATCTCAATCGGCCCGATCGCGCTGCCGAACCCGGTGCTGTTGGCGCCGATGTCCGGGATCACGGATGCCCCCTTCCGGCGCGTAGTCGCCGACCAGGGCGCCGGCCTCGTCATCTCCGAAATGACCGCGTGTGCCGCACTCGCCGAAGGCAAGCGCAACGCCCGGCGGCGCGTCGAAGCCCACGGTGGCGGACTGCACGTCGTCCAGCTCGCCGGCTGCGAAGCACGATGGATGGCCGAGGGTGCACGCGTCGCCGAGGACGCCGGCGCTGCGGTGATCGATATCAACATGGGTTGCCCGGCAAAGCACGTCACCAACGGCGCCTCCGGGTCGGCGCTGATGCGCGATCTTGATCATGCGCTGACGCTGATTGAGGCGGTGATTGCCGCGGCCAACGTGCCGGTGACGCTGAAAATGCGACTCGGCTGGGACGACCGCACCCGTAACGCGGCCGAACTCGCGCGGCGGGCGGAGTGCGCTGGCGTGCGGCTCCTGACGGTGCATGGCCGCACGCGCTGCCAATTCTACAAAGGGCGCGCCGACTGGGCCGCGGTGCGCGCCGTCAAGGCGAGCGTGTCGATCCCGGTCGTCGTCAATGGCGACATCGAAAGCTTCGAGGACGCCGACGCCGCGCTCGCGGCTTCCCAGGCCGATGCGGTGATGGTCGGTCGCGGCGCGCAAGGCCGACCGTGGTTTCCCGGCCAGCTGGCGCGCTATCTCGCAACCGGAACACGCGAGACGCCGCCGGCGCTGGGCGTACAACTCGCGCTCGTCAGCGCACTCCACGGCGAAATGCTCGCCCATTACGGCCGCGAAGTTGGCCTGCGCCACGCCCGCAAGCATCTTGGCTGGGCCCTCGACACGGCGGCTGCAACCGCGGCCGCGCCGGATCATCTTCTCAAAGCCAATCGGAGCCGCGTGCTCACCGCAACCGATCCTGCGGTCGTGCTGCAACGGCTCGCAGAGGCGTTCGACGCGTTCGGCGCCGCCGGCGGCCGATGAAGCGCCGCGACTTGCTCGCCGCCCTGCCCCTGCTCGCCAGCGGCGTGCTCGGCGCGCGCGTCGCCAAAGGCGCACTGCCCTTGAAAGTGGGAGCAGCCCTGCCTGACCCGCCGTTCGAGCTCATGACCAAGGACGGTCCGGCCGGTTTCGATATCGCCCTGCTGCAGCGCATCGCCGGGAAGCTCGGCCGCGAATGGCAGCTGGTGCCTTACCGAGGCGCCGACTTCAACGGCATCTTCGACGGTCTCGATAACGGCAGCTATGACTGCATCGCCTCGGGCACCACCATCACGCCGCAACGCGAAACGTTCGCCGATTTCTGCGCGCCCTATGTGGTCTCCGGCCAATCCCTCGTGGTCGATACGGGGCGGCATCCGCACGTGCACAGCATTGCCGATCTCAGGGGTCTCGTGATCGGCGTGCAGCAAGGCAATACCAGCCAGCCGGTCGCCAATAGGCTCGTCGCCGAGCACCGCGCCGCGCGGGTGCGCGTCTACGCCTATGACGAGATCGAAAAAGCGCTCGGCGACCTTTCGACCGGCGGCTGCGACGCCTTCATGAAACTCGCACCGGTCACTGAATGGTTCGTGCGCGACCGCCCGAAGCTCAAGGTGGTCGAGACCGGAATCACGCGCGAGCGCCTCGGCATCTGCGTGCGTAAGGGAAACGCGTCGCTCCGCGATGCGATCGGCGAGGCACAGGCGGCGCTGATGGCGGACGGCACGTTGCGTGCGCTGATCAAACAATGGCTCGGTAACGGAGCGGCCGTGCCGGGTTAAGTCCGCGCCGCTCTGTGAGCGGATCACTCCCCGCGCGTTCTCGACACAGAGGCTCGATCAACGTTCAGCCTTGCCGATATGCGCTCGGCGTTACACCGACCTTGCGGCGGAAAGCGGACGCGAAATGGCTTTGGCCGGCAAAGCCGCAGCGCAGCGCAATCTCGACCAGCGGCGTATCGCCATCGCGAAGCAGCCGCTTGGCCAGGTCGATCCGTCGCTGCAGCACGTAGCGATGCGGCAATTCGCCGAACTGCCGCCGGAACGCTCGGGCAAAATAGAACGGGTTCATGCCGGCGACTTCAGCGATTGCATCGAGCGTCAGCTCGCCATCCAAAGTCGCCTCGATATAGTCGACGACCCGCGTGAACTTCGAGACCGGCATGGCCGCGGTCGGCGTGGCGCCCACACCAATGCCGCTGCAATGGCCACGCAGCAAACATACGGCCATAGCGTGAGCGAGTTCATCGACATAGAGACCGCTGCTCGCGGCCTCGCCTTCGCGCATGGCACGCAGCAAGGCCAGCGCCAATTGCTCCAACAACGGATCGGTGATGCCGAGCCGCGGTTGCAGTTCCACCTTTTTCGGGTCGCGATCGAAGACTTCCTCGGCGAGCCGGTCGACCATGGCGTGCCGCAGGTACAGTGTCAGGACCTCGGGACTGCCGCGCAAATCCCAATGCGACGCCGTCCGCGTCGGCACAAAGCCGAATTGGCGGGGGTGAAGCTGCGCGCCCTCCGGCGCCTCGCCATCGATCCGCCGCGTGATCAATGCTCCGCCGCTGACGAAATACGCAAGACACGGATGCACGAGCGGTCGCAAGGTTGCGGTCCAGGAGCGTTCGGCTGCGAACGAGGCGTAAGCACTGCGCCAGCCGAGATCGCCGCTATGCGCCAGCAGGCGGTTGCCCGGATAAAGCGGAATGCCGTGCGTTTCCTCGATGGGAAACGCGGCTGCGGCTTTTGCCGCGATACGCGAAGCTGCGGCCGCCATGCGCCCTCGATCCGGCGCGATTTCGCATCGCGCCTGTCAGGATTCTTACAATACTGTGCCGTTTCTTGAAAGCCGCGCGAGCCTCGGCCGGGCCACTCTGCTGGCAAGGACGCTCTGAGCGTCACTGCATAAGGGAGGATCCGCGATGGCGGCCAGGAATTTCGATGCTCCGGTCCTGATCGCCGGCGGCGGTCTGGTCGGATTATCGACGGCGATGTTCCTGGCCCAGCATGGCGTCGCCGCCACCGTGATCGAGCGGCTGCGCGGGGCGTCGGCTTTGCCGCGGGCTGCGCATTTCCATCTCCGCACGCTGGAAATGTTCCGGTCCGCGGGGATCGAGGACGAGGTTCGCGCCCAATCGGACAAGGAGTTTGAGCCCGAAGGCGCCATCGTCGCACTCGAGTCGCTCGCCGGAGAACAGATCGCCGCCTTCATTCCAAGCCTCAACGAAGGCGTCGAAGCGTTGAGCCCGTGCCGGCGTCTGTTCATCACCCAGCCCGGACTGGAACCGATTCTTCGCCGGCGCGCCGCGCAAGCGGGCGCCAAGGTTCTCGACGGCACCGAGCTGATCGGACTAGAGCAGGACGATGACGGCGTCACCGCCACGGTCAAGGATTCCGAGAGCGGCGATGAACGCACGATACGCGCGGCATACCTTGTCGGCGCCGATGGCGCGCACAGCAAAGCGCGTGAGCTGTGCGGTATTCCGTTCGAAGGCCGCGGCGTGTTTTCCAACAGCATCACGATTTATTTCCATGCCGATGTCGCGCGGCTGATGGCGGGGCGCAACCTCAGCGTCATGTACATTATCAACCCGGCCTTGAGCGGCTTTATCCGGCTCGAGCGCGACTGCCAATCGGGTTTCCTTGTCGTCAATACCGTCGGCGATACGTCAAAGCCCGAAGCCGCCAACGCCGCGGCGTACACCAGCGAGCCGCGGCTTACCGAATTGCTGCGCGCCGCCATCGGCGTCGCCGACATTCCGGTGAAGATCGACGGCGTGGCGCGCTGGCGCTCGGTGTCCGACGTGGCGCGTGATTTTCAGGTCGGCCGCGTCTTCATCGCCGGCGACGCTGCTCACGTGATGCCGCCGAATGGCGGCTTCGGCGGCAATACGGGCATCGCCGACGCGCATAATCTTGCCTGGAAAATCGCCCTGGTGACGAAGGGGATCGCTGGACCGGGCCTGCTCGCGACCTATGAGAAGGAACGTCGCCCGGTCGGCAAGTTCACCGTCGAGCAAGCTTATACGCGCTATGTCACGCGCTCGGCCACCTATCTCGGTGCCAAGGATTTTGAGCCTCAGGCCGGCGATTTCAACATCGAGCTCGGCTATCTCTATCACTCCGCCGCAATCGTTCCTGACGACGGCGACGCGGCGCTCCACGCCGATCCACACCAGACCTGCGCACGGCCCGGTTCGCGTGCGCCGCATTTCTGGATTGAAAAGGACGCAAGGCGCGTCTCCACGCTGGATTTGTTCGGTGACGGCTTTGTGCTGCTGGCAGCCCCGCAAGGCGGTGCCTGGAGCACGGCCGCGCGTGACATCGCCAAAAACGCGCGCGTGCCGCTTGATGTTTTTACATTCGGGCAAGAATTGCGCGATCCGGAGAACCGATTTGCCGGGGCCTATGGAGTCACCGCGACAGGCGCAGTGCTGGTTCGCCCGGATGGTTTTGTCGCCTGGCGCGCAAGGGCAGCAGACGGTGATCCGCGCGGCACGCTTGAGCGAACACTGACGCGGCTGCTGTGCCGAGATTAACCCAGCGATAAGTGCACGGCGAGGACCGCGACTACTCGCCGCCGTCCTCCCCCTCCTCGCTCAGCCGCTCGACCGAGGCGACCTTCTCGCCCTCGGCGGTCGTGAACACGATGACGCCCTGGGTGGCGCGCCCCGCAATGCGGATACCGTCGACCGGACAGCGGATCAACTGCCCGCCGTCAGTGACCAGCATGATCTGATCGCTGTCCTCGACCGGGAACGACGCCACCAGGCGTCCGTTCTTCTCGGTAATCGCCATGGCGACGATGCCTTTGCCGCCGCGGCCGGTGGTGCGGTATTCGTAGGACGAGGTGCGCTTGCCAAAGCCTTTTTCGGAAATGGTGAGCACGAACTGCTCCGCCGCGGACAAGTCTGCATAGCGCGATTGGCCGAGCTCGATAGCGCCCTCGGCCTCCTCCGCATCGGCGCCGTTCTCCTCGCCCTCCCCGTTACTGCCGCGCCGCACCGCGTTCGCGCGCTTCAGATAGGCGACGCGCTCGTCGGCCGTCGCCTCGACGTGGCGCAGGATCGACAGCGAAATCAACTTGTCGCCCAAGCCTTCCCTGTCGTTGGTGAGATTGATGCCGCGCACGCCCATCGAGGTGCGGCCCTGGAACACGCGTACGTCGTTGACGGCGAAGCGGATGCACTGGCCGGCTGCCGACGTCAGCAGCACGTCGTCATTCTCGGTGCAGATCTGGACGTCGACGATGTTATCGCCCTCGTCGAGCTTCATGGCGATGATGCCGGAGCGGCGCACATCGGCAAAATCCGACAGCTTATTCCTGCGCACCGTGCCGCGCGTGGTCGCGAACATGACGTCGAGCTTGTCCCAGCTCGCTTCGTCCTCCGGCAGCGGCATGATGGTGGTGATGTTTTCGCCCTGCTCGAGCGGCAGGATATTGATCAAGGCCTTGCCGCGGGCCTGCGGCGCCGCCAACGGCAGCCGCCATACCTTTTCCTTGTAGACCTGCCCGCGCGACGAGAAGAACAGCACCGGGGCGTGCGTGGAGGCGACGAACAGGCGGGTGACGAAATCCTCTTCCCGCGTCTGCATGCCGGCGCGGCCTTTGCCGCCGCGCTTCTGCGCCCGATAGGTGGAGAGCGGCACCCGCTTGACGTAGCCGGCGTGCGAAACGGTGACGACCATGTCCTCGCGCTGGATCAGGTCCTCATCTTCCATCTCGCCTTCCTGATCGAGGATGACGGTGCGTCGCGGCGTGGCGAAGTCGCGCTTGATGGCGTTGAGCTCGTCCTTGACGATCGTCTGGATGCGGGCGCGCGAGCGCAGGATCTCAAGATAGTCGGCGATCTCCGCGGCAAGCTTGTCGAGTTCGGCCTTGATCTCGTCGCGGCCGAGCGCGGTCAGCCGCTGCAGCCGCAGATCGAGGATCGCCTTGGCCTGCTCCGCCGACAGCCGCGTCGTGCCCGCCGCCGATACGCTGTGGCGCGGATCGTCGATCAGGGTGACCATGGCGGCAACATCCCGCGCCGGCCAATCGCGACCCATCAATTGCTCGCGAGCTTCGTTGGCGTCCTTCGAGCCGCGGATCAGCCTTATCATTTCGTCGATATTGGCGACCGCGATGGCGAGACCGACCAGGACGTGGGCGCGGTCGCGCGCCTTGCCGAGCAGGTGCTTGGTGCGCCGATAGATGACCTCCTCGCGAAACGCGATGAACAGCGTGAGCAGGTCCTTGAGGTTCATCACCTGCGGGCGACCGTTATCGAGCGCGACCATGTTGGCGCCGAACGAGGATTGCAGCGCGGTGAAGCGGTAGAGCTGGTTGAGCACCACGTCCGGCACCGCGTCGCGCCGCAACTCGACCACCACGCGATAGCCGTCCCGGTCGGATTCGTCGCGCAGCGCCGAAATGCCCTCGATCTTCTTCTCGCGCACCAGTTCGCCGATGCGCTCGACCATGTGCGCCTTGTTCACCTGATAGGGGATTTCAGAGACGACGATGGCCTCGCGCTCGCCGCGCAGGGTCTCGAATTCGACCTTGCCGCGCATGATGATGGAGCCGCGGCCGAGATGATAGGCGGCGCGAATGCCCTGCCGGCCCAGAATGATGCCGCCGGTCGGGAAATCCGGGCCCGGCACAATGGCGATCAGATCCTCGATCGACAGGCCTGGATCGTCGATCAGCGCGATGCAGGCGTCGATCACCTCGCCGAGATTGTGCGGCGGGATGTTGGTCGCCATGCCGACGGCAATGCCGCCGGCGCCATTGACCAGAAGATTGGGAAAGCGCGCCGGCAGCACCACCGGCTCGCGCTCGGAATTGTCGTAGTTGGCCTGGAAGTCAACGGTATCCTTGTCGAGGTCCTCGACCAGCGAGCCGGCGACACGCTGCAGGCGCACCTCGGTGTAGCGCATGGCCGCCGGAGCGTCGCCGTCGACCGAGCCGAAATTGCCCTGTCCGTCGATCAGCGGCAGGCGCATGGAAAAATCCTGCGCCATGCGCACCAGGGCGTCGTAAACCGCCTGGTCGCCGTGCGGGTGATATTTGCCGATCACATCGCCGACGACACGCGCCGACTTCCGGTATGGCTTGTTCCACTCGTAGCCGTTCTCGTGCATCGAGTAGAGGATGCGGCGATGCACCGGCTTGAGTCCGTCGCGGGCGTCCGGCAGCGCTCGCGCCACGATCACGCTCATGGCGTAATCGAGGTAGCTCTTCTTCATCTCCTCGGTGATGGAGATCGGACGAATATCCGAGGGACCGCTCTCGGTGGGCGGTGGATTGTCCTGGTCTGACAAGGCGAATTCCTAACGCGAATCTGCTGCAATTTTCATAGCCGATCGGGCGTCACGGCGCCACCTTTATCGGCCTCGCGTATGTATGGTTTTCCTCTGAAATTTCAATGTTCTAAGCGCCAATTCGCAACCCTCCCTTAAAAGCACGTGCAGGCTGCTCGTCAAGCTGCAATTAGCCCGCGTTTTATGTGTTTTCGGGACCCCTCCTCGGCTCTCCTCGGCCTCCGTAAAATGCGGCGCCCAAGCGCTGCCTCACCCGAGCGGTGGATAACTCATTCGCCCTGACACAAGACCGCGTTATGTGATGCTGGCACAATTGGCCCCGCTGTCATCGCCGGGAACCCCATGCCGCTCGACTTTGCCATTTCGGCGCTGATCACGCTGTTCGTCGTGGTCGATCCGGTCGGCCTGGTGCCGACGTTTCTGGTCGTAACCCACGGCCTGCCGCGGGCCGCGCGCAGGAGCGTCGCGCTTCGTGCCAGCGTCATCGCCGGTGCCATCCTGATCGGTACGGCGCTCCTTGGCGATTGGCTGTTTCGAACCCTCGGCATTTCGCTGTCGGCATTCCGCATCGCCGGCGGCCTGCTGTTGTTCTCGATTGCTTTCGAGATGCTGTTCGGCGTGCGCATGCGCCGCGAAGGTGAAGCCGCCGAGCAGGCGGTCGAGGAGCATGTGCGCAACCTTGCCGCCTTCCCGCTGGCGATCCCGCTGATGGCTGGCCCCGGCGCCATTACCGCCACCGTGCTGCTTGCCGGACGCGCCGACGGCAACCTGGTCTTCGTCGGCCTGCTGATCGCCGTCGTCGTGTTGGTCGCGGTTGCTTGTTTCGTCGTTTTTCTGTTCGCGGCGCAGATCAGCCGTCTGCTCGGCATGACCGGCAATATCGTGCTGTCGCGCCTGCTCGGCGTGTTGCTCGCCGCGCTCGCGGTGCAATACGTCGTCGACGGCATTCGCGCTATTTGGACCGGATAGCTAAGCGCGATCCGCCGGCTAACACATAGCAGTTCGGAGGGATGTTCGAGGGCTGCCGTGGAGCAGCCTGGGTTCGCAATAAAACCCGAAGGTCCGCTCCTCAGAGCCGTTCCGGCAAGCGCTGGTTACCACCCGACCCAGTGGCCGCCGCGCCAATAGCCGCGGCCCTCGTGCTCGCGCCAGGCGTAGTGTTCGCGCGGGCCCCAACGCCAGTCATCCGGATGAACGACGACGCGGGCGCCGGGCGGATACCCAAAGGCCTCGTGAGTGTGCCAACACACGCGGCCGCTGCAGACAATCGCTGCCGAGGCGTTCACCGCCGAGAAAGCCAGCAGGCTCGCGCCCGCCAGCGCACCGAGAAGGGATTTGCTCAATAATGTCATCGCCAAACTCCGTTTTATGCCTTGAAAGCAATGATTAACGGCACACCACGCGCTAAGTTCCGCCGCCGGGGAGAAAGACGCCATTCGGCCCAGAATCCGGTTGTTGCTCATCATTCGTTAACTATGAAAGTTCACCTTTGGCTTGGGCGGAACCCATCACGATTCCAACTGGAATCGCCGCCTGGAGATCGTGTCATGGCCATTTCGGGAGTTTCCGCGGCCGGCATTTACGCCTCGTCGAGCCCGCCGCCGGGGCAGTCGGCCAGCCAGCACAAACATGGCAGCCATCGTTCGATGACCGACATTGATGCCCAGGGTTCGAGCGTCGCCACGGCGCCGAGCGCAAGCGGCAAGGTCGGCAGCAAAATCAACATCGCCGCGTAGCGGAAAGCGCGCTCGCGAAAACCCTGCCCCGGGCTTGACGCCGGAGCGGAATGCGGTTTTCGGAACCGATCGCGCCGAAGCAAGACGAGACATGGAAAAGGAACAACTGCGCGCCGGCGCGTTCAGCGTCCGCGCCGCACAGCCGGTGGATATTCCGGCGCTGATGCGGCTCAAGCTCTTGCTGGCGCAAGGCGAGGATTCGCTTCACGCCGTGCGCGCCACTGCGGCTGACTGGCTGCGCGACGGTTTTGGCGTTGGCGCCGGCGCGGGCTTTAGCGCCTTCGTCGCCGAGACCGGACCTACCGGCACCATCATCGGCATGGCCACCTGTAGCCAACGCACCATCACCGGATGGAGCGGGCCGGTGATCTTTCTGCAAGATCTTTTCGTCGAGCCGGACTACCGCAAGCATGGGGTGGCAAATGCGCTGGTGGCGCGGGTCGCAGCGTTTGCGCGCGACCTCGGCAGCCCGATCGTCGAGCTCACCGTGCGCGCCGACAATCCGGCGCAGAATTTTTATCTGCGCAGCGGCTTCCAGCATTTGCCGAATTGCCTGACCTACGTGCTGGCCGGGCCGGCGCTTGCAGCATTGGCCGAGCGCGATCAGAAAGACCTCGCCCTCGCCGGCTAGAGCGCCGAGCCACCGTCTCAATAGCGGCGTTCAATTCTGCCGCACGATGACATGGGTACCGACCGGCACCCGCTCATAGAGGTCGGCGACGTCGTCGTTCACTAGGCGAAAGCAGCCGGAAGAAACGGCGTGTCCGATGGTCTCGGGCGCGTTGGTGCCGTGGATGCGGTAGACGGTGTTGCCGAGATACATGGCGCGGGCGCCAAGCGGATTGCCGGGACCGCCCGCCATGAAGCGGGGCAGATAAGGCTGGCGCTCGATCATTTCCGGAGGCGGCCGCCAATCCGGCCACTCGGTCTTGCGGCTGATCTGCAGGAGGCCGGCCCAGGTGTAGCCGTCGCGGCCAACGCCGATGCCATACCGAAGCGCCCGCGTCTCGCTCTCGATCAGGTAGAGGTGACGCTCCGAAGTTTCGACGATGATGGTGCCGGGCGGATGTTGCGAGCGATAGAACACCGTTTGCCGCTGAAAATCTTCGGGAAGCCTGGCGGCCGAATTGCCATGGTCGACACCAGGCGCGACGTCCTCGATGGTTGGCTGGAACAGCGAAAACAACGAGTCCTGCTGTGCGGAAGCGTGTGCGGATATCAGGCAGAGAACCGCTGCGGCGATCCCCATGGCCAAGCCGCGCCCGCGGCTCGTCAGCTTTGATCTAGTCATGGCGGCATTCTCCCGATCGCCCGCGGTAAGTCGATAGCATCGGAGCGCTACCTGCAAGTCTAGCAACGCTGATCCGCGAGATCATGGTCTTCCCCACTGCCCGCGGTGCCGGCAAAGCAGCACCGCAACATATGACCGATGATCGAGGCATTAATCCGACCGCGGCCCCTTGCCCTGCAACTGGTTGTGGCGCATTCCAATACGGTTGCGGACAAGATTGAGGTGCGATTTTATCGAGAAATAAAGGTCCGAGTGCCGCATCGGAACACCGAGGTTGACGATCTCCCGGTCGAGGTTCTCGATCGCGCCTTCGAGCGCAAGAATTTCCGGAGCAATCGTGACTTTGTGCGAGCTCGCCTCGATGGCCCGCAGGCGGCGGTACAACGCACGCAACCGGTATTCGACCAGCCATTTGTACATTCGCGGCGCATAACTGAACAATGGCAGCACGATCGCTATGACGGTCACCAGCACCGCGATCGCGCGCTTCACATAGTTCGTGACCCAGAACGGCAGATATCGATTTAGAAATGAAGGCCCGTTTCTGTAGAAATCTCGCGCTTCCTCGGCGACCGGATATTCCGGATCGGTTTGGGTGGGAAATTCATCGATGTGCTGAAAAATCCCCGGAGCGCTGTGCACTTCCGACATTGTCTGTGCCAAAAGATCGATAATTGCCGGATGAATTTCCTTGCGCACCAGCACGACGTTGGTGGTCGCGATCAGGATGATGTCGGACGCCGGAATCTTTCTTTCGTAGTCGATCACACCCCGCGGCAGCACCAATCGGACCAGATAGGGGAAAATGCGGGTGAGAGCTTCCGCGTCAGTAAAGCTCATGGGCCGATATCGGGGATCGCCAAGCAAAGTTTTGAGAATTGGCGAATCCGGTGAGAAGTTCAGGAACAGAGCATCGATCGAGCCATCCTTCAGCGCGTCGACAGCCTTTTGCGGCGTGAGATAGAGCAGCGTCGTATTTTGTGACGTCACGCCGCCGGCGTTGAGGATCTTTTCGCACACAACGCGGGTGCCGCTGCCCAGCGGCCCCAAACCGATGCGCTTGCCTTTGAGCTCCGTCACATCGTCCAACGTCTGGCGCGCAGGATAGAACAGCCAGAACACCTGATAATCGATACGGCCCAGCGAAACCAGGTCGGGTGCCTGCTCGCTGTTCGCGATACCGCCTTGCATGAACGCGATCTGGATTCCGGACCGGGGGTCGTTCAGGAGCCTGAGGTTCTCGACCGCGCCTTCGGTGCCGCGCACGGCCACCTTCACGTGGGAGCGCGCCAAAATGTCCTTGTAGCGATGGGCCAACAATTCGAAATGACCGCCGGGAAACGAGCCCGCGATGGCGATCTTCGTTGGCGGCGAGGGAAACAGAATTCCCAACGCTGCCCAGATGACCGCAACGAGACACGATGTTGCGGCTAACATCGCCAACAAGTGCCACCGGGTGTACCCTAACATGGCGCTCAACCCCCCTGGACGCCGTGGTTCGCTGTCGCGAGCGATGGTTATGCGCATTCACCCCGACACTAGGTGGTCATAGAATACACCTCTCCCGTTAGCGCGCCCCGCCGTTTTGCCCTCGCGAGGGCGCAAAGTGAAACTGTGAAGTGCCCCGCTTTAGTCCGCCGCCGGTATCGGCCCATCGGTTTGCCGTTTCTCCTCCAGCACCTCGGCGGGCGAGCCCAAATATTTCACCTGCAACGTGCTGGCAAAGCTGACGCCATCAAACGGGCCCTGCGGGAAGCCGTTGACGACGCGAGGCGGCGTGATGCCGACAATGTCATAGATCGTGGGAACGACGTCGTTCACGTGCAGGAATTGCGAGTGCGGCGTCGCGTCGGGTTTGATCTTGGCGGGCCAACGGATCGCTAGCGGGTTGCGCGTGCCGCCGAAATGCGCAGCAATCAGCTTGGTGGATTTATAAGGTGTGCTGCCGCCCCAGGCCCAGCCGGCGTGGCACATGTTCTCGGTCTTGGGCGAGCCGAGCACATCGAGGCCGCCGAGTTCGTTCAGCGCCTTGATCTGCTGGCCGGTCGTTGTCGGGATGCCGTTTTGCGCCAGGAGTTCGCTGATGGTGCCGTTTTGTCCTTCCGCCGAAGAGCCGTTGTCGCCCCAGATGTAGAAGATGATGGTGTTGTCGCCATAACCGAGCCGGTCGACCTCGTCCACGATGCGACCGACTTGAGCGTCGACGTGTTCGGTAAATCCGGCGAACAGCTCCATCAGCCGCCGCTGGAATGGCCGTTCGCTTTCCGGAATCGAGTCCCACGACGCCCGCGTTTCGGGCCGCGGCGTGAGCACACTGACGCGGCCGAGGTTCCGCGAATGCCGGCTACTTCGAATGCGGCGTGCCCAGGTATGGGAACTCCTTCAGGACGTCGGTGTGGGATTTTAGGCCCGTGGGCGGACACTGATTTTTGGTCAGGAAGGCGATGCGGTAATTGATCACGTCGTCGGTGAACACGCGGCCGTTGGGATACTGTGCCGGCTTCGACGGATCGAAGCTCAGCACGTCGGGAAGCGTGCCCTCCTTGTCGATCGCGGCAATCGCCTCCTCGCGTGTATAGTCGCCGGTATGCCCCATCAGATGCACGAACTGGTCGAGCCATCGCTTGCGGTCGTTGACGGGCTCGCTGGCGTTGTATTCTTCCTTGGTATCATCGGTATTGAAGAAGCTGCTGACGCTCGGATGGCCGGCGCGATCGACGTGAAGCAACTTGCCGTCGCGTCTCAGGCTGCACCGCCCCCAGATGTGGGCCTCGGGCCTGGGATTGAGTTCGCTCGTCGGTAGCTCGATCACCGTCGAAAACACATTCGCCGTTGTATTTGAATCCACGCCGGTCCATGGCGACTTGCCGCCGAGATGAGGCTCGGTGAAGTTCCGTTTGCCCCTGGTGTCGAACAGGTTCTTGATGCCGTCGAAATCGAAAAAGAACGCGTCGCTGCGGCTGCCCGCGAAAAAAGTGTAGGAGGCCGACTTGATGATGTTCGGCTTGGCGCCGAAGGCGACCTCGCCGTCGGCGATGATCTTCCTTCCTACCGCTTCGGCCGAGCGCGTCTCCGCGCCCGTCGCCACGAATACGTTGACGGTCTGCCGGCCGTTCTGCGGCTTCGAGAACACATAGCTGAACGCGATATCGGTCAGATAATCGCCGTCGTTATCGATATTGACGCGATAGATGGCGTCGGGATGCAGTGCGTCCGCATTGGGGTTTGCATTGAGGATGATGACGGTTCTGTTCTTGTCAGCGGGCGATTGGAATGCGTACAGGTCGCAGAGGTCCAGTCGTTGATCGCCCAGCGGCGGGCCGAGACTAAGTCCAGTGAAATGATTTGACATCGCCCTCTCCTGCTAATCGAAGAAGATTTCCATTCCGGGGTGGTCACCGCGCGGCGGGGGGGTACGAAACGCTATCTGGTGATTGCGGAATTGCGCGATCGTTGAATAGGTGCCGCCCGGTATGCCGGCGCAGAATATCCTTTGCGGTTTTGACCTGCCATCACAAAGACGCGAGGACAATACGCGCGCGTTTTGTCAAAAATAATTCAAATCCGATGACCCGACCCTCTCACCACGGACGCGGTTGCCAGACCATCAGCAAAAACAGCCCGACCATGCCGGCGAGAGCGGGCCAGACCAGGACGCTGTAAAGGCGGAACAGGCTCCAATAGGCTTCCGGCAGCGGCACACCGTCGAGCGCGGCCTGCTTGGTCGCGTCGCGAATCCAAATCTCGATGCGCAGCACGGCGAGCCACGCCAGCACGACGATTGCGTAGAGTATAAGCGAGAGCACAATCCAGAATTCATCGAGCGGCGAAACCCCGATCGCCCAGGCCAGCGCGAAGCCGCCGATCGGCTGCGAAGCGATGGCGGCGATCATGACGATCTTCTCGACGCTGACCGCGAAGCGCGAGGTCACGGCGACCACGGATGGATTGCCGGAGCGATGCGCGAGCAGCATGAACGCGGCGATGCAGAGCCAGGTTCCGAACATCGCCGCCGCGGCGACCACGTGCACGAACTTGATCGCGAAGATGAGGTCGATCATCGGCGGAGAAGCAGTGAACGCCGCTCGTCTCCGCGACAGCGGGGACCCGGACCATAATGCTCGAACGGCCCGCAAGATGGCTTCCCGCGTGCGCGGGAATGAGCGGAAGAATTTGGCAGCGATCTCATGGACCAAACACGACGGCGTGCATGATGCGGCCGGGAACGAGCGTGAACGCGCCGGCGATCACCAGCGCGCCGAAGAAGATCGAGAGCATCGCGATCCGGTGCTGCAGGACTCTGTGCCGTCGCGCGTGCAGCACCGCGATCGGCAGCATGATCAGGGTGAAGATCGCCAACAGATGGATCGGGCTCCACGGGCCCCAAAGCCGGATGGTATGGATCCAAAATGCGCTGATGGCGACCGCGAGCATCAGCACCACCCAAATCCAGCCAAGGGCACGATGCGGAAGCGTTCCCTTGGGCGCGCTCAGCTGCACGATGCCAAGCGCGAACGCGGTCATTGCCGCGAAGGCGTGCAGCTGGATGGCGGGGCTTGCCGTCAACAAGGGAGCGAGGGTCATCGCCTGTCGACGCTTCCTCCATCCTCATTCCGCCGAACGAGCAGCACGCGCGGCCGGGGGTAAACGTCAAAACGGAATTTCGTCGTCCATGTCGCCGCGCGGGCTTCTGGCGCCGGCGCCTGCCGCAGCCGCGACCTTGCGCGTCGGTCCGGGCGAGCCGAACTCCCCGCCGGCGTCGTCGCCGCCAAAATCGCCGCCGCCGGCGCCGCTGCTACCGCCGGCACGATCGAGCAGCGTGAGCTCGCCACGGAAGCCCTGCAGCACTACCTCGGTCGAATACCGGTCCTGGCCGGATTGGTCCTGCCATTTGCGTGTCTGCAGTTGGCCTTCGATGTAAACCTTCGAGCCTTTCTTGAGGTATTGCTCGGCAATCCGGCACAGATTTTCGTTGAAAATGACGACCCGGTGCCACTCGGTCTTTTCCTTACGCTCGCCGGTGGTCTTGTCCTTCCACGAATCGGACGTTGCCAGCCGCAAATTGGCCACGGGCCGGCCGTCCTGGGTACGCCGGATTTCAGGGTCCGCGCCCAGATTGCCCACCAGGATCACCTTATTGACGCTTCCCGCCATCACACGCTCCGTTCGCTACCCGCCCATCGCACCCTAGTGCCGAGCCCGCCCCCTGCAAGGGCGATCCGAGCGCGATCGGCGTTATCCACATAAGCAGCGGCCGTTTCCGCCGCTTACCCCTGTTCTTAGTTTGTTCCGCTACCGAAGGCAAGGGGCTCCGTCTGATTGCAACCAAACGTTAACTAGCATCGGAGATGTGCCGCGGGCCGCGCCGCCTCGCCAGCCGCCCAACGCTCTATTTTGCCAAGAGCATTAACCAATCATCGTCAGGAATATTCGCGGAAATTTTTAGCGATTGCTGCGGGACGATCCAAATTGCGACATTTTGTTGGCAAATTTTACCTGTTGATTGTCGTCCGATGTGGCCTTTGGGGCACATCATTATCGAGCGCAATCAGTTAGTTGTTCGGGCGAAGACAGGGGCGTGGGGCTGGGGAATCTCAAGCGTCGATGCATCTCGATACGAAGGCTGCACAAGACGCGATACTGACTAAAAAGCTGACGTCACGCGTGACTGAAATAGGAGAGAGTCGCATGAAACGGATTGTGATTGCTGGAGCGCTCGCGCTCGCAGCTGGGGGACAAGCACTCGCGGCCGATCTCCCGCCACCGATGGCGCCGCCCCCGCGGGCCCCGGCCACCTACGTTCCGGTCCCGGTGCCGTACTACAACTGGACGGGTTTCTACATCGGCGGCAATCTCGGTGGAGCTTGGGCCGGGGGCAGCTATACCGACCCGTTCGGCAATAGCTTCGACTCATCGGGCAGCAGCTTCAAATTCCTCGGCGGTGGCCAGGTTGGCTTTAACTGGGAGTTCGGGCCCGGCGTCGTCATCGGTGTTGAAGGGATGTTCGATTGGCTGCCGGATAGCAACAACACCAGCAATACTGTGACGCTCGCTGGCACAGGCATAACACCGGCGCCGACCGGCAGCATAACGGCAAACAACCAGTGGCTGACGACCGTTACTGGCAAGCTCGGTTACGCTTGGGACCGCGTTCTCGTCTACGGCAAGGGCGGCGGCGCTTGGGTTGGAAGCAACAGCCCATCGGTCACGCTCAATGGCACGTCGACCTCGGTCAGCAACAGCAGCACCAACTGGGGCTGGACGGCTGGCGTCGGGCTTGAATACGCCTTTTGGGGCGGCCTGTCGGGCCGGGTCGAATACGACTATATCGGCCTGACCAACATGAACGTCACTGTTCCCGCGAGCTCGACGATTCTTCCCGGCGACACGTTCACCGGCAGCAACCGCAGCATCCAGATGGTTACTGTGGGGCTGAACTATAAGTTCGGCGGCTGGTAAGAACCACCGCATACCCACGATCTGAAAAGAAAGCCCCGGGTCCTTTACCCGGGGCTTTTGTTTGCGGATAGTGCGCGCCCGCCTCCTGGTTGGCCTCCGGCCAATCTCAGCGCCGGGAATTCGCGCGAACTATGACCTCCTTTGACTCGCTTGCCGCCACATTGCGCGCCTCCCCGCTTCCCGCGCGCATCGTCGCCGCCTGGAATGCCGCGGCCACGCGCTGGCACCCGACCGCGGTCATCGTTGTCGCCTGCGCGGTGCTGGCCGGACCGCTGATTTTCTTTCGCGGCTACAATGCCCACGAGGGTCTCGCCGTCTCGATCGCCCGCACTGCACTGGAAACCGGCGATTGGTTCGTCCCGCACATGTACAATGTGCGCTTCGTCGAGCGCCCGACGCTGCAGTCCTGGATCATCGCCGCGATCGGCGCGCTTTTCGGGGGTGTGAACCAGATTACCGCCCGCGTGCCGAGCTTCCTGTTCCTGCTGGGCGGCTGCTTTCTGATTTATTGGCTGTTGCGAAAAATCGCCGCCAGCATTCCCGCCGCGCTGCTCGGCGTTGCCTTGTTCCTGGCCTGCCCGCTAGTGATGCGCTCTTACGTGATGATCACCGCCGACCTGCCGCTCGCGGTGCTGCTGTTTCTCGCGTTCGTATTGTGGTGGAGCGGCTACGCGGAGGGAACGCTCAACTTCGGCCGCTGGCTTGCGATCGGTATTGTGCTGGCATTGGCCGGGCTGTTGAAGGGACCGCAGCCGGTCGGCTATTTCGCGCTCGGCATCGGTCTGTTTGTTCTCGTCACCCGCTCGTGGCGGCAAATTCCCGGACTGGTCATGGCCGGCGTGCTGTGCGCGATCCCGCTGGCGTTCTGGTACGCCGCAATCTTCACGCCCGGTGACGAAGCAAACTGGGCGGCCTTCATGCGGCTGGCGAATCCCGCCGCGATCTTTTCCGGCCCGATCGAGGCCAGCTTTCAGAACGCTGGCCGACACGCTGCCGGCCGTTCTCGCCGCCGCCGTGTTTCTGATTTCGCGGGCGTTTCACGAACAGGACATGGTCCGCCCCGGCTTCGTGCCGGCGCTCGCCTGTTTCGCATTCGTGGCGGCGCTCTTCATCTTGTTCTGGCCGGGCGGCTCGACGCCACGCTACTACTTGCCGATGGTGCTGCCGCTGTGCGTGTTCGGCGGCCTCGGCTACGATCAGCTCAGCGCGCGGTGGCCGCAGATCGTCGCGCCGATTCTGGTCGTCACCGCAGCGCTGCTGGTCTACGCGCTTGGATATGCCGTCGCCTCGCCGTTGTTCCCAATGCAATTCCGCCACGAGAAGGTTCAAGCCGAGCAGGCCGCCGTATTGGTGGATGCCGCGCCGGCCACGATCTATTGGTCGGGCGACGTGGCGCTGAACATTTTGCCCTATTTGCCCGGGCAAATTCTCAATGCCTCGCTCGACCAACTGGCGAAGGTGCCGGGCCCCGCCTGGATGATCATGACCAACGACGACGCCAACGCCCTGATGGCGCGCCGGCCGGGCCAGCTTCACGCGGAGATGCCGCTCGGCGAGTGGAATCAATGGCGGCTGCTGCGCCTCGATCAATAGTTCGCGCGGCCGTCCTGCGATTTCCGGGAATTACTCGGCGCGCGCGCTGGCAAACCGGCCGCGTTCTCACTATGTTCGGCGGACCTCGATCCCGAAAAACTAAGCCCCGGACCAGGTCCGGGTTGACCGCCGGTTTGCATGAACGATCTGTTCGACCGCTCGGATAACAAGGCTGGCCGGCGCGACGCCCGCGTGATCTCGATCCGCGGCGCCCGCGAGCACAACCTCAAAAACGTCGATCTCGACATTCCGCGCGACCAGCTGGTGGTGTTCACCGGCCTGTCCGGCTCGGGCAAATCCTCGCTCGCCTTCGACACCATCTATGCCGAGGGCCAGCGCCGCTATGTCGAGAGCCTGTCGGCTTACGCCCGCCAGTTCCTTGAGATGATGCAGAAGCCGGACGTCGATCAGATCGACGGCCTGTCGCCCGCCATCTCCATCGAGCAGAAAACCACTTCGCGCAATCCGCGCTCGACCGTCGGCACCGTCACCGAGATCCACGACTACATGCGGCTTCTCTGGGCGCGGGTCGGCGTGCCCTATTCGCCGGCGACCGGGCTGCCGATCGAGAGCCAGACCATCTCGCAGATGGTCGACCGCATCATGGCGCTGCCCGAGGGCACGCGGCTTTATCTCTTGGCGCCGGTGGTGCGCGGCCGGAAGGGCGAGTACCGCAAGGAGCTCGCCGAGTTCATGCGCAAGGGCTACCAGCGCGTCAAGGTCGACGGCGCGTTCTACGAGATCGGCGCGGTGCCGGCGCTCGACAAGAAATTCAACCACGACATCGACGTGGTGGTCGACCGCCTGGTGGTGCGGCCCGACATCGCCACGCGCCTGGCGGATTCGCTCGAGCAGGCGCTCAAGCTCGCCGACGGGCTGGCGGTCGCGGAGCTTGCGGACCCTCACCCCAACCCTCTCCCGCAAGCGGGAGAGGGAGTCGCGCGCCGCGCGACGGGTGAGGGCAAGTCGCCCGATGACAAGAAGAAGGTCGCCAAGATCCACGACCAGAGCGGGCCCGAGCGCCTCGTCTTCTCGGAGAAATTCGCCTGCCCGGTGTCCGGCTTCACCATCCCCGAGATCGAGCCGCGGCTGTTCTCGTTTAACAACCCGTTCGGCGCCTGCCCGAAATGCGGCGGGCTCGGCGTCGAGCAGCATATCGACGCCGACCTGGTCATTCCCGACAAGGAGCGCACGCTGCGCAAGGGCGCCATCGCGCCGTGGGCGAAATCGTCGTCGCCCTATTACGTGCAGACCCTCGCCGCGCTGGGCAAGCACTACAAGTTCACGCTCGACACCAAATGGAAGGACCTGCCGAAGAAGACCCAGGACGCCATCCTGTACGGCTCCGGCGAGACCGAGATCCGCTTCTCCTACGACGACGGCATGCGCGCCTACGACACCAAGCGGCCGTTCGAAGGCGTCATCACCAATCTCGAGCGCCGCTTCAAGGAGACCGACAGCGACTGGGCCCGCGAGGAGATCGCCCGCTATTTCACCGACGTGCCCTGCTCCGCCTGCCACGGCTATCGGCTCAAGCCCGAAGCGTTATGCGTCAAGATCGGCGGCCGGCATATCGGCGAAGTCTCCGACATGTCGGTCAAGGCCGCGGCGGCGTGGTTCGGCGAGCTGCCGGAAAAGCTCAACGCCAAGCAGAACGAGATCGCCGTGCGCATCCTCAAGGAGATCCGCGCCCGGCTGAAATTCCTGGTCGATGTCGGGCTCGACTACCTGACATTGGCCCGCGCCAGCGGCACGCTGTCCGGCGGCGAGAGCCAGCGCATCCGGCTCGCCTCGCAGATCGGCTCCGGGCTGACCGGCGTGCTCTATGTGCTCGACGAGCCGTCGATCGGGCTGCACCAGCGCGACAATGCGCGCCTCCTCGATACGCTCCGTCGCCTGCGCGACCTCGGCAACTCCGTGATCGTGGTCGAGCACGACGAGGACGCCATCCGCGCCGCCGACTACGTGGTCGATGTCGGGCCCGGCGCCGGCGTCCACGGCGGCAACATCGTCGCCGAAGGCACGCCCGCCGACATCATGGCCAATCCGGCTTCGCTGACCGGCGAATATCTCAACGGCGTGCGCGAGATCGCGGTGCCGGAGCGGCGGCCGAAAAATCCGCAGCGCGTGCTCAAGATCGTCGGCGCCCGCGGCAACAACCTGAAAAACGTCACCACCGAAATTCCGCTCGGCCTGTTCACCTGCGTCACCGGCGTATCCGGCGGCGGCAAGTCGACGCTCTTGATCGACACGCTGTACAAGGCGCTGGCGCGCAGGCTCAACGGCGCCAGCGAAGCCCCCGCCCCGTTCGACCGCATCGAAGGCATCGAGAACCTCGACAAGATCATCGACATCGACCAGTCGCCGATCGGGCGCACGCCGCGCTCCAATCCCGCCACCTATACCGGCGCGTTCACGCCGATCCGCGAATGGTTCGCCGGCCTGCCGGAGTCAAAGGCCCGCGGCTACGAGCCCGGCCGCTTCTCGTTCAACGTCAAGGGCGGGCGCTGCGAGGCCTGTCAGGGCGACGGCGTCATCAAGATCGAGATGCACTTTCTGCCCGACGTCTACGTCACCTGCGATGTCTGCAAGGGAAAACGCTACAACCGCGAGACGCTGGAGGTGCTGTTCAAGGGCAAATCCATCGCCGACGTGCTCGACATGACGGTCGAGGAGGCGCTCGAATTCTTCAAGGTGGTGCCGCGGGTGCGCGACGTGCTCACGCTGTTGCGCCGCGTCGGCCTCGACTACATCCATGTCGGCCAGCAGGCGACCACGCTGTCCGGCGGCGAGGCGCAACGCGTCAAACTCGCCAAGGAATTATCCAAGCGCGCCACCGGCCGCACGCTCTATATCCTCGACGAGCCGACCACCGGCCTGCACTTCCACGACGTCGCCAAGCTTTTGGAGGTGCTGCACGAGCTGGTCGAGAGCGGCAACACCGTGGTGGTGATCGAGCACAATCTCGAAGTCATCAAGACCGCCGACTGGATCATCGACCTCGGCCCCGAAGGCGGCGACGGCGGCGGCGAAATCGTCGCCTCCGGCACCCCCGAAGACATCGTGCGCGAGAAGCGCAGCTACACCGGCGCGTTCCTCAAGCCGGTGCTCGCCCGCGCGTCGGGCGGCAAGCGCAAGCGGCGCATCGAGGCGGCGGAGTAGCTGCTTTCGCCGGCGCAACGACGCTTCTGCCGTCATCCTGAGGCGGCCGCGAAGCGGCCCTCGAAGGACGACGGCACCAAGTCGGCTGTTGCCGATTTGGACACAATATTCCGAAATCGCATAAGCGGATTTCGGTTGGCGCCTCGCATCCTTCGAGGCTCGCTCCGCTCGCACCTCAGGATGACGGGTGTGCTGGCTGGATCAAAGGTTGAATCGTGCTAATCTGCACCGCCTGCAAGGGGATCGGTCGATGCCTGCCGACGTGACCAGAGAGGAATTTCGCGCGCTCGAACTCGACGTCGCGGGCGAGAAGCTGGTCACGCGCCACATCCTAGAACAGACCCGCCGCAACGGCGACGATCTGGCGGCCATCAAGACGCGGCTGGATCGTATCGAAGACAAGCTCGATGGCGTCGATCTCAAAAGCCTGGCGCGAAAAGTGGACGGGCTGGCGAAAGCCCTGCCCCGCATCGTCGGCGACGAAATGCGCAAAGCCCTGCGCGAGCGCGACGACAAGCGCTGAGGCCCTCTGACGTGATGACGTGCAACAGCATCGAGTTCGCGAGGGCAACTATGCTGCATAAGTCGCGATCGAGCTTCTTTACAGCTACGACAGCTGGTCGCCGACGATGTCTCTGGAAGATGCTCGCAAGCTCGAAGCCGTCCGCCTGGCCCTGCAGCGCGGCGACGTCGCCGAAGCGTCCAAATACGGCCGCGTGTTCGAGCTGACGCCGGTGGCGGCGAAGTGATCGCAGCGGCGAAAAAGCCTGCCCGAGGGTCGTCTCTGGCACCCCCGAAGACATCGTGCGCGAGAAGCGGAGCTATACCGGCGCGTTCCTCAAGCCGGTGCTGGCCCGTGCGTTGGGCAGCAAGCGCAAGCGCCGCATCGAGGCGGCGGAGTGCTTCTCAGACTGCCGATTGCCCCTTTGTCATTCGCCTTGATCGGTCTCTAAAAGTGCCTCTTCGATCTTAACTGGCGCTTGTTGAATTTTTTGTTCGAGGACTTTAACGTCCAAAATAGGCGCCGAACGCATCCTTTCCTTGGCGTCATCGACAGACACGTCAATCTCCGTGAAACGATCTTTCAACTTCCGAAGGTTTGCGTAACATCCGATATCTATCGCGAAGGCTTGGTAGGTACCTTCTTGCGACTTATGAGTGATTGCTGACGCGCAGCTATGGATGATTCGATAATCCAGCAAACGGTTGAATAATGCGCGCCACTCGTCATTTTGTTGGAGCATACGCTCCGGTACGACGAAGACGTTAGTGCGCTTCTCTTAGAGCCGATCCAAGAAGATGTTGAGTTGGATGAGTCGGTTGTGATTCCTTGATGGGCGCCTTGATTCGCACAGGAGCGCCCGATGTGGAAGCCCGAACACCGGCAGGCTGCCGAGCGGCACGGCCTTCGTTACCCGAGTGACCTCAGCGACGCCGAATGGGCGCTGGTTGAACCGATGGTTCCACCGGCCAAGCACGGCGGCCGGCCGCGGGACGTGAATGTCCGCGAGGTGCTGAACGCGATCTGCTACGTGCTGTCGACTGGCTGCCAGTGGCAGGCCTTGCCGAAGGACCTGCCACCGAAGAGCACAGCGCACTATTACTTCATGCTGTGGGACTGGGACGGCACGCTGGCGCGCATCCACCACTCGCTCTACGTCGCGACCCGCGAGCAGGCCGGACGCGAAGCAAGCCCGACGGCGGCGATCATTGACAGTCAGAGCGCCAAGGCCGCTCAAAAAGGGGCTCTGCGCTCGACCCGCAGGGGTTCGATGCAGGCAAGAAGGTCACGGGACGCAAGCGCCACATCCTCGTCGATACGCTCGGCCTGCTGTTGAGCGTGATCGTTCACCCTGCCGACGTGCAGGATCGCGATGGCGCCCGCCAAGTGCTGCGGACGGCGCGTCGTCTGTTTCCCTTCATCGAATGCATCTTCGCGGATGCCGGATATCAGGGGCCGAAGATGGAGAAGGTCATTGCCGGCACCGGGTGCTGGACATTGCAGATCGTCAAGCGCCGCGATGCCCACCACTTCGTCGTCTTGCCCAAGCGATGGATCGTCGAGCGCACAATCGCATGGATCAGCCGCAACCGTCGTCTGGCGCGCGACTTCGAGCGCTATGCCAGGACCGTTGCCGCCTTTGTCCGCCTCGCCATGATCCGCATCATGCTCAGACGCTTGACCAGACCAACCCTTTGCTCATGAATCCCAACTTCTTGGATCGGCTCTAAGCAAAACTCTCTGATGACGTAAATGCCCTTCAAAAGGTCGTCTTGTTCTTCTCCTTTGGAATCCTGCTTCAATTCCTCTATTTTACGTTCAAAGTTTGTGCGCGACAGTATCCTAACTTCGTCCTTACCTATTTTTCCGCCGTGTAGAGCATCGACGTCCGACAACGTTTCTAAAAACAGGGACAGCACGTCTCTCGGAACACCTCCCCCGGCCATAACCAGCCGATTAAACCCTTCACCTTTGAAAAGACTTTCGACTTCCGCATTAGATAATCCCGCCCGCTCGCCGAACTTTTCCAGAATTTGCCAGTTCTGATCGGCAGTCTTCCCGAATTGACTAAACGTGTAATCGATGTTGATCGGCTGGTAGTCGTGCCTTTCTTGGGCGCCAATAGGCTGCCCTTCGCGATCAACGAAAAGTGTCGAGGCGTGCCTCAAGGTCGCGATCTTAAAATAAAGCGGAAGATCTTTGCAGAGCCGATGAATGTAATCTACGACGAATGCTTGGTCCGTCCGCTTTAGATGATAAAGGTCATCGATTTGCAAAAAGACCGCCTTCGTAGAATCCGAAAGCGAAAAGAAAGTTCTGATATTTTCTTTAATGCAGGGAGCCATCGATCGAGCTCCTGAAGCTTCTCTCGGTGGACCTTAAATGATCTTTCGGTCTCCTGTTTCTCTTTGGCCTCATTTTTAGCTCCGATCTTCAAGTTTAGGCCATGACTACCGCCGCCTGCGCCGCCTTCAAATGACGCGACCGTTTCGGCGGCCGACCTACGCCGCACCTCTTCATCTTGCACGTCTGCCGTTTGCTGGAGCTGCTCCAGCCTTCGAATAATTTCTTGAATGATCTTCTTTGATTGCCATTTTTTCCCAAACCAACCGCCAAGATTCTGCTCCAGCTCGCGAAAAAGGGCGACGAGTATCTCAATCAGAACATTGGGAAATGAGTGTTGCTTAAAGTCTTCACAGTTCAGATAGACAGCTTTGACCTCCTTCGAAAGGACGCGCGCAGAGTGATGCAATAACAGAGTCTTGCCGCAACCCCGCCTCGCAAAGACGGCGTGGTTTTGTCGGGCACAACTGTCCTGTAACGCGTTCCCTATATTGATGTAATCAATTGACTCGCCATCGCGCTGAACTCGCAAATTTTCTGTGATGACCGCGCGAAGACAATTTAATTTTCCTTGGTCCACGGACATTTGGGCCTCCCGGTCGGCAAGGGTGGAGGATGCATTCTTCGCGCATTGATTGCAAATTAAATAGGCGTGCCAGCGTAGGATGAGTAGAGCGCAGCGAAACCCATCGCCTTCAGCTTCGCAGGCGCCCCGGTGGATTTTGCTCCGCTCAACCCACCGTACGGATCACTGTCAGGATCGCCCAAAGCCCTACCCCTGCCCCGCCGCCTCAAGGATCAAATTCGCGATCACATCCGGCTGCGAGATCAGCGACACATGGCTTGCCTTCACCTCGATGGTCTTGGCGCCCATGCGCTTCGCCATGAAGCGTTCGAGATCCGGATTGATGGTCCGGTCTTCGGTCGACACCGCGTACCAGCTCGGCTTTGACCGCCAGGCCGCATTCGTCGTCTTGCCGGCCAGCAGCGCCCGGTTGAACGGCGCCTGCACGGCGTAGAGGACGCGGGCCTTGTCGGCGGGCAGGTCGCCGGCGAAATCGCGCAGGAAGGCTTCCTCGCTCAGCTGGCCCCAATCGTCGGACCAGACGATGCCGGCCGAGGCCGGCGGAGTCGGATACTGCTTGGCCAGCGCGGTGTAATCCTCGCCCGCATCGGGTGCCCGAGCCGCGACATAGACCAGCGCCGAAACCTTGGGGTCGACGCCGGCTTCGGTGACGATCATGCCGGAGAAGGAGTGACCGACCAGCACGGTCGGGCCCTGCTGCATGGCGAGCGCCCGCCGCGCCGCCGCGACGGCTTCCGGCAGCGTCGTCAGCGGGTTCTGCACCGAAGTGATATTGAGACCCTTCGGCTGGAGCCTGGCGATGACCTCGGACCAGCACGAGCCGTCGGCGAAAAGTCCGTGCACCAGGACGATGTTGCGGGCTTTTGGCAGGGGCTCCGCAGCGGCGGCGCCCTGAAGAAGCGGGCTCGCCGCGCCGGCGGCAACCATGCTCACGAATGTGCGACGATCCATGGGAACCTCCGCGCGTTCAGCCCTTGTCGGGCGAGCATTCATCCATCTGGCGACGCTGCTTCGCAGGATCAAGTCCGGCAATGACGGGCCGCTTCGCATCCCGGCATGGATACGCGGGTCAAGCCCGCGTATGACGATAAAGAGACTTGGCACAGGCCACGTATTACGGGGAGAGACTGATGCGATTGCACGACAAGGTCGCGGTCGTCACCGGCGGCACCAGCGGCATCGGGCGCGCCATCGTCGAGCGCTTTGTCGCGGAAGGCGCGCGTGTCGTCTTCAGCGGCCGGCGGCGGGAACTCGGCGCCGAGGTGGCGGAAGCGACCGGCGCCGCGTTCGTTGAAGCCGACGCCGCGCGCGAGGATGACGCGGCGCGCACCATCAAGGCGGCGGTGGACGCTCATGGCCGGCTCGACATCCTGGTCAACAATGCCGGCATGGGCTCGCCTTATGCGCGGGTGGAAAAGCTCAATCTCGACGAGTTCGACCGCATGATCGCGGTGCATGTGCGCGGCACGCTGGCGCACATGAAATACGCCGCGCCGGTGATGCGGGCGCAGAAGAGCGGCAGCATCATCAATATGGCCTCGATCGGCGCTCACCGCGCCGGCTTCGGCTCGATCTTCTACGGCGCCGCCAAGGCGGCGGTGATGCACCTGACCACCTACGCGGCCGTCGAGCTCGGCGAGGACAATATCCGCGCCAACTCGATCTCGCCCGGCGCCATCGCCACCGGCATTTTCGGCAAGGCGCTGGGGCTCGAATCCGACGCCGCCGAAGCGTCGGCCGAGCGGGTCGCGACAATGCTCGCCGCGTTCCAGCCGATCCCGCGCGCCGGCCTGGCGGAGGACGTGGCGGCCGCGGCGCTGTTTCTGGCGAGCGACGAAGCTTCCTTCATCAACGGCGAAGACATCGTCGTCGACGGCGGCGTGATCCGCGGCCGCCGCCCGGCGGACGTGCGGGCCCACGGACTGGAGATCAAGAAAGCGATCGGCAGCAACGCGGGCTGACCGTGGCGAGCCCCGTTGCGAACCCCTCCCCTTGCCGGCCGCCGCTCCCCACATAACCGGCGGTTGGGGCGCAGGGAGATCGAGGCCATGACGCCGCAAGAGACCCAGCTCGTTGACGATCTGTTCGATCGTTTGGCCAAGCTCGAAACCGCGCCGCGCGATCCGGAAGCCGAGCGCCTGATTGCGGAGGCTTTGCGCCGCGCGCCGCATGCGGTCTACGCCCTGGTGCAGACCGCGCTCCTGCAAGACGAGGCGCTCAAGCGCGCCAATGCGCGCATCGAGGAATTGCAGGCGCAAATCAGCGCGCAGGCCGGCGACGGGGAAGCATCCGAACAGCGGCCGGCAGGCTTCCTCGACTCCATGCGCGAAGCATTTACAGGACGCGCGCCCGCGCGCGGTTCGGTACCGAGCGTGCGGGCGTCGGCGTCCGGCGCTCAGCCGCAAAGCAATCAATCGCCAGGCTACCAGTCGCAGCCGGGATATCCGCCGGCACCGCCGGTGCCGCCTTACGCCGCCGGCCCGGCCTTCGGCACCGGCGGATCGTTCCTCGGCACCGCGGCCTCGACCGCCGCCGGCATGGTCGGCGGCGCGCTGCTGCTTGACGGCATCCGCTCGATGTTCGGCCACCACGGCGGCTACGCGCCAAGCGCCTTTGGCAATGTCGCCGGCGATCAAGCTTCGCCGTGGAGCGGCGGCGGCAGCGGCAGCGCCGCCGACAGCCAGCTCGCACGCGACGCCGGCATCGACCACGTCGGCCAGGCCGCGACCCGCGATGCCGGCAACGATCCATCCGCAGCAAACGACGACTCGCTGCAGACCGCCGACGACGACACCGTCACTGACAACACAATCACTGACGACAATGATTTTGACGACGATAATCTCGACGACAGCGACTTCGGCGATCTCGGTAACGGCGGCGGCGATAGCTACGACGCCTGAAATGCAATAGCATCCCGGCACCCCCCGGGAGGATACAACCATGAGCCCCGCGCCTGCCGTCGCTCCGGCGCAAGTGGATATCGACGCGGTCGCTGCAGAGATTTTGGCCACGTTCGGCACCGGCCGGCAGATTGCGCCCTTCACGTCCCGGCCGGCCGGGCTCTCGGTCGACGATGCCTACCGCGTCAGCGCCGCACTCGATGCCATGCGCGCGGCGCGCGGCGAGAGCCGGCTCGGCCGCAAGATCGGCTTCACCAATCGCACCATCTGGCACGAATACGGCGTCTACGCGCCGATCTGGGGCTTCGTTTACGATTCCACCGTGCACGATCTCGGCGCCACGGAAGTGTTGTCGCTTGCCGGCTTCGCCGAACCGCGCATCGAGCCAGAGATCGTGTTCGGGCTGTCGGCCGCGCCGTCGGCCGACATGAACGAAGCGGCGCTGCTCGCCTGCCTGGAGTGGGTCGCGCACGGCTTCGAGATCGTGCAGTCGATCTATCCGCGCTGGAAATTCGCCGCCGCCGACACCGTCGCCGCCAACGGCGTGCACGGCGCGCTCCTGATCGGGCCGCGGCACCCGATCGCGCCGCGCGCCGGAGCGTGGCGGCCGTGCTGTCGTCCTTCGACATCGATCTCTGCCGCGACGGCGGCGCCGTTGATCGCGGCAATGCCGCCAATGTCCTCGGCGGCCCGCTCTCGGCGCTGCGTCATCTGGTCGGGCTGCTGGCGCACGATCGCGTCAACCCGCCGCTCGCCGCCGGCGAGATCGTGACGACCGGGACGCTGACGCGCGCCATGCCGATCGCTCCCGGCGAAACCTGGAGCACCGCGCTGCACGGCATCCCGCTCGACGGAATCCGCCTGCGATTTATTTGATGGCTTGGCGCGAAATCCAGACCGCGCCTGGCGAAATTCAGTGTAAGGGCACCGGCGGCCGCAGCGGAGCTGCCGACTGCGGCGCGGCAGATGGTTGCTCAATCGGTGGCGGCGGGACCGGCTCCGCTGCCGGAGGCGCCATCGATGACGGCGCTACGGACGCCGGCGCGGCCAGGGAGCGCGCCACGTGCGGCGGCTTGCGCCGCGGGATTGGCACCGCGTGGGCCGGCGCGGACGATAGTTTCTGTTTGATGTCCTCCTCGACTGCCTGCAGCGCGGCGATGTTCTGCGCCATCTGGTCTTGCTTGGCGGCGAGCTGGTCCAGGCCGCTCCGCACGGCGGCAAGATCGCCGGTCATGGCCTCGATCTGCTGCTGTAGCAGCCGAGCGAGCGGTGCCGCCGAGTTTGCCGGAGCAGCCGGCGCCGGATTTTGTGCGGCCGACGCCGATTGCGCAGCCCCTGCGGTTGGCGCCGGCAGCTGAGCGTCGGCGGCTGGTATCACCATCGCGACCGAAAGGAACGGCCTGAGCGATGGCGCCAAGGTTGCGACCATCCGCTTTGCATCTTTGCCATACGCCTGCCACGCCAGCGTCGCGCCGACACCAATCAGCACGGCGATCACGGTGCGCAACATTCGCCCGGCCAGCGATGGCTTGCGGCGGGCGCCACGCGCGGGCGCGTCAGCCAACGACACCCCGGGGCGGACGGCAGCAACAAAGCCAGCGCCTTCCGGCCTCATCCCAGGACCGGGACGGGCGCGCAGGTCGGGTGCGAAGCCGCCGGCTCGAGGTTCTCCGGAAGCCGGCCATTCGGGCGGTACCAGCGAGGCGACTTCGGGTGCGTACTGATCGCTTCGCAGCGAGCTTTGCGACGGAAATCTGGACACTGTGCTGCACCCCCACAACGCCGCGGGCAGCCGGGGCTCCCCAGACCCGCCGACACCGGCTCAGCAGGCCACCATCCTATGACAAAAGGAAGGCGGCAAAGTAGCACAGATGCGGCGATTGCAACCACCCCGAGTTGCCGAAAAGCCGCCGATCCCCTCATAGCCGCGCAGGCGGGAATCCCAGCCTCGGTCCGCGCTTTCGCGGGAACGGGCGTCGTCGTCATGTTCCCGCTCCGCTAGGCAAACAATCCGGCGTGCTCGCGGCGCAGCTCGCGCTTGAGCAGCTTGCCGCTCGGGTTCTTCGGCAGCGCCTCGGCGAACACGATGTCTTTCGGCACCTTGAAATGCGCCAGATGCGCGGCGCAATGGGCATGGACGGCGTCCTTCGACAGCGACTGGCCGGCCTTGACCACGATCACCGCGACCACCGCCTCGACCCAGCGCGGATGCGGCACGCCGACCACCGCGACCTCAGACACCTGCGGCAGCCGGTAGATCATCTCCTCCACCTCGCGGCTCGCCACGTTCTCGCCGCCGGTCTTGACCATGTCTTTCTTGCGGTCGACGACGTAGATATAGCCGTCGTCGTCGATGGTGGCGAGATCGCCGGAATGAAACCAGCCGCCTTCGAACGCGACCTTGGTGCGCTCGTCGTCATGGAAATAGCCGAGCATCAAATGCGGCGAACGGTGCACGATCTCGCCGACCTCGCCCGGGGCCACGTCGCGCATGCGGTCATCGACGACGCGGGTCTCGACATTGAGCACGGCGCGGCCGCACGAGCCCGGCTTGCGCAGCTGATCTTCGGGCCCGCACATGGTGGCGAGCGGCGCGATTTCGGTCTGGCCGTAGAGATTCCACAGCCGCACCTTGGGCATGCGCTGGGCCATTTCGCGCATCACCTCGACCGGCATGATCGAGGCGCCGTAATAGCCCTTCTGCAGGCTCGACAGATCCGTCTTGTCGAACAGCGGCGAGCGCAACAGCGAAATCCACACCGTGGGCGGCGCGAAGAACGAGGTGACGCGGTGACGCTCGATCAGCGGCAGCAAATTGTCGGGCGTCGGCTTGGCGGTGATCACATTGGTGCCGCCGACATAAATCGACGGGCCGAGAAACGCATCGAGCTGCGCACAATGATAGAGCGGCAGCGCGTGCAGGGCGAGGTCGTCGCCGGCGATGCTGGCGTCGGCGACGCAGCTGACATACTGCCAGATCACCGCGTCGTGGGTGAGCATGGCGCCTTTCGGCAGCGATTCCGTGCCGCTGGTGTAGACAAACTGGAGAAGATCGCTGCCCGCGAGCTCCACCGGCGGCGGCTCGTTCGAATTGGACAACAGCTCGTCGAAGGCGATCATGCCGGGCGCCGGCGCAGTCTTCTCCTCCGACGGCAGCCAGACAAATTCGCGCACGCCGGTGTCGAGCGCGGCGGCGGCTCGCGCGGTCTCGGCGAGGCCGGAGTCGGTCGCCAGCATCTGCGCGCCGGCGTGCTTGAGGATGAAGGCGGCCTCCTCAGGCTTGAGCATGAAATTGATCGGCACCAGCACGGCGCCGAGCCGCGCCAGCGCGAACCGCAGCGCCGCGAAGGCATGGCTATTGCGCGCCAGGATGGCGACCCGCGCGCCCTTGGCGATGCCGCGCGCGGCGAGACCCGCGGCGAGGCGATCGCACAGCGCATCGAACTCCGCGTAGCTCCAGACCGTGTCACCGCAGATGATGGCGGTCTTGCTGGGAAAGCGCTTGGCGCTGCGATGCAGGAGATCGGCAAGGGTCTGGCGGCGAAGCGTGGCGTCCATGTGATGAACCCTCCCCCGTCGTTTTTATGCGTTGGATTATGACCAAGTGGAGGCTGATTGCCTATGCGTCTGAGCCAACGAAAAAGCCCCTCGCCCCGACCCTCTCCCCGCGTGCGGGTAGAGGGAAGAGCGAGGGCGCGATCACGATAAAATTTGGAGGTGACGGGTAGAAAGAACGCCGCGTTAGTTCTTGCCGGCTCGTTCGGCTTGCATCGCTTCCTGGATTGCCGCTTCGTGATACCAGCCGCTGCCGGATACCAGCATGACGCCGCGTGGCAACTGGACATTGGCCGCCGCCTTGGACTGTTCGCCTTGGTTGGCGGCCGCGAAGCGTCCCCTTGGAGGGAAGGCATAGATTGTCGCTGATCCGGAAAGATTGGTCGTCATAGCTCGGCTCCTTCGCCGTGCGCGCAACGCGATGCGCGCGTCATTCCTCAAGTCTCGTAAGTCGTTGCTAATATAATGCTTCGCTCGGAATTTGTTCGTTCTGCCTCGCAGAAAATCAGCGTTTGACTACAATATGTGCAGCTGCGTTGTTGCTCATTCCCTTCGCATCCGACTGATGGCGAATTGCTGCGGCGCCGCAGGCTCGCGGAGCGAAGCGCGATCGAACCGTGAATTGGCATACTAAATGCTTAAAAAGCGCCCGGAGGCGGCGTCCGCTGCTTTTCGCAGCAGCGGACGCATCTGCACATTTCCCGGATCAGCTTAAGAGAGACAGCGATGACAAAATACAAACTCGAATACATTTGGCTCGATGGCTATACGCCGGTGCCGAATTTGCGCGGCAAGACCCAGCTCAAGGAATTCGACGTGTTTCCGACGCTGGAGCAACTGCCGCTGTGGGGCTTCGACGGCTCCTCGACCATGCAGGCGGAAGGGCACAGTTCGGATTGCGTGCTCAAGCCGGTCGCGATCTATCCCGACGCCGCGCGCATCAACGGCGCGCTGGTGATGTGCGAAGTCATGATGCCCGACGGCACGACGCCGCATCCGTCCAACAAGCGCGCCACCATTCTCGACGACCCCGGTGCCTGGTTCGGTTTCGAGCAGGAGTACTTCTTCTACAAGGACGGCCGCCCGCTCGGCTTCCCGTCGAGCGGCTATCCCGCACCGCAGGGCCCGTATTACACCGGCGTCGGCTACAAGAACGTCGGCGACATCGCCCGCAAGATGGTCGATGAGCATCTCGATCTTTGTCTCGCCGCCGGCATCAACCATGAAGGCATCAATGCCGAAGTGGCGAAGGGCCAGTGGGAATTCCAGATTTTCGGCAAGGGGTCTAAACGCGCCGCCGACGAGATGTGGATGGCCCGCTATCTGATGCTGCGGCTGACCGAAAAGTACGGCGTCGACATCGAGTTCCACTGCAAGCCGCTCGGCGACACCGACTGGAACGGCTCCGGCATGCACTGCAACTTCTCCACCGCTTACATGCGCGAGACCGGCGGCGAGGAGTATTTCGAGACGCTGATGAAGGCGTTCGAGACCGCCCGCGAGGATCACATCGCGGTCTATGGCCCGGACAATCACATGCGGCTGACCGGCAAGCATGAGACCGCCGCGATCAACCAGTTCACCTACGGCGTTGCCGACCGCGGCGCCTCGATCCGGGTGCCGCACAGCTTCGTCAACAACGGCTACAAAGGTTATCTCGAAGACCGCCGGCCGAATTCGCAAGGCGACCCCTACCAGATCGCCTCCCAGATCCTGAAGACCATCGCATCGGTCCCGACCAGCGGCGCGGTCAGCGCCGCGGCCTGAGAAGCTTATCGAGAGTGATGATGCGGGGGGACGCAATCGGCGTTCCTCCCCCCGCTCCTCGATCCGCTCCAAGCGAAATATTAATCAACTCCATGTATAGGCGGCGTATTGGCCCGTGCGCCGCATGATTGCATGATCCATGCGGCCTGCGCGGTCGTCCGTGTTGTTGCCACAAGGATTGATGCGTCATGCCTATCTTGTCTCGCGTTGCCGCCGATTGGCAGAAAGCCCTCCCCGTTCTCAGCGCCATCGGCGTTGCCGCCTGGATCGCCCTGTTCCGACACGATCCGCTGAGCGAGCGGGCACTGTTCGCGGCGCTGCTGGTGATTTACTTCGTGCACCAGATCGAGGAGCACCTGTGGCCAGGGGGCTTCCGCCAGTTCACCGACGCCCACGTCTTCCACAGCGGCAACGACGACTGGCCGGTCGATATCGGCGGCGTCGCGCTGGTCAATGTCGCCTATGTCTGGCTGCCCGTCGGCCTTGCTGTGCTGTTCCCGGAAGGGCTGCGCTGGGTCGGGCTCGCCTGGGTCGGGCTCACGCTGATCAACGGCATCATTCACATCATGACCACGATCCGGCTGCGCATCTACAATCCCGGGCTGGTCACCGCGATCGTGCTGTTCCTGCCATTCACCATCTTCATGTTGGCGCTGGAAGTCGGGCGCGGCGCGTTGCCGGGCGCCGACGTCGGCCTGATCGTGCTCGGCGGCATCCTGCTGCACCTGCCGGTCGCGGCGTTGTTCGTGGTGCCGTTTCTGCGCCGGCGCTGGGCCTCGGCATAGCGCAATCTGACGGCGCCGCTAGTGCGCCGTGTCGGTCCCGACCCCTTCAATATCGGCGATCACCGTATTGCCGAGATGGCGGATCGCTTCGGCCATCAATATCGCCCACTGGTCCTTCGGCCCGAGCATGATCAATTCCGCAAGGCTCTCCGACATTCGCACCACCAGGTCGGCGAGGTCGACATTCTCCTGCCCTTCGATGCGTTCGCGCACCAATTCGTTGATGTCGCAATGCAGACAATCACTCATGCCGATCACTCCACAACACTTTCGCGCCTGCAAAAGGAAGCCGGGGGAGCGACCCCCGGCTCCTCCGCCTAACAATGGACGGGCTACTTGACCGCACATGCGGGGAGCGACCCCGTGCATCAAGGATCGTCCGCATCCCAAGGTTAGACTTACCCGCCGATTTTACGTGGGCGGGAGGAGTATAGCATCGGCCGGCGTGCGAAGCCGCCATTTTGAAAGGGGCTTCCTGGCCCTCAATCCACGTTGCGCCGCGCTAGCTCCTCCAGCCGTCCCGCCAATTGCTGGAGCTCCCAGTCGCGCACCATCTCGGCCGCCTTGGCCCAGGTCGGCTTTTGGTCGGAAAGGCGCGGCAAGGGCGCCTTGCGGTTCATGGTGGCGATAGAGCGATAGAGGCGCAGATTGGCGGCTTGCTGCGTAAAACGGCCGGCTTTCAGGATCGCCGCCAGGCTTCCGTATTTCCGCAGCAGCGATGCGGCGCCGGCCGCACCGACGCCGGGCGCGCCGGGCAGCTTGTCCGACGGATCGCCGCGCAGAGCAATGAAATCCGGCACCTGTTCCGGCTCCACGCCATAGCGTTCGCGGACCTCCGCCGGACCGATGCGCGCCATCTCGCCGCCGCGCATCGGATAGAGGATCGTCGTTCTTGCGGAGGCGAGCTGGAATGTGTCGCGATCGCCGCTGGCGATGAGCACGATGCCGCCGCGCCGCTCTTCGGCAGCGGCCGCCGCGGCTAGGAAATCGTCGGCCTCGTAGCCGGCGCGCTTGGCATTGACGAAGCCGCACGCGGCGACAAATTTTGGAATGATCGCCAGCTGCTCGATGAGATCATCGTCGAATTCCCGGCCACTCTGATAGGCCGGAAAAGCTTCGTGGCGATAGGTTTCGGCCTCATAAGTATCCCAGCCGACCAGGACGGCGCGCGGCCTTTCTTCGCGGCTGAATCGTAGCAAAAGATTGGCAAAGCCGAGAATGGCGCCGGCGGGCCCGTCGCCCTTGCGGCGAATATTCTTTGGCAGCGCGTGATAGGCGCGATGTGCAAAGGAGTCGCCATCGATCACCAGGAGTGGCCGGCGGACTCTTTGTTTGGCGGAAGGCTTGGCCAACGGCTTTGCTTGGCGTGCGTTTGGCTTGTTGATCTTGGGTGCGGCCTTGGTTGCTGCGCGTGAAGAAGCGCCCTCCCCCGCCACAACCTCGCGCAACTCGATCCAGGCCGGGGCATGATCGCTGGCGTTGTCCTGGCCGCGCACCGCGCGGTCGACGCCTGCCGCGACCAAACGCTTTGCCGCCTCCCGGCTGAGCAGCAAATGATCGATGCGCAGCCCGGCATCGCGCGGCCAGCAATTCCGCAAGTAGCTCCAATAGGTGTACATGGGCTCGCTGGGATGCAGGGTCCGAATGGCGTCGAGCCAGCCTTGCCCGAGCATTTCCGCATAGCGGGCGCGGCTTTCCGGCTGCAGCAGCGCATCCTTGCCGTAGGAATTCTTCGGATAAATGTCGCGGTCGGTCGGGACGACGTTGTAGTCGCCCACCAACACGGCCGGCACGCCAGTAGCAAAAAGCTCCGCAGCATGCGCCACCAGCCGATCCATCCAGGCGAGCTTGTAGATGAATTTC
Organism: uncultured Alphaproteobacteria bacterium; assembly: GCA_963709825.1. Taxonomy (GTDB): domain Bacteria; phylum Pseudomonadota; class Alphaproteobacteria; order Rhizobiales; family Xanthobacteraceae; genus BOG-931. Next base: position 134,941 of record CAVPXZ010000017.1, read on the forward strand.
GGTCCCGGCTGCGGGTTGCCATTCGGCGCATACAACGACGCGATCAGCACGCCATTGACGGCGGCCTCGATATAGCGTGCCTGCTTGTCGTCGGCATCGCCCGGCAACTCGGTGCGGGTGACGATCGGGTCGCAGCCCCGCGCCAGAATGGCGACGCCGTTCCACGATTTTTGTCCGCGCCAAACCGCCCCATAACCCGCCTGCTCGATCGCGGCTCCGGGGAACTCGCGATCGGCGGCTTTGAGCTCCTGCAGACACACCACATCCGGCTTGGACGCGCGCAACCAGGCGCGCAGATTTGTCAGCCGCTTGTTGATATTATTGACGTTGAAGGTGGCGATTTTCATTTTCGCGGGAACCGGTTACGTCCGCCACCTTATCCTTGATTTCGCGCCACCTACATTAATCGTAGTGCAGGCCGCTTGGGAGGCGATTGATGAACGACGATGGGCTGGTTTCCGTCACCAGCGGTTTTCCCGCGCGGGAGACGATGGAGCGCCTGCTGGCCGCGCTTCCAGCGCGCAACATCACCGTATTCGCGCGCGTCGATCATGCTGCCGGGGCCGCTGCCGTCGGAATGCCGCTGCGCCCGACCGACCTTGTGGTTTTCGGCAACCCGAAGGGCGGCACGGTGTTGATGCAAGACCAACAGCGTGCCGGCATCGACCTGCCGTTGAAGGCGCTGGTGTGGGAAGACGCCGATGGCAAGGTCTGGCTGAGCTATAACGACCCGGTCTGGATCGCGCGCCGGCACGGCGTCGGCCACGCCGCCGCGGTGGAAGCGATGGCGGGAGCCATGAAAGCTATCGTGCAGGCGGCGACGAGCTAGCTGCTCAGGATCGCCGCCATGCCCGCCTTCCAAGATAATCGCGCGCTCTCCCGCTTCGAGCTCGACGACGATGGCGTGATGGCGGTGGCAAATTATCGCCTCGCCGAAGGGGTGATCACGTTCACGCACACGGAAGTGCCGCCGCAGGCGCGCGGCGAGGGGCTCGCGTCACGGCTCATCGCCGGTGCGCTGGAATCGGCTCGCGCTCGCGAACTCAAAGTCGTGGCGCAGTGCTCGTTCGTGCAGGATTACCTCACGAAACATCCGGAATTTCACGATCTCGTCGCCGGGTGATCGCCTTACCGCGCGTTCGTGCGGCACCGTTTACGTCCCGCCGATCCCAAACCGAGGTTAGTCATGCAGATCGATCTCTCCGGGCTTCGCGCCCTCGTCACCGGCTCCACCAAGGGGATCGGCCGCGCGGTCGCCGAGAGGCTTGCAGAGAACGGCGCCGAAGTCGTCATCAACGGACGCAAGGCTGCCGACGTCGAGCGCGCGATTGCGCAAATCCATGAAAAGCAACCCAAGGCCCGGCTGGTCGCTGCCCCCGGCGACGCCGCGACTGCGGAAGGCGTCGCTGCCATCATCAAGGCGGCGGGCGAAGTCGACATTCTGGTCAACAATGTCGGCATTTTCGAAATCAAGGACGCTTTCGAAATTCCCGACGAGGATTGGCAGCGGCTGTTCACCACCAACGTGCTGTCGGGGGTGCGCTTCACCCGGCATTATGGGCCGCGCATGCGCACCAAAGGATTTGGCCGTATCGTGTTCATCTCCTCCGAATCCGGCGTGCAAATCCCGACCGAGATGATCCACTACGGCTTCACCAAAGCCGCCGATCTGGCGCTGATGCGCGGTTACGCGCAGGCGCTGGCCGCGAGCGGCGTCACCGTCAACGCGGTGCTGCCGGGACCGACCCGAACCGAAGGCGTCGAGGCGATGTTTAGCTCCATGGGCCAATCCGCGGACGATCCGAAGGCGGAGCGTGCATTCATCGATAGCGGCCGGCCGAGCTCGATCATCAAGCGGCTAGCCCGGCCGCAAGAGGTCGCCGAGGTCGTCGCCTTTCTATGCTCGCGCGAGGCCAGCGCCATCACCGGCTCGCCGGTGCGGGTCGACGGCGGCATCGTGATGGCGATTACCTGAGATTTTTTGCGGGAGCGTGATCTGCTCGGAGCCCGGCTTTTATTCTCCGAATTCAGCTGTTAGGTCTCGATCTTGCTGAGCACTTCCTGCATTCTTTGCAGCACTTCGCGCGTCTTTTCCGCATAGAACCCATTCACAACGTCGCAGATCGTCTGCACTTTCGGGTCGAGCGGATTTATGCCGGCTGCCACCAGGCGATTATGCAAGGCTTGCAGCACTTCATCGCGTTCGAACATGTCCGCCTCTGTTTAGTTGGTACTGCGCGGTTAGAGCCGAATCACCGGCCGCTTTCCTTTGGTCGCCTTCTCGCTCGGTACCTTCACCAGCGCCTCGCCGTCGAGTACCACCTCGCCGTCGACCTCGCAGAGGCACGACAGCCGGGCGCGCGTTTTTTCCGGAATGAGCTCGGCAACGGTCACCGTGACCACCACCGTGTCGCCGATTTTGACCGGGGCGCGGAAGTTCAGCGTCTGCGAAATATAGACGGCGCCAGGACCGGGAAGCCGAGTGCCAAGCACCGCCGAAATCAGGCTTGCGGTATAGAGTCCGTGCGCAATTCGTCTGCCGAACGAGGTCTTGGCGGCAAAATGCTCCGACAGGTGGATCGGGTTGCGGTCGCCGGTCAGTTGCGCAAAGCCGACAACGTCGGACGAGGCAACCGTCTTTCGCAACCGTTCGGTCATGCCGACCGAAAGATCTTCGAAGAACAACGTGCGTAGTGGCGGCAGGTTCATGGGCGCATTGGACCGCGACACGCGTTCACTGGCAAGCTGGACATTGGCATCAGGATTGGCCAAGGAGCGCTTCTGGAGGGTCTCCCGGAGCTATCATGATCGATCTCGCCCACGTTACCGCCGGCCTCAAGGGCACGGCGCAGCTTTTGGTCGGACCCGAACACACGGCCTCTTTTGTCGGTTCCGGGCGGATTGCGGTTTTGGCGACACCGGTCATGATCAATCTGATCGAGGCCGCGGCGCTCAGCGCGGTCGAGCACCTTCTTCCCGCCGGTCATCAGAGCCTCGGCATCCACCTCGACGTCGGTCACGTTGCGGCGACGCCGGTTGGCCTAAATGTGATCGCGACCGCCGAAGTCGAGCGCGTCGAAGGACGCACCATCACCTTCCGCGTGGAGGCCCGCGATGAGGTCGAGGCGATCGGAGGCGGCACTCACCAGCGCGTGGTAGTCAGCGTGGCGCGCTTCGACGAACGTGTGCAGCGCAAGGCGCCCGCCGACAAGTAAAGGTGGCCGCGCCGGCGGCGCTATGGCCTGCGGCCGGCGAGCCAGCCGATCAGGAACAACACAATAGCGGCAACGACCGCGGCAACAGCGTGGGTCTTATGAATATGATCTGAAGCTGCCTGATAACCAGGCATGAAGGTCGGTAAATGCCCGGCCGGCATCACGAAATACATGACCGCGGCGATAACGCAGATAATGGCCAACAGATAAGCGATCATTTTCATCGAACGTTTCCTTGTATTGCGACGTCAACAGACCTGATTGAGACAGTCAGTGCGAGCCGTCAAACTTGGCGAGGTCATACCCAAGGCCTGGCGGCGAGACCCGAAGCCGCCGCGCGTCAATGCTGCGCCGGTGGTGGCGGTGGCGCCGCGCCGGCGGCGGGCGGCGGAGGGGCGCCGATAGCGGGTCCGCGCGGATCGTCTTTGTTGGCCATGCATTTTTTTATAAAAGCGTTGCGCGCTTTGCCCTGAAGCTTCTGGTCGTTGGCGCCGAACTTGCACGTTTCCATTTTTTGCTTAGGCGTTAGCGCAAAGGACGCTGTAGCCGGCAGCGTGACGGCCAGCATCGCGGCGACGACAATGGTTCTAATCATGGCAGACCCCCCGGACTCGACCGAGGCACCTTACCACTAATCCGATCCGGCCGGGAGGCGTTTAAGCCTGGTCACTTCGGGCAGCGGTACAGCGTCGCGGTATAGGTCTTGTTACTGTCGACGAAGGCGACCGTGTTGTTCGCTTTCTGGGTGAAGGTGATGTCGCCCATGAGCGGCCCGGCCGGAAACTTGCATTCGACATGGGCCCGAACGCTCTGGGCGTCGGGTTTGGCGTCCAAGAACGTACAGACGCCGACCTTCGATTCGATCTCCTGGGTCGAAATCTGCACCTTGAGCTCCACGGGATCGCTGCCGTCGCCCTTGCAGGGGACGTTCTGCGTGTAGTTCCCGAGGAGCCAGTAATCGTCTGCGAGCGGACCAGCGCTGGCGCCCGCAATCAGGGAAAGAGTGAAGCAACCGATCAGCGGATAAACGATTTTCATCAGGCAACCCCCGCACTCTATTTCCACCCCAGCTCCATCCGCATTGTAACTGACCCGGTAAGAGCGGCCAATCGGCCCGGTCGAATTTCGCCACGCTGTGTCCTGCCGATCACGCGCTTCGGTCGAAAAAAAGCGGCGCCCAAAAGGGGCGCCGCGCTTGCCATCGGTTCGTTCGAGCGACGCCTAGTGTGCGGTGAGGCCTGAGGCGTCCTCCTCGACGATGGCCTCGGCGACCTCGCCGGGCTTCGCGGCGGTTTCCTCCCACACGATCGGCTCCGGCATCCGCACCAGCGCACGGGTCAGCGCCTCGTCCATGCGCGAGACCGGAATGATGTCGAGACCGCTCTTGATGCTGTCGTTGATCTCGACCAGATCCTTGGCGTTCTCTTCCGGAATGAGCACGGTCTTAATGCCGCCGCGGTGGGCGGCAAGGAGCTTCTCCTTCAGCCCGCCGATCGGCAGCACCCGCCCGCGCAAGGTGATCTCGCCGGTCATGGCAACGTCGCGATGGACCGGAATACCGGTCATCACCGAGACAATTGCGGTGACCATGGCGACGCCCGCGGAGGGGCCATCCTTGGGAGTCGCGCCTTCCGGCACGTGCACGTGGATGTCGCGCTTTTCGAATGACGGCGGCTCGATGCCGAAGGCCACGGCGCGCATGCGCACATAGGACGCAGCCGCCGAGATCGATTCCTTCATCACGTCGCGAAGGTTGCCGGTTACCGTCATCTTGCCTTTGCCCGGCATCATCGCGGCTTCGATGGTCAGAAGCTCGCCGCCGACGTCGGTCCAGGCAAGACCGGTTACCACGCCGACCTGATCCTCGTCCTCGACCTCGCCATAGCGGAATTTCGGGACGCCAAGGTAATCAGCCAGGACAGCGGCGGTGACTTGCACCAATTCCTTCTTCGAGATCGTGAGCTCCTTGACCGCCTTGCGGATCAGCGTCGAAAGCTCGCGCTCGAGATTGCGCACGCCCGCCTCGCGCGTGTAACGGCGGATAATCGTGAGCAACGCCTCGTCGTCGACCGACCACTCCTTCGGCTCGAGGCCGTGCTTGACCGTCGCATGCGGGATCAAGTGCTTGCGAGCGATCTCAACTTTCTCGTCCTCAGTGTAGCCGGCAATGCGGATGATCTCCATGCGATCCATCAAGGGCGGCGGAATGTTGAGCGTATTCGCCGTAGTGATGAACATCACGTTGGAGAGATCGTAGTCGACCTCCAGATAGTGGTCGTTGAACGCATGGTTCTGCTCAGGGTCGAGCACTTCAAGCAGTGCCGAAGACGGATCGCCGCGGAAATCGGCGCCCATCTTGTCGACCTCGTCGAGCAGAAACAGCGGATTGGAGGTCTTGGCCTTGCGCATCGACTGGATGATCTTGCCGGGCATCGAGCCGATATAGGTCCGGCGATGGCCGCGGATCTCCGCTTCGTCGCGAACGCCGCCGAGCGAAACCCGCACGAACTCGCGTCCGGTCGCGCGCGCGATCGATTTGCCCAGCGAGGTCTTGCCGACGCCGGGCGGGCCGACCAGACACAGGATCGGTCCGGTGAGCTTGTTGGCGCGCTGCTGCACGGCCAGGTATTCGACAATGCGCTCTTTGACCTTCTCGAGGCCGTAATGATCGGCGTCGAGGATCTGCTCGGCCAGCGTCAGATCCTTTTTGATCTTCGACTTCTTGTTCCACGGAATCGTGAGCAGCCAGTCGAGATAGTTGCGCACAACGGTGGCTTCCGCCGACATTGGCGACATCTGCCGCAGCTTCTTAAGCTCGTGCTGCGCCTTCTCGCGGGCTTCCTTGGAGAGCTTCGTGCGTTTGATCTTCTCTTCGATCTCGGCAAGCTCGTCCTTGCCGTCCTCGTCGCCGAGCTCCTTCTGGATCGCCTTCATCTGCTCGTTGAGGTAATACTCGCGCTGGGTCTTCTCCATCTGGCGCTTGACGCGCGTGCGGATGCGCTTCTCGACCTGCAGCACCGAGATCTCGCTTTCCATCAGCCCGAGCACCTTTTCCAGGCGCTCGGTGACGCTCGGCGTCTCCAGGATTAGCTGCTTGTCGGGAATCTTCACAGCGAGGTGCGAGGCGACGGTATCGGCGAGCTTGGCGTAATCGTCGATCTGCTGAACCACGCCGACGACCTCGGGCGACACCTTCTTATTGAGCTTCACATAGCCTTCAAATTCGTTGACCACGGAGCGCGCCATCGCTTCGGCTTCGACCTGATCGCCTGTGGAATCCGCGATCACGACGGCATCGGCTTCGTAATAGTCTTGACGATCGGTGTATTGCTTCACCTGGGCGCGGGCGGCGCCCTCCACCAGCACTTTGACGGTGCCATCCGGCAGTTTCAGGAGCTGAAGCACGCTCGCAAGCGTACCGATGCCATAGATGGCGTCGGTCGCCGGATCATCATCGGAAGCGTTCTTCTGCGTCGCCAGCAGGATGAAGGTGTCGGAACGCATCACCTCTTCGAGAGCCTTGATCGACTTCTCGCGTCCGACAAACAACGGAACGATCATGTGCGGGAAGACCACGATGTCCCGCAACGGCAACACCGGGTAGGCCCGGCTCTCGCCGGTCGTCAGAGGTGGCTTTGGCTTGGCGGCACTTGTCATGGCCCCACTTCCTTATTGTTGTGCACGTCCACCGCGACCCGCAGGATGCGCTGTCACAACGGACTGCCGGCTACGCGACACTCCATAGACGCTCTTCGCGCGCTCACCATAGGTGGCGTCGCGGCGGGAGCGTGTCAAGAAAGCGCGCTTTTTCGAACAAAACGCCGCGTCACAAAGCTGCAGCGGTATACCGCCGGCCGAATCGGGAAAGGCGGAACCCGCCACCGTTCAGGCGCTCGCGCTGCCGGCATCGCTGGCGCGATCGGACCGGTCGGCATAGATATAAAGTGGCCGGGCGCTGCCTTCGACGACCTCGCGCGAGATCACGACTTCCTCGACGCCTTCCAGGCTCGGCAAATCAAACATGGTGTCGAGCAAGATGTTCTCCATGATCGAGCGCAAGCCCCGCGCGCCGGTCTTGCGGTCGATGGCTTTGCGCGCAATCGCCGCGAGCGCCTCGTCGGCCAGCGTAAGGTCCACGGTCTCCATCTCGAACATCCGCTGGTACTGCTTCACCAGCGCGTTCTTCGGCTCGGTGAGGATGCGCTTGAGCGAAGGCTCGTCGAGGTCTTCGAGCGTCGCAACGACCGGAAGCCGGCCGACGAACTCCGGAATGAGCCCGTACTTCAACAAATCCTCCGGCTCGACGTCGCGGAAAATCTCGCCTTGCTTGCGATCCTCCGGCGCCATCACCCTTGCTCCAAAGCCGATCGAGGTCGAACGGCCGCGGGCGGAGATGATCTTTTCGAGCCCGGCGAAAGCGCCGCCGCATACGAACAGGATGTTGGTCGTGTCGACCTGGAGGAATTCCTGTTGCGGATGCTTGCGGCCGCCTTGCGGCGGCACGCTGGCGATCGTGCCTTCCATGATCTTGAGCAGCGCCTGCTGCACGCCTTCCCCCGAGACGTCGCGGGTGATCGAGGGATTGTCGGACTTGCGCGATATCTTGTCGATTTCGTCGATATAGACGATGCCGCGCTGGGCGCGCTCGACGTTGTAATCCGCCGACTGCAGCAGCTTCAAAATGATGTTCTCGACGTCCTCGCCGACATAGCCGGCTTCGGTCAGCGTGGTCGCGTCCGCCATGGTGAACGGCACATCGAGGATGCGGGCGAGCGTCTGCGCCAGCAGGGTCTTGCCCGAGCCGGTCGGCCCGATCAGCAGAATGTTCGACTTCGCCAGCTCGACGTCGTTGTGCTTGCTCTGGTGATTGAGCCGCTTGTAGTGATTGTGAACGGCGACAGACAGCACCTTTTTGGCGTGATCCTGCCCGATCACATAGTCGTCGAGAACCTTGCGGATTTCCCTCGGCGTCGGAATGCCATCGCGCGACTTCACCAGCGAGGACTTGTTCTCCTCGCGGATGATGTCCATGCACAGCTCGACACACTCGTCGCAAATGAAGACGGTCGGCCCGGCGATGAGCTTGCGCACCTCGTGCTGGCTCTTGCCGCAGAACGAGCAGTAGAGCGTATTTTTGGAATCGCCACCGCCGACCTTGCTCATTCCCATCTCCGTCTTCACCGCTAAGCGAGCGGTGTGACCTTGCCTACCTTACCAACCAGCGCGCTAAAAAACCGTAGCACCTTCCGCACCCTGCGCCCGAGAAGGACATTACAGTGACAACACCCTGTCACGTCGCACAAGCCTGCATGCTAACGGCGTGCCAATCAAGAATCCATTAACGATAACGAGACTTTGGACCGGTGTGCTTTCCGGAGCACACCCGGGAGAATAGCGCTTGACGGCCTCCCCGTCCCGTTGTCGGCGCCGATTCGGCCCGCCGATGCCTTCATACCTTGCTGAGGGCCGGTTGTTCGACCTTGAGGCTAGGTTCCTCGGGCCGCTTCTCGATGACCTTGTCGATAAGGCCGAAATCCTTGGCCATATCGGCAGTTAGGAACATATCGCGTTCCAGCGCATCCTCGATCTTCTTCAGTGGCTGGCCGGTATGCTTGACGTAGATTTCGTTCAACCGCCGCTTCAGGTTCAGGATCTCCTGGGCGTGGAGCATAATGTCGGTGGCTTGGCCCTGGAAGCCACCGGACGGCTGATGGACCATGATCCGGGCATTGGGCAGCGCAAAGCGCAAGTCTTTGGCTCCGGCAGCCAGCAGCAGCGAGGCCATGGACGCGGCCTGGCCGGTGCACAGCGTCGAGACCGCCGGCCGGATGAATTGCATGGTGTCGTAGATTGCCAGACCCGAGGTCACGATGCCGCCCGGCGAATTGATGTACATCGAGACTTCTTTTTTCGGGTTATCCGCCTCGAGGAACAACAGCTGCGCCACCACCAGCGAAGCCATGCCGTCCTCGATCGGACCGGTGATGAAGATGATGCGCTCCTTCAGGAGCCGGGAATAAATGTCGTAGGCCCGCTCCCCGCGGTTGGTCTGCTCGACCACCATGGGGACGAGGTATTGCATGTAAGTGTCCTTCGGGTCGCGCATGGGTTCACCTGTTCGGGGCTAACGGCTCAACGTGCCCGCATAGTGTGACTTGAGTCGGTGCGGTTTGTCGAAACCGCCGAGGACCGAAGTATGGCCACGCAATCGACTATGCAACTATGGCAGATATGTGCGGAAGCCCGCGCGACAAGACTCTGGGGGCGGATGGGATCGCCACAGGACCCCTACTCCTCGTCTTCCTTGAACAGCTCGTCGCGTGAAACCGGCTTCTCCGTGACCTCGGCAAGCTCGACCAGGAAGTCCACCACCTTGTCCTCGTAGAGCGGCGCCCGCACGCCGGCGAGCGCGCCCGGATTCTTCTGGTAGTACTCCCAGATCTGCCGTTCCTGCCCGGGAAATTGTCGCACCTGCTCCATCACCGCCGCTCTGAGTTGCTCGTCAGTGACCTTGATATTGTTGCGTTCGCCGATCTCGGCAATAACCAGCCCGAGCCGTACCCGGCGTTCGGCGATGGCGCGATACTCCTCGCGCGCCTTTTCCTCGGTTGTGCCTTCGTCGGCGAAGGTGCGGCCCTGATCCTTGAGATCGTTCTCGATCTGCGACCAGACGCTGCCGAACTCCTGCTCCACGAGGCTTGGCGGCGGCTCGAATTTGTGGAGCTCGTCCAGTTGGTCGAGCAGCGCGCGTTTGAGCTTCTGCCGCGATGCTCCGGCATGCTCGCGCTGCAGGCGATCGCGGATCGCGTCCTTGAGCTTCGCCAGCAACTCCAATCCCAGCGTCTTGGCAAACGCGTCATCGATCGTGACGGCACCCGGCGCTTCCACGGCCTTGACGGTGACCGCAAAAGTCGCGTCCTTGCCGGCGAGGTTGGTCGCCCGATAGTCATCGGGAAACTTGACGTTGAAGGTCTTGGCGTCGCCCGCCTTCAGTCCCACAAGGTGCTCTTCGAACCCGGGAATGAATTGGCCGGCGCCGAGGATTAAAGGCACGTCTTCGCCGGTGCCGCCTTCGAACGACGTGCCGTCGATCGAACCTTCAAATCCGATGGTAACGCGGTCGCCATCGGCCGCAGCTTCCGGCTTGGCAACAAAAGGCCGATTCTGATCGGCGATGGTCTGCAGCGCCTTGTCGATCTCCTCGTCGGCCACCTCAGCGGTCAGGCGCGTGAGCTTGATGGTCTTGAAATCGGCGAGCGTGATCGGCGGAACGATCTCGAGCTCGACCGTATAGGCGAGGTCGGACTTGCCTTCGATGACCCCTTGGACCGCGCCCTCCTCGGACGGCAGCACGACCTTGGGCTCGGTTGCGAGCTTGAATCCGTGATCGGTGACGATCTTGCTATTGGCTTCCCGCACCGCCGCCTCAATCACCTCAGCCATGGCGGATTTGCCGTAGAGGCGTTTGAGATGGGCGACCGGAACTCTCCCGGGGCGAAAGCCCCGCAGCTGCACGCGGCCCTTCAAATCGTCGAGGCGTTCATTGACCCGCGCCTCAAGATCGCTTGCCGGGACAACGACACGATATTCGCGCTTGAGACCCGCGGCGGAAGTTTCAGTCACTTGCATCGGCACTACTCTTCACGGCGCGAGATCGAGCGCGTCCCGTCTATAGTTTTGCAAAGGAGCCGCCCGGCTGGTGCGGGCGGAGGGGCTCGAACCCCCACGACTTTCGTCACGGGAACCTAAATCCCGCGCGTCTACCAATTCCGCCACGCCCGCGACAGGAGGGTGGCCCGGCGGCGCGGCTTATATCACGGGCACGCCGCCGGACACCATAAAAATAGCCGCTGAATTTCGGCCTGCAACCTGCGCCCTGAAGCAGTGACGTGCCCATCACGCGATCAGGGCGCGGTAAACCTGTGGCAGCATTTCCGGCAAATCCTCGGAAATAAGGCCCGGCCCGAACGCAGCAGCGGCTTCGCCATGCAGCCAAACCGCCGCGGCCGCGGCTTCGAACGCCGGCATACCTTGGGCCAACAGCCCCGCGGCCATCCCGGTCAGCACATCGCCGGCGCCCGCGGTCGCCAGATAGGGTGGCGCGTTCGCCGCGATCGCCGCACGACCGTCGGGGGCGGCGACCACGGTATCGGCGCCCTTGAGGAGAACCACCGCTCCCGTGATCGCGGCGGCGAGGCGCGCTCTTTCGAGTTTCGAGCCGACTTTAGTTCGTTGATCCAATGCCCAGAAATAACGGGAGAATTCCCCTTCATGCGGCGTCAGGATGGTAGCTTGGTCGCGGCGCCGCAAGAGCGCCTCGGCGAGCCGCTGCGGATGAGCCGAAAAGCTGGTGATGGCATCGGCGTCAAGCACGACGGCGCGCTCGCCTGAAAGCGCTGCCAGCACAAGCTCGCAAGTTGCCTCGCCTACCCCCACGCCCGGGCCGATCGCGAATGCGTTCAATCGCCGATCGGCAAGAAACGTGGTCAATTCATCGGGGCCGTCGACCGGCCGCACCATCACCGCGAGATTGGATGCTGCATTGATCGCCAGCGCCTCGCGCGGGCTCGCGATGGTGACCAGCCCCGCTCCTGCACGCAGCGCGCCACGAGCCGCGAGCCGCGCCGCCCCCGTCGACCAGGATGGACCCGACGCGATGACCGCATGCCCGCGATCGTATTTGTGGCCGGCCTCTCGTGGCACCGGAAGATAACCGCGCCAAAGCTCCGGCGTATTCTCGAAGGTCTGCGGGGTAATTTGCGCCAGCACGGAATCGGGAATGCCGATGTCTGCCACAGCAATCATGCCGCAGTGAAGTCGGCCAGGCAAAAGCAGATGCCCCGGTTTTTTACGAAAAAAGGTCACTGTCCGAGCAGCCGTCACGGCGGTTCCCATGACGGCCCCGGAGCTGCCATTGATCCCACTCGGCAGATCGACGGCGACGATAGGCGCGGGTTGGGCGTTCATGGTCTCGATCAAGGTGCAGGGAAGCCCTTCGACCGGCCGATCGAGTCCGGCGCCGAACAGCGCGTCGATGATCACGTCCGCACCGCCTAATCGGCTTGCTTGCGCGGGCTCGACCGGACCCCTCCATTGCTGCGCAGCAAGTGCTGCATCACCCTTGAGGCGATCCGCGTCCCCGGCAAGCAGCAGCCGCACCTGAAAGCCCCGCTGGGTGAGTAGCCGCGCCGCGACGAAGCCATCTCCCCCATTGTTTCCCGGCCCGGCCATAACGACGACACGGCTTCCTACGGGGTGACGTGTTGCCACCGCATCGGCAACCGCTCGGCCGGCCCGCTCCATAAGGTCAATGCCGGCGACGCCGCCGGCAATCGCCAGGCGGTCGGCTTGCGCCATCTCGGCGTTGCTCAAAAGCTCAATCATGATGCTGCGAGGATAGACATTGCGCCACGAAACCAACACCTGAGAACGCTTTGGGTCTTGTCATTGCCGGTCATTGACGTGAGAATAGGCAACGTGCCCAGTTTAGTGGCGGCGGCATTTCCTGAGTCGTCGCAGGAACCGGGCCATAACAACACAGCAGCCTGATCTAGTTGCATTTTTCACACCTTCAAAGCCTTGGCACGGGACCTGCTAACCAAGCCTCGGTTCCAAACGATGGCCGTGTCCATCCGGAGCCGGGAGACGAAACGCGATGAAGAAAATCGAGGCGATCATCAAGCCATTCAAACTCGATGAGGTGAAGGAGGCACTGCAGGAAGTAGGGCTGCAAGGAATAACCGTCACCGAGGCCAAGGGGTTTGGACGGCAAAAGGGACACACCGAACTTTACCGGGGCGCCGAATACGTCGTGGATTTTCTCCCCAAGGTGAAGATTGAGATTGTGCTCGGCGACGACATGGTCGAAAAAGCCATCGATGCGATCCGGCGCGCCGCTCAAACCGGGCGGATCGGCGACGGGAAAATTTTCGTGTCAACGATCGAAGAAGCCATCCGGATCAGGACGGGGGAATCCGGAACCGACGCCATTTGAGTGTCTGGTCTGACGGCCTGCGCTTAGCGGCAGCGGGATTTCACCAGTATGCCGGAGCATTGACCAATAGCACGAAAGGAAACACCTGCCATGACGACGCCGAAGAATGTCATGAAAATGATCAAGGACAGCGACGTGAAATACGTCGACTTCCGCTTTACCGATCCGCGCGGCAAGTGGCAGCACGTCACCTTCGACGTTTCCATGATCGAAGAGGACACCTTTGCCGAGGGGCAGATGTTCGACGGCTCCTCGATCGCCGGCTGGAAGGCGATCAACGAGTCCGACATGTGCCTGATGCCGGATCCGGCATCCGCCTGCATCGATCCGTTCTTCGCCGAGACGACGATGGTGCTGGTCTGCGACGTGCTCGAGCCGACCACCGGCGAGCCCTACAATCGCGATCCACGCGGCATCGCCAAACGGGCCGAAGCCATGGTCAAATCCATGGGGGTCGGCGACACGGTGTATTTCGGGCCCGAGGCCGAATTCTTCGTCTTCGACGATGTGCGGTACAAGGCCGAGCCCTACAACACCGGCTTCAAGCTCGAACTCGGTGGAATTCCCGTCGAATTCCGACACCGAATATGAAGGCGGCAATCTCGGTCATCGGGTCTGGACCAAGAAGGGCTACTTCCCGGTTCCGCCGCAGGACTCGGTGCAGGACATGCGCTCCGAGATGCTCGCCGCCATGGCGCGCATGGGCGCCAAAGTCGAGAAACACCATCACGAGGTGGCGTCCGCGCAGCACGAACTGGGGCTGAAATTCTCGCCGCTGACCGTGATGGCCGACCAGATGCAGATCTACAAATATTGCATCCAGCAGGTCGCACAGGTCTACGGCAAGACGGCCTGCTTCATGCCGAAGCCGGTCTACGGCGACAACGGCTCGGGCATGCATTGCCACCAGTCGATCTGGAAAGGCGGCAAGCCGGTGTTTGCCGGCAACAAATATTCCGACCTGTCGGAAACCTGCCTGTCCTACATCGCCGGCATCATCAAGCACGCCAAGGCGATCAACGCCTTCACCAATCCGACGACCAACTCGTACAAGCGGCTGGTGCCAGGCTTCGAGGCGCCGGTGTTGCTCGCCTATTCGGCGCGCAACCGCTCGGCGTCCTGCCGCATCCCCTATACGACGAACCCGAAAGCCAAGCGCGTCGAAGTGCGCTTCCCCGATCCGCTCGCCAATCCTTATTTGGGGTTTGCGGCCATGCTGATGGCCGGGCTCGACGGCATTAAGAACAAATTGGATCCGGGCGAGGCGGTCGACAAGGACCTCTACGACCTGCCGCCGAAGGAGCTGAAGAAAATTCCGACCGTCTGCGGCTCGCTGCGCCAGGCGCTCGAAGAACTCAACAAGGACCGCGGCTTCCTGACCGCGGGCGGCGTTTTCGATGACGATTTCGTCGACGCCTATGTCGACCTGAAGATGAGCGAAGTGATCCGCTTCGAACACACCCCGCATCCGGTGGAGTTCGAAATGTATTACTCGGCATAGGGCATGGTCCGAAAAACCGGCGTCCCACGATTTGGGACGGGCGCCGGTTTCGAGACGAGGTCGTGCTCAAACACGGTTTGTTTGCGTCAGCGTACGCGTAACCATCCTCCCTGCATTGCTTAGGCGATGCAACCTTCCAGGGCGCCGTTCTTGACGGCGCCCTTTTCTTTGGTTTTGCCCGCCGACCGCGTCGCGCTTTGCTGGCCCAAACAATCTTCCGGCGCGCCGGTGACGATTTCCTCGACGGCCTCGACCCGATTGCGTCCCTGCGATTTGGCGCGATAGAGCGCCACGTCGGCGCTCCCAAGGAGCGCGTCGATCGCGATCGAGGGCGTGCCGCATGCAACCCCGACGCTGACAGTCGTCGCAATGCGCAGTCCGTTACGGGTGATACCGGCCGCAGCGAAGGCCGAACGCACGCGCTCGGCGACGCCGGCGGCATCGGCCAGCGTGCCCGGCACCAGAGCAACGAACTCCTCGCCGCCGAGCCGGCCGATGACGTCGTCGGCGCGCATGGTCTCGCGCACGACCTTCGCGAACAATTGCAAAACGTCATCGCCAACGGCATGGCCAAAACGGTCATTGATCGATTTGAAATGATCGAGATCGAAGCCGAGCACGCTGACCGGCGTCATGCGGTTCCGGTTGCGACGCATGACGATATCTACCGCCTCGAAAAACCCGCGGCGATTGAGCAGGCCCGTGAGCGGATCGGTTGTCGCGGCCGTTTTGTAGAGGTGCACGGTGCGGTCTTTTGCCAGGATCAACACCACGAAGGCGGTGCCGACGACATAGAGCACGATCTCGATCGCGAACACGGCGATCCAGCTGCGAGCAACGCCATGGCTACCGCTGCCATCGGACGCGATGGTCGCTACGGCGACCGGGAACAGAAAGATGGCCCCGTGCAGCATCGGAACGAAAAGAGCCGGCCAACGGCGGATCAGCGATTTTCGCCGTTCGCGCCGCAGTTCGCTGGCGGTCAAGAACGTATAGCTCGCGACAATGAGCGAGCTCAGCATAATACGGGAAGCAGCCGAAACGGCGAAGGCGGGCACAAAACACGCGATCAGCCAAAAGCCTGCGCCGAACAGCATGGCAAACCAGAGAACCGGCCGCCCATGAAACAGCCGCGCGCCGCTCCAAACCATGCCCACGGCGACAAACAAGAGGATGGTCGCGAGGCTCGACGGTAGCGTCGGGGCAATCAGCTGGCCGAACCGCCAAAGCGCACCCGAGGCTCCGCCGATCAAATAAGCCGCGCCCCACCAGGCGAGCGCCTGGATACGCTCCTGCGTCCAGGCGAACAGGAGAAACAAGCCAAGCAAGGACGCAACGCAAACGGCGATGAAAGACAAGGTTCCGACATCAAGCGCGACCAATGCCTGGCCCAGGTCCATCGCCAAAGCTCCCTCAATCAGGGAAACTACGTATCATGGACCCGTGTCCCGCGCTGAAGGTTCGCTCTTCAGCCTTTGCCAAGAGTGTGACTATTGTCGCGACTTTCAGAAGAACTTTTTTGGAACAATCGGAAAAACTGTCGCTAATTTCGACATGCAAGGAAACTCTTACGTGGCAATCATTCGGTTGGCGGCGAAGCCCCGCGGCGCAGCCCGCGGCTGCCCCGACCTGGAAAAACGGGAGCCTCCAAACGATGAAGCGATCTCGCTAATCCGTCGCCGCGCTCTGCCTGATTTGGGCCAGCGTGCTGCCAACTCGCCTGGACGCCCAGACGGCACCGGCATGGCCGGACACATTCCTTACGCGCCTCGAGTCCTTGGCGCTGATCGAAACCCTTAATGCCAGTTTGCTGGCCGCGCGTAGCGCAACGTTCACGCTCGACAAGTGGTGCACAGATCACAAGCTCGCCGACGAAACGAAAATTCGCGCCGGCTCGTTCGCGGCGTCGACAAACCGATTTCGGCCGAGCAGCGCAAACGCCTGGAACTTGATGAGAACGAGCGGGTTAAGTTCCGCCACGTCGAACTCACCTGCGGCGACCGCGTCCTGTCCGAAGCCGACAACTGGTATGTGCCGTCGCGGCTCACCGCCGAAATGAACCGCCTGCTGGAAACGACCGATACGCCGTTCGGGCGCGCCGTGGCGGACCTCAAACCATTCCGGCGGACATTCGCAGTCGAGATCAATTGGAAGCCGCTTGACGATGGCTGGGAGATGCATCCGCCGCTGGCCGATCATCCGGACCAGATATTGGCTTTGCCGCCAATCCTCTTCGAACATCGGGCGATCCTGCTCACGCCCGACCTACCTCAAGCCGATTTCCGAAGTGGACGACAACTACACGCGCGAAAACCTGGCGTTCGCGCCGCCGCACTAAATCTTGACAGACGAAACGCGGCCGGGATTGAGCCAATGGCGTCCGGGCCGAATTAGCCGGCTCGATGTCAGGCACAGAAAAAACCGGGACCGGCCAATAACCTGCGCGGGTTCCCGTATGTGCCGCGCGAAATGCGCGCGACGAATTAGCGCTTCGAGAACTGGAAGCTTCTACGCGCCTTGGCCTTGCCGTACTTTTTGCGCTCGACCACGCGCGCATCGCGGGTCAAGAAGCCGCCGCGCTTGAGCACCGTGCGGAGGTCCGGCTCGTGGCGCATCAGCGCCTTCGACAGGCCATGACGCACGGCGCCAGCCTGTCCCGACAGGCCGCCGCCGGAGACAGTGCAGACGACATCGTATTGGCCCTGGCGGCTAGCGGCGACGAGCGGCTGCTGGATCAGCATGCGCAGCACCGGGCGGGCGAAATAGGTCTCGACCGGGCGGTCGTTGATCGTGATCTTGCCGCCGCCCATTTTGATCCACACCCGCGCGACGGCGTCTTTGCGCTTGCCGGTGGCGTAGGCACGGCCCTGCTTGTCGAGCTTCTGCACGTATTTTGGCGGCTGCGGCGCCGCCGCAGGCTTAAGCGTGGAAAGCTCTTCGAGCGCCTGCATGGTCTCAGCCATCACGCGATCCTCTTGTTCTTGCGGTTCATGGCGGCAATGTCGATCTGCTCCGGCTGCTGCGCCGCATGCGGATGCTCGGCGTGCGGATAGACCCGGAGATTGCTCAGCTGGCGGCGTCCGAGCGGCCCGTGGGGCAGCATTCGCTCGACCGCCTTTTCGACAATGCGCTCGGGAAAACGGCCGCTCAGGATCGACTTCGCCGTGCGTTCCTTGATGCCGCCGATATAACCGGTGTGCTTGTAATAGACCTTCTGCTCGACTTTGCGGCCGGTCAGCACCACCCTGGCGGCGTTGATGACGATGACGTTGTCGCCGCAGTCGACGTGCGGGGTAAACGTCGGCTTATGCTTGCCGCGCAGCCGCATTGCCACGATCGAGGCAAGCCGGCCGACGACAAGTCCGTCGGCATCGATCATCACCCACTTCTTGTCGACCTCGGCGGGCTTGGCCGAATAGGTTTTCATGTTCTTGATCCGTGGTGGAGATGCGCCACTATTTGCCCGGCGCCATGGGCGGCTATTTATCCGCGGCGGGCCCGAAGGTCAATCCATCACCCGGCTATTTTGTCACTGTCTCAAGCATTTGCCTTTGAGGTATTATTTCACCTCTGAGGCGGGATCGAATAGGTGGACGTCGCGTGGGCGACCAATTCGTCTTCGCCCTCGGATCGAATGCCAATCTCAGCAACCGCAAGCCGTTTCCCGAGCTTGATCAAACGGGCCTCGGCGAAAAGGTCGCGCGGCTCGGGCTTTTTGAGGAAATTGATGGAAAGATTGGTGGTCACCGCCAACGGCACCCAGCCGATCGTGGCCAAAATCGCAACATAGGGCGCAAAATCGGCGAGCGTCATCATTGTCGTGCCGGCGATGGTACCGCCCGGGCGCAGCGATCGCGGATTGAAATGCTTGCGCACACGGCTGCCGCCATACCAGACTTCTTCGATGCCGTATCCGCCCTGCGGGTTGAACATTTGCGGGAATTCGGCGCTGAGCAGGCGCTCGAGCTCCTTGACCGTGAGTTTCGGCGCCGCCATGTCCTTCATGCCCGTGCTCCCTGCTGCGCGGACCGGATACAATGGGGTCGTGAAATTGCCAAATCCGCATAGGGTTAGGACCAAGCCGAGGAGAGGATGATGAACGCCCATTCCGCTACAGCCGCCGCGGCTGACGCCTCTTCGTTGATTCTTTTGCGCGATGACGTAGCGGACGTTGCCGTGCTCACGCTCAACCGGCCGCAGTCGCTCAACAGCCTTTCCGAGGCAATGCTCGAAGCGCTTGGCGATGCGCTCACCGCGATCGCGCACGACGACGGGGTGCGCGCGGTCGTACTCGCGGCCAACGGACCGGCGTTCTCCGCCGGCCACGACCTCAAGGAGCTTTATCGGCGCCGGTCCGATGAGGACGGCGGCCGCGCCTATTTCAAACACATTATGTCGATGTGCAGCAGCATGATGCAGCAGATCGTCGCGCTGCCGCAGCCGGTTATCGCGGCGGTGCAGGCGACTGCGACGGCCGCCGGCTGTCAGCTGGTGGCAAGCTGCGACCTTGCGGTTGCCTCTCGTGCCGCGAAGTTTGCCACCTCCGGAATCAATGTCGGCCTGTTCTGCTCGACGCCGATGGTTGCGCTGTCGCGCAATGTCGTGCGGAAGCCCGCGATGGAAATGCTGCTCACGGGCGAGATGATCCCGGCCGAGCATGCCGAGCGCATCGGTCTCGTCAACCGCGTGGTTGCGCCCGGCAGCGAGCGAGAAGAGGCGCTCAAGCTCGCCAAAATGATCGCGGCGAAATCCACACGCGCGATCAGGCTCGGCAAGGAGGCGTTTTACCGTCAACTCGAAATGCCGCTCGCTGAGGCGTACAAATATACAGCGGAGGTGATGGTCGAGAATCTCTTGGGGCGCGACGCCGACGAGGGCATCGGCGCTTTTATCGAGAAGCGCAAGCCGAAATGGGAGGACCGCTGAGGCGGGACGTGGATCTCACTTTTCATCCGCTTCGCGCGACGACCGCGGTCGCGCCACACTTTTGCGCTCGCTGGCTCAGGCGATGAACCACGATTCCTATCCCGACAGCTATATTCGCGGCATTCTCAACACCGTGAAATCGATCGCCATGGTCGGCGCCTCGGCGAAGGAGAACCGGCCGAGCTATTTCGCCTTCAAATATCTGCTCGAACGCGGCTACCGCATGATCCCGGTTAATCCCGGACATGCCGACCACGAGATGCTCGGCCAGCGGATTTACGCGGGGCTTGCCGACATCCCCGAGCCGATCGACATGATCGATATTTTCCGCGCCTCGCAATATGCGCTCGGCATTGTGCAGGAGGCGCTCGCGCTGAGCCCGCGACCGCAAGTGATATGGATGCAGCTTGGCGTGCGCAACGATGAAGCCGCGGCGCTCGCTGAGGCCAACGGCCTCAAGGTGGTGATGAACCGCTGTCCGAAGATCGAATACGGCCGCTTGTCGTCCGAGATCGCGTGGATGGGCGTCAACACCCGCACCATCAGCTCAAAGCGAGCAACGGTCAGCGGCGGCATTCAGCGTCTGTCGCTCAACCGCACGTCATCGCGCGGCGGCACCACCGCAGCGGCCGAACGCGCGCAGCGCGAGGACGGCGCAAGCTGACGCAAGCGCGGCGGTTGGGTGTTAACGAAAACGACGTTTGCCGCTCGTTGACGGCTCCGGTCCGTCCTATAAACCGGAACCGCTTCTTCCCGTGACCAGGATCGTCGAGGACCGGCCGATGAATGAACGCATTCCGGGCTTTGCCACGCTTGCCGTGCATGCCGGCGCGCAACCCGATCCTACGACCGGCGCGCGGGCGACGCCGATCTACCAGACCACGTCCTATGTCTTCGAGAGCGTCGATCACGCCGCCTCGCTGTTCGGCCTGCAGACCTTCGGCAACATCTATACCCGCATCGGCAACCCGACCAATGCCGTGCTGGAGGAGCGGGTCGCCGCGCTCGAAGGCGGCACCGCGGGGCTTGCGGTGGCGTCCGGGCATGCGGCGCAAGTGCTGGCGTTTCACTGCCTGCTGCAGCCGGGCGACGAGTTCGTGGCGTCCAAAAAGCTCTACGGCGGCTCGATCAACCAGTTCAATCACGCGTTCAAGAATTTCGGCTGGAACGTGGTGTGGGCCGACCCCGACGACATCGGTTCGTTCGAGCGCGCGATCTCGCCGAAGACCAAGGCGATCTTCACCGAGTCGATCGCCAATCCCGGCGGCGTCATCACCGACATGGCGGCGGTTTCGCAAGTCGCCAAGCGCGCGGGCGTGCCCTACATCGTCGACAATACGCTGGCGACGCCGTTCCTGTGCAAGCCGATCGATCACGGCGCCGACATCATCATTCATTCGGCGACCAAATTTCTCGGCGGCCACGGCAACTCGATCGGCGGCGTGATCGTCGATGCCGGCACCTTCAACTGGTCGCGCGAGCGGCGCTATCCGATGCTGTGCGAGCCGCGGCCGGAATATCACGGCATCGTGCTGCACGAGACCTTCGGCAACTTCGCCTTCGCCATCGCCTGCCGGGTGCTGGCGCTGCGCGATCTCGGACCGGCGCTGTCGCCGTTCAACGCCTTCCTCATTCTCACCGGCATCGAAACGCTGCCGCTGCGGATGCGCACGCATTGCGACAACGCGCTGGCCGTCGCCCAATGGCTTGTCGCGCACCCGAAGGTGGCGTGGGTGAGCTATCCCGGCCTGCCGGGCGACCGCTATCACAACCTCGCCAAGAAATACTGCCCGAACGGCGCCGGCGCGGTGTTCACCTTCGGGCTCAAAGGCGGCTACGAAGCCGGCGTCAAGCTCGTCTCCAGCGTCACGCTGTTCTCGCATCTGGCCAATATCGGCGACACCCGCTCGCTGATCATTCACCCGGCCTCGACCACGCACCGGCAGCTGTCCGACGCGCAGAAGAAGGAGGCCGGCGCCGGACCCGACGTGGTGCGGCTCTCGATCGGCATCGAGGACAAGGACGACATCATCGCCGACCTCGAGCAGGCGCTGGCGGATTAGTTCACGCCCGCGCCGGCTCAGCGATCGCGCGCGGCGCGCGGTCAACAACATTCGCCGCGTGCAGCGTCGCTGCAGTCAAGATCAGCATTGCCATCGCCTGATGCAAGAGCGCGAGCGGCAGGGGCACGACCAACAACAGCGTGGCGATGCCGAGCGCCATTTGCAGTGTGATCGTGGCGATCAGAAGAAAAGCGCCGGCGCGCGCGGGGCCGGCTTTCACAGTGCGCGCGACGTCGAGCGCGTGAAACGCCGCTGCGACAAATATCAAATAAGCGAGCATGCGGTGGTCGAACTGCACGGTCAGCGTATTTTCGAAAAAATTCCGCCAGGCCGGCGTAGCGAAGAACAGCCGCGCGGCCTCCGGCACGAAGGCGCCGTCGATCAGCGGCCAGGTGTTGTAGACATAACCGGCGCGTAAGCCGGCGACCAGCGCGCCGAGATAGATCTGCGCCAGCACGAGAACGAGGAGCGCAAGCGCGCTCACGCGAATGCGCGCGGGCACGGCTGCGGAAGATCGTTCGCCGATCTGCTGCGCGGTCCAGATGAGCGCGACATAGATCGCGCAGGCGAGGATGAGATGCGTCGCCAGCCGGTATTGCGAGACTTCGACGCGATCGGCGAGGCCGGAGGCGACCATCCACCAGCCGACCGCGCCTTGCAGCGCGCCGAGGCCGAAAATGAACCACAGCCGCGGCCGCAATGACGGCGCCACCCATCCGCGCCACAGAAACCACAAAAACGGCAGCAGGAACGCGGCGCCGATCAGTCGGCCGAGCAGCCGATGCGTCCATTCCCACCAGAAGATCGTCTTGAAGGCGGCAATGCTCATGCCGGCGTTGAGCGCGCGGTATTGCGGAATGGTCTGATATTTTGCGAACGCGGCCTGCCACTGCCCTTCGCCCAGCGGCGGCAGCACGCCCATGACCGGCTTCCACTCGGTGATCGACAGGCCGGATTCGGTGAGCCGGGTGGCGCCGCCGACCAGCACCATCGCCACAATCAGTGCGGCGACGGCATGAAGCCACAGCCGGATCGCGCGCGCGTGAGTGTCGGTGGTGATCGTTTCAGTCATCGGCTCGCTTGTCGGGCGCGCGCGGACCATATAGTGCTGCGGCCAACGCTTGCAACGGACGTTGTGTCGCCCGCCTCATGCCGCTACGGCTTCGCAAATTCATCGGCGCGATTGCGCTGTTTGTTCTCGTCATCGTCTGGGCGCTCGTCGCCATGGCGCTGGCGCAGGTGCCCGCGATCCGCGACAACGCCATCGCTTCGGTCGCCTACTACGTGATCGCCGGCCTCGGCTGGGTCGTCCCGGCGATGCCGGTCGTCTCATGGATGAGCCGGGCCAGGGGCCAGTAATCAGTATTCAGTAATCAGTAATCAGAAGAGCGGCCGTTACTCTGAGTTCTGATTACTGACCACTGATTACTGCCCCCTGGCTTACGCCGCTTCTAAGCGGCGGAAGCCGTTCCACATCGCGGTGGCCGCGCCGGAGAGCAGCACGCGGACATAGCGCAGCTGCTGATATTCGCCGTTGAGCGAGATGCGCGGCAGCGCGGTCAGGTGCGCGGCGTGGGCGGCAAACAGCACGCCCGGCCGCGTCGTCACCGCGGTGGCGAAGCCGAGCGCGGCGGCGATGGCGAATTCGCGCGGCCCGGCCGAGTTCGGATCCCCGTAAGGATACGACAGATGCGCCGGCGGCACGCCGAGCGCCGCCTCGATCACCGAGCGGCTCAAGTCCATTTCCGCGCGCACGGCTTTTTCCGGCAGCTTCGCCAGCATCTGGTGATTGACGGTATGGGCGCCGATGGTCACCAGCGGATCGGCGGCGAGCGCCGCGATCTCGGGCCAGTCCATGCACAGCTCGCGGCAGAATGCGGCGATGTCGACGGCGTAGCAGGCGGCGAGATCGCGCACGATGGCGCGCAGCTCGGTTTCGGCCGGCCGGCGCCGCAGCCACCAGTAAAGCTCGTCGTAGAGCGCGCGTTTTTCCGCCACGGTTTTGCAATCGAAGGTGCGGTTGCGGCCGTCGATGACCAGCCCGATGCGCTCGTTCTTGGCGATCACCGCCTCGAGCGCGAGCCACCACAACTCGCCGAGCCGGTCGGGAAAGCTGGTCGGCACATAGACCGCGAACGGCATCTGCGCGGCTTTGAGGATCGGGTAAGCGTATTGCAGGATGTCGCGATAGCCGTCGTCGAAGGTGAGGCAGACGAAGCGGCGGCGAAAATCGCGCGCGGTCAGGCGGCGGTGCATCTCGTCGAGCGAGACCACGTCGACGCCGGAGCGGCGCAACAGCTTGACCACGCCGGCCAGAAACCGCGGCGTGATTTCCAGCAGCCGATTGGGCTGGAAGCGGTCGGGCCGCGGCGGCCGCACGTGATGCATGGTCAAAATGGCGCCGACGCCGCCGACCAAAGGGCGCAGCGCCCAATGCGCGCCGGAAAAATACAGCGATTCCAGCCCGCCGCGGATGATGGCGTCTTTAAGCCCGGCCATGTCAAAAAGCCTTTTGCCGGCGATCCTAGTCCCCGCCTGGTTGATAATCCTTTGCGGCGCCATCGCGGCGATGATCTGCATCATCCTGCCCCGCAAAGCGGGGAAGGGGGACCACTCTGCGCAGCAGAGTGGTGGAAGGGGCGTCGGCAGCGAGGTCAACCTCTTTGCTGCACGCCCCCTCCACCGCCCTTCGGGCGGTCCCCCTCCCCCGCTCCGTTTCACTCCGCGGGGACGGATAAGCAGATGCGCGAAGGTCAGAAGCGAAACGTCGCCCGCGCGCTTCGCCGCAATGACACCGACGCCGAGCGCATCCTGTGGCGGCTGTTGCGCGACCGACGGTTCAATGGCGTCAAGTTTCGACGCCAAGTGCCGATCGGTCCCTTCGTTGCGGACTTCGCCTCGATCGAGCGCCGGCTGGTCGTCGAGCTTGACGGCGGTCAGCACGCCGAGAGTTTGTATGACGCCGCGCGCGATCGTTTCCTTGGCGCCAATGGCTGGCGTGTTCTGCGCATTTGGAACAACGAGGTCATGAGCAACCGAGAGGGCGTCTGGGAGAGCATCGAGCAAGCGGTGGCCCTCACCCGGCCGCTGCGCGGCCTACCCTCTCCCGTAAACGGGAGAGGGAAATAGCAACACGCGCCCTCACTTCTTCCCCTCTCCAGCGTGCGGGAGAGGGTGGCCGCGCCAGCGGCCGGGTGAGGGTTACGCGGCGACTGGCGAAGCGACTTCGGGGGCGGCGGAGGCGGCCGGCTCGGTGCGGCCGGCGACCAGAATAGTGACGTCGTCGAAGCCTTCGTCGATCAGGCGCTCGCGGGCGTTGGCGGTCGCCGGACCGGCCAGCGTCTCGACGATCAGCACCGCATGGGGGGCGATGCGGGCTATTGCGGCAAGCTCGGCGCCGTCGAGCGCGCCGGCGTCGACCACGACGTGGCCGTAGCTGTCGGCGAGCGCGGCGAAATTTTTGTCCATGGCCGGCGATGACACCAACGCGCGGCGGTCGGCGCCGGGGCGGCCGGAGACGATGAGATTGAGGCCGGAGGCCTTGTCGCGGGTGATGATGGCGCCGACCGACGCGGTGCCGGCGGCAAGCTCGGCGAGGCCCGCGGCGCCGGGCTCGATGGAAATCGCGCGGATCGCGGCGTCGTCCCAGCCGAGCCCGACCAGCACCACGCGCGCCTCAGCGGCGAGCGCGCGGGCGAATTTGATCGCGATGCGGCTCGTATCCGCGGCCGGCGCGGCCCCGAACAACGCGAACTGGCTGCTCTCGAAGCCTTCCTGATGCAGATGATGCGCGAAGGTCTCGATCGCACTCACCGGCACGCCGACCGGCTGCGGCTTTTTGGCCAGCGACGCAATCCGGGCGGCGAGCGTACTGGCCGCGGGCGCCGGCTCCCCTCCCCGCGCGGCGGTCACCGCGGCGTCGGCGGACGGAAACGGGGCAGATTTGGTGCCGCCGAACAATCCGCCGAGCCCGCCAAAGAGACCGCGTCCGGCTTTGGCGCGACCGCCGGCGGCGCTGCCGGTGACGGCGCCGAGCCGGCCGGTAATCGGCGGCGCGGCCAATAGTTCGCGGGTCAGCACCATGCCGGACGTGAGCACCAGGGTCGCCAGCGTTGCAATCAGCACGGTCGGGAGCTTTTTCGGATAAGCCGGCACGTTGGACACCACCGCGCGGGAAATGATCCGCGCATCGGGCGGCGCCGCGCCGAGGGTGTCGCGGGCGCTCGCCTCGCGATATTTGCCGAGATAGGATTCCAGCAAATCGCGCTGCGCCTTGGCCTCGCGCTCGAGTGCGCGCAGCTGCACATCCTGCTCGTTGGTGCTGGCCGCCTGGTTCTTGAACTGGTCGAAGTTCGCAAGCTGCGCCTCGACGCGGGCGTCGGCGAGCTTGGAATCGTTTTCCAGCGAGCGCGCGATGGTCTCGGCCTCGTGCCGGATCTGGCTGTCGAGGTCGGCGATCTGGGCTTTGAGTTCCTTGATGCGCGGATGCTGGTCGAGGAGCGAGGACGATTGCTCGGCGAGTTGGGCGCGCAAGGTCACCCGCTGCTCGGCGAGCCTCCGGATAAGCTCGGAATTGAGAATGTCGGAGGAATCGATCTCGGCGCCGGACTTCAACATTTCGCGAATGAGCCGGGCCTTGGCTTCGGCGTCGGCCTTTTGCGCGCGCGCGGTGGCGAGCTGGGCGTTGAGGTCGCCGAGCTGCTGGGCCGAGAGCGTGGTGCCGTTCGGCCCGACCAGGAGATTGGACTTGGCGCGGAACGCCTCGACCTTGGCTTCGGCGTCCGCCACTTTCTTGCGCATCGAATCGAGCTCGCCGGAGAGGTATTGCCCGGCGCTGCGCGCCTGGTCCTGCTTGGCGAGCTGCTGATGCTGCAGATAGGCGTCGGCTATGGCATTGGCGACGCGGGCGGCAAGCTCGGGATTTTCCGACAGGAAATCGATGACGATGACGCGGGATTTCTCCACCGGGAACACCGTGAGCCGCTCGTAATAGGAAGCGAGCACGCGCTCTTCCGGCGTCATGCTCAGCGGGTTCTTGACGATGCCGAAGAAGCCGAGGATCGATTTGACGAGCGACACGCCGCCGAGCGCCGGATCGAATTCGGGCAGGTCGGCGAGCTTGAGCTTGGTGATGACCTCGTTGGCGACTTCGCGCGACAGCACGATCTGCGCCTGGCTGGTCACCGCCTCCTGGTCGACGACGCCGCGGTCGATGATGTCCTTGTCGGCGTCGGGGCGCAGGAACACGTTGTCGCGGCCGATCACCAGCACGCGCGACTCGGACTGATATTTCGGCGGGATCAGAATGACCACCAGGAACGTGAGCAGCCCCACCAGGATCGCCGGCCGCACGATCTGATACCGCCTGCGCCACAGCGCCGTGCCCAGCGCCGGCAGATCGAAATCGGCGTCGATATAAGGCCCGCGCAGCGCGGGCCGGCTCGACTGCGACGCCATACTCATGGTGCGACTCCTGACTGCGGACCAACGGTGCGATAACAGACTATTAAGGTTGCCATCCGGTTAAGCGCGGCCTGTTCCATACCGGCGTACCGCCGCCTGGCGACCGCAGCAGACGGGATCAGGCCGCGCCATCGGTCAGGCTTTTTTAACTGCGGCGCAGCTAATCGGGCTTAACGTTCGGCCGCGACTTTTAAGGATTTTGCTCGTTTAGGGATTCCGCGCATGGGCGATGGCCGGCCTGCCCTCTCGATGCAAGCCGCCGCCGCGTCGACTGCGACCGCGGTGCGCCCCGCTGCGGCCGTAGGGCCGCAAGCCGCGCCGGCTTCGTCGCTGAAGATCCTGCACATTCTGCGGGCGCCGCTCGGCGGCCTGTTCCGCCATGTGGTCGACGTCGCCCGCGGCCAGGCGGCCCGCGGCCATCGCGTCGGGCTGATTGTCGACTCCACGACCGGCGGGCCGCGCGCCGATGAAGCGCTGGCCGAGTTGGTGTCGCAGCTTGCGCTCGGCTTGGAGCGCGTGCCCATCACCCGCGAGCTCAGCCCCTCGGATTTCAACGCGCTCCGCGTCATCTCGCGGCAGATTGCGGCGGCCGCGCCCGACGTGCTGCACGGCCACGGCGCCAAAGGCGCGGCGCTGGCGCGGCTCACTTTGAGCGCGCCGAATGCGATTCGCGTCTATACGCCGCACGGCGGCTCGCTGGTGTACCGGCCCGGCACCATCGGCGGCGGTTTCTACCGCACGCTGGAATGGCTGCTGAAATGGCGCACCGATCTGTTTCTGTTCGAGAGCAGCTATGTCGCCGGCCTGTTCCGCGCGGTGATCGGCCGGCCGCCGGCGATGGTGCGGATCGTGCACAACGGCGTCAGCGACGCCGAATTCGCGCCGATCACGGCGCGCGCCGACGCGACCGATCTGGTCTGTCTCGGCGAATTGCGGCCGGTCAAGGCGTTCGATGTTTTGATCGCGGCGCTGGCGGTGCTCAAAGCGTCCGGCCGGCGCGTGAGCGTGACCATTGCCGGCGAAGGGCCGCTCGGCGACGAGCTTAAAAGCCAGGCCGCGCGCCTGCAGGTCGCCGATCTGGTCCGCTTCGCCGGCTTCCGTCCGACCCGCGAAGCGCTTGCCATGGGGCGCATGCTGGTCATTCCCTCGCGCGCCGAGTCGCTGCCCTATGTGGTGCTGGAAGCCGCCGCCGCCGGCATGCCAATCATCGCCACGCGGGTCGGCGGCATCCCCGAGATTTTTGGGCCGGAGTCCGGTTATCTCATTGCCGCCGACGATACCGGCGTGCTGGTCGGCGCGATCCGCGACGCGCTCGATGCCCCGGCGCAGGTGAGCCGCGTCGCGCAGTTGGTGAAGGGACGCGTGCGGCAGGAGTTTTCGCTGGCGGCGATGGTCGATGGCGGCTTGGCCGCCTATCGCGAGGCCATCGCAATCAGACGACTCGCGCGATTCACATAACCAATTTTTGAACTTTATTCACTATTTTGCCACCCAGACTGCCTGCTGGGGCGCGCTCCCGCCCGGACGCGGGCGGCAAAACCGCGTGTTAGAGAATGTCCAGACCCGAGCACGGCGCGATTTTCGACACCGCTTCCGCGGTGATGTCCGCGGTGTCGGCGATACCGCGCCCCGGCGTGCGGCCGGCGACGACCCGGCTTTCTCCGGCCGCGCTCGCCGCCGCGAAAGAGCCCTACGAGCCCGCCTACTCGCCGATCGTGCTGGCCGGGCTCGTTCGCGTGATCGAAGTGGCGCTGGTGGCGCTGGTCGGCTTTGCCGTCTACGTCGCCTACGTCGTCCCCGCGCACGGCTTCGCCTGGTACTACTTCGCCGCCATCTTTGGCATCGCGCTTCTTGCCATGCTGGCGTTTCAGGTCGCCGACATCTATCAGGTCCAGGCCTTTCGCGGCCACGAGAAGCAATACATGCGGCTCGCCTCGGCCTGGTCGGTGGTGTTTCTGATCGCCATCGGCGTGTCGTTTTTCGCCAAGGCCGGCGACCAGTTCTCCCGCGCTTGGCTCGGCAGCTTCTACGTGCTCGGGCTGTTCGCCCTGATCGGCTTCCGGCGCGGGCTGTTTCTGCTGGTCCGCCGTTGGACCCAGGAAGGCCGGCTCGATCGCCGCACCGTGGTGGTCGGCGCCGACGGCAACGGCGACTCGCTCATCCGTTCGCTGGCGGCGCAGCGCGATTCCGATGTGCGGGTCGTCGGCGTGTTCGACGATCGCGGCGATGACCGCAGCTCAGTCGACTGCGGCGGCGTCGCCAAGCTCGGCACCGTCGACGATCTGGTCGAGTTCGCCCGCCACACCCGCGTCGATCTGGTGATCTTCTCGCTGCCGATCTCGGCGGAAAGCCGCATCCTGCAGATGCTGAAAAAGCTCTGGGTGCTGCCGGTCGACATCCGGCTCTCGGCGCACACCAACAAGCTGCGTTACCGCCCGCGCTCGTATTCCTACATCGGCAGCGTCCCGGTGCTCGACATTTTCGACAAGCCGATCGCCGACTGGGACGTCGTGATGAAATGGCTGTTCGACAAGATCGTCGGCTCGCTGGCGCTGATTTGCGCGTTGCCGATCATGCTGATCGTCGCCATCGCCATCAAGCTCGACAGCCGCGGCCCGGTGCTGTTCAAACAGAAGCGCTACGGCTTCAACAACGAGCTGATCGAAATCTACAAGTTCCGTTCGATGTATGCCGATCAGGCCGACCCGAACGCCGACCGGCAGGTCACCCGCGGCGATCCGCGGGTCACGCGGGTGGGCCGCTTCATCCGCAAGACCAGCCTCGACGAGCTGCCGCAGCTCCTCAATGTCGTGTTTGCCGGCAACCTGTCGCTGGTAGGTCCGCGCCCGCATGCGGTGCAGGCCAAGGCCGCGGACCGCCTCTACGATGAGGCGGTGGACGGCTATTTCGCCCGCCACCGGGTCAAGCCCGGCATCACCGGCTGGGCCCAGATCCACGGCTGGCGCGGCGAGACCAACAGCCAGGAGAAAATCCAGCAGCGCGTCGAGCACGACCTTTATTACATCGAGAACTGGTCGATCCTGCTCGACCTTTACATCCTCGCCCAGACGCCGTTCGCGCTGATCCGCACGGAGAACGCGTATTGAGCGAGTTCGCGAGCCAGCGGCCGGCCGTTGGCGACGATGCCGAGACGGGGGCAACGAGCGCGGCGCTGCCGCAACGGCTCCTGAACGTCGTCCTGTTCGTCACGGTGCTGTTGAGCTCGATCGCCTTCATCGAGCCGTCGCCGCACGATGCCCTGATGATCGTGCTCCTGGTCATGTGCATCGCCGCCCGCGTTCGCTTCGATCGCAACCTCGCCCCGCTGGTGGCGCTGGTGACAATCTGGCTGGTCGGCGGCTGCCTGTCGCTGATCCAGGTCGGCGATCAGCAACAAACCATTCAATATGTCGGCACCTCGCTCTATTTAGGCGTGGCCAGCGTGATGTTCGCCTGCCTGTTCTGCGATGGCGATTTAGTGCGCCTGACCATTGTGCGCCGCGCCTATGTGTTCGCCGCGCTGATCGCCACCGCCGCCGGCTATATCGGCTTCTTCCATCTGCTTCCCCACTCCGACATTTTTCTCTCCAATGACCGGGTCAGCGCCACGTTCAAGGATCCGAACGTCTATGCACCGTTCCTGATCTTTCCGTTGCTGCTGCTGCTGATAAGCCTGATCACCCGCGGCATTCGGTTTTCCACTCTGGTGATCTCGGTCATTTTGCTGGGCGGTCTGCTGCTGAGCTTTTCGCGCGGCGCCTGGGGGCATTTCGCGATTTCTGCGGCGGTCGTCGTCGTCCTCCTCCTCCTCACCACGCCGGACCCGAACATGCGCTCCCGCATCGTGCTGTTCACGGTCGGCGCCTTGATCGCAATGGTCCTCCTGTTCGTCGCGCTGATGCTCGTCAGTTCGGTCCACGACCTTTTTCTGGAGCGCGCGAAAGCGATTCAGCCCTATGATATCGGACCCGGCGGCCGTTTCTGGGAGCAAAAACTCGCACTCAGCGTCATCCTCGACCATCCCAACGGCATGGGGCCGTTCGAATTCGGCCGCGTGTTCGGGACCCAGCAGCACGACGTCTACATGCAGGGCTTCCTGGTCTATGGCTGGCTCGGCGGCGCCGCCTATATGACCCTGGTCGTGGTCACCTTGGCGATTGGGCTACGCGCGGCGCTGATGCCGGCGCCATGGCAGTATTATCTGATCGCCGCTTATGCGGGCTTCGTCGGCGAAGCCTGCGAAGGCCTGATCGTGGATACCGATCACTGGCGGCACTTTTTTCTTCTCCTCGGCATGACCTGGGGCTTGACCGCAGCGACTATCAATCTTGCGCGCCGTCAGGCCTGGGGCGTCGAGGATGTCGGCGCTGCCGACATGCTGCCGGTGGCATCCTGACCATCGGTTGATGCAGGAGCCCTCTCTTGCATATCCTGATCAACGATTTCATCGGCGGCGTGCTCGATCGCGGCGTGCCGCTCTATGTCCGCAATCTCGTCGCCGGATTGCGCGCGGAGGGATTTCAGATCAGCATCGTGCGCGCACCGGCATTTTGCCGGAAGCTGCCGCGAAGCCTGTTTTACATGATCGCGGCACTGGTCGAACAGACCGTTCTGCCGGTGCTGGGATTTCTGTTGCGCGCCGATCTCACGCTTTACCCCTACAACTCGCTGGCGATCGCCGATCTGTTCACCGGCCGCGGCCGCATCGTCTTGCACGATCTCGAGCTGCTCAATCGCGGGCCGTCATTTTCCAAGCTGTATTATCTCGTCTGCTATCGCGCTTTGAAATGGCGCGACGCCCCGATTTTCACGATTTCGGAATTGACCAAGCAGCGGCTGATCAAAAGCGGATTTTGCGGCCGCGGCCCGGTCACGATACTGCCGAACACGTTCTACACTTTCGAGCGGCTCCTACGCATCGTGAAGCCGCGGCCCGTTGACGCCAAATCGATCCTGCTGTGCACCGGCTCGGCCGCGAACAAGGACCTCGAAACGGTCGTTGCCGACTATCTGCCGAAAGTGCTGGCGAACGGGTTTCGCGTCTCCATCCTCGGTCTCCATAAGGCGACCGACGGGCCGCGGTTGGCGTCGCTCAAAAGCTTCATCGCCTCCGGCCAGTTGCGCGTCTGCGAAACGCTTTCCGATCGCGAGGTCGCCCGCGAATATCGGTCGCACGACATCGCCTGGGTGCATTCATTGCGCGAAGGCTTTGGCCGCTGCCTGGTGGAAGGCCGCCTCGCCGGCCTTCGCGTGATCTGCATGGACATCCCGGAATTTGCCTGGCTGCGTGACAGCGACGTGTATCTCTACCGAAACGCCGCGGAGTTCATGACGACGTTACAAAAGGTCGTACACATGGACGCAGCCGTCGGCCGCTATCAGGCCTACCCCTACCACGAGCTGCTGCAGAGCGCGATCCGCCAAGGTTTCGCCGCCGCCAGCCCGGCACGCACCGCGCCGCAGTCCCGCCCGGCGCGATAGGCCCTTCAACCGAGCTTGGAACCGGTGTGCGCGACGCGGTTTATCCCGCTGATCGGCGGCGCCGCGGCGACTAGGCCGCTTCCGGTGCGCGAGCAACAGCCGGCGAGAAGCAGCGAGGTCGACCGCTCCATCCTCATCGGCCTTGAACGCGACCCGGCCGGCGAGCGGCTTGGTGTCGCCATTGTCTCGAAAACCATCATGAGAGGTGAAGCCATGAAGATCGTGGTTGTCGGCGGGACCGGCCTGATCGGGTCGAAAGTCGTAGAAAAGCTGAAGCAAAAGGGACACGAGGTCATTGCCGCTGCGCCAAGCACCGGCGTCAACACCATCACTGGCGACGGGCTCAAAGAGGCCGTGGCCGGCGCGCAGGTGATGATCGACCTCGAAAACTCGCCGTCATTTGAAGACAAAGCGGTGCTGGATTTCTTCGAGACCGCCGGCCGCAACATGCTCGCAGCGGAGGCCGCAGCCGGTGTGCTGCACCATGTCGCGCTGTCCATTGTGGGAATCGACCGGAGCGACAATGGCTATTTCCGCGCCAAGATTGCTCAAGAGAAAATGATCGAGACCTCCGGCATTCCCTACACGATCATCCGCTCGACCCAGTTCCTGGAATTCCTCGGTGCCATTGCCGATTCAAGCTCGGATCGAAACATCGTCAGGCTTCCGCCCGGCCTGTTCCAGCCGATCGCGGCTGACGACGTTGCTTCTCTCGTCGCCGAGATGGCGCTCGCGGCGCCGCGAAACGGCATCGTCGAGATCGCCGGCCCGGAACGCGCGCCGTTCAACGAAATCGTCGCCCGCTATCTGCAGGCGGTGGGCGACCCGCGCAAGGTGCGGCGTGATCCCGAGGCCCGATACTGGGGCGGCCGGGTCGAGGAGCGTTCGCTGGTGCCGTTGGGCGAAGCCCGCCTCGGCCGCATTGGTTTGGACGAATGGCTCCATCGCTCACAGGCAGCAGCCTGATCCGGCAACACCTTAGCACGCCGGCGGCCAAGTTGAGCGGCCGCGCCATGCGGTGAAGCCGACGCGTTATGGTTAGGTTCGGCTGGCATTAGGACGAGATCGAAATTCAGCAGCGTTGAAAGCCCCGCTTTATTCAATGGCCCGTCATGGTCGAGAAGCAAAACGCGAGTAAGAACGAGCCAATCGGTCATGATACCGCGCCGAAAGCCGAGGACGGGGCTTCGGTCGAGCACCCGACTGAGTCCGCGCAGACCGATCCTCCTTCCAAACTTCCTACCTCCAACCCAGTAACACCAGCGGATCATCGGCCGCGATGGAAACGAACGCTGGCAATTGGAGTGCTGGCCGCTGTGGTGCTGGCGGCGATCTGGAAATTCGGCGTCCCTTGGATTGAACTCACTCTCAACACTGTCTCGACGGACGACGCTTATGTGAACGGGCACGTTACTTTCGTTGCCGCCCGCGTCAGGGGCCAAGTCGCCCGGGTTCTGGTCGACGATAACAACCGTGTTCACAAGGGAGACATTCTCGCCCAGTTGGACAAGGAGCCATATCAAGACGCGGTCGCCGTGAAAAAGGCCGCCGTCGACGCCGCCAAGGCGGACTTGCAAGCCGCCGCGGCTTCAGCGCGCGGTTTGGAAGCGCAAGCCAGGGACCTGCGCTGGAAATTGCAATACGCCATGGAGGACGTCGACAACCGGGTGGCCCTGCTGCACGCCCGCGTTGCCGGCCTCGATAAAAGCAACGCCGCGCTCAAGCTAGCACTACTTTGGCACTTTTGGTTTGGCGGCTTCCGTGAGGAACGTTTTACAGTGAGGGCATTGCAGGGGTGGAAGCCGGACGAAGAGGTCGAGGATGGCTTGCCTGATGGCGGGCATGCTCGGCTGTGGTGGCGGTCCTGCGATTCTTTTTTTCCGTCCCGCTGCTTTGAGGCGGCGGGATTGAAGGAAGGCGTAGGCGATCATCGTCATCAAGGCATGTCGGTGTAACCCGGTCCAGGATCTGCCTTCGAAGTGGTCGAGACCCAATTCCTCCTTCATCTGCTGGTGCGCCTGTTCACAGATCCATCTGGCCTTGATTGCAGCGGCGAGCATCATGATGGTGGCATCGGCCGGCAGGTTCGACACATAGTATTTTTGCTCTCCGGTTGAGCGCCGCTCGCCGACGAGCCAGACCTCATCGCCAGGCATGCATTGCATACGATTATCGAGCATGCGGTGCTTATGACCATCCGCAACCCGAACACGGCGGGCCGCGAAGCGACAGGTCAGCTGACCCTTGGTGCCCCGTCGCCAGTTGACCTCTCGCCATTTCTCACCGGCTAACGTCGCCTCGGCGGAAAGCGGAGGCTGATCAGGAATGTGGTACTTGCGGCGCTTTCCAGTTTTTGCGACGGGGAAGACCAGGGCAACGTCCGCTGGGTAGACGTTCTGGCGTCGCGACAGACCCACTGCCCATAGCAGGCCGCGTTCGTTCAAAGCCTGGCGGAAAGGCCCACTTGATCCATATCCTGAATCGGCAAGCACACAGCCAAAGCGCACGCCGGAGGCGATGACACGGTCAATCTCTTGGATCGCGATTTCCGGCTTTGTGAGAGCGATCTGCCGATCCTTCGGCACATGGGCCCGCGTCATGCGCTCGGGATCGTCCGTCCAAGTCTCGGGCAGAAAGAGCCGCAGCCCCACCATCACCGGCACTTCGCGCGATGCCAGTGTCATCGAGACCAGAGACTGACAGTTGGCTGTCTTCCCAAGCGAAGAAGCGTATTGCGGCGCCACGCCGACCGAGCGCTCCCCCTTCTTCGGCAGCGCCGTGTCGTCGATGATCAGCCATGCGTCATCACTGCCAACCATCTTGTCGGCCTCGGCGAGCAGGACTTTCTCCAGCGGGACCGCATTCCATGCGCCACTTGCTATGAAGTGATGCAACTGATCGTAGCCGACTTGCCCGTCGCGCGCCGCCATGGGTTGGATGCTCTTGCGATCGCCAGAACCGATCAGTCCCGCCACATAGGCTGGGCACATACGCGATCGCGCCTTGTTTCCCAACGCGCCAAGGAATGGCGCAAGCCACTCCTCCAGATCGCTCTTCCAATCAATATCCATGGCCGGCCCTCCAAGATGCCGACCTCCCATGAGTCACAGAAAAACTGATTTGGGAATCCCGCGCCCTCAAAAATCTGCCAAAGTAGTGCTAGTACCTGGAATTATTGATGCGCGAAACGTGGTTTGAGGCGTTTTTGATGGACCTCGGACTTGGTCCAGGCAAACGGGGTGGCATTGGTGTTGTAGGCCTTGATGAAGGCATCGATGTGCTCCCTGAGTTGTTTGACCGAGGTGAAGGAAGCACCGTGCAGAGACTTTCCTTCCAGGATCGAGAACCAGATTTCCACCTGATTGAGCCAGGAGGCCCGCGTCGGCGTGAAGTGGAAATGAACGTTCGGGTGGCGCCTGAGCCAGCGATCGTTCCTGGGCTTGTGGGTGTTGAGATTGTCGAGGACGACGTGGATGGCGGTATCCGCGTGAGCGGCGACGATATCGTTCATGAAATCGAGGAACTCGATGCGCCGCCGCCGCGTCTTGTGCGCGGCGGTGACCTTGCCGGTCGCCACCTCGAAGGCGGCAAACAAGGTGGTGGTGCCGTTGCGCTTGTAATCGTGGCTATGGCCGGTCAATGCCCGGCCGTTCGGGAGCTTGAGATAGCCCTGCGCTCGCTCCAGCGCCTGGATCGAGGGCTTCTCGTCGACACAGATGACGATCGCGTTCTCGGGCGGCGCCATATAGAGCCCGACCACGTCGGCGGCCTTGGCCACGAACTCGGGATCGTTGCTCTCACACCAGGATTTGCGCCCGGCGAGGTCGATCTTCTGCGCGCGCAGCAAGCGCCAGATATACTGGACATCGACATCGCCGAGCGCGGCCGCCAGCAACGGCCCTGTCCAGCGCGCATAGCCCTCGGGCGGCGGCTGATCCAACAGCGCCAGGATGCGCTTGTTCGTCTCTGTCGTGTACTTCGGCTCCGCGCCCCGCTCGCCCGTTTCGTCGAGGCCCGCAAGCCGCTTCCGGGCGTAGCGAACCCGCCACTTCGACGCCGTGCCGGTTGTACATCCAACCGCTCGTCCGATCGACCGGCTCGCAACGCCGTCCGCTGCCAACAGCACGATCCGCGCCCGCTGCCGCAGCCGGTCTCCGTCTTCGTCGAACGCGCCAAGCTCTCAAGCTCGACACGTTCCTCCGCCGTCAGAATGATAACCGTCGCCTCAGGGATGCCGCTCATGCATCCTTAATAATCATCATCAGCGATAGTGGATGCGCAAACTGAGTTCGCACGCGCCGAGAAATTGCTGCCGACTGGAGCGACAAGCCAGCAGGATTATGATCGACGGCAAGCGGGCTTGTCGACAGCGCAAGCCGAAGTGGCGCAAGCGTTGGCGGATGTCCATCAAACCCGTGTCTCTTTGGGCCTGCCGGCGCAACCCAAAAGCGGCGATCTCGGTGAGGTGCCGCCCGACCTCGATCAGACCTTCTCCACCGTCCGGGAAGCGCAGGCGGCTCTCTTCGGGCGGCGGCGCAGCTCGGCGTTGTCCATTCATATGAACAGCTGCCGAAGCAGATGGTCGAACAGTTCGAGAGCCTGGATCACGGAGATGTCGACCGCACCCTGGCTGGACTGACGGCCAACGCCCCGGCCGTCAAACAGGCGCAGGCGCGACTCGAATCCGCCAATCGCGATCTCATCCAGGCCGAACTCAACCTTCGATACTGTGACATTGTCGCTGCGATTGACGGTGTGGTGACGCGCCGGAACGTCAATCCAGGCAATAACGCGCAGGCCGGACAGAGCCTGATGGCAATCCGCTCACTCCGCGACATCTGGGTCGATGCCAATTTCAAGGAGACGCAGCTGCGTGATCTGCGCATCGGCCAAGCCGTCGATCTGTATGTCGACATGTACGGCGGCCGACACGTATTCAAGGGCCGGATCTCCGGATTTACCGAAGGGACCGGGTCGACGCTGGCATTGCTGCCGCCCGAGAATGCGACCGGCAATTTCATCAAAGTGGTGCAGCGGCTGCCGGTCCGGATCGACCTCGAAGGGTACGATCCAAACAAAGACACGTTGTTCAACGGCACCTCGGTTGTTCCTTACGTCTACGTGAACAAGCCGCCGACCGGGCCCGATGCCGGGAAGTTTCTGCAAGCCTACAGGCCTTCCTCGCCAACCGTCGGTCCATCCTCGAGCTCGGTTGATCCTGACAAATGACGGACGCGGCGCTTTCGCCCCCACGAGCTTCCCTAGCCACGAACCCGTGGCTCGTTGCCGCCGTCGTCGTGGTGCCGACCTTCATGGAGGTGCTCGACACCACCATCGCGGTGGTGGCGCTGCGCTATATCGCCGGTGGTCTCTCGGCGACGGTCGATGACGGCGAATGGGTTCTCACCAGCTACCTCGCCGCCAACGCAGTCATCCTGCCGATCACCGGGTGGTTGAGCGCGCATCTTGGTCGCCGCAACTACTTCCTCGTGTCGATGCGGTGCATCGTACTCAACTCGCTATAGAAAGGCTAAAGCGAGCAAGGGTTTGACGGGTATTTTTGGAGACAAGAGTTGGTTGAGGAAGACGATTATTTGATCAGGACTTGCGGCGACAAAGATTTTACGCAGCGTATGGAGGCCGAGAGCGAACAGCGAGCGAGAGAGGCGGACATGGTTTTTGACCGGAATGGGATGCAAGCGCGCCATAGCGACGCCGGTTTTGACGGTGAGCACCACGGCGAAGGCGAGCAGCGAGAGCAAAGTGCCAAGTTTGTCCGGGTAGGTCAGGTGGGTGGCCTACAGCGCGAAGCCTTTAGTTTTGAGATTGCCAAACATGGTTTCTATAGTGCAGCGTTGGCGATAACGCGCGAGCGCATGACGTGCCCTGCCGGAGCAGGCCAGTGCCAGCAATTCACCGGACGCGAGCCGCGTCACCACAAGCCGCACGGGGGATGATAGAGTCTCGTCGTGACGGCCGAGCCGACAGCCGCCCTTGACGATCATTCGTTCTCCGAATTGAGATGTCGGACGATGGCAACAATCGACATGGCGGCATAGCCCTCGCGCAGGACATGCTGGTTCTCGCGCAAGCGCAGGATGAAGGGGATGTTCTCGCGCTGCAGATAGGCCATCCAGGCATCGCCGATGAACTCGCGGTCACCCATCAGCGCCGCGATCTTCAGGTCCGGGAACGCCGCGCGGAGACGATCCAGAAGCTCGGTGCGTTCCGACGTATGCGAGTTTCCCGCCGTTGGCAGCAGCATCCACAGCAGCGGGATACCCATGCCGTTCCATGTCACTGAGATCATCAGGATGTTGATCGTGGTCTTGCCAAAATCCCAGTTCGTGCGATCAATCGCCAGAACCCATGGCTTGCCGGCGAGCCCCAGAAGTTCAACCACCACATGTGCCGCCAGCGTGCTGTAGAGCCGCACAAATTGGAAGAACCGATAAAACCGCCGCCGCACCGAGTGGTCTGTGCCACGCTTGCCACATACGCTGCCAGTCGCCACAGGCATATCGTTCCATGCTGCATGATCAACAGCGCCAGCCACGACAACGTCTCGCGTCTTGTGACCGACAGGTCAATGTGTTTTGCTGTTGCCCTGGATAAGGCGTTCGAGAATATCGATTGCATGAGCGCGATCCTTCGCTGCCAGGCAAAGAATTGCTTTTATGAATAAACTAAACGCCTTATGAAGCGGAGAGATTGCGGTGTTTACTCTCAGCTCCGGATTATGCGGAATGGCCGGCAGTCTCGGTCAGCTGACTTTGTTCCGCATCGTCCAGGGTCTGGCAGGCGGCGGTCTGCAGCCCAGCAGCCAGGCGGTTCTGCTTGACGCCTTTCCGCGCGAAAAGCAGGGCGTGGCGATGACGCTGTTCGGCTTGGCGGCGCTGCTGGCGCCGGTCGCCGGTCCGACCCTGGGGGGCTGGCTGACGGACCAGTATGAATGGCGGTGGGTCTTTTTCATCAACGTGCCGGTCGGTCTTCTGGCGTTTGCCGGATGTTACGCCCTGCTTCGCGACCCGGAATATCTTGTCAAAGAGCGGACCGAACTTAAGAGGCGGCCGTATCCATTTCGACTCGATCGGTTTGTCGCTGTTAGTCATCGTCATGGTCTGTTGGGAAGTGATGCTCAGCAAGGGCCAGGAGTGGGACTGGCTCGGCGATCCGTTCTGGCGGGTGCAGACGTTGGCCATTCTCTGTGCTGCCGGCCTGATCGGGTTGATCTTCTGGGAGTTGCGCAGTCCCAATCCGGTGGTCAATTTCCGACCGTTGCGCGAGCGTAACTTCGCCGCATGCTGCGTCATTATCTTTTGCGCCTATGCCGTGCTCTACGGCGCCAGCACCTCCCTGCCCGGCCTGCTGCAATCGTTATTTGGTTACAACGCCTTGGCCGCGGGGCTGGTGATGTCGCCGGCCGGGTTCTTCGCAGTGCTGGCAATGCCGGTCGTGAGCCGGCTGCTCGGCAAACAGATGGATGCCCGATGGCTGATCGGCGCGGGATTGCTGGTCATTGCCGCCAGCAACTACTGGATGTCGCAGATGAACCTCGATATCAGTCCGGACCAGGTCATCTGGCCTCGGGCCGGCCTGGTCGGGGGACTGGCGATCGTGTTTGCACCCGTCAATGTGGCCGCCTATCTCTACACGCCGCCCTTGTTACGGGGCGCGGCCGTGGGCCTGTTAAGCCTTCTGCGCAACGAAGGCGGCAGCGTTGGAACATCGATGGCCCAAACCCTCCAGGAACGGCGGGATCAATTCCATACGCTGCGGCTAGGCGAATCCCTCGATCCTTTTAATCCGGCTGTACACTCTTTTCTTGAGCAGGCGCAGGCGCGATTCCTTCAGCAGACCGGGGACCCGGCTGCCGCGCAGCAACTGGCGTGGCAGGCGCTGGAGAATCTGCGCCAGCAGCAGGCATCGGCGCTGGCGTATTTCGATTGTTTTTGGCTATTCGCCGTCGTGATCCTCGCGATGACCCTCGTGGTTTTTTTGATGAAACGTTCGGTGGCCGAAAAAGGTGCGCATATCGGCGGCGAATGAACCGATTTCCCGCGATCTGAGACTTCTCAAGTCGGCCGATGCAGCTAATGCCGGTTCTTTCGAAACGAAGCGGACATTGAGCCCGGATTTATGGGTGCATGGCCCATCAAGTAGCGTCATAGTCTCGAAAAGTCGGAACTGATCCTGCCAACGGATGATGCTTCTAGCCATGAGCTTCGACGACGCCTTTCGCACTCAGCTGCGCGATCTTTTCGTCTGGCGTCGCGACGTGCGGCGCTTTCGGTCCGAGCCTTTGCCGGCA
Source organism: uncultured Alphaproteobacteria bacterium (assembly GCA_963709825.1). GTDB lineage: Bacteria > Pseudomonadota > Alphaproteobacteria > Rhizobiales > Xanthobacteraceae > BOG-931. The sequence goes on from CAVPXZ010000017.1 coordinate 175,895, forward strand.
GGCAAACTGGAACGCCTCATCGACATGGCCTGCCTCGCCCCTTCCGTGGGTCTCAGTCAACCGTGGCGGTTCGTGATTGTCGACGAGCCAGCGCGCCGCCGCGCCATTCTTGAGGAGTTTCGGTCGTGCAATGCGGAGGCGCTGGAATCGTATACCGGCGAATTGGCGACCCACTATGCCGGACTAAAGCTCGCCGGCTTGCAAGAGGCCCCCTGCCAGGTGGCTATCTTCGCCGACCAGGCAACCGATGTCGGACACGGCCTTGGGCGAAGGACCATGCCAGAAATGCTCGAATACTCGGTTGTGGCAGCGGTCCACACCATGTGGCTTGCAGCGCGCGCGGAGGGCCTTGGAATGGGCTGGGTCTCCATTCTCGCGCCGGCCAACGTCAACAAGCTGTTGGATGTTCCTGACGCCTGGCGGTTCATCGGTTACTTTTGTATCGGCTATCCGCAGGCCGAAAGCACCAGTCCGGAACTTGAACGCGCCCGTTGGGAACAGCGCCAATCGATCGAGGCTTTCGTCTTTCGCCGGTGAGAGATCGATCCCTTAGCGATTGGCTCGCTTTCAGCGCTCGCGATGGTGCATCAATTCGACCGCAGTTGAAGGTGAAGCACACATTGCGCCGGCATCGCGGATCCGTAGCGTTTGGCCCAAAGCGGTCATCGGCATTGGCGGCGCTAAGGCGCCGGCGAAAAACTCGAAGACCGCGATTTTGGTCTCGCCATGGTCCAGGTAGGCCTGGATCATATTGATCTGGTAGAGGTCCGTCAGTAGCGCGCTTGGGCGGCCGCTATCGTCGTCGGCTTCCCCAGATTTTTTTGCGCGATCCGCAAAAGCACCAATGGCAAAACTCTCAGTCTTTGAATAGGGTTGACGTAGTTTCTCCTTACGCGGGAGCAGCCGACAGGCCTCAACCCACAAAATAGTTAATAGCGGTCCGGTCCGTTCACCTTTTATTTACAATGTTCTTGCCGGGACCACTAAGATAGCGCATCCTTCAACCTGCTCGTTGGCACGGGGAACCTGCAAAAAACAGGGTGACGACGGGTGAACCGGCAACAAGGGGTGGGTCAATCATTCGTTCACGCTCAGTGAGGGGCGTGGCTGGGAGCGTCAAATGGCTTATGCGTCCGCGACTGGCAGCGGTTTCGGATCTAATGCGTCGCCTATTCCCACAAACTCCGAGCATCCCGGCTTCATTAACGTTTCCGACCCCGAGTTGCTGTTTAGAGGCGATTTTCAACGCCACGGTCCCGACCTCATCCTGACCGGCCAGGATGGTCACCGGCACATTATTCCCGACTACTTTACCGGCGAGCACCATCCGGCGCTGGTTGCCCCGAACGGCGCCAGCCTTTCCGCCGATCTCGTCGATCTGTTGGCCGGATCGCCCGCTCCCGGACAATACGCTCAGGCGCAAACGACCCTTCCGGCCGATGCCATCGGCAAGGTTGAAAAGGTCGTCGGCCACGCCACCGTCATGCGCAACGGCACCGCTGTCGCGCTCAATGTCGGCGACGCAGTCTACAAGAGCGACGTGATCCAGACCGGCGTCAATTCCTCGGTCGGGATCGCCTTTCCGGACGGTACCGCGCTCGATCTCGTCGCCAACACGCGGATGGCGCTGAACGAATATTCCTACGACCCGAACGGGACGTCGAATGACGCGCTGTTCAGCCTGGTGCAGGGCACATTCGCCTTTGTCGCCGGCAAGGTCGCCCACAGCGGCGATATGAAGATCGCGACGCCGGTGGCGACGATGGGCATCCGCGGCACGGTCGGCCTGTTCAAGAGCGAGCCTACCGTCGTCAACGCCAATCTCGGCCACGTCTGGTCGGTTTTCCTGCACGAGGACTTGGACGGCAGTCATCACCTCGGCCGCATCGCGCTGATCGACCAGGATCCGACCTCACCAACTTATGGTCAGGTCATCTACGTTTTGGACAGCTCGGACTACGTCGCCTATCTCGAGCCGCAGGGTCCCGGCCTGCCGCCGGTGGTGCGGCTCGAGCCGATAGAAAGTTCGCGGCTGTTCGACGATCGGCACTTCTTTGACGAGCTCGGCCAGATCCTCAATCTGTTCAGCAACAACGCCAATCCGCAATCGACGCCGGGCGGCCCCGGCAGCGGGACGGCGCCGGATGAGCTGTTCGCTCCACAACATCTGCTGCAAGAAAACGGCGGCACACCGTTCGCCGACAACATCCAGGGCCCCGCCGGGACGCCGACTACTGCCACCACCGTGGCCGGGCCTGGCGGCTCGGAACAATCAATCGGCCTGCTCACGGACGCGATCACGGTTGAGTGGGTTTCTCCCAACAGCGGCACGTGGGAAACCGGGATCAACTGGGACATATTCACGCTGCCATTGCCGCAGGACGCGGTGGAGATCGGCCATTCCGTCAAGGTCACGCTCGCCTCGGCGCAGATCGTCTCCGGCCTGATTCTGGGCCAGGGTGCGGTGCTCAACATCGCCGACGGCGGCTCTTTAACCGTCGGCACCGCCATCAACAATGTCGGGGTCATTCAGCTTAATTCCACCGGCGCCGATCCGACATTGGCTATCAAGGGCGTGGTGCTCATGGACGGCGGCGGCACGCTGGTCATGGAGGGGCCGACCGCCGACAACCAGATCCTCGGCGTCCCCGGCACCGGCGCGGTCCTCGACAACGTCGACGTCACGATCTTCGGCACCGGCACGATCGGCGCAGGCCCCGGCGCGCTGACGCTGATCAACGAGTTTGGCGGCACGCTCGAAGCGTTGGGCGGCACGCTGCAGATTTTCCAGGTGGTCGAAAATTCCGGCCACATCGCCGTCGAGGCCGGCAGCACCTTGCTGCTGACCGGCGCCACCATTAACGGAACCGCCGGCAGCGTCTTCGGTAATGCCGGCGTCATCGAAATCGCCGAGCTGGTGACGTTCGACGGCGACGTCGTGACCAATGGCGCAGGCGTGCTGCAGGTCGACACTCGGGCGCGACGCTTGCGCTCACTGACAGCACGATCGACGGCGGCACCATCGACAACCTCGCCGTCGTCGATATCGTCGGGTCGAGCACCATCGACGACGGCGCCATCCTCGACGGCGGCAAATTCACGATCGAGAGCGGACAGACGCTGACGTTCGGCGACGTGACGCTGCATAAGACGCAGATCAGCGGCGGCACGATCGACGATGGCTCCCGCACCTCGGGCGCCACCATTACGGTATCCGGCAGGAGCAAGATCGAACACGCCGAAATCGACAACGGCCAGGTCAAGGTCGATGCCCGTCAGACTCTGACGCTCGACGATGACAAGATCAGCGGAACCAAATTCAGAGACACCGCCAACGGCGCCACGCTGACGGTCAATAACCACGACAAGCTGACGCTCAAGCATGTCACCATCGACGGCGGCACGGTCAACGATGGCACCAGCGCCCCGGGCGCCACGATCGTCATATCCGGCAACAGCACCATCAAGAACGCCGCCGTGAATAACGGCGGCGTGACGGTCCGTGCCAATAAGACGCTGACCCTGGATAACGACACGGTCACCGGCACCACCTTCACCGACACCGCGAGCGGGGCGGTGCTGTCGGTCGACCAGGGCGACACGCTGACGCTCGCCGCGGTCACCATCATCGGCGGCACGCTCAGCAACGCCGGCGCGGTCGTGATCAGCGCCGACAGCGAGATTGAACAACAGACGGTCGTTACCGGCGGCAAACTGACGGTCGACAGCGGCGCGACGCTGACACTGTCCGGCGTTACCATCAGCGGTGGAGTTATCGACAATAACGGCGCCATCATCGTCACCGTTAAAACCGCGATCGACAGTTCCACCATCAATGGCGCCGGCGGCAGCACAATCACGGTCAATAGCGGACAGACGCTGGCGGTCAACGCAACCACGCTGAACGGCGGCAACCTCGACATTCTCGCCAGCGGCGTGGTGGTGGCCCTTCCCGGCAGCAGGAGCGAGATCGAGAACGCCACGGTCAGCAACAGCGGCACCATCCTGGCCGAGAGCGGGGCCACGCTGACGCTCGACAATGTCAACGTGAACAGCGGCGAAATCGTAGCCTTGGCAAGCGCGACCGCCAGAGGGACCACCGTCAGCGGCGGAATCCTGACGCTCGACAACGTCACGGTGACGAGCGGCGAGGTCGTGGCCGAGAGCGGCTCGACGCTGACGTTCGAAGACACTGTGACACTCGACAACACGACGCTGATCGGCAGCGCAACCAATCTCGGCACCGTCAAGGTCGACGCACTCGACACCTTGACGCTGTCCGGCGTGGTCATCAGCGGCGGAACTATCGACAATCACGGCGCTATCGTCGTCACCGTCCAAACCGAGATCGAGAGCGCCACCATCAATGGCGCCGGCGGCAGCACGATCACGGTCGACAGCGGGCAGACGCTGGCGTTCAACGGAACCACGCTGAACGGCGGCACCGTCGATATTCTCGCCAGCGGCGTGGTGGTGGCCCTCCCCGGCGGCGCGAGCGAGATCGAGAACGCCACGGTCAACAGCAGCGGCACCATCGTGGCCGAGAGCGGGGCGACGCTGACGCTCGACAATGTCAACGTGAACAGCGGCGAAATCGTAGCCTTGGCAAGCGAGGTCAGCGGCACGACCGTCACCGTGACCGGAGGAACCCTGACGCTCGACAACGTCACGGTGACGAGCGGCGAGGTCGTAGCCGAGAGCGGCTCGACGCTGACGTTCGAAGACACTGTGACGCTCGACAACACGACGCTGATCGGCAGCGCAACCAATGACGGCACGGTCAAGGTGGACGCAGGCGATACCCTGACGCTGTCCGGCGTCGTTATCAGCGGCGGAATTATCGACAATAACGGCGCCATCGTCGTCACCGTCCAAACCGAGATCGAGAGCGCCACCATCAATGGCGCCGGCGGCAGCACGATCACGGTCGACAGCGGGCAGACGCTGGCGTTCAACGGAACCACGCTGAACGGCGGCACCGTCGATATTCTCGCCAGCGGCGTGGTGGTGGCCCTCCCCGGCGGCGCGAGCGAGATCGAGAACGCCACGGTCAACAGCAGCGGCACCATCGTGGCCGAGAGCGGGGCGACGCTGACGCTCGACAATGTCAACGTGAACAGCGGCGAAATCGTAGCCTTGGCAAGCGAGGTCAGCGGCACGATCGTCACCGTGACCGGCGGAATCCTGACGCTCGACAACGTCACGGTGACGAGCGGCGAGGTCGTAGCCGAGAGCGGCTCGACGCTGACGTTCGAAGGCACTGTGACGCTCGACAACACGACACTAATCGGCGCCGTGACCAATTCCGGCACGGTCAAGGTGGATGCAGGCGATGCCCTGACGCTGTCCGGCACGGTCATCAGCGGCGGCACCATTACCAACAGCGGTGCCATCGTCGTCAGCGTCAAATCCGAGATCGAGACCGCCACCATCAACGGCGCCGGCAGCAGCACGATCACGGTCGACAGCGGGCAGACGCTGGCGTTCGACGGAACCACGCTGAACGGGGGCAAACTCGACATTCTTGCCAGCGGCGTAGTGGTGGCCCTCCCCGGCAGCGCGAGCGAAATCGAAAACGTCACGGTTACCAACAGCGGCACCATCGTGGCCGAGAGCGGCGCGACGCTGACGCTGCTAAACCTCTTGGACACCGGCGGCGACATCGTGGCCGCAGCAAGTGCAACCGTCAGCGGGATCACAGTGACCGGCGGAATCCTGACGCTTGAGGGCGGGAGGGTGACGAGCGGCGAGGTCGTGGCCGAGAGCGGCTCGACACTGACGTTCGAAAACACGGTGACGCTCGACAACACGATACTGATCGGCGCGACGACCAATTTCGGCACGGTCAAGGTGGACTCAAGCGACACCCTGACGCTCTCCGGCGCCGTTATCAGCGGCGGAACCGTCACCGACAGCGGCGTGATCGTGGTCAGCAACAACGCTGAGTTCGCCGACGCCTTCATCAATGGCGGCGGCGTTATCGACGTGAACAGCGGCGAGGCGCTGGCGCTCGACGGCGGCACCGTGTCGGGCATGACCATCAACATTGCCGCCGCCAGCGGCACCGTGGTTGCGATCACCGCCAACACCTTGATCGAGAGCACCACGATCGACAGCACAACGGCCAGCATCGGCACGCTCGTGGTCTCGCCCGGCGTTACGCTGACGGTCGACAACGTGACGCTCGACAATGTGGCGCTGCAAGGTTTCGTGCTGAACGACGGCCAGATTACGGTCGGCGTCAACGACACGCTCGGGCTCGCCGGCGGGATCATTGACGGCGGCACCATCGATGACCTCGGCACGATCGCGGCGGCAGCCGTCACCGTCACCGGCAATACGGTGACCACAAGCACGATCGAGAACGCCGAGATCTTCTTCGGTGAGCTTGCAGGCGCCAGCGGCGCTACACTGCAGCTCGAGAATGTAACGCTCGACGCCACGACGCTGGTCGGCAATATCGACATTGCAGGGTCGATCAGCGTCCTTGGGTTCGCGACACTTGCGGGAGTGGTTATTTCCGGCGGCATAATCGAGCTTGGCGCCGGCGTCGACCTCGATGCCCAGATCGCGGAGCTCAAGAACAACGACATCAATTTGAATGGCGGAGGCGATCTCATTGTCGAGAAGGATCCGTCTCCGCCTTCCAATCTTGCCTCTCATAACGGCCAGGTAGAGGTCGACAATATCGACGGTGCCGGCAGCGTCGAGATCCAGAACGGAGCGACGCTCGTCGTTCAAGGGGCGATCAACACCGCCAACGGGACGGTCGTTACTATCGAGGGAGGCGGGACACTGGTGACCGACGGTACGGTTAACGCGGGAACCACGGTGTCTTTCGGCGGCGGCACGGGCAGTCTGATCATCAATGACATTTTCGATTTTCACGGCGACATCGACATCAATGCGTCCGGCTCAAAGCCGTCCAGCAGCAACCCCGTGGATGTCATCGTTCTTCCCGGCACGACCATCCCCGCCAATTCGAATGGTCAAAACGAGATCACCATCACCGGCTCGTCGATCACAGTGGATTTCTCCGGCGGCGGGTCGAATACGATCAATATTTCGAACAACGGTAATGTCATTATTGGGGTACAGCAGACGCTCAAGAACGGTGAGGAGGCGGCTGTGCTCTTCGAGGTGACGAAGAGCGCAGTCCAAGGCCCGGCGGGCATCGCCGGCTCGCCGATCAATCTGGCTCTCACCGAACCGTCGTCGACCAACGGCGAGCCGATCTCCGTCGCCGTCTCCGGCCTGCCGAGCGGCTGGTCGCTCAATGAAGGCAAAAGCCTCGGCAACGGCACCTGGGCTGTCCAGGCCCAGGACTTGAGCGGACTGACCGTCACGACGCCGGCGGCGTTTACCGGCGCCACGATGCTCCACGTGACGGAGACCTGGACCAACCCGGACGGCAGCACGGGAACCAAGTCGATCGCGGAGAACATCGAGGCCTATGGGCCGGGAAACCCGATCTTCGCGCTCGCCCACACCGACAGCCTGACCGGCAGCGGCGCCAACAACACCTTTGTGTTCGCGCAAACGATCGGCAACGACACCATCCACAACTTCAATGCCGCGAGCGACAAAATCGATCTGACCGGGTTCGCCGGTGTCGACAGTTTCGGCGACCTGCACATCGCCAACGGCGCCGGCGGCAACGCCGTGATCACGCTCGGCAGCGGCGAGGCCATCACGCTAGACGGCGTCAATGCCTCGGCGCTGTCCGCAAGCGACTTCGTGTTCAACGAGACGCCGGTTACAAATAATAGCGGCACCATGACGGTCGGCGACCACGCGGTGCTGCCGTTGGGCGGCATCGTCAACAACACCGGGACGATCGCGATCGAGCCCACCGGACATAAAGCCGAGCTGCAGATCAGCGGCGACGGCATCACGCTGCAGGGCGGCGGCCAGGTCACGCTGTCGGGCCATGCTCTCATCGCCGGCGCGGGTTCGACGGCGACCTTGACCAATGTCGACAACACCATTTCCGGCGCCGGCCAGATCGGCACCGGAGACGGCGCGACTGTAACAAATGCTACCGGCGTGACGCTGACCGCCGGTAGCGGCGCCAGCAGTCAGGGCACACTGACGCTGATCAATGAGGCTCACGGTACGATTGAGGCGAATGTCGACGGCGCGACCCTGACCGTCGCTGCCGGCGCCCCGATCGTGAACGACGGCGTTCTGGAAGCAACCAACGGCGGCACCCTGCGGGTCGAGGACGCCGTAACCGGCAGCGGCAGTGCGGTCGCCGCCGGCGGCACGGTCGAGTTCGACGGTTCGTCCAGTGCCAACGTCACTTTCAACAACAGCGGCGGCTACGGCGAGCTGGTGCTCGGCGACGCGGCGGGGTTCTCCGGCCAGATTTCCGGGTTCACCGGAACGGCGGCCAACGCCAGCAGCTCGGACGTGATCGATATCTCCGGAATCAACTACAATTCCGGCGAATTTTCAGAAAGCTACAATGCGTCGACCGGCGTGCTCACATTGAGCGACGGAACGAGCTCGGAGTTGCTCACCTTCATCAACTTCACGGGCAGCTTCAAGTTTGCATCCGACGGCAGCGGCGGCACCGACATCTTCGATCCGCCGGCACCCGCGAACTCCTCTGCCACGACCAATACGTCGGTTTCGATCGGCGGCCCAAGCCTCGACTCGTTCGTCTTCCGGCTCGACCTGGGTGCCGAGACCAGCGGCAACTTCAAGCACGACATTGCGGACCTCGACGCTTTCGCGCATGGGGAGTCGCCGCCGCAGCAACTGGCCTCGTTCATCACCGCCGAAGCCCACAGCTTGGCAGCGACCGAACTAGTCCAGCATGACAACATTACCCTTCCCAGCATGACGGCCGCGCAGCTGCAGGCACAGCTGCACAGCCTCGTGCATCTGCATTAACCGATCCGCTGCCGCGAAGCGGAGGAATGGCCGGTTGCGCTGATCTGCGGGATCGGCGCGTGGCGCATCGCTCCAGGCCTTCATTCTTCGGCGATGAGAGGGAGCGATCCGGCCGCGATTAGCCCGGTTTAGCACTCGCTGTGGTGCATCAACTCGACCGCCGTTGGAGGTGAAGCGGATATTGCGCCAGCATCGCCGATCTGTAGCGTTTGGCCCGTCGGCGACATCAGGCAGTTATCTTTGCTGTGCTGCACACGGCTAGCGGGATGCGGCGGGTTGGTATGCTTTATGAATTTCGGCCCGGACGAACCGGAAGGTCGCTCGCGCGAAACGGCGTTTGTGCAGGGATTACAACAATTGGGCTGGCGCAGCGGCGGCAACCTTCAGATTGACAGCCGTTGGGCCGCGGACGATGCCGAGGTCTATCGCCGTTATTCAGCGGAATCGGTCGCGTTGGCGCCGGATATCATTCTCGCCGGTGGAAGTCTACGACCAATCCATTGCCGGCCACGTCGCCGGCAGCGGGCCGGGCACAACTTCTTAGAGCCGATCCAAGAAGATGTTGAGTTGGATGAGTCGGTTGTGATTCCTTGATGGGCGCCTTGATTCGCACAGGAGCGCCCGATGTGGAAGCCCGAACACCGGCAGGCTGCCGAGCGGCACGGCCTTCGTTACCCGAGTGACCTCAGCGACGCCGAATGGGCGCTGGTTGAACCGATGGTTCCACCGGCCAAGCACGGCGGCCGGCCGCGGGACGTGAATGTCCGCGAGGTGCTGAACGCGATCTGCTACGTGCTGTCGACTGGCTGCCAGTGGCAGGCCTTGCCGAAGGACCTGCCACCGAAGAGCACAGCGCACTATTACTTCATGCTGTGGGACTGGGACGGCACGCTGGCGCGCATCCACCACTCGCTCTACGTCGCGACCCGCGAGCAGGCCGGACGCGAAGCAAGCCCGACGGCGGCGATCATTGACAGTCAGAGCGCCAAGGCCGCTCAAAAAGGGGCTCTGCGCTCGACCCGCAGGGGTTCGATGCAGGCAAGAAGGTCACGGGACGCAAGCGCCACATCCTCGTCGATACGCTCGGCCTGCTGTTGAGCGTGATCGTTCACCCTGCCGACGTGCAGGATCGCGATGGCGCCCGCCAAGTGCTGCGGACGGCGCGTCGTCTGTTTCCCTTCATCGAATGCATCTTCGCGGATGCCGGATATCAGGGGCCGAAGATGGAGAAGGTCATTGCCGGCACCGGGTGCTGGACATTGCAGATCGTCAAGCGCCGCGATGCCCACCACTTCGTCGTCTTGCCCAAGCGATGGATCGTCGAGCGCACAATCGCATGGATCAGCCGCAACCGTCGTCTGGCGCGCGACTTCGAGCGCTATGCCAGGACCGTTGCCGCCTTTGTCCGCCTCGCCATGATCCGCATCATGCTCAGACGCTTGACCAGACCAACCCTTTGCTCATGAATCCCAACTTCTTGGATCGG
>CAVPXZ010000018.1:0-305654 GCA_963709825.1 uncultured Alphaproteobacteria bacterium
AGTGGTGTGTGCATTGCGGCACTCGATGATGATCGTCTGACCAGTTCTAAATCAGTGCCCGCAACCCTCTGGCGGTCCGCGCAGCGGAATACTCAGATCGGCATCCGGTAACCGTAGAATTCATGATCTTCGTTATATCCGCCCTGACCAGCGCCAAGGTCTGCAAAATCATGAACGAACTCGATCGCGGCGATCCATTTCACCATCTTAAAGCCAAGCTCATTTTCGCAGCGCAGCCGTAGCGGTGCGCCGTGCAAAACGCTAACTGGCGCTCCGTTCATCTCGTAGGCGAGGATGGTCAGCTCATGGCGCATATTGGATATTCTATGGACGTCATAGTAACGCCCGGCCTCGCCGCCGTCGGCAAATGAGTAGAAAACAGCGTAACGGGCCTCCCGCGTAGGGCGCACCAATTCGAGGATGTGACGCATAGGGACGCCGCTCCACTTTGCAACGCCGGACCATCCCTGAATACAAAAATGGGTCGTGATCTGCTCCTGCTTCGGCATAGCTTTCAGCGCGGCGTAAGAAAATTCTTTGGGCGTTTCCACTAAGCCACCGACGCGCAGAATGAAACTCTTAAAGCCGTCGGCTACCAACGCGTTGAACTCGTTCGACCTCGGCATGGTGCCATTCGGCCAGAAATATGGTGAAATGTCCTTCTCTGCCAATTGGCTGTTCGGGTCCCACCACTCCGTCAGGACGTTGAACGGCCACATCATGATTGCGCCGACTTTCTGAACGACGCGTGGGTATCGAATGGTAAAGGGAGACGCCAGCCACCAGGTTACGACCACGAGCGCCATTGCCGGAACGAAAATAGCAAACCCTTTCCAGGAATTGTCGTGCACCCCGGCGAACATCATGTTCAGGTTCACGCGCGCCCCGGTGATGAACACCAAAGTCACGTGGATTAAGATGAAGAACAGAAACCACCACATCGCGATAAAGTGGATTGAACGCGCCCGCTGGCGGTTCAAGATCTTGCCGAGCCAGCCCAGCCGATTTGAGATCGCAGGACCCTGCATGAAGCCCGTGAGGATGGACACCGGTGCGGCAATAAATATGGTGATGAAGTAGGCGAGCTGCTGAAGACTGTTGTAGCGGGTCCAGCTTTCGTCAACAGGGAAAGTTAGCGACAGGTACTGCAACGCCGTGGAGACCGCGTTCGGGAACACCTCCCATGTTGTCGGCACGAGCCGCTGCCACTGACCGGTCCAGAACAGCAGCGCATAAACGACGAGCCCATTGACGATCCACAGCAGGCCGAATGAGAAATGCCACCAGCGAGCAAGCCCGATGGAGTGCCGAATGCCAGGGATGCCCAGCCAGCCAGGCACGGACACCGAGTCGTCCTTGGCGGTCCATATGCGCCCGGTTGGAACGGCCTCCTGGAAGCGGAACCACTCGGTGCCCGGCGTGCAGTCGCGTTTCCAATAGAGCCGTGGGTGGTCGGCTAGGACTTGCATACCGGCGCGGATGATGAACGCCATGAAGAGAAGGTTCAGGAAATGTTGTACCCGCAGCCATGCAGGAAAGCCGGCGTTGACGGTCAGAGCGGACGGCGGGACGCCTGGATACCGCATAAGGAAATCCTGTACCGTCGGCAGCTCACGCAATCCCTGTGCTACGGCGACGCCGATGACGCCAAGCACAAAACCGAGTGGTAAAGCCCACAGCACGTTTATCCAACGCCGGCCAATCCTAATCTTGGGCACCACGCCAACCTGGGGCGGCAACCAATTGTTCAGGAGAACACGATCGTCCGCGCCGGTAAGCGCCCCTTCCAGCGGCTCGGGCGTCATCGCCTTTGCAGGACTCTCGCTCATCGACTGCTCTCTCCCGTTGGTCGCCGGTGCTGTTGGATTTGGTCAGTCGCTCCGCTTGGTAAGTGCCGAGCCTTTGTGAGCGGCAACATGATCGGTCTTGCCGCTTTTGATCTCATATTGCGGCAAGTCGGGGCTCGCGTGGTGAGTGTGGCCTTTATAGTTGAAGTCATGCGTGTGGACCCGAATGATCGTGCCACTGACGCGCCCAGCCTCCGAGTTCCAACAAACTCGATCTCCAATTTTGTACCGTTGAGTCATTAGGTTTTCCTCGTGGTTTAGACTTCGCGCGAACCTCGCCTTCGGCATCACCGCCAAGGCGGACTTGATCGAGAGACTCGGCGTTCTCGGCGGACTACATTAGGGGGCCGCTCACGATAGTAACGCGGGACGAGCAGATGCGTTCAGCCGCGGAGCGTTAATGGCATCAAGCCCCCAACATGTGTCCGAACGTCCTGCCGTTTATACGGTTGGCCATTCCACGCGAACTATTCCGGAGTTTGTGGAACTGCTGAACAAGGGTCCGGTCGAACTGGTCGTCGATATTCGCAGCGCGCCGCGATCCCGGACCAATCCTCAATTCAATCTCGATGCGCTGCCGGAGGCGCTGGCCGCTTGGCAGATCGGCCATATGCAGATTCCCGAGCTCGGCGGGTTGAGGAAAAAGTCGAAGATCGTTCCACCCGAGGTCAATGGCTTCTGGATCAATCAGAGCTTCCATAATTATGCCGACTACGCGCTGTCCGGTGAGTTCCACCTTGGCCTGGCGCGTCTGTTAAAGGTGAGCCAGACCCGGCGGTGTGCGATCATGTGTTCGGAAGCGGTCTGGTGGCGCTGCCACCGACGGATCGTCGCCGATTACCTCCTTCTTGACGGTAGAAGCGTCTTTCATTTGATGGGATATGAGCGCGTCGAGCCAGCGACGCTGACCAAAGCGGCGACGGCGCACGGCGATGTCCTCGTCTATCCGACGGTTGGGGCGCCGGGGTAGATTACCACTGAGCGGCGCGTGGTAGAGCTACCGCCCTTCAAGCACCCGAATGACGGCCCACACGCCGGCCTTGGTGCGGCGTTCCCGGCGCAGCCCCGGGGGCAGCGTCGTTTCATCGAAGATCGGAGTACACTTGTATGGCACTTTCCATGACGGCGCCGTTGGCACGCTCATGGAGGTGTCACACTTCGGTAATGAATGGCTCGATCGACGAGATCGTTCATATGGATCGCTGCGTGAATTGTCAGGGGGTGCTGAGTAAAGCCTGACCTCGGGGAGATGTAAGTCGCCATTTCGCGAGCAAGTTCCCGTTGCTTGTCGGATCCTTCGGCAAGCAACATGATCACCAAGTTCTCCAGCGCGATCACGCGAATACGTAACTGCACCAGTTCGGCGTTCGTCAGTGGCGGAATCTCGTTGAGTTCGACGCCGCGTTTTTGAGAGCCGTGCGGTCCTGCACCGCCTTCGTTGTCCCACCGCGAAAGCGCGCTTTGACGCTGCTGCGAAGAGCTTAAGGCTTCGGATTTTTCGTCAGGCATGGAGAGAATCCTAAACATGAGGAACGAAGCGGCCGGCCAGGGACTACTTCAAGGTAGCCATCCTAACGGCGGTGGGTCCATGGTAAAGAATTTAGCGATTGAGAAACCGCAGAGGCGCACCATGATCGTTGAATCCTCTGACCAAGTCCCACGCGCCACGCTGCTCAAGCGGTTTCCTATCCCGAGGAATTTCGGCGTGAGTCCGAAATCGCGCATCGAGCGCGGTAAGACATGGCCAGCCCCGGCCGGCGCATCGCGCGTCCAGACCTTCGAGATATATCGTTACGACCCGGATTCCGGCGAGAACCCGCGTCTTGATACCTTCCAAGTCGATCTCGATGATTGCGGACCAATGGTCCTTGATGCCCTCTTCTGGATTAAGAATAAGGTCAATTCGACACTTACCTTCCGCCGCTCATGCCGTGAGGGTGTCTGCGGTTCCTGCTCGATGAACATAGACGGCGTGAATTGGCTCGCCTGCACGCGGTTCATTTCCGATTTGGCCACGCCGGCGACGATCTATCCGCTGGCGAACATGGAGATTATCAAGGATCTCGTCCCCGATCTCACGCATCTCTTCGCGCAATATGCGGCGATCGAGCCTTGGCTCAAATCCAAGACTGCGGCGCCCAAACGGGAGCGGCTTCAGTCGCATGAGGAGCGAAGCAAGCTCGATGGCTACTACGAATGTATTCTCTGCTTCTGCTGCACGTCAGGGTGCCCGAGTCATTGGTGGAACGGCGACCGCTTTCTCGGCCCCGCTGTGCTTCTGCAAGCTTGGCGATGGCCGGCTGACAGCCGAGACGAGGGGCCGGGGGAGCGGCTCGACAATCTTGAAGACCCGTTCCGGCTCTATCGGTGCCACACCATTCTCAATTGCACCCGGACCTGTCCGAAGGGACCGAATCCCGGAAAAGCCATCGCCGAGATAAAGAAGGCAGTGATCGAGCGCCGAAGTTGATTGCGAGAGGAGACATCAAGTTGTCAATCCATACGGCAAAACGATCGAGACCGCTTTCGCCGAATGTTCAAATCTATCGGCCGCAGCTTACGTCGGTCTTATCTATTCTCAACCGGATCACGGGCGTCGCCTTGAGTGGCGGCGCCGTTGCGTTGGTCATCTGGCTTGTGACCGCTGCGGCGGGACCGCAGGCCTACGGCGTGGTGCAGGGCGCTATCGCATCCCGGATCGGTCAGGTTGTGCTTTTCGGGATCACCTTCGCCTTTTTCCTGCACCTCTGCGGCGGCATCCGGCATCTGGTTTGGGACACTGTGCATGGATTTGAACTCCGGTCGATTTACATTTCCGGGTGGCTGGTGGTGGCGGCGAGCATCGCGCTGACATCGGCAGCCTGGGTCATTAGCTTCTTGATCAAGGGATAGTGCCGTGGACGGTCGAAACATGCGCTCGCCGCTTGCTCGCGCGATTGGCCTGGGCTCGGCTAGGGAAGGTGTCGGACCTTGGTGGGCGGAGCGCGTTTCAGCGGTCGCCCTCATCCCCCTAACGCTGTGGTTTGCGGCCTCAATTATTGCGCATACCGGCAGCGATTACACCAAATTCGTTGCCTGGCTGAGGACACCTCTCGTCGCCACGTTGATGAGCCTGCTCCTGATCGCTGTATTCCACCACACCGCGCTCGGCCTGCAGGTCGTGATCGAGGATTACATTCACTCCGGGGCCAAATTCGCGGCGGTGATCGCGGTGCGTCTTGGCTGCTTTGCGCTCGCCAGCGCGGGTTTCGTAGCCACGTTACGTATTGCGCTCAGCGGTTGAACGCATCCAAGCGCGGTTATTGATGTCCTCTTGCTGCACCGCATATGTCGCCTTTTGGCAAACTGCTGGTGGTCTCAGGCTGGGTGAGGGCTTGGCATTGGTATCAGCTTCGCCAGCTTTCGGAGGTTTTGGGCGGTTGCTGCGAGCAGGAACTCATCGCGCGCGCCGTTTGGTCCTCTTAGTCTGAGCCGATCGAGTTTGAGAATGCGTTTGAGATGGGCGAACAGCATTTCAACTTTCTTGCGCAATCGTCGCGCGGTGCGGCCTTGCCACGAGCCTGCGATCTGGCGCGCCATGTCACGGGCGCCTTCATAGATCGATCGCGGCACGTACCGGGCCGGCTCCTTCGGACAGCATCGGGGCTTTAGGGTAAGCGCTGTTTTCAGGCCACGTTGTTGAGTAATTGCGCAGAGGGATACGCCCAGGGCAAGAGTTCGTCGATGCGGCTATTAGGATGGCCGCTGACGATCTTGGTGATCACGTCGGTGAGATAGGCATGCGGATCGACGGCGTTGAGTTTGCAGGTCTCGATCAGCGAAGCGATGACCGCCCAATGCTCGCCGCCGCTGTCCGAGCCGGCGAACAGCGCGTTTTTTCGGTTCAACGCGATGGGCCGGATGCTGCGTTCCACCACGTTGGAATCGATCTCGATGCAGCCGTCGTCGAGGAAACGGCTAAGCCCGTCCCACCGCGATAGCGCATAGCGGATCGCTTCGGCGAGCTTGGTCTTTTGGCTGATCAAGGCGAGCTTGGCGCGCAGCCAGGGCGCAAGGTGGTCAACGATCGGCCGGCTCCTCTCCTGGCGTATAGTACGCCGCTCGTCGGCGCCGCGGCCGCGGATTTCCTTCTCGATGGCATAAAGACCCGCGATGCGTTCGAGCGCCTCGCTGGCGATCGGCGCCGAGCCGGCGGTGGCGAGTTCGTAAAAGCGGCGGCGGACATGGGACCAGCAGAAGGCGAGTTGCACGTCGCCGCGCTCGGCCAGCACGCGATAGCCGCCATAGCCGTCAACCTGCAGGATGCCCTTGAAGCCAGCGAGATGGGTGATTGGCCGCTCGGCCTTGCGATCCGGCGCATAGACGTAGGGCGACGCCAGGCGGGTCGGTGCCGCCCCATGGCCGATCATCCCGTGCGTAGGCCCACAGCTGGCCGAGCTTGGTGCGCCCGCGGCCGGGATCGAGCACCGGCGCTGTGGTCTCATCAGCGAACAGTTTGGCCGAACCCTTCAACGTTGCCAGCAGGCGCTGGTGAACTGGCCGCAGCAGGAAGGCCGCACGGCCGACCCAATCGGCCAAGGTCGAGCGGTCAAGCTCAATGCCCTGGCGGGCGCAGATCTGAGCCTGCCGGTAGAGCGGCAGATGATCGGCATATTTGCCAACGAGCACCTGCGCGACTGCCGCCTCCGTCGGCAATCCGCCCTCGATCAGGCGCGCCGGCGCAGGCGCCTGCACCACCACGTTCTCGCAAGCCCGGCAGCCATATTTGGGCCGGCGAACGACGAGCACGCGGAACTGCGCCGGCACGATATCGAGCCGCTCGCCGGTATCCTCGCCGATCCGGTGCAGCGACTGACCGCAGCACGGGCAAGTGCGGTCTTCGATATCGACCACCATCTCGATGCGCGGCAGATGCTTGGGAAGCGACCCGCGGTTGATGCGGCGCTTTGCGGCTCGGCTTGCGCGCTGGGGCGGATTGGCCGCATCACTCTCGGCCTCCTTGCTCGCTGCAGCTTGCTCGACGTCTTCAAGCCCGAGCAACATCTGATCTTCGGGCAGTGTCTCGGCGCGCCGGCCAAAGCGATGGCGCTGCAGTTCCTTGATGATCTGACGCAGCCGCTCGTTCTGCACCCGCTCGGCAATCAGCATCGCCTTCAGCGTGCCGGGATCGTCGGGAAGCGAATCCGCCAGAACGGTCATGGCGGGATTAGATCATGCGTCACACGGCGCAGCGAGCGCTTCTCACCAGCTGATTCACCGTGCCGCAGTCATGCTGGCTGCATCGGTGCCGCTGTCTCTCGCGCTGCGTGAACTCGCTTCCAATCCAGCCCCTCGAGCAACGCCGAGAGCTCCGCAGCCGACAACCGCATCACTCCATCCTGCACGTTCGGCCAACGGAACTTGCCATCCTCAAGACGCTTGGCGAACAGGCACACGCCCGTGCCGTCCCAGTAAATCAGCTTCACCCGGTCAGCCCGTCTCGCCCGAAACACGTAGATCGCGCCCGAGAACGGATCAGCTTTTATCTCTTCGCGGACCAGTGCGGCCAAACCCTCGGCGCCCTTGCGGAAGTCGACTGGCTTTGTCGCCACCAGAACCCGAACCGCGCCTGTAGGACCAATCACGCGTCAGCCTTCAAGGCTCGCAGAACTGCCGCAACTGTCTTCGCCTCAGCCCCGCGGCAAATACGAACAGTCATGCCTTCAATCTGCACCTCGATGCTTCCGGAGCTCCGTACCGCCTGACGCGTCCACTTGCGCTGCCGTTCACGCCCCGGACGCGACGGCAACGCCGTTTCTACAACTGCCGGCACGAACTGCGGCGCCTTGCTGTCCGTGCTTGCCACCGGTTGGCGCGCTTGTCGGCGCCACGTAAACACTTGCTGCGGTGTCAGCCCGTGCCGCCGAGCTACCGCCGAAACAACCGCACCAGGGACAAGCGTCTCTTCAACGATCCCGGCCTTGAAGTCCTCAGAGAACTGGCGCCGCCGCCCAGTCCCCGTAATCACCTCCAGCCGGCGAACCGCCGTCACCTCAGGCTCAAGCTTATGGTCAAGCCTAGACACAAGCCGATCTCCAATTCAGAGATCAGAACAATCGTCGATCACCAGTTGCCTTAAAAGGTGGGGTCACTACACCGCTTACGCTTTAGGCGGCAGGCTTGGCAGTCATACTTGCTCGCGCGGTAGCGTAATGTCGCTCCGTCATTCACACGTGAGCCGGTCGTCGTCAGCATCTTGCCGGCGGGGCAAGAATAGACGTCGCCGACATGGTCATAGGTGAAGTCGTCGCGTGAGAAGGTGCCGTCCTGACGGGTCGACTTATCGAACACGGTCACATGTGGCTCGATGCCATGCTCGTAGACGAGCCATCCGAGCATCTCGGCTGCGCGTTTCGCGGGATCGTGAGCAACGATTTCAGAGGATCGTGAGCAAGTATTTCGCGGGATCGTGAGCAACGATTTCAGGCGATCGTGAGCACCTTTTGAGAGGTGCTGGACGTTTCGGCCGACAACTCGACCGGGCTACGGGTTTCTCATTCAACCAATGAGGAAGCCCGATGCCGACCCAGAGATTGTCGATGCGCCGGATCAGAGAAGTTCTATGTTTAAGGCACCAGGGCCTGACCGAGCGCGTTATCGCGCGCATGATCGGGGTGAGCAATGGCGTCGTGCATGGTTATCTGCGGCGAGCCCGGTTTGCGGGGCTGACCTGGCCGCTGCCCGAGGGGATGAACGACGATGGCCTGGAGCTGCTGTTGTTCCCGGCGCCGACGGCAGCGTCGCACAGCGACCGCCGACCGATACCCGATTGGACCTATGTGGAGAAGGAGTTGCGCCGCCGCAGCGTGACACGCTTGCTGTTGTGGGAAGAGTATCGCGCCGCCAATCCCGACGGCTTTGGCTATACGTGGTTTTGCACGACCTTCGAGGCGTGGAAGAAGCGTGCACGCCCGACGATGCGTCAGACCCACATGGGTGGAGAGAAGGTGTTCGTCGATTTCGCTGGCGACACCATCGACATCTTCGATCCCGTCAGCGGCGAAGCGCACGCCATGAAGCTGTTCGTCGCGGCGATGGGGGCCTCGAACTACACCTACGCCGAGGCTTGCCCGAGCGAGAGCCTGCCGGACTGGATCGGCATGCATACCAACCTGTTCCGGTTTCTGGGCGGCGTGCCGAAGTTCGTGGTCTGCGATAATCTCAAGGCCGCCGTTACCAACCCCGATCGCTACGATCCCGGTCTCAACCGAACCTACGCCGAGATGGCGAGCCATTACGGCACCGCGATCCTCGCGGCGAGGCCGAGACGCCCGAAGGACAAGGCGAAGGTTGAGGTCGCTGTCCAGATCGCGCAGCGCTGGGTACTGGCGCGTCTGCGCAATCAGCGCTTCTTTTCCTTGGCGGAGCTCAATGCCGCCATTGGCGTGCTTGTCGTCGAACTCAACGCCCGCCAGATGCGCGGTTTTGGCGCCAGCCGCGCCGAACTTTTCGCCGAGATCGATAGTCCCAAGCTGGGAGAACTGCCGGACCAGCCATACGTCTTTGCGCGCTGGAAGCGTTGCCGCGTTGCGCCCGACTATCACGTCGAGATCGACGGCCATTGGTATTCCACCCCTTATCGCCTCATCCGTGAACTCGTCGATGTGCGCATCGCTGACAAGACGGTCGAGATTTTCCACAAGGGTCAGAGGATCACGAGCCATGCCCGTGCGCCCAACCGGCGCGGCCACACGACAATTGCCGATCACATGCCGAGCGCCCATCGCCGCTACGGCAAGTGGACGCCGGGAGGGCTGATCGCGGCCGGCGAGAGGATCGGTCCCTCTACCGCTGCCTTTTTCCAGGCTGTCATCGCTGCCCGGCCTCATCCCGAGCAAGGCTTTCGCACCTGCCTCGGTATCCTGTCGCTGGCCAGGAGCTACGGCAACGCGCGCGTCGATGCCGCCTGCCGACGCGGCATCCTCATCAAGGCCCGCTCCGTCGCCTCGATCCGTTCGATCCTCAAGAACGGTCTGGATCGCGCTTTCCTCGACGACACGCTCGACCACCAACCCCTGCGCCACGGCAACATCCGCGGTCAGGGCTATTTCCACTGAACCATGGAGAACTCAATGCTGACGCATCCCACCCATGAACGGCTGATCACGCTCGGCTTGATCGGAATGGCCAAAGCCTTGGAGGAGCAGCGACGATCACCGGATCTCGATGCCCTGTCGTTCGAGGAACGCGTCGGACTTCTTGTCGATCGCGAAGCCGCCGAACGAGACACCAAACGTCTGACGACGCGCCTCAAGTTCGCCGCGCTGCGCCAAAGCGCATGTGTGGAAGACGTCGATTGGCGCACGCCACGCGGCATCGACCGCGCTGTCTTCGCCAAACTCGTCGCCGGCGACTGGATCGATCGCAATGAGAACCTCCTCATCACAGGGGCAACCGGGCTCGGCAAGAGTTGGATTGCCTGCGCCCTCGGACACAAAGCCTGCCGTGATAATCGTTCGGTTCAATATAATCGCGTCCCGCGCCTCTTCGAGGCGCTCGCCCTTGCTCGGGGCGACGGTCGCTACGGCCGCCTGCTCAAAAACCTCGGACGCGTTCAACTCCTCATCCTTGATGATTGGGGCCTGTCGGTACTCAATCCGTCCGAACGGCGCGACCTTCTGGAGATCCTTGATGATCGCCATGGTCGCGCCTCGACCATCGTCACCAGTCAGATCCCCGTCGAACATTGGCACGATATCATCGGTGATCCCACCCTCGGCGACGCGATCCTGGACCGCCTCGTTCACAATGCTCACCGCCTTCAACTCACCGGAGAAAGCATGCGAAAGCAGAACGCCCGCAATCAAACTCTTGACGCCGCCCCAAACGCCTGAACCAATAACCATGTCGGTCGAAGCGGCCGCTCATGAGCGTGCAAAATATCCGCTCACGATCAAACGAAATGAGCGCTCACCATCGCGCGAAATCACCGCTCACAATCAGCGAAATGCGCATCAAGCTGCGGCGCGTCAGCGCCAGCCTCGCGAAGGCCTATCCCCCGGACGGTGAGAGCAAATCGTGGTGGAAGCGGCTGAAGAAGGCGCTCGGCACGACATCGAGCGACTTCGTGAACGTCACCTTGATCCAACTGCAGGCTGCCGCCCAATTGCCCGGCAGCGGGATCTCAGAAACCTCCTTGAATGCTGCGCTCGCCATGATCGAGGCCGCCGCGCCGAAGGACGAGATTGAGGGAGCGCTCGCCGTGCAAATGGCTTGCACACATACCGCCGCCATGGCGGTTCTCGCTAGGCTCGGAGGTGGAGGCGGGACACAGCAGCGAGTCGCTGCACTTGGCTCGGCCGCGGCTCGATTGCTGCGAGCCTATTCAACCCAGGTGGAGGTTCTTCGACGGTTACGTCACGGTGGAAATCAATACATGCGGGTCGAGCACGTCCATGTAAATGATGGCGGCCAGGCCATAATCGGAAATGTGAAAACCGCCGGGTCGGGCGGCTCCGGATCGGCCGAGCACAACGCCAGCGGGATTGCGGTAGTCCGGTCCTAGGCGCTCGGCTTGGACCATTTCGAATACGATCCACTCTTTCGACCGAGGTTCGTATGCGTCTCAAGGACAAGATCGCCATCGTAGTAGGCGCCGGTCAGTCGCCGGGCGAGGGGCTGGGCAATGGCCGGGCTACGGTTTTGCGGTTCGCTCAGGAAGGCGCAAAGGTACTTGCAGTCGACAATAATCTCGCCTCCGCCGAGGAAACGGTCGCTATCGCGCGACAATCGGGTGGAGAATGCGTCGCGTTCGAAGCGGATGTCGCCAACGAGACGACGCTCGCGGCAATGGTTGAGTCCTCACGACGGCGTTGGGGCCGCGTGGATGTCCTCCACTACAACGTCGGCGTGAGCATCGCCGGCGGGGACGCGCCGCTCGATGAGATTACGGAGGCCGCATTCGACCGCATCGCCACCATCAACCTGCGCGGCGCCATCATGGCCTGCAAGCATGTCTTACCGCTGATGCGCGCCCAGCGCGCGGGCGTCATTATCACGATCTCGTCGGTCGCCGCCTGGGAGCAATACCCCAACGTGGTCTACAAGGCGACCAAGGCTGGAATGATTGCCTTCACTCAGCAGGTCGCCATCCAGAATGCCGAGTTCGGAGTGCGCGCCAACGTTATTTTGCCTGGGTTGATCGACACGCCGATGGCGGTCGATACGCGCGCCCGCGTCAGCGGCAAAAGCCGCGCTGAGCTCGCGGCCTCCCGTGACGCGCGCGTGCCGCTGCGCCACAAAATGGGAACCGCTTGGGACGTCGCGAACGCCGCGCTGTTCCTCGCTTCCGACGAGGCGAATTTCATTACCGGCGTTGCGCTCCCGGTCGATGGCGGCGCTCTCGTCCACATCAACTGAGCCGCCGATGCGCCCGCCCGGTGTCGAAGAGCACGTCAAGGCGCTGCGTCCGATATGCGGCGGCAGTCGGCGGCCTTTTTGACATGGGCGTTGACGAAGATCGCCGAGCCGACTCTCGCGGAGATGTTTGTTAACTGTGGGGCGCAAAAAGGGAACCTCCGCCCATTCCCGGTCGTTTGGTTGCGTACGAATTCCCTTGCTGGCAGAGGCCTCGGGAGTTTTTGAACCGGAGCAGGCATGACAAATCGGTGCACGACGGCACGATCAACCGAGGTGATCCGGCGATGGTGGGCTCCCGCGATCATGACTCTCGGAGCGACGGCCGCGCTAACGGCGCTGACTGCAGTTCCAGCCGACGCGGGGAATCAGGGACGTTCCGTGCGCACCAGCGAGGCAACGGCGGCGCGCGACGCAGGTGAGCCGATCATGGCCATCGTCTCGATCAAGAGCCAGAAGGTGACAATCTACGACGCCGACGGCTGGATCCTCCGCGCGCCAGTATCGACTGGCACGACGGGACGCGAGACTCCGGCCGGTGTCTTCAGTGTCGTCGAGAAGGACAAGGACCACCACTCGAACCTCTATGACGACGCCTCGATGCCGAACATGGAGCGCATCACCTGGTCGG
Source organism: uncultured Alphaproteobacteria bacterium (assembly GCA_963709825.1). GTDB lineage: Bacteria > Pseudomonadota > Alphaproteobacteria > Rhizobiales > Xanthobacteraceae > BOG-931. The sequence goes on from CAVPXZ010000018.1 coordinate 12,874, forward strand.
GCATAGCGCTACACGGCGGGCCGCTGCCCGGATATCCGGCCTCGCACGGCTGCGTGAGGATGCCCTATGGCTTTGCGGAAAGGTTGTTCGACGAAACGCAGGTCGGTATGCGCGTGATCATCGCGCCGAACGATGCGGAACCGGTCGCGTTTTCCGATTCGGCACTGTTCGTGCCGAACGCGCAGGCCCTTGCGGACGCGCCGGCGCACGCCGAAACCCTCGCCCGCGAGGCGGCGGATGCCGCCAGGACGGCGGACGAGGCAAATAGCGCGGCCACCCTAGCGGCGCGCGCGGTGGCGTCGCTCGCGGCGTCCCTGCGCAAGCTGGCAGCGCTCAAGACCTCCGCTGACGCCGCTCTTGCGTTCGCGGAGAAGGTGGTCGCCGCCGCTAGGACGGACCAGGCCAGGGCGCGGGCAGAGGATCTGAAGCAAAAGACGGCTGCCAAAGCCGCGGAGCTCGCGACGCAGCTCGAAACCGCCCAGGCCGACACGAAGGCCAAGCTCGATGCGGCCAAGGAGGCACAGGACGCTGCGACGGTGGCCGAGGCCAAGAAGGCTGACACCGCCAAGGCGGCCCACGACGCAAAGCTCGCGCTGGAGCCGGTCTCGATCTTCATCAGCCGCGCAACTCGGCGGCTCTATGTGCGGCGCGGCTTTGGCTCAAACCTGGAGGTCCCGGTCACAATCCGCAATCCTGACAAGCCGATCGGTACGCACGTCTTAACGGCGGTGGCGCGCACCGACGACGGGGGCCTGCGCTGGACCGCCGTTACGATCGACGGCGGAGACAACGCCAAGGACGCGTTCGACCGCGTCACCATCCCGCAGGATGTGATCGACCGCATCGCACCGACTGCTTTGCCGCGATCCTCGATTGTCATCTCGGATGAACCGCTGAACCGCGAGACCAACTATCGCACGGAGTTCGTCGTGGTGCTGAACAACCAGCCACAGGGCGGCCTCGCGATGCGCCAACGCCCCGATGAAGATGACCGCGTCGCCGACCGTAACGGCTGGGACGGCGGCTTCGTCGGCTTCGGTCACTGGGGCGGTTGGGATTCCCGATACGTCTCTACGCGCCAGCGCGACGGGCAGTACTATTATCAGCGGCAATGGTGAAGACGCGGCGCGGTTAGGCTGCACGGCGCGCGGAGAAATGGGGCCAGAAACGTTCGGACTTATGGCGAACGCCGCTAATGGAATGGTTCGGCCAAAAAGGGGGTGCTCCGCGGCGGGGCTCGTCACGACGGTTTGTAGTGAAGTCGCTCAATCTCGTGCGCCCTATACACTGATCCTCCGATTACCTTTATGGTCGCTGGTATCTTCTGCTAAGGCGCCAAACGGTGCCAGGCCAAGACAGCCTCTTGCAACGTGGCGCAATCAGCCGATGCGCCCGCTCCGTTGTAGAGGATCACAGGTTGTCCAGCATCAACATAGATTTTGTAATTGTCGCTCACCAGCCCCAATCCTCCTCGGCTTCGCGGCGCACTGCCGGCGCCGTCGGGTTCTTCACCTTTAGCCAGTGATCGGTGCGGCCGGAGCGGTACGGCGAGCCCAGCCGCTTGGACGCGATGCCCTCGCAGCCGAGCGCGCAGGCTGCCTTGTAAATGACCGCGCCGTTCTCCTCGAAATGAGCGTTGATGGCGATACCGTCATGCGAGCGCCGGAGTAGCGGTGCAAGCCTCCATTTTCGTTCCTCGATCGGTCGCTTGCGCAGATCTTCGCCGTTGAGCTCGAGGAGGTCGAAAGCACAGAGCGTCACGGCGTGATCGTGCTGTCGCCATCGGATCATCTCGAATACCGATAGCCCATTCTCGTCGCACGCAATCGCCTCGCCGTCGATCACACAGGCGCGTACTTTGAGGTCTGCGATTGCCGCAACAATCAGAGGAAAGCGCTCGCTGAAGTCATACCCGTTGCGCGTGATCAGCCGCACGCCGCTGGCGTCGCGGCGGGCGATGATGCGGAAGCCGTCCGTGCTTGATTTCGTGAATCCAGCCGGGGCCCGCTGGCGGCTCTTTGGCGGGTCGCGGCAGGGAAGACACCGGCCCGGCCTGCACCAATCCCATGACGCGACTCGCACAATCCCGCTCCTATCTGTGAGGCATCCGCAAAACCAATAGTATGCGGCTCGGGTCGGGTGCAGCCTCCAAGCCCATGCGCCCAGCAACGCCCATGAGCACGCCTCAAAATGAGCATCCGCAGCGGGCGCGCATTGCGCTATCTTTTCCTTCGGGCTCAAGCAACTCTGCCGCTCACGCGACGATCCATGCGTTACTGGTAAGCGCCTCATGCCGTGGTGTTTTTCTGCAAATCTGAGTAAGGGTCCTCTCTGACGAACGCTTTACGACGTTGGCATAAATGAACCTGTTATCACCGCTTGCTAAGAGACTGCCGCCATTGCGCGTACTTGCTGGAGCCGGACTGGCCTTAGCGTCCTACCTTGTGAGCAGCGTTTGGAAGGCCGAGATTGACGATGAAATAAAAAAATACTCTGCAGCAATCGATCGCGCTTCGTCCATGGAACACCTAGCAACTTCCTTGTCGATATTCCAGGCGACATCCCAATTTGGTGAGCCATCCGGCGCAGGCCGCGGGCATTGCAGTCGGGCGATTTTATATTAGCGTTCCAGGAGCGTCGGATCGTCTTTGTTGATTTTGATCAGTTCGATCAGATTCTCGATTCCGAAGTCGGTGAACGCCATCACGGCATCCTCGCCAAGCCCACGGATCCAGATCACGCCGTCCTCGGTGTCCATTTCGTAGGCGACATCAAACAGCCAGTCTTCACTTTCGCCGAGGTCCGCCGCGACGCGGTCGATGGTCGTGACGTGAGAGACTTTGTTGACGTGCATGATCAGGCCGCACGAGCGGAGATTGCCGGATTTTGTGTCGCCCAATGCCAGGGCAGCAGTTCATCAAGCCGATGCGCGGGATGGGTGGCGATGCGCGAGAGGACGTCGGCGAGCCAGGCCTGCGGATCGACGCCATTCATTTTCGCCGTGATAATGAGACTGTACATGGCCGCAGCGCGCTGGCCGCCGCGATCGGACCCGCAGAACAGCCACGATTTTCTTCCCAGCGCGATGCCGCGCAGCCCTCGCTCGGCGGCGTTGTTCGAGAGACAAACGCGCCCATCCTCGAGGAACAAGGTGAAGGCCGGCCAGCGCTTGAGCATGTAATTGGCGGCCTTGACCAGATCATGCCCACGCGAGAGCCTGGCGGCCTGCTCGTGCATATAGACCCGGAGATTGTCGACCAGCGGTCGGCTCAAGTTTTGTCGGACCGCCCGACGCTCCTCAGGATTCTTGCCATTGATCGACCGCTCGATCTCGAACAGGGCGTCGATGCGACGAACAACCTCGATCGCGATCGGCGATAGAGGAATCTCCTTTTTGCCAGCGGCCCTGCGACGCGCGTTCTCGTCGAGATCTGCCATGGCGAAGAAGGGACGCCGCGCATGCACCCAGCACGCCGCCTCCCGGACTGGGCCGGGCTTGCGATCCGCCAGATAGAGCTTGTTGTAGCCGTCATAGGCGTCCGCCTGCAGGATGCCGGCATATCTCGCCAGATGCGCCTGCGGATGCTCGCCCCGGCGATCGCGCGAGTAGTAGAACATCGCCGCGGGCGGCCCGACGCCCCCGAAGGGCTTGTCGTCTCGAACATAAACCCAGCACCGCCCGGTATCGGTCTTACCTTTGGCCAGAACCGGCACGGTCGTATCGTCGCCATGCAGGCGCTCGGCCGCCATCACATGAGTTTCCACAAGGCGAAGGAGCGGATCGAGCGCCGTGCAGACCGAGCCCACCGCGTCGGCCATGGTCGACAGCGCGATTGGCACGCCTTCCAGGGCATAACGCTCGGCCTGACGGTTCAAAGGCTGGTGCTGACCGAACTTCTCGAACGCAATCATCGCCAGCAGGCTCGCCCCCGCCCAGCCTCGCGCGATGACATGGAACGGCGCCGGCGCTTGCGAGATCTTCTCGCAGTCGCGGCAAGTGAACTTCTCCCGCACCGTCTCGATTATCTTCCACTGCCGAGGCTGCGATTCCAGCGTCCGGGTAATGTCCTCGCCGAGTTTGCGCAGGCGGCTGCCACCGCAACACTCGCATGCCGTCGGCGGATCGATCACCACGCGCTCGCGGGGAAGGTGATCGGGGAATGTATTGCGCTCGGGACGCTTGCGCGTAAATCCGGCGACCGTGATCGTCCTGGCGACGGCTTTCTCCGCCGCCAGTTCATCTTCCGTGGCGCTGGCTTCCAGCTCTTCGAAGTCGAGCGCCAGCTGATCGATCAGGCGCGCCGAGCGTTCAGACCGCTGCCCATAGACCTGACGCTCCAGTTTCGCGATCCGAAGCTTCTGCTGGGCGATCAGCGCCATGTCTTCCGACGCTTTCGCGCGGGCGACCGCCAGTTCCGCCGCAACTTCCTGGCCCTTGGTTTGCGCAACGGCCAGCGCCGCTTTCAGGGCGGCGTTTTCTCGGGCAAGAACGGCGTGAGCGGCCTCCATGAGGCGAAGTGAATCATAATTTGCGTGATTTGAGGCGCCCTAAAATGCACGCGACCGCAATTTTTTCGGCTCAATCCGCTCACTCTAACCAGCGCTTTGCGGCCGCCACGTCAGTTGCGGATTTCGCCAGTCTATCCCTTCGAGCATGTACGCCATCTGCGCCGCCGAGATCGACACCGCGCCGCCTGATGCCGACGGCCATATGAACTTTCCGCGGTCCAGTCGTTTGGCGTATAGCGATAGCCCGATTCCATCGTGCCAGAGGATCTTGGCGAGATCGCCGCGACGACCTCGGAAAATATAAAGATCGCCGGCATGCGGATTACGGTTCAGACTCTCCTGAACCTGAAGCGCCAGACCCTGCATGCCGCGCCGCATGTCGGTATGCCCAGTCGCAATCCAGACCCTGACGCCGCTCGGAATCGGAATCATTGCCGCGATAGCGCCTTTAAAACTCGCTCCAGCGCCGCCGTCTCGACATCAGCCCACACGATGATCCGGTCGCCTTCCGAAAGAACGATTTCCATCCGGCCGGCCGCGTCCGGGCAATGCCCTTCCGTGGCCAATCCCCGCGCAATCGTCACGGGAACGATTTCCGTCGGACCCTTCCGCTCAGTCGACTCAACGCCCATCTGGCGACGCCACGTGAACAAGAGATTGGCGTTGAGCTCGTGACGTCGAGCGACCTCGGCAATCGATGCCCCTTCCTGAAGGCTCTCGACAACGATCCGACGCTTCTCGTCCCGCGTCCAGGATCGACGTCTGCGCTCGCCCGGCGCAAAATTACCGCCATTGCCAACCGACATCAGAGATGGTGTCCATCATCCAGGTAGTGGACGCGATCATCGAGCCACTCCTCAGACAGCTATCTCCAATATCGAGACCAATGCCAGGCGGCCGCCGGCGGAGGGAATTTTGGTCGGAGAGCATGCAGTTACAGAGACTGCAGATCGCCGCCTTTTCGCAAGTATCAAAGGGTGTGGGTGGGGTCGGCGATCTTGATCTTTCGCCATCGATCGATGATGAGGTGGTGCGGGCCACTTACCATCAAGAGACGTTTATCCGAGAATTTTTTTCAGCACTCCCAAAGGAAGTCAGTGCGTTGCCGATAGCTACTGTTTTGTGGGGAATTGACAATTACGAACCAGAACGATTTCGCACATGCATGACATCCGTCGCTGGTCGGGACACACCGCTAACCTCGGGACACACCGCTAACCTATGGAGATGCACTTTTTAAAATATATAGCTATGCGGCCACCGAACCATTGATGTTGGAGACAGAACGACTGCGCGACCGGTTTCCACTCACAATCGAACAGAATGCCGATCGCCTATTCACCCGAATTAACATTGGTCACGAGGCCGTGGCCAATATTGCAAAGACCGACCCACCTGACAAGTCATTGCCTAGCATTTACTCACGCGAACGACGGCGAACAATTCGCTGTATCGAAACAGCTGAGGAGGCAATCCTCGACGATCTTTCGCACCTCTCGCAGGTGGTTCGAAGGGTCATTGTTGAAAACTTTGTAGAGCCGCTGTCACGCACCGAAAGATCGCATTTGTCGAGACACTGCTGTACGTCATGAGCGCGTTAATAGCGTTGTACGGGCAGATGCCTTCGGAGCGCGGAGGTCCCGTGAATGGAGGACAGATCGGGTCTCCAAGATCAAACAATCCGCGATATAGAAAAGCCCGACCCGTACGGGGTTGAAGGCTCACAATTCCATGTCGCTTTCGGGTCGTCAACGTCGTTTGAGGCTTGCGCCAGGCACTTCCGGTTTACCCCAAACACCGGGCCGCCTTGGCTGTCTTTAGGTTGATTATTAGCTCGAATTTGGTCGGTTGCTCGATCGGCAAATCTGTTGGCTTGGCGCCGCGCAGAAGCTTGACTAGCTGGACAGCCACTAGCTCCCGAAAGATTTGGACGAGACGTGGGCCGCAGGCAAGAAGGCCACCCTCCTCCGCCGTTTCCGGCCATTGATAAACGGCTGGCAGATGTAGGGCCGCGACGCGCCTAATAATGATCTGACGATTACTGAAGAAGATAGGTGACGCCAAAACGTTTAGCGCAGCGGCGTCGGCTGCCGTAGCCGCGTCGATCGCTCCCGAAATCTCCTCGGTTGGCACGAGCCATCCGCGGGTTGTTAGACCGCGCTATCGCCGCAGGCGATATTCGCGATGACATCAGCCCGGAAGATTTGCTGCGCGCGCTTGTGGGCATGTGTTACATGCACGATACACTCTAAAGCAACGCAAAAAAATCGTCGTAATAGGAGTCCCGCCGCCGCCAAACGGGACCGTGGTTCTTGTTGTCGATTTTCCATGGGCCTCGAAGTCGGTCACACCGTCGCCTGTTGATCACGAAAAGGCACTGATGTCAGCGAGCCTTAAAGCCGGTCAACGATGTAAGGAACGACCGCGTGGACGAAAACGATAACCGGCCCTGCGAACATGATAAGCGCAGCGGCTTCGAGGACGCGGCTACGATTGAGCGATGGCGGTAGTCTTACAATCATGGCCTTTGCCCCTCGGGGCGATCACCCTCCACCGCGCTCCGGGACAGAGCGAGGAGGCGAGTGGGTTCCCCGTCTACCCGCACAACGCGGGGAAGTATTCTGGGTTCCGATAGCGATTGCACGAGACCGGCGACGGCCGGATCGGCGAGATCGGCGCCTGAGCCAAACCCTTCGCGTCAGCGAGACGGAAAAAATTAGGAGCGAGCAGACGTCGCCCAACCGGACACAGTAAAGGAGCGGAAGCGAATGAAGGGTTTGCCGCAATTCGCAGCGCCGATGATCAATGTGAAGTTAGTGAGGCTTATTCGAGGCTAAATGACAATTCGCTACGAGCGTTTTGAAATCGATTGTTGCTAATTAATCACAGCCTAGCTGAGCCCGCTGTATTAGGATTTAGACAAGCATCCAAATCATGATGGGGATTACCATGACGCGCTTTTTGTTGGTCGGAGCAATCGCCCTTCTTGGTGCTGGGGGACAAGCACTCGCTGCCGATATCGCGCCAGCGCCTGTGCCGTATTACAAAGCCGCCCCAATGCCAGTTCCTTACTACAACTGGACAGGATTTTATATCGGCGGCAATCTCGGCGGCCTGTCGAACTCTGGGGGCTATAACGACGCGCTGGGCAATACCTTCAGCGGTTCGGGGAGCAACTTCAAATTCCTCGGCGGCGGCCAAGTTGGGTTTAATTGGGAGTTCGGCCCCGGCGTCGTCATTGGCGTTGAGGGGATGTTCGATTGGCTGCCTGATAGCAACAACACTGTTAATGGCTCTGGTCCAGGCGCGACGGGAACAAGCGTGACCCTCAACAACCAGTGGCTGACGACCGTCACCGGCAAGCTCGGTTACGCATGGGATCGCGTTCTCCTCTATGGCAAGGGCGGCGGCGCTTGGGTCGGAACCAGCAGCCCGACCATCAACGTCGGCGGTACGTCAGTCGGAACCACCGGCAGCAGCACCAATTGGGGCTGGACGGCCGGCGTCGGGCTTGAATATGCCTTTTGGGGCGGTTTGTCGGGCCGGGTCGAATACGACTATATCGGTCTGACCAACATGAACATTACCGTTCCTACCGCCATCGGGGGCATACCGGCTGGAGATGTATTCACCGGTAGCAACCGCAACATCCAGATGATTACCGTCGGCCTGAACTATAAGTTCGGCGGCTGGTAACAGCATAATCACCCGTCGTGCTAATCACGGACTCGCCCCGCCAGAGCGATCAAACAGGGGCATGATGACCGCCGAAACAGGCCTTAGCCGCAACCTGGGCCATCCAATTGGACTCTGGGCCTTTGTAGCTTCCGAGAAGAGCGGTTATCGGAGGTTATGCGATCGGCCCGTCGCGCACCTAATCCAAGGGATGTACTAAAGCGGGATGAAGTGAAGCTGAATCGATTTGGGATTCCCAAATCAGGGCGTTTCTGATTCACCGTGCTGGCTGGGGTGGAGGCCAGCACGGATGGGCAAGCCTTACTCTGAGGATCTTCGGAAGCGAGTGGTTGCGGCGGTCGAGACCGGCGGGCTGTCCTGCAATCAGGCGGCCAAACAGTTCGGGGTTGCCATCAGCACCGCCATTGGATGGGTGCGGCGGCTGCGAGAGACTGGCAGCGTGGCGCCGGGCAAGATGGGCGGTCACCGGCCGAAGGCGATTTCCGGCGAACACCGTGTCTGGCTGTTACAGAGGATCGAGCGGGACTTTACGTTGCGCGGTCTGGTCGCCGAACTTGCTGAGCGTGGGCTGAAGGTCGATTACCGTTCGGTATGGGAGTTCGTCCATGCCGAGAAGCTGAGCTTCAAAAAAAAGCGTGGTGGCTGGCGAACGCGATCGTTCCGACGTCGCCAGACGACGAACCCAGTGGATCAAATATCAAGATCGCGTCGAACCTGAGCGTCTGGTCTTCATCGACGAGACCTACGTGGAGAACATTCTCCTCCCGACGCTTCGTCCCGGCGACATCGTCGTGATGGATAATCTGGGCAGCCACAGAGGCAAAGTCGTGCGTCAGCTCATCCGCTCCGCAGGCGCCAAGCTCTTCTTCCTGCCCAAATACTCGCCCGATCTAAACCCCATCGAGCAGGTCTTCGCCAAGCTCAAGCACTTCCTGCGAAAAACTGCAGTCCGAACGGTCGAAGCGGTTTGCCTCGCCATCGGTGAAATTCTCCAGCTCTTCGCGCCCGAAGAATGCGCCAGCTACTTCGCAAACTCAGGATATGGACGAACCTAAACTCATCACGCTTTAGCCCTTGGGTCGGCTTCTGCGAATGCATTTCGGACTTCTTCGTCTAGTGGGGGGCTTCCGACATAGCGGCTGAGCCTTCCACCGGCAATTCTGGAAGGATAAGCTGCATTTGTTCCTTGAATTTTGTTTGATGCCCCTGCCCGGCAAACGGTACAGTGTATAAAGTCGCTTTGCTGCCCGCTTTACTCGCCGCGATTTCCACATCGTCGCTGATGCTCTTGAGAAGGCAGACGATGGCTGCGGGTTGATACTCAGCTATTCGGCTCGCCAGACTCACGCGTGCTTCTCTGCATTGCTTTCGGCGGTCCCGCAAATTTTCAATGGGCGTCGTCACCAAGTCGTCCAGATACCAACCGCGAGCCTTGAACCAATTCAAAAACTCAATGTCGCCTTTCGGCCCGGCCAGCGCATCCCGCATGTAATTGGTCAGTCCGCTATGGCCGCGATAAAAGAAACTGTCGCCTCTTGGCGGCGCTTCTCCGACAAATAGAACCGCGACGCGCTCCGGGCGATATTGCAACCGCAACCGCTCGATTTCGCTAACGTCGCTCGTACTTTTCATTTGCTCACAGCGTCGGTCGGGCTGTCGAGCGACTTCCATTCCTCGGGAAAAATCGCACCCGTAGTGCGGCCGTCCGCAACCCCGGCCCATCCCGCGCCGACAAAGTGACCGACGCATTCAAAAGGCTTGGGCCCTGTCCCGAGGCGTATCATCGTTGATAAATCGCCAACTATCTGACATGGCGGCCGCATCTCGTTGATGCGCGGTCGGCGATGCATACGGGCGCGGTTCGCCAACCTGCTTCTGGAACATCGGCACACTCCACTTAGATGATTGGCGACTAAACTTCCCAACTCAGATCAGCACGGCAGGGACGCCCCAACGGCGGAACAACCCGCGCTAGCATTCCTTTGCAGTCCCCTCGACCAACGATTTCGAGCGCTTCTGCTTGCGATGATGCGGGTACGGCCAAGTGCCAGAATATGGGCGACTGCGGATCGCTCCAATTCATAACCAGCGGCTGGCACTTGGACGGTGTAGAATGACATGGCATGACCTCCATTGGAACGATTTACGCTCACCGACCTTGACTTCCCAAGGCGCAATGTACACGATTTGTTCTATGGGAGTCGAGACTATAGGCGAGGCGTGGTCGCTCGGATGGCGCGTCGTGTCTCGGTGTGTCCGCGGCCGCGAGGATGTCCCCACGTCGCGGTCAAGCCGGGAACGCACTTATCGGCGCGAACTTGATCTTGAGACGCTGGCCTGTACGCGCGGCCGGGCGTTTCCATTATCGAGTCTCGAAAGTCGGCTGCGATCCCCGCGCTGCGGCAGTCGTCGCATGGCGGTGATGTTTGAACCGTCGGCCCGCGCGGTGTCGGCGTAACGGAGCGAAAGATCGGAGACGCACATCATGAGACGCGGGCAAGGCGACCGGTTGCCTTTTCCAACTCACGACGAATTTCAAAACGCGGTTGTTAGCGAACTTGAAATTGTCGCGTGCTCGGGGCGTCGTGAAGGGCCGCTAGGTGCGTTGTGTATGGCTTTGAATAGCGGTCACACCGCAACGGTCTGCGTTGATGTGCTTAGCGCGGTGACGCTTGTGGCGACGTTGAAAGCAATGTTTCCCGGCTGCGATACTCCGCCAGCGTCGCCAGCTATCGTGACGCAAGTCGAAAATGGAATTGGAGTACAGGCGGGACACCAAAGTGGTTGATGTTGGCTACTCCGCCGCGAGAGGGAAGGCGACCTGACCGCCGTGTCTGTCAAGCGTTTGCTCGTAGAAATAATTGAGCGAGCGACGGCAGTCACGGTCTGATAATTTTCTCATGAATGCGTGTGCGAGCACGTTCCAGTAAGCCCTAACCGGAATCACTTTTTTGGATCGGAGCGCATCAGCGATGATCGCGCATAAGTCATCGGGCGATGGCTGAATGATGTAGATATTGCCGGCAAAGTCGCGGCGCGTTTCTAAAAACGACTTCAGCGACACGCTGTCATCGTATCCAGTTCCGGCTTGAGCAAAACTGTAACCGATGATCGCCACGAAATCGGGCGTGAACGTCGCCATTCTCGCAAGCTGTTGCCTGAATTTGCCCTGTGCGGGATGCAAGGAATAATAGGATTCGGGGAGTGCCATAAGGAGGCTGTCGGTCTGCTCGGGCAGGTCCCAATTGCGGAGTTGCCCGATAAACTCGACAATGGACGGCGCGCCATATCCCGGCTCGACGGTTCCGTGCATGTCGAGTACGACATGGATGTTTCCGCAAAAGTGTTCGGCGAGTCCGTCGTGATTGTAGGTGGCGATCATTGACGGATGGACGTGTTGAAACACGCCATAGCTATGGTTCAGCGGACCGGCACTTTGCGCAGCGTGATAGCGCGCCGCCGACAGGGCGTGCTTTAGGTGGACGCGAACAAATAAGCCCGGTAAACGCTGCAAAATCTCACCATACGGAACAATCTCTGTGCCCGGACGTAGCTCGCGCCCCGGCCAAATGTCGTCTATCGTGAGGTTACTCGCGTTGTTGATGATCCTTGCTGTAAGTTCGGCTTGGGTAGGAATGTTCGCGGGAAAAGAGCTAAAGTTTCGCAGATAATCGAGCGCCGCCGAGCGCCAAAACGCGATGCCTAATGGCGCGCTTCCTGCGGATACACCGGCACCCAAGATGTACAAACCCGGCCGCGCCCGAAAATGTTTCAGGATGAATTCATAATTTAGTCGGTCCGGCCCGTGCATTTTAAACCGAATGGGCGCGAGCATTCGGCGTGAGCCGAACTCGTCGTGCCGCGCTCTGGCTCGCTCCATAGGATCAACTTGGGCGATGTTACGGCAGCTTAAAAGCCGATAGCATGGCGGCTACACTTTGGTCGATGGCGGCGTGTGGGCGAACAATCCGATCATGCTTGCTGTGATCGAAGCGCTTATCTGCTTCGATGTCGGACGCGAGCAAATCGATGTCCTAAGCCTTGGTTGCGGCGACGACAAATACGTCGTCTCGCGCCCCGAGATCGTCAAAGGCGGACTTTGGCACTGGAAAAGTATCATTGAAGCCGCGATGCAACTCCAGTCGCTTGCCGCAACAAACCAGGCGCGGCTTTTGCTCGGTCCGCCGTCCGTCGTTCGCATCGATGCCCCGGAGTTTCAGCCAAGCATCCGCATGGACGATTGGCGGCGGTCCGTTGCCGAGCTTGTGCCCGCCGCCGAAAAGACCATCGAAGCTCATGGAGAGCATGTCGCTGCGATGTTTCTGAAAGAGCAGGCGACGCCGTTTGTTGGCGCGCCAGCGGTATGAGGTTTACCTCATCAAATATTGGGCAGCAGGGGCGTCGGTTGGCGGCGTGTTAGGTTAATTTGTTGGCCGCACCCATTGCACCTGAGCGGTCGTCATGTAGACGACCGCGCCGCGCTCGGCGCCGAGAACATGAACGTACTGTCCGAGTTGGTTTGCGTGGGTCTCGCGTGCTGCCGCGTCAGGCGCAATATCACTTTTCCAATCGAAGACGAAAGAAAGTTGCAGCCGAGGGAGGCGCTACCGCGGGCAGCCCGACCGAACAGGCGCCTTAGTAGGCCAGCCCGACGACGTATCAAACCCTCGACGCCTGGCCAGACTCTGTGAGTCGGGAGGGCGTAACCCGTTACACTTAGGTGTGCCGTGAATGTTAAGCATCACGCGGCTCCGCATTTCGTTGTGCCGTTGCGATAGTCCGATCCAAGGCGTTCGGCTTGGATCAATTCGGGAACGGAGCCACTCTTTCGATCGAGGTCGCATGAGTCTCAAGGACAAGATCGCCATCGCAGTAGGCGCCGGTCAGTCGCCGGGCGAAGGCCTGGGCAATGGCCGCGCGACGGTTTTGCGTTCGCTCAGGAAGGCGCAAAGGTACTTGCCGTCGACAATAATCTCGCCTCCGCCGAGGAAACGGTCGCTATCGCGCGACAATCGGGAGGAGAATGCGTCGTGAAACGTTGGCCCGGATAGTTAGCAATCGCAACATCCAGCGCCGCATGGCCGGCAGCGACGCTGGACGATCCGGCAACAACCCACCGGACGTGAGTGGCCAGTTGGAATGTCATGCAGGTTCGGCTTCGCGAGCTCGTCTAGCAGCCGGTCAACGCGTGTGTGTAGCGCAAAGGACGTATCCCAATAGGCACTCCGGCAAGCGCGATAAGATTGGCCCATTTCCCAATCGGTGCACATCGCCGATCGTGTGTGGTCCATCGGCGAACCAATCGGGCTGCACTTAAGGCAGTCCCGACTGAGCCGACGCCAATACCTTCGCAGCGTCGGCGACAGTTTTGGGTAATCCAAGGGGACCTGTTTGATTGAGCGAACGACAAATCACTTCAAACAACCGCAAGGCCGCATCCAAGGATGCAGCCTTGCCTATGACTTCAATGCCGGCGTCCGGGCAGGCCGCGTCAGTCTCATAGATGAAGTACCCGAACTCGCCGCCAAGACCCTTTGCGCCGGCTTGCTTATAGGTTTTTGCCGGTAGTGGTGATATACAAATCGACCTGCGGTTGTCGATTTGCGCACTTAGAAAAACATCATCCATGAGCACCCCCGAAACAGGACCAAGATACGCTTATAGAGCGATCCCCCAGCTTTCCGCCAATCAAATGGCGGAATACTTGGGATCGTCTACGTCGTCCACGCGCCGCACGAGCATCATTCGGGAGGCAAGGTTCCCCAAGACCTCGCAGGTCGCACAATACGATAAAGCCCGTGAAGGATTGGTCAATTTTCTGATCGACGGAACCCGCAGCTATAAGCACTTGGCGGACGCCACGGATTATCTGGAAAAACGGGAAAGAAAGTCGGACGCTTCGGAGTGGGTGAAGCGTGATAGTCGCGGTTCACTTGAGGCAATCGAAGCCTTCCAGCGCAGCTACAATAAGCTCGCCATCCACAAGCTCGATTGCCGGCCGCTCCACGGGCGCCAGCCGCATCTCGACATGTGGCCAACACGCATAAGCGTCGCTATGAACTTCACCGTCCATAAGCCGGTGCCCAAAGACAACGACCAAATCGGGGGCGCTATTTTCCTGTTTTCCAAGGGGGGAAGTTCGACCAAAAATAGGATTGAGCGGTCGAAAACGATTGCCGGTCTTATTTACACGCACTGCAATCGCTTCCTGACGCCGCTCGGCGTGCCCGATCCGACGCTCTGTTTTGCGATAGATGTTTTCAGCGGCGTTGCGCATACTCCGCAAGGAACCTTCACACGAAAGCTCCGCAATTTCGGCGACGCCTGCGACGAGATCGCGGCGCGATGGAAAACTATCTCGCCGCCGGCCGACTACGACGGCCCCGACCCGACCTGAATGATGGTAGCATTTCGATTTGTTTCTCAGCCCAAGATTTAGGGAGACGCTTTCATGGCTCGGCGACCAACCCGGACAACCGCCGTAGGATACACTAATCGGCACCAACAGCGGGTTGTTCGCAATACCGGCCGCGCCGGTACCCACAATCAGACCGCATACGAGTTGGTATGCCTCGTATGTCGTCGTACCCACGAATGTAACGGGGCCGACATCTTCCAGCGCCGATGTCCACGTCATGACCCACTCGCAAACGGGTATCGCCAGTAGCGTGGTGAGTGACGGCGTGTCGAGGGGGCGCTGTTGCAATGACCATTATGGGTCGCGATTCCGCGGCATGTTTGCTTAGAGACGAATGCTACCTCAGTGGGTTTTCATCGGCAGGCATTGCAGCCGTAACTCGCCGACCGCACCGCCATAGACGGGAGTGAAGTTTGGATCAATAAGATGCGTCTTAGGAAAGCGGGCCAGCAGGCGGCGGATGGCAATCGTGAGAGTGGCGCGGCCGAGAATGTTGCCAATGCAGTGATGCGGACCCGCACCGAAAGATAGAATCCGCTTCGGCTTGCGATGAATGTCGAAGCGCGTCGGGTCAGGAAACACGTCGGGATCGTAGTTCGGGGCAAGCGGCGACGGCCGTACCACCATGCCCTTGAGGATGGGCGTGCCTCCGACCTCGGTATCGCGAGTGGCAATGCGCGGGAAGGTGAAATAGCCATTGCTGCCGAGACGAAGGCATTCCTCGAGCGCGTCGGGAATAAGCGCCGGGTTGCTGATCAACTGCTCCAACTGCTCCGGGTGGGTGTAGAGCAGGTAGAGGGCGCCACCGGCCGCACGGGTTGTTGCCGACAAAGATGCGCCGCAGATGCCGAAAATCTGGTCGAACAGTTCGCTGTCACTGAGCTTGTCGCCTTGATCGCGGGCGTTGACGAGGTCGCCAATGAAGTCGGAGCGTGGGCTCACGCGCCGCTCTTCAATGATGGCCCTGACTTCTTTCATTGTGCGGTCGAAGGCGCGCCGCAGTTCCGGCGACCACGACTCGCCTGGCTTGACGTAGGTGGTGCCCGGGATCGCATCGTGGAACGCGACGAATATCGCCTTGCGGCGCTGGTCCATATTCACCATGGCATCCAGCAAGGCATCGACGACGAGATGCGCCCCGTAGTCCTGCATGCCGTCGAACTCGGGGCCGTTTGCCTCGATGCGGTCGAGCATGCCGTCGACGATCCCGCTGATACTGTCGTGGAGCTGCTCGATCCGGCGCGATGAGAATGCCGGCATCAGCAGGCGGCGGACACGGGCATGCTGCTCGCCGTCCATTTGCGTGACGAATTGCGCGAACATGACCTTGTTGAACTGCTCCCAACCGACGCCGCGTGGCATCTCGGACTTGAAGGTCTCGGTGTCAGAGAACACGCGATGCACGTCAGCGTAGCGGCCGACCACCACTTGCGGCGGGCCGTTGCCAAGCACATAGAATGGGGGCCGTCGCGCCCATTCGGCAACATGGCGGTGCGCGTTCGCCTTGAACTCGGCGCTGCCGAGATCCACGTCGACGACGTTGTTGCGATCCAGTTCCGCCGGCAATGACATCATGTTTCAACTATCGCATTCCGTAGAGCACTAGTGAACCCGGATGCCGCAGGTGAACCCCGGAATTGCCGCGAATGGATTGCGGCGTCGCAATGCGCATACGGTAGACGCAGGCCCGCTGAGAGAGGGGTGGCGTATTCAGCGCGGCACCCCCGGTTACGGTCCGCGCCGAACGGCAGAAGAACTGCGCTGGGACCTGGCGGCGGCCAAGCGGTATGCGGATCAGTAGGATTAGCGCTACCAACGCTTGAACCCGCGACGAGACGCCCGCCTTAGGGCCATATGCGGCGATCCCGCGATGCCGACCAAAGCTACGGTGTGCCGCTGGCTCGATCGCAATGAGGAATTTCGCCGCGGTAAGGTGGTCAATTCTGAACAGACCTCCTTCGGCTGAGGTGGAAGCGTCGAAAATAGACTGATCAATGTTCGGGGACAGTCCATGGTAATAAGATCACTTTGGCCAGCGCTTACATGCTTATTAGGCGTTTTAAGTCAGCCCGCAATCGCCGAAGACGGACACTCCTTGGCGGCTATTTACTCGCAGAAGAATGGAAAGACATCCAGCGGGGAGTCGTATTCTCCAGGAAAACTGACAGCGGCGCATCGTTCACTACCTTTCGGAACAGTCGTCCGCGTCACCAATTTGAAAAACCGCCGGACAGTCATGGTGCGGATTAACGATCGCGGACCATATGGCAAAGGTCGGATCATTGATCTTACTCCAGCGGCCGCGCAGCAACTTGGCTTTTCGGGCCTTGTGCCGGTCGAACTCGACGTAGTGACGACCCCGCAATAAGGCAGAACTTGTCTCTTTGGCCGTATCAAAAACAACAGCGGGCGGTGCGGCTAATCTCAAACAATTCCGAGCGCCTTTATGCGCGCGGAATATTGGTCGAGAAAACCAGGAGGAGGATCGCGCGTGCGCTTTATCCTGAATATCCGAGCGGAACTTCCGGGCGAATGGACGGGCGAGGAGCGACAGGCGTTGGCGCGCAAGGAGAGTGAGCACGCCGCGGAGTTCATGAAACGCGGAATCTTGCGCCGCATATTCCGCATCGTCGGGCAGACCGCAAACTTCAGCATCTGGGATGCGGAGAGCCCTGAAGAACTCCATCGCCTGCTTCAGACTCTCCCGATGTTCCCCTTTCTCAAGATCACGGTGACTCCTGTCATCAAACATCCGGTAGAACAATTGTATGAGGAGAAGTACGGAGCGACGCCGCCGTTTTGATCATGTGCGGCCGGCCCGTTGGCGACGCTCCTGCTCGAAACGCCCGCAATCAAGCGGCAACCGCTCCTATCACCATCAAAGCCCTCGAGAGATTGGACGTTTATTACCGCATTCGACTTCAGGAACTTGATCCGAACCTGTTCCAATCGATGACGCAACCCTAATCTTCCTCGTCAGCGATTGGGGCTTAACTGGCGAAGTGGTTCAGTCGCTAGAGTAATTTTCCGGCGGCCGTTTACGGATGCATCCAGGGACCGCGACTTCGGGGCTTCCCGCGATCGCTCGAACAAGACGGCACCAGCGTTGCCCCCTAGCGAGGTAAGCTCGTCTTCATCGCAGGTCGCCGCGATCGCCAGTCCGATCGAAGCAAGGTGGGCGCGGCGGTAGCAATAAACAGCAAGCAAGACCCTCGCTGTTGGCGAGACCGTCGAAATGAGTTCATTCAGCCCGTGCGCGCTGGCGCGATATATTTCGCCCAGCATTTGATCGGCGACAGGAGAGGGTTCGTCCTCAAGAAGTGCGCGGTGTTCGGGCAGCATCGCGAAGTCTCCGGGACGGGTATTCTCATGCCGACCATCCATTACACCACGTTAACGCGGCGTTAACCCAGCGAGCCCGGTTTGGGGCAGGTCCGCGCACCGACATAGCGGATGTGCCTCTTACATATCCCGGTTAGATGAGCCGCCTCGCCGTCAAGATTCATTCGCGTTCCGGATGATGTCCGCTATTGCTCCGATTCCAGACTAACGCTCCATCGGAACGAACCACCGCTTTGGGCCGATTCTGTTGAAGAAGTCGGTGAGTAATTGGAGATGAATCAGCCTGGCCGTTCGAAGGCCCTCGATTGCAAACTGCTGGTGGTCTCAGGCTGGGTGAGGGATTGGTATCGGTATCAGCTTCGCCAGCTTTCGGAGGTTTTGGGCGGTTGCTGCGAGCAGGAACTCATCGCGCGCGCCGTTTGGTCCTCTTAGTCTGAGCCGATCGAGTTTGAGAATGCGTTTGAGATGGGCGAACAGCATTTCAACTTTCTTGCGCAGTCGTCGCGCGGTGCGGCCTTGCCACGAGCCTGCGATCTGGCGCGCCATGTCACGGGCGCCTTCATAGATCGATCGCGGCACGTACCGGGCCGGCTCCTTCGGACAGCATCGGGGCTTTAGGCGGCAGGCTTGGCAGTCATACTTGCTCGCGCGGTAGCGTAATGTCGCTCCGTCATTCACACGTGAGCCGGTCGTCGTCAGCATCTTGCCGGCGGGGCAAGAATAGACGTCGCCGACATGGTCATAGGTGAAGTCGTCGCGTGAGAAGGTGCCGTCCTGACGGGTCGACTTATCGAACACGGTCACATGTGGCTCGATGCCATGCTCGTAGACGAGCCATCCGAGCATCTCGGCTGAGCCGTAGGCGCTGTCTCCGAGGAGGCGGGCGGGATAAAGATCGAAGCGATCGAGCGAGCGTTCTATCATGCGTTTTGCGGCCAGGACCTCGGCCTGCCGGATCGCGGTTGTGGCTTCGACATCAACGATGATCGCGTTGTCGACATCGATCATATAGTTGGTGGAATAGGCGAAGAATGCTTGTCCGCCATGGGCTCCGGTCCATCGCGCCGCCGGATCGGCCGGTGAGACGAACTTGGGCACGACATCGGTCGCAGCGCCGAAGGCCTCATCGTCGAGCACAGCCATATACTCTTTGACCGCCCGGCCGGTCGCTTCTGGTGGCAGCCCCTTTTCGCCCTCGATCCCTTTCTGCCGATTGGCATCCGCCTTGATTAGACTGGCATCGATCGCAAAGGCTTCCCCGCCGACCAGTCCCTCGCGGATGCAGCGCTGCAGCACCGTCTCAAAGACGCGTCGAAGGAGATCGCTCTCGCGGAAACGGCCATGCCGGTTCTTCGAGAAGGTCGAATGATCGGGGACATCGCCGTCAAGCCCGAGCCGACAGAACCACCTGTACGCCAGATTGAGGTGAACCTCTTCGCAGAGGCGCCGTTCGGACCGAATGCCGAAGCAATAGCCGACGATCAGCATCCGGATCATCAGCTCGGGAGCGACCGACGGGCGACCCATCAAGCTGTAGAACGGCGCGAGCTCGCGGCGCAGTTCCGACAGCTCGACAAAGCGGTCGATCGATCTTAGCAAATGATCCGCCGGAACATGCGCATCAAGCGAGAAGTTGTAGAACAGCACACCCTGTTCGATTTGCCGTGGTCCCATCATCAACTCAGTTCCTGCTTCTCAACAGCACTGAATCAGTGGGCTTTCAGCGTTTCAACCGGCGAGTTTTTCAACAAAATCGACCCGAAACGGACATTGACCCCGCACTGAAGTTTCGGCTGCCCTTCTTCCAACCGATCTACGAGAAGTCTTGTCCTGTGGTCTTATTCAAGGATCGCCGGCCACCCTCCGCTTTGCCAATCGGCATTTCGCGTCAAGTGGTAGCGCAGGATCAATCAAATGAAGGTAAGTGGTCATTGCGTGCTGGCAACCGACCGTTGGCCGAACGGAGACGCTCGAGTCGTAACTTTTCTCGGCGTTCACATGTTGAAAGAACAGTGCGGGCGGCAGCCGAGGAACGATGTCCGGCTTGTTGACGATACGCCAGGAGGTCAGGCCGAGGCTGTTGAAGACGTCGACGAAATCACGATCCCCAACGCGTGGCGAAGCAAACGTATAAAGCACCGGATTTCGGATCTTGTCGACAAGCGCGTTCTCCGCAACATAGTAGGTGGCGAGTGGGGCTCCAAGGCTGTGGCCAGTCACTTCGATTGTGGGCTCCGGCGCAGCCGCGCCCGGTGTCTTTGCTGCGTGACGCCTGAGATGTTCGGCGACCTGCGCCGAAAAGCTCCCGGCGCCTCTCAGCGAGCTATGTCCGCTTCCCTCGGTGATCGAACGCTCGACAACCTCAAGCGTCGCGTAAATCCTTTCGAATCCCAGCGCGACATTCCCGCAATTGGCTACCGGGAAGGGCGTCATTCCTAGCGCATTGCTGTCGTCCCACCATTCGACTTCATTCGCGGTGCCGCGGATTGCGAGAATCGCGTGGCTTGGATTTTCACTGCTGTGAGCAATGAAGCCGTAAAATAACGGCGCGGTGCTGCCGAAGACAAAGTCCCGCATCAGAATCCACGCTGTGAGTTCGTAGCCGAAGGGAAAGTCTGGCGCGGGCTCAGGCGTCAGATTGCCGGGGCTTTTTTGGTACATGGCGTAAGCCAGGCTGATGAAACGGCCATAAAGCACGGCGTTGCCTGGATCATACGGAGCGCCGGTCTCCTGCGTTCCTCGTCCTCCCGATCGGCAGTCCCTGATCTCTTGATATTTGGTGGTGCAGCCGCCTGAGAATATAAGAAGGACAAAAAACGCGATGAACCGACACATTCCTCTTACCCTGCACCCGTCCGGAAGCGTAGCCGACGCGGTGCCCTCAACATGGGGCTTCGCGACGCGCGAGCCCGCCCCCACTTGAATATATCCGCTAAGAGGCGCCGCCGCGAGCAAATAGATGGAATCGGCGGCCGGGATGACCGTTACATTTGCGCTGGACGCAATTTTAGCTGCGATAGGCCAGCCACAACGTTCACCGCCATCGAACCTTCGAGCGATACGGGTTGCAGAGCGACGCTGCGATTCGAACCGCCGACCAGCACGTTGGCGCCGACTCCTACTCCCAAACCGACATCGCCAGAAGCTCCGACGTATTCCCCCGCAAGAGCGCCGTTGGGCACTCCGGCTGCGGAGCCAAATACTGCCCAGGCGAACCTACCGTCGCCACTGATTCCGAGGTCTATACCAACGGTATTGATCGCGCCGTCGTAAGCTTGCACCGGACCAGAGACCGGCTGAAATTTACATTCCATCGATTGATGACCAAATATGACAAAGCCAATACTTGGATTGAGGTTGCACCTCAGCATACCGGCCTGGGTCCACGATTGAGGTTGCGAAAGTGCTGGCGCAACGATCAGAGCTCCAATCGACAGCATCGCCAGCAAGACATTTCGTATAAGATAGCTCAGCATCGCCCTTCCCTCCCGGTTTACAATGCCATCAGGTTCTCGAGCGCAGCAGCGCCGCGACAGCTCATTATTTGCAATAGTATCAATTTGGCGGGAGAAGCTCCATACCGAGGCCGCATCGTCGCTCGTTGGGACCACCCCGCGCCGCGTAGCGTGCACGATAGATCGGTCACCTTCGCAGCCCAGACATCAAACCCATACTGACCACGGCCGGACCATTCCATTGGCGGAAGTGGCGTTGGACCTATTCAACCACTTCATAGGCGCGAGCGGCACCTCATTCCCGGATCGCCTACTTGTGATACGATCGCGTTGTTTTGCTGTCGTCCAATGGTCGCTGATTGACCATACTCTCGCAGTGGGGCGATTGGCCAGGGCGCAGCCTGCCGGCCTACACACGGGCGGAAAACAGGGAGGAACCAGATCATGAGTTCGACTAGGAGTATCTGGCTCGGGCTGCTCACGTTACTTGCCGGTGCGATGTCAGCAGGCATGCCGGCGGCCGCGCAGCAGCAAAGACCTAACATTCTCGTCATCATGGGCGACGACGTGGGCTGGTTCAACGTCGGCGCTTATCACCGTGGCATCATGTCGGGCAAGACACCGAGCCTCGACAAGCTCGCTTCTGAAGGCATGATGTTCACCGACTACTACGCCGAGGCGAGCTGCACGGCGGGACGCGCCAACTTCATCACCGGGGAACTGCCAATCCGCACCGGTCTAACGACTGTCGGTCAAGCTGGCGCTGACGTCGGTTTGCCGGCCGAGGCCGTGACCTTGGCCACCGTGCTGAAATCGCTCGGCTACGAGACCGGGCAGTTCGGCAAGAACCATTTGGGCGATCTGAATAAGTATCTGCCAACGGTTCATGGCTTCGACGAGTTCTTTGGTTACCTATACCACCTCGACGCGATGTCCGATCCGTATTGGTTCGACTACCCGCAGGACTGGATCGACAAGACTGGCCCGCGCAACCTGGTTCATTCCTACGCGACCGATGTAGATGATCCGACCGTTATGCCGCGATGGGGCAAAGTCGGTAAGCAGCGGATCGTAGACGAAGGCCCGCTCGCGCCGTTCCCGAATATGACCGGTCGGCAGAATTGGCAGCAAGGTCGCCAAGCCAAATACGACATGGAGACCTTTGATGATGTGCTTGTGAAGGCCAGCTCGGACTTCATGGACAAAGCAAAAAAGGACGGCAAACCGTTCTTTATCTGGCACAACACGACGCGGATGCACGTGTTCACCTACATCCCGCCGAAGTATCAGGCGATGATGAATGCCACGAACAACTACGGCCTTGAAGAAGCTGGCATGGCGCAGATGGACGATAGTATCGGTGCGCTTCTGAAGCATCTTGACGACATCGGGGTGGCCCAAAATACCATCGTGATCTTCACGACGGACAATGGCGCCGAAGTGTTCACTTGGCCGGATGGCGGCATGACACCATTCAAAGCCACCAAGGGCACGACCTTCGAGGGCGGCTTCCGCGTTCCGGCCATCATCCGCTGGCCAGGTACGGTCAAGCCGGGTTCCGTGGAGAACGGCATAATCTCCGGGCTTGACTGGTTGCCAACGCTCGCCGCGGCGGCAGGCAACCCGAATATTACCGATCAACTGCTCAAAGGCGTGCAGCTCGGTGATCGGACCTACAAGAACCACTTGGACGGTTACAACCAGATGAATCTTTTGACTGGCAAGGGACCTTCCGCTCGCCATGAGCTCTTCTACTTCGGCGGTCCGCATCTCGGCGCCATTCGCATCGATGACTTCAAGTATCAATTCCTCCAGCAGCCCTATGGCTGGCCCGGGGAGAAGGTGACGACCGACATGCCCACCATCGTGAACATCCGGCAAGATCCGTTCGAGCGGACGCCGTCTGTTCGCGGCGAGACGTTGAACAATCTCGGCGGGGGTTACATGAACGATTTCTATGCGCGAGAGTTCTGGCGCTTTGTCAGCGTCCAGCAGACGGTCGCGAAGATGGCGGAGACGGCTATCGAGTTCCCCCCGATGCAAGCGCCGGCAACCTTCAACCTTGATGCGATAAAAAGGCAGATCGAGGAAGCTATCAAGGCGCACGAAGGGCAATAGACGAACTGTCAACATGGCGGGTGCCCTGCCCACGGGCATCCGCTAATTAAGCGCAATCCGCTAGGCACCAAATTGCGCAAAGCAGTGAGCCGCTCAATTAGCGGCTTCAATCCAAACGATAGGCGTGATGTCGCCTTTTGGCCGATTCTGTTGAAAAACTCGCCGGTTGAAACGCTGAAAGCCCACTGATTCAGTGCTGTTGAGAAGCAGGAACTGAGTCGATGATGGGACCACGGCAAATCGAACAGGGTGTGCTGTTCTACAACTTCTCGCTTGATGCGCATGTTCCGGCGGATCATTTGCTAAGATCGATCGACCGCTTTGTCGAGCTGTCGGAACTGCGCCGCGAGCTCGCGCCGTTCTACAGCTTGATGGGTCGCCCGTCGGTCGCTCCCGAGCTGATGATCCGGATGCTGATCGTCGGCTATTGCTTCGGCATTCGGTCCGAACGGCGCCTCTGCGAAGAGGTTCACCTCAATCTGGCGTACAGGTGGTTCTGTCGGCTCGGGCTTGACGGCGATGTCCCCGATCATTCGACCTTCTCGAAGAACCGGCATGGCCGTTTCCGCGAGAGCGATCTCCTTCGACGCGTCTTTGAGACGGTGCTGCAGCGCTGCATCCGCGAGGGACTGGTCGGCGGGGAAGCCTTTGCGATCGATGCCAGTCTAATCAAGGCGGATGCCAATCGGCAGAAAGGGATCGAGGGCGAAAAGGGGCTGCCACCAGAAGCGACCGGCCGGGCGGTCAAAGAGTATATGGCTGTGCTCGACGATGAGGCCTTCGGCGCTGCGACCGATGTCGTGCCCAAGTTCGTCTCACCGGCCGATCCGGCGGCGCGATGGACCGGAGCCCATGGCGGACAAGCATTCTTCGCCTATTCCACCAACTATATGATCGATGTCGACAACGCGATCATCGTTGATGTCGAAGCCACAACCGCGATCCGGCAGGCCGAGGTCCTGGCCGCAAAACGCATGATAGAACGCTCGCTCGATCGCTTCGATCTTTATCCCGCCCGCCTCCTCGGAGACAGCGCCTACGGCTCAGCCGAGATGCTCGGATGGCTCGTCTACGAGCATGGCATCGAGCCACATGTGACCGTGTTCGACAAGTCGACCCGTCAGGACGGCACCTTCTCACGCGACGACTTCACCTATGACCATGTCGGCGACGTCTATTCTTGCCCCGCCGGCAAGATGCTGACGACGACCGGCTCACGTGTGAATGACGGAGCGACATTACGCTACCGCGCGAGCAAGTATGACTGCCAAGCCTGCCGCCTAAAGCCCCGATGCTGTCCGAAGGAGCCGGCCCGGTACGTGCCGCGATCGATCTATGAAGGCGCCCGTGACATGGCGCGCCAGATCGCAGGCTCGTGGCAAGGCCGCACCGCGCGACGATTGCGCAAGAAAGTTGAAATGCTGTTCGCCCATCTCAAACGCATTCTCAAACTCGATCGGCTCAGACTAAGAGGACCAAACGGCGCGCGCGATGAGTTCCTGCTCGCAGCAACCGCCCAAAACCTCCGAAAGCTGGCGAAGCTGATACCAATGCCAAGCCCTCACCCAGCCTGAGACCACCAGCAGTTTGCAATCGAGGGCCTTCGAACGGCCAGGCTGATTCATCTCCAATTACTCACCGACTTCTTCAACAGAATCGGCCCGTTTCGACGTTCGGGGCGTCGCAAGAGCATGTCCGAGATTGAGGAAATGTGTCGCGATTGACCGATTCTGTTGAAAAACTCGCCGGTTGAAACGCTGAAAGCCCACTGATTCAGTGCTGTTGAGAAGCAGGAACTGAGTTGATGATGGGACCACGGCAAATCGAACAGGGTGTGCTGTTCTACAACTTCTCGCTTGATGCGCATGTTCCGGCGGATCATTTGCTAAGATCGATCGACCGCTTTGTCGAGCTGTCGGAACTGCGCCGCGAGCTCGCGCCGTTCTACAGCTTGATGGGTCGCCCGTCGGTCGCTCCCGAGCTGATGATCCGGATGCTGATCGTCGGCTATTGCTTCGGCATTCGGTCCGAACGGCGCCTCTGCGAAGAGGTTCACCTCAATCTGGCGTACAGGTGGTTCTGTCGGCTCGGGCTTGACGGCGATGTCCCCGATCATTCGACCTTCTCGAAGAACCGGCATGGCCGTTTCCGCGAGAGCGATCTCCTTCGACGCGTCTTTGAGACGGTGCTGCAGCGCTGCATCCGCGAGGGACTGGTCGGCGGGGAAGCCTTTGCGATCGATGCCAGTCTAATCAAGGCGGATGCCAATCGGCAGAAAGGGATCGAGGGCGAAAAGGGGCTGCCACCAGAAGCGACCGGCCGGGCGGTCAAAGAGTATATGGCTGTGCTCGACGATGAGGCCTTCGGCGCGTTTCGCGGGATCGTGAGCAACGATTTCAGAGGATCGTGAGCAAGTATTTCGCGGGATCGTGAGCAACGATTTCAGGCGATCGTGAGCACCTTTTGAGAGGTGCTGGACGTTTCGGCCGACAACTCGACCGGGCTACGGGTTTCTCATTCAACCAATGAGGAAGCCCGATGCCGACCCAGAGATTGTCGATGCGCCGGATCAGAGAAGTTCTATGTTTAAGGCACCAGGGCCTGACCGAGCGCGTTATCGCGCGCATGATCGGGGTGAGCAATGGCGTCGTGCATGGTTATCTGCGGCGAGCCCGGTTTGCGGGGCTGACCTGGCCGCTGCCCGAGGGGATGAACGACGATGGCCTGGAGCTGCTGTTGTTCCCGGCGCCGACGGCAGCGTCGCACAGCGACCGCCGACCGATACCCGATTGGACCTATGTGGAGAAGGAGTTGCGCCGCCGCAGCGTGACACGCTTGCTGTTGTGGGAAGAGTATCGCGCCGCCAATCCCGACGGCTTTGGCTATACGTGGTTTTGCACGACCTTCGAGGCGTGGAAGAAGCGTGCACGCCCGACGATGCGTCAGACCCACATGGGTGGAGAGAAGGTGTTCGTCGATTTCGCTGGCGACACCATCGACATCTTCGATCCCGTCAGCGGCGAAGCGCACGCCATGAAGCTGTTCGTCGCGGCGATGGGGGCCTCGAACTACACCTACGCCGAGGCTTGCCCGAGCGAGAGCCTGCCGGACTGGATCGGCATGCATACCAACCTGTTCCGGTTTCTGGGCGGCGTGCCGAAGTTCGTGGTCTGCGATAATCTCAAGGCCGCCGTTACCAACCCCGATCGCTACGATCCCGGTCTCAACCGAACCTACGCCGAGATGGCGAGCCATTACGGCACCGCGATCCTCGCGGCGAGGCCGAGACGCCCGAAGGACAAGGCGAAGGTTGAGGTCGCTGTCCAGATCGCGCAGCGCTGGGTACTGGCGCGTCTGCGCAATCAGCGCTTCTTTTCCTTGGCGGAGCTCAATGCCGCCATTGGCGTGCTTGTCGTCGAACTCAACGCCCGCCAGATGCGCGGTTTTGGCGCCAGCCGCGCCGAACTTTTCGCCGAGATCGATAGTCCCAAGCTGGGAGAACTGCCGGACCAGCCATACGTCTTTGCGCGCTGGAAGCGTTGCCGCGTTGCGCCCGACTATCACGTCGAGATCGACGGCCATTGGTATTCCACCCCTTATCGCCTCATCCGTGAACTCGTCGATGTGCGCATCGCTGACAAGACGGTCGAGATTTTCCACAAGGGTCAGAGGATCACGAGCCATGCCCGTGCGCCCAACCGGCGCGGCCACACGACAATTGCCGATCACATGCCGAGCGCCCATCGCCGCTACGGCAAGTGGACGCCGGGAGGGCTGATCGCGGCCGGCGAGAGGATCGGTCCCTCTACCGCTGCCTTTTTCCAGGCTGTCATCGCTGCCCGGCCTCATCCCGAGCAAGGCTTTCGCACCTGCCTCGGTATCCTGTCGCTGGCCAGGAGCTACGGCAACGCGCGCGTCGATGCCGCCTGCCGACGCGGCATCCTCATCAAGGCCCGCTCCGTCGCCTCGATCCGTTCGATCCTCAAGAACGGTCTGGATCGCGCTTTCCTCGACGACACGCTCGACCACCAACCCCTGCGCCACGGCAACATCCGCGGTCAGGGCTATTTCCACTGAACCATGGAGAACTCAATGCTGACGCATCCCACCCATGAACGGCTGATCACGCTCGGCTTGATCGGAATGGCCAAAGCCTTGGAGGAGCAGCGACGATCACCGGATCTCGATGCCCTGTCGTTCGAGGAACGCGTCGGACTTCTTGTCGATCGCGAAGCCGCCGAACGAGACACCAAACGTCTGACGACGCGCCTCAAGTTCGCCGCGCTGCGCCAAAGCGCATGTGTGGAAGACGTCGATTGGCGCACGCCACGCGGCATCGACCGCGCTGTCTTCGCCAAACTCGTCGCCGGCGACTGGATCGATCGCAATGAGAACCTCCTCATCACAGGGGCAACCGGGCTCGGCAAGAGTTGGATTGCCTGCGCCCTCGGACACAAAGCCTGCCGTGATAATCGTTCGGTTCAATATAATCGCGTCCCGCGCCTCTTCGAGGCGCTCGCCCTTGCTCGGGGCGACGGTCGCTACGGCCGCCTGCTCAAAAACCTCGGACGCGTTCAACTCCTCATCCTTGATGATTGGGGCCTGTCGGTACTCAATCCGTCCGAACGGCGCGACCTTCTGGAGATCCTTGATGATCGCCATGGTCGCGCCTCGACCATCGTCACCAGTCAGATCCCCGTCGAACATTGGCACGATATCATCGGTGATCCCACCCTCGGCGACGCGATCCTGGACCGCCTCGTTCACAATGCTCACCGCCTTCAACTCACCGGAGAAAGCATGCGAAAGCAGAACGCCCGCAATCAAACTCTTGACGCCGCCCCAAACGCCTGAACCAATAACCATGTCGGTCGAAGCGGCCGCTCATGAGCGTGCAAAATATCCGCTCACGATCAAACGAAATGAGCGCTCACCATCGCGCGAAATCACCGCTCACAATCAGCGAAATGCGCATTCTTCGGCGCTGCGACCGATGTCGTGCCCAAGTTCGTCTCACCGGCCGATCCGGCGGCGCGATGGACCGGAGCCCATGGCGGACAAGCATTCTTCGCCTATTCCACCAACTATATGATCGATGTCGACAACGCGATCATCGTTGATGTCGAAGCCACAACCGCGATCCGGCAGGCCGAGGTCCTGGCCGCAAAACGCATGATAGAACGCTCGCTCGATCGCTTCGATCTTTATCCCGCCCGCCTCCTCGGAGACAGCGCCTACGGCTCAGCCAAGCTTGACGCGGACCGGCGGACGTCGAGGCTGGGTCGCCACCGGCACAAGCGAATTGTTCGTTTTTTCCGTCATTCGGTCCTCCCGGTCTTGGCAAACGACTGCACAAGAGACCGCAGCCATTTGCGTTCCTCGATCGCCTCGGCAGTCCAATCGCCGTTCTTGAAGTTTCCGTTCTTTGCGCCGCATGGCGCGCCGGGGCTCAGCCCACCGTGCAGGCGGCATCGCGTTCCGCCACGCATGGCCGGGCATTGGCATGATCCCCCGGCTCGTGTTTTTGCCGCGCACCGGGGCGCCTGTCTTAAGTTCCGAAGTCTAGTCGCGTAATGTTGGTTCATGGGGTTGATCCAAAAATCTGCCGATACCCCGGGGTCGAGGCGCCTCGTTCCACGAGTTTCTTCGCGGTGAGGCCGCAGCGGCATCGGTCCGGCGCTATCGGGCCAGCATCGGCATGAAGCCCGATACCTTCGGGAGCGCCTTCGCGCTGGACATGAAGCTCGGGCAGCAGTTGACAACTCCGTGGCCGCATCTATCTCCGATCTTCGATTAAATACTCCACACAACGCATTGTTTAAACGCCTTAAAATCAACTCCTCAATACAAATCCGCGTTAAACCGGTCGGGCCCGGCAGGATCCGGGAATGGCAATTATCGGAGCCAAACTCGAGCCATTGCCGGCGGACCGTCAGTAACGGGGCCCCCCTGCTCCGCCGGTTAAAGCGTGATGAGTTTAGGTTCGTCCATATCCTGAGTTTGCGAAGTAGCTGGCGCATTCTTCGGGCGCGAAGAGCTGGAGAATTTCACCGATGGCGAGGCAAACCGCTTCGACCGTTCGGACTGCAGTTTTTCGCAGGAAGTGCTTGAGCTTGGCGAAGACCTGCTCGATGGGGTTTAGATCGGGCGAGTATTTGGGCAGGAAGAAGAGCTTGGCGCCTGCGGAGCGGATGAGCTGACGCACGACTTTGCCTCTGTGGCTGCCCAGATTATCCATCACGACGATGTCGCCGGGACGAAGCGTCGGGAGGAGAATGTTCTCCACGTAGAGGCGAAAGCTGTCGCCGTCGATCGGGCCCTCGATAAACCATGGCGCCTCGATGCAGTCATGGCGCAAGGCGGCCAGGAAGGTCATGGTCTTCCAGCGGCCGTGTGGAACCTTGGCGGTGAGCCTGCAGCCGCGCGGCGCCCATCCCCGCAAGGGTGCCATATCGGTCCTGGTCCAGGTCTCGTCGATGAAGACCAGACGCTCAGGTTCGACGCGATCTTGATATTTGATCCACTGGGTTCGTCGTCTGGCGACGTCGGAACGATCGCGTTCGCCAGCCACCACGCTTTTTTTTGAAGCTCAGCTTCTCGGCATGGACGAACTCCCATACCGAACGGTAATCGACCTTCAGCCCACGCTCAGCAAGTTCGGCGACCAGACCGCGCAACGTAAAGTCCCGCTCGATCCTCTGTAACAGCCAGACACGGTGTTCGCCGGAAATCGCCTTCGGCCGGTGACCGCCCATCTTGCCCGGCGCCACGCTGCCAGTCTCTCGCAGCCGCCGCACCCATCCAATGGCGGTGCTGATGGCAACCCCGAACTGTTTGGCCGCCTGATTGCAGGACAGCCCGCCGGTCTCGACCGCCGCAACCACTCGCTTCCGAAGATCCTCAGAGTAAGGCTTGCCCATCCGTGCTGGCCTCCACCCCAGCCAGCACGGTGAATCAGAAACGCCCTGATTTGGGAATCCCAAATCGATTCAGCTTCACTTCATCCCGCTTTAGGCGCGCACGTCGCGTCGAGCGTCGTTTCTGGCCCTTCGCGCAGCAAGATCTGCCATCAGCGCGTGGCGGCGCGATTTTGTCATCGGCGCGATGTTCGGCCGCTGTGGCACCTTTTCCGGCCGGGAACGGATTAGAGCGAAGCGCCCCGATAGACCGCGAGGCGGCGGCTCATCAATCGGGGCATCCAGCAGGGCCTTTGCTTGGCGGAGATTTTCGCGGTACGGCCCCACGACGTCGGCTGTGACGGCAAAAATCTCGGTATCGTTCGGCGGAAAACGCCGGTCGAGTTTAGTTTCCCCACACACGATCTTTCGGAGTGCTTGTGCGATGGTCCAGGCCGGAAAATCGCGCAGCACGGCCACAGTGACGTCGACGACCGCGCGGGCATCCTCGCCAAATTGCCGCATCGCACGGTAGCCGCTGAACAGGCCGTTGATGCTCGCACGGACTGCGTGTTCGTCGGTCCTTGTGAACGGCTTGAGCGCGTCTTCGAGGGCGCCAGCCCGCGCTTCGATCTTGGCGCGCTCTTCCGCGGTTAGAGGGCGCACTATCGCGCGCGGTCCAGTGTCGGGAATCCATGCTGCAAAAAGCTGCTGCGGCAGCTCGATATCACACTCCTTATCGAGCCGAACCGGGAGGCTTTTGGCGTCACGTTTCGCTGGCAGCGCGGGCATGGAAGATCGCAGCGGTGGCGAAGCCGCTGTCGGTTCCGTTTGTGCCACCACCCGCGTGACCACCTTGCCGATTGCGCGCATTACTAGGACCGTACCGCGCTGCAAGCGCAGAGCCGACCGCGAGAACGACCGTGCGGTTGTAGCCCCGCGCGACCCAAACCTGCGCCGTGTACGGTAGGCCGATCCATCGCGGATCGTCGGGGTCGACGTTGATGGCTTTCCGATAGGCCGTCGCCAGTTCGAAGGCCTCCGGGGACACCGGATCTCGCGCGCGTGCGCCATCCCCCTCTCTAACCTCTTGGTTATCGGTTCTCGGTTGCTCGAACGATTGAGGTCTTTCGTTCCCAACGTCGTTGCTAACGTCGTTCGAGCGATGTTCGTTTTTCTTGGCCGCCCTAGCTTGGCCGCTAGCGCGACCGGCACGCGCGTATTTTTTATAGTTCTCTGTTGCCGCTGCGATGTCTTTTTCGGTGCGCTCGTGTCGCCATCCGTCACAGAAAAACGCTTGAAGGATTGGCCGCGCCCTGCGCCATTGGGTCGGGCTCATGCGGGCAATCATCGCCAGCTGCACGTCGTCATCAGGCAAGGTGCCCTTGGCCCAAAGGTGCAGTATGAAAAGCAGGTAGGCGCCATGCAGCGTGGAATCGAGGTGCATGGTTTCTTTCAGATAATCGCCGACATGCAGTGACATTTTGTGTAAGCTCATATTGCGCCCATTCCTAGCTCGTGTTTGCGCTCCGGCGGTCGCTACGCGCGCAACAAATCAGGTGAGTGCCGGATCGAACTGCCCTGCCTAAACTCAATCTTCAAAGCCACGGCGGCTCTGACTAGCGAAAAGATCCGTTCGACGCGCCGACGGTGAAAAAGGTCGTGGAACTCGCCCGGCTTGTTCACGCGCTCTCGGGCGATCTCGTGCGCGATGGACGAGAATCCATATTTTCAGATCGAATATGGCCGAGGGCCGGCATGGGACGCGTGTTATCGAGTAGGGAGCCGCGATAGCGGCTGTTGTGGATCGTCCCGTCGGGGAAGACCCGATTTGTGGCGCCCCAGTCACTTTGCGCGCGGAGCCGGAACTGCGATGATCCGTACAGGGCGGTCGTCTGCATATCCCTTGGATATTCCGCTGGGCGACGATACATTCCGACACGACGAAATTCTCCTGCTCGCTCAATGCCTGAACGAAACGGGAAATCGTCGGAATGGGGATTGAGTTTGTTGGATTCTGAGGCGACTTTTAATCACGGGGTCGTGGGTTCGATCCCCACCGCGCTCACCAAGCTCCGGAAATAACAGGCGTTATTTGACGCGCCGCGAGCCGTTTGCGGCTGGAACTCCGGGGCTCGCCCGCTACAAGCCGAGTTCGCTCTTGATCTCGTCGCGCATGACGAATTTCTGCGGTTTGCCGGTCGCGGTCAGCGGGAATTCGGGCACGAAGCGAATGTAGCGGGGCACCTTGTGATGGGAGATCTGTCCCCGGCAGAACAACCGGATTTCCTCGTCCGTCGCCGATTGACCGGGTTTGAGCACGATGAATGCGCAAACCTCCTCGCCGAGCCGGTGGTCCGGCACGCCGAACACCTGGGCGGATTGAACCTTCGGATGCCGGATCAAAAAGTCTTCGATCTCACGCGGATAGATATTTTCGCCGCCGCGGATGAGCATGTCCTTGAGCCGCCCGACGATCGCGCAATAGCCTTGTTCGTCGATGGTCGCCGTATCACCGGAATGCATCCAGCCCGAGGGGTCGATCGCCTCGGCGCTCCTTTCGGGATCGTCCCAGTAGCCCCGCATCACGCCATAGCCGCGGGTGCATAATTCTCCGGGCACGCCGATCGGCGTTACGTTGCCGCCGGCATCGATGATCTTGACCTCGACATGCGGATGAATGCGGCCGACGGTCGCCACCCGCTGGCCGACCGGGTCGTCGGTGCGCGATTGGAATGACAGCGGGCTGGTTTCGGTCATGCCGTAGCCAATGGTGATTTCGCGCATGTGCATCCGGTCCATGACTTGACGCATGGTCTCGATCGGGCACGGCGCCCCGGCCATGATCCCGGTCCGCAAGCTCGAAGTGTCGTAATTCGCAAAATTCGGATGCTCGAGCTGGGCAACGAACATGGTGGGAACGCCGTGCAGCGCCGTGCATTTGTAGCGCGCGACCGCCGACAGCGTCGCCTCGGCATCGAAGCTCTCGCCCGGAAATACCATTCCGGCGCCGACGGCCGCGCAGCACAGCACGCCCAAGACCATGCCGAAGCAGTGATAGAGCGGCACGGGAATACAAAGCCGATCCTCGGCGGATAGCGCCATTAATTTGGCCGCATAGCGCGCATTGTTGACGATGTTGAAGTGACTGAGCGTCGCCCCTTTGGGCGAACCCGTCGTGCCGCTGGTAAACTGTATGTTGATGGCATCATCCGGATCGAGCGCGCCGGAAAGCGCATCGAGGCGGCCGCGGTGACCGGGTCCGGCGAGTGACGTCAACCCGGAGAATGACCGGGCCGAGCGCGACAATGAGCCCTCGTCAAGCACGATGACGTGTTTGAGGTGCGGCAACTTCGCCGCACGCAGGATCGTTTCTCCGCCATCGATTTCAGGTGCGAGCGCGCGCAGCATTTCGACGTAATCGCTCGATTTGTGGCGGTGCGCCATCACCAGCGCCTTGCATCCGACCTTGTTGAGCGCGTGTTCGAGCTCCGATGTCCGATAGGCCGGATTGATATTGACCAAAATGGCGCCGATGCACGCGGTGCCGAATTGAACGTAAAGCCACTCGGGGCAATTGGGCGCCCAGATGCCGACACGGTCGCCACGCCCGATGCCGAGCGCGAGGAGGCCGGCGGCGACTTCGTTGGACCGCTCGCGCAAATCGTACCAGGACAGTCTGGTTCCGTTGGCTGCAAAGGTGGCCGCGCTGCGGCCGCCATGCCTGGCGCAGGCGCGGCCGAGCAGTTGCGGGATTGTCATGAATTTCAGCGGATCGTCCGTCGCCCCGGCAACGTAGGAGAGCTTCCCCTGCGGCCGAAGCCGGTCATCGGCGCTGTTGCGGAGAAAATCCGAACGGAACGGGTTGTGAGTGCTCACCGGCGTCGGTCGCTCTCGTTCCGGGCCGATTGCGGATCAGAAATTCCGCCAATCTCCAAGTTGTTCGAAGGCATGCGCCGCCCGATAGATCGTGGTCTCGGCGTAACGCTTGCCGATCAGCATCATGCCCACCGGCAGTCCGTCGCTCAATCCGCACGGTATATTCATGGCCGGATGGCCGGTGACGTCGAACGGACAGGTGTTCGGCAACATTTCGAATCCGCGCTGGCACCAGAGCGCCAGCGGCGCATTGGCCGGCGGCAGCGGCGTCGCCTTCATCGGCAGCGTCGGCATCATGAGAAGATCGTAGCGCGCCAGCACGTCATCGTACGTCTTGTGCAACAGGCGTCCCAGATTCTGTGCCTTGGCGTAGAAATGCCCGCGATGATGCTTGATGAAATATTCACCGGCCAGCATCGAGATTTTCAGCGTGCGGGACAGTTCGTCGGCCCGCGCCCGCCAATTGGCGTGGGCGTCAAGGAGGCTGGTCGTGTAGAGGCCCTTCCAATTAAAGCCCATGCCGTTGCCGTGCATCATCTGCGCGACCAGACCCTCAAGTGCGATCGGCGTCCAGATGGCGCCGCCGTCGCGGTGCATGGGAATGGATACCGGCTCTATGATCGCTCCGGCACCGCGCAAACGCTCCGCCAACTCCCGCACCTTGGCGTCGACGTCCGGTTCGCTCGATGGCCAGCCAAACCCTTCCGTCACCAATCCGATGCGCATGCCGGAGACCCCGCGGCCGAGCCCGGTCGTGTAGCTGTACTTCTCGACCTGCACATCGTACTGGCGCGGATCCAGGCCGTCGGTTCCGGCAATCACCTCGAGCAGCAGCGCATTGTCAGCGACGGTCGTGGTCATCGGGCCGGCGTGATCAATGGTGGCCTCGATCGGCATGACGCCGGTGTAAGGCACCAGCCCGTGCGTGGCCTTCATGCCGTAACAGCCCGAATAGGATGCCGGCATGCGGATCGATCCGCCTTGATCGCCGCCGATCGCCATCTCGACCTCGCCGGCGCCGACCAGCGCTCCGCATCCCGATGACGAGCCGCCCGCGGAATAGCCGCGCTTGTACGGGTTGTGCACCGGACCGTGCGCCGAGGTATGACTGCCGCCCGACAAACAAAAATATTCGCAATGGGCCTTGCCGACGATCGTGCCGCCGGCATCGAGAATGCGAGTGACGAGCGTCGCGTCGATGTCCGGCACGTAGCCCTCGAGCGTAGAAGCCCCGTTCATCATCGGCACGCCGGCGAGGCAGATGTTGTCCTTGAGCACAACGCGCTTGCCGGACAGCGGTCCGTGCGAGGCGCCGCGCACTTCTGTCTTCACTGCCCAGGCGTTCAGCGGATTCTCGTTGGCACCAGGCCGGTAACCGGGCGTGCGCGGATAGCGAACCGGCGGCAAATAATCTGGAAGCTCATTAACCCGATCGTAGGCCTGGAATGTGCCTTCCAGCACCTCGAGGTATTCTGCGACTTCGCCTTGCGACATGCTCAGATGCAGCGAATTAACGATATCGTGCATCTGCTCAGCCGAAGGCCGTCTGACGGTCGACATGGGACCCCCTAGTGATGTGGCGGCAGCTGGCGCCGCTTGTGCCGAAATTCGAGCGCGTGATGCCGGTGCCATTTTTTGCACGGCATTCGTCGGTTGAGCGCCATTTGACGGTGGGCGCGCGGAGCCGTTCCCGGCGGACGCGATCGGAGGATGAGCTCGATCCGGCTGAACGGCCACGCTGCTGGAACCCCTATGAGTACTTCGCGCGCCGCCAAGTCCGACCAGATCGGCAATCGCGCCTGCGCGTACCGTGCCGGCGTCGAGTTCGCGCGTGATCATACCGCGTTCGACCAACACGATGCGGCTCGCGACATCGAGCACGAGTTCGAGATTTTGCTCGACAATGAGCATCGAAAGCCGATGCTTTTCGCGCAACGACGCCAGAAGTTCGCCGATTTCCTGGACGATGGATGGCTGAATACCTTCCGAAGGCTCGTCGAGCAGCAGAAGCCAAGGCAGCGGCACGAGGGCGCGAGCCAGTGCCAGAATTTGCTGCTCGCCGCCCGATAGGGCGCCGCCTCTGCGTTCCAACAAGCGAGTGAGCCGGGGGAAAATTCCGAGAACGCGCTCGATCGCCCGCTCTTCAGTCTCGCCGGAGTCCGGCGTCCACGCCAAACGCAGGTTCTCGTGCGCGCTCAGTCCAGGAAGGATGCCACGGCCCTGCGGCACGTACCCGATACCGAGGCGGCTGCGTTCGTGCGCCGCCCACGAAGTCACGTCGACGCCGTCCACGACGATCTTGCCTCCCCTCGACGGCAAAAGTCCCAGGATGGTCTTTAGCAGCGTCGTCTTGCCCATGCCGTTGTGGCCGATAATCCCGATTGCTTCGCCCTCCCAAAGCTGAAGCGATATGCCGTGAAGGACCGGGACTTCGCCGTAGCCGGCATGCAGATCCGTGACCTCGAGTACGACGCCATCCGGCTTGGCGTTTTCGCCGCGGGCATTCCCGCGAATATCGGGCTCGCCGCCTTCGCGAATACTCATGCGCGGTTCCCCAAATAAACTTCCCGCACATTGGGATCGGTGAGCACTTTCTCGGCGTGGCCTTCGAGCAGAATGGCACCTTGATGGAACACCGTGATCAAGGAATCGAGGGTCCGCACAAAATGCATGTCGTGATCGACCACGATCAGCGTTGCCGTCTGGTTGATCCGCTTGATGATAGCGACCAGCCGCTCGGTCTCCGCATTGGTAAGTCCTGCGGCCGGTTCGTCGAGGAGAACCAGCCACGGTTTGTTGGCCAGCACCGTGCCGATTTCGACCAGCTGGCGTTGCCCGTGAGCGAGCTCGCCGACCAGCCGGCGCGCAATAGCACCCAACTCCAGCTCCGCCACGACCTCTTCGACGGCGGCCTCGGCTCCGTCGTGACCGGCGACGCGGCGGGCGGAAAGCCAGAGGTTCTCCGCGACCGTAAGCCCATTCATTACCGAGGGGACCTGCGTCTTAATGCCAACGCCGAGGCGGACGATCTGGTGCGTCGACCAACCGGTGACATCCTGACCGCGGATCAACACCCGGCCGCTCGAATTCGCGCCGCGGATTTGCCCGGTGATCGATTTGAAGAAGGTGCTCTTGCCGGCCCCATTGGGACCGATGAGGCAGCGCAACTCGCGCTCGCGCAACGTGAAGCTGACATGGTCGACCGCGAGCACGCCGCCGAACTGCACCGCCAGCTCATGCGTTTCGACGACGGGCTCGCTCACTGCTTGGCTTCCTGAAACGCGACGCGGCGGCGGCGCGTGCCGCGGGCTTGGCGCCGATGGACCTGAGATTGCGCAAAGCGTCGACGCCAGGCTACGAAAGTCGGCGCGAAACCGCGCGGGACCAGCAGCACGACGAGGATCAGGATCGCACCGAGGATCAGCGAATTGTCGACGGTCGTCTGGTGGCCGAGGCCGAGCTTCAAGGAACCAAGCGCGACGGCGGCAATCATCGGACCGATCAGGGTGCCGAGGCCGCCGACGATGACCCAGATCAGAACCTCGGCGGTCTGCCCGAGGCTGAACACGCTCGGCGTCACGATCTCGGCCCAGTTCGCGAACAGGCAACCGGCAAGCCCGGCCATGGCGCCGGATATCGCGAAAATGGCCGTCTTGTAAGCTGGGACGTTGTAACCCAGCAGCTCCATGCGCAATTCGTTTTCACGAATGCCGATCAGCGTTCGTCCAAACGCACTGGCCAGGATCCAGCGGGCGATGAGATAGGCGGCGATCAGGCAAACGGCCACCACGTAATAATAGGCAGTCCCGTAAACCTCGATATTTGGCTCGCCCGGCACGTTGAGGGTCGGGAACGCCGGAATGCCGTTGAAGCCGCCGAGCCGCGCGTTGCCGATCCGGTAGGCGTCGCCCGCGGTGGCGTTCATGAAACGGTTGAGGATGAGGGTGACTACCAGAGTCATGACCCCGAGATACACGTCACTAATGCGGCCGTAAAACATCATCGCGCCGATGATCGCGGCCACGATCGCGGGCACGATCAGCGCCAGCAGGACCGGCACGGTGCTCTCGCCGACGTTGAAGGACGCGATGGCGTAGGTGTAGGCGCCGAGACCGAAATACGCGGCGTGGCCGAAGCTGAGGATCCCCGCATAACCCCACATCAGGGCGAGCGACAGCGCAAACAACGCCCAAATTGCCAGCAATGTCGGGGTGTTGGTTTCGCTCACCAGCGGCAGCGCCGCCAGCAGCACGGCAAGCGCAGCGAGCCAGTTCCAGTGGATACGCCCGATGCCGAACTCCGAGCCGGTCATGTCGAGTTGCGGAAAAATTGCCCAGTGACGCCTTGCGGCATCAGGCGCAGCAGAACGAGGGCGAGTGCCAGCATCGCGATTTCGCCGATTACCGGCGTCGACGCGAAGGAAACCAGTTGATCGACCGTTCCAAACAGCGCCGCCGTCGACAATGTGCCGGCGATGACGGCGGCGCCTCCGGTGATCACAGTGATAAAGGCCTTGGCGATGTAGGCACCTCCTACCGAGGGCAAGAGCCCGGTCAGCGGCGCCATCACTCCTCCGGCAAGTCCCGAAAGCGCCGCCCCGACCGTGAAAGTGAGCATGTAGATGGTATTCGGATTGTAGCCGAGCGCCGAAACGACCTCCCTGCCCTGCATGGCTCCGCGCGCTATCAGTCCGACACGCGTGTAGCGCAGCGTGAACCACATCCCGGACATCAAAAGGACAGCGACCGCGATAACGAACAGATTGTATCCGCCCATCTGGTAATGGCCGATCCGATAACCGGGGATCGGCGCCGGCACGCTGACGGCGGTGTTGCCGAATATCAAATCAACCAAGCCGATCAGCAAGAGACTGAGCCCCCAGGTCGCGAGCATGATGTCGATCATGCGCCCGTAGAGAAAACGCACGATCAGCCGTTCCACGACGAGCCCGATCGCGCCGACGACGATCGGAGAGATGACCAGCATGGCGAAATAAATATTGATGCCGGCTTTGGCGGCGGCGATCGTGGCGTAACCGCCGAGCATCACAAATTCGCCATGGGCGAGGTTGATGACGCGCATCATTCCAAACACGATCGCCAGCCCCGCGCTGATCAACGCGAGAAAGGCGATCATGTACAGAATTTCGAGAATGACGATCGCCGCGTAGTCCATTCCGCGCTTTCCGTTGGCGATGGCCGGCCGATCGCTCGGCCGGCCTTTATGCTCAGATCTTGACCTCGTACTGCTTGTTGTCGTCGGGGTTCTTGGACAGATCGCAATACTGAGCTGTGTCGCTGGGCGGGCGTTGGCTCGCGGTATCGATAATCGTCAGTTTCTGATCCTTGACGACCATGAGATGGATATCGAGCGCGCAGTGATGCGTCTTCGGTTCGACTGCGACCGTCCCGGCGGGCCCCTCGATCTTGAGACCGGTTTCCAGTGCCTTGACCACGGCATCGTGCTCGACCGAGCCGGCCTTTTTCACGGCTTCCGCCCACAACATGATGCCCTGATATTGGGAAACGGCAAGTTCGTGCACCAGCTTGGCGTTGCCGTAGCGTTTGGCCCACGCCGCCTGGAACTTCTTGTTGGCGGGCGTATCCAGCTCGGGGCTGTAATTGCCGGCGATCAGAATGCCGTCGCCTTCAGCCGCCGAGAGCGCCAGATGCTCGTTGCCGACGCCGAAGGTCGTCGAGGTCAGCGGAATTTTCTTGTTCATGCCCGACGCCGCCCATTGCCGGAAGAATGACATGTGCGCGCCGCCAACCAGTGCCGCGACGATAAAGTTCGGCGCCGCGTCCTGGATCTTGGCGATGGTCGAACCGAAATCCGACACGTCGAGCGGAAAGAAGTTGGTCGCCAGCACGGTCCCTTTGCGCTGCTCGACGTAGTGCGCCACCCACTTCGCTGTGATCTGGCCGTAATTGTAGTCGGCGGCGAGTACATAAACCTTGTTGCCCCACTTTTTCATCGCGTAGTCGATGATCGGCTCGACTGCCTGTGCCGGCGTCGTACCGGTGCAGAAGCAATTGCGGTCGCACACGCCGCCTTCATAGAGCACGTTGTAGAAATAGAGCGTGTTGCCGCGCCGAAACGTTTGCCTGATAGCTTCGCGGGACGCCGAGGTGATGCCGGCGTGAGCGACGTCAACCTTGTCCTCGCGGACCAGTTGCTGAGCATATTTGGTATAAAGCGCGATGTCGGACTGGCTGTCGTATTGCTTGAGCTCGATCTGGCGCCCGAGCAAGCCGCCGGCCGCGTTGAGTTCTTCGACCGCCATCGCGGTCGCCATCACCATCGGCTTGCCGTAAATGTCGAGAACGCCGGAATTGTCCTGGATGGCTCCCAGCTTGATCGGTCCATCGGCATAGGCGGTCCGCAACGGCAGACCTGCCGTTAGCGCCGTTGCACCGGCGGCGTTGAGTAATGTCCTGCGGGATATGGCCATAACGTGCTCCTTCGGGTTGCGTGACTGTCTGCGATGACGAAAGACGATCGTCCTGTTACTTGCCTTTTTTCTCGGACTCGTGACCGGACTTTCGTTCCGTTACGGCCGTAGTAGTGGAAGTGGGGGCTGCACCGCCGATCGCCGAGGAAAAATCCACCCCGATCTGGTCGCCTATGCTGCGGAGCGCCGGGAGCTGCAAGGCCATGCCGAGAATGCTGTCCATCACCTGATTGATTGGTGCTTTCTGCGAACCATCGCCGTTGGTGGTCGTAGTTCCGGGACCGCCGGCGCCAAATCCGCTGAGCTGATGAATGCGGATTGAATCGATTTTCTCCGCGGGCTTCATCATCTGGGAAACAATCTCAGGCAGCCGGTCGAGCCGATACTGCTCGAGCTTCATCCGGATCAGCGCGTCACTGCGCGAATTCTCCGCGTCAATCAGCGCGCGCTCACCCTCGGATTCCGCGAGAAGCCGCGTCCGTTCGGCTTCCGCCTTGGTCCGAACCGCCTCGGATTCGGCGCGAATCCGCCGCAGCAGCACGTCGGCATCGGTCTCGGCTTTGGATTGCTCAACCGCGCCCTGTTCGGCGACGCGCTTAAGCGCGATTTCGTGCGATCGGTCGGCGACCGCGCGGTCGCGCTCGGTCTGCACGTGTTCTTCCGCAAGCACGACCTCGGCTCGCGCCATCTCCGCCTTGGCTCGCGACTTGGCTTCTTCGACGTGCTTGGCGGCAAGCTGAATCGCGCTGTCCATCTTCTTCATTTCCACGCCGAGCTGGGAGTCGAGTTCGAGTTTGCGCACCTCGCTTTGCTTGGCGATTTCCGTCGCTTTGGTCTGCCGCTCGCGCTCGATGCGGGCTTCCTCCGAGGCAATCATCAATTCTTCGCGCGCCTTGGCCGCCTCCGCGTCGCTCGCGGCCCTGATCTTTTCGATCTCCAGATGCTGATTGATCTGAGCCTGCTCTTCCTGCTGGGTGAGGATTAGCCGCTGCTTGGTGGCTTCGAGCTGGGTCTGCCGCACTGAAATGTCGGCATCAGCCTCGATTTCAGCCCGCTTCTTGCGGTTGACGGCGATAATCTCGGCGAGCTTGCGCAGTCCGACGGCATTGAAGGCGTTGTTCTCGTCGAACGACGAGAACGCCGACTGGTCGAGGCGCGTCAGCGACACGGAATCGAGCAGAATGCCGTTCTGCTTGAGATTTTCGCGCAACAAATCCGCTATGCCGCTGACGAATTCAGCGCGGCCTTCGTGCAGGCTGTCCATGGTGTGGCGTGCGGCCACCGCCTGTACCGCGTCGACGAAACGGCCTTCAAACAGGTTGCGGATGCCGTCGGCGGTGAAAGACTTGGCGCCGAGCGCCTGCGCGGCGGTCGCAATGCCTTCCTGCGAGGGCACCACGCGGACGTAAAATTCCAGCTCGACGTCGACGCGCATCCGGTCCTCGGTAATCACCGACTTCTCTGCGATGCGGCGGACCTCGATGCGCAAGGTGCGCATGTTGATCTCTTCGACCTTGTGCAGGAACGGAAGCGCGAGACAACCGCCCGAAATCAGGATGCTCTGGCCGCCGAAGCCGGTGCGCACCAAGGCGATGTCGCGCGTCGACTTGCGATAGAAGCGATTGAGGAACATCACCGCGATTGCGATGACGATAACCGCAACCACGATGGCGAGCAGCCACGCGAGGACGACCATGTTGCCCCCATCCCCTCAGGCTCGCGCCTGAATCCCAAGAATTAATCCGGCTTGGAATTTATTTGACATGTGAAACATGAGCCCTGTCAATAGGGTCATGCCAAATCAAGCTGACGTGACGCGGTTGGCGC
The DNA here is from genome assembly GCA_963709825.1 of uncultured Alphaproteobacteria bacterium. Classification (GTDB taxonomy): domain Bacteria; phylum Pseudomonadota; class Alphaproteobacteria; order Rhizobiales; family Xanthobacteraceae; genus BOG-931. The sequence goes on from CAVPXZ010000018.1 coordinate 55,465, forward strand.
ACGCACGCCGCGGAGCGGCGCCGAGTTTTCGGGCCGTGTTCAGGCGGCGAACGCGCTCCTTTGCTCTTCGAGTTTCCGGACCATCGAGGCCGTGTTCTCGATCTGAGCGAAGGCGGCCTTCAGCGTCGCAAGGACGACCGGTTGAATTTGCTCGGCGGACGCCTCCGGCGTGTTGAAGGTCGCCGTCGCGTCGCTGATGAAGAACACCTTGTAGTCCCTCATGTTGGCTTCCCGCGCCGTTGTTTCGCAGCAGACATTGGTGCAAATCCCGGTGATGATGACGGTGTCGATTTGGCGATTGCGCAGTATCAAATCCAGATCGGTGCCGTGGAAGGCGCCGTAGCGGGGCTTTTCCAGCACGATATCATGCTTGCCGACGATGATTTCCGGATGAAGTTCCGCCTGCTTGTTGCCTTTATTGATGAGGCCTGCACCGATCGCCGGAATGATCACGCCCATCACCCCGGTGTTGCTGCCGTCCGGCCGCACCACGTGAACGGTGTGAATCACCAGCGCTCCGCGCTTGCGGCAGACTTCTGCGAGCTTGTTGATCCGCGGCAGGATGTCCCGTCCCCGAGGCGCGGCAACCGGAGAATTCTCCACGAAACAATTCTGCATGTCGATGTTGAGGAGCGCGGTCCTGCGCGGATCGAACTTGAAATCGGTCATGGTGGTAGGCCTCCGTCGCTGACGCGCCATCGAGCTGCAAGGAGCGTGCCGAATGTCCTGTTCAGGATGAAACCGGCAAACGGATTCTGACGCAGCGCATATCGAAAGATCTACTCGTCGACGCCCTGGCTGTCCACTGCAGCCCAGCATATCTCCGACTGGTTGTGATGCTGACGCCACGCTCTCCAAGGACCTGACCGTGGCGGCGGACAACCTCGAACCGTTCCTCCGAAGCGGAGAGGATGCTCAGACCGTGTTCTGACGGCGGCCTGTTTTGATCCGGGGACTGCCTTGCACCGGAGAAATATTCATCGCTGTAGTTGCGATCAACCGGCAAAACGGTCACATTCGATTTCCATGCCGCGGTGCGCGAAAGCGGCATCGAAGACAAGCTCGACGGCTTCGGTTCGCCGCTGCCGCGCTGCTAGGATCATGCTCATGCGCGCGGGCCTGCCTCTTGTCGTCGGCATCAGTGGAGCTTCTGGCGCAATCTATGGTGTCCGCCTATTGGAGGTCTTGCGCACCAGAAAAATTCCGGCGCACCTCGTTGTCTTCAAAACAGCAGCCCTGACGCTTAAAGAGGAAGGTCCGGAGGGAGATCGCACGACAATTCCGACGACCTTCTTCGGCGGCTTCGACGAGCGGACTAAGAAATTCGAGGCGGACTTCATCCAACGCGCCAAAGCGGCCGGCGTCGAGCGCCTTGCCGCGGGACAATTCGATGCCGCGACCTACGGCATCGTGCAGATCTACGCTCAGGCGATGAAAACCGCGAACGTAACCGGCGATCCGTCAAGGCTTGCCGCCGAGCGCTCCGCCATTCGCGATGAGATACGCAAGATGAAGGATTTCGCGGCACTGGAAGAACCGATCTCTTTGGGTGCCAACGGCGACGCGCTCAAGCCGGCCTACATCATCGAGATCAAGAACGGTAAATGGAGCCTGCTGGCCCGCTATCCGGCCGGCGGTTGAGCGTCTGCCGCAGGCGCTTCGGGGAGGATTGTACTTGCATCGCGAAGAAAAACTCGATCTGCGGCGCGTGCGAGAACTTGTGGTCGCCGGCTGGACCGGCCGCGACATCGCGGCCCTGGAGAAGCACATCCGCGAGCTCGAGGCGATCGGCGTGAAGCGGCCAAAAACCACGCCGATTTTCTACCGAGTGGCGGCGTCGCTGCTGACCACCGACGACAGCATCGAAGTCTTAGGCGAGCATTCGAGCGGCGAGGTCGAATGCGTCGCCTATTCGTTCGAGGACGGCACCTTCGTCGGTCTCGGTTCGGATCATACCGACCGCAAAGCCGAAGCCGTCGGCGTGTCGTTGTCCAAGCAGATGTGCGCCAAGCCGGTGAGCCGCGATCTGTGGCGATGGGAAGATATAGCGCCGCATTGGGACGCGCTGGTGCTGCGTTCCTATGTCGGCGTCAACGGCGAGCGGCGGCTTTATCAAGAGGGTTCGGTCACGGCGATGCGGCCGCTGCCGGAGCTTTTCAAGCTGTACGGCGATCGCGAACAATTGCCCGCAGGCACCGCCATGTTCTGCGGCACGCTTGCGGTCCATGGCGGTATCATGGCGGCTGAGGAATTCGAAATGGAATTGGACGATCCGGTACTGCACCGGAAAATTACCCACAGCTACCGGGTCCGAATGCTGCCGGACCGAGGCTAGGAGGAGAACCATGGGCTATCACAAGGGACACAAGGAATTTCACGCGCTCGACATGGACAAGGGCTGGCACACGCCGCCCGGCTATCCCGCGGGCATTCAGCAGAAGATCATCGCCGGCGAACTCGACGAACAGGCGCGACGCGGCAATCGCACTCGATTTCTGCGCTTCGAGCCCGGCGTATACACCACCGAGCCGTTCGTGCATGAATATTGGGAGGAAGTGTTTCTGCTCTCGGGCGACCTGATCGTCGGCAATGACGAGCAAGGCAAAGGCGGAGAGAAATTTGCGGGCTACACCTACGCGGTGCGTCCGCCCGGCGTCCATCACGGACCTTTTAAATCCGACACCGGCTGTCTTCTGCTGGAAACCCATTTCTATCCCGAAGAGTGAGCGTTTCATGCAACCCAAGGCACAGCGTCAGCAAACGCCCGCTGCTACGCCTCCGTCGCTGCGCGAGCAGGCGTATCTGGAAATCAAGCGGCGGATCAATCGACTGGAATACCGTCCCGGCGCCTACCTCAACGAGGCGCAAATCAGCCGCCAATTGAAGATCGGGCGCACGCCGGTGCATCAGGCGGTTAACCGCCTGATGCTGGAAGGGCTGGTGCAGGTCATGCCGCGCAAGGGCGTGGTCGTTCAGTCGATTTCGCTCGAGCAGGTGCTGAATATCCTCAAAGCCCGGCTGGTCAGTGAGCCTTATTGCACCGGGCTCGCAGCCGAGCGCGCCACAAGCCAGGAGATTGCCCGGATGCAAGACCTTCTGGCGTCGGCCGGTCCCCTGATCCCCGCCCGCGATCGCGAAAAGCTGATGAACCTCGATCGCGCATTTCACCGCCTGATTTCGGATACCGCGCACAATTCCGTCGTTGCCGGCATCCTGACCATGCTGCACGAGCGGTCGTTACGGTTCTGGTTCATTGCGTTCGGCGACGACCTGCAATTGCGCCGCATCAATGACGAGCACCACGCCGTTCTCGCGGCGCGACCGCACCGAGGCCGAAGCAGCGATGCGTGCACACATTGAGTCGTCGCGCAATCACATCATGCGAGCGATCTGACAACGGGAGGTCTCTGAGATGTTGCGTACCGGCAAGGAGCACCTCGAATCGATCCGGGACGGGCGGGTCGTCTATATCGGATCGGAACGGGTCGACGATGTCACCAGGCATCCGGCCTTTCGCAACGCCGCGCAAACGGTTGCAGCGCTCTACGACATGAAGGCCGATCCGGCGCTCCGCGACGAGATGACGTTCGAGGAGGACGGGGGCCGGCACTCGATCTATTACCTGCGCGCCCGTTCACGCGAGGACTTGCAGCGGCGCATGAACGGCCATCGCCGCATCGCCGACTTCACCTACGGCATGTTCGGCCGTTCGCCGGATCACGTCTCGTCGTTCGTCACCGGCATGGCAATGAAAGCCGACGAGCTGAAAGTCCCATGCGGCCATCCCGACCATCTGCTCGCTTACTATCGCCATATCCGCGACCACGACGTCTACACGGTCTATGCCGTGGTACCGCCGCAGGCTGCGCGCAATCCGGAATTCTACCATCGGCAGAACATCCCGGTGCCGACGCTGCGCGTCGTGCGCGAAGACGATTCCGGCGTCGTCATTTCCGGCATGAAGATGCTCGCCACCGGAGCCCTCTTTGCCAACGAAATCTGGATCGGCAACGTCATCCCGCTGGCGCCGGACCAGAAGAAGGAGGCGATCACCTGCGCGATTCCCTGCGACGCGCCGGGCCTGCAACTCTGGTCGCGGCAACCGGCCGAGCTTGGCTGCGTCTCCGAAGTCGATTCCCCGCTTGCCTATCGCTACGACGAGAGCGACAGCATGCTGCTGTGCGATGAGGTCAAGGTGCCGTGGGAGCGCGTCTTCGTTCATGATGATGCGCTCCTCTCGCGTGATATCTACGTCAAGACGCCGAGCCATTGCTTCGGCAATCACCAGTCGAATGTCCGCTACTGGTCGAAGATGCGTCTACTCCTCGGTCTTGCCAGTAAGATCGCCAACGCAACCGGCGCCGACCAGGTCCCGGCGGTGAAAGAGACACTCGGCCGCATTTCAGCCCAGGAGGCGATGATCGCCGGCATGGTCAACGGCCAGATCAACGCCTGCGAGAGCTGGCCCGGCGGCCCTGAAGGCTACGTCTGCTTCAACCGGCGGATGATGTATGGCGCGCTGGAATGGTGCACCCAGAACTACAGCAAGTTCGTGGATGACCTGCGCGAGCTGTGCGGCGGCGGGGTGTTCCAAATGCCGGCGAATATTTCGGTCATGAACGATCCCGATCTGGCAAAAAGCTTTCAGACTTACTGGCAGACGCCGCAGGCCGACGCGCTCACCCGCATGAAGCTTTTCAAGCTCGCCTGGGACATGGTCGGGTCGGAGTTCGCCGGGCGGCATCAACAATACGAGAAGTTTTATGCCGGCGCGTCGTTCATCATTCGCAATCACTCCTTCCGCGAAACCGACTGGGCCGCATTCAACAAAATCGTCGAAGATTTGATGGCGAGCTACGGCGACGTCGATGCCAAGGCGGTCAAGATTGTGGCCGCTTGAGCAATAGGAAACAGGAAACCGAAGTAAGGAGCCCGATATGAGTGAGCTTGTGCTTTACGACGCCGGCGGCACGCCGAGCCCGCGGCGGGTCAAGATGTGTCTGTTGGAAAAGGGGCTGCCGTTCACCATCAGATGGCTCAATATCGCCCTGATGGATCAGAAGGCGCCGTCCTATCTTAAGCTCAATCCGACCGGGCTCGTCCCAACGCTGGTTCACGATGGAAAGACCATCTTCGAATCCAACGTGATCAACGAATACATCGAAGCCTTATATCCAAATCCTCCGCTGGTGCCGAAGGACGCCTACGGTCAGGCGCAGATGCGGATGTGGTTTGCGTTCGAGAACGACTTCGGCAAGCCGTTCCGTGATGCGGCCTACGAGACCTTTGCCAAGGACCGGCTTAAGAGCATCGGCATAACGCCGGACAAATTGCGCGATGAGATCGGCAAGCGCACCAAAAACGAAGCCTACCTCCGGTTCGCTACCAAGGTGCTGACGACGCCGCGCGACGACGAGCTCGTCACCGATCGCCAGCAAATTCTGCTCGAGAAGATGGCGCAGATGGAGGAGCGCCTGGCGGACGGCCGCCCTTGGCTGTGCGGCGACCAGTTCACGCTCGCCGATATTGCGCTGGCTCCGCGCGTCGACATGTTTCCGGTGATCGGTGTTGCCGATCTCTACTCGCGCTTCCCACGCATTGGAAAATTCATGGAGCGCGTCAGGGCGCGACCGAGTTGGGCGCCGTCAGGGGTGCGTCCGGAGCCCGGCGAAACCGAGCGCAATGTCGACGTGAAGGCCGCCGCTTGATGGGGCCATCTCAGCTTCTGCCCTCATATTGATGAACTGCCGCCGAAACGATTTGCGGGGTTGGCGACGCTTCGCAATATAGTTCTGCACCGGAATGGTGAAATCGCCGGAGGTGCGGGAGCATGGGGCAAACCCGAAAGCCCACATTGGAACGTGGAGTTGCGTAAGCCGGGCACGTCTGCAACTGTGTTCAATCGCACGGCTGAGGCAAACGGCTGGCACGCCGAGAGCGCTCCGCGGCAGGCCATGCCGGAATGACAATTATGCAAGCACCGCAGGATGACAATGCCAGTTGAGCACACGGAACTCTTGAAATGACCTGGCGTGTCGGCGTGCTGTTTTCACAGACCGGCGTTACGGCGGCGATCCGGTCATCGGCATCGTCAAGGGCGACCTCGGTATCAAGGACGGCCGCGTCATCGGACTTGGTAAGGCGGGCAACCCGGCCATCATGGACGGCGTCGATGCTCGCCTCATCGTTTCGGCAGCCACGGCCGTACGCGACTGCGAGGGTATGATCGCCACTCCGGGCGCGATCGACGTGCATGTGCATTTCAACTCGGCGGGGCTTTGCGAACACGCGATAGCGTCGGGCATCACCACGATGCTCGGCGGCTCGCTTGGCCCGATCACCGTCGGAATCGACTCCGGCGGTCCATTCAATGTCGGCAAGATGCTGCAGGCCGCCGAGCATTGGCCGATCAATTTCGGCTTTCTTGGGCGAGGCAATTCGCACCAGCCCGCTTCACTGGTCGAACAGCTTGAGACCGGCTGTGTCGGGCTGAAGATCCACGAAGACTGGGGCTCGATGCCGGCAACGATCGACGCCTGTCTCAAAGTCGCCGATGATCTCGATTTCCAGGTGCAGCTTCACACCGACACGCTGAACGAGTCAGGCTTCGTCGAAGATACCCTGGCTGCCATCCGCGGGCGCACGATCCACATGTATCACACCGAGGGCGCCGGCGGCGGCCACGCGCCCGATATCATCCGCGTTGCCGGAATCGCAAACTGCCTGCCGTCATCGACCAATCCAACCAATCCCTACACGGTGAATACGTTCGACGAGCACCTCGACATGACGATGGTGTGCCATCACCTGAATCCTGCGATTCCGGAGGACGTTGCCTTCGCCGAGAGCCGTATCCGCGCGCAGACGATCGCCGCCGAAGACGTGCTTCACGACATCGGGGCGATTTCGATGCTCGGCTCGGATAGCCAGGGCATGGGCCGCATCCACGAGGTGATTTGCCGTACCTGGCAGCTTGCATCGAAGATGAAGGATCAGCTCGGCCCGCTTCCCGATGAGCGGCCCGGCTTCGGCGATAATGTCCGCATTCGCCGCTATATCGCCAAATACACCATCAACGCCGCTCGTACCTTTGGCATCGCCGACCACGTCGGCTCGCTTGAGGACGGCAAAATGGCCGACATCGTGGTCTGGCGTCCCGCTTTCTTCGGCATCAAGCCCGAACTCGTGATCAAGGGCGGCTTTATCGCCTGGGGCGCCATGGGCGATTCGGCTGCTTCGCTGATGACGTGCGAACCGATCCTGATGCGCCCACAATGGGGTGCTTTCGGCCGCGCCGCTCCAGCGCTGTCGGCAAGCTTCGTCCACCCCCTCGCCATCGATCGCGGGATAAAGGCCACGCTTGGACTGTCCAAGGCGCTGCTACCTGCCCGCGGCACGCGAAAGCTCTCCAAGTTCAACATGATGTGGAACGATGCTTGCCCCAGCATTCGCGTCGACCCGCAGACCTTCGATGTCTATGTCGACGGCGAGATCGCGGCCTGCGAGCCGGCGCGCGAGCTGCCCTTGGCGCAGCGCTATATGCTGCGGTGAGCGCCATGCACCAGCGCATCGCGCCTTCAGCCTGGCAAAAGGCGCCCGCCGTCGGCGCCGCGCGCATCGGCGTCGGCGGGCCTGTGGGTTCCGGCAAAACGGCGTTGATCGAGCGGCTGATCCCGATCCTGGGAGGATGCGGCATCGACCTCGCGGTCGTAACCAACGACCTCGTCACCAAGGAAGACGCCGAGCGGCTGCGGCGCTCGGGCCTCATCGATCCGGCGCGCGTCTCGGCCGTGGAAGCCGGGGCATGTCCGCACACCGTCATCCGCGAAGACCCAACGCTCAACATCGCCGCCGGTGACGAGCTGGAACGCAAATTTCCCGGCGTCGAACTGATCATCTTTAAATCCGGGGGCGACAATCTCGCGTCTACCTTCTCGCTCGATCTCGTCGACTGGTGGATTTTCGTAATCGATGTTGCCGGCGGCGATGATATTCCGCGCAAACGTGGACCGGGCGTCCTGCGTTGCGACTTGCTCATCGTCAACAAGACCGACCTGGCGCCATTCGTGGGCGTTGATCTCAACGCCATGCTCGCCGAAGCGGCAGCCGTGCGCGAAGGCCGGCCAATCCTTGCAACGAACGCGCGGACCGGCGAAGGGGTCGCAGCGGTCGCCGACGCGATGACCCAGGCCGTTCTGTTTCGCTGATTTTTGGATTCGCCGCCGTGCTGGATAAAATCGCTGGCTCCGGCCGATCGCTCGGCTCCGCGCGTTCATTCGGGCCCGCGGATGCATCCTTGCATTTCAATCGGGGCGGCGGCAGAACCGTGCTCACCCGCCAACATTTGCCCTACCCGCTCCACGCCACGCGGGCGTTCTATCTCGACCGCGAGCGTCCCGAGCTCGCGACGCTCTATCTGCAGTCCGCTTCCGGCGGTCTCTATCGTGGCGACCGTGTCACGCTGTCGATTGTCGCGGGTCCGCAGGCCGCCGCGCATGTGACCACGCAGGCCTCCACGATCGTTCACCGCACTCACCAGCATGCGGTCGCGCAGAACACCCGCATCGAGATCGGCGAAGACGCCTTCGCGGCCGTGACCCCCGACCCGCTGGTTCTGTTCCCGGGTGCAGAGATTTCCCGCACCTGTGAGATCGATTTGGCCGCGACGGCGCGCGCTATCATCACCGATGGCTTGACGCACCATGATCCCGAGGGGACGGGCCGCCCGTTCGCTCGCTACAGCAATAGCGTCATCGTTCGCGACCACGAGTCAAACGTGCTTGTTGCCGACCGCGGCTCGGTTCCCGGCGAGGCGATGGTGGGTCCGACATCGCCGCTTGGGCCGTTTCGGGCCGTTGGCACGCTCCTCGTCCTCGGACCGGGCTCGGAGCGATGCGATCCACGCATTCTGGAAGACCGCCTTGCCGGGGTCGGCTGTGTCGCCGGGATATCGAAACTTCCAAACAAAGCCGGCATAGGGGGCCGCATCCTCGCCGCCAACGGCGGCGCGCTAGCGCGCGGCCTCGAGACCGCGTTCGCGATTGCCTTCGAAGCGCTGATCGGCGTGCTGCCCGCGCGCCGGCGCAAATAGCCGCGAAAGCGGGCTCAGCGGCGGGCGAGACTGAAATAGAGCTGGGCCAGACGCGACGGCAAGTCTTCCAGACGCCGCACCGGCATGTGCTGGTTGCGGCCGAATACCGCTGCTCCCGATCCCGCACCGGATGGATCGAGCGTGACGCCAAACACGTCGATCCCCCGTGATCGCAGATTGAGCACGGCGCGCCGCGCATCCTCGACCAAATCGCGCGGATCGACAACATCGATATCCGACGGCTCTCCATCGGTGAGAACCAGGATCAGTTTGCGATGGCTGCGTATGGACGCGATCTCGGCGCCGGCATGACGTAGCGCCGTCCCCAGTCTGGTCGACAAATTCGGCTCGAGATGGGCGAGCCGCGCCTTCACGATCGGGCCATACGCTTCGTCGAAGTCCTTCAGGCAAAACACCTGCACATCTTCGCGCCCCGCGGAGGCGAAGGCGCGCAACGCGAAGGGGTCGTGTAATGCCGCCAAGGCCTCGGCGAGAGCTGCGACCGCCAGCCGTTCCACATCGAGCACCGAGACGCCAGAAGCCGGTACACGATCGCGCGTCGATTTAGAGACATCCAGAAGAATCATGACGGAGAGATCGCGCTTGCGCCGCACCATGGTGCGGAATACGCGCTCGTCCGGCAGATCTTCGGCGCGTAGCGCGATGGCTGCATCCAACGCCGCATCGAGATCAAGATCGGGACCGTCGCTCCGCCGTTTGAGCCGCTCGTGACGCCCGACTTTAGCGCCGCGCACAAGGCGCCGGATGCGCGCCCGCAGCGCCGGCATCTTGTCGAGCGCCGCGTCGATCGCGCCCGCGTCGCCCAGCAACACCGGCGCCGCGCGGACCGTGGTCCAGTCCGGCCGCTCGGTGCCGGCATCGCAATCCCACTCTGGATAGGTTGCGATTACCGGACCGCGTTCGTCCGGCGCGCGCTCGCGCGCCCGGCCTACCGCATCGGGCGCCAGCTCTGCTTCGTCGCGGCGGCGATCAGGATTATCCGCTTCGTCGCGGCGTTCGATCCGCGCGGCATCGACGATAAGCTCCACGACATCGTCCTGCGGTGACGTCCGCTCGCCGAAATCCCACAAACCGAGGCCGCCGTCGCGATAGACCGGCTCGACCACATAGGTCCGCGCGTTGAATTGCACGCGCATTTGCCCGAGGTCGTTGCCCAGGAGTCCGCCGATCCGCCGGCTGAGTGAAACATCGTGGAGGCGATCCGTCCCTGCGGCGAACAGCGCGCGGCCCTTGCTCACGAAGCCATCGGCGTCAACGTAATCCGGGTCGAACAGCGCGCGCGCGAGCCGCGCCAACAGCGTCGGCGCGGTGATAACGCCCGACGGCTCGGCGACGTGAAACGGCGCCCACAATCGGTGCAATCCCGGAAAAGCGCGCATTGCCAAAGCCTCAACGCGCGCGTCTTCGACCAACCCGATCAACGCCATTTGCAGCGGCTTGAGCGATCCGATCGGAAAGCGCGTGCAGGTCAAGGCAATGTGAGCCGTCGCGTGTGCGACGCAAGCGCGAAATAGTTGGGGCAAAACGCTTTTGGGCATGCCGCGGAAGACCGGCGGAATTCGCAGCACCCCCCCGGCGATGTTCACTCGGCGTTGAAGCTGACCGCCTGGCGGCGCCACCGCGCTGCGTAGAACCGGGGGACGGCCCCACAAGGCGGTCGCGTAGGCTTTCAGGATCCGTTCGCTGCGCGAAAAGGTCAGGGCGCCAGCCGCCAGCTCCAGCACTTGCGCGGCAAGCCGGTCTTCCAGCGTGAAGAAGGCGCGGCGCCGTGCCCGATCGCCGCGCGTGTATTTGAGACCGCTAGCGACAAAGGCCTCGAAGCCAGAACCGTCGCGAGCTTGAAGGATCATGTCGGTCCGGCTGGCAACGGCGACGACCAATTCCGGCGCTTCGCGCGCCAGCCGCACCAATCCGCGAGACCACAACGCAATGTCGGCCGTCGTCGTAAGCCGTTGCTGCGCGAATGGCAGCGCGTGCAGACAGGCGAGCGTCGCTTGCGCACCGGCGACGCGGCACACATCGGCGGCGGCGTGCCCGAACGCGGCCAGCTCTTTCAGCGTGAGCTCAGCCTTGAGGTCCGCGCTCATCCGCCAGAACGCGAGCTGGCACTCAGGGCCCGCATTGACGAAAGCTAGATCAAGCGAACCCTCGGCCCATTGTTCCAGGTCCGCATCCACCGCGCCGGGCGAGATCACTGCCCAGTAATCGCGGAATGCATCACGCAACGCGTCCCGATGACGGATCAAGTGATGGAGACGCGTGACGGAGCGGTCTTGCCCGGTCTCGATGACTTGAAGCTGCGCACGGCTCCGCGGGCTCATGGCGATTTTTTTGTCAGAGGCACGCCGCGATGGCCGCCGTCAACGCTTCGCGCATATCGAGATCATCGGTGATCGGCAGCACGATGCTCGCCTGCGATGCTTGTTCGAGCCCGACCCCCGCCGCTACCAACCGGCCGGCGTGGATCAACATGCGTGTCGAGGCCCCCTCCTCCAAACCTTGCCCGCGCAGGTTACGCGAGCGCAGCGCGATGTCCACGAGCCGCCGTGCGGTTTTGCGGTCGGCTCCCAACTCGCGACTGACGATTTCAGCTTCGACGTCGGGCGCCGGGTAATCGAAGTCGATACCGACAACTCGCGCATTGCAGTCTCGAAGTGTCGTTGGCCAGCGGCAGAGCCCAAGCGTTGAGCCCGCTTGGCAGTCCGCTTGGGTTTGTGCAACATGGGGCAGCCAATCTGGGCGGCAACCGGAGCCGTTATGACGATTTTCGCCGTGAATTATCTGTGCCGCGAAGTTTTGCGCGACCACGCCTTTCGCGCCGCCATGAAGGCGGATCCGGCCAAGGCGCTGGCGCCGCTCGACCTCACCGACGACGAGCGCCGCGCGCTGATCGCCGGCGATGTCGGCGCACTGTACCGCATGGGCGTCAATGGCTTCCTCATGGGCTATCTCGCCCGCTTCGAGGTCTGCGGGCTCAACATCGAGATTTACAACGAGCGCGTGCGCGCGGTGAAGGTCGACGAGGTCGGTCAGCCGGTCGCCTGAGCAGACACCCGCGCCGGCCGACTTGCGCGGCCGATAATCTGAGCAACTTGTCTGCGCATCAGTCAGGCACGATCGCAATGAGCGATACCGACCGCCATTCGCACTGGGAGGACGTCTACCAGACGAAGGGCGACCGCGACGTCAGCTGGTTTGAGGAAAGCCCGCGCGTCTCTCTCGATCTCATTCGCGCCACCGGTGCGCCGACGAGCGCATCAATCATCGATATCGGCGGCGGCGCCGCGCGGCTGGTCGACGCTTTGCTGGACGAAAGATTTGAGGACATCACCGTTCTTGACCTCTCCGAAAAGGCACTTGCGACATCAAGGGCAAGGCTTGGCGCGGGAAGCGCGCACGTTACGTGGATTGCCGCCGACGTGACCGCGTGGGAACCGTCGCAAACCTACGACATATGGCACGACCGTGCGGCCTTTCACTTCCTGACGGATGCGAAGGATCGCGCTGTCTATGCCGAGCGGGTCCTGAGAGCCGTGCGATCGGGCGGCCACGTCATCATCGGCACCTTCGCGCTCGATGGGCCCGAACGCTGTAGCGGACTTCCCGTCGTTCGCCATGACGCAGCGTCGCTCGGCCATAGTGCTCGGTCCGTCGTTCGCACTTGTCGAGAGCCGCAGTCACGCTCACGATACACCGTCCGGTGCCATCCAGCGCTTCCAGTTCAGCCGATTTCGACGCTTAAGCTAGGCGGGACCTCTGCGTCCGCCTGCGGAGCGCTGCGAAACCGCGTGGGCATTTGATCCCGACCTGGAGGCTGTGAACCAGTAGGCCGATGTGATGTAAAGCCCGACCGCATAAGGCACGGCCGCGGGTGTGCGTGCGATGCAGCCGAAAATCGTGAGCAGCAATCCGAAGGTCGCAATGAATTCTGCAAGCCATTGTCCCGTGCCGGTCCGGGCATTCAAAGATACTTGCCACACCGGCAGTTCAAACATCAGATGCGCGATCCAAACGCCGATCACGGCGCCGACAGTCTGCACCGCGATGTAGGTCGCGGCGTCCGGCCAGGATAGTTCCCGGCGCAGCGCAAACGCGATGCTGACTGCCGGATTGAAATGTGCACCGGAGATCGGGGCGAAGATCAGAATAAGCACCGTCAGAATCGCGCCGGTCGGCAAGGTGTTGCAAAGCAGTGCCAGCGCGTTGTTACCGCCCGCGAGCCTTGCAGCCATGATGCCCGAGCCGACAACGGCAGCGAGCAGAAAGGCAGTCCCCAGGCACTCGGCAACGCCACGCTGCGCAAGCGATGGCGTCATGTCGGCTCGACCGCCTTTGCCGCGGCATCTTGCGTGCGGCCGATTTCGCGCAGCTTGTTTTGCAAGCTCAGCTTATCGAGGGCGCGCAACGGCAGTGCAGCAAATATCCCAATGCGCTGATGGAGCATGCGATAGGCATCCTTGAACGCCAGTGCGATCTCGGCCGCGTTGCCCCTGGCTTCCGCCGGATCGGGAATACCCCAATGGGCCGTCATCGGTTGACCCGGCCATACCGGGCAGGTTTCACCAGCGGCGCTGTCACAAACGGTAAAGACGAAATCGAGTGAGGTCCGCCGGGCTTGGCGAATTCATTCCAGGACTTTGAACGAAAGCCCGACGTGTCATAGGCCAGGCTCTGCAACAACCGAATTGTCTCCGGGTGGACTCGTCCTTTCGGCTGGCTGCCCGCGCTATAGGCGTGGAATTTGCCTGCTCCCACCTTGTTCAAGATGGCCTCGGCCATTATCGAGCGGGCGGAATTCCCGGTGCAGAGAAACAGGACACTGAAGGCACGATCCGCCATGATGACCTCACTTGCAGCACGCCGACGCGGCTGCGGGTGTGGCGGACGGTACGCAGCAGGACTTGGAATGAGCTATGCGGGCCTCACGCTCCCCGGTGCCGTCGCCGTAGACGGTGCTTTCGCCGGTCGTGTGGAACGTCTCCCACGCAATACCGGCTGGATCATCGATCCATGACTTCTCGGAATTGGCATAGCAGCAGGCCGTTTCCCCTGCTCGATGACGGCGCCGCCCGCTTTGCGCAGGCGGGCATACACTTCGTGCAACTCTGTCTTATTCTCGACCTGAATCCCAAGATGATCGAGGCCCGGTTCGCGACCGCGTGTCGAGATTCGCAAAGTTCACGCGCGGATCATCGAGCATCCACTTTGCGTAATCCGGTTTCACTACGACGGGCTGCGCATCGAACAAGGCCGAGTAGAAGCCGATTGATCGACTAAGGTCGTCGACGGCGACGTGGACATGCATGCGTTTCATGCGACGCTCCTTGCTCAAGCGGGAACCTTGCTGCGCTTGGCGCGTGCCGGTTTGCAGGCAGCGGTTGGAGCGCATTGCTCAGGCGTGCCCCCACAGCAATTTTCGGTGAGATAAGAGATCAGCCTGTTCATCGTGTCGTAGCGAGCCGCATAGATCATTGAACGGCCTTCGCGCCGAACGGTCACAAGTCCTGCCTGCCGCGAGCGATCGAAGTGGAAGGTGAGCGTATTCGGCGCGAGCTTGAGAGCGCTGGCGACGCTGCCCGCAGGCATGCCTTCCGAGCCTGCCTGCACCAGCAGTCGATAGACGTCGAGACGATTGTCCTGGGCAAGAGCGGACAACGCCGCTACGGCATCTGATTGTTCCATATTTCAACGACTATAGAAAAATGATGGGCATGGTCAAGCGATATTTCCAGATATACTGAAATGACCGCAACTTCCTGCACAAGCCCGACGCCATGATAGGCTCTTGCTATAGCCGGTCTGCCCCCGACCCGGGGGCGGGTTGGTTGCGTGCAAACCAGCCGCGGCTGACCCGGACTGTTTTTTCGAGGTGGATATGAAGGTCAGGACCTTCACCGGAACCGATACGGCGGCGGTCGACAAACAAATCGCTGATTGGATAGCCGAATCCAAGGTGCGCGTGCGACGGACGAGCACCGCCTTCAAGCGCCTCAGAGATAAGGGAAAGGACGCAATCACTGGCAGGACGACAACCCGGAGAGGCGTTGCGATCGCAATTTCCGTTTGGTTCGATGAGCCAGACAGCAACGCCCGCAGATCAAATCCGGCCAACTGGATTTTCGGTCTCCACAAATAGGCGGCCTCGATTGGCGGCCTGTTCGATTTCCGAGTTCGGTCCGTCACGCGCCTAGCCTGACAGGGACGGGTGTCCCGTTTACGAATCACGCTTTCGGAACACGAGGTAGTATTGCCTGGGCAGGAATGAAAGCGTCTCCACAAGCGAGTAACCGGCGGCGTTGAGTTCTTCCGTGACCCTTTCGGGCGAAATGCGATGCTGCGCCGGCGGACCGCTTGGCGAATCCGCCTTGAAGTCAACGATCGCAAGCCGACCCGTGGGACGCAGCGACGATTTCAGCTTGGCGAAATACTGTGTCCGGTTCCCGATGTGGTGATAAGTGTCCACGACAAGAACAACGTCGACCGGCTCGGGGACATTGGCGGCGTCCGCGCTCGCCTTCACCGGTATGAGGTTGGTCAAATGCTCACGGTGCGCTCGCTCGCCAAGGTAGCGCACCATGTCCGGCTCGACATCGACGGCGAATATTTTGCCTTTGGGAATGCGCTTGGCGATCCTCACGCTGAAGTATCCAGTGCCCGCGCCAATGTCGGCGACACTTGACGTGGGTTGCAGGTGCAGCGCGTCCAAAATCTGTTCGGGCTTCTGCCAGGCGTCCCGTTCCGCGTTGTCAAACTCCTTGGCCCACTTGTCGGCATCTTCAAATCTACGGTGGTAGGCGCCGTCCGATGAACCATCCATATGATGGGCCGGATGGCTGCCCTCATCCTGGTGTTCCACCGGCATTTCGGGAGCCTTTTGCGCCAGAGCGCTATGCAAGGCCATGGCGCCCCACGCCACTACCAGAGCGGCTATAAGCAACAGTAGCTTGTTTTTCACTTTGCTCCTCTTTTGTTCGGCACTTTGGCAAAGGGCGAATGCAAAAGCCATTATGCCGGCGGCGCTGCCGGCAACATTTATTCTTTCGGCGGCCTTCGACGGCCAGTAGGCTCGTCACCGGAGTCAAGCCGCGGTGCGCCCTCGTCGGTTCGGTACGCGCGGAATCAGCACCTGCAAAGCGATCATGCCGACGATTGCGAAGATCGCACCATAATAGAACACGGCCGTGTGGCCGACGCGGTCCCATAACAGCCCGGCGACGATACTGGCGATAAGTTGCAACAATCCCACGGTGGTATTGTACCAGCCGATGCCGCTGGCGCGCAGGCGATCGGGCACCAAGTGCGAAGCAAACGCCTTACCAACGGTGCGGAATATGCCCTGATACAGTCCGTAAAAAACGAAGAATCCGGCAATGAGTGCAATGTTCCGAGTCAGCGCAAAGCCGAGATAGGCGATCAGAAAGACGATGAATGCCGCAGCCAGCACGCTTTTGCCGCCATATTTGTCTGCCAGCCATCCCGCCGGATAGGAAATCAGTGCGGCGACGAGATTAAAGGCCGCGTAGATCAGGATGGTCTTTTCCAGCGAAGCATCGATGTCCTGGGTGCGCAGGATGAGAAATGCGTTGCTCGAATTGCCGAGCCCAAAGAGCGCGGTCACCAGCAGATATTGCCAATACGCAACCGGAAACTGGCGCAGGCTGACGTCGATCTTGGCCCTCGCGGCAACGTCCGCACGCTGCTCGTGGACCGGCAGAACCATGCAGAACGCCAGCAAACCGGGGATGACCGCCAGATAGAAGATGGCACGGATACCGACATGCACCCAATAGAGCAGAAACACCGCGAGCAACGGCCCCAGAAACGCGCCGGCATTATCGCCGACGCCCTCAAGCCCGAAGGCGCGGCCGCGGTTTTCGTCGACCACCGAAGCGGCGATCAGCGCGTCCCGCGGCGCCGAACGCGCGCCGGCTCCCAATCGGTCGAGCAAGCGCGCGCCGAACACCATTGGCCAGACCGTCGCCAGCCCCATCAGCGGCTTGGCGATCGCGGCGAGGAAATACCCGGCGAGCGCGATCGGTTTCCGCCTTTGCAGCTTGTCCGAAAGCGTGCCGGAAAAACCTTGGACGATGTTCTGCGCGGCTTGCGCAAAGCCATCCACCAGCCCGACGATGCTGCCACCGGCGTTCAAGGTCTGCGTCAGAAAGATCGGCAGGACCGGATACAGCATCTCCGTGGAAATATCGGAAAACAGACTGGCGAAGGTGAAGAGGAACGTCGTTCTTGACAGCCCGGCAAAATATTTCTTGATCGCGCCCGCGGTCATCGCCTCTCACCCCTTGGCCAGCGCGAGCGCGATTCCCCCGAGCGCGCCGACGACAACCACCAGCAGCGGCGGTGCGCGCCAGGCGGTGAGGAGCACGAAGCCGACGAGCGCCACCCCGAAATCTCCGGGCGTCTTGACCGAGCTGGTCCACACCGGATTGTAGAGCGCCGCACCCAGCAAACCGACGACCGCCGCATTGACCCCGCGCATCATCGCCTGCGCGCCCGCGCGCCGGCGAAAGCTGTCCCAGAACGGCAGCGTGCCGAGCAGGATCAGAATGCCGGGAATAAAAATGCCGAACAGCCCGAGCGCCGCGCCGGCCAAGCCGTGCGGGGTCGCATTGACGACGGCGCCAAGATAGGCGGCAAAGGTGAACAGCGGTCCGGGAACCGCCTGCGCCGCGCCATAGCCGGCAAGAAATGCATCATCGCTCACCCAGCCGGGCGATACGAACGCCTCGCGCAGCAGCGGCAGCACGACATGGCCGCCGCCAAACACCAGCGCTCCCGAACGATAAAAGGCGTCGAACACGGCAACACCCTGCCAGCCTCCGAGGCTCTGCAGGATCGGCAAGCCGATGAGCAGAGCAAAAAAAGCGCTCAGCGCTACGAGGCCGGCGGTGCGCGATACCGGTATGGAAAAATGGCCTGCTGCTGCCGGCGGGCCGCCGCGGCAGAGCCAGAGGCCGGCGAGACCGCCGAGCAGGATACTGGCGATCTGGGCGATGGAAGAGCCGCTGAACAAAATGATCAGCGCCGCCGCGGCGGCGATCGAAGCCCGCTCCCGGTCCGGGCATAGCGTGCGCGCCATCCCCCAGACCGCCTGCGCGACGATGGCGACGGCGACGAGCTTAAGACCGTGCAGCAAGCCGGCTCCGAGCGGGCCGGTCAGCGCGCCGGCGCCGTAGGCGAAGAGAACAAGCACAATCGCCGAAGGCAGCGTGAAGCCGGTCCACGCCGCCAGACCGCCGGCATAGCCGGCGCGCATCAGCCCGATCGAAAATCCAACCTGGCTCGACGCCGGACCGGGCAAAAACTGACAGAGCGCCACGAGATCGACAAAGGCTTGTTCGTCAAGCCAGCGCCGGCGCACGACGAATTCCTCACGGAAATAGCCGATATGCGCGATCGGGCCGCCGAACGAGCTCACCCCGAGCTTGAGGTACACGAGCAGAACCTCGAGTGGCGAACCCAGCAGCCCGCGCTTCGCCGCGACCGCGTCGGCGGCGAGCGTGGTCGCGTCATCTCGGTCCTGGCCGGCGGTGCCCATCGCTCACGCGTATTCGAAAAGCGCCATGAAGCCAAAATCCATGTGCAACGGCTGATGACAATGGAACAGCGTCATTCCCGGATTATCGGCAACGAAGTCGAATTCGACTTCCTGGAAGCCGCCCAGCATCACCACGTCTTTCATGACGCCGGCCGTCGGCTTGCCGCCGACGCGCACGAGTTCGAAGCTGTGGCGGTGCAAGTGCAAGGGATGAATGTCGTCGCTGGCGTTGCGGAATTTCAGCCGGTAACGACGGCCTTCATGCACCGTGATCGTCGGCTTCATGGTTTCCATGGAAAACGCTTCGCCGTTGAGCGTCCACCGGTTGAAGCCGTTGATCGCACCGTTCTGCTTGACGATCAGCATCTCGATCGTCTCATCCGGCGCGCCCGGCTCGCCGTTCGGCTTGCCGAACAGCGTGTAATCCCACTTAAACGGCTTCGGCTTCGTCCATTGCGGCTTGCCCTTGGCGCGCGAATATTCGACCACGATGCCCATGCCGTGGCCGCGGTCGTCATCGGCGAGGTCGCCCATCACCCAAACGCCGGGATGGTTCATCTCGACGATCGCCGAGATGCGTTCGGCGGTGCCGAGCCACAGCACCGGCACGTCCGCCCGTGTCGGTACCGGGTTGCCGTCGAGCGCGACGATGCGGAAAAGGTGGCCGGGCAAGGCGAGGCTACGGATTTCACCGGCGCTGGCGTTGAGCACTTGGAACAGCACGCGTTCGCCCTGCTTCACGCGGACAGGCTCGCCGTGGCCGAGCATCTTGCCGTTGATGCCGAAGATCTCATAGCCGACTTCGTAGCCTTTGGAGCCCCGGTATTTTTGATCGGCCTGCCTGCCGATCTCCTGCAACTCTTTGAACGGCGCGCCGACAAGCATGTCCATGGCCATATCGCCGCCTTGGCTGAATGACGGCTCGAACTCCTTGAGCACGAGAAAGACTTCGCGGTCATAGGCGCCCGGATTGTTCGCCGGCTCGATGTAGACCGGGCCGGCTTGGCCGGTATAGGTGCCGCGGTTGAGATCGCCGCCGGCGACGACGTGGGTGTGATAGAAGCGCAAGCCCGACGGCTTCGGCACGAAGGAAATGCGGCGCATGGCGTGCGGCTCGATGAACGGCGTGCCTTCCTCGGAAGCGCCGTCGACTCCGCTCGGTATTATCTGGCCGTGCCAGTGAACCAGCTCCGGCGTGTCAGTGTCGTTATGAACGTCGACGGTCACGCGCTTGCCTTCGGTCAGCCGGATCAGCGGTCCGGGAAATTGGCCGTTGTAGAGCGTGGTCGAAACGATGTGTTCGGACGAAAGCTCGACCAATCCCGTCGCGATATGCAGCGTGTAGTCCGCCTTCTCTACTTCAACAGCGCGCGCGAGGCGTGGCGCCGCGCTCGCGAGGGGAAGCGCTGCAACGGATTTCAGCAACACGCGGCGATCGATAGCCATGGGTCCCTACGCGTAAGTAATGAGTCCCGCGAAGCCCTCGTCCATATGGTCCTGATGGTGGCAGTGGAAAAATGTCGGGCCCGGATCGTCGGCCAAAAAATCGATCTCGGCGGTCGTGAAACGCGGCATGCTGAGTGTGTCCTTCATCAGTCCGGAGATCGAAGTCTTGCCCACTTTGGTCACTTCAAAAGTGTGCCGATGGGTATGGACCGGGTGAGTATCGCCGCTGTTGTTGTTCAACACCAGCCGATATCGCTTGCCCTCTTCGACCGTGAACAGCGGGTTGGTATCGGGCCAGGATTTTCCGTTGATGGTCCAGCGGTTATAGCCACCGCGGCCACCGGGGACTTTCTCGAACGTCAACTTGATCGTTTCGTCCGGGGCTTTCGCCGGCGTCGCCAGAGCGAACGCGGTGTAATTCCAGGCCGTGTTCGGGGGCGCAATCCACTGCGGCTCGCCTCGGCGATTTTCGTATTCGATGACCACCCCCATTCCCATGTTGCGGTCCTCGTCATCAGTCGATCCGAAAATCCAAATTCCCGGATTGTTCATCTCCACGATCACGTCGGCTCGTTCAGCGACGTCAAGTTTCAGCACGTCCACGGTCGCGGGCGTTGGCACCGGATTGCCGTCAAGTGCAACGACCGTGAACCGATGGCCGGACATTGCCAGCGAAACGTCCATTGTCGCGCTGGCATTGAGCAAACGAAACAGAACGCGCTCGCCCTGGCGGACCCGGATGGGTTCGTCGTGCCCGAGCATCCGCTCTCCGAGCGTCGCCGAATGGTACATGACTTCCAGTCCGTTATCGGGCGGCGGTCCTTTGCGTATATCCTGCATGCTCACCCATTTGCCTTCCCAACGGCGGGCGGCGAACAGGACTTCACGATCATAGCGGCCGGGGTCTCCCGCCGCCGGCTCAACGATCAGAAATCCGAACTCACCCGAGTAGGTGCTGCGGGTGAGGTCGGTCATCGCCATGGCGTGGCTGTGATACCAGCGCGTGCCGGTCGGCTTGGGCGTAAAAGCGTAGATATGCGACTGCCCGACCGGGATGATCGGCGATCCTTCCTCGGTCGCACCATCTTGCCCGGCGGGCAGGTAAAGGCCGTGCCAATGGACGATATCCGGGTAGCCGGCGTCGTTGATCACGTTGATCGTGACCGGGCTTCCCTCGCGAAGCCGCAATACCGGCCCGGGAACTTTGCCGTTGTAGCCCGTGGTCTTTATCGCTTTGCCCGGGGCCAATTCCAGCGACATCGGCGCAATGCGCAACGTGTAGTCGGCCTTCCCTACTTCAGCAGCGCGCGCAAGGCGCGGCGCCGCGCTCATGAAGGGAAGCGTTGCAGCGTATGTCAGCAACGAGCGGCGATCGATGGCCATGATCATACCCCTTTCGCTACAACGCGCGGTACGCCCGACAGTTCGGCTCTCTTGACCGTTCATCCCATGGGATGAACGCGCCTTCGGCTTATGAGCGCATCCAAAGACCACGCCCCGCCGCCTTCGATCAGCAGATAGATCGAGCCGAGCAGCATGGCGAAGTCGTCCCGGGCCTCGTGCATCATGCTCCAGAAGCCATAGCGGGCGATCTTGGGGACGTGAAAAATCCAGACATCATGTCCGAGCAGGATGGGGATTTTAGTTGAGACGATGGCAACGATCATGACAATGATCAGCGGAACTGCGGCCAGCCTGGTCAACAGACCGAGAATGATGAGCGCGCCGCAGATGGTTTCGACCGCGCCGACAAACGGGCCCATCAGCTCGGGATAGGGAACGCCGATATTGACAAAGCGTCCGGCCCCCAAAATCCCCGGAAAGATCAGCTTCTGAATTCCTTCGGGGAAAAACACCACTAGGCCAACGATCAAGCGGACAAGAATCGACCAGCCGGGCGCGCGCGTGGCGAAGATAACCGAGCGCCAGTCCGTGGCTTTCGAGCCGTTCATATGTCGCCTCCGTTCGCCGTCACCCCTTCAGATAATGCTGCTTGTACCAATCGACGATCTCGCTGCCGGTCGTCACCCACACCTCCTGGCGCGAGGTGATGTGGGCAAGCGCCTTGGCCAAATACTTGCTGCGGTGCGGGTAGCCGACCAGAAACGGATGCAGGCAGATCGACATCACACGTCCGGTCTTGGCGCCGTCCTCGTAGAGCACGTCGAACTGGTCGCAGATCATCTGGCCGAAGACTTCCGGGCTCTGATGCAGATCGAGAAACGCCGGGATATCGTTGATCTCCACCGAATACGGCATGGCGATCATCGAGCCTTGCTTCACCCGCATCGGATAGGGCTGGTCGTCATTGGTCCAGTTGCCGACATAGTCGATGCCGTTCTCGGCCAAAATGTCGAGCGTGCGCACCGTTTCGCTCAAGGCCGGGCTGAGCCAGCCGCGCGGCGCCTTGCCGACGCCTTTGCTGATCGTCGAGACCACTTCTTTGATGAGCGCGCGCTCCTCCGCCTCCGATTGCTTGTTGATCAGGGTCGAATTGTTGGTGCCGTGCCCCATCCATTCCCAGCCGAGCTTCTTGCCTGCTTCGATGATGCGCGGATAGCGCTTGCAGACGTCGGAGTTGAGCGCGACGGTGCCCTTCACGCCGTACTTTTCCATCACCTCCATCATCCGCCAGATGCCGACGCGCACACCATAGTCGCGCCACGCATAGTTGAGCACGTCCGGGTTGACCGGTATCTCGGTCAGCCGCGTCGAGGGGCGGTCGAACAAGAAATGCTCGATGTTCGGGATCACCCACAGCGCGACCCGGGCGCCGTTCGGCCAGGACAGACGCGGCCGGTCGACGATCGCCGAATAGTCGAAGCGGCCATGCTCCGTCGGCACGGCCGGTTGCGGCGGCGGGTTCGCTCGCGCGGCGCGACGCGCCGCGGCGGCAGAAGATTTTGTCGTGCGTTTCTTGGCGGGCTTGCGCGGCACGTGTCACTCCCAAACGATCAACGATGTTGTTCTGGCGGCTTGATGCCGCGCGGGCTAATGTTGCACAAGAACCACGCGGAAGTGAATGAGGAGCTCAAACGAGATGGCAAATATCGTGGCCGGATTTGGCGTGCCGCATACCCCGGTGTTTCCGTTCTTCGTCAAGCGCGACGGGCCCGATTGCGAAACCGCCAAGCTGTTCGCGGCGCAGAAGGAACATCTTGCCGCCGTGCGTCCGGACGTGATCGTGATGTTCGACACCGATCATCTCAATACGTTTTTCCTCGATAATCTGCCGATTTTCGCGGTGGGCGTGGACCAAGCCTTCACCGGGCCGAACGACGAACCGCGCGAAATGCCGGTGTACAAAATCCCTTCGGCGGTCGATCTGGCGGCGCACATCCGCCGCACCAGCATCGAAGCCGGCTTCGACACCGCGCTCACCCAGCACTTCTCGGTCGATCATTCGGTCGCCGTGCCGCTGCACTTCCTCACACCGGACATGACGGTGCCGGTCGTACCGTTCTTCATCAGCGGGCACCTGCCGCCGCTGCCTTCGGCGCACCGCTGCCATGCGCTCGGTCAGGCGGTCGGCCGCGCGATCGAGTCGTGGCCGGCGCCCTTGCGCGTCGTGATCATGGGCAGCGGCAGCTTCTCGCTCGAAGTCGCCGGCCCGCGCATGGCGCCGGGCCGCACCGATGGCGTGCCCGATCCGGACTGGGCCTGGCGCATCATCAAGCTCATGGAAGAGCAGCAGATCGAAAAGCTCATCGGCGAGGCGACCGAGCACCAAATGCTCAAAGCCGGCAATGTCGGTGGCGAAGTGCTCAACTGGATTGCGATGCTCGGCGCCATCGGCAATCGCAAGCCGAACTACATCGCCCCGCAGATGCAAAACGGCCACGCCTATGGGGTGTGGCGCTGGAATTAGGGCGTGAACCAACAAATACGTCCGCGCAGCTTGCTTGTGAGAATCTGCTCAGCCTCCGATACCCGACAACTCTTCGCGTAGCTGCGAGGCGACGAGATGGGGCAAAACACGGACATGCGCGCATGGGCCCGCCGTTTTTACACGCCTACAACGGCAACACGAACGTCGCGGCACTTTACAACAGACTCGGTTTCACGCGGCAGCCCAAAAGATTTCGACCCATCGCGGGATGCCGTTGAACCTTCAGCACGCTGTCAATTCACCACCCCGCCCCAGACAACTCGCGCGACCGTGACGCAAAGCTCCAATTTTTTTCTCTCGCCCTCGGCGGAGATGACGTTACCTTCCGCGGTCGACGAAAACCCGCATTGCGGGCTGATCGCAAGTTGCTCAAACGGCACGACCTTCGCCGCTTCGGAAATGCGGCGCTTGAGAACATCCTCGGACTCGAGCTTGCTGAACTTGGAGCTGACGAGGCCGAGTACGACCTTCTTGCCTTTCGGCAGAAAACGCAGCGGCGCGAAACCGCCCGATCGCTCATCGTCATATTCGAGAAAATACCCATCCACAGCGATTTCGCCCAAGAGAATCTCGGCAATCGGGTCGTAGCCGCCCTCGCTCAGCCACGAGCTTTGGTAATTGCCGCGGCACAAGTGAATGCAGACGGCCATGTCTTTCGGCCGGTCCTTGATCGCATCGTTGATCAGCCGTGCCGACAGCCGCGCCATCTTCTGCGTGTCTTCATTGCTGCGCCCCATTGCGGCGCCGATCTTGTCGTCGCACAGGAACGCCAGAAAAGTGTCGTCAAGCTGCAGATAGCGGCAGCCAGCCCGCGCAAGATCGGCGACTTCCTCCGCATAGGCGCGCGACAAGTCGGTGAAGATTTGGTCGCGATCTGGATACACCTTTCGGTCGATGATTCTTTCGCCGCCCTGCACGATCATCATCGACGGGGACGGAATGCAGACCTTGGCAGTTCTGCGGGTGGCTGATTTGAGGAACTCAAAGTCTTTGAGCTGGATCGGATGCGGCCGCGCGATACGCGCGTGGACCTTGACCTCGGGTGGTACCCATTCGAGCTGGACGCCATCCTCGCGGTGCCATTTCAGCGGGTTATGCCCCTCTTCGAATACAACTCCGCCGATCTCGGTGAGGAAATCGAGGTGCCAATAATCGCGCCGAAGCTCGCCGTCAGTGATTCCTTGAAGGCCGCTATCTTCTTGCAGCTTCACAACCTCACGGATGCTTTCGTCCTCGATCTCGCGCAACCGCTCTGCCGTGATGTTCTGGCGTTCCCGCTGCATGCGGGCTTGCTGCAATTTGGCGGGACGCAGCAGACTGCCGACATGATCGGCTCGAAACGGACCCTTGGCGTTTGTTGACATAGCCTCCCCCCCGCGCCCCGTGTCTTAAACCGGCACTGCACAAAATCGACCGCGACCAGGGTCTTGCGCTCGTCGCGGCCCTCGGCCCGGCGCTACTTGAGCGCGGTCGTGCGACCCTCGATCCAGCCGTGCTCACGCAGCCGCTCCAGAAGACTAACGGTTTATGGGCTCCAGTACCACGCGCCACGCCGTCGGCTGACCTTTGCGGCGATGAACCTGCCTGCGTTGCCGGCTACTTCGTTTCCTGCCCGATCATTCCAGGCGATTCGCCGGGCGTGAGCAGCAACTTCCAGACAAACGCGCCAATGGCAGCGCCCACCAGCGGGGCAACCCAGAACAACCAGAGCTGACTGATCGCGCCGGTCTGGGCGAACAACGCGGCCGCCGTCGAGCGAGCCGGGTTGACCGAGGTATTCGTCACCGGGATCGAAATCAGATGAATAAGCGTCAGGCCCAGTCCGATTGCGATCGGCGCAAAGCCCGCGGGCGCGGCCTTCGACGTGGACCCAATGATGACGATAATGAAGGCGGCTGTCAGGACGACTTCAGCAACGAGGCCCGACAACAGACTGTAATGACCCGGAGACAAGTCGCCGTAACCGTTCGATGCAAAGCCTCCGGCTGTGAAATTAGGCGCGCCGGAGGCGATCACATAGAGCACCGCCGCACCGGCGATCCCGCCGACGACCTGGATGATCCAGTAAGGGATCAATTCAGTCCATTCGAAACGGCCGGCAATCGCAAGGCCGAGCGATACCGCCGGATTGAAGTGGCCGCCTGAAATTCCGCCAACGGCATAGGCCATTGTCAGGACAGTGAGTCCGAAGGCAAAAGCAACCCCGACGAATCCGATGCCGAGTTGCGGGAAAGCTGCGGCGAGGACGGCGCTGCCGCACCCCCCGAACACCAGCCAAAAGGTTCCGAAGAATTCCGCAGCAAGTTTCCTGGACATTAAACGCTCCTTTGTGACCAATGCTCGAGCAGGGATGGGAGTCTCGTGCGCGAAGCGACGCGCGGACTAGCAACGCGGGATATTCGCGCGCGGAAACCAGCCGCACGCAGACCGGGTTGGAGGAACGGGCTCACCAACCGCCGGCATCTTGTCGACGGCAATCGCGAGCCCCTGTCGTTTGATCCTATGCCTTGAGGCTTTCCGGCACTCTGCCGCCGCTCTCGGCGACCCTGGTCATGAGCTGCTTGTGCAGCCAGGTGTTCATTTCCGGGGAGCCATTGAGAGCACCGGTGTAACCGAGCTCCTGCGCCAGTTGTTTACGTTCGCCGAGACTGCTGTCTAGTTTCAGCAACTTCATCAGATCAACGATTGATACTTTCCAGTCGAGTTTCTCGCCTTGATTGGCGGCGAGCTTTTCCAGGATGCCTTGTAAGTCAGCCTGCGAAATCGGCCAGGCAGCCGCCGATCCCGCGGAAGGTCTCGGGGATGAAGCCGTGGCGCCGGAAGGCCCGGCGCCGGCGCCACCGGTCACGCTCGCGGCGTGCGGGGAGCCGAAAATGGCCGACACGATGTTTCCGAGGACGCTCATTTGTTTCTCCTGTCCGTTGTTGATCGCCGACGGTACCCTCGATTTCGATCGAGTCCCGAAGCGGCGCGTGATTGTTCTTCTGACAGCTCACACCATCCGCGACGCTTCGTCCGCGGTCGGCAGGCGGCCGTTCGGCGTGAGGCGATTGATCAACTCCGGCAAGTGCTGACTGAGGCCGGCGACCAGATCGTCACGTCCCACGCCAATCTGCTTGCTTAGTGCATCGAGCGTGTCGGTTCCGAGTGCGCGCTCCAAGTCATTGGACGCAATCTTCTGGTTGGGACCGGTGCCGATCCACGATTGCGCCGCTTGGCCCAATCCGCCTTGCTGAAATTCCTTGATGAGAGCGCCCAGACCGCCGCTTAATGCGGTTCCCGCCGCGGCACCGCCAAGGACCTCGCCTAGTCCGCCCGGGAGCATGTCCTTCAAACTGGCATTCGGGTTGCCGCCGATATTTGCGCTACCAGGCTTGCCACCCAGGAGGCTGCCCAGAATATCGCCGATCCCTCCACCTTGTGGATTGCCGGCCACGCCGCCGCGGGAGGGCGTAGCACCGCCTGCGCCGCTGGGAGTAGCCGGCTGGCCAGCTATGCTCTTGACCGCCTTGTAGGCGACGAGACCGAGCAGCGCCATCATGATTGGCGACATCCCGCCTCCCTTGCCACTGCTGCTGTTACTGGGCTGGCTTGGCCCGCGAGGACCGTTCTGCATTCCATTGAGGATATCAATCAGTCCCATGTCTCTTTCTCCGGTTTGCCCCGCCCCAGTTTCGTGCACCCCCAGTTTCAGTGACCGCTAGCGGTCGATGCCAAATCGTTTGGACCTTCGCGCGCGCTCGCATCATAGTCCGCGGCTCGGCGGCCCCGGGCCAGCGCCCGGATCGCTGATGACATGGTGGACCACAAGCCTGTTCCAGATGAACAGCACGATCACGGCGCCAACGGTCGCGCCGATAAGACCAGCGCCTTGATCGAGCTGATACCAGCCGATCGTCTGACCAACAAAGGTGGCGACGAATGCGCCGACGATTCCAAGCACCGTTGTGAGAATAAAGCCTGATGGCCCATTCGGCCCCGGCGACACGAAACGCGCGATGAGGCCGGCGATGAATCCAATCACAATAATCCAGATGATATTCGACACGATGGCACTCCTCGGCGAACGCAGGTTTTTATGAGTCTCATCGGCAGACGCGTGCGCCGCCGGATTGCTGAACAAAGAAAAACATCTTCTTGTCCAAGTTGAGACACCGCGTTGATATGGATCAATCGTCGGTAGGAGACAGTTAATCGAAATTAGCTCTATGAGCGGGTCTAACAGCGAGAGTTCCATGCATTTGCGCGGATCATTTGCGAACATCCCGGTCCGCGCAGCGTCGTCTGTCAATTTAGATCGATCCAATGTGCCGACTTTGCGGCGTCGTTCTGTTTTGGAGCGTGACGAACGCGCGAGGCTATTTTTACTTAGCTCTGTAAGGTGGCGCTATTGAAGCGATCACAAGAAAGTCAACAGCATTACTTATCGGCGCCGTGACAGCAGCCTGCCCAACTCATCGTATCTCGTGAAAGCGAGCGGGTCGCTCCCTCGCAGTGGCGAAGTTCACGTGCTGCGCGTGAGCCCGCCATTGACGTAGAGCGTCTGCCCGGTGATGAAGGCCGCGTCGTCGCTGGCGAGAAACGAAATCGCGCCGACCAGATCGGCGACGGTCTCGCCGCGCTTGATCGATTGCATATTGGCCATGAAATCGAACAGCGCCGCAGTCGACATGGCGCCGGGGATCTCCCGGCGGGCCAGGGTGCCCGGCGTGCGCGTCAATCCCGGCGCGATCGCGTTGACCGTGACGCTGTGCTCGCCGAACTCGGTGGCAAGCGAGCGGGTGAAACCGATGACGCCGGATTTGCTGGTGATGTAATGCACGAAGTCGGGCACCGTGAGGCTCACGGTATCGGACGCGATGTTGACAATCCGGCCCCAGCGCCGCTGCCGCATGCCGTCGGCGAAGGCTTTGGTCATCAGAAACATCGAATCGAGATTGACAGCAAGCACGCGGCGCCAATCTTCGAAGGTGATTTCGTCGAAGGTCTGCACCGGATAAATGCCGGCATTGTTGACGAGAATGTCGCAGCTTCCGCCGTTCTTCTCGACCTCCTTCCGCAACGCGGCGACACTTTCCGGATTGCTGACGTCGCATTGGACTGCGATGGCCTGCCCGCCGGCGCCTTCGACCAATCGCATGGTCGCGTCTGCCTTGTCGCGGTCGGCGATGATGATTCGCGCGCCCTCTTCGGCCAGACGGACCGCCGCCGCCTGGCCAATACCGGACGCCGCGCCGGAGATGACTGCGGTCCGGCCTTGGTGTTTTTTTGTCATCGATCAACTCCCCATTTCTTGCGGCGCGATTGTTCGCATATAAGCGGGAGGTAGGTGAAGGGTTTTGCGGCATTCTCGAAACCGTCGCCGCCATGTTCGTCTCGACGTGGCCAACGCAATGGAAGGAGCTTGGATTGTGACCAGCGGCAAAGACGACGAGGAATTCTTCCGCCAGCGCGGGTTCGGCATCAAGATCGGCTTTGGCGAGCGCCCGGCGCTGATCATCATCGACATGCTCAAGGGTTTCACCGACCCGTCGATGCCGCTGGGCGCAAGCCTCGATAAAGAAATCGAGGCGCAGAAGCCGCTGCTCGAAGTCGCGCATGAGCGCGGTATTCCGGTCATTTTCTCGACGGTGATCTACCACGAGGCGGAGGCGAAAGACGCAGGCCTATGGGGCTTGAAAATGAAGGGCTCGCTCACGCTCGCCGCCGGCTCGGAGGCGGTCAAGATCGATCCGCGCCTCGCCATGCAGCCGCAGGACGTCCTGCTGGTCAAGAAATACGCCTCGTGCTTCTTCGGCACCGATCTGGTGCCGCGGCTCAACAACCGGCGCATCGATACGCTGATCATCACCGGCTGCACCACCTCGGGCTGCGTGCGCGCTACCGCGGTCGACGCGGTGCAGAACGGCTTTCGCCCGATGGTGGTGCGCGAGGCAGTGGGGGACCGCTCGGCGGCGGCGCACGAGCAGAGCCTGTTCGATCTCAACGCCAAATATGCCGACGTCGTGTCGCTCGACGAGACGTTGCAGTATCTGAAGACCGTCGGTCACAACCGGCCGGCCAACTAAGCCCTGCGGACTCGAACCCTAGTCTAAAGACGTGGATGGCCGGGACAAGCCGGCCATGACGGTTTTGGCGGTACTCTAGAACATCGGATAGGCCGGATTGAGCGGTAGCCCGAACTCGGTTCGCCCGAAGTTCTCCGCCGGCACGTCCCAATTCATCACCACGTGGGAGGAGATGGCGTGAACGTCGCGCCAGCAGCGCTGCGCCGAGTTATTCTCCATCAGCCCGCTCGAGCCGCTGATTTTGATCAAGGCGTCCATGGCGTCGCGCAGCAAGCGCATGGCGTAAGTGAAGTCGCGCCGCAACAGCGTACGCGTCTCCATGGTCATGCCGGTATAATCCTTGCGGGCGGTCGCCAGCGACCGCCGCGCAAGGAGTTCCGCCGCGTCGATCTGCGCGGCGATCTCGGCGACTTTGAGCTGCACCGGCACGTGCTGGGCGATATTGAGTTGGGTGTAGGTCAGATAGCGCTCCCGCGTCCATTTGACGAAATCAGCATAACCGCCGCGCGCCGAGCCGAGCGCCGGACCAAACAGCGCGTAGGAGTGTACGGCGATGAACGGCGTCCGGTAGATCGGATTGGTGTTGACCTTGGATCCCGGCGAGCAGGCGTCGCGCAGCGTCTGGAACGACACGCTGCGGTGCTCGGGCACAAAGACGTTGTCGAGCACGGCGGTGATCGATCCGGTGGCCCGCAGGCCGGCGCAGTACCAGGTGTCGTCCTGCTTCAGCTGCGAGACCGGCACCAGATAAAGCCGCATGTCGGGATGGTCTTCGCCGGCGCGGAAGGCGAGCCCGCCGATCATGATCCAGTGCGAATGCCGCAATCCGCTGCACCATGACCAGCGGCCGTCGAGGCGATAGCCGCCCGGCACCACCGTGATCTTGCCCGTCGGCGCCGCCGAGGTGGCGATGCAGGCGGATTTGTTTTCGCCCCAGACGTCGTGCTGGGCTTCCTCCGGGAACGACGCCAGCATGCAGGCGTGGTCGGCGAGATAATTCAGGCACCAGGCCGAGGAGCCGCAGGTCGATTTGCCGAGCTCGATGGAGATGTCGAACGCCACCTCATGGTCGTGCTCGTACCCGCCCCAGCGTTTCGGTTGCAGCGTGTGAATGAGACCAGCGTCGATAAATTCCTCAACCGACTCGCGCGGGATGTTGCGATCACGCTCGGCTTTGTCGGCACGTTCGCGCAGCTTCGGGGCCAGCGCCCGCGCGCGGCCGATCAACTCTTCCGCGGTCGGCACAGCGTCCGTCGCGCCGGCCGGCCGCAATTCGGCAAGGCTCATGGGGTCTTCCTCCCTTTCGGGGCGACATTGCGTCAGCCCCTAAAGGGAATCAAGCGCCGGCGCCCGCCCGCCTTGATCAGGTCGGCCCTTCGGAGTCATCCTATCTTGCGGTCAGCGGCGATGAGAACCGGCTGCATCGGAATTTGGGGGCAACATGCGTCTTGGATTTTTCATGATGCCGGTGCATCCGCCGGCCCGCTCGTTTACCGAAACGCTCGCCGAGGATACCGAAAAGTCGCTGCTGGCGGATCAGCTGGGCTTCGCGGAATTGTGGCTGGGCGAGCATTTCTCGGCGACCAGCGAACCGATCCCCTCGCCCTTGATGTTCATGGCCGGGCTGGTGCCGCGG
Organism: uncultured Alphaproteobacteria bacterium; assembly: GCA_963709825.1. GTDB lineage: Bacteria > Pseudomonadota > Alphaproteobacteria > Rhizobiales > Xanthobacteraceae > BOG-931. The sequence goes on from CAVPXZ010000018.1 coordinate 87,169, forward strand.
ACCAAAAATTTGCGCTTCGGTACCGGCGTCATCAACCTGCCAAATCACGATCCGGTCATCGTCGCAGCCGAGGTGGCGCAGTTCGATCATATGAGCCGGGGCCGGTTGATGCTGGGCGTCGGACCGGGTGGCCTGCTGTCCGATTTCGAATTGTTCGGTCACACCGATGTCGGCGTGCGCAACCGCAAGGTCATCGAAGCGGTCGGCATCATGCAGCGGATTTGGTCTCAGGATCCACCGTACGAAATCGATGGCGAGTTCTGGAAGGTCCGGCTCAAGAACAACGTCATTCCCGACCTCGGCATCGGCTATATGCCGAAGCCGTATCAAAAAGGCGGGCCGCCGATCACGCTTTCGCTTGCCAGCCCGCATTCGTCGTCGGCGCGCACGGCGGCACTGCAGGGCTGGGGCATCGTCTCCGCCAATATCATCCCCACCTACTCAGTTGCCTCGCACTGGGCGATCTACAGCAAGGCCTGCATGGAGGCCGGCAAGCGACCGTCCGGCGAGAATTGGCGCGTATCGCGCAACGTCATGGTCGCGCCCACCGACGCCGAAGCCCATGATCGCGTCTACGGCGATGCAGCATCCAATCGCTATTTCTTCACCTACATCCGCGCCGCGCTCGGCGGCGTCGGGTTGTTGTCGATCCTCAAACCGCGGCCCGACATGTCGGACGAGGAAGCCTCGGTCGAAGTGATCACCGAGGGCTGCACCTTGTATGGCTCGCCAAAAACCATGCTCGACAAGCTCGTCGCCTTCCGCGAAGAGGCCGGACCGTTCGGCACGCTGTTGATGACCGGCCTCGACTGGCTCGGCCCCAACGAAGCATGGGAGCGCCAATCGATGCAGCTGCTCGCCGAACAGGTCATGCCGAAGTTCCATCAGCACGTCCTCGTGCAAGCGGCAGAGTGAGCTAGCGGTCTGCTGGTGCTGGCGAATTCGCGAAAGCGAATCGCCGGCCGCGATCTTTTGAAGTGAATTTATCGTAGTTGCTGCGCTGCAGCGACCACGAGAGTTTCATAAAGACGTCGCAACGGCGCCACACACGTCGCGCAGTGTCAGATTGTATCGGGCCAAATCGGGGTGTGGTGAGAAGCGTCGAGGAGCATCGACGATGAGCATTCAACTCGCCTGCAACGCCAAAGCGTTGACCCAGGATTTCGGCCGACCAAATTTTGGCCGCCCAAAGTGCCCGCGCTGCGGCAGCGTCCTGCTGATCGCCGAAGAGTCCGCGTTCAACGTCAAGGGCCGCATTCGTCACGCTTGGTCGTGCGACGATTGCGCGCACGAGTTCGTCACCTCCATCACGCTGTGGCCCCGCAAAGCATGATCCGAAAGCCCGCCCTGGGACTTGCTCCGAGTGCGGAAGCCGGTTTTCCGAAGGAATCCTACTCCACTGTTGACCGCGTCACCGTTTAGCGTTGGTTGCGTAGCCATCCGCCCCAAAATCGGAGGAGCGCCCCGCGTGAGTATGTGGCAGGGCGCGTGGTACGTCGCCCGGACCTAAGACGGGAACCGCAATGGTCATGCGACGTTGGTGCTGTAAGCAGAGTTCAGTTCGCCAAGATGTAGTCGCGGCGGCCGGTCGCGTTGGTGCTAGCGCGCGATGTGAAGTGACCCGCCGGTCCGGCGTAGCGCGACCGGCGGGTCGTGTTTTTGTCAGTTGCTGTCCTCGCGAATACCGTCCTCGAGAAAATCGCCTTTGAGTTTCCACTGTTCCTTGGTTTCAGCCCGATAGTCGGCGAAACGGCCGGCGGCAATGGCCGCACGCGCCCCCGCCATCAGGTCCTGGTAATAGAAGAGATTGATGACGGAGAGGAGCGTGCCGCCGAGCGCCTCGCCGCCGCGGAACAGGTGATTCAGATAAGCGCGCGAGAAATCGCGCGCCGCCGGACAGCGGCTCTCGGCATCGAGCGGCCGCGGATCGTCGGCATGATGCGCATTCTTGATATTGATGGGACCGAACCGCGTGAAGGCGAGGCCGTGGCGGCCGTTGCGGGTCGGCAATACGCAATCGAACATGTCGACGCCGCGCGCGATCGCTTCCAGAAGGTCCGCCGGCGTGCCGACGCCCATCAGATAGCGCGGCCGCTCGGGCGGCAGTGCCGCCGCGGTCGCGGCAACGACTTCGAGCATCACGCTTTGGGTTTCGCCGACGGCAAGCCCGCCAATGGCGTAGCCGGGAAAGCCGATAGCGACCAGCTCGCGCGTGCTGTCGTCGCGCAGTTTCTGGTCGTCGCCGCCCTGCACGATGCCGAACAGCGCGCGATCGAGTGGCGCGCGCTCGAAAGCGCGCTTGCAGCGCTCGGCCCAGCGCAGTGAAAGTTTCATGGCGCGCTCGATCTCGCTCCGCTCGGCCGGAAGTTTGACGCATTCGTCGAGCTGCATGGCGATATCGGAGCCGAGCAGAATTTGGACGTCCACGGCGCGCTCCGGCGTCAATTCCACCATAGCGCCGTCGATGTGCGAGCGGAACGTGACGCCCTGTTCGGTAATCTTGCGCAACGGCGCAAGCGACATCACCTGAAAGCCCCCGGAATCGGTAAGGATCGGATACGGCCAGCGCATGAAAGCATGCAGCCCGCCCAGCGCGGCAATGCGCTCGGCGGAAGGCCGCAGCATCAGGTGATAGGTATTGCCGAGCAGAATCTCCGCGCCGGACGCGCGTACATCGTCATGGTGCACGCCCTTGACTGTCGCCTGGGTGCCGACCGGCATGAAGGCCGGCGTGTGCACGATGCCGTGCGCCGTCGCCATCTTGCCGGCGCGCGCGGCGCCGTCGATGGCAGTCAGATGGAAGGAGAACGGACCGGGCATCGGTTTGGCGCCAAACGCTGAGATTCGGGGAGCTTATCTTGCACGTTGGCGCCGCCGTTCGCACTCTGCGCAGCCGAGGATTTTCAAGCCTCGCCCTGTGTAACCGTTTGGCCCATCAGGTGAGGTCGATCAACGCTGCAACGACCGTGACGGGCGCCGCCGTTCATAGCCATAAGAGACCCGCCGATACGAGGACGCTCGAGATCTGTGAAGGGCTTGATGGTTGGCGCCCTCGTAGGGCCTAAGAACGGTCATAACGAACTTGCTCCTGAAAGGGTTGCGGACGATCATCAGGAGTTTCATCGCTTCGCTTCTGCGAAGGCCCTGGGCCGTCATGACGAAGCGCTTCGCCCCCTGGGCAGCATGCCGCCGGAGCGCGTGAGCGATGAACGCGAGTTTGTTCTGGAGGCGAATGCCGGCCGTCGTGACGAGGCGTTGCGCCGTTTGACGAAGATGCCGCCACTCCGTCACCGCGTTGCCGGCGCCGATCCATCTTGAGATCGGGCCAAACAGCAGGCCAACGAGCACAAGCTCCAATCCAAGCGTGAACGAAGCAAGACGATCGACCGGCCAGCGCCAAAGGCTCGCCGGCATGAAAATCTTTTTCACCGGGATGATCTCGACGCACTTTGTTTTGAGCGCTTGCAGCTGGTCCTTCGGAAAGCCGCCAAGCCCCAGGAGCGAAAGCGCGTATTGCTGCAAATTCGCGGTGGCGGCAGCTTGCTCGATGCCGTTGCCGGAACGCAGCCCGAAATTCTTACGACGAGCCTCGCCAAGAGTCATTCTCTGATCGGAAACACTGCTTAACCGCCACTCCCATTGCTTGGCCTGCTCTTCAAGCTTGGAAGCGGTTACATACCATTCCATATATTTTGCGTGTAACCGCAACTCGTAATCTGCTTCCGCGATGCTGCGCTCGAGTTCCGCTTGCTCGCGCCGCAAAGGATTTTGGAAGGCTGCTTCGTCGGTAGGCGCGCGGGCAATCACAGGGGCCGGGCGAGCCCGCCAATCGCGGACCTCCTCGGGGGCCGCATCGTAAAAAGCGTTGAGCTCGGCCTTTGCGCGCAAGGTCGCCGCGATGAAATAGGGCAGCTGGCAGGTTGCAGACGCCTGCCAAACCTCGTCAGTTTCAATGCCGGTGTTGCTCGAAGAGTTGGCGCGCACCCATCGGTAGGCATCTCGCGTGCCGTGAAATCCATAGAACGGGCCGGTTTTGCTCCACGCATAATACGATGCGCCGAGCACCGCCAAACCCGATAACGCGACGAGCAGACCAGTTCGTGAAAGCTGACTTCCAAACATGGCTCTAGGAACACGAGACGCTACAGCACAGGATGCGAATGCACCCATCAAGTTGGATGGGCGAGATTAACCGAGATGGGGTCTAACCGAACATCTGCCGTCTATGGCGTAGTTTGTCAGCGTCGAGCAGCCAGTGGTATTACCCACCTTAGCGAGGACCAGCGGCACCAGCTATGGCGCGCGGTTCGCACCAGTCTAGTTTCGCGCATCGATAGCGACTTGGCCAGCAATTTATTCGCCGACCGACGCGGATTTATGAGTCCGCACCTTGGCGAAACAGCAAGCAGGCGTCGCCATAGGAATAAAACCGATAGCCGCGTTCGATCGCATGCGCGTAGGCGCGCTGCATCGCCTCAAGCCCGCAGAAAGCGCAAACGAGCATGAACAGCGTCGAGCGCGGCAGATGGAAATTGGTCAGCATCGCCTCGACCGCACGGAAGCGGTAGCCCGGCGTGATGAAAAGCGCGGTGTCGCCGGAAAATTCCGAGAGCATGCCGTCCGCGGCCGCGGCGCTCTCAAGAAGCCGCAGCGAGGTCGAACCGACCGCCACGATCCGCCCACCCTGGCGCCGGACCGCATTGAGCGCCGCGGCGGTCTCGACGCTGAGGCTGCCCCATTCCGGCTGCATCTGATGACCGGACGTGTCTGCCGCCTTGACCGGCAGGAAGGTACCGGCACCGACGTGCAGCGTCACGCGATGCAGCCCGATACCGCGCTGGCGCAGCTCTTGGACGAGGCCTTCCGTGAAATGCAGACCAGCGGTCGGCGCCGCCACCGATCCCTCCTCGCGCGCGAACATGGTCTGGTAATCGGCGCGATCCTGCTCGTCGGCAGCACGGCGGCCGGCGATATAGGGCGGCAACGGCATCTCGCCGCGCTCGGTGAGCGCCTGGTCGAGCACCGCGCCGTGAAAGGCGAAGGCGAGGGTAACCTCGCCGCCCTCCCCCTTCGCCTCGACCGTGGCGTCGAGCTGGTCGAGGAAGCAGACGCGGCCTTCGCCGCCGAAGCGCACAATGTCGCCGATGGCGAGGCGCTTGCCGGGCCGCGCCAGCGCCAGCCAGCGCGAACCATAAAGCCGCTTGATGAGGGTCGCAGCGATAGCCGGTTCGCGGTCACCGCGGCCGATGCGGCGGCCATGGAGGCTTGCCGGGATCACCTTGGTGTCATTGACGACAAGCGCATCGCCGGCCCGCAGCAGACCCGGCAAGTCGCGCAGCGTGCGGTCCTCGAATGCGGGCGTCCCGTCCGAACGCACCACCAGAAGCCGCGCGGAGTCACGGGGAGAGGCCGGCCGCAAGGCGATGCGGTCTTCCGGCAGGTCGAAATCGAACAGGTCAGTATGCATCTATGCCGGTGCGCCTTAGCGCTCGCAGCCGATATCACGTTGCATTCTTGACCCAATCCAGCGGCTTTTCATATTGGATCGAGAGGCTCAGGCCAAGCGGACCGCAACCTGAGCGCCATTTCTCACATAAGCGATATACTCAAACAACCGGCCCGACTTGGCGATGTAGTCCGCGAGAGCCTTGTGCTCACCATCCTCCCATCCCGGATAGTTGAAATACTCGTCGAAGACGATGATGCAGCCCGGCCGCAGCATATCGCCGAGCCCATCGAGGACGGTCTTGGTCGAACTGTAAAGGTCACAATCGATGTGAAGGAGTGCGACGTGCTCGGATCGATGCTGGGCGACAAATGACGGCAAGGTATCGTCGAAAAAACCTTTGATGAGGGTGACGTTACCCCGCACTGGCGGCAATGTTCCGCCAATATCGAACGCGCCTTTTCTCGCCCCGGGAGTCCAGGCCTCGGGCAATCCAACGAAAGAATCAAATCCGTACCAGCGCTGCGCCGGCATCATTCCGGCCAGGCGATTGATTGAATCTCCTTTGTGGACGCCAAACTCCAGCAACAGGCCGTCGTCATTATTAGGCAGTTGCGATACCACGAAGCGATAAAGTTGGTGACGGTCCTTGAAGTAGGCCGCATTCATGAGATGCGCGCGCTCGAAGGCCGCCGTGGAGCCGAAATCGCGGACCGCCGCCATCAGATCGAAATCGGTGAGGGCGATTTCCACAACCTTGCGCACGTATCGCCGCGCGATCTGGCGAATGCGGAAATTGATATCTTCCAACAACAGCCGAAACGAAATCTTCAAAGCTCGAAACATTTGGCCAACCTTCAACGGCGGATATGAACGAGGAATGGCGCTCTGTCATGATGCTCGCACGCTGGAAAAATTGCCATGCTCGCGTCGAGGAGTTGATGGCGGAGCCGGCAATCAGGGCTGGCCCTTGACGTTATCGATGGTCCGATCGTCGACGAAGCGGATGGCGATCGGGCGGCCAGCGACGGCGCCGCCCATACCTTCGCTGAAGTGCAGCGGCGTGCAGCGCCTGAGCGCCGCGTCAATAGCGTCGCGATAGACGGCGCGCCGGTCGCCCGGCGCGTCGTGGCTCACATAGGTTATGCGCGGCGGCGCGATCACCTCGCCGTTGGCCTTGAAGGCGAAGCGGATGGTATATTCCATGCCGTGACGCGCCTCGTCCTTTGGCGGCGGCGCCCAGCAGGCGCGCAACGCGGCAAACATATCGCCGATCGAATCGAGCGCGTGATCATTGCCTGCATGATCCGCATCATCAGTCTTTTTGTTGGCGCCCGCACTGCCGGCGTTGCCGCCGCCGTTCGCCGGGTCGTTCGCGTCGGTCGACACGATGGTCAGCTGCAGCGTCTGCCCGAGCGGCGGCAGATAATAGGGAAAGCACGCGCCGCGGTGAAACACGCCGCAGAACGACGGATGGCAGGGGCGTCCGCTCAGCACGCTGCACGGTGCGCGCGCCGGCGGTATGTGGGACAGCGGCGAAGCCTGACTTTTCACACCGAGGCCGGCAAGACCGATCGCCCCGCACAGCGCGACGATCGCTGTGCCCGGGGCGCGCATAAAACCTACGGCTTCACGTCGGCCGCCACCTGCATCTGGATGATGCGGTCGGGAGTGGCGGGCGGCTCGCCGCGCTTGAGCTTATCGACGACGTCCATGCCGGCGACCACCTCGCCCACTACGGTGTATTTGCCGTTGAGAAACGAGCCTTCGTCGAACATGATGAAGAACTGGCTGTTGGCCGAGTTGGGATTGCTGGAACGCGCCATGCCGACGGTTCCCCGCTCGAACGGCACCTTGGAGAATTCCGCCGGCAGGTCCGGATGTTCCGAGCCGCCGGTGCCGTTGCCAAACTCGCCGTCGCCGGTCTGCGCCATGAACCCGTCGATCACCCGATGGAACGGCACGTCATCATAAAAACCCTCGCGCGCCAGAAGCTTCATCCGCTCGGCGTGCTTTGGTGCGATGTCGTCGCGCAGCTTTATGACGATATGGCCGGGCGTGGTTTCGACGATCAGCGTATTTTGCGGATCCGCGCCCGCGGGCAGCAAATCATCCATTGGTCGCCTCACTCGTTCTGACTGAGCGCGCGCCTTCGCGGTCGCACAGTCCAAAGCTATTTTTCGATCGTGGCCTTCTTGATGTAGTCAAGCTTGCCGAACTCTTTGATGAGATAGGCATTGCCTTCTTGTTGGACGCGGCCTTGCTCGGGTCCCTGTCCGCTCGGCGCGCCTTCGCCATATCCGCTAAACAGCCCATCGACCACATTCATGCCCGAGACGACCTGGCCGAACGGCGCAAAACCCTGACGGTCGAGGCCGGTATTGTCGCCGAAGTTGATGAAAACCTGGGTGGTGCGCGTGTTGGGGCCAGCCGTCGCGAATGTGATCAGGCCGCGTTTGTTGCTCTGCCTGACCGGATCGTCCTTGATCCGCGCTTCGCGCCACACCGCCGAAAGCTTCGGATCGCCGTTGATGCCGAATTGCACCATGAAACCGGAAATGACGCGAAAGAAACGGGCATTGTCATAGAAGCCGTTCTTGACCAAATTGTAGAAACGGTCGGCGCCGTTGGGCGCCCAATCGCGATGAACCTCGATGACGAAGGCGCCCTTGCTGGTGTCGAATTTCGCCTTGTAGGTCGCCGGCGCCGGTTCGTTCAGCGCCGCGGGGTTGCCGACGCCCTGGCTCCAAGCCGGGCCGGAGACGACAAGGGCAAGCAGAACAGCAATGAAGCGGATCATGTCATCTCCCGGATGCGGTGTTCTTTAAGTCTTCGCGAATTTCGTCTTCAGCCGCGCGGCAACCAGAGCCGGCACAAAGGCGGAGACATCGCCGCCCATGCCGGCAATCTGCCGCACCAAGGTGGCGGTGATCGGGCGGACCTCGGGCGAAGCCGGCAGAAATACGGTCTGCACTTCCGGCGCCATGGCGGCGTTCATGCCGGCCATCTGCATTTCATAATCGAAGTCCGCGGCATCGCGCACGCCGCGGATGAGGATGGTCGCCCCTGCCCGGCGCGCGGCCGAAACGACCAGATCGCTGAACGTGGTGCACGAAATCTCGCAGCCGGCCGCACGCCCGAGCGGCGTACAAATCTCCGCCAGCATGGCGAGCCGTTCCTCGGCCGAGAACAGCGGCGCCTTGCCGGGGTGCACGCCAATGGCGAGCACCAGCCGGTCGGCAAGCCGCACGGCGCTGCGCACCACGTCGAGATGGCCGTTGGTAATGGGGTCGAACGACCCGGCAAAGAGCGCTATGCGCGGCATGGCGGGGGTCTAGCCCGCGCACCCGTCCTTCGCAAGGCGGTTTTCGGCAAGATCACGCAGCGGTTTATCGCCGCCATATGATGCACTATCGTCGGTGAAAACTCCCTTGCGTGCCAGGCTGGACGCGGGAGCGAAATCGCCCTTGGACGATCACCCATGAACACCTCTCTCGGAGCGGATACCAAGATCGTCAGACGCCAGGCGGACGCCGCGCCCCGACGGGTCACGGCGGACATTTGCGTCGTTGGTGCCGGGATCGCCGGCACCTCGGCCGCGCTGACCGCTGCCCGGGCCGGGCGTAAAGTCGTCTTGGTCGACGGCCTGCCGGTGCTCGGCGGTCAGGCCGTGAATTCAATCATCGGCACGTTCTGCGGCCTGTTCGCCAACGGCACCCATGGCCACCAATTCACCCATGGCATCGCCGACGACATCCTGCGCGACCTCGGCGCCAAGGAGCAGGCCCTTTATTACCGGCACGGGCCACTGACCACCGTGGTCTATTACGACGAGGTCGCGCTCGCCCGCTGGATCGAGGAAGCCGTGCGCCAGGCCAGTATCACCGTGGTGCTCGGCGCGGTGCTGCGGCGGGTGCAGGTCGACGGCCGCAGGGTGCGAAGGATCGAGCTCGCGACCCGCTATGGCGACGTGCACGTCGAAGCAACCGGCTTTGTCGAAGCGAGCGGCGATGCCGCGCTGGTCTGGCAGGCGGGTTTCGGCTGCCGGGAACCGGCGAATGGTCCGGTGTTCGGGACGCAAATGGTCGTTCTGGAGAATATCGACGAAGCCAAGCAACCGACCCGCGACGAGATCGGCGCGCGGATGAAGGAAAAGGGCGACGAATACGGGCTGGTCAGGCGCGAGGGGCTTGCCTTCATCATCCCCGGGCGCGGCATCGCCGCGATGAACATGACCCATGTCGAGACGCCGCTCGACCCGCTGGAGGCTTCTGCCCGCACGCTGGACGGCCGCGATCAGGCGGATCGGGCCGTCGCCTTTCTGCGCCATGAATTTCAGGACTGTTTTGGCAAATGTCGCGTGCGTGCATATGGCTTTCCGGGCATCCGTCAGACGCGCTGGATCGTCGGACGCCAGCAGCTTTCGGTCGACGACGTGCGCGCCGGCACGCGCTTTCCCGACGCGATCGGGCGCACGGCGTGGCCGATCGAGCTGCACGATCACGGCAGCGGGCATCGCTGGCAAACCTTTGCCGAGGATCACGTGCACTACATTCCGCTGTCCTGCCAAACCCCGGCCGACGCGGACAATGTCGTGGCCGCCGGACGTTGCATCGATGCCGACACTGCCGCGCTGTCGAGCGTCCGCGTGATGGGTCCGTGCATTGCGATGGGCGCCGCCGCGGCGCACGCGCTCGATCTTGCCGGTACAGGCAGCGTGCACCAGATCGACCTCGCCGCACTCGCGGCGCGCGTCTACGACAATGTGGAGCGGACGGACTGATATGCGCCCCGCACAACCGCGATAGTCAAATCCAGGTCGGGAATGTCGGGACGAACGGTCGTTGACGTTTCCCAGGTCGTCGAGCAGCAAAAGCTCGGCCGGTTCCTCATCGGCCTGGTGGTGATCTCGTGGATCATCACCTTCTTCGACGGCTTCGACTCCCAGGCGATCGCCTTCGCCGCCCCTTACCTGTCGTCGCAATACCATCTCGACAAGATCATGTTGGGCAACATTTTCAGCATTGGGCTTGTCGGCACGCTGATCGGCGGCTTCGCCTTCGGCTACCTCGGCGACCGTATCGGCCGCCGGCCCGCCATCATCATGGCGACGGCCGCGTTCGGGCTCCTGACGCTGGCCTTCGTCCTCGCGCACGGCTACGCGTCGTTGCTGGTGCTTCGTCTGATCGACGGGATTGCGCTCGGCGGCATGCTGCCGCTCGCCTGGGCGCTGAACATCGAGTACGCGCCGAAGCGCTATCGTTCGACTATCGTGACGGTCATCATGATCGGCTATTCGGCCGGGGTCGCCCTCGGCGGCCCGACCGCGAACTGGTTGATCCCGCAATATGGCTGGCAGTCCCTGTTCGCCGTCGGTGGAGCGCTCTCGCTCGTGGCGACGCTGGCGCTTCTAGCGATGCTGCCGGAATCGGCACGCTTTCTGGCGAGCAAGGGGCACGAGCCGCAGCGGGTCGCGGACCTGCTGCGCCGCCTGACCGGCAAAGCGGTTCCCGCGGACGCGCAATTCGTCGTTGCCGACGAAGCAGGCCAGGCCAAGGATTTCAAGCCCGCTCTGCTGTTTCGAGGCCACTTGCGCGTGATCACCCCCCTGCCGTGGCTCGCCTATATCGCAAGCTCGATGGCGGTGTTCTTCCTCGCAACCTGGACGCCGCTGGTGTTCGAAGCGCTGAATTTCACCCGTTCCCATGCGGCGCTCGCCGGCTCGATGAACGCCGTGGCCGGCGCGGTCGGCGGGCTTTTACTGATGCGCTTTACCGACACCATGGGCGCGATCGTCATCGCCGCCATGCCGCTCATTGCTGTTCCGCTCTTGCTCATCGCCGCCTTCGTCGATGTCGGCCACAGCGGCTTTTTCGCACTGTTCGCGCTGATCGCGCTGTTTCTGATCGGCGGGCATTTTGGCCTGCACAGCATCGCCGGCATTTTTTATCCGAGCGCCTATCGCGGTAACGGCGCCGGCTGGGCGACGTCGGTGGCGAAGATCGGCTCGATCGCCGGACCGTTTGCCGCCGGGCTGATCCTGTCGACCAGCCTGCCCGTCCGTTACATCTTCGCAGTGCTCGCAATCTGTCCGGCCGTTTTCGTTGTCTGCATCTTCATTGTCGGACGGATTCATTCGTCCATGCTGCGCGGTGAGGCGGACTCGCTGGCGCCGGCGCAAGTGTCGCGGATTGGCTGACCAAGCCCATGCTGCGCGCCGCGCGGCGCGCCGACCAACCGTTGCGCTTTGCCGAGACTGCGTAATTGCCGTTATGTTTCAGCGTTTTGGGTTTTACACAAACCGACATAATTGTGACCTGCATCAATTAACCACTCGCTGGCGCATGCGAGAAACGATCCAGTCGAAGCGCGACCCACGCCAAAGCGTACCGCCTCCGGGCCGGAATAAAGGGCGCGACACAGAGAACGGGGATCGGTGTCATGATCAAGACCTTTTACGCCATCGGTGCTGCCGCGATCGTCGCAGCTGCTTTTGTCGCAACACTGAGCTTGCCGGCGGAAGTCGAAGCGCGGGGATCGGTCCCGGGCGCCAAGGCGGATCGCGCCGACACCCGGCCGCTGGCGCGCGATTGCTCGAAGAACGCCTGGCCCTATTTTGAGGCCGCCTGCCTCCGGGACACCCGTAACGCTTTCGGACAGGCGCACGACGTCCGGATCGTTTCGGCGGATCGCCTCAATCTAGCACGCTAGGCGCCAACAAGCCGTAATCTTCGGCTACGGGTCGATTCTCCTCGGGATTTGCGCTAAGAGCCGGTTGCAGAACAGCGCCGGCTCCCATGATCGTCTTGGTCGACAACTACGACAGCTTCACCTTCAACCTGGTGCACTTCCTCGGTGACCTGGGGGCAGAGGTGCGCGTGCACCGCAACGACAAGATCGCCAGCGCTGCCGTTATTGCCGCCGATCCCGACGCCATCGTGCTTTCGCCCGGCCCCTGCACGCCCAAGGAGGCCGGCATCTGCCTTGATCTCATCGCGGCGGGTTCCGGCAAGATCCCCATCCTCGGCGTCTGCCTGGGCCATCAGGCGATCGGCGACGCCTTCGGCGGCAAGGTCGTGCGGGCGCCCGCGCCGGTTCATGGCAAACTCTCGGAGATCCGCCACCACGGCGCCGGCATTTTCCGCGGCATCAACGCGCCGTTCCAGGCGACGCGCTATCATTCGCTGGTGGTCGAGCGCGAAAGCCTGCCGGGCGAACTCACGGTAACGGCGGAAACCGAAGACGGTCTGGTCATGGGGCTTGCGCATAAAAGGTTGCCGGTGCATGGCGTGCAATTCCATCCTGAAAGCATTGCTTCCGAGCACGGCCACCTCATTCTCAAAAACTTTCTCGACATCGCCGCGGCATGGAATGCCGCGAGCGGCCGGCGGAATGAGCCGCATGCCGCCAAAGCGCCAGCGCAAAAATTGCGGGCGCGGGTCTGAATTGAGAGCTTGATCGTGACCGAGGCATTCAGGGCCCTCATCGGCAAAGTCGCGACCGGCGCCGTGCTCACGCGTGAAGAAGCCGCGACCGCCTTCGACCAGATGATGTCGGGCGAAGCAACACCGTCGCAGATGGGCGGTCTGTTGATGGCGTTGCGGGTGCGCGGCGAGACCGTCGACGAGATCACCGGCGCGGTCTCGGCGATGCGCGCCAAGATGCTGCGCGTGATCGCGCCGCCCGATGCGATCGACGTCGTCGGCACCGGCGGCGACGCCTCGGGCTCGTTCAACATTTCCACCTGCGCGGCGCTGATTGTCGCCGGCGCCGGCGTTCCCGTCGCCAAGCACGGCAATCGCGCGCTGTCGTCGCGCTCCGGCGCCGCCGACGTGCTCACCGCGCTCGGCGTCAACATCAACCTCGCGCCCGAAGCGATCGGCCGCTGCATCGCCGAGGCCGGCATCGGTTTCATGTTCGCGCCCGCGCATCACCCGGCAATGAAGAATGTCGCAGCGACGCGCGTCGAATTGGCCACGCGGACGATTTTCAACCTGCTCGGTCCGCTCTCCAACCCGGCGGGCGTGCGCCGGCAGATGGTCGGCGTGTTCTCCAAGCAATGGACCCAGCCGCTGGCTTTAGTTTTGAAAAATCTCGGCGCCGAGCGAGCGTGGGTGGTGCACGGCTCCGACGGGCTCGACGAAATCACGACCTCGGGGCCGACCAGCGTCGCCGCGCTTGAAGATGGCCACGTGAAGACCTTCGAGATTTCTCCGGAAGAGCTCGGCCTGCGTAAGGTCAAGCCGGAAGCATTGCGCGGCGGCGATGCGGCGGAGAACGCGCAAGCTGTGCTGAACGTTCTGGAAGGCAAGCCATCCGCCTTTCGCGACGTGGCGCTGCTCAACGCCGCCGCCGCGCTCGTGGTCGCCGGCCAGGCGAAAACCCTCAAGGATGGGCTCCACGCCGCGGCCCACTCGGTCGATTCCGGTGAAGCCGAAGGCCGGCTCGACCGTCTGATCGCAGTTTCGAACAATGGCTGACATTCTCGCCGAAATCGCCGCCTACAAGCGTGAGGAAATCGCCGCGTTAAAGCGCCGCTACTCGCTCGCGGCGCTCGAACGGGAGGCCAAGGCGGCGAGTGCGCCGCGCGGATTCCTGGCCGCGATCGAACGGCGGCTTGCGGCCGGCGACTATGCGCTCATTGCCGAGATCAAGAAGGCAAGCCCGTCGAAGGGACTGATCCGCGAAGACTTCGATCCGCCGGCGCTGGCGGCCGCTTATCAGGCCGGCGGCGCGACATGCCTGTCCGTGCTGACCGACACGCCCTCCTTTCGGGGCTCGCTCGATCATCTGCGGCAGGCGCGCGCGGCCTGTGCGCTGCCGGTGTTGCGCAAGGATTTCATGTACGATCCGTATCAGGTGCTGGAGGCGCGCGTGGCGGGCGCCGATTGCATCCTCATCATCATGGCCGCCGTCGACGATGGCTGCGCCGCGGAGCTTGAGGCGGCGGCGTTTGCGCTTGGCATGGACGCGCTGATCGAAGTCCACGAGCGGCAAGAACTTGACCGCGCACTGCGGCTTCGCTCGCGGCTTCTTGGCATCAACAATCGCAATCTGAAGACTTTCGAGACGACGCTTGCGACCTCTGAGCAGCTGGCGCGGCTCGTTCCGGCCGGCCACGTTATCGTCGGCGAGAGCGGCATATTCGCACCGGACGATCTCGCCCGGCTCGCCGAGGCCGGCATTTCGACGTTCCTCGTCGGCGAAAGCCTGATGCGCCAGAGCGACGTCACTGCGGCCACGCGCGCGCTGCTGGCGCGTAGCGCCGCGCTCGCTTCCGCCCGGTGAAGTCGGTGGCGCGACGCGCGAAACTGAGCCACCTCGGCGCGCGCGGCGAGGCCCGCATGGTCGACGTTTCGGGAAAGCCCGCGACTGAGCGCGAAGCGCTCGCCGAAGGGCGCGTGATCATGCAGCCGGCGACCCTCGACATCGTGCGCAAGGGCGACGCGAAAAAAGGCGATGTGCTGGGCGCCGCGCGCATCGCCGGCATCATGGCCGCCAAGCGCACGCACGAACTGATCCCGCTCTGTCATCCGCTCGCCATTTCGAAGGTCGAGGTCGACGTCACCCCCGACGCCAAGCTGCCTGGGGTTGCCGTTAGAGCGCGCGTAAAAGTCGCGGGGCCAACCGGCGTGGAGATGGAGGCACTGACTGCCGTCGCGGTCGCCTGCCTCACCATCTATGACATGGTGAAAGCGGTCGAGCGCGGCATGCGCATCGAGGGCATTCGGCTTGTGGAAAAGCGCGGCGGCCGCAGCGGCCATTATCGCGCGCAGGAGTAAGGCCGTGGCGTTACTGTCGGTCGCCGACGCGCTCGCACGCGTGCTCGAACACGCAGCGCCGCTGCCGGCTGACGAAGTGCCGCTGGCCGAAGCCGCCGGTTGCGTTCTTGCCTACGATCTAAAAGCGCTGCGCACGCAACCGCCGGCCAACGTGTCGGCCATGGACGGCTATGCGGTGCGAACCGCCGATGTGGCAAGCGCACCGGTGCACCTGAAAGTCGTCGGCGAGGTCGCCGCCGGCCGGCCATTTGCGCACGCGATCGGTCCCGGCGAAGCGGCGCGCATCTTCACCGGCGGCGTGATGCCGGATGGCGCCGACACCGTGGTGATCCAGGAGCACACCAGGCGCGACGGCAGCAGCGTCGATGTCGAGAAGCCCGGAGGAAAAGGCCGGCACATCCGCGTGCAAGGGCTCGACTTCAAAGCGGGCGATATACTTTTGAACGCCGGCCATCGGCTCACGGCGCGCGATCTCGCGCTCGCCGCTGCCATGAGCCATCCGCTGCTGCCGGTGCATCGGCGGCCGAAGGTAGCGCTGTTCGCGACCGGCGACGAGCTGGTGCCGCCGGGCGTGGAGCCGGGCCCGGGCCAGATCGTCTCTTCGAATACCTTCGCGCTTTCGGCGCTGGTGCGCGCGGAGGGTGCCGACGTGATCGATTTGGGCATCGTCCACGACCGGCTCGACGATACGATCGCCGCCGTCCGCCGGGCGCGCGAACTTCACGCTGACATTCTCGTCACCAGCGGCGGGGCCTCGGTCGGCGATTACGATCTCGTGCAGAAGGCCTTTACCGCCGAGGGCATGGCGCTGTCGTTCTGGCGACTGGCGCTGCGGCCCGGCCGTCCGCTGATGCATGGCCGGCTCGGAGCCATGCACGTGCTCGGCGTTCCCGGCAATCCGGTGTCGGCGTTCGTGTGCGGCTTTCTGTTTCTTGTGCCGCTGATCCGCCGACTCGCGGGACGGAATGATCTCTCGCCGCAAGTCGAATCGGCCGTACTCGGCTGCGATCTGCCGGAGAACGACGAGCGCGCGGATTATCTGCGGGCAACCTTGAACAACGATGCGCAGGGGCCGGTCGCGACGCCCTTCCCGGTCCAGGACAGCTCGATGATCAGGCCGCTGGCGAAGGCCGATTGCCTTTTGATCCGAGAACCTTATGAGCCGGCGGCCAAAGCCGGCAGCGTGTGCCGAATCGTTAAGTTCGAGCGTTAAGCGGCGGTTTGGCCGCGCCCTCGTTTTCTTCACCCCAAATTAAATGGTTGCGGAACACATATGGAACGGATAGTGTCCGTTCATGATTTGTTTCGGCTCTTTGACGGCCGGATGGGGAAGCGCCGATGCTCACGCGCAAGCAAGCTGAACTCCTGCGTTTTATCCATGAGCGTCTCAAGGAGGCCGGAGTTCCACCGTCCTTCGACGAAATGAAGGACGCGCTCGACCTGCGCTCCAAGTCGGGAATTCACCGGCTCATTACCGCACTGGAGGAACGCGGCTTCATCCGCCGGCTGCCGAACAGGGCGCGCGCGATCGAGGTGATCAAGCTTCCGGAGTCGGTCGCCCACGGCATGGTTTCGAACCGCACCCGCGGCTTCACGCCGAGCGTCATCGAAGGCAACCTCGGCCGGGTCCGCGCCGCCTCCGAAGACGAAGGCGGTCGGCCGGTCGCCGTGCCGGTCATGGGCCGCATCGCCGCCGGCACGCCGATCGAAGCCATCCAGACCCGCAGCCACACCATCAACATGCCGTCCGACCTTCTGAGCACGGGCGAGCATTTCGCCCTCGAAGTGCGCGGCGACTCGATGATCGAGGCCGGAATTCTCGACGGCGACATTGCGCTCCTCAAGCGCAGCGATGGCGCCGACACCGGCGACATTGTCGTCGCGCTGATCGATGATGAGGAAGCGACGTTGAAGCGTTTCCGCCGGCGGGGCGCCTCGATCGCGCTGGAGCCCGCCAACACCGCTTATGAGGTGCGTATCCT
Source organism: uncultured Alphaproteobacteria bacterium (assembly GCA_963709825.1). Lineage (GTDB taxonomy): Bacteria > Pseudomonadota > Alphaproteobacteria > Rhizobiales > Xanthobacteraceae > BOG-931. The sequence goes on from CAVPXZ010000018.1 coordinate 104,379, forward strand.
GCCGCCCAACCGCGTGCGCATTCAGGGCAAGCTGGTTGGGCTGTTCCGGCGGTATTGATACCGTCATTCCGGGGCCGCGTGTAGCGCGGAACCCGGAATCCATAGCCACCCCGCTTCCGAATTACGTTGGCTGCTGTTCTGCATGACTTGGGGCTATGGATTCCGGGTTCGCGCCGTTGGCGCGCCCCGGAATGACAGTGCCACTTAATCATCCGCTTCGAGGTCCTCAGCCTTCGGCGTCGCATCGCGCGGCGGTGCGCGTGAGGCCGCGGGCGTTTCCGAATTTGCGCCGCGTTGCTTGTGCGCCGGCCGCGGCGCCCATGGCCGGTCGAAATTCGCCGGCCGGGCGAATTCGATGATGAAGCCCGTGCCGTCGCGGCGCAGCGTCAGTGCGCCGCGCTCGCGCCAGAGGCGACGCCCGATCACCAGCGCGGCACAATCGGGCGGCGCATCGCGCGTCGCCACAACAACGCTGGCGCGCCGGCAATCCTCTTCGAGAGCGTCCGGCGCCAGCGCGTAGGAAACGAGCCGCCCGTCGGCGAGTTTGCCGATGCAGCCGGACGGATCGCAGGCAATGCCCTCGCCTAACCTGAGATCGTTGACGTCGCGGCCGTCGGCGTCGGCGGCGAGCCATTCGCGCATCGCAAACGAATCGCCGCCGCTGCGGTGGAAGGAGAGTCGGCCGTCGGCGCCGCGCACCGCGAATGCCCGCCCGTCGGCGGCGACCAAGATGTCCGGGACCGGCGTGCGCGCGGCGAAAATGATCGCCAGCGCGACGAACGCCACGCCGCTCCAGCGCAGCGGGGTCTTCAGAAGACAAATCAGCAGCAGTCCTGCGGTCGCGAGCAAAAGCGGAACGGTGCCGAAAGACGTCACGCGGCCGAACGCGCCGGGCAGGCTCCCCACCCAAAGCGCAACCGCGTCCATCCATTGGATGCCATACCCCATCTGCCGCCAGAACACGCCGTCGAAGCCGAAGGGAATGGCGACGACGCCGAGAATGCCCATCGGCATCACCCAGCCGGACACGACCGGCATCGCCAGGAGATTGGCGAGCACCCCGTAGGGCGCGAGCCGGTGGAAGTGATAGGCCGCGTAAGGCGTCGTCGCGAGCCCGGCGAGCAGCGAGGCGACAATGAGACTCAAGATTTCGCGCACCCCCCACAACGCCGCGCGAGCGCCGAGCGAGGTATCGGCTCCGGCCCGCCCCCAGGGGATGCCGCGCTCGTAGCCGGCAATGAGCGCCAGCGTTGCCGCAAACGACATCTGGAAGCTCGGATGCACCACCGCTTCCGGCGCGAACAACAGCACCACCAGTACGGCAATGGTCACGGTACGGAGCGTCAGGATCGGTCGATCGAGCAGGACGCCGATCAGTACGATCGCGATCATGATGAACGAGCGTTGGGTCGCGACCTCGGCACCGGACAGCACCAGATAGAACGCGGTCACGAGCAGCGCGGCAAACGCCGCCCATTTCTTGATCGGCGCCCGGTCGGCAAGCCCGGGGATAAGCGCCAGCAACGCGCGCACGATAAAGAACACGACGCCGGCGACCACGGCCATGTGATAGCCCGAGATCGACAGCACGTGACCGATGCCGGACACAAACATCGCATCGTAAACATGCGGCGAAATCGCATCGCGCTTGCCCGTGATCAGCGCCGAGGCAATAGAGCCGACATCACCGGACAGCACGGAACGGATGCGCAGATCGATCGCGTCGCGCAGGCCTTGAATGAAGGCATTGGCGCGCAACCGCCAACCCTCGGCTGCGGGCGGCGTCAAGATCTTGATGGCGCCGTGGACAAAGCCGGAGGCGCCGAGGCGCTGGAAGTAAAGGTCGCGGGCGAAATCGTAGCTGCCGGGCCGTAGCGGCTCGAGCGGCGGATTGAGCTGCGCTTTCGCCTCGATATAGGCGCCGGCCGGCGGCGTCGCGCCGCGGCGCACGGAAAGCCGCACCCGTTCCGGCTTACCGACGATGCGGCTGCCCTCGATGCGGGTAAGCCGCAGCACGAAGCGATCGGTCTTCTGGCTCTCCTCGCGCAACTCGACAAAACCGGCAACCTGCACGCTGAAGGCCGGATAGCGCAGCACCGGATGCTCGATCAGCGCAGTCTTCGACGTTGCGACAGCAAAGCCTGCGCAGATGGCGAAAAAGCCAAGCGCGAGCACGAAACCGACTGGATGCCGGCGCACGAGCACTGCCGCGATTGCGGCAACGGCAGCCAAAGCCGCTGCCGCCCACCAGATCGGCTCACGCTCTGCCGTGAAATAAAGAACGATGCCGGTGCCGAAAGCGACCGCGAACCACGGCAACAGGCGACCGGCGCCGACTTCAATGACTGCCCATTCGCGGACGCGTGCGGGAACGGCGAACTCAGCCTGCGGCCAGGCCGCACCCCAGGCTTGTCGCGCCCTCTCGACCGGCCAAGTCCTTGTGCCGATCCGTGTGTCCGTCCGCGCGCGACTTCGCGCGCCGCTCTCGTCCGCCACCGCGCGCCCCCAAAGCTTCGCGCGCCAAATGCCGCCGCGATGCTACCTAAGCGCGAATACGATGGCGAGGGGGTTTAGCCGCCGGCGGACACTTTAGCCCAGCTGTCGCGCAGCCCGACCGTGCGGTTGAACACCAGCCGGTCGGGCGTCGAGTCCGGATCGCGGCAGAAATAGCCCTGCCGTTCGAACTGCACCGCATCGGCGGAATTGTTCTCCACCAAAGCAGGCTCGACCCGCGCGTCGGCAATCACTTCGAGCGATTGCGGATTGAGATCGGCGACGAAATCGGCGGCGTTCGGATCGGGGCGCGTGAACAGGGGATTGTAAAGCCGCACCGCGGCCGGCACCGCATCCGGCGCCGAGACCCAGTGCATGGTCGCCTTGACCTTGCGGCCGTCGGGCGCATTGCCGCCCTTGGTCGCGGGATCGTAGGTGCAGCGAAGCTCGATCACCTCGCCGGCGGCATTCTTCTTAACCTCGCGGCAGGTGATGAAATAGGCGTAGCGCAACCGCACCTCGGCGCCCGGCGACAACCGGAAGAATTTCTTCGGCGGATTCTCCATGAAATCGTCGCGCTCGACAAAAATTTCGCGGCCGAAGCGCACGCGCCGCGCGCCCGCGCTGGCGTCTTCCGGGTGGTTGACTGCTTCAAGCTCCTCGCTCTGGCTTTCCGGGTAATTCTCGATCACGACTTTCAGCGGCCGCAAGACGGCCATCCGCCGCTGCGCCGTCTTGTTCAGGCGTTCGCGGATCGAAAACTCCAGCATGCCGACATCGACCGTGCTGTTGGCCTTGGCGACCCCGATCCGCTTGACGAAGTCGCGGATCGCCGCCGGCGGTACGCCGCGCCGCCGCAGGCCCGCGAGCGTCGGCATGCGCGGATCGTCCCAGCCGCTCACATGACCGCCGCGCACCAGTTCGGTGAGCACGCGCTTCGACAGCACAGTGTAGGTGAGATTGAGCCGGGCGAACTCGTACTGATGCGGGTGTGAGGGAACCGGCAGGTTGTCGAGGAACCAGTCGTAGAGCGGCCGATGATCCTCGAATTCGAGCGTGCAGATCGAGTGGGTAACGCCCTCGATGGCGTCGGACTGGCCGTGAGCGAAATCGTAGCTCGGATAGATGCACCACTCCGTTCCGGTGTGCGGATGCTCGGCGTGAAGGATCCGGTAGAGCACCGGGTCGCGCAGGTTGATGTTGCCGGAGCCCATGTCGATCTTGGCGCGCAGCACGCAGGCGCCGTTGGGAAATGCGCCAGCGCGCATGCGGCGGAACAGATCGAGGTTTTCCTCCGCGCCGCGTCCGCGATAGGGACTCTCGGTCCCCGCCTCGGTCAGCGTGCCGCGGGTGAGCCGCATCTCCTCCTGGGTCTGGTCGTCGACATAGGCCTTGCCGGCGCGGATCAAGTATTCCGCCCATTCGTACAGCCGCTCGAAATAATCGGACGCGTGATAAAGATGCGTGCCCCAGTCGAAGCCGAGCCAACGCACGTCGCGCTCGATGGCGTCGATATATTCCTGCGCCTCTTTGGTCGGGTTGGTGTCGTCGTAGCGCAGATTGCAGTGACCGCCGAATTCCTCGGCGACGCCGAAATTCAGGCAAATCGACTTGGCGTGGCCGATGTGCAGATAACCGTTCGGCTCCGGCGGGAATCGGGTGACAATGGTTTTGTGCCGGCCGGACGCGAGATCAGCGCGAATGATGTCGCGGATAAAATCCTGCCCCGCTTCCCGGACCGCCGTTTCCGCCACGCTCATGATCGCTTCCATGCCACCGCACCTGCGGGCGCGCCCGGATTGGACAAATTGGCTGTCCTGGTCAAGTCCGCAGGCAAAACGGAACTCCTTAACTTTCTTTCACTTCTAGCTGTGCTACACGAGCCCGCGTCCGCAACGATCAAGACCGAGAATGACCGTCGTCACCCGCTTTGCCCCCTCGCCGACCGGATTTCTCCATATCGGCGGCGCGCGCACCGCCTTGTTCAACTGGCTTTACGCCCGCGGCCGCGGCGGCAAGATGCTGCTGCGAATCGAGGACACCGACCGCGAGCGCTCGACGCAGGCCGCCATCGACGCCATCCTGGACGGTCTCACCTGGCTCGGCATCGAATGGGACGGCGAGGCGATCTATCAATTTTCGCGCTCGGAGCGGCATCGGGAGGTGGCCGAGCAGCTCCTCGCCATGGGACACGCCTATTACTGCTATGCGAGCCAAGAAGAGCTGGCGCAGATGCGTGAGGCGGCAAGGCGCGAGGGCCGCGCCAAGCTCTATGACGGCCGCTGGCGTGATCGCGATGCGAGCGACGCGCCGCCGGGAGTGAGGCCGACCATCCGGCTCAAGGCGCCGCTGACCGGCGAAACCGTCATCGAGGATCAGGTCCAGGGCCGCGTGGTCTGGCAGAACGAGAACCTCGACGATCTCGTGCTGCTGCGCTCCGATAGCACGCCGACCTACATGCTCGCCGTCGTGGTCGACGACCATGACATGGCGGTGACGCACATCATCCGCGGCGACGATCATCTGACCAACGCCGCGCGGCAGAAACAGATTTACGACGCGCTGGGCTGGCCGGTGCCGGTAATGGCGCACATTCCGTTGATCCACGGCCCCGACGGCTCGAAGCTTTCCAAGCGGCATGGCGCGCTCGGCGTCGACGCCTACCGCGCCATGGGCTATCTGCCGGCGGCACTGCGGAACTACCTGGTGCGGCTCGGCTGGAGCCACGGCGACCAGGAGATATTCTCCACCGAGGAAATGCTCGCCGCGTTCGATCTGCCGCAGATCGGCCGTTCGCCGGCGCGGTTTGATTTCGCCAAGCTGGAAAGCCTTAACGGCCACTACATCCGCGCGAGCGACAATGAGACGCTGCTCCGCGCCATCGATCAACTTCTGCCGCACCTCGCGAACGGCGCTGCCATCGCAGTCAAGATGACACCGCCGCTGCGGCAACAATTGCTGGCGGCGATGCCGAGCTTGAAGGAGCGCGCCAAGACCCTGATTGATCTCATTGATGGAGCCTATTTTTTGCTGGCCGACCGGCCGGTCGGTCTGGATGACAAGGCGACCGGACTGCTGACGCCGGAAGCAAGGGCACTGCTGCGCGAAATTGAGCCCGACCTGGCGCGGGTCGCGCCCTGGACCACCGAGGCAACCGAACAAGCGGTGCGCACATTCGCCGAGCGTAAGGGTGTCAAACTCGGCGCAATCGCGCAGCCATTGCGGGCGGCGCTCACCGGCCGCACCACATCGCCGGGCATTTTCGAAGTTCTGATCGTGCTCGGCAAATCAGAGAGCCTGGCGCGCATCGCCGACCAGGTCACGTTCGAGAGCGCAGAATCCCGTGCTGGTTGATGCTTGGAACCTGCAAGCTTTCACTGGCCGTTCCAGCGCCGGCCGCATACGCTCCATCGCCGCACCCGTCTGGCGCGGCCCCGGTTTACCGCCTATTTTCTTGCAGTGCACACGCCGTTGCGCTACCCAAATAGAGCCGGATCGGCAGTGTTGTATCCGTGTTTTGGCCTTTAGGCCGCGTGCACCGCACTGTTAGGCTGTCAGACAGCGAGGATGCGATCATGGACGCAAAGACCGGCGCAAACATCAAGACTGGCACGCTGACGCTCGGCGACAAGAGCCATTCGTTTCCGATGCGTGACGGGACGATCGGTCCGCAAGTGCTGGACGTCAGCAAGCTCTACAGCGAGACGGGCATCTTCACCTACGATCCCGGCTTTACCTCGACGGCGAGCTGCGAGTCGAAGATCACCTATATCGACGGCGACGAAGGCGTGCTGCTTTACCGCGGCTATCCGATCGAAGATCTAGCCGAGCACGGCGACTTCCTCGAGACCTGCTACCTGCTGCTTTACGGCGAACTGCCGACCGCCGCACAGAAGGAGAATTTCGACGACCGCGTGGTCCATCACACCATGGTCCACGAGCAGATGAGCCGGTTCTTTCAAGGCTTCCGCCGCGATGCCCATCCGATGGCGGTGATGACCGGCTGCGTCGGCGCGCTTTCTGCCTTCTATCACGACTCCACCGACATCACCGATCCGACCCAGCGGATGATTGCTTCGATCCGTATGATCGCCAAATCGCCGACGCTGGCCGCAATGGCCTACAAATATTCGGTCGGCCAGCCGTTTATGTATCCAAAGAACGACCTCGATTTTGCATCGAATTTCCTGCGCATGTGCTTTGCGGTGCCGTGCGAGGAATACAAGGTCAATCCGGTCGTCTCCCGCGCCATGGACCGCATCTTCACCCTGCACGCGGACCACGAGCAGAACGCGTCGACCTCGACGGTGCGGCTCGCCGGCTCGACCGGCGCCAATCCGTTCGCCTGCATCGCCGCCGGCATCGCCTGCCTGTGGGGACCCGCCCATGGCGGCGCCAACGAGGCGGCCCTGAAAATGCTCGGCGAGATTGGCACCGTCGACCGCATCCCCGAATACGTCAAACGCGCCAAGGACCCGAACGATTCGTTCCGGCTGATGGGCTTCGGCCATCGCGTCTACAAGCATTACGATCCGCGCGCGAAGATCATGCAGAAGACCTGCCACGAGGTTCTGCATGAGCTCGGCGTCAACGATCCGCTGCTCGACGTCGCCATGGAGCTCGAGCGCATCGCACTGCACGACGACTACTTCGTGTCAAAGCGGCTTTACCCGAATGTCGACTTCTACTCGGGCATCACGCTGCGCGCCATGGGCTTCCCGACCTCCATGTTCACCGTGTTGTTCGCGGTCGCGCGCACCGTCGGCTGGATCGCCCAGTGGAAGGAAATGATCGAAGACCCGCACCAGAAGCTCGGCCGCCCGCGCCAGCTCTATACCGGATCGCCGCGGCGCGAATACCAGCCGATCTCGCGAAGGAAGTGACACCGCTTGGCGTCATCCCCGGGCTGGCGCGACGCGCTGAGACCCGGTGATCCATTTTGAGTGCGGTGGAAGATGGATTGCCGCGTCAAGCCCGGCAATAACGATTGCAGAGCTGTCGGCCCTAGAAATGGCTGTAGGAAGGCTGCGCTAAGGTCAGCGCGTTGCCTTCGTGACTGAAGCGGGCACCCTCCCCCGCTTGCATTCGCCCGATCTCGGTCACCGGAACACCTGCAGCCTGGGCGGCGGCGCGGAACGCGGCGAGATTTTCGGGCGCCAGCGTCAAGACGATCTCATAATCGTCACCGCCGGTGAGTACCGTTTCGATCAGCTCCGGCGCGGCGGCCATGGCGGCGCGCGCCGCGTCCGAGAGCGGCACGCGTGACACGTCGATTTCGGCCGCGACCGAAGACGCACGACACAACTTGCCGAGATCGCCGGCGAGCCCGTCGGAAACATCCATCGCCGCCGTGGCAGTGTGCAGAACCGCCTCCGCGAGGACACTGCGCGGCTGCGGCAGCAGATAACGTTGCTCGAGGTGCGCAGCCATGGCCTCGGTGAGCCGCCAGGTCTTAGCGAGGCCCCAGTCGGCCCGCAGCTTTACGCCCAGCGCCGCATCGCCAATCGTCCCGGTCACCACGACGCAGTCGCCGACTTTGGCCGTTGAGCGGCGCACCATTGTTCCATGCGGCACGACGCCAAACGCCGCGATCAAAACCGAAATCGGTCCGGGTGTATGGTCGGTGTCGCCGCCGAGAAGTGGACAGCCATAACGAGCGGCATCCTCGCCGAGCCCGCCAGCGAAGGCCGCAATCCAAGCCTCATCGGTTCCGGCCGGCAGCGCGATCGCAAGCAGAAAGCCCACCGGCTTGGCACCCTTGGCGGCGAGATCGGACAGGTTCATGCGCAATGCCTTGCGGCCGACGCTTTCTGCCGGGTCGTCAGGAAAGAAATGCACGCCAGCGATGACGCCGTCGGTGGTCAGGACGAGATCGCATCCGGGCGGCGGGGTCACCACCGCAGCGTCGTCAACAAGACCAAAGGCGCCCGGCGCCGTAGCGAGCGGGCGAAAATAGCGCGCGATCAGACGGTCCTCGGCCGAATCCATTGCGTTCGCCCTACACGGCACACACACAGATTGTGCTAATCCTCTATCAGCGCCGGAACCCCGAGGAAATGCCGTGGAGCCATTCGATCTTTATTCGCCCCTGATAGATGCAGACCCGTTCCCCCGCTACGCGGTGCTGCGCGACCAATACCCCTGCTACTGGAGCGAGAGCGCGCAGCTTTGGATCTTGTCGCGCTACGACGACATCGTCGAGGCGGCGCGCGACTGGCAAACATTTTCCTCCGCTCAGGGCAATATGATCGACGAGCTTCCCGGCCGCGCCGGCGCGACGCTCGGAACCACCGATCCGCCGCGACACGACCGGCTGCGCGCCTTGAGCCAGGCGGCCTTTCTCAAGCGCAATCTCGACCGGCTGGTCGAGCCGACGCTCGAGATCGCCGGCCGCTCGCTCGACCGCATCGGCGCGCAAGGGAAATTCGACTTCATCAACGACTTTTCCAGCCACATCACGGTCGGGCTTTTGTTCCGCACCATGGGCCTGCCGGAGCGCGATCATGCCGACATCAGGCGCAAAGTCATCCTCGCCGTGTCGACCGACAAGACCGTGAAGGGGCGCACGCCCGAGCACATCGCTGCGTTCAAGGATTTGAGCGATTTTCTCACCGCGGAAGTGGCGAAACGCCGCGCCAACCCGACCGACGATCTGATCACCCACCTCGCCGAAGCCGAGATCGACGGCGATCGGCTCTCCGAACGCGAAATCGTGCTCACCACGGCGACCTTCGTCATGGCCGGTGTGGAGTCGCTGTCTAGCTTCATGAGCATGTTCGCGCTCAATCTTCACGATTTTCCCGATGCGCGGCGGCGGCTGGTGGCCGATCCGGCTCTCATCGCACCGGCGATCGAGGAGTCGTTGCGCTTTAATACCTCGGCGCAGCGCTTCAAACGCACGGCGACGCGGGACATCGAGCTGCATGGGGAGACGATTAACGCCGGCGACAAGGTGGTGCTCGCCTTCGGCGCAGGCAATCGCGATGGACGCAAATTCCCCGATCCCGACACCTTTGCCATCGAGCGGCGGCCGTTCGGGCATCTCGGCTTCGGATCGGGCAAGCATTTCTGTCTCGGCAGCCAAATGGCGCGGCTCGTCACCGAGGTCGCGATGCGGCGCTTCCTCGAGCGCGTGCCCGAGTACCACCTCACCGTCGATAAAATCGGCTGGAACTCATCGTCGAACTTCCGCAGTCCAACGGCGCTGCCGTTTGTCGCCGCCTGAGTCGAAGTCAGAACGTCAGTGCTGCACGGCCGCGCGCGGCCCGGCGTTTAGACTAACTTCATATTGCGCAGCGAACTTACGCGGCGGGGTCAGAGGGTACTGTCGGAAGCTCACCGGATCGCGAGCGAGATCGAGGCCATAGTGATTGCTGCCATAGGTGCCGAGCAGGCGGAACTGATGACCGTCTTGCTGTTGCGGTGCGCGGACATACTCGCGCGGCCAACTGACGGGAATACGAACGCTAATCCGCGGCACCGGCAAATTCGTCCGCGCGCAGTTCGTGCGCCAACTGATCGAGGACGGCATTGACCATGCCGGTTTCCTCCTTGTCGACAAATGCCGAGGCGACGTCGACATACTCGGACATCACCACGCGTGCCGGCACGTCGCGCCGGCAGGCCAGCTCGTAGGCGCCGGCGCGCAGTACCGCGCGGAGCACCGCTTCGATTCGCTTCAGCGGCCAGCCGCGCGCCAGCGCGGCGTCGATCTGCGGATCGATCAGGCTTTGCTCGCGCACGACGCCGCCGACGATATCGCGAAAAAACGCCGCTTCCGCCGGCCGGTATTGCGCGCCCTCGACCTCGGAGCCAAGCCAGTGGCTCTCGAACTCGGCCAAAATCTCGTTCAAGCCGGTGCCGGCGAGGTCCATCTGGTAAAGCGCCTGCACCGCGGCGAGCCGCGCCGCACCACGCTTGTTGGCTTTACGCTGTTCCGCGGCTCCGGCTTTGCTCCCAGCCCGCGCCATCACCGCTCCGCCAGCTCTTGCTTGAGGCGCAGCAGCGCAAGCGCGGCCCGCGCGGCGTCGCCGCCCTTGTCCTGCTCTTCCATGCGGGCGCGGGCGAGCGCCTGCGCCTCGGTGTTGACGGTGATGATGCCATTGCCGATCGGCAGGCTGCGGGCAATCGAAAGGTCCATTAGTCCGCGCGCGGACTGATGCGAGACGATCTCGAAATGGATGGTATCGCCGCGAATGACACAACCGAGCGCCACGACGCCGTCATAGGGGCGGCGCTTCCTTTGCGCCGCGTCGAGCGCAATGGCAATGGCGGCGGGGATTTCGAGCGAACCGGGTACGCTGATGCGGTCGACCTCGGCCCGCGCCTCTGCGAGCACTTTCATGGCGCCGGCCAGGAGCGCGTCGGCAATGTCGTCATAGTAGCGCGCCTCGACGAGGAGGACGCGCGCGGCTGCGGCGTCGCTTCTCTCACGTTTGCCCCGCCGCGGCCCAGCCATTCTGCTCTCCGATTGCGGGTGAGGTCGTAGCAAGCGCAGGAGGTGCGAACAAGCGCGGGGTTAGGCTTAATGCTGCCGCGCGGCTTCCAAAAGGCGCGCTGCATAGCGCGCCATTTGGTCGACCTCGAGGTTCAGCCGAGCGCCGGCGCGAAGCGCTCCGATTGTCGTGACTTTCAGCGTGTGCGGGATGATCAGCACGGAAAATCTGTCGCCGTCGACCTCGTTGACCGTCAGCGAAATACCATCGAGCGCGACCGAGCCTTTGGAGGCGATAAACCGCGCCAGCTCGCTTGGCGCACGAAACGATATCCGCGCCATGTCGGGCAAATCTTCGCGCGCAACGAGGTCGGCAATCCCATCGACATGGCCACTGACCAGGTGCCCGCCGAGCTCGTCGCCAAGCCGCAGCGCCCGCTCCAGGTTGAGCCTGGTGCCGCGCTCCCAGGCCCCGGCCGTCGTGACGCGCAAGGTCTCGACCGCCGCATCGACCGCAAACCACCCGCGCTGACCGTCTGGCCCGTGGGCGACGACGGTCAGGCACGGCCCGGAGCAGGCGATCGAAGCGCCGATATCGATGGTGTCGGGATCATAACCGCAGGCGATGCGGAGGCGGCGCAGGCCGCCGGCCTCCTCGCTGACTTCAATAACTTCACCTAAGTCGCTGATTATGCCAGTAAACACGCCTTCACCTTCGCTCGTAAACTTGCCTTGTATCGGCACCGACCGGCTCGCTTGCCACACATCGCAGCCGCGGCGATTGCGTTAGCGCTGTCAGCGGCAGGCCCTCGAGCGCATCCACGCCATCGCTCCCCACGACCTTGGGCGACTGGAACAGTACGGCCTCGTCGACCAGGTCGGCGTCAAGCAGAGCTACGGCGAGGGTGGGGCCGCCCTCCGCCATGAGCCGGGTGATGCCGCGCTCGGCGATAAGCCTCAGCGCGGCAGAAATGTCGAGCGAAGGGTCACTATCCGGCGCCCGCAACACCTCGACGCCCGCCGCCTGCAACGCTTCCTCCGTAGCGCGCGACGCCTGATGCCCGGCAATCACCCATACCGGTACTTCGCGGGCGGTTCGCACCAGGCGCGAACCAGCGGGCAAGCGTAGCTTGCTGTCGAGCACAATGCGCACCGGCGAATTCTGCTCCATGCCAGGCAGGCGGCAGGTCAGCAGCGGATCGTCCGCGAGCGCGGTGCCGATGCCGACCATAATCGCGTCGCTCTGGGCCCGCAAAAGATGCACGCGGTCGCGCGCGGCCTCGCCAGTGATGACAACCGGCGTTCGGCCAGGCCCTCCCACCTTGCCGTCGGCCGAAATTGCAAGCTTCAGCGTGACGTGGGGGCGACCGTCGGTAACGCGCCGGATGTGCCCGGCATGATCGTGGCGTGCCGCCTCGGCGCCGACGCCCACCTCGACCGCAATACCGGCGGCGCGCAGGCGCGCATGGCCTTCGCCGGCGACCTTGGGATTGGGATCCTCCAGCGCCGAAACGACCCGGGCGATGCCCGCGGCAATCACAGCGTCGGCGCAGGGCGGCGATTTGCCGTGATGCGAGCAAGGCTCCAGCGTCACGTACAGCGTGGCTCCGCGTGCGGCATCACCGGCGCGGCGGAGCACCTCGATCTCCGCATGCGGCCGGCCGCCTTTTTGCGTCCAGCCGCGGCCGACAATAACGCCGTCCTTGACGATCACTGCGCCAACCGCGGGATTGGGCCAGGTACGGCCGAGGCCGCGGCGACCCAGCATCAGCGCCAACGCCATGAAGCGCTGATCCGGCGGCAAGGCGGTCGCTCGCGCGCTCACTTGCGCGCGATCTCGGCGGCCTCTTCTCCCGACAATTCGGCCAGCGCCGTCTCGAAGTCCTTGGCCTCGCGGAAATTGCGGTAGACCGACGCGAACCGCACATAGGCGACATCGTCAAGCTCGCGCAGATAGGCCATCACCGTCTCGCCGATGGTTTCCGACGAAACCTCGCTTTCACCCTGGCTTTCCAGTTCGCGCACGATCTTCGAGACCATTTGATCGATGCGCTCGGGCTCGACCGGGCGCTTGCGCAACGCGATCTGTACCGAGCGCAGGAGCTTGTCGCGGTCGAACGGCACCCGCCGGCCATTGCGCTTGATCACAATCAGCTCGCGCAATTGCACCCGCTCGAAGGTGGTGAAGCGAAAATTGCACGACAGACAGACGCGGCGGCGGCGGATGACCGAAGAGTCCTCCGTTGGCCGCGAATCCTTCACCTGAGTATCGAGGCTTCCGCAACTCGGGCAGCGCATCCCCTTGCCCCTACCCCTGATAGATCGGAAACCGGCTGACCAGGCGCTTGACCTTGTCGCGGACGCTGACCTCAGCCGCGGCGTCCGCGTCAGCCCCGTTTTGCGACAGCGCGTCCAGCACCTCGGCGATCATGGCTCCGACCTGCCGGAATTCGGCGATGCCGAAGCCGCGCGTGGTGCCGGCCGGCGTGCCCAGCCGTATGCCCGACGTGACAAGCGGCTTTTCCGGATCGTACGGGATGCCGTTCTTGTTGCAGGTGATGTGGGCGCGCCCAAGCGCGGCTTCGGCTACCTTCCCGGTCAGGCGCTTTTTGCGCAGATCGACCAGCATCAGATGCGTATCGGTACCGCCTGAAATAATATCGAGACCGCTCGATTTGAGGGTTTCCGCAAGCGCTTTGGCGTTCTCCACCACGTTCTTCACGTAAACTTTGAACGAGGGACGGAGCGCCTCCCCGAATGCGACCGCCTTGGCGGCGATCACATGCATGAGCGGACCGCCCTGCATGCCCGGGAAAACCGCCGAGTTGAGCTTTTTCCCTAGCTCCTCGTCGTTGGCCAGAATGGCCCCGCCGCGCGGCCCCCGCAGCGTCTTATGCGTCGTCGTCGTCACCACATGGGCGTGCGGAAACGGGCTCGGGTGCACGCCGCCGGCCACCAGCCCGGCGAAATGCGCCATATCCACCATCAGGTAGGCGCCGACCTCATCGGCAATCTCGCGGAAGCGGCGAAACTCGATGATGCGGGGATAGGCCGAGCCGCCGGCGATGATCATCTTGGGCCGGTGCTGTTTCGCGAGCCGCTCGACCTCCTCCATGTCGATCAGATGGTCCTCGCGCCGCACGCCGTAAGGAACAGGCTTGAACCAACGTCCCGACAGGTTGACCGGCGAGCCGTGGGTCAGATGGCCGCCGGCGGCAAGGTTGAGCCCCATGAAGGTGTCGCCGGGCTGCAAGAGCGCCAAAAACACCTCGGCGTTCGCCGACGCGCCTGAGTGCGGCTGCACATTGGCGAAGGCGCAGCCGAACAGTTTGGTCACGCGCTCGATTGCCAACAGCTCGACGATGTCGACGAACTGACAGCCGCCGTAATAGCGCTTACCGGGCAGCCCCTCGGCATATTTGTTGGTGAGCACCGAGCCCTGCGCCTCTAGCACGGCGCGGCTGACGATGTTTTCCGACGCAATCAGCTCGATTTCGTCGCGCTGACGTTCGAGTTCGCGGCCGATAGCGTCGGCAATCTCCGGATCGCTGTCGCCAAGCGAGGCCGAGAAAAATCCCTCGGTCGTTACGGTTGCACTCTGAGGAACCGACATGCCTTGCTCCTGGCGTGAAAGGCTGGCCAATCGCTCGCCGATAGCATACCGGCGGACGCGCGCAAGGTCTTGGACCGTAGCTGGCCGAAGCCCGCTACATTTAGGCTTTTGCGGGGCTTTGCCCAAGAACCCCATTTTGCCCAAAAAGTCGAGCGGTTGCCCAAAAAGGATATTTTGAACGGTTGACCGCCGGAAAATCGGCGATCATAAACCGCCGAATCGGCTGGCTTTATATTCTCTTACTGTTTTTCCAAGAAAAAACGTTTGCCGCCGCATTTTTAGTGTCAATTCTACGGTTGACGCGCCGTTGCCGAACTTATGCTCGCGCCCATGAAAAGGCGACGCGCAACCAAACCGCAATCGAGTTGGCTAAAGCCGCTTGTCGCTTGGGCCATTATCTTAGGCGGGTTCGGTACGTTTGGCCAATTTGCGATAGAGCTATTTCGCCTGCTTCGCGCGTTGCCATTTTAATCCTCGTATTCATAGTCGGGTACTGTCCTAAGTCGCCCCCCAGTGTCCTAAGCGCTGAGGGCAAGTGTCCTAAGTGGCTTCGCCATCTTTGGAGAGATGCACAGAAAATCTCATTTGATAATTGGCGGAATCAATTTTTCGGTCGGCAAGTCAGGTTCGTCGTCTTCCTTTTTGCATTCTTCATCAGTCGCAATTGTGCCGAGCACAGGAAATGCCACTGACCTCAATGCTGGTAAATGCGGCTGGGTCGCCTTCTATCTGATAAATATATTCGCAATGCCGAGTGATGTGAGAAATATTGAAAATGTCGTCATACGTAACTTGTCCGATGATGTAAGTGGTGGCGATCCCGTTTTTGACTCTAGCCATTTCGTCGCTAAGAAATTCGCATTGGCCGCCGAACTTGCTTTGTTTCGGTGCCAATATTTGGAAAATGCGACCTATTTTCTTTTGCTCAGCCATGAGCCGCTTCAAAGCGTAGGGATCAATAAGTCCGGTTCCGAGCGGGAACGGGAGCGTTGGGCAGACCAATTCGAACGTGGCGGTTTTGGTGGGGGTGAGCCCGCTGTTTTCCCATTCAATAAGTCCCCGCCATGCTTTTTTCCCATCTTTAGTAAAAGGACGATACCAAATACTTTTTTGATAGACGAACGGACGTTGCGCCTTAGTCAAAGCATCACTTGCGGTTTTAGCGGCGGAAGTAGCGGCAACGGCTTGCTCGCTGATAGGCCCGTAAGCCCTCTGCATCTCGCCCAATTGTTCTTTGAAAACCAACCAAGCGAGGCCAGTGAATACGGCGGTAGCAGCAACGAGGAAAAGCGTTATAGCGTCAGTCCATATTTTTATTTGCTTGGGGCGCTTCTCTCGGTCCTCCTCTCCTTTAAGCTGATCTATGAGGGCCGTAAGCTGGCGGGCTATCGCGGCGCTTTGCTCAGCATTGCTGGATTCCCGTTTTGCGGCGCTGCGATTTGCCTCTTCTTCTATGGATTTCTCAACTTCACTTTTCCATGAAGGCGGCAGCATGACTCATACATTCTCCAGCCTCAGGCCTTCAGCTTCGATTGCTTTAAGCGATGCGAGCAAAAACGTTGCGGAGAACGTTCCTCGGCTTATCTTATTCGCAATGCTGGCCTCGGTCTCTTTCAGGCCGTGCTTTGCCAACCGTTCGGCCAGCTCCCGATACCCGATTTCCGCTCGCGCCAGTTCGGCTTTCAAGAACCGGCGCGCCCGGTCCTCCCATGAAGGGGGCGGCTTTGGCTTGGTCGCCATAATTATCCTCCTGTCAGTGAACAATATCTGTCATATACGATATTTTTCGCTTGACGGCAATACTGCAAATGATATTGTACTCCCATATATGGGAGATATAGCCATGTACGACGTGTATGGACACCATCGGCAGCAAAAAGGCTTGGAAATCGCAGCCACGGCCAAAATTCTACGGAAGGGCAAGGCGTGGTCTGTCCCAAGCCAAAGCGCCGAACGCCGCTACACGGTTTGGCTAGGCCAAGAGTCTCATTGCTCCTGCCCCGACCACGAGGACGGCGGCTTCAAATTTAAACACATCTTCGCAGTCGAATACGTCGTTCAACGCGAACACAATCCCGACGGCTCTACGACCATCTCCGAGACGCTCACCGTGCGCGCAACGCGCAAAACCTATCCGCAAGATTGGCGCGCCTACAACGCCGCACAGACGAGCGAGAAAGCAAAATTTCTCGACCTGCTGGATGACCTTTGCGGCGGCATCGCTGAACCGGAGCGTCAAAAGAATGGGCGTCCGCCGCTGCCAATTCACGATGCGCTGTTCGCGGCCTGTTACAAAATCTACAGCACGGTTTCCGGTCGCCGCTTCATGACCGATCTTCGAGACGCGCAAGCAAAGGGCTATCTCGCCAAGGTCCCACACTACAATTCGATCTTCAACTATCTGGACAGTCCGGCGCTCACGCCGATCTTGAACGCGCTGATTACCGAAAGCAGCAAGCCTCTAAAGGCAATCGAGGTTGACTTTGCTGCGGATAGTTCAGGCTTCGCAACCTCCCGGTTCTATCGCTGGTACGATCACAAATACGGTGTCGTTCGCGAGAAGCAGTCATGGGTCAAAGTTCATTTGATGTGTGGTGTCAGCACGCATATCGTGACTGCCGTTGAAATCCGCGAAAAGGATACGAACGACATGACAATGTTTCCAGCACTGGTCGAAGCAACGGCAGAAAATTTCCAGATGCGCGAGGTATCAGCCGACAAGGGCTACGGTAGCAAGAAAAACCTTGAAGTTGTCGCGCGTCACGGCGCGGTTCCTTACATCGCGTTTAAGGGCAGCACTACCGGCGGGGCCGGCGGTCTGTGGGCGAAGATGTTTCACTATTTCCAATATCGCCGCGAGGAATTTCTTGACCACTATCACAAGCGCAGCAACGTCGAGTCTGTGTTCTCGATGATCAAGGCGAAGTTTCGCGATCATGTTCGCAGCAAGTCGGACGTGGCGATGGTCAACGAAGTCCTCTGCAAGATCATCTGCCACAACATTTGCTGCCTCATTCACGAATCGCACGAACTCGGTATTGAAACCCGTTTTGGGAGGCGGCATGAGAATTATCATTCCGCATTATCGGATTCGCAGGACAGGTCCGAAAATGGTCCGGAGCCAATCCATTTCCAGTGATGGCCCGGTCCGCATGGGTCGCCAGCGTGACGCTCTTTGTTTCGTTCACCAAACAGCAGTGCGTAAGCAATCCATACGACCAATATCCAAAAGGCAAGCGCGCCTATGGTGCCCATTACCGTCGAAGGTTTGTGTGGCGGCTTTGGAAAGTCGGGGGACGGCATGAAGGGCCATCTGGTCGGTTGCCGATGCGTGTTCTGTGTCGGCTGGCCCGCTTGGATGACTACTGCGGACCGCGAGTATGCTGTTCGTCTAATGCGTCGCCAATACGGCGATGAAGTATTGCCATGGCTTCCCGCGATAACCTGTACTGAAAAATTTCGCCCTGTGCGGTTACAGAAATCTGACCGAAAGCCGGATTCTGGGGGTCAAGAAAAGCGTCAACATCGGAGGCTTCCTTGAAATATCTCGGTGGAAATTTTGGCATGACATTCGCTCCTGAGTCGTCTTGCAACTCTCAGGATAGCGAAGGCGGGGACAATCGGTTGCGGTTGTCCCCGCTATTCCTGCCCAAAAACTCTGATAGCTGCCCAATAACCCGCTATGAATCAGGGGTTATTGGGCAAAGCCCTTTTGCGGCGTCGGACGCCAGTTCCATCACGGCGATCAAGGCAGCGACACTAGGCCGGCCCGAAGGCGCCGTGTGATCGAGCTTTTAGGCCGCCTGAACGAACTTTTCCGCTTCCGCGGGATCGGCGAGCCAGGGGAAAAATGTCCGCGGATCGTCGAAGCCGTTCACAAATGCCTTGCCGACCTTCGGCTTGCCCTGCGCAGCAACCAAGATGTTGATGACGTGCGGAGGCGGAGGCTGCAGCATGGCGTTGGTCCAGCCGGTGACGAACTGCGCATAATTCCAATACTCATCAAACGTCTGCTGCATCCAGGCGGCATCGAATGGCTTGTTGCCCTGGTCGAGGATGCGTCTGAGATAAATCCGGGCGGATTTGGCGGCATTGTTTGAACCCTGCCCGGTAATCGGATCGTTGAGCACAACGGCATCGGCTATGCCGAGGACGAGCGCGCCGGAGGGGAGCCGCGCGATCGGCTTGCGCACCGTAGGCGCGAAGCGGCCGCTGAGAATGCCATTGGCGTCCGTCAGCTTCGCGTTACGCGAACGCTCCGCTTCCCAAGGATAAAATTTCTTCAGGATGTCGAGACTGCATTCGAGGTGCTGTTCCGGCGTCTTGACGTCGTTCCAGCAATCCATCGGTCCGCCGGGAATGCCTTCGAACACCATGATCTCGCAAGGGCCGGTGATCGTCAGCGCGGGAAAAACAAAATATTCGCCGACGGTCGGCGCGATATTAAAGGCGACCCGGGTCGGCTGATAGGGGGCGAGCCCGGTGACGTAGGTCAAGGCCAGTGCGCGCATCGGCTTGTCGAATGGCGAGCGTTCGGCGTCGCGTTCGAACAGCTTGGTAATATCGCCCTTGCCGCCCGCGACGATGACGAGGTCGCTCTCGCGCGCGTATGTTTCCAGATCGGCGATTTTGGCGTCGCGGATGACCAATTCGCCGCCAAGCTCCTGAAACTTCTTCATCCAGCCCGGATATTTGACTCGCTGGTCGACGGCTTGCCCCGGCCGGTCGAGTGTGTACACCCAATCGATGGCTTTGCCGCCGTCAGGCGCGGCAATCGTGACGCCGAGCGCATCCGTATACGGGCATTGCTTCTCCCAGTCGTTGATGCCGAGATCGCGTTCGGACTGAAGCGCGTCGTTGAACATGAATTGGCTCGACATCACTTTTCCGGCGGCGAAGTCTTCAGCGGTGCGGTTGGAAACCAGCCGGACGCTGTAACCTTTCTGGCGGAGCCCGAGCCCCAGCTGCAGGCCGGACTGGCCGGCGCCGATGATGGTTATATTTCGCATGAAAATTCCTCCCGCAATTTGTTCGGTCTTATGCCATGAGCTTCGGAATAGCCGGCTCGCGCTGTTCAGGGCCTAGCGCTGAATAGCCGCCGTCCACTGCGATGTCGGCGCCGGTGATGAACGAGGCCTCATCCGAAAGCAGAAAAGCGACCGTTTGCGCGACCTCATCCGGATCGCCGAGCCGCCCCAGGATATGGAACGGAGCCGCCACCGCATCGGCCTTGGCCCGGTCGCCATTAGCCAGGCCCGAGATCACGTTGGACCAGGTCCAGCCTGGCGACACGGAGTTGACGCGGATTTTGTCGGCCGCAAGATCGATGGCTTCGCTGCGCGTCAATTGCAGGATGGCGGCCTTGCTTACGGGATAGAGCCAACGCCCGGTCTGCGCGGCTTTGGCGCTGATGCTGCCGAAGTTGACCACCGCGCCGCCGCCGCGTGCCGCGATAATCGGGCGCGCTGCCTTGAGCAGCATAACGCCGCCGACGACGTTGACGTCGAACGATGTGAGCCAATCCTGACGCGAGGCGTTCAGCGCATCATCGACGTAGGAGCATGCGACATTGACCAGAAAGTCGATGCCGCCGAAGGCACTGACCGTCGCGTCGACGCAGCTTTTGATCTCGGCGTCGTCTCGCAGGTCGGTGCGATGAAAGATGGCCCCGTTGCCGGCCGCGTCCGCCGCGGCCTTGCCACCCTGCTCCTCGATATCGGCAATCAGGACGGAAACCTTGCAATCGGCAAGCTTCTTGGCGACGCGCGCGCCGATCAGCGTGGCTCCGCCGGTGACGATCGCTACCTTGTTGGCCAGACCGCGCGTAGCTCACCCCCCTCACTACACAACCGCCGCCGAGCACCATCAACACCGCAGCCCGAACGATCCGCGCGGAAACGTATCACCCAATGCTTTAGACTTCAAATATCGAATTGGGCGACAAAAGACTGGTAACAGGGATTTCCCGCAACGAGCTGCCGGCTACAAATTCGAGGTCGCAGTCTGGCCGCCGGGAAGGCCGTCCTTGCCGTAGATATCCTCGCGGAACTGCACCACCCCGTCGGCCGTCGCCCAGCCGGTGATGTAGACCCAATACAACGGCACCGGTTTGGTCAGCTGCGCGTTTTTTTGCTCTCCGGATTTGATGACCCGATCAATGTCCTCGAGCGACCAGCCCTTCGTTCCCTCGAGCAGCCAGGCCACCAGCTGCCGCACATTCTGCACGCGCATGCAGCCTGACGAATGGAAGCGGAAATCTTCGCCGAACAGATTCTTCAGCGGCGTGTCGTGCATGTAGACGCCGTATTGGCTCGGAAAATTGATACGGATCGAGCCGAGCGAATTGTAACTGCCGGGATCCTGCTTGAACGAGTAATGCGTCGCGTCTTCCGAATACCAATTGATCTGCGACGGCTCCAGCTCCTTGTGGCGCCCGTCGAAAATGCGGATGTGATTGCTGGTGAGGTAATCCGGCTGATCCTGCATTTTCGGGATCAGGTCCTTCTGCACAATGGAAGGCGGGACCGTCCAATACGGATTGAAGTTGATCTGGATGATTTTGCTGGTGAGTTCGGGAGACGGTCGATCCGGCTTGCCCGCAACGGCAGTGTGGCGCGACACCGCGAAACCGTTCTCGATCGCCTCAACGCGGGCGGCGGGAATGTTGGCGACCACATAGCGCGGGCTGAGGTTGGCGCTGAGACCGCGCAGCCGGGTCACGTTGACCTTGAGCTGGGCCAGCCGCACCGGCGCCGGCACGTTCATCGCGGCCAGCGTCTCCGGATGGAGGACGCCGTCGACGGTCAAGCCGTGCCGCGCCTGGAAGCGCCGGACCGCAGATTGGACATAGGAATCGTAGATGTCGTTGCCGGCCGCATGCGGATCGATGTCTCCGGAGGCGACAAGGCGGGTGCGCAGGACCGGCACGCTCGGATGTCGATCGCCAAGATGCAGGACGCCGCCGGTCGGCACTTGCGGCCAACCGCCCCGGGTCACGATATCCCCGTAGCGCTCAATCGCCTTCTCGGTTGTTTGTGCCGTCGCCGCGGAGACAGTGGGCTCCGAAGCGCGCGGCATATGGATGGTGCGGGAAGCCTCGTCGAAGCCCTGGCCAAATTCACCGCGCTGGGTGTCGCCGATCAGCGCGTCAAGCGCGGCATCCTCGGCGAATGCCGCGCGTGTCGACCATGCGGCGGCCGCAAACGACGCCGCGCCAGCGGCGCGCCTCAGGAAGGTGCGCCGGTCGGGTCGGGCGTTACGCCAATCGCGTGGTCCGTTCATGGAGCGTTTGTCCAGCACAGCAAAAAGGCCGAAATGGGCCGCTCTCCGAGATAGCACGCGAGGGGCTTCGACGACAGAGGTCGAGATCGGAGGTCAAAGGACGTGAGGACCGGGCACCACGTCCGGGTATCCGACCTCCGCCAGCGGTATCCGACAAAAAGACCCCGGCATTTGCGCCGGGGTTCAAGTACGCCAGTACGACCGAAAAACGCTGGCGGAGGAAAGCAATCTGGATTTTAGTTGCGCACGATCTTTTCCGAAAGCCGGGTTCCGATTTTCGGGATCATGCTCTAGAGCCGATACAGAATCTGATCGGTCCAGAAACGCTCGAGCCGGTGCAGCGCCTTATTGAGGACGCTGAACTCGTCGGCATTGATGCCGCCGACCTGCTCCACGGTGCGCACATGCTTATGGTAGAGCGCATCGACGATGTCGCGCACCTCGCGGCCCTTCTCGGTGAGCTTGATGCGCACCGACCGCCGATCAACGCGCGAGCGCTGATGATCGAGGAATCCCATCTCGACCAGCTTCTTGAGGTTGTAGGAGACGTTGGAGCCGAGATAATAGCCGCGCGTGCGCAGTTCGCCGGCTGTCAGTTCCTTGTCGCCGATATTGTACAGCAGCAGTGCCTGCACCGAGTTGATGTCGGCGCGGCCGCGGCGATCGAATTCATCCTTGATGACGTCGAGGAGACGCCGGTGCAGGCGCTCCACCAAGGTCAGCGCCTCCAGATAATGTGGCCGGATATGGTCGAACCGCGCCTCGCGCTCGGCGGGCTCGACCGTCTTGACGACGGCTTTCATAGTGACGCCTTTCCCAAAGTTCTTTTGTAGTGCGACGGGCCCTGTTTTCCCGTCGTATGGCGTGACCCTACCGGCAAGGGTCTAAGATCAGTTTAAATAACACGCTAAAAATAGGGTTTATTCGTCACAGTGCAGGCCGCGAATGAGCCTAGAATTGCTGTACATTTTGAGAGATTTCGTTCACCGATGTGGCGGCCGATCGCGCGCCAAAACACCAGCACGGCGGCGGTTGACACTGCGTCGGCCCGACATGCTAAACACCCGGCCACGGAATTCTCGTCCTTGCGGCGGGCAATGGCCGTTTCCTCACGTCACCGCAATCCATGTGAGACGTGCGGGGGAGTGTCCCGAGTGGCAAAGGGGGCGGACTGTAAATCCGCTGGCTTACGCCTTCGTAGGTTCGAGTCCTACCTCCCCCACCACGCTTCGCCCCTACGGGCTACGCGTGGCGCAGCCATGCGGAGACCGTAAGGTCGAAGCGGTGCTTTTTTAGAGAAGCAGTGCTTTTTTAGATAAGAACAGGGTGCTGAACTTCGAGAAATATTTGAAATCGCATTCCGGCAGGGCCATCGCCAAGAAGCGGCTCTAACAATGTGCGCGGATAAGCCAGTGCCCAGATTTGTCCCTCGGACACCACCAACCTAACTCGACGCCGTCGAAGCGGAATTGCCGGGCCGGAGACGCGCGCGGCGGCGAGATAGAGCGGCGCGCCGAGCGCAGCACCGAGCAAGCAGCCCAGTCGCCGACATTGAGGGGCATCCCGCTGGCGCCAAAGAGCGCCAAGCCAATCGACATCACCACAGATTATGTTGATGCTAGTTGTTGCGGCTGGCCTTCCAAAATCAGGCCAGGGCGAGCGCTAATTGGGCGAAGGCAGTGAAGGGACCGAGCAAGCATTCATTTCGCCGCGGCGCGCAGTTCCGGCGCCGATTGGCAAACCCGAGACTTCGGCCAAGCGTCGACAGCGGCGATGGCGTCATTCTTTACGGCTGGCATACCGTGACCGCGGCGCTGACCAATCCCGCCCGCCGCATCCGCCGGCTTTGGGCAACGGAGAACGCCGCACGGCGCCTCGCCGAGGAAGGGGTCACGCTGTCGACGGCGCCCGAGTTGGTGCGTCCCGACGCCATCGCGGCGCGGCTGTCGCCCGATGCCGTGCATCAAGGGCTCCTTGCCGAGGCCGATCCCCTCGCCGCTCCTGAGCTCGAGGATTTGACTGCCGCCGGCATCGTGCTGGTGCTCGATCAGATCACCGATCCGCACAATGTCGGCGCGATTTTACGCACCGCCGCGGCGTTCGCCGTCGCCGCCATTGTCACCACTGCGCGGCACAGCCCGGAAGCGACCGGCGTGCTCGCCAAATCCGCCTCGGGCGCGCTCGAATGGGTGCCGATCATCACGGTGCAAAATCTCGCGCGCGCGCTCACCGCGCTCAAGGAGCGCGGCTTCCTCGTTGTCGGGCTCGACAGCGGCGGAGCCGATGACCTCGCGGCGACCACGCTCGCGGCGCCGCTTGCTCTGGTGCTTGGCGCCGAAGGCAAGGGTCTGCGGCAGGGAACGCGGGCCGCCTGCGATCGGCTGGCGCGGCTCGATCTGCCCGGCGCGATCAAGAGCCTGAACGTCTCGAACGCCGCGGCGCTTGCCCTTTACATCTCAAGTCGCGCGCTCTTCCCAAGTTGAAAAACGTGAAGGCCCGCTTGCGCGGGCCTTCGCTGTTCCGAGATTTAACCAACCGAAGCCGGTCCACTTACCCGCCCACGCCGAGCGGGCGGTGTTACCAATAATGGCGGTGCCAATAGGGGTCCGGGCCATTGACGTGCGGGTGAGCGACGTAACGCGCCCGGTAATAAGGATGCACATAGCGCGGGCGCCACGACGGCGCGATGTAGGGATGCGCATAGCGCGGGCGCCACGGTCGGATGTACGGATAATTGGCAGGTGCCGCGACGTCCCGATACGGCGAATAGGTGCGATACGGGACCATGAAGCCCGGACCCGAATATTCCGGACCTTGGTTCACCACGTAAAGCGGCGATGGAGCGACCTGAGGCGCGTAAGCAACCGGACCGCCGCAAGCGCCACAACCACCGCAACCGCCGCAGCCTCCACACCCGCCGCAGCCAGCCCAGCCCCCGGTGTCCCAGTGATCGACCGCGATCGGCGCCGGAGCGACCGGCATCGGTTCGACCTGGGGCGGCGCGTAGGCCATCGCCGGTGCAGCGCCGCACCCGCCACATCCAGCTGGGCCGTAGACCGGGGCCGGCTGGTAGGCCGGGGCCGGTAGGTAGGCGGGCTCCGGCGCATAAGCAGGCATCGGAGCGTAGGCAACGGGAGCGGGCCCCCACCCGCAACCGCCGCAACCCGCGAAGGCGGCGGCTGATGTTATGGCGGTGGCGAGCAACGTGCCGAAAGCCACCAAGAAAGCGCGATAGAAACTCATGATACCCCCTTGCGAAACCGCCCCTTTCAGGCGCGGGTGATGACCGGACGCCGAAGCGGTCCAGCGTTTAGCTGCCTCTATTCGTTACCCACACCGTTGCCTGGCGATTGCGGTCCCACGCTGTTGCCTGGGAGGTGTGGAGGGCCTGGCGGCCGCCCGTGCCAGTGACCGCCGCCGGGCGCGACGATAATCGGCGGCGTCATGTAGGGTGGGGCCATGTAGGGCGAATAAATGGTGACCGGGCTGGAAGGATCGGATTGGCTCGACCAGCCCTGACGGAAGCTTGGCGCCGGAGGCGGCAGCTGCCGATTGGCGGGAGGCTCGATCTCCAGACGGCCGTATCCCGGACGCTGGTAATTTCGCGGATAGTAGCCGGGACCGTAGGAAGCCGGGGCATAAACCGGGACGGGAAGCGGCGGCAGCCGGTAGACCACGGTCGGGGTCATCGCGCCGGGCCGATCGAGACCGAATTCACCCTCGATCACCGACCACGAGGCATCGGCGCCATTCATGTAAACGGGCAGGACGCCCGTGAGCTGCACCGGGATGTCAGGCCGGCCGGGAATGACGATCACCGGCGCGCGCTGTGCGAGCGCCGGACAGGCGCTGACGACCAGGAGCAAGGCTGCATTGACAATTCGCATGGGAAACCCTTGTCGGCGGCGCGCAATGTAGGGAACCCGCCCCGCCAAATTCGTTTAAATCTCGCGGATTGCGGTGCTGAATTGCGCGGTAATATTAACTGCCGGCTACGCGGCGCTTGGACCGGAAGCTCCGCTCACCGCAAAATAGAATATTGAAACCACGCTCCAGGGCGTGCGCTGCCCACACGTCCGACTTTTGGCTTAAGACCTCTGGCGGACAGACAGACCTATGGACCGCGGACTAGCCTGCAAAACCGGATGGCTGCGGGCACCGATACGCCATGCAGGCCCGAGAAATACGGATTGGGGAGGGGGCGTCCATGACGACTATGGCTCTGAATGCACCGCGCTCGGGAGGCATGACGAGCGAAGAGCGGCTCGTGATCTTCGCATCTTCGCTCGGCACCGTGTTCGAGTGGTACGACTTTTACATCTACGGCACGCTCGGCGCGTTTTTAGCCAAGTACTTCTTCTCCAATGTGCCGCCGAATGTCGGGTTCATCTTCGCATTGCTGGCGTTTGCCGCCGGTTTCGCGGTGCGCCCGTTCGGCGCTCTGATCTTCGGCCACTTCGGCGACCTGATCGGCCGCAAATACACCTTCCTGGTCACGATGAGCCTCATGGGTATCGGCACTTTCTTCATCGGCGTGATCCCCGGCTTCGCCACGTGGGGCATTCTTGCGCCGATCGTGCTGATCGCGTTGCGGTTGGTCCAAGGCCTCGCGCTCGGCGGCGAGTATGGCGGCGCGGCGATCTACGTCGCCGAGCATGCCCCGGCGAACAAACGCGGCTACTACACCTCCTGGATTCAGACCACGGCGACGCTGGGCCTGTTCCTCGCTCTCCTCCTGATCCTCGGCATCCGCACCGCCATGGGCGAAGCCGCTTTCGGCGATTGGGGCTGGCGCATACCGTTCCTCCTGTCGGCCCTCCTGCTCGCGGTTTCGCTCTGGATCCGGCTCAAGCTCAACGAATCGCCGTTGTTCGTACGCATGGTCGAGGAAGGCAAGCAATCGAAGCGGCCGCTGTCGGAAGCGTTCGGCCAGTGGAACAACGCCAAGATCGCGATCCTCGCTCTGCTCGGCGCCACCGCCGGCGAAGCCGTTGTCTGGTATGGCGGACAGTTCTACGCGCTGTTTTTCCTGACGCAGACGCTCAAGGTTCCGGGCGTCACCGCGCAGATCATGATCGTAATCGCGCTCGCCATCGGCACGCCCTGTTTCATCCTGTTCGGCTGGCTGTCCGACAGGATCGGCAGGAAGCCGATCATGCTGGCGGGCTTTGCGCTCGCGGTCGTGACCTACTTCCCGATCTTCCAGGGCATCACCCACTTCGCCAATCCGAAGCTGGAGCATGCGCTGGCGGCGGCGCCGGTGACGGTGACCGCCGATCCGGCCAAGTGCTCGTTCCAGTTCAAGGCGACGGGCACCGAGAAGTTCACGACACCCTGCGACGTCATCAAGGCCGCGCTAGTGAGCCTCTCGGTGAACTACGACAACGTGGCGGCGCCCGCCGGGACGACGGCCAGCGTGAAAATCGGCGATCAAACGATCGCCGGCGACGCGACTGACGCCGCCAAGGCGATCACCGCCGCCATCAAGGCGCACGGCTATCCGGCCGGCGCCGACCCCAACGACATCAACTACGTGATGACGGTAATCCTGCTCGCGATCCTCGTCGTCTACGTGACGCTGGTGTACGGGCCGATCGCCGCCTGGCTGGTGGAGCTGTTCCCGACCCGCATCCGCTACAGCGGGGTGTCGCTGCCCTACCACATCGGCAATGGCTGGTTCGGCGGCTTCCTGCCGGCGACCGTGTTTGCGATTGTTGCCGCCACCGGCAACATCTATTCGGGATTGTGGTACCCGATCGTGGTAGCGGCGATGAGCTTTGTCGTCGCGCTGATCTTCCTGCCCGAGACCAAGGATCGCGACATCACGCATATGTAGTGCGCATCGGAAGCGACACGACGGCGGGACGGCCTCAACGGCCGTTCCGCTTTCTTTTCATCCTCCGCCATTTCGTGTAATGACGCTAAAACATTCGCCGCGTCGACCAAGGCCTAGTCGAGCGTACAAGAGCGCATTCAATTTGCGTGCGACGCGCGGATGAACTCCGCCACGCGCTCCCCGATCATCATCGTCGGGGTGTTGGTATTAGCGCTGACGATGCGCGGCATGACCGAAGCGTCGGCGACGCGCAGCCCTTCCACGCCGTAAACGCGGCATTGCGGGTCGACGACAGCTAACGGATTGTCCGCGGCGCCGATCGCGCAAGTCGAGCTGGGATGGAAGCTTGATCCGCTTGCGTCGAGAATCTCGTCGTCCGACATTGCATAGCTGGCCGCTGCATCGGCGATGAGCCGCCCGGGCTTGATCGCGGCGCCGATCGCCGCGCGGCGCAGCGGCGCCGGCGCAGCCAGCACCGCGGTCGCGCCAATCGCCTTCGCGGTGCCCGACAACCCCGTGCCGTTGATCAGCCGCAGCGGCGCCTGCCGCGGCATCAGATAAATCTCTTCGAAGCAATGCCGTACCGCCGGGTCGAACAACAGCCTCTCGGCATGGCGCACCGACATGATCATGCGCTTTGCATCCAGCGGATCGGAGAGCAGCCGCTGCTCGACGCGAAGCGGCGCATTCGGATCGGCTGAGCTCAGCGCCACCACGCCGCGCGAAAACGGCTCGTAGAGGCAGGCCGCAACCATCGCCATCCGCGGGCCGAACGATTTGGGACTGACGCGGCCGGTGTAATAGTGAAACAAATCGCCCGGGGCGCAGCCTTCGACGCCTGACGAGAACCGCATGCTCGTCATGATGTAATGCTGCGCATCGGCGCGCATGCGCGTGCCAGACTTGAGCGTCATGGCGAGGTGCAGTTGCGGGTGGTTCTGGTAATTGCGCCCGACACCTCGCCGGTCGGCCACGACGGCGATGCCAAGCTGACGCAGGTCTTCCGCCGGGCCAATGCCCGACCGCAACAGCAGCGCCGGCGAATAAACGGCGCCCGCCGACACCACGACTTCCCGCGCAGCAATCGTTTTTACTTCTCCGGCGCGTTCGGCAACGACGCCGACGACACGCGTGCCTTCGAGAGCAACGCGCAAGACGCGCGTGTTCGTTATAATCTCGAGGTTTGCCCGCGCCCGCACCTGCGCCGTCAGATAGCACCGCGCGCTGGTGGCCCGCTCGTGGTCGTGGCTCAGCGGCGTGACAAAAAAGCCGTCCTCGGTTGTGTCGTAGATATTGGCAAGCGACGCCATACCCCGGCCGCTCGCCGCCTGCTCGATCTTGTGCATGTAAAGCGGCCAGCACTCCCGCGGCAGCCGGCGGACCGCATTTGGCCCCCGCACGTTGCGGTTCGGCGCCGGTTCGTCGAGGTCGTTGGTCATTGCCTGGAACGTCGGCAGCACATCGCGCCAGCCCCAGTTCCGCGCGCCCATTCGCTCCCAGCCGTCAAAGTCGCTCGGCAGACCGCGCAGGGCGATCATGCCCATCACGCTCGATCCGCCGCCCATCACCCGCGGCTGCAGAAACGGCACCGGCGCTTCGTCCTTGCGCAAGCTTGCGGCAAAACCCGGCCAGAAATACTCATGATTGATATAGGCCTGCGGAAAGATGCTGCGGATATCGGCCGGGACCGCGCCGGGTGCGGTGTCCCTCCCCGCCTCGATCAACACGACACGTCGCGAGGCATCTTCCGACAGCCGTGCCGCGACCACGGCGCCGGCGGAACCGCCGCCCACGACGATAACGTCAGCGTCCTGCATGCGCTATTCCCGGTTTGGATTCTCAGGGTCCGGGTAAAGCAAACCCGGGGCCGAGCGTGCGGAAGAAAATGCCCCGGATTTTGTTGCTACTCAATCCGGGCCACGCTTGATCATATCCGGCCAGATCAGCCGGCGCGCGATGAAATTGCGCAACGCCGCAGCGGCGGCGCAGAGTATGGCGAAGGCGAGTGCGGCGCCGGCAACCTCCACCGCATGCGCAGCCGCTGAAGCAGGTTCGCGCATCGGCCCAAACGCCTTGATTAAAGCCGCGAGCGCGCCGACCCCGGCGCCATAGGCTGCCGCACGCGCAACGCTCCAAGCCCGCGCGCTGCCTCCCGACACGTACAGCGAGGGAATCGGCATTCCTTAAATTCGATTTCCTTGTGACGGACCCGATTTCTTGGCGACGTTACTGCAACCGATCGCGAATCCTGTCGAGGCCGGCATAGTCGCAATCGCGGTCGTCTCAGCCGCGAGCTATCGAGAGCGTCGCTTGGCGGAGACGGAAGGGGCTCGGCGTTCTGCCGCCTTCGCGCGCGCTCCCGCGTAAACGATTGTGGGTCTGCTTCGGGCCGCCGAGCGCACCCGCGGTCGCTGGCAGAAAGCATCGTGGAGCGCGCCAATGACCTCGCGAACCTCGGGTCGCGCCAGTGAATAGAAAATGTTCTTACCGTCCCGGCGCGTCTCCACCAGACCTTCGGCGCGGAGCCGGGCGAGCTGCTGCGAAATCGCCGGCTGACGCAAGCTGAGTATTTCCTCGATCTCCGTTACCGACTTCTCCTCTTCGATCAGCAAGCAGAGAATCAGCAGCCGCGCTTCATGGGCCAAGGCCTTCAGGAAGGCGCTGGCCTGCTGCGCGCTGCCGATCAGCGCGTCGATGTCAAGGTCAGGTTTACCCGGGTCAATCAAGTATCGCGGCTTCATATTTTCACTCACGGGATTCGTATTGTTGGCTGCATAAACCATCGAGCCCATGGAAATGCAACCGGCCGGCCCGACCAAACAGGCTGGCGCCGGCCCTTTTTTGCACTAACAGACGCATCAAGAGCCCGCCGACGAGCGCTGCAGCTTTTCGCCGAAGCTTAGAAGAAAGGCCAGACTGCGCTGCGCTTCGGGCTTCGAGAGCATCGAGATAGTCGCGAGCAGCCCGCCGCGTGCGACGGTTTGCGCCGTTTCCGCGGCAGCCTCGTCGAGCGCCTGCCGAGTATTGCCGGCAAGCGTCGCCATCGCCTCGTTGCCGACCGTGTTGATCATCTGTTCGATGAAGCCGAACAGACGCTCGATGATATTGTCGGTCGATGCATCCCGCGCAGCGTGGAGCAACACAACCATATCGAACAGTGTGTTGAGCGCGCCGACGCGGTGAAGTTCGGTCACCCGGTCGATCAAGACGTTGATCGCATCGCTGGTGCGCTCGTCATTGAGCCGGTCGAGCAGCTGAAATGCGTTGGCGCCGGTGATAGCGAGACGCTCCACCATCGAATCGGTTAAGGCCTCGCGCGCCGCCTTTTGCAACTGCCCGAACTCGTCGGCCGGCGCATTGGAAAGAGAAAACTCGTTCATGACGCGCCCCCCCTTAAAGCAGACCGCTGGCTGATAACCAGTACATCCGATTATAGGCCAGCTTGAACCAGTGGATCATCTGCGAGGGCGGTCCGGGATTCGGCGGCGTCGTATAGTTGAACCAGACATAGGTCCCGGAATGGAGGCCGGTCTCCATGAAGCAAAAGACCTTGCCGTCATAATTCCGCGCCCAGCGGTCCTCTTTGATCAGTGACGACAGATTATCGACGATCGTGTCGGCCTCGAAATGCGCGGTCGAGCCGGCCTTCGAGATCGGCAAATTGGTGGTGTCGCCGACGATGAAGACGTCACTCGATCCATCGCGCAGCAGCGTGTCGCGCTGGGTCGGGACCCAGCCGCCTTTGCCGAGATCCGAATCGGTGATCACTTGCTGACCGGTATGCGGCGGAATCGTAACCAGCAGATCATAACTCAGAGTCGTTCCCTCTTCAGAGGTAATCGTCTTCTGCTTGGGATCGACCGATTTGGTGTTGAAGAAAGTCTCTGACTTGATACCGCAGCGCTCGAACTCGGGCACCGCCCATTGCGCCACCGGCTCGAGACCATGCAACCGTCCGATCGGATAGGTGTAAGTGATCTCGCTCTTGTCGAGGACGCCCTTGGCAGCGAGAAAATCGCGCAGCATGAAAGTAATTTCGAGTGGCGCCACCGGGCACTTGTGCGGCGCGTTGACATTGACGACGATCTTGCCGCCTTGGAAATCGCGCAGCGCGTCGCGCATCTTTCGGGCGCCGTCGAGGTCATAGAACCAATGGGCGCCCTCCGCCATCCCGGGTATGGTGTCCGGGCGAATTCGCGAGCCGGTCGCGATCACAAGAAAATCGTAAGCGTGACTCTTGCCAGACTCGGTCAAGACCGTCTTCTTGCTGGTGTCGATGTGCTTGGCGGGATCGACAAAATAGGGCACGCGGCGGTCCAGCACCTTGCGCTGATCGCGGAACAGCTCCGACTCGCGCATTCGGCCGAACGGCACGTAAAGCAATCCCGGCTGATACATGTGCTTGGGCGATGCGCCCAGCATTGAGATCGCGACCGCGCCGGAAGCCAGTTCGTCTTTAAGCTGGCGGCATAAGCCGTTTGCGACGATGGTCCCGGCGAGACCGCCGCCAACAATCAAAATCTTCTTCGGCATGTCATTCCTCCCTGGTTGTCGGTACGGCGTCGCCGTCTCTGCGGATTGCTTCGCCGGCGGTTACTTTCACTTCGCTTTTCGGATCACGATGCTCCAATGGCCGTC
This sequence comes from uncultured Alphaproteobacteria bacterium, assembly GCA_963709825.1. Lineage (GTDB taxonomy): Bacteria > Pseudomonadota > Alphaproteobacteria > Rhizobiales > Xanthobacteraceae > BOG-931. Next base: position 136,674 of record CAVPXZ010000018.1, read on the forward strand.
GGCTTCATTGATCGATACGAGATCGTGATGGACTTTTTTGATCCATGCCGGAATGTCGGCAGCCGACCCCTTGTCGGTCGACCAAACCTCGAGCTCGTCGCCGATCGCGGCATGCCTGAGCGCAGCGATCAATTCCATCAACGGCCCCGGACAAAAGGCACCGCGCGCATCGACCACGTGTCTTTCCGCCATTTTCGGTGCCGCCCTTACAAAGTTACGAGCTGCCCGGCTTCGGCGTCGGACAGAAATTTCGTCAGCCCGAGGGGGCCGTCGAACAGCTCCTCAACGAGATGGTCCATTTCCAAGCCGGCGACGTCGAGAGCCATCGAGCACGCCCAGATCTTCAGATCGCCGAACTCCTTGCCCTGGCGAAGCAACGTGAGCGGGTCGGGGGCGTGCTTTTCCTTCATCAGCTGCGAAAACGCGCCGCCGCGATAGCGCCGATCCGGCGTCGCTTCCCTTTCGAATGCCAGGATGGCGTTCATGCTGACGAACAGCTCGACCGGACGTTCAGACACGGCCCCGACCGAGGCAATCATCGCCGCCATCTGCAGTTTCTCGTGCTCGCCGGACGTAAGCATGATGTACAAGGGGTTCGCTGCCATCGAAAATCTCGGCGCCTGGCCGTCCTAAGACATCCGCTTGATGACGAAGCTGAAGATCTTGCCGTCCGCCTTCGATGCGAGCAGCTCATTGCCGGTCGCCCGGCAGAAGGCTTCGAAGTCCTTGACCGCGCCGGGGTCGGTCGCAAGTACTTCAAGCGTGCCTCCCATTGCCACGTCCTTGAGCGCTTTTTTGGCACGCAGGATCGGCAGCGGGCAGTTTAGTCCTTTTGCGTCCAGAAGCTGGTCGGCCATGTGCTTGCTCTTTGCTTAGATGAAAAGATTGATGTCGCACTTCGTCGCGTTCTCGATATAAGTGGCGGCACCGCCGAGCACCGGACCTTCGATCATATCGTCGAGCTTGTATTCGAAAAGATCCATGGTCATCTGGCAGGCGATCATCTGCACATCGGCTTCCAATGCCATGCTGCGTAGCTCTTCGATCGAGGCGACGCCTTTTTTCTTGATCAGATTTTTCATCATCGCCGTCGCCGCGGCGTCGACGCCGGGAATGGCAGCGACAAGATTGGGCATGCCGATATGCATGCCGAGCATCGGCATTTCCATGGCTGCATTGCCCAGCGGCGAGACTTTCAAGTTCAACTTCTTCTTCAGCAGTGTGAGACCGTAGAAGGTGAAGAACATGGTCACGTCGATGCCCATGGCGGCGGCCGTCGTGGCCAGGATGAAGGGCGGATAAGCCCAGTCCAGCGTGCCCTTGGTAACAATCATCGACATGCGCTTTGAATTGCTGTCGTTGTTCATCGCCCTATCTCTCTCTCTTGTTTCGCAGCCTCGGCTGCACCTTTCCTGTCAAAATCTCCACAGCACGATCACCAGCACCAGGGCAGCGAGAAACACCGTCTCGGCGACAATCAGCGCGATCGCGCGGCCGCCGACTTCGGCCATTGCCTTGAGCGACGTCTTCATACCGAGCGCGGCGATTGCCGTGATCAGACACCAGCGCGAGATATCCTTGAGCGCGGCGAGCACCGGCGTCGGGATCACGCCGATGCTGTTGATCACCACCAACGCTGCAAAGACGACGAGGAAGCCGGGCAATTGACGGCCGGCCTTTGAGGTGTTGTGGGCGTGGAACACGAACGACAGCGTCACCACGACCGGCAGCAGCATCGCCACACGCAGGAGCTTGGTGAAGGTGGCGACGTTCCCGGTCTCGTCGGAGACGCTGAAGCCGGCGCCGACCACCTGGGCCACGTCGTGGATGGTGCCGCCGAGGAAGACGCCGATTGCCGCGTGATCGAGGTGGAAAAAGGCGATGATCACCGGATAGACGATCATCGCGATCGTGCTCAGCGCAGTGACGCCGATCACGGTGAAAACGGTATCGCGCTCGTGGTTCTCGCCTTTCGGCAGCACCGACGAGATCGCCAGCGCGGCGGAAGCGCCGCAGATAGCGACCGCGCCGGCGGTCAGAATTCCAAACGGCCGGCTCAAGCCGGCAACGCGAGCGCCGAGCACGCCGAACAAAATGGTGAGAGTGACCGCGCCGACCACCATGATGACCGGCGTCGGGCCGAGTTTCATGATTTCGGCAATCGTAATCTGCGCACCCAAGAGGCCGACAGCAACACGCAAGATGCGCTTCGAGGCGAACTCGATACCCGCGACGCAAGGGCCTTCCTGCGACAGAAAATAAAAGGCCATGCCGAGAAGAAGCGCGAACAGCATGACCGGCCCGCCGTAGTGCTCGGACAAGAACGTCGCGGCGACGGCGATGATCAGACTGACCAGAACGCCGGGAAAATAGGCCTGTGCCGCGGCGAACGCCTCAAGACCGCGGCTCGTCAGTGTCGGCTTGGCTTCGGCTATTTCGCTCACTGCCGTTCGGTCCCGTTTTTCACGCGCATCCGACAAAGTTGTCGGCGGTCATCTTGGCTTCGTAAGGCGCCGCAACCGCCGTGCCCGGAACGAGGCCCGCCTTTGCAGCGGCCCAGTCCTTGGGGCGGACCTTGACCATCCAGCCTTGGCCATAGGGATCGCTATTGGCGAGCTTGGGCGTGCCGGTCAGCGCGTCGTTGACTTCAACCACTTCGGCGTCGAAGGCGACTTTCGCCGGCCCAACCCATTTGCCCGACTCGATGGTGGCGCACGATTTGCCGGCTTGCACCGCGCGACCCGCCTTCTTCGCGGTGAAGGCCACAAGCTGGCCAGCCATGGCGACGGCCACCGCGGTCATGCCGACGGTCACGGTCTCGTCGCCGTTGTCGCGATACCAGATGTTGTTCTCAACATCATAGAGAAGCTCGTCGGGAAGTTGGCAGCCGCGGACAGTCGGCATTTGATCCTCCTAATTTGTCACGCGATTTCCGCCGGCCGCGCTGCAGCTTCCCGCTGGCGCAGCGGCCGCGACGAACAGCAGAATTCGCCAAGCCCCGAAACTTCGAGCTTGCCACCGATAAAGAGCGCCAGATGTCTTGCCACCATCGCGCCAAGGCGGAGCCGGCGCGCGGTGTCAGCGTGTGCGGGATCGACGCAGACAAGATTGCGGTGGTAGACGAGCTCGCGGCAGGTTTCGCGGCAGGCGTTGAAGCTTGCGTCGCCGCGAGCGCCTTGGCGCTGCAGCGCCAGAAGGCGAAAGCCCTCGAACGTGCGTATCGTTGGCCTCGCCTCGCGCGCCGCAAGCCAGATCTCGAGGATCGCCTCGCCAAGCGCCAAGAGCTCATCGGCAAGCTCCTCAGGCGCAGTCGCGAAAAGCGTCGCGTCAGGCGCCGCGATCATCCAATCGAGGCGCGCCGCGATATCGTCGAGCCGGGTGAGCGGCGCCGCGCTCATCAGCCCAATCCTCGCGCGCGCAGGAAACTGGAGGATTCAGAAAGATTCTCGTGCACGCCGACCCTGCGCGCTGACAGGCCGAGCGCCATGCCGAGAAGCTGGGTGAAATAGAGAATCTTCACTGTCGTCTTGCGGCCGAAGACTTTTTCGGCGCGAACCTGATGCATTTCGAGGCCGGTGTGGCAGGTCGGACATTCCGTGGCGATGACATCGGCGCCGCAGGCCTCCGCCGTGGTCAGAAGATTGAGCACGAGCTTGGTCGAAGTATCGCTGTCGGACAGCGTGTGGGCGCCGCCGCAGCAGGCGGTCTTGAGCGGATATTCGACATTTACGGCACCGGCAGCCGCCAGAAGATCATCCATAAAATGTGGCTTCGATGTCGACTCCGAGCCCGGCCCCTTATCCTTCTCAGGAAAGATGTGGCGCGGGCGCGTGTACATGCAGCCGTAATAATTGGCGACCTTGAGGCCCTTGAGCGAATTCTTCACGCGCGCCTTGAGGCCTTCTTCGCCGATCGCTTCCTTGATCCAGTCGAGCGCATGGATGGTCGTGACCTTGCCGGCCTCATAGGTCTTGTGCCCGGCCTTGCTCGACAGACGATTGTTGACCTCGCGCGAGCCGGTATCGTTGGTGAGGTCGTATTCCGCCTTTTTCAGATTGTGATAACAGCCGTTACACGGCGCCATAACGGTGTCGAAGCCCATGTCTTGCGCGATCGAGAGGTTGCGCGCGGAGAGATAGGTTTGCAGCTTGGGATCGACGTTCTTGACCTCCATCGCGCCGCAGCAATTCCAGTTCTCAAGTTCGGTAATCTCAAGGCCGAGCGCCTTGCCGAGCTCCTTGGTGGAGCGGTTGTACGCGTGGCCGGTGCCTTCCAGCGCGCAGCCCGGATAGTAGGCGACTTTTTGGTACTTGCCGCTCATCACTCCGCTCCTTGGGCGTCAAGGCCGAGCGCACGGCGATCGGCCGCCTTGCGCTCGTCGACGTATTCCGCGATCGCAGCACTCGCCCGTTTCCAGCCGCGCGTCCGCGGACGAAACAGCGTGGCGAGACCGAGCTTGACGAGCAGGCCGACCGGAAGCCGGCTCGCCAGTCCGCGCACCAGCGCAACGAGCCAGTCCTGAAAGAGCGGCTGCTTGGTGCGGGCAAAGAATTCGCGCAGCACGAGGCCGTCCTCGATCTTTCCGGTGGCGAACACCTGATCGGAAAAGATTTCATCGAACGTCATCGATGGCTTCTTCTCGGTGTGGCCCTTGAGCTCGAGCCAATGGGCGGTCGCCTTCATCACGCCTTCCGGGTTGACGTCGCGCGGGCAGGCGTAGGTGCATTTGTTGCAGGAGACGCACTGCCAGATGATGTCCTTATCGCGCAGCAGCTCGTCTTCGAAACCCATGCGGATCAGATAAATCCAGTAGCGCGGGTTAAAGTCCGGGTTGATGGCGTTGACCGTGCAGGAGTTGGTGCACGAACCGCATTGCCAGCAACGGTGGATGAACTCGCCGCCCGGCAACGCGGCGATCTCTTCCTCGATCTGCTCGTTGTAGTCGGTCACCGCGCGCGAGTTGATGAACGTGCTCCAATGGCCGGAGACATCAACGCCCTCGATCTCCAAGTGCTCGTGGGTGACGAGGTTTTCGGGGCGGATCAGCGATTTTTCGTGAATCGGCATGGTCGCTCCTTCACGAACTCAGCCGGCGCGGCTCGCCGAGCACATAGGCTTCGCCGTCGATCAACTTGAGGCGGGTACGGCCGGATTCGGTATCGACCGCATCGAGACCGAGGAGGCGGCGGGTATGCGCCATCGCATCAGCTTTCGCTCCGCCGCAGAAATCCGCGTGCAGATATTGGCCGCCCCGGTCGTTGATGTAAGCGGCATAGACGTGGGCGCAGAGCAGGTCGGTGTAGAACGCCACGTCGCGGAAAACGCCGTTGGCCTGGAGAAAGCCTTCCAGTTCCTCGCGCAGCGTGGCGAAGGTGGCAAAGCCATCGCCGACCGCGATGGTGCCGGCGTCGGCATTATTGTCGCTGTGCCAAATCTCGCGCAGCACGCCGGTATTGACGCGGGCGTCCCAGATCCAGCGCGCCATCAGTGGATAGCGGTCGGGCGCGGTGAAGTGCAGCACCTCGGCAGCGAGATCGCGCGTCCAGCGGTGCTCGCGATCGGCGGGAAAGCTTGCGACAAAGACATTGAGCCGTTGATCGGCGCCACGCAGATCGGACCAGCCGTCAAGCAGCGCGACCAGGCGCCCGCGCATAGCGGCAAAACCGTTGCGGCCGAGCCAGGCCCCGATGCGCCGACGTACCGGCGTAATGAAGGCGGCGAGATCGTAGAATTCGGGTTCGGTCAACTCACCGACCTGGCCCTTGCCCAGCACCTCCTCGAACAGGGACGCCTTGAGCGCCAGCGCGCCGACATAGCGCTCGACGCCGCCGGTGTCTTCGGCGGATTCGACCAGATTCTCGAATGCCCGCCGCAGCTTGGGGCCGGACAGATCGAGCACCGGCCGCGTCGGCGCGGGCGCCGCCTTGGCTTTATGGCCGATCGCCCACATCACTCGGCTGCCTCCAACAAGGCGCTGCGGACCAGAGTGAGCGCCGCCATCGCCGCGGATTGGCCTTGGGCTATGGAGTCGTCGATGGTCTCAGGTCCCGTCGCCGCGCCGGCTACGAAGACGCCGGGCCGCGAGGTCGCCGACATGTTGGAATAGGTCGAAGCCTTCTGGATGTGGCCGTATTTCTCCAGCTTGACGTCGAACACCGCCGACAGCGTCATGTTGTCGACATTGGGGTCCATACCGATAGCGTGCACGACCAAATCAAAAGGAATGGTGATGGGACGCTTCACCAGCGTGTCCTCACCCTTCACGATCAGCCGCTTGCCGTCCGACGTAACTTCGGCGATGCGTGCTTTGATGTACTTGACCTTATGCTTCTCCTGGCTCTCCCAGTAGTATTGGCCTTCGTACAGGCCGAAGGTGCGGATATCCATGTAGTAGATGTAGACGCTGCATTGCGGCAGCGCCTCGCGGATTTCCATCGCCAGGTTCGAAGACACCGTGCAGCAGATTTTGGAGCACCATTCGCGGCCGATCTGGCGGTCGCGCGAGCCGACGCAGAGGAGAATGGCAACCCGCTGCGGCTCGCGCCCATCAGACGGACACCGCACGCCTTTGCCCGACGAGAACATCTGTTCGACCTGGGTCGTGGTGACGACGTCGGGATAGGTGCCGAAGCCCCATTCCGGCTTGTTGATCGAGTCGAAATGGGTGAAGCCTGTGCAAAGGATGGCGGTGCCCGCATCGACCTGCGTCCCGTCTGACAGCGTGGCGTGGAAATCGCCGGGCCCGCCGACAAAGGTCTTGACCGTCGTATTGGTCCTGACATCGACGAGCGTGTTGGTTTCGATCCGCTTGACCATGCCGCCAATGGCGTCCGTGGCCCACTCGCCGCTCGGCACTAATTTGGCGTAGCCCGACAGGATCGGCGCGCCGCCGAGTTGTTCGGCCTTGTCGACCAGCACGACGCGCTGGCCGACTGTGGCGAGGGCATGCGCAGCCGATAGCCCGGCAGGGCCGCCACCGACGATGAGGACCGGGCGGTTCATTCTGCGGCTCCCGGAAGCGCGGCGACGGCCTTGGGCTTGACGTAACCGGGGCCCGACGTAATCGCCCGCTTGGGGTCGTATAGAGTCTCGATACGCCCCGCCTTGACCTCGTCGAGATACTGCTCGAACTCGAGCTTGGCCTTCTGCCAGTCGATGCCGAGCTTCTCCAACAGCCCCTCGAACGGCGAGGCGTGCCAGTGCAGCTGCGCCAGCTTGTAGGGATGGGCGCCGAGCGCAAGCGCGGCAAACTGGCAATCGGCCAGGATCGGCAGAGCATAAACCTTGTCCACCGCCTTGCCGATCCACTGGTTCTTGTCGAGCGTCGTGATGCAGCCGGTGTCGTGGCCGACCATGACATCGGCCCTCGCCTCTTCCACTGCTACTTTGATCTTGCGATCGATGGCGAAGGAGCGGGTGAATTCGCGCTCGCCGATGATGTGGCGGAAGCCGAAGCCGCAGCAATCGTACCAAGTGGAATAGTCGATCACCTGGGCGCCGAGCGTCTGCATCAGCCCGGTCGAGACAGCGACGCGGTTGCCGTCCATCACCGTGTCATCATAGATCACGTCCTCGGGCACCATTTTGTAGACGTGGCAGGCCGGGTGAATGGTCGCGCGAATGCCGCTGACGTCAACGACCTGGTGCTGCTTGATGCGATCCCGCATCACGTGCAGCCACTCGGAATAGTGCACCACTTCCTCGGGGATCAGCAGCTTGCCGTCGACCAGACGGCCGAGCTTGCCGAGGATCTTCTTCACCTGCTCGCGCAACTCGGCCGAGTGCATGAGGAAGATGCGCATCTCCTTGTAATTGCCGAAGGAGGTGCCGCAGTGGACGAGCGGATAATAGGTGCCGACCGGCAAGCCTTGCGCCTTCGCCGACATATAGGCTTGATGGAAGTTGCGCAGGAACACGGCCGCCAGGCTGACAACGTTGCCGATCCCCGAGCCGTGATAGTTCCAGGCCGTGCACGAGGTCTGGTCGGTTTCATCGATATAGTGCGTGCCGAGTTTGTTCATCAGCCACATCACGCTGGACGGATAGCCTGGGATGTTGCCGCACTGGCCGCACGATTTGTGATGCCACAAGTTGGTGGTGGGGATGCGCTTCTCCCAGCCGTAAAGAGTCCGCGAGACCACCGGCTCATGGCGCTCGTCGAGCCGGTGGACGAGGATTTCGCCGTCTTTTTCGAGCTGCCACATGGCGTCGCGAATATCGGCGACGCGATCCTTGTTGGTCAGCATTGAGCGGCGGTCGATTTTTGCCTCGACCCAAGAGGTGGCCGCCTTCGCCTCGCTCGGCGTCAGTTTGGACGGGCGCCACTCGGCGCCAAAGCCGGTAAAGGCCGACGAGCCTTCGTCACGCTTGTCGTCCATGGCGTCCTCCGCTGCTCGGAGACCGAGGATGTCTCATCTCACTCATCCTCGTTCTCTTCGTCTTTCTGTTCTTCAAGCCACTCGTTGTATTCCTCGCGCTTCTCGTCCATCACGTCATTGACGACGTCGAACAAGTTCTCGTCCACCTGCTCGAGCTGGTCGAGAACGCCGGTCGCTTCCCAGATGGTGTAAAGCTCGACCGAAGTTTTCAGATTCACCTCCCAGGCCGTGTCCATGGTGTGCATGGTCGGCACCGGGATGGCCTTGCGCAAAATGTTGAGCGGAGCGTCGACCTTGGTGACGTTCGGGCCCCAATCCGGGAAGGCATCGCGGGTGATCATGTTGGGCGCGAGCTGATTGCCGGTGGAAATCACCTTGAGCAGCACGCGAGAGAACGGCCGCAGCACATCCTTGGCCGATTGCATGCCATGCTTGATCGCGACCTCGCGCATGATCATGACCAGGCCGCCGGGGGAATTCTGGAACGGACAACGCGCGGCGCAGGTGTAGCACTGCGCGCAGGACCAGATTTTTTCCTGCATCGCGTCGTAGATGCCTTCGAGATTCTCGGTCCACAGCAGCTGCACGATCTCGCGCGGCGAATAGTCGTAATAGTGCGCCGACGGGCAGGTCGCGGTGCAGATGCCGCAGTTGAGACAGCCGTGCAGTTCGTGGTCATACAGAACATGCGAGCGGATATCGTCGAAGACCTCTTCGAGCTTTTCGTAGGAAATCACGGGTGTCGGCGACACCGGGTCGCCGATCAGGTCGCTGTGTTCGGCCGTGTGGACGAGGTTCGCGCTCATCAGTAGGTCAGCACCCTGGCATCGTCATTTTCCATGACATCCTCGATGACCTTGGCGCCGCCGACGATGCCTTCGCATTCTGGAATGAGGTCCGCCTCGGTCATGTCGAAGAGATCGAGATTGGGCGAGCAGCAATAGAATTTTACGCCGGCGCCGTGCGCATCCTTGATGAAATCATAGACCGTCTTAGGCGAGCCCGGCTTGACGACCAGCTTCTCGGCGACGCCCTTCTTCATCAGCTGGCCGGCCGTTGCCGTACACACGACCTCGACCTCATAGTCCATCGCCGCGGCGACCGTCGCCTGAAAGAACGGCGCCCCGAGTTCCTCGCCGTTGCGCGGGTCGGTGTTGACCATGATGATGATCAGCTTTTTCGCCATATCCGGGCGTCCTTCCCAATCATGCGCACTGCGCGACCGTGTTCATTGATCTCTGTCAATGTCGCCGGCCAGCAACCACATATTCCAAAACGTGAATGAATGCTATAGGTCAATTAGAAAAAATCGAATGTGTGTACCGGCGCGCGGCAGCCGTCAGGCGCTGTGTTCCATCAAACGGGTTGCCTGGATCATTCCGACCATGATCGATCCGGCAGCCGCCGCGATATCGCCCTGCAAGGCGCGTAGCTCGGCAAGCGTTTCCGCCGTGTTTTCAGGCACCTCGTCGAATTCCATGATCAGATCCTCGATCATGGCCGACTTGGTTCCGGGATGGCCGACAAAGCCAAAACAATTATTCCGGATTTGAAAAAGGAGCGGTTCGCCGCGGTTGCCGACTGCTAAGACTTTGGCGGCGCTTGGCAAAACCGGACGGTCGCGCATGTAGACGGCGACCGGAAATGTCGGCGGCAAATGCCCGTTGAGCGCGTCGGGGACGACCCGCCGGGTGTTATCGAGTGTGAAGCGCAGCGGCGCTTCCTCGGCCCCGCCGCCAGCCGCGGTACTGAGAATGCAGGCTCCGATACCGATGCCGATGACCGGCAATCCGCGATCGAGAAAATCTCGGGTCAGGCGCAATTCCGCACCGAGGCTTGGAATCAAATCGCCGCTGACAATGCCCTTTGGGCCGGCACCGAGCAGAACGAGACCGTCATGATCCTCTGCGCTGGCGGGAATCAAGGCGCCCGGCGTAAACGGCCGACAATAGCGGAAACGGATGTTGCGGCCTTCGAAATGATCCTCGAGCAAGCCCAGATATTCGGCTTCAACGTGCTGCAGGACGGAAAGCGTCTTCATGTTCGACACCAACTCGGGAGCCAGCGAGCGTAAGACACTAGCGCCGGGCTCCGAAAACATATATAGGTTTCTGAATATGATAAACTGGCGAAAAAATTAAAACGGGGAGACTAATGTCCTGGTTCGATAAGTTACGGGAGATCGAACCGTTTGATGAGCTGCCGTTCGACCGTGCGCTCGTCGAGGCGCTCGAGGTTGCGGCGCGCGAGCAACCCGTTGGCGTGTTGCGGTTTTTCACGCCCACTTTCCGTTCCTATGCCAGCGAGGAACTCAAAAGCTGCGGCAAGGCAAGTTTTCCCGCCTTTTCGATCACCGGCGGTGCGTGCGCGCTCAATTGCGATCATTGCCAGGCGAAGATTCTCGAACCGATGATCGCGGCGACGAGCCCGGCGGAGCTCGAGCGCAAGGTGCGGGATCTGATTCTTATCAAGGATTTACGCGGCTTCCTGCTCTCCGGTGGTTCCAATCGCCGCAACGAAGTGCCGTACGAGCGCTATTACCCGACCATCGAGAAGCTCAAGCGGGAGTTTCCCTATTTGCGTATTGCCGCACATTCGGCCTTGCTCGACGAACGCCGGGCCAAACGTATGGAAGCAGCCGGTATCGATGTCGCCATGACCGACGTGATCGGTGCGCAGCAGACGATCCGCGATGTCTATCATCTCGATCGCCGGGTCGCCGACTTCGAGGCGACGCTTGCGGCGCTGACGGCAACCTCGATGGAGATCGTTCCGCACATCGTGATCGGGCTCCATTACGGGCGTCTGCTGGGCGAAGAAAACGCGCTCGACATTGTGGCGCGCTATCCGGTCGCGGCTTTGGTGCTGGTGGTGGTGACACCGATCTATGCGCCGGCGGAAAAGCCATTTGCGACCGTCTCAACGGACGACGTCGCCAAGGTCTTCGTTGCCGCCCGCAGCCGCATCCGCCACGCGCCGGTGCAACTCGGCTGCATTCGTCCGCCCGGCCGCCACAAGCTGATCACCGATGCCTACGCGGTGATGGCCGGGTTCGACGGCATCGCCTATCCCGCGGAAGGAATCGTGGCTCTGGCCCGCGCCATCGGCCGCCCCATCGAGCAGGAGCATGCCTGCTGCTCGATTGCCCTCGATGGGCTCGCCGGACGGCGTGCCTGTGCCGCATGAGGATGGCCATGCCGATCGAGACGCCGGATGTTCTCGTTGTCGGTCTCGGACCAGCGGGAAGCCGCGCCGCGGCGACCGCTGCGACCGCAGGTCTGAACGTCATTGCGCTGGAGCGCCGCCGCGCTGCCGGTACGCCGGTGCAATGCGCGGAATTCGTGCCGGTGCCGATCGAGCGGGACGTGCCTGCGGTGCGCGCGGTGACCGAGCAGAAGATCACGCGCATGCTCACTTTCATTGATCAACGGCAGCCAGAGGTGAGCGAGGATTTTCGCGGCTACATGATCGATCGCGCGGCCTTCGATCGCATGCTGGCGCAGGAAGCTGCACTGAATGGGGCCGAGTGCCGATACGGCGAAGCTGTATTGTCCATCGACGTCGACAGTACAGTGAAAACCTCGGCGGGTGCCTGCTTACGACCCCGGGTGCTGATCGGTGCCGACGGTCCGCGTTCACAGGTCGGCGAAGCGATTGGACAAATCAATCGCGATCTCGTCGAAACCCGGCAGGTCACCGTCCCCCTGGTTTTGCCGCACGACGCGACCGACATTTTTTTGAGCGCCGATTATCACGGCGGCTATGGCTGGCTGTTTCCAAAGGGCGCCGTCGCCAATATCGGTCTCGGCGTTTCGATTGACGCGCGCCGACAGCTGAAGCCGTTGCTTGCTGCGCTTTGCGACAAGCTTTCGGCGGAACGCCGCATCGGCACCAGGGCGTTCGCCCTCACCGGCGGCGCCATTCCGGTCGGCGGCCGTTTGCGCTCGATCGGCCGCCTCGGCGACACCGCCGTGCTGCTGGCGGGCGATGCCGCCGGCCTGACCAATCCGGTAACCGGTGCCGGGATCGCCTCCGCCGTGCAATCGGGCGCTCTCGCCGCGCGAGCAGCGACGGATTTTGTCGGCGGCAGCGCCGCAGCGCTCGACGGCTACGATGAAGAACTCGGCGACATCTTCGATGCCGCGCTTACTCGTGCGCTGCGCCGGCGGGGCGAAGTGTTGGCGTGCTATGCCGGCGGCGGCTGTCCCGATGCTCACGCGCTCAGCGATGGCTGGATCGCCTCGCCGCACTATTGGGCTGCATGAACGTGCCAGGCACGTAAGGAGGCGCAATGGGTTGTCTCGAAATGCCCCGCAGTCCGGTTCCCGATTTCATCGGTGAAACGCGGCGCGCGTTCAACGACGCGGACACGATGCAGCCGCGGGCCCCGGCCGCAGTGCCGGCCGACGCCCGCAACGGCGCGCGGGTAAAGACACAGGACGTGCGCCCCGAGGGCGTCTATCGGCCCAATTACAATTTCCTCACGCCGAACATGCGCTCGCCCGAATATGTGCAAATGTCGACAGCGGCCGCAATTACTCTCGGCGTGATGGGCGGCTACATGCACCGCACCAGCTGCACGCGATGCCTCAATCTGCTGCTCACCTATCCCGAGGGCTGCCGGGCCAACTGCGCCTATTGCGGGCTGGCGCGTCACCGCGAAGCGGAGCGCAACTATGCCGATCGCAACTTCATCCGCGTCGACTGGCCGGCAGTACCCTACGATCAAGTGATCGACATCGTCGCTGCGGGCGGCGATGGCGGCCGGTTTCATCGCATGTGCATCAGCATGATCACGCATCCGCGCTCCGACGACGACACTCGCGTCGTGCTGAAGAAATGGGTGGAACGAATCAAACACGTGCCGGTGTCGATCCTGTCAAATCCCACCACGATGACGCGGCTGGACGTACAGGAGTTAAAGGAACTCGGTGCCGATATCTTCACGGTCGCGCTCGACGCCTGCAACCGCGAAGTGTTCGATCGCACGCGCGGGTCCGGCGTGCAGTCGCCGCATAGCTGGGACAAATACTGGGAAATTCTCTACGCCGCCGCCGAAATCTTCGGACCGGAGCGCTTCGGCGCCCATCTCATCGTCGGCATGGGCGAAAGCGATCACGATGTGCTGACCCAGGTGCAGAAGATCCGCGACCTCGGCGGCCACAGCCACATGTTCGCGTTTTTCCCGGAACGCGGCTCGCTGATGGATCATCTGCCGCCAGCGCCCCGACTGCAATGGCGGCGCATCCAGCTCGCGCGCTACCTTATCGATTATCGCGACCATCGCCTCGAACGGATGCGCTTCGACGCCAACGGCACGCTGATCGATTTCGGCTTGCCGCAACAAGAAGTCGACGCCGTGATCGACGCTGGTGTTGCCTTCCGCACCTCCGGCTGTCCGGGCAAGGAGGCCGACGACATTTCGGCATGCGACCGGCCCTATGGCGACTCCCCTCCCCGCGACATCGCCTCCTATCCGTTCAGGCTGAACCGCCATGATATTCGCACGGTGCGGCGACAGATCGATGCCGGCATGGCCGGCGCCGATTCCGCGCGTCGGGGTCGTCCGCAGAAGAAAGGCAAAGGGCATGAACATCGTGAGTTCACCAGCTAAGCCCTTCCGCGTGATTGAGACCGGATTGCGCGGCGGACGCGCCAATATCGCCTTCGATCAGGCACTCATCGAAGCGCGCAGGGAAGGAAAGGTTCCCGATACGATCCGGTTCCTGCGCTTCCGCCCTTCCGCTCTGATCGGAATCCACCAATTCCTCAGCCACGAGCTCAAACTTGAATACTGCCGCGCGCACGGCATCGAGACCGTGCGGCGAATCACCGGCGGCGGCGGCCTCTATTTCGACGAGGGACAGATCGGCTGGGAGCTGGTCTTTGACCGCGCCACCCTTGGTCTCACAGACCTCAGCGAGGTGACACGGCGCATCTGCGAGGCGGCGGCGCTCGGCCTGCAAAAGCTCGGCGTGCCGGCGCGGTACCGGCCGCGCAACGATATCGAAGTCGATGGCCGCAAGATCAGCGGCACCGGCGGCTTCTTCGACGGCAATCTCATCTTCTACCAGGGCACCCTGTTGATCGATTTCGATCCGGCCAAGATGCTGGCCTGCCTCAATGTGCCGACGGAAAAGCTCGCCAAGCGGGGCATCAATTCGGCGGCGCAGCGCATTATTACGATGCGCGAAGTCTTAGGCGACGCCCTGCCCGATCTCGAAACCATCTATCTCGGTCTGGTCGCGGGCTTTGCCGAAGGTCTCGGCATCGCGCCACAGCGCGGACCAGTCACCGCTTACGAGGAAGAACTCGCCGACCGCGCGCTGCGTGAGGAAATCGGTACCGACGCCTTTGTCACCATGCTCGATGCGCCGGTAGCGGACGATTTGCTGGTGAGCGCCTCGCTGACCGGCCGCGGCGGCACGGTGCGCGCCGATATCCGTCTGGAAGGACCGCGCCACGACCGCATACGCGAAGCCCTCATCACCGGCGATTTCTTTGTCACGCCGCCGCGTGTGGTGTTCGATCTCGAAGCATCGCTGCGCGGCCTGCCCGTCACCGAGGCGGGACAGGGAATCGAAAACTTCTTTGCCCGTAACCCGACCGACTTCCTCAGCCTGAGTGCCGGCGATTTTATTCAGGTGGTGGAGATGGCGTTACGCCAGCGTGCCGTAACCGCCGTCGCAAGCTGAACGGACCGGCGGCCAGGCGCGACGCGCTTGCCGACCGCGACATCATATTCTAGCGTCTGCATATGAATCTGCACAAAGGGAGGAAACCAATGATCAGTCGCCGTGCAATGGTCGCCGCTGGTGCGATCGCGGTTGCAGCCGGTCAGTCGGGAACGGCCGTGGCGGCCGTAACGCCGGATCTCGCTCCATCCGGAGCCGGGAAGCTGAAGGCGCTCGCTCAGCGTTTGACCAAGGCGCCGCGCCGTCGCGATTTCAAATCCGTTCCGATGATCCTGACCAGCTCCGATCAATGGGATCACGAAGCGTTGTCGGAAGTCATGGCCTATGGCGGCGGACCGAAGCAGATTTGGGACCACGTCGATATCGCGGGTCCGTGGCTTAATCTCATGCGCAACAGTCTGAACGCCCAAGTCTGGTCGTACAAGAACCCGGACTTTCTCTGCGTGTCCGGCACGCACGGTTCGGCGCATTTGGCGCTTTACGATCAAGCCACATGGGACAAATATCAGCTCGCCGGGTACACCGGCGATAAATTCAAGACCAACAAGCTGATCGAGCAGCCGAAGCTTAACGCCGCCGATGCCGCGAATTTCGAGGACCCGGAGGGCGTGTTTTCAGGGGCGGACAACGCCATCCCGACGCTGATGCGGCGCGGCGTCGTGTTTCTCGCCTGCCATAACGCCATCGCGGAATTGGCCGACAGGCTGATCAAGAAGGACATAAACCCCGACAAGTTGTCATTTGAACAGCTGACGGCCGAGTTGACCAATCATCTGATCCCGGAAGTTGTCCTTACTCCCGGCGTTGTCGCCACGCTGCCTCTATTGCAGGAAAAAGGCTTCCACTACGCCAAATAATCGGGCGCAGCGCCGATTGATGAGGAGAGATCGATGCGGTCCACACTGCGCCGAGTTCTGTTCGGTTGCGTTGCCTGCGCTTTTTTGATCGGGCCTGCCGTGGCCGAGGAAAAGGCCGGCAAGGCGTTGCCGTCCATGTGCAAGCAACCGCCGCGCTTTGAAGAAAACACTTTGCCGCCCTGGCAAGGGGGAACCAACAACGACGCGACCGAACGAGGCTTATTGTTCACCATTCCGGAAATCGACGTTCTGGCCGACTTTCATGGCGATCTGACCGATCCAAAGCTGGTGCTCTTCTTCGGCGGCAACTACTTCTTCGCCACGAAAGATCTGGTGCTGGCATTCGAGGCGTCGCATCCGCAATTCAAGGGTCGCATCTTTTGGGAGACCATCCCGCCCGGCCGCTTGATCGAACAGATCGAGAAGGGCGGACATATCACCGTGGGCAATATGACCTGGACCGCCAAGGCCGATGTTTACTTCGGCGGGTTGAGGAAGGTGAAGGAGAATATCGACAACGGCATCCTGGTCGGACCGGCGGTGCCTTACGTCACCAACAACCTCACTATCATGGTAGCCAAAGGCAATCCCGATCACATCACCGGCTTGGCCGACCTGGGCAAAGCGAGCGTCCGGTTGGCGATGCCGAACCCCGCATATGAAGGCATTGGGCGCCAGATCAAAGCTGCGCTGGCCAATGCGGGCGGCGATGCGCTGGTAAGGGCGGTTTATGAAACCAAGGTCAAGGACGGCAGCACGTATCTGACGCTCATTCATCATCGGCAGACTCCGCTGGCGATCATGCAGGGCTGCGCCGATGCCGGGGTAACGTGGCAATCTGAAGCGGCTTTCCAGGAGCAGGTCGGTAATCCGATTGAACACGTCGCCATCCCGGACAACGTCAACGTCACGGCGACTTACGCGGGCGCACAGGTGAAGGGCGCACCGCATCCGGAAGCGGCGCAGGCGTGGCTTGACTTCATTCATTCGCCCGATGCGCTGAAGATATTCGAGCGTTACGGCTTCAAGCCGTACACCCAATAATCGCCCTAGAGCTTGCCGACGTGATGGCGAGATTGTCGATGACCAAACTCTATTGGTGCGGTGTTGTTGTTGTGCTTGCGGCGACGGTCGCGCACGCTGAAACGGGCCCTGCGGCCGATGCGGTGGAGCGCGGCCGCTACTTGGCTGTAGCGGCGGATTGTGGCGCCTGTCACACCGGTCCGGGCGGCGCGGAATTCGCCGGCGGCCTTGCGATGCCGACGCCGCTTGGACGGATTTACAGCACCAACATTACTCCCGACCGGCAAACCGGCATCGGCGCCTACAGCATCGAAGACTTTTCCCGCGCCGTGCGCGAGGGAGTGGCCAAGGATGGTCATTATCTTTATCCGGCCATGCCTTTTCCTGCCTTCGCCAAGATCGACGATGCCGACATTCGGAGCCTATACGCCTATTTCCAGCATGGAGTTGCTCCGGTCAAACAGGCCAATCGTCGGAGCGACATTCCGTTTCCGCTGAGCTTCCGTTTCCCGCTGTTCTTCTGGGACATGTTCGTGCGCAGAGGGCCGTTCCAGCCCGATCCTTCCAAGGATGCGCAATGGAACCGCGGCGCCTATCTGGTCGAGGGACCCGGACATTGTGCCATTTGCCACTCACCGCGCGCGCTCACCCTGCACACCAAGGCGTTGACCGCGCGCGAGGGACCGGATTTTTTGGCCGGGTCGGTTATCGATGGCTGGTATGCCAAGAGCCTGCGCGGCGACAAGGACGGTCTCGGTCGGTGGAGCGAGGCCGATATCGTTACCTTCCTCAAAACCGGCAGTACCGACCGCACCGCGGCATTCGGCGACATGGCCGAGGTGGTGCAGCACAGCACCCAATATCTGACCGAACAAGATCTGATCGCCGTCGCGCGCTATCTGAAGTCGCTTCCGGCGAGCAAGGAAGAATCGAACGTTGTCGCCGGCGCTGGAGCGGTTTCGCCTGCGGGTGGCGATCATTCGTCCCGTGCCAGCGCCAGTTACGAGGAATTTTGTGTAACCTGTCACCGTGCCGACGGCAGCGGTGTGACGCAGATCTTCCCGGCTTTGGCGGGGAACGAGGTTGTGGAAACGACGGACGTCACCTCGCTGGTGCGCGTCGTCGTGGCGGGTGGACGGAGGCCGCGCACGGCGGATCGCCCAACCGCTTTCGCTATGCCTGCTTTTAAGATGCTGGACGACCGCGGCGTGGCCGCAATCATCACTCATATTCGGACCTCGTGGGGCAACTCTGCCGCGTTGGTCACTGCCGATCAGGTCGCTAAGATACGGGCCAGCGTTGGCGAGGGGGCGCCAACGGCAACCGCCGCCCAACAACAACCGCAGCCGGTTGCAGTTGTGAAATTGGCGCCCCCACACATTGCCGACATTCCAGATGACGACAAGGGCAAGCAAATCCTGCTGGGCAGGCGATTGCTGGCCGATACCAAAAGGCTCCTGCCCGACAATGTCGGCGCCGCTCTAAACTGCGACAGCTGCCATTTGAACGGCGGGAATGTGCCGTTTGCCTCTCCTTACCTCGGCATGTCGGTCAGATACCCACGGTACAATCCGCGCGCCGGACGTTCGGTGACGCTGGAGGAGCGCGTCAACGGCTGTCTGCTGCGGTCTATGAACGGCAAGACATTGCCGATCGATTCCCCTGAAATGAAGGCCATGATCGCCTACTTCAACTGGCTGTCCGCCGGTTTGCCGCGAAACGCCAAAGTCGAAGGGGCCGGCATCGGAAAAGTCGACAACAACCTGACCCCCGATCCGGTTCACGGCAAGAAACTCTATGAAGCGAAATGCGCCGAATGTCACGGCGGCAACGGCGAAGGTCTTAAAAACGCGCGGAACGAGTTTGTCTTTCCGCCGTTGTGGGGAAACGATTCATTCAATATCGGCGCGGGCATGGCAAGAACCTACACCGCCGCGGCGTTCATCAAGAACAACATGCCCGTCGCCTACGGCCTGAATGCGCCGCTGGGACAGGGCGGCGCACTGTCGGATCAGGACGCGGTGGATGTGGCGGAATATTTCAGCCATCAGCCGCGTCCCGATTTTGCGGCAAAGGTGAAGGACTGGCCCAACGGCGGTAAGCCGAAGGATGCGCGGTATTGAGTTTCCTGGGCTGCGGCATCAGGAAGCGCGCAAGCGCGCTTCCTGATCAAGACGTTGCTGCAATTTCGGAAACACGCTGCCTGGCCTCAATGGGCGCAAGGATGGAAAGCCAATGAACAAAAAATTGACGCGCCGGCAGCTGCTCGCCTCCGCGGGTGTGTCGGCGATCAGCTCGGGAATTCCAGTCGTCAGTATGGCCGCAGCCGCGATGCAGCCGGACCAGATTCAGGGCGGCAAGCATCTGACGCTTTTGCACTTCACCGACACCCATGCGCAACTCGAAACCCATCCGGAATATCTCCCGGGAGCGAAGCCTGAAATCCAGATGATGGGCGGTTACGCCCGGCTCAAGACGGCCATCGAACATGAGCGAGCGCACTGCGAAGGCGCCTGCTTCCTGCTCGACGGCGGCGACGAGTTTCAAGGTTCAGGTCCGGCCGCATGGTCCGAAGGCGAAGCGATCCTCGAGCCCCTTAAGGCTCTTGGCATCGACGTTTTCACGCCCGGCAATTGGGAGCCCGCCTACGGCCCCGAGCGCTTCAAACAGACCATGAGCCGGTTGAGCTGCCCGGTCGTGTGCTACAATTTTCACGACATAGCGACCGGCGGCCGCTTGTTCCCCGCCGCAATAACGCTCGAGCGGCAGGGCGTGAAACTAGCCGTCGTCGGCGTGACCGATATCGGTGCCAGCGGACGTCAACCGCCTTCGGAATTCCGAGGCATGGATACAACGCGCATCGAGGGCCTGCGCGAGTTCGTCAAAGAGTTGCGCGACCGCGAGCAGCCGGACCTCGTCGTAGCGCTCACCCATACCGGCCTCTCGATTGCCCGCGAAATCGCTCGCCAAACGCCAGAGTTCGATGTGGTGCTCTCCGGCCACACCCATGAGCGGACGGCCTGGCCGATTCTCGAAGGCAACGTCATTGTCGTCGAGCCGGGCTGCTTCGGGTCATTTTTGGGCAGGCTCGATCTCGTCATCAAGCCGGGCGGTGGTGTCGCCAGCCACGAGTTTCGGCTGATCCCGATTTTGGCCAGCCGCTACGACGAAGACGTTCGGGTCAAATCGCTGGTCGACACGTCGCTGGCGCCGCATCGGGCGCGCATGGCCAAGCCAGCCGGGAAAACCGAAACCGTCCTGATGCGCTATGACCTGTTGGAAACCACGGCCGATGACTTCATCGCCGACGCTGTGCGCGAAATTGCAAAAACCGACATAGGCTTCACGAACGGTTTCCGCTTCGGCGTACCGGTTCCGCCGGAAGCAGTCACCGAGGCCGATCTGTGGAACCTGCTGCCGATGGACGCGCGAATGAAACGCGGCTGGGTCACCGGCAAAGAACTAAGGGACTATTTGGAAAACGAATTGGAAATGGTCTATGCGAAAACGCCGTTGAAGCTCAACGGCGGATGGGGACCGCGCGCTTCCGGCATGACGATCGTCTTCGATGCGCGGGCCGCGCATGGAAGCAGGCTCGTGTCGATCAAGATCAACGGTCGAGAGGCCGAGGCGGACGAGCATTACACCATCGCGGGGTGCGAACGCGAAGGCGAACCGTTGGATGTGGTCTGCCGGCATCGTGGGACGCACGACGCGCAAGTTCTTCCGATGTCCATCCATGAAGCGCTGCAAGAATATTTTAAGGTCCATCCCGTCATCGCGCCAAGACGCGACGGTCGCGAGCAAGCGCTCGACCTGCCGCCCGCTGTCTTCAGCCAAGATGCGGTGCTCGCCGGCAGCGATTTGAACGGGGCTCCGACCACCCCCCACGGCGTTCCGCCCGGCTAAGCCGCTACATCATCAACTACGGCACGCATCCTCGATCTCTACTCGCATGTGCTGCCCAATAGGCAGACGGACGCTGCTGCACTCGTTGACGACGCACTCAAAGCTGCCATACAGATGCGTCCGCCAAAAGCATTGGGTAGCAAAATAGTGGCAAAACGCCCAATTCGCGGAATTGCTTGAAGCAAGAAAAGCCCATAAATACTGGACAAATGCCGGGTTAGCTCAGCGGTAGAGCAGCGGTTTTGTAAACCGTTGGTCGGGAGTTCAATCCTCTCACCCGGCACCATGCACCGCTACCGCATGATCGACGCCAACGCGCCGACGAACCAACAGGAGAATAAGATGTGGCGGACATTCGCGGCAATGTCGCTCGCGGCGTCCCTGCTGGCCGGAGCGACTAGCGCTCACGCGATGGGAGCCGGCGGAGGCGGCGGCGGCGGAATGGGCGGAGCGGGTACCAATTACGGCACTTCGACGATGCCGAATTACATGCCGCCCACGAACGCGTCGTCCCATCCGGCCAGGCAGCTCAAGCACAAGCATAAGCACGTCGCAAAACCCTAAAAGCTGGCAAGCAAATGGGCGGAATGTATGTTACTGGTCAATCGACCGACCGGCCGCTAGAAAAATGAGCAGCAGAGATGAAGCGTACTTATGCCCTGATCGCAATTGTGGCGTTGATCTTGTCGGTCGATACACCGCCTGCCGGCTCTCACGCGGTTGCCGCCGCCGCGAAGTGCGCTGCGTTTTGCGATAACTGGTGCGCAAAGAATTTTGCGATGAAAAACCCCACCGCTTGCAGCGAAAGGTGCCAACTGAAACATTGTAAATGACGACGGGTCGCGCCTTAACCGGCGAGAGCAACGCAATCTCAGCTAGCGCCGCTTCGATCGCGATTTGCGGGCGGCATAGCGGACGTCCCTGGCCGCCTTTTGCTCGGCTTGCAGCGCGCGCTCGCGCTCTGCGCTTTCGGCCTTGGCGCGCTCGGCCTGGATCGCCGCGTCACGCGCTGCCTGCTCCGCGCGTTCGGCATCGCGGGCCTTCTTTTCGGCCTTCTCCCTGTCGCGAAGATTTTTGATCGCCTTGCGGTCGGCGGCACTCGCAGTTCGAGCGATCAGCCGGTCGGCGAGCGCCGGGTCGGCGGCTTTGGCGCGAAACTTCTCCAGCGCCGCCTTCCTGGCCTTGGCCGCAGCCTGTTGCCGCTCCAGGAGATCCGGTTGCTTAAAGCCGCTCATCTATCCTGACCCTGCTTCGCCCGCCGCGGATCGGCAAGTTCGCGCGCCACCGATTGCCATCAACGGACGCGCCAGCCAACCACTGTTGCTTCAATAGGACTGCTTGTATCAACGCTCTGCCAGGCACCGCTCCGCCATCGGCACAGGAACGGAATGACATAGGTGCCGACGTGATCCTCGCAAAGCAGCTCAAACGGCTGCTCCGCCGGCGGTACGCCTTCGTGAATGAAGTCATCGATTCGCGCTTGCCGCGTCGCCATGTGGTCTTGATTATCCGCGCCGTTGAGGATTCGATGCACCCCCGCAACGCTGCGGTGGCAGCGTGACGTGCTTATATGACGCTGCTAAGTACGAAATCAACCAGCGAGGGCCGCATGGCATTCAAGCCTAATTACGGAAGAGATCGAGCCGAGCGGGCCCGGGCGGCACGCGCCAAGAGCGAAGAGAAACAGCGAAAGAAGGATGAGAAAGCGGCGCTCCGCAAAGCCGAGCGCGCCGAACCCGAACCCGCGACGGACGAGAAGCCAAACTGACGCTCAAGCGTCGCGACGGCAAAACAGAAATTCCGGACCCCGCGCGCGACTTCTCGTGTGCGCTGACCGCGCTTAGCGGGTGGGCGGTCGTTCTCCTCGGCCGGGTCGTCTCAACCGCGGACCTAGTGTTCCGCCCCGATGCGGCCGGGGTGGCGACAGTCCCGGCATTGCAGTTCAGCCGGCATCGCGCATTTCAGCCTCGCTGCGATAAATCGGTTGCATTTTACCAAAAACACAACTATGGAGTGTCAGCCGGCGGGGCTTGCCACACCGACAGGCCAAGGCTGGAGCATGCTCACGAGGGGGAGCCATCATGCCATACGCTGCGTGTCGCCGCGCCCGCCTGCCTGCCCGCTGGTGCGCCCTGATCACAATTCTTGCGGCGACGGTCGCCACCGCCACGGAAGCCATCGCCGCATGCAGCTGCACCGACTTGACGATCAGCCACGCCAACGCTGCGACCGTGAAGATCTGCTCCAACAACGATCTGAACTTCCCCGAATGCGCGCGCGCCGCCGGTTCCATCGGCAACGGTTGCGCCACAAGTACCTACGCCTATACCTGTCCGGTCGGGGTGAATTCCGCCGCTGGTTTGAAGCAGAAAACCGGCTTTCAGGCGGACGCAACGCTCACCGGCACCGCCGGCCAATGCGCGAGCGGACAGGCCTTGCAGCTCACCATCACCAGCACCGAATCGGTATCGAAACCGAAGGTCCTAGCTACGCCGAGCGGCGACGTCACCGTCGGCACCTACACCGTGACGATCACCAATGACGGGCGACGTAAATATCCGGACGTCGGCGATACGACCCCCGGGCACAATCCGTTCTACGGGGCGGACAGCTATACCAATCCAACGGCAGCCGATCTGCTGATGCAGGAAACAGCCACGCATCTGAAGTGGTGGGACAACACCGACCAGGAAAAAGACAAGGCCGCGGAAGCGGCGACCTGGAAATACCGCTTCTTCTCTTACGTGACGGGAACCGCGGGACAGAACAGCTGCGGCTGTGTCTTCGACATTGATGTCGGCTGGCCGGCCAACAGCGCCGCCACCACGACGTTCACGAGCGTCGGCGGATCCAGCACCCGCTGCACGTTCTAATCCTGGCGGATCCGCAGCAGGGACAACGACCGGGCCGTCGCGCAACCGCGCGATCGTGCTAAGCCCGCGCATGAACAGGCGCGCACGCTGGCGCCCCTTGCGCGAGCATCCGCCAGAGGCCAGCCACGAATTCGTGAGTGGTCCGCGCGCTCGCTGCGGCGCTAGATTTTGACCAAACTTGCGTGTCATTGATCGGCGCACGCTCATTCGCCGCGGAGAGACAAAGACCATGCCGATCATCACGCGCCGTGCGCTTCTTGCCAGCTCTGCAGCGGCGCTCGCCGCCCGCGCCGATGCGGCCGCTGCCGCCGCAGCGCCTACCGGCGCGCAAGTACCGGGCATCTATCGCTACCGGATCGGGACGTTCGAGTTGACCGCGCTCTATGACGGCATCTGGTATCGGCCGATTACCGACAAATTCATCCGCAATGCGCCGTTCGCCGAAGTCGAAAGCGCGCTCACCAAAGCGTTCATGCCTGCCGACAAGCTGGCGACGCCGTTCACGACGCTGATCGTCAATACCGGCAAAAGGCTGGTGCTGATCGATACCGGTACCGGCGGCCAGATCGCGCCCTCGGCCGGCGTGTTGCGCGCCAATCTTGCGGCCGCCGGCATCGATGCGAAGGCCATCGACCTGATCGTGATCTCGCATTTCCATCCCGACCATATCAACGGCATCAAGGACAAGGACAACGAGCTGGTCTTTCCCAATGCCGAGATCATGGTGGCGGCGGCGGAATGGAAGTTTTGGATGGATGACGCCAATATGAATGCCGCGGCGGCGGACCTGAAAATCACTTTCCGCAATCAACGCCGCGTATTTTTCAATATCGCCAAGAACGTCACGCGCTTTGAGCCGGGCGCGGAGGTTGCCCCCGGCATTGTCACGCTGGCGGCGCCCGGCCACACCCCGGGCCACACCGTGTTCGCCATCCATTCCGGCGAGCAATCGCTCCTGGTGCTCGGCGACACCGCGCAACATCCCGCCGTGTTCGCGCGACACCCCGATTGGCAGGCTGCGTTCGATATCGACGGCGACGCCGCCGTTGCCACCCGCAAAAAGCTCTTCGATCGCGCCGCCGCCGACCGCATGCTGGTGACCGGCTATCACTTCCCCTTCCCGGCCTGCGGCCACCTCATCAAGACCGCCAGCGGCTACGAGCACGTGCCGGTCGAATGGCAGCCGACGCTGTAGTGGCCGAAGTGAATGATATTTCCGGCGTTCCTGTCGTTTATGTTAGTCTCCGTCATTTCTGTCATGGTTCGGTCGCGTGCCGTCCCCTCCGATCACATTTGCTCGATGACGCGACCAAGTCGCGCCCAATCCGACAATGGGCTTGTATGATGGGTTCGTTGACGCTGCGGAGAGACGATCATGAAAGTTAGGCTTTCGCTTGTGGCCGCGCTTGTGCTTTCAGCCATTCTCGTTGCTCCGGAGCTGGCGATCGCCGCCGGCGAAGACAATCCCGCGCCGCCGCCACCCAGTCAGGACAAGTCGAAAGGCACCCAGACCAAAAAGCCGAAAAAAGAAAAGAGCAGTTCGGCCGAAGATTTTTTGGCCGGCTATCGCGCCGCTTACGCGCTCATTTACGACAAAGGCGACTACGTCGCCGGCATCGCGGCGTTGCGCGCTCTCGGCTACGACGATCACCCCGACGTCGCTACGCTCCTTGGCTACGCCAGCCGCAAGCTTGGCCGCTATGATGATGCCAAAGTCTGGTACGAGCGGGCCCTAGCCGCCGACCCCAATCACGCCGTGACCTGGTCGTATTACGGCATGTGGCAGGCCGAGCAGGGCAATGTGCTCAAGGCCAAGGACGATCTCGAGAAAGTGCGCCTGATCTGCGGCACCGACTGCAAAGCCTACAGGATGCTCAAGGACGCGATCGACGGCACCGTAACGTATTAGCTGCTGGCCACGCCCCCATCACTTCACATCCGCTGCCTGCGTCTCCGCCACGATCCAAGCGTGGTAATCGGGGTCGACGCTCTCGAGCGGAATGACGAGAATCGCCGGCGTGGTATAGGAGTGCATCTCCTTGACCGCGGCGCGCACCGCCTCGGCGAGACCGGCGCGGGTCTTTATGATCATCACCACTTCATCGCCCCGTTCGATCGCGCCCTGCCACCAATAAAGCGAGACCACGCCCGGCAGGATATTGACGCAGGCGCATAAACGGCGCTCGACCAGCGCACGCCCTGCCCGCTCCGCCTCGACAATGGACGGATAGGTCGTATAGACGAAAACTGCGCGTTCCATGCCAAGCTCCCGCGACCGTCCTGCCCGTCGCGCCGAGAACCTCGAAAGGCCGCCAGGCCAAATCACCGATGCCCCAGCGCCGCACTGCCACCCATTACAAGCGCATCGCCTTCGTCGCCAGCGACACTGCCTCGGCGCAGAAAGCGCAGCGGCAGCTCATTCGCCGCTATGGCGACGCCCAATCTGAGGCCGCCGACGTCATCGTCGCGCTGGGCGGCGACGGTCTCATGCTCGCGACCCTGCAACGGTTCATGAATTCCGGCAAGCCGATCTACGGCATGCATCGCGGCACGGTCGGCTTCCTCATGAACGAGTTCTCCGAACTGCACCTCGGCGAACGGCTTGCAGCGGCGCAGGTCACCGTGATCCACCCATTGCTGATGCGCGCGCGCGACGCCGGCGGCCGCTTGCACCGCCACCACGCCATCAACGAGGTCTCGCTGTTTCGCCAGAGCTATCAGGCGGCCCGGCTGCGCGTTCTTGTCGACGGCGAGGAGCGGCTTTCCGAACTCGTCGCCGACGGCATCCTGTTGGCCACGCCGGCCGGCTCGACCGCCTACAATCTTTCCGTGCAGGGACCGATCATCCCGATCGGGGCGCCGCTCCTGGCGCTGACGCCAATCAGTCCGTTCCGGCCGCGGCGCTGGCGCGGCGCGCTCCTGCCCGATCGCGCCCGCGTTACCGTCGAGGTGCGCGAAGCCGCCAAGCGTCCGGTCGCCGCCGTCGCCGACCATAACGAGGTGCGCTCGGTTCGGAGCGTCGAGATCAGCATGGACCACTCGATTTCCATGCACATGCTGTTCGATCCGGGCCATAGCCTCGACGAACGCATCCTCCGCGAGCAGTTCGGCTACTGAAACCTGGCGCCACCGATCACAGGTCGGTCGATTCCCCCTCCCCGCTTAATTTCGGTATTCGGTGTCCAATATCCGCCCGTGGATTGTATGCTTAACCGAACCTTAACGGCAGAATCTTACCTTTGACGGCGCGGGACGGGCGCAGCAGCGCCCGCCGTGGGGAACCGTATGGTCCGCATCAATTTCAACCGTCTGCGCTTTCTGGTTATCGACGACAACGCTCACATGCGGCGTATCCTGCGCACGCTGCTGCACGGCTACGGAACGCGCGAGGTGTATGAAGCTGAAGACGGCGCTGCCGGCCTGGAAGCCTTCACCCACTACATGCCGGACATCATCATCACCGACTGGGTGATGCCGATCTTCGACGGTCTGGAATTGGCGCAGATGATTCGCCAGCCCGGCGCCAACGCCAATCCGTACGTGCCGATCATCATGCTGACCGGCCATTCCGAGAAGAAGCGCGTCGTCGGCGCGCGCGATGCCGGCATCACCGAATTCCTCTGCAAACCGATTTCTGCCAAGGCGCTCTACGAGCGCATTCTCAACGTGGTCGCCAACCCGCGTCCGTTCATCAAGACCAAGACCTATTTCGGTCCCGATCGTCGCCGCAACGTCAACACAAGCTATATCGGGCCGGAACGACGCAAGGGCGGCAAAGTTGATACCATCCGCCAGCAGCCGCTGCTCGACAAAGTTTTGACCTGACGTCAGGAGCAAGAACCAAAATGGCCCCGCGCAAGGACGTCACGCTGTCAGTCTCAACGTTCGCGGACCACGAAGTGATCACGCCGCCGAACGTGCTGCGCAAGGCCATCGCGTCAGCGCTCGACGGCAACGACGATCCGGTCGCGCGTGCCGAAGCGGCGCTGGCCGAGCTATCGAGCGAGTTTGCCGGCTGGATGCATGCCGAATGCGAGCGTCTCGAAGCGGCACGCCAGGACGTCAGCCGCCTGGGCTTCACTGAAAAGACGCACGACGAGCTGTTTCGCGCGGCCCATGACATCAAGGGCGAGGCCGCCACGTTCGGTTATCCCGCGGTCGGTGCCGTCGCCGAGAGCCTTTGCCGCCTTATTGAGCACACGCGGGAGATCACGCGCATTCCGCTCACTCTCGTCGACCAGCACGTCGACGCCGCCCGCGCCATCGCCCGCGAGCACACCAGCGCCGACATCTCCGGGATCGCCGGTGAGCTGATGCGGCGATTGCGCGAAGTCACCGACGAGTTCCTTCGCGCCGAGAACAGCGATCGGCCCGATTATCTTGAAAGCATTTTCGCGCCGCCGCTGGCACCCGGCGAGGGCTAGGCATCGACGCTCGCTCGTCGCGAGCTACGCCGCTTCGGACTGCTCAGCCGGGTCGAGGGCGTCGGCCACCAGCTCGTCGCAAAACAGCCGTGCCTCCTCGCGCGCCGCCTCGGTGGCGAAGCGGCGCAGTAGCGTGAGCAGCGGCGCCAGCTCGTTTAGCGCCTCGTCTTCGCAGCGGGTGAGGACGCGCTCGATCGTGCGTCGCTTAAGCCGCGCAGCCCCGCCCGGTTCGCTGATCAGGTCGCCGTCGCGCATCGACTCGATCGCCTCCTTGAAGGCGGGATAGGTCGCCGCCGGCAATCCGGCCTGATCGAACAGCGCCCGCAAGCCGGCATTGCCGCGGTCGTGGACGAGGCTCGCGACCCGCTCGACCGGCATGTCGGTCAGCTCGGCCAAGGCTTCCTCGAAGAGGTCGACATTGCCCGACAAGAGTGCGCGCAGAATAAGCCCGGCCGTGAGTTGTCCGCTCACGCGCAAATGATGAATCAGCGGGCGTATTTGCGTCGTCGGCGCATCGGCCGCAAGCGTCAGCGTGGCTCGCTCGCAAGCCTCGCGCGCAATGCGCTGCGCGTGATCAATGGCGAGCCACTGGCGCTCCGCGACAAAGCCGACAAGCGTCTCAGATACTTTGGCAACCAGCGTCAGCCGCGTCGCTGCCGCAACATCCTCGCGCGCGAGCAGCGCTTCGCGAATCACCGCAAGGTGACCGAAGCGCTCGACCATCCGATCGATCGAGAACGACGCGATCTCGGCATCGCTGTTTTCCACCAGGACCAGGCACGATTCCGCCGTCCCGACTTCGGCGATCGCGGCTGCCACCGACCGCTGCAGGCCGGCGCGGCTTGCGATCGCGATCTGCACCGCGCCGTTGCCCGTCGCCACTGCATCGACCAGATCGGCATCGACGAACAGCGGCGAAAGCGCCAATACGGGCGCGGCGATCTGCGGCTGGTCCGCCGCCAACGCCATCACGATCGCCGGCGGTGCGCTCGAACTTGCCGCAAGCGCATCGGCGAGCGCCCGACGGACCAGCGGCGAGCGATCGTCGAGCAGCATCAGCATGGCGCCTTCGGCGGCGGCGGCATCGTCGGGCGAAAGGTCGGAATAAAGATAGGCGCGGGCGAGCGCATAGGTGGCTTCCGCTCGTTTGCCGGCGGACGCTGTGCGTACCCAGTCGAGGAAATGGCGGACGATCATCTTTCGCTCGCGCCAACGAGTCTTTATGGCCCTAGACCGATCCTAGGAGACCCGGCCTTAACAAACCGTTCACCATAAATTTCACGGGCCGGCCTAGCGAACAAGAGGAGCGGCAAGCCGCTTCGCCCTACGTCCCCTTTACCGGATCCTTGAAGAGATCGAGCATGCCGCCGGCGATCGACTTTCCCGGTTGTGCGGCGCCGGCGACCTGCGCGCCATTCGACACGCCCCAGAGCGCACTCACGACCGGCGCAAGCGGCGCGGCGCGGTTGCCGTCGGCAAAAAGGCCGTGAAAAATCTGGTGGTCGCTTGCGGCGCGCGCTGGAATAGCGGCGGCAAAGGCATTGGCGATACCCGCGGTATCCGGCGCGGCCGCAGCGGCGGACGCAGTTGAGGCCTGCGCTGCCTGCGCTACGGCAGACTCAGCCTGGCCACCGCGGGCCACGTCATAACGCGCGGTGAGGATATTGCGGACCTGCGCGACGGTGCGGGCCGCGCCGGTCGCCCGGTCAAAGAAGATCGGCGAATTGGCCTGGGCGGCGTTAGGGAAAAAATCCGCGGCTTTGGCGTTCGGATTGCTCGCGGCCATGTTGATCAGTCGCGCCGCGCCTCCGGCGCCGAGAAAATGCGCGATATAGAGTTCGCCCTCGCTCGGTGAACGGCCGATCTGCTCGCTCAGCAAAGTGGTATTGGCCTTGGTAAAGGCCCCGGCCATCACCGCGTTCGCCGTCGGGTCGCTCCGCAACGCGAGGATCTCGTTGCGCAGCGCCGGGTCGCTGACCTGGTATTGGCCGGCGGCAGTCTGCGAGATCGCATCGGCATAACGGCCGTAGCCGAGCGCGGCGCCGGCCTGCTTCATGGTGGCAAGCCAGGTCTGCTGGATGAACTGGAACAGGCCGCGCGCCGATGAGGTCGAGGCTCCGGCCTGCGGGTTGAGGCCCGATTCGACCTGTGCCGTGGCCAAGAGGTAATTGAAGCTCGTGCCGGTGGCCTGTGACGCCTGACGAATGGCGCCAGCCACCGCCGAGCCCGCGGCGGAATTGCCGATATCGACCAGCATGGAAATACTCCCCTGCCGGCTCCCACCGGCTTGCCCCTTGGGGCGCTAGGAAGCATTAACGATTATGGTAAATGGGACCTTAACGCGGAGACGATCATGACCCAGCAAGCAGCGATACGGCACAAGCGCGGCGGAGTTTATTTCGAGGATTTTGTCCCCGGTGAGGTCGTCGAGCACCGCTACACGCGCA
The DNA here is from genome assembly GCA_963709825.1 of uncultured Alphaproteobacteria bacterium. GTDB lineage: Bacteria > Pseudomonadota > Alphaproteobacteria > Rhizobiales > Xanthobacteraceae > BOG-931. Next base: position 167,280 of record CAVPXZ010000018.1, read on the forward strand.
CCGTCACCCAGATGGACAACATGCTGTTCTCCAACATGACGCTTAACCCGCAACCGCTCCATATCGACCGGCATTTCTGCGAGCAGGAGACTGAGTGGGGCCAGCCGTTGATGAACTCGCTGTTCACGCTCGGCCTGATGATCGGCATGTCGGTGAGCGACCTCACCGTCGGTACCACGATCGCCAATCTCGGCATGACCGAGGTCAAATTTCCCCATCCGCTGTTCGAGGGCGACACCGTGCACGCATCGACTGAAGTCATTGGCAAGCGCGAATCGAAATCGCGGCCCGGCGCCGGCATCGTCGAATTTCATCACCGCGCCTATAACCAGGACAACAAGCTGGTCGCCGAATGTCGCCGCCAGGCATTTATGCGCATGCGGCCGAAGTGACCAAGGATCAGGCACCGTTGACTTGCGAAGCGACCATTCGCATGATGAGGCCTTGTTTGGGGGCGGCGGCATGTTCCGGCGCGGCGTAAAGTCTTGGCGCATCTGGCGACCGTTGATCGGCGTCGTCGTCGCCTATGCCGTCGCCGCGCAGAGCCTGTTGATCGCGCTTGGCGGGTTTGCGCTCCCTGCGCATGCCGGTGAGAGCACGCCGGGCTTCGAGCTCTGTCTTCACAACACCCAAGGCGCGCCGGACATACCGGCCGGTACGCCCAATCATCCCGGCTGCAGCCATTGCATTTTCTGCTTTGCCGGGGCCCATCACGCGCTGATCGGATCACCGCCGGTTCTTTTTCACCGCGTCGATGTTGAAGTTGCCACGGCTCCTTGGGCAGCTGATAAACACTGCCTGCCTCATATTTCCGCCCATTCGATAGCGAGTTCCCGGGGTCCTCCAGCTGGCGCGTGACCGCCGGTAGCCCTATTCGCGGCTGCCGCAATGTGTCTCACGCCCAAATGGAGAGCCTCCATGTCTCGTGTTCCGAGGTATCTGTGCGCACTCGCACTCGCCCTGTTATTTGTCGTGTTGCTTCACGCCGATGCTTTCGCCCACTGCTTTGTCGGCCCGAGATTCTTTCCCGCCACCTTGCTGACCGACGACCCTTGCGTGGCCGACGAGATGTCGCTTCCGACCGTATCCTGGTCAAAGACCGGCGATGTGCCGCCGGCGACCGAATGGGATATTTCAGGTGAGCTCTCGAAGCGCATCACTGAAGATTTCGGAATCTCGATCGGCGAGGATTGGACGCAAATCCGCGCGCCCGGTGGTCCCACCATGGCCGGTTTCGCCGACCTCGAAACCACGCTCCAGTATCAGCTGCTCAAGGATGCGTCGCACGAGACCGCGATGCTGCTCGGCCTGATCGTCGATTGGGGCGACACCGGCGCCACCAATGCCGGCATCGGAACTTCCTATAGCCAGCTCACGCCGACTTATTATTTCGGCCAGGGCTTCGGTCAACTGCCCGATGACGTCGGTTGGGCACGGCCGTTCGCGATCACCGGCCAGATCGGTTATCAAATCCCGACCACGTCCTATGACGTGTCGCAGGGCGCATACATCCCGCAAGTTCTGGTTTACGGCGGATCGCTGCAATACAGCATGCCATATCTGAAATCCGAGGTGAAAGACTTCCAGCTGCCCGACTTGATCAATCATCTGATCCCGATCGTCGAAGCGCAGCTCTTCACGCCGGCCGCCAACAATCTCGGCAACAGCAGCATCACCACCGGTACGATCAATCCTGGCGTGATCTGGGTGGGAAGTTATTTCCAGGTCGGCCTGGAAGCGATGATTCCGATTAACAGCGCGAGCGGGAACGGAATCGGCGTGCTCGGCCAGCTGCATCTCTATCTCGACGACATATTCCCAACGACCGTCGGACAGCCGCTTATCGGCGGCACTTCCAACCCTCCCCGCAAGCTTACCTTCTAAAGGAGCACCTCATGCGAACCCACATTGCTATCGTATCGCTGCTGCTTTTAGCGCTGGGAACCGCGGGCGCGCGCGCACACGCCTTTCTCGATCATGCGAGCCCGCTCGTCGGCAGCACGGTCGCGACCGCACCGCATGACGTCGCGCTGACCTTCACGCAAAACCTCGAGCCGGCTTTCAGCACGGTACAGGTGACCGATGCGAACGGCGCCCGGGTCGATCAAGGCAAGCCGCAGATCAGCGGCAACACCATGCACATCGGTCTTAAATCACTCGCCCCGGGATCGTACCACGTTCACTGGCATGTGCTCTCGGTCGATACTCACAGAACCGAGGGAAGTTTCTCGTTCCATGTAGGCGGCCGGTGAGCGCGACGCTTAGGCAAGGTCGATTGCAAGGGCGTATCGAATAACTCGATGATTTACGTCCGCGCCATTCATTTTGCCGCCACCCTCACTGTGGCGGGCGTCGCCTTCTTTATGGCTTTCGTAGCCGAGCCGACATTTCGGACTGCCACGAACGGCGCGCGCCTGCCCGTCATTGTTGGGCGCCAGCTCATATGGATCGCCTGGGTCAGTTTGGCTGTTGCAGTGGTCTCGGGTGCGGCTTGGCTCGTTGTGCTGGCGCAGTCGATGAGCGATAGCCCGCTGCCGAAGCTCCTGTCTGAAGGCATTCTTTGGATTGTGTTGCTGCAAACCGGCTTTGGGCGCGATTGGTTGGCCCGATTTATTCTCGCCGTAGCACTCGCCGCCGTGCTTGCGTCGTTCCTGTCGCCGCGGCCCGGCAAGTCCGTCTGGATCAAGACGATGGCTGTGGCGCTGGCCGCGGGACTTGTCGGCACGTTGGCCTGGGGCGGCCATGCGGTAGGCGGCTCGGGTGTCGAGGGCATGGTCCATCCGATTGCCGATGTCTTGCATCTCGTCGCCGCGGCGGCCTGGGTCGGAATGCTCCTTCCGCTGGCGCTGCTGCTAGCCGTGGCGGGAAACGATGCGGCGTCCGTTTCCATGGCACGCGTGGCGACGGTGCGGTTCTCGACCTGCGGCATTGCCAGCGTCGGCACCCTCCTGGTGACGGGCTCGATTAATACCTGGTATCTCGCCGGCAGCATTCCCGCATTGGCGGATACCGACTACGGTCGTTTGCTGCTGACGAAGGTGGCGCTGTTTTTTGCTATGGTCGCGATTGCCGCGGTCAACAGGCTTTGGCTCACCCCGCGACTGGTGCGGGACGCAAGCGCGAGCACCACGCAGGACGCGCTCCGCCAACTGCGGCGCAATGCCGTGATCGAAGTCATCATCGGCGCAATCATCATCGCCATTGTCGCCGTGCTTGGGATAACCCCGCCGGGTTTGCATGCTCACCATTCCGATTGACTGAGGCGCATTGACGGGGCACGCGTGCGAAGTGACGATGCTCTTCCCCGCCCTGGCAAGAGGCAAAAAGAAAGCAGATGCGCTCGTTCCTGTTCGTCCCCGCCGACAGCGCGAAAAAACTCGACAAGGCGATGACCAGCGGCGCCGACGCACTGATCATCGACCTCGAGGATTCCATCGCGCCCGACGGCAAAGCGCGGGCGCGGCAAAGCGCGGCGGCGTTCCTCAAGGAAGCAGCAGCGACCGCGCCGCGGCCGTATCTCCTCGTCCGCGTCAACAGTCTGCCGACCGGCCTCACCGACGCCGATCTCGACGCGGTCGCGCCGGAAAAGCCCGACGCCATCCTGCTGCCGAAGGCGGAGGGCGGCGCTTCCATCGTTCACGCCGACGCCAAGCTCGCGGTGCGCGAGGCGGTGAGCGGCCTGCCGGACGGCCATATCAAGATCGCCGCCATCGCCACCGAAACCGCCGCGGCTTTGTTTCGCGCCGGCACCTATGCCGGTGCGAGCGCACGCCTGGCCGCGCTCACCTGGGGCGCCGAGGATCTGTCCGCGGAACTCGGCGCCGAGACCAATCGCGATGAACAGGGGCGATTTCTCGACCCGTATCGGCTCGCGCGCGCGCTGTGCCTTTTCGGCGCCGCCGCCGCCGAGGTGGCGGCGATCGATACCGTCTATGTGGACTTCCATGACAACGATGGCCTTCGCCGCGAATGCGAAGCCGCCCGCCGCGACGGTTTTGCCGGAAAGATGGCCATCCACCCGGCGCAGGTGCCGATCATCAACGAGCTGTTCACGCCGACGCCGGCAGTTCTGGCGCACGCGCAGGCGATCGTCGACGCATTCGCCGCTAATCCGGATGCCGGTGTCGTCGGCATCGCCGGCGCCATGGTCGATCGGCCGCATCTCACCCGCGCCAGGCGCTTGCTGGCGCGCGCCGCGACGGTCAAGCGGTGATCAGTCTTTGCCTCGATAGACCGACTGCGGATCGAACACGCGCTCGTCGCGGAACTCGAGCGTGACCGCACGTGCTTTGCCGAGCGGCACGGCGCGATAGAAGCAGGAGCGGCGGCCGGTGTGGCAAGCGCCGCCCGCCTGCTCGACCCTGATCCAGATCGCATCCTGGTCGCAGTCGATGCGCATTTCGACCACCCGCTGGGCGTGGCCGGAGGTTTCGCCCTTGCGCCACAGCGTGCCGCGCGAGCGGCTGAAGTACCAAGCCTGCCCCGTGACGATGGTCTTGGCCAGCGCTTCGGCGTTCATGTGAGCGACCATCAGCACGTCGCCCGAGGCGGCGTCGGTAGCGACGCAGGTGACGAGCCCGTCGGCGTCGAATTTCGGCGTCAGCGCCGGACCTTCTTCAAGGTCGGCGGCGGGACCGGGCGGTGCAAATGGTGATTTGTCGGACATAGCTCAGGTCGTTCTCGCGGTGGCGCCGGGACTCTCGCCGGCGCCGGGCCGTACCTATATAGTTTATCGGTGGGTCAACACAGTCAGCCTTTGAAATCGCGATCTGGCAATGCTGAACGAGGTCTATAATCGCCGCATCATCGAGCTTGCCGGGACGATTCCGCGCATCGGTCGGCTTGCCAGCCCGGACGCGAGCGCAACAGCGGTTTCGCGGCTGTGCGGCTCGACGGTCACCATCGATCTGAAGATGGAGGGCGACAAGGTGACCGATTTCGCCCACGAGGTGAAAGCCTGCGCGCTGGGCCAGGCGTCGTCGTCGATCATGGCGCGCAACATCGTCGGCTCCAATGCCGACGAGCTGCGCACGCTGCGCGAAGGCGTCCGCAAAATGCTCAAGGAGAACGGCGCGCCGCCGGCGGCCGGCAAGTGGGCCGATATCGCGGTGCTGGAGCCGGTGCGAGACTACAAGGCCCGGCACGCTTCGACCATGCTCACCTTCGACGCCGTGGTCGACGCCATCGGCCAGATTGAGGCCAAGCGCGCCGCCAAGGAAACGAACAGGGCAGCGGCGGAGTAAGGATTTCGTCATTCCGGAAACCGCGCCGCGATTGTCCGGAGTCCATAATCACAGTCCGAGTGGATGATGCACTGATTGTGGTTACGGATTCGGGGTTCCGGCCTGACGGCCAGCCCCGGAATGACCGCGGGAAAAAGCGCTACAATGTCGCTCGATGCCCTTTTTAATGCATCCCGCCGCGCGCCGCGGCTTGCCGGCCGCGGGCTGGTCAAGGCCTATCGCTACACGCTCTCGCCGCTGGTCGGCTTCCACTGCCGGCATCTGCCGACCTGCTCGGATTATGCCGATCAGGCGATCGAGCGCTTCGGCCTTTGGGCCGGCGGCTGGATGACCCTGGCGCGGCTCCTCCGCTGCCAGCCCTGGGGCACACAGGGACTAGATTTCGTGCCCGAGGCGCTTTCACCGAAGGCGCGATGGTATTTGCCCTGGCGATACGCGCGCTGGCGTGGCACCAACACGACTGTGAGCCCCGAGCGTTCGGCGTGAAGTGCTTCTCGCCGCCTGCTACTCAGCCGGGCGAAAAATCCAAGATGGGGAGCGATCGTATGGTCTCGTCTTATGCAAAGCTCGGTGCCGCGTCGGCGATCATGCTGGCCGCGGCCGGAGCAAGCCCGCTGCTCGCTCAGGAAAAGGGCGATCGTTCAGTCGAGCAATACACCTGCAAGGACATCATGCGGGACAGCGGACCGAGTCGCGATGTAGCGATAGCGTTCGTGCACGGGTATCTGCTTGGCAAAGCCAATGCGACGACATTCAACGTCGAGATGCTGCAACAGCAGACGCAAGCCTTCATCAATCGCTGCCTCGACAATCCAAACGAAAAGGCCCTGGAGGCCATGATGAAGGTGAAAGGCTAGAGGCGCCGTCTGGCTCGTCCGAACGAACTTTAATTGCAAGCGCCGCGGCGCAGAAGACCGATGCAAATCGTGCCGCCGCCGTTGAACGTGATTGCCCCCAAAGTCCCCGGCTGAGTCTGGCCCAGGGAAAGATCACCTCCGAGGCTTTGAATGGGGGCCATGCTGACTTGCGATGGCGCCGTACTCGAGAGGCGGCCTCCCTGGGTCGCGCAATAGGTGCCGTCGATCAGCGGATCGCAAGGTTGCTGCGACGATACTTGCGCCATTCTATCGGTTGGCGGTTGCGCGATCGCTCCTTCGACACAGCAAGCAATCAAAACAGCGGTCGCAATCGTCACCGCCAGTCCCCGGCTGTTCACAGTCCAAATCTCCCCACTGTCCACGTCTCCGCGACGCCGACAACCATACAGATAGCCTCCCGGCGGCAAAAGCTCCAATTGCGCGCTGGGCGAGGCAGGTTTGGCTGGCTGACCATTAGGCGGCAGCCTGCTCCGGCGGCGCCATGAATTCCGGCCCGATCGGCGTGCGCACGTGCTGCGCCACAATGCGGTCGATCTCCGCCATCGCATTCGCATCGATTTTCCAGCCCAGCACGTCGCCGACCGGATCGAGCTGACCGGGGTGGCGAGCGCCCCACAGCGCGATCGCATTGGGAGCGCGGTCGAGCACCCAGCGCAGCGCCAGATGAATCACGCGCTTGTCGAAGTTTTCTTGCGCGAAACGGTCGAGTGCGGACACGGTGGCAAGATACTCGGCAAAATGCGGCGGCCTGAATTTCGGATCGTTGCTGCGCAAATCGCTTGCCGGAAACTTGGTGTCGGCCCGCATGCGCCCGCTCAACAAGCCGCGGCAGAGCGCGCCATAGGCCAGCATGGCGAGGTTTTGACTGCGCGCATAGGAGAACACGTCCGCTTCGATGGCGCGCTCGAACAAATTATAAGGCGGCTGCACCGCGTGGAGCGGCGCGACCGCTCGGAAGGCGTCCATCTGCGCCGGAGAAAAGTTGCTCACCCCGATGGCGCGGATCTTTCCGGCCCGCAGCAGCTCGGCCATGGCGCCGGCAGTCTCTTCGATCGGCGTATTCGGGTCGGGCCAGTGCACCTGATAAAGGTCGATAAAGTCAGTGCGCAGCCGCCGCAGCGAATCGTCGATTTCCTTCATGATGCGGGCGCGGCTGCCATTGCGGAACGGCTGCTTGTCTTTCCAGTCGAGCCCGACCTTGGTTGCAAGCACGACGCGACCGCGCCGGCCGCCTTCGGCCAGAGCCTTGCCGACGATCTCCTCGGAATGGCCGAAGCCATAGACCGGCGCGGTGTCGATCAGCGTGATGCCGCGGTCGAGCGCGGCGTGGATGGTGCGGATGGATTCGGCTTTGTCGGTGCCGCCCCACATCCATCCGCCGATCGCCCAGGTGCCAAGCCCAATGCGCGAGGGGCTGAGGTCCGCGCCGGGAATGCGAAAGGTTTCCATTCGGGGCGTTTTGGTTTGCGATGTCCCGGTCATGACGGCCTCCAAAAAGGTTCCGGTCGCACCAGAGCCTTGGCGCGCGCATCGGAGTTCAACCAGTGAGCATGCGGACCGGCATCGCGCACCCCAGCACATAGGCGCAGGCTTGGCGGGCGGCACTGAAGGCAGCGCATAGGTCATGTTGCACTGCCGCATGGCTTGCCTTGGCCCGTGTTTGCGCTAAATACCGCTACAACACGCTTACCTGCATTCGTAGGCAGCGAGTGAGCAGAAGGAGCAGAAATGGTCGCGCTGACCTTTCCCGACGGCGCGCGTCGGGAGTATCCCGCCCACACCACCGGCCTCGACATCGCCAAAGGCATTTCGCCGTCGCTCGCCAAGCGTACGGTCGCCATGGCGCTCGACGGCAAGGTCGCCGATCTGTCCGATCCGATCGAGCACGACGCCAAGATTGAGTTCCTCACCCGCGACGATCCGCGCGCGCTGGAACTTATTCGCCACGATGCCGCGCACGTCCTTGCCGAGGCCGTGCAGAGCCTTTGGCCCGGCACCCAGGTCACCATCGGGCCGGTGATCGAGAACGGCTTCTATTACGATTTTTTCCGCAATGCGCCGTTCACGCCGGAAGATTTCGACGCGATCGAAAAAAAGATGCGCGAGATCATCGCCCGCGACAAACCCTTCACCAAGGAAGTCTGGTCGCGCGACCAGGCGAAGAAAGTGTTTCGCGACAAGGGCGAGCTGTTCAAGATCGAGCTCGTCGACGCCATTCCGGAGGACCAGCAGTTAAAAATCTACAAGCAGGGCGACTGGTTCGATCTGTGCCGCGGCCCGCACATGACTTCGACCGGCAAGGTCGGCAATGCCTTCAAGCTGATGAAAGTCGCCGGCGCCTATTGGCGCGGCAATTCCAGCCGCGAAATGCTGTCGCGCATCTACGGCACCGCCTTTGCCAAGCAGGAGGAGCTCGACGCCCACCTCAAGCAGATCGAGGAGGCGGAAAAACGCGACCATCGCAAGCTCGGCCGCGAGATGGATTTGTTTCATTTCCAGGAAGAGGCGCCGGGCTCGGTGTTCTGGCATCCGAAAGGCTGGACGCTGTTCCAGACGCTGGAAAACTATATCCGCCGCCGGCAGTCCGACGCCGGTTATGCGGAAGTCAACGCACCCCAGCTCATCAACTCATCGCTTTGGGTCGCGTCCGGCCACATGGCGACCTTCCGCGAGGGCATGTTCCTGGTCCAGCCGCGCGAGGAGGACGAGCGCACCTTCGTCATCAAGCCGATGAACTGCCCCGGCCACATCCAGATCTTCAAGAACGGGCTGAAATCCTATCGCGACCTGCCGTTCAAGATCGCCGAGTTCGGCAAGGTGCACCGCTTCGAGCCGTCGGGCGCGTTGCATGGGCTGATGCGCGTGCGCGCCTTCACCCAGGACGATGCGCACATCTTCATCACCGAGCAGCAGATCGCCCCGGAGGTCATCAAGGTCAACGACCTGATCCTGACGATCTACGAGGATTTCGGCTTCGACGACGTGCGTATCAAATTCTCCGACCGGCCGGAAAAACGCATCGGCGAGGACGCCATCTGGGACAAGGCCGAGGCCGCGCTGATGCAGGCGCTCGAAGCCTCGGGCCGGCCGTGGACGCTGAACAAGGGCGAAGGAGCCTTCTACGGCCCCAAGCTCGAATATGTGTTGCGTGACGCCATTGGCCGCGACTGGCAATGCGGCACCGTGCAGGTCGATCTCAACATGCCGGGCCGGCTCGGCGCCTTCTATATCGACGAGCATTCCAACAAAGTAACGCCGGTGATGTTGCACCGCGCCATGTTCGGCTCGCTCGAACGCTTTACCGAAATCATGATCGAGCATTACGCCGGCCACTTGCCGCTGTGGCTGTCGCCGTTGCAGGCCGTCGTCGCCACCATCACCTCGGATGCCGACGATTATGCCCGCGAAGCGATCGCGGCCGCCCACCGCTTGGGCCTGCGCGTCGAAGGGGACCTGCATAACGAGAAGATCAACTACAAAGTCCGCGAACACTCGCTCGCCAAGGTTCCGGTCCTGCTGGTGGTTGGCAAGAAAGAAGCCGCCGAACGCACAGTCTCGATTCGTCGCCTCGGCAAAGAAGGGCAGCAGGTGATGGGACTAGATGCCGCGCTCGCGGCGCTGGCGGAGGAAGCGGTGCCGCCGGATGTGCGGCGGGTGAAGAAGGCGGCGGCGTAGCGAATTCTTCCGGGCGCGTCCGCCGCGCGCCCTCACCGCGCCAGTACCTGCACCTCGCCGTCGACGCCGGTAATGACCTTGAAATCGCGCTGATAGGTCTTGCCTTCGTTGCGCGCGATGACGTGGTAGTCGCCCTCGGCAAGCACGACACGGGGGAAGGCGCCGATCGATTCCTTGATCACGTCGCCGCCCGGCGTCAGCACCGTCCACTGCGTGTTGGCGAGCGCGTCGGCCCCCGGATCGTTCACCAGTTTGAGCGTGATCACCGCGGCCCGGTGGGTGACGACGATGTCAGTGAGCTTGGCCGCCTGCACCCGCACGTCGGAACGCACCACCGAATTGCCGTCACCGTAATTCGACACGATGTAATAGGTGCCCTCCGGAAGCAGCACGACGTCACCGGTCATGACGTTTTGCGCGATCGGCGGGCGCTCGGTGGTGTCGAACTGGCTGCCGGTAAAGATGTCGAACGCAATTTGCCCGCTGGGAATACGGGCATCGCCGACGCGGCCTTCAAGCCGAATGGCGCCCGCGGGAATGTCGAAGGTTTCGCGGACCGTCTCGGCACGCAGTTGCACCGCCTTGGCCGCACTGGCCAACCCGAAGCTGGCATGGACGACGTAGCTGCCGGGCGGTAGTACGAACGTCGGCGCCGCCGCTTTGTCCTCCTTGATCAGCCGGAACACACCGGTGGCGTCCGGCTTTGCGGTGTAGACGCGCCAGATCAGGCCGCCGACGATGGCTGGCGCGTCGCGGCCGTAACGGGCGGAAACCACCAGTGCCACGTGTCCGGCGGGCACCATCGGCACCGTCTGCGCCAGCGGCGGACCGGGCATCGGCGCCATCGGGACGAGAGCGGCGCCTGGTGAGCCGGTGCCGGCGGTGAGCGGCGCCGGAAGCGTCATTTGCGGCGAAACCAGATCGCGTGTCTGTCCGAAGGTGTGAAGCGGCGCCAAAATTATCAACGCCAACCCGGCCGCCCGCGCGGCGCAACGCCAAACCCCACCTAAGCCCCGCCCTGGCATGGCGGTTTTTTTCGATCTCAATCACGGCAATTTCATGCCGCCACCGACCGCGGTCGCCAGTGAACAGTGCGGTGAGTCCGCGCCTTCACCATAATAAGCCTAGCAGCTTGTTGCCGCTCCCTCTGTGCCCGATCATAGAATCGTCGTAGAGCGCCTTTGTTCACCGCGGAATTGAGAGGATTCCGGTGGCTATCGCCGACGTAGGACCCAGACCCTTTCAAGGAAAACCGGGCCGGCCCTTGATCGGGCTCGTTCTCGGCAGCGGCGCGGCGCGTGGCTTTGCCCACATCGGGGTCATTCGGTCGCTCATCGAGCATGGCATCACCCCGGACATCATTGTCGGCACCTCGGTCGGCGCCCTGATCGGGGGCTGTTACGCCAACAATCAACTCGACGAGCTGGAAAGCTGGGCGCGCTCGCTCACATTGCGGCGCATCATCGGCTATCTCGACGTCAGAATTGGCAGCTCGGGGCTGATCGGGGGCGGCCGGCTTGCCAAACGGCTCGAGGAAGCGATGGGCGCCACCTCGATCGAAGAACTGCCGGTCCGCTTCGCGGCGATTGCGACCGAGGTCGGGACCGGCCATGAGATCTGGTTGACGCGGGGGTCGTTGTCGCTGGCGATGCGGGCGTCCTACGCCTTGCCGGGGATATTTCCGCCGGTGCGCCTCGGCGGACGCTGGCTGGTCGACGGCGCGCTAGTCAATCCGGTGCCGGTCAGCGCGGCGCGTGCGTTCGGGGCGCGCGTTGTCATCGCGGTCAACCTCGATGCCGATCGCTTCGCCCGCGGCGCCACTATCGCCAGCCACGGTTCGGATGCGAACGACGAGCCGCCGGATGCATTGCCGAGTGCGCCGCGCAAGGGGGCATTGCAGAGTCTTCGCGGTATGTTCGGCGCCGAGCGGACGCTCAAGCGCCAGATCTTCGGCAGCGACGCCCGGCCGGGCTTTTCCACGGTCATGATTGAAGCATTCAACATCATGCAGGATCGTCTCACCCGCATGCGGCTTGCCGGCGACCCACCGGACGTCCACATCACGCCGCAGATCGGGCACATCGGTTGGCTCGATTTTCAGCGCGCCGCCGACGCGATTGCAGCAGGCAAGACCGCTGCAGAGCGGGCGCTGGAGCCTATTCTCGAATCCATCGAGGCGCTTGCCTGACGCGCTCTGCCGCCGCGGAGCGGCGGTCGAAAACCCTTACGGTGAAGGTGATTGGAGCCCGCAATTCGTCTGGCACGCGAGCATCGTAGTGCCGCAATTCAAGTTGCACATGGTGTTTGCTGTCGGGTTGGTGGTGGCGGGTACGTTCGTGGCCGCGGCTCCCGAAGCGGACGAGCTCGGAAGCACGCAGCCGGTTCGACAGTTTGCCGCCTGAGCATTGCAAGTCATCATGCACCGGCTGACAGTCGAGGTTTGCGCCAGCCGGATTTTTCCTTCAGCGAACGCGTTCGGTACGGCCGCGTTGATTGTCGCTACGGCGAGAACAAGCGTAAGGCCCCGCATGCCGGTCTCCTTGGCTCATTGCCCATGCGGAGCGATCATAGCGCAACCGACCGGTTCACGGAAACGTACGCGGCGCGCCAAAACCGCTTCGACGTGCGGCACGCCCGTAGATTCGCGCGCCGTGCTTGGCGCTACTCTCGCTGCAAAGTCGCTTACGCCGTCATGATGTAGTCGCGCATCGCAACCGATTCGCGTTCCATCTCATGAAGCCTGTGCTTGACGATGTCGCCAATCGATACGACGCCGACCAGCCGACCTTGATCGACCACGGGCATGTGGCGAAACTTGCCGGCGGTCATCCGCTCCATGATGTTTGAGACCGTCTCGCTCTCATTGCAGGTCTCGACCTTGCGGGTCATCGTTCCGCCGACCGGCTCGTCCAGCACGGCAGCGCCGCGTTCGGCCAATGCTCGCACAATGTCGCGTTCGGAGATGATGCCGGCGATCCGGCGGTCGGCGCCCAGGATGAGCGCGGCACCGATGCGCTTTTCGGCGAGCAAGTTCACGGCTTCGCCAAGGCTTGCGCTCGGTTCAATGGTGACGACATCGCGGCCCTTGCCCGCGAGAATGATGCTGACAGTCATCGTAGCCTCCCTGTCTTCATACCGCCCGGCCCACATGTCGGGTCGCAACGATGTGAAGTTATGTTTAGGGTCGGCGCCGAGTTCCATCGGCGGGCATTTAAATCGGCGGGCCGTACCGGCCCGTCCTCGCCTGCCTGCCCCGCGTTGCGGTGCAGCATCGAGTCTCGCTTGGGTCGCCCATAAAAACCAGCGCTGACTCTCGCATAATTGATAGCACAAGAATGCTGCGGCGGCGAGGCTCAATCAGCCGCTGCGCTTGGCATCGAACTCGCGGTGTGGAACCACCGGATCGAAGGCATTGAACAGCAACAAGCCGGCGAGAAAGCCGCCGATGTGCGCCTGCCAAGCGATCTGCTGCCCTTCCCCGACCATGGAAACGGAGCCGAGGCCGAACAGCGCATTCAACCCGATCCATGCTCCGAGGAAGATCAGGAAGCGAGGGTCGCGGAGAGTGGCGAGCAGCGAGGCCGCCGGGACGCGATAAGCATCGCCATCGCGCTGCCCCCGCCATAACCCGAGCGGGCCACCTTTCTGGAAAACAAAGCGTAACGCTGCCGCCATGGCGCCGGAAATCGCCGCGGAGGCGCCGATCATCGGCACCATCGCGCCGGGGTGACTAATGAGATGCGTGAACGCGCCGGCGGCGGCGACCACCAACATAAAAACCACATAGCGCCATGTCCCAAAACGGCGCGCAAGCGCGGTGCCAAACGGCAGCAGCCAGGCCAGATTAACGCTGATATGCAGGAGATCGGCGTGGAGAAAGGCATACGTAAAGAAGGTCCATAAATCGGCGCCGAAGCCGCCAGGGAGCGAGTCGCCGATGACCAGATCGGTGCCATAACGCGCCGGAATGAAGGCGAAGGTCAGCAGGAATTGCAGGTCTTGAGCATCGGTCAACACCAGCATGCGCAGCGCATGCACGAGCAAAAGCACGGCCACAGTCGCCACCACGACCGGCGGCACATTGAACATCGGTTCCGAACGCTGATTTACCGGGATGCACCTGACGCGCCGCCGACATAGGCCGCGACGGCGGCGGCGGCAAGCAGGACTGCCCGACTTCCGGCGGGCGACAAAAACAAAAGGGAGGACAATTGTCCTCCCTTTTGCAGCTTGCGCGGGGTTCCGCACGCGACGCCGACAACTCGGGCTCGCCCGACTTGCTCAGCGTCCGTCACATCCCCTCGCCTCCCGTTGTCGATAATGCTGCCACGGAGCCGCCGGCAGCGCGTTGAGCTCGGTGAACGCCACCTTAAAACGCGGCGCGCGTTCCGCCAACGTCAAGGTTTCGTTAACACTAATCAAATGTTGCCGCCCCCGCCGCGGCGAAATGCGCGGGTCGGCACAAGCCCTGCTCGACCCTGCCCTGCACGGCCGAAACCTTCGATCCGTGTCCCAATCGGGGACAGGGTGGCGCAACGGGGCACGCGCGCGTGCGGGAGCAGGTGCGTTCATGAAACACGCCGCGAGCCGTGAGCTTTACGACTATTGGGAGGAGAAACGCGGGACCCGTTCGGCGCCAGAGCGTGCCGAGATCGAACCCGGCGCTATTCGCGGCGTCCTGAGCGACGCCTTCATCCTGGGGCTCGACCGTAGCGCCGGACATCCCGTTCGTCTCGCCGGCACCCGAGTGTGCGCGTTGTTTGGCCGTGAAATCAAAGGGGAATCGTTCCTGGCTTTATGGGCCGAGGCGAGCCGGTCCGTTGTCGGGAGCCTGCTCACGATCCTGGCCGACGAATGCACCGGTACGGTTGCCGGCGTGACGGCCCAGAACGCTATCGGCGAACCGATCGATCTCGAGCTGCTGTTGCTCCCGCTCGACACACGGCGGCCGAGTTTCGCGCGCACCATCGGCGTGCTGGCGCCGCTCAAGATTCCGCAATGGCTGGGCGCGAGTCCGGTCGGCGCTCTGACGCTCGGAGGCCGCCGTCATGTCGGGGCTGCGCTCGAAAGGCGGCTTCTGCCGCGCTTCATGACGCCGCGCAGCCGACGCGGCCTGACGGTTTACGAAGGCAGACAACCGACACCGCGCGACGGGGAAAAGGGACCGAGCGCCGCGTAATTCCGCGTCAGGCAAAGCCCGTGACAACCGACGACTAACGCACCATTAACATCGCCCGCCTAGGCTCACTGGCCGACGGCGAGCAGATGGGCGGCATGGCGTTACTTGAACCGAAGCCGAAATTGCGGGCGCTCAGCGAAGAGCGCCGCCGCTTCCAGCGCGTGCGCGTCGACCTCTTGGGCCGCTACATGCTGGCGGATCGACGCGAGTTCCCCTGTCAGGTGGTGAATATGTCGCCGGGCGGCATGGCGGTGATCGCACCGGTCGCCGGCCAACCGGGCGAGCGGGTCATCGCCTATGTCGATCATCTGGGCCGCCTCGAAGGGCACATCGCGCGCATCTTTCCGAACGGCTTCGCGATGACCATCGCAGCAACAACCCGCAAGCGCGACAAGCTTGCCGCACAGTTGACGTGGCTCGCCAATCGGCAAATTCTCGGGCTGCCGGAAGACCGCCGGCATGGCCGTATCGCGCCGCGCGTCGCCATCGCGCGGGTGATTATGCCGAACGGCACCAACGTCAGTTGCCGCATCATTGACGTGTCACAATCGGGCGCCGGCATCGCAAGCGACCAGCGCCCGCCGATTGGGGCGATGGTTACGCTCGGCAAGGTGCAGGGCCGTGTGGTGCGCCACCTCGAGGACGGTTTTGCCATTGAATTCACCCGGCTGCAGCATCCGGACTTTCTCGAAGACAATATGACCGGGGGCTGATCTCCGGCATCACTGCCGCCGTCGCCGATTGCCGTTTTCAGTCGTCGTCGCCCATAGCCGACGTAAGCTCTTCAGCAATGGTCAACACGTCACTGGCGCTGAGTTCCGCGCCGGTTTCACGACGGCCGATGTCTTTCAGCGCGGTGCGCAGGTGTCCCTCTGCCCGATCAAGCGCGCCGGAAGCCTCATCGAGGCTGCAGCCGTGCAGCAGCAGGACCGCGAGCTTGACGCTTCCATTGGCGCGACTGAGCGCATCGCGAACCTCCTCGCCGCCGCGTCCCGTCAACCGGCTCAGAATGCTCTCGCTCCGCCGCGCGAGCTTGGCGTTGATCGCCTGCACATCGACCATCAACCCGCCGTGTACCCGGCCGAGGCGGATCATGACCAGCGACGACAGCAGATTGAGCGTCACGCGCTGCGCAGTGCCGGCCTTCATCCGCGTCGAGCCGGCAATCGGCTCGGGGCCGGTATCGAGCCAGATCGAACAGTCCGCTTCGTCCAGAACCGGCGTGCCGCGGTTGTTGGCGATGCCGATGGTCAGCGCACCCCGCCGTTTGGCCTCGCGCAAACAAGCAAGCGTGAACGGTGTGGTCCCGCTTGCCGCGACCGCGATGAGGACGTCCGGCGCAGCGATCCGGTGATGTTGGATGGAACGGACCGCGCGACCAGTCTCGTCCTCGGCGTCCTCGGCTGATCGCAACAGAGCGTCCTTGCCGCCGGCCATGAGCAACAACAATCGCTCCTTTGGCCAGTTGAAGGTCGGAATAAGCTCGGCGCCATCCTGGACGGCAAGTCGGCCCGAAGTTCCCGCGCCCACATAGACGAGACGACCGCCATTTCTGAGATTGGTCTCGATGGCGCCGGCGGCTTGCTCGATCGCGGCAAGCGCGGTGCGCACCGCCGCCACGGCCGCCATCTGGCCCTCGATCATCGCATGGAGGATCTCCGAGGGTTCCCATAGGTCGATATCGGCATAGCGTGGACTGGCGTGTTCAGTATCCATGGCGTCACAAAGCCTGGTAAAGCCGGCCGCACTTCCCAAAAAGCAAACTATTTCGACCCCAATTTGTTCTTAGTTTTGAGGGAAGCGATCTGATCCGAAGATGGGAAGCCTGCGCGTGAATGCCACTGTGCTTTTGCTCGGGGTTGACGGCGGCGGCACCGGCTGCCGGGCGCGACTATGCGCTTTCTCCGGCGATATCCTCGGCGAAGCCACAACCGGACCCGCAAACCTTCGCCTCGGCTTGGAGCAAAGCTTTTCCGCGATCCTCGACGCCGCCGCGCTAAGCCTCGATCGAGCCGGCTTCTCGCAAGCACATCTAGCACGAGTCGTCGCCTGCCTGGCCTTGGCCGGCGCGAGCGAGCCCGAGCATTTGACGGCCGCGCAGGCGCATCCGCATCCGTTTCGCAAAGCCATCGTCACCACCGACGCACATGCCGCCTGTGTCGGTGCCCATGGCCAACGGGACGGTGGCGTCATTGTGGCGGGCACCGGCACTGTCGGCTGGGCAATCTTACGAGGACAGACCCACCGGGTCGGCGGCTGGGGCCTGCCGATCTCCGATGAAGGCAGCGGCGCCTGGCTCGGCGGCGAGGCGCTGCGCCGGGTTTTATGGGCGCTCGACGGCCGCATCGCCCGGACCGGGCTCCTTCGCGCCCTCGCTGCCGAGTTTGGCAACGACCCGCACGCGATCGTATCCTGGACGCAAACGGCATCGCCACGCGACTTTGGCTCGCTGGCGCCGCGCATCTTCGAGCACGCCGGCCGCGGCGACCCAGTCGCCGGCGAACTGATCAGGCTCGCAGCCGGCCATATCGATGCGCTTGCCGCGCGCCTCGTCGCAGCCGGCGTCACGCGATTGGCGCTAGTCGGCGGCTGCGCCACATTTCTGCAACCCCAGCTTAGCGAGGCGACCAAGTCGCATCTCGTCGAGCCGTTCGGCGATGCCTTGTCAGGCGCGCTCGAACTCGCGCGCGGCGCTGCGCTGGCGCGGGTGGCGTGATGTCCACGCGCGACGAAAGCAACAAGCGATGACACCGCTCGGGGCCGGCATGGCCGCGGAATTGCGGGAGGCGCCCGCCTGTGTGCGCCGGCAAGCACAAGATCTAGCCGCGCCGCTCGGCGAACTCGTCGCGCGGCTCGACCGCCGGCCGCCGGACGTAGTCCTGACTTGCGCGAGAGGCAGCTCCGCTCACGCGGCAACCTTCGCCAAGCATTTGATCGAGCGCCATCTCGGAATTCCGGTGGCGGCGTCGGCGCCGAACATCGCCACCATCTATCATCGCAGTCTCCATCTGCGGGATCAGTTGTTTCTCGTCATCTCGCAATCGGGTTTGAGTGATGATCTGATTGAAATGACCGCCGCGGCGCGCGTGGCCGGCGCGCTGACCGCGGCAATCGTCAACGATCCGAAAAGTCCCCTGGCATCCGTTTCCGAGATCATCCTGCCGATGGCGGCGGGGCCAGAACTTAGCGTAGCGGCGACGAAAACCTTCATCGCCTCGCTTGCCGCCGTGCTGCGCTTGACGGCACAGTGGACCGGCAAGGATGAAATACGCTTGGCTTGCGACCGGCTGCCGGCCCGCCTGACGCGCGCGGCAGAGCTCGACTGGAGCGAGGCGCTGCGGCCATTGGCCAACGCGAGCAGCCTTGTTGCGATCGGGCGCGGGCCAACGCTGGCGATTGCCCGCGAGGCCGCTCTTAAGCTCAAGGAAACCTGCGCACTGCACGCCGAGGCTTTCAGCGGCGCCGAATTTCGTCACGGTCCGATCGCGCTGGTCGAAAGCGGCTACCCCATTCTCATGCTCGCGCCGACGGACGAAGCCGCGCTGGGTTTCTCCAACCTGGTTGGCGATCTGCGCCGGAAGGGCGCCTCCGTGCTCATCGCCGAACCGGGCGGCCGGGAACCGGGCCGCCTGCCGGCGCTCGCGCCCGATCAGCCCGACGCTGATGCGATTTGTCTCATTCAAACTTTTTATGCATTCCTTGTCCGCCTCGCCGAAGCGCGCGGCACCAACATCGATCGCCCACGCCATTTGCAGAAAGTGACGCGCACGCGATGAACGGAAGAGTTCACGCCGTCGCCGCCCGCCGGGTGTTCGACGGGATGATCGTGCGCGAGGACGCGGCGGTGATGATCGACGGCGACAAGATCGCCGCCGTCGTTCCGCGCATGCAGGTCCCCACGGGGACGCCGGTCCGCGACCTTCCTGAAAGCGGCTGGCTCGCACCCGGCTTCGTCGATATCCAGGTCAATGGCGGCGGCGATGTGATGTTCAACGACGCCCCGACCCCGGAAGCCATTCGCGCCATCATCGCGGCGCACCGCAAGTTCGGCACTACGGCGCTGCTGCCGACGCTGATCAGCGATAGCGCGGAAAAAATGGCGGTCGCCATGGCGGCTGTGGAATCCTTGGTCGGAGTCGAGCCCGGCGTGCTCGGGATTCATCTCGAGGGCCCCTTTCTGTCGCGGGCAAAACCCGGCGTTCATGACCCGCGCGCACTCCGGCGACCCAGCGCAAAAGACCGCGCAACGCTGGCCGCACCACACAAGGGCGTGATCCTCGTGACCCTGGCGCCGGAGGAGGTGCCGGCGCAATTCATCGCCGATCTCGTCGCCGCCGGCGTGCGCATCTCGCTTGGTCATTCGATGGCCACCTATGCGCAGACCCAAGCAGCCATGGCCGCGGGGCTTACCGGCTTCACACACCTGTTCAATGCCATGCGGCCGCTCGAAGCCCGCGAGCCGGGGCCGATCGCGGCCGCACTTGAATCGGCGCAAGCCTGGTACGGGATGATCGTGGACGGCGTGCATGTCGCGCCGCCGATGCTGCGCCTGGCTTTGCGCGGTGCCGGCCATCCGATTTTGGTGACCGACGCGATGCCGCCTGTGGGCGGCAAACGGTCGTCCTTCACGCTCAACGGCGAGACCATCACCGTGCGCGACGGCCGTTGCGTAACAAACGACGGGACGCTTGCCGGCGCTTATCTCGACATGGCCGGCGCGGTTCGCAATTGCGTTCGGCTGCTAGACCTACCGCTGACGGATGCATTGCGCTTTGCGTCCACCCATCCGGCGGAATTTCTCGGGCTCGGCAAAACGCTCGGCCGGCTCGCGCCGGGCTGCCGCGCCGACATGGTGGCGCTCCACGGCTCGACCATTGCGGTGCTCGAAACCTGGGTCGCCGGCGCCGCGCTAGCGAATTGATTCAGGCGGCGAGGAAGTTCGCCACCAGCGGCTTAAGCACATCGAGCCGCTCGACCTGCGGAACATGACCGCAATCTTTGATGATCTCGACCCGCGAATTGGCGATCCGCGCGGCGAATTCCTTGGCGTAAATCGCGGAGACCAGAGCGTCGTCTTCGCCCCAGACAATCATGGTCGGCGCTTTGACCCGGTGCAGGCGTTTCTTCAATCCCTTGTCGGGTATCGGCCAGACAAACTTACCCGTGGCGCCGAGCGCCCACACTAGGTCGGCGGTGATCACCGCAACCTCTTTGGGATCGTCGGGCATCTTGATCGCCTGCTGCACTGGCTCGGAGTCGAGATGTTTGTACAGCGTTGCCAGCAATCTCTCCGGCGGCATCAGCATGTAGGGCGCGACCGGCGCATCGTCGCGCCACAAGCCGATCGGATCGAGCACGATCATCTTGCTGACGCGGTCCGGCTGATGCGCCGCAAGTTCGCACGCCATCATGCCGCCGAACGAGGTACCGATCACCGGCACCGACTTCAGATTGAGGGCATCGAGAATTTCCTCGTAGATCAAGACCAGATCCCACAGACTGTCGACCGCGTAGATCGCGTCGCGCGCCGTCTCGCCGGTGCCGGGATGATGCGGAGCATAGACGGTAAAATGCTCGCACAGTCCTTCGACGAACGGATCCCAGATCGGCCCGCCAGCCGCGTGCAGATAGAGCAGCGGCGGACCATTGCCCGCGGTCTTCACCTTGGCTTCGAAGTTGCAGTGCCGGATCGGGATCGTCTTCACAGTGGCAGTAACCATGGCTCACATCCACTCGGGTTGAACGAAGGGTTTGCGGTTGAACGCCCGCCCGGCGATTGCGCCGAAACGGAGCCCGCGATCAGGCGGTCGCCATCTGGCGCTGACGTGCCGTCCGCTTGCGCAGCCGCTTCGGCCACCAGTGGTTTTCCCAGGGCTTGTCCTCCCAGAGCTGTTGCAGGTGCGGGAGAACCTCGCGCCCGAACAGTTCGATATTCTTTTCGGTTTGCGCATGCGACATGGAGCCGAACTGCAGCGCCACCATCAAATGACCGACGTTCAAGCGCTTGGCCATGGCCTCGAGCTTCTCGCGGACCGTCGCGGGGCTGCCGACCACGACGAATTCCTTGTCGATCATGTCCTTGGCCTTCAGCGGCTTCAGGTCGGTGGTGAAGTCGCCGATCTGCAGGAGGTTCGTTCCCGAGGTCAGGATGTTCAGAAAGCTCTTGTAGTCGGCGTTGCCAGGCGGGCTGATGTAATACAGCGGCAGATGCAGCAGCTTGTGATAGAAATATTCGACGTGCTTGCCGAATTCCTCCTCCGCCTTGCGGTCGGTTTCGGCGACGCCGACGATCTGAAGGAAAGAGGCGCGGTACGGGTTGGCGTCCTTGCCTTTGGCGGCCGCGCGCTCCCAGAACCGGTCCATCACGTTGTGCGCCGACTTGCCGCCGAAATAGCTCAGATAGGCGTATGGCAGATTGCGGTCGTGGCAAAAGTCCCAGGTCGATGAGCTGGCGGCCCCCGGTATCAGCAACGGCGGATGCGGATCCTGCACCGGCCGCGGCCAGAGGTTTACTTTCGGCAACTGGGAATACTTGCCGTTCCAGGCGAAGAATTCCTTCGCCGTCCACGCTTTCAGGATGAGATCGATGCCTTCCCGCCAGCGTTCGCGATGCTCCATGGGCGTAATACCGTTGCTGACCGAGACGTCGTTGCCGAGACCCGTCGGCAGGCCGGCAATCAATCGGCCGCCGCTGATACAGTCGAGCACCGCGTATTCCTCGGCAAGACGGATCGGCGGTGACGACGAAATGGTGGCGCCGAGCTGCAGCAGCGCAACATCGTCCAATCCCTGGTCGCGAGTCATCTTGGCGAGGATGGCGCCGAACAGATTCGGGTTGCACATGAACCCGTACGGGTTCTGATGGTGCTCGTTGGTGCCGATGCCGTCGAAGCCGAGTTTGGCCGCCAGCATCAGCTCGTCGATCGACCAGTTGTAATAGTCAGTGACCTTGTCGGCGTCGCCGTATTCCCACCACGGCGCATCGATCCAAGCCGAAGCAAGCCCCCGGGGGAAATCGTCCGGCAGGTCACGATAAGGCATGAAATGAAACATCGTGACCTTCATGGTCGCCTCTCCCTTTGTTGATTTAAGGCAGGCTCGCCCGCATGAAGCCTGCCTGTTTTTATGCTCGGCGATTTAACAAGAGAACGCGCGCGCCGACAAGCTTGTTTGCTGATCGTCGCGTTGCGACGATCGTCGCAATCGATCACAATTTTGTTCGCTAATCGAACTCGACTCTAGTCGAAGTTATTGCGCTTGCCTTCGCGCACATAGGCCACGACGTCGCTGATATGCTTGCGTCCGTGCGTTGGCGCGTTCTTGGCCAGATGCGCGAACATCTGCATCGCGAAACCGCCGTCGAGACTGTCGGTGATCTGCCGCCGCCACGGCCGGCGTACGATCTGTGCGGTCATGCGCCGCGTGGTACGCGGCTGCGTCATGATGTGATCGGCGATCTTGTAGGCGCGTTCGATCAATTTCGCGCGCGGCAGGATCTCGTTGACCATGCCGTATTCCAGCGCCAATTTCGCGTCGATCGCCTGGCCGGTAAGCAGCGCATAGGCGGCACGCTTCACGCCCAGGATCTCCTGAAAGCAGCTATGGATGCCGTCGCCGGGCACCGAGCCGATGTCGTAATGCAGATCGTAGACGACGGCGTCTTCGGCGCAAATGGTGATGTCGCACATCAGGCACATCTCGGTATGGAATCCCGGACCGTTGATGATGCCGATGGTCGGAATTTCAAGATCGTTGACCAGCGAACTGACGTTGATGCGGCCGTCCTTGTAGGCGTATTCATAAGCCCAATAGGCCAGATCCTCCTGCTCCAGTTTGAAGCCCTCGGGATCGGCGTCCATCATGAATTCGTCGCCGGATCCGGTAAAGATCAAGATTTCGTTCTCCGGATCGGCGCCGACCGTCTTGAACATCTGCCCGACCGATCTGTGGTTCTCGACGCTGAGCTGGATCGGCCCGCCCCTGGTATGCGCTTGCACGAGAATGACGCCGTCGGCGCGGCGCTCCATCTTGTAGAAATCCTTGAAGCGCTCCTTGTAGTCTTCGAATTTCGGCGGCGGCACGAAGTTGGCCAATGACATGATCTTTCTCCTCCCTGACTTTCGTCGGCGAGACTAACAGGCGCGTTCAGGCGCCAGCAAGCTTACGCCGCGGGTCTGCCATGCGCGGGATTAAGGCAGATGGCTCGGCACCTTGAGCCCACGATCGGCGGCGACATTCGATCCGCCCGGTTTTCCGATAACGTCACTGCCCGGTAAAACCTCAGCCGCCATTTTTACATCTTCGCGGCGGCTGTTTTGCAAGCGAGAGCGCGCGGGGCGCGGCGCGCGACGCCCGGCAAGCCTCGCTGACGGCACCTGTGGCACGCGCAGAAACGGCTGCAACAGCGAACCGCCGACCTTCTCCGCGCAATTTGCATCGAATTTGAACGACTAAAATTTTACGGGATTTTCCGCGCGAATATAGTGCGGATTTTCTCGGCTGTTGATCGGTTTTTACTTCAAATTGAAGCGCCCAACTTAGCCGGCCCGCAAAAGCTTTGTGAGCAACATGACCTCAACAAGACGGGAGAGGGGTCATGAGTTGGGGTGCCAAGGCAATCGTCGGACGCGGTGCGGCTGCAAGTCTTACGGCTGCAAGTCTGATGATAATCGCCGCACTGGCGTTGCCGACGGCCGGCAAGGCGGACGAGCGTCCGCTGTTTATTTCGCTCGGTGAAAGCACGCGAGCGCCGATCGGCTGGATCGAGTTCTGCGTCGAGTACGACCCGGAGTGCAAGACCAAGCCGTCACAGCCGCGCGACGTCATGCTCTCCGCCCAGGCCTGGAAAGATCTTGAGCGCGTCAATCTGTACGTCAACGCGCATGTCAAACCGATGACCGACATGGAGCATTGGGGCGTGGTCGAACGCTGGAGCTACCCGGACGACGGCTACGGCGACTGCGAAGACTACGTGCTGCAGAAACGCCGCATGCTCATTCAGGCGGGCTGGCCGCGCGAGGCTTTGCTCATCACCGTAGTGCGCGACAAGCACGGCGACGGCCACGCCGTTCTCACCGTCAAGACCGATAAAGGCGAGTACGTCCTCGACAACCAGAACGATCAGATCGTGCTTTGGACCGACACTGGCTACCGCTTTGTCAAACGTCAGTCGCAAGCCGATCCCAATGTGTGGGTCTCGCTCGGCGAGCCGCGCCCGGCGCCGGCAACGGCAACCGCACGCTGACACGAAATTACGCGAAGGAGTTTGCGACCCCGGTCACGTCCCCACCCCTCCCCGTCCCCAGACCGGGTTCGCGCGGCCGGCTCTTCCCCAGGAGCCGGCCGCACCTTTTTGTGAATCGAGCATCGCACCAATAACCGCCGATGCTCTGACCTTCCCCCGGCAGGCATTCAGAACTGAACCAACTCCAATCGCCAGCGAAAGAACCAGCCGTGGCCGAATCTGCTGCCAGATTGTGCAGCCTTGCCTTTTCTCTAGTCATCGCCTGACACTTTTGAGCGCAAGGGAAGCTTCCATACCCTCGCCGCCGTGATCCACTTCAGAAACTCGATGGTTTTTCCAAGAGGACCGAGCGTTTGCCGCTGCGGCGGCGCGTAACTCGACCGGTTGGCATGCCACTTGCGAACTCACCGCGTGGCGACACCGGAAATCGACATGAGCCGCGCGGCCGACTTGGAACTCGCCTCGGTGACTAAACGCTACGGCGATACCGTGGCCGTCGACCGGATTTCGCTGAAAATCAAGGCCGGCACTTATTGCTGTCTGCTCGGTCCCTCGGGCTGCGGGAAAACTTCGACGCTCAGAATGATCGCCGGCCATGAGGATGTAAGCGACGGCGACATCGTGATCGGCAACAAGGTGGTCGGCGACACCGCTCCGGCGGCGCGCGGGACCGCTATGATGTTCCAGAACTACGCGCTTTTTCCGCACCTGTCGGTGATCGACAATGTCGCCTTCTCGCTGCGGATGAAGGGTCTCGGGAAAACCGAGCGGCATGAACGGGCACGCGAGACGCTGCGTCTGGTCGCGATGGAAGATTACGCTGCCCGATTACCGGCGCAACTTTCCGGCGGACAACAGCAGCGCGTAGCGCTGGCCCGGGCCCTGGTGACCGATCCGCAGATTCTGCTGCTGGACGAACCGCTCTCTGCGCTTGACCCGTTCCTTCGTATCCGCATGCGCGCAGAACTGAAGCGGCTGCAGCGCGAGCTCGGCATCTCCTTCATCCACGTCACCCACAGCCAGGAAGAGGCTATGGCGCTGGCCGACTTGATCGTGGCGATGAACGAAGGCCGGATCGAGCAAATTGGGCCGCCGCACGACATCTACAACCGGCCGCGCACCGAATTCGTGGCCCGCTTCATTGGCGGCAATAATGTGGTGCCGATCGACGGCCGCCGCTACGGCATGCGCGCCGACCGCTTGCGATTGGAGGGCGGTCCCGGCGGCCTCGCCGCGACCGTCCGCGATGTCGAATACCAGGGCATTTTCGTTCTCGTCAGCTTGCGCGCCGAAGGCGACCTCGACCTGACGGCGATCGTCGCCGAGCGAAGTTTCAACGACCATCCGGTCGCAATCGACCAACGCATAACGGTTTCCTGGGATCCGGCCGACCTGCATGAACTCGCTGCACCCCCGTAGCGAGCGAGTGCGCAAACCAAGAAGGAAGCAAAGAACATGACCAAGCCGATCAAACAAAAGAGCGTGACGCGCCGCAGCCTGCTGCAAGGCTCGGCGGCCATCGCCGGCGCCGCCTGTGCCAATTGGGCAGCCGGCTCCCCGGCCGTGCACGCGGCCGAGCCGGTGACACTGCGCTACCTCGGCACTGCGGTGAACCAATCCACGGATATCGCGAAAAAGGTCAAGGAGGACATCGGGATCACCATCGAATACGTGCCGGTTACGACCGACGTGGTCGCAAAACGGATCATTACGCAGCCAAATTCGTTCGATTTGGTGGATGCAGAATACTTTTCGCTGCCCAATCTTGTGCCTTCCGGCAATCTTGTCGGCATGGATGCCAAGAAGATCAAGTTCGCCGATCAGATTACCACGGTGTTGAGCAAGGGCATCATCAACGGCAAGAACATCGGCAGCCAGGGCACCGCGCCGTTCAAGGTTTTCTATCTTGAAGGCGAACACGCCAAGACGTTTTCCAAAACGCCGACCGAATGGCTTGCCTTGATCCCGACGACCTACAACGCCAACTCTCTCGGCATCCGTCCCGACCTCGTTGGCCGGCCCATCGAGCACTGGTCGGAATTGCTCAATCCCGAATTCAAGGGCAAGTCCGCCCTGATCAACGTGCCGTCGATCGGCATCATGGACGCCGCCATGGCGATCGAATTGACCGGTCAGATCAAATATGCCGATAAGGGCAACCAGACCAAGGCGGAGATCGACAAAACCATCGACATCCTGACCAAAGCCAAGAAGGACGGCCAGTTCCGCGCCTTCTGGACCGATTTCAACGAGTCGGTGAACCTGATGGCCTCCGGCGAAGTGGTCATTCAATCGATGTGGTCGCCGGCAGTAACGGCGGTGCGTTCCAAAGGCATCAAATGTTCCTACGTCCCGCTCACCGAAGGCTACCGCGGCTGGTGCTCCGGATTTGCGCTGCCGCGCACGCTGTCCGGAAAGAAGCTCGGCGCGGCTTACGAGTTCATCAACTGGTTCCTCGCCGGTTGGGCCGGCGCCTATTTGAGCCGTCAAGGCTATTACCCGGCGGTGCTCGCCACTACCAAGAAATTCCTGGAGCCGTACGAGTGGGACTATTGGTACGAAGGCAAGCCGGCCACCAAGGACATTCACGCACCAAACGGAACATTGATCGAAAAAGTCGGTGCCGTTCGTGACGGCGGCTCCTATGATACGCGCATGAGCCGCATTGCATGCTGGAACTCTGTCATGGACGAGAACGAATATCTGATCAACAAATGGAATCAGTTCATCGCCGCATGACGCTGGAAGTCCAACTCCCGCAAAGTGCAGCGACCGTTTCGGGGACGTTTGCCAAGCGCACACGCGAGCGCGGCGACCGGCTGAAAGCGCCGTCGCGTTCGGCGTCGTATTGGCAAGCGTCGCCGATGGCGATGGTCTTCTTCGTGTTCTTCGTGCTGCCCCTCGTGGTCACGCTGGTCGTCAGCTTCTGGCGTTACAACGAATACTCGATCATTCCGGCATTTACGCCGCAGAACTATCTGGCCATCTTCGACAACTGCGTCAGCGGCCTGCCCAAGCTGTGCACGACGTTCGGCACCTATCTGTCGACACTGAAATTCTGCGTGATGGTTTGGGCGGTGACGCTGGTTCTCGGTTTCACGATCGCCTATTTCCTCGCCTTCCACATCCGCACGCTCACCATGCAGCTTGTGCTGGCGCTGGTGTGCATCATTCCGTTTTGGACGTCGGAAGTCATCAGGATGATCTCCTGGATTCCGCTGTTCGGCCGCAACGGGCTTATCAACAAGGCGCTGCTCGGGCTCGGAGTGATCAACCAACCGGTCGAATGGCTGCTCTATTCCGGTTTCGCGGTGACGGTAGCGTTCGTCCACCTGCTGACGGCGTTCATGATCGTGCCGATCCTGAATTCGATGCTGCGGATCGACAAGTCGCTGATCGAGGCGGCGCGCGACGCCGGCGCCAGCGGCTGGCAGGTTCTCCGCCATGTCGTGATTCCGCTGTCGAAAACCGGCATTGCCATCGGTTCCATCTTCGTCATCACCATGGTGATGGGCGACTTTGTGACCATCGGTGTGATGGGCGGCCAGCAGATCGCCTCGGTCGGCAAGGAGATCAATGTCGAGACCGGCTACCTACAATTCCCGATCGCCGCCGCCAACGCCGTGATCCTGCTCGGCGTCGTGCTTGCCATCATTTACGGCCTGACCCGCTTCATCGACATCCGCAAGGAGCTCTGAATCCATGAGCGAGAAGCGGCGCGCTTCGTTCTACTGGCTTGCAGGCGTATTCGCGCTGTTCGTCCTGTTCCTCTACGGCCCTGTCATCACCATTCTGGTACTGTCGTTTCAGGGGCCCGACGGCGGATTGACATTCCCGATGAACGGCTTCTCGGTCCATTGGTTCGTCCAACTCTGGAACGGCATCGGGCTCGTCGACATCAGCCAGGGTCTGTGGAATTCGCTCGTGCTCGGCGTCGTCGTCATGATCCTCACGGTCGTGATCTCGTTGATGGCCGGCCTCGCCTTCCGCCGCCGCTTCCGCGGTTCGTCGGCCCTGTTCTATACGGCGATCGCCAGCCTGATCATGCCCTCGATCGTCGTTTCGCTTGGTATCGCGCTTGAATTCCGCATCTTCGATGACGGCATCAAGGCCGTCGGCGACGCCTTAAGCATCGGATGGATCCAGGACAACTACACGACCTCAATGGACATGTTCTCGTCGGGCCTCGGCGCCCATCTGTCATGGACGCTGCCGTTCGGGCTCCTCATCATGTTCGCGGTCTTCAATCGCTTCAATCGCGCTTACGAAGAGGCGGCGCGCGACCTCGGCGCCTCGCCGTGGCAGACCGTGCGCTATGTCGTCCTTCCGATCATTGCGCCGTCGCTGATTGGCGTCGCCCTTTTCGGCTTCACGCTGTCGTGGGACGAGGTGGCGCGGTCGAGCCAGGCAATGGGCTCCAGCAACACGCTGCCGTTGCAGCTACAGGCCCTGACCACGACGGTGACGACGCCCGCGATCTACGCGCTCGGCACCACGACCACCGCAATTTCTTTCCTCGTCATCGGCACGGCGCTGGCGACGGTCTTTCTCGTTCAGCGCCGCCGCCGGCGGCACGGCTCGGATGCCGGCCAGGGCATGGTCTGACGATGCGCATCGTCATCGTCAATCCCAACACCTCGGCCGCGATGACCGCGACGATTGCCGCAGCCGCACGCCAGGCCGCGAGCTCGACGACTGAAATCGTCGCCGTGCAGCCGAGGTCCGGCCCGATCTCGATCGAGGGCGTCTATGATGGCGCGATCGCCGTCCCCGGCGTGGTTGAAGAGATCCTGCACGCCGAGGCGTCCGGAGCCGATGCTCATGTCATTGCCTGCTTCGACGACACCGGACTGGACGCAGCCCGCTCGGCCGCCGCCGCGCCGGTCATCGGCATCGGCGAAGCCGCGTTTCATGTCGCGAGCTTGGTGTCGAGCCGCTTCACCGTTGTCACCACGCTGGCTCGTTCGGTTCCGATCATAGAGCGTAACTTGGCAATGGCCGGTCTGGCGGCGCGTTGCGCGCGCGTGCGCGCCACCGACATCTCCGTGCTCGCGCTCGAGGACCCGGCAAGCAACGCCCGCGGCCGCATCTCGGACATGATCGCAGCCGCCATTCGCGATGAAGGCGCCGACGGGATTGTGCTCGGCTGCGCCGGCATGGCCAATCTGGCAGGCGACCTCTCGGCCACCCACGGGCTCCCGGTCATCGAGGGCGTCGCCGCCGCCACGCGTCTCGCCGAGGTGCTGGTCGGACTTCGGCTTAGCACTTCGAAGCTCGGCGTGTGGGCCTCACCCCTGCCAAAGGCCTATGCCGGAATTTTTGCTAGTTTGGCGCCGATGACCAAAGCTTAACCGCACGCTCTTCCCCAGGAGCCGGCCGCACCTTTTTACACAGCAGCAAGCGTCAGCCGGAAGCTGTTTCGCAATCGGCTTTGAAGCCCGAGAGCGGACATTCGAAGCAAAAACTGCTACCTCCGCCGGAGCAAAGCTTGCCGCCAAGCCCAAGGGCGCCAAGCTCGCACGGCGCGAACTTTGGGGATAATTGCCGTCGGGGGGGAAACCAACGTGAAGCGAAGTGTCGATCGAATTCTCACGACCCATGTCGGCAGCTTGCCGCGGCCGAATGACCTGATCGAGCTTTACCGGGACGACGCTCCTGAAAGCAAACTCCTGTCCCGGCTGCGAACGGCGATCGCCGACGTGGTTCGCCGCCAATCCGACTGCGGTATCGACATCGTCAACGACGGCGAATACGGCAAAGCGATGCGCAGGTCGGTCGATTTTGGCGCATGGTGGTCCTATGTTTACGACCGCCTGGCCGGTTTCGAGCTCCGAGCGCAGGCGGCGAAGAAAGGGCGTGCCGCGTGGACGTTCGGCAGCAAGGAACGCAAAGAATTTGCCGAATTCTACGCCGAGGAAGCCAGCGCCGGTCAAGGCGGCACCAGCGGCGCCGCCGGCGCGCCGCAAGGGGGTACCAGCAGCGCCCGCATGTACGGGCTCACCTGCACCGGTCCGGTCAAATATATCGGTCAGTCAATCGTTCAACACGATATCAAGAACTTCAAGGCGGCGCTCGGCGGAGTCCTCGTCGAAGAGGCTTTCCTGACAGCGGTATCGCCGGCGACACTGCAAATCCTGCCGAATGAGTACTACAAGAGCCCCGAAGACTATACTTGGGCATTAGCCGAAGCGATCCGCGATGAATACAAAGCCATCGTCGATGCCGGTTTCATCCTGCAGATCGACGATCCTGCTTTGGTCGACATCTGGGACTGGTGGTTCTCGCTCAACGGCGACATGGCCGGGTATCGCAAATGGGCCGCTTTCCAGGTCGAGGCGGTGAACCACGCCTTGCGGGGAATCCCGGAGGATCGGGTACGCTTCCACATCTGCTGGGGCAGCTGGCACGGCCCGCATAGCGGCGACGTGCCGCTCGGGGACGTTGTCGAGCTGTTGCTCAAGGTAAATGCGCAGGCCTATTCGGTCGAGGCGGGCAATGTGCGCCACGAGCACGAGTCAAAGGTGTGGAAGGATACAAAGCTGCCCGATGGCAAGCTTCTCATTCCAGGCGTCGTCAGCCACGCCACCAACCTGATCGAGCATCCCGAACTTGTCGCCGATCGAATTATCCGCTTTGCCAGGCTTGTCGGCCGCGAAAACGTCATCGCCGGGACCGATTGCGGCCTCGGCGGACGCATCCACCATCAGCTCGCCTGGGCAAAGCTCGTCGCGCTGTCCGAGGGTGCAAAGCTCGCCAGCGGACAACTCTGGCAATAGCGAGCCTTGCACGCGCGGCCGCGCCTCATGGATTCGCATAGCTGTTTTTTGATAGGCGCATAGCTAGTCCGCGTACAGAACCAAAAACATCCTGAATCCAAACGCTTTTGTGAGTTGTTTCGCGCGACAGGTCCGCTATGTTGCGCCGCACAGCGAGAATTTCTCGCTCGGGGGTGATGTCCATGCCATCCATGGCGGCGGCCATGGTCGCGCGTTGGGAAGCCGGTGCCGAATGACTGCCATCGTCCGCATTGCACTGCGGCGCCCCTATACCTTTGTCGTCCTCGCGCTCCTCCTGCTCATCTTGGGACCGCTCGCGGCCTGGCGCACTCCGGTCGATATCTTTCCGGAAATCCGAATTCCGGTGATCGCCGCAATCTGGAACTACACCGGATTGCCGCCGGAACAGATGGCCGGGCGCATGGTGTCCCAGTTCCAGCGGGCGCTGACTACAACGGTCAACGATATCGAGCACATCGAAGCGAACAGCTACACCGGCGTCGGCATTGTGAAGATTTTCTTCCAGCAAGGCGCCGACGTCCGCACCGCCAACGCGCAGGTCACGGCGATCTCGCAGACATTGCTTCGGCAGATGCCGCCGGGTGCGCTGCCGCCGCTGATTTTGAACTACAACGCATCCACCGTTCCAATCATTCAGATCGCTTTGTCCGGCAAAGGCCTGCCCGAGCAAAGGCTGTTCGATCTCGGGCTTAACTTCGTGCGCGTGCCGATCGTCACCGTGCCGGGCGCGGCAATGCCGTATCCGTTCGGCGGCAAGTTTCGCGAGGTCCAGATCGATATCGACCCGGAGGCGATGCGGGCGCGCGGACTTTCCGGCCAGGACGTCGCCGCCGCGCTCGCCGCCCAGAACATCATCACCCCGGTCGGCACCGAAAAAATCGGCGGCTTCGAGTACGCCATCAACCTCAACAATGCCCCCTCGGTGATCAAGGCGCTCGGCGACCTGCCGATCAAGGCCGTCAATGGCGCCATGGTCTATATCCACGACGTGGCGCATGTGCGCGACGGCAGCCCGCCGCAGCAGAACATCGTGCATGTCGACGGCAGCCGTTCGGTGCTGATGGTCGTGCTGAAGAACGGGGCGGTGTCGACGCTTTCCATCATCGAGGGGGTGAAGAAAAAAGTTAAGGAGATGAAGGCGACGCTCCCCAGCAATCTGGTGCTGACGGCAATCGGGGATCAGTCGATCTTCATCAACGCCGCCATCGGCGGCGTCATCCGCGAAGGCGTTATTGCCGCGGCGCTGACCAGCCTGATGATCTTGTTGTTTCTCGGCAGTTTCCGCTCGACGCTGATCATTGCGACCTCCATTCCGCTCTCGGTGCTCGGCTCGATCGCAACACTGTGGGCGCTGGGCGAGACTCTCAACATCATGACCCTGGGCGGGCTGGCGCTCGCCGTCGGCATTCTCGTCGACGAGGCCACGGTGACGATCGAGAACATCAATTGGCATCTCGAGCAGGGCAAAGAAGTCGAGACCGCAATTCTCGACGGCGCCGAGCAGATCGTGACGCCGGCGTTCGTATCGCTGTTGTGCATCTGCATCGTGTTCGTGCCGATGTTCTTTTTGACCGGCGTGCCGCGCTTTCTGTTCGTGCCGCTGGCCGAAGCGGTGATGTCGGCGATGGTGTGGTCGTTCATCCTGTCGCGCACGCTGGTGCCGACGATGGCAAAATACATGCTGCGCAAGCACGCCGCCCACACCGATATGCACGGCGTTGACGTCCCGTTGCCGCAATCGCGCAATCCATTTGTGCGCCTGCAGCGCGGCTTCGAGGCGCGCTTCGAACGCGCACGGCTTGGCTATCGCGAGCTATTGACCCTAGCGCTGCGGCATCGCGCGGTTTTCGTGACTTGCTTCATGGCCTTCGTGGTCGGCACCTTCGCGCTGGCGCCCTATCTTGGGCGCGATTTCTTCCCATCGGTCGACGGCGGCCGGATACTGATGCACGTGCGCAGCCGCGTCGGCACGCGCGTCGAAGAGAATGCGCGCCAATTTGCCGAGATCGAGAAGGCCGTCCGCCGGATCATCCCGCCGGACGAGCTGGAAACGCTGGTCGACAACATCGGCTTTCCGGTCAGCGGCATCAACATGACCTACAACAACACCGGCACGATCGGTTCGCAGGATGGCGAGATTCAGATCGGTCTCAGTGAAAACCACCGGCCCACCGCGCAGTATGTCCAGGCCCTGCGCGAAGAGCTGCCGGCACGATTCCCCGGCACGACGTTCTCGTTCCTCCCGGCCGACATCATCAGCCAAATTTTGAATTTCGGTGCGCCGGCGCCGATCGAGGTGCAGATCCGCGGGCCCCATCTCGACCAGAATTATGCCTACGCGCAGGATCTGCTGCGCCGGCTGCGCCACGTTCCCGGTCTGGTCGACGCGCGCATCCAGCAGTCGCTCAGCGAGCCCAGCTTTAATGTCGATGTCGACCGCACCCGGGCCAAATATGTCGGCGTCACCGAGAGCGACGTCACCAACAGCATGGTGGTCAATCTGGCCGGATCGAGCCAGGTGCAGCCGACGTTCTGGCTCAATCCTGAAAATGGCGTGAATTACTCGATCGTGATGCAGACGCCGCAATATCAGGTCGATTCGCTTAATGCGTTGCGCAACCTGCCGATCACCGCGCCGGGAGCGCAGCCGCAAACCCTCGGCGCCATCGCCGATATCAGGCGCACCGCCATTCCCGCGGTCTATTCGCAATACAACATCCAGCCGCTGATCCAGATTTACGGCACCACGCAGGGGCGCGATCTCGGTGCGGTCGCGGCCGATGTGCAGAAGATTCTGGATGAAGCCGCCAAGGACGCGCCGAAGACCGCACAGGTCGCGATGCTTGGTCAGGTGCGGACCATGAACAACTCGTTCTCCGGGCTGATCTTCGGCCTCGCCGCCGCCGTCGTCCTCATCTACCTCCTGATCGTGGTCAACTTCCAGTCCTGGGCCGATCCATTCGTTATCATCACGGCACTTCCTGCGGCACTTGCCGGCATCGTCTGGATGCTGTTCGCCACCGGCACAACGCTCTCGGTCCCGGCGCTGACCGGCGCCATCATGTGCATGGGGGTGGCTACCGCCAACAGCGTTCTGGTCATCAGCTTTGCCAGGGAGAGGCTGGACGAGCATGGCGATGCCGTGACAGCCGCGATCGAAGCCGGATTTGTCCGGCTGCGGCCGGTGCTGATGACGGCCCTCGCCATGATCATTGGCATGCTGCCCATGGCGCTCGGCCTCGGCGAAGGCGGCGAACAGAACGCGCCGCTTGGCCGGGCTGTGGTCGGCGGTCTTTGTTTCGCAACCGTCGCAACTCTGATATTTGTGCCGGTCGTGTTCAGCATCATCCACCAACGCCGCGGCACGGTGGGCGCCCGCGCAATCGGGGAGCCCCATGCCGCCTGATCCCGCTCCGCCCGCGGTGTCGCGCCGCGGGCTCTATCTCGCCGGCGTTTCGGCGGCGACCATCGCCGTCGTGATCGTCGTTGCCGGCATTACGACACGCAAGGTGGCCGACGCCAAGCTGCAGGAATGGACTGAGAGGCAGGCCGTCCCGGTCGTTGCCGTAGCGGCTCCAGATGCGCGCGGCAAAACCACGGCGTTCAGCCTTCCCGGGCGGCTGGAAGCCTACACGCAGGCGCAAATGTACGCGCGCGTCAGCGGCTATGTGAAAGCCTGGCAGGCCGATATCGGTACGCCGGTCAAGGCCGGCCAGTTGCTCGCCGAGCTCGACGCGCCGGATCTCGACCAGGAGATTTTTCAGGCCCAAGCCAATCTGGCGAGTGCGCAGGCCAATTCGATACTCGCGGATGCGACCCTCAAACGCGGCCAGTCATTGATCACGTCCTACGCCATATCGCAGCAGGACCTCGACCAGAGAGCCGCTGACGCTTCCAACAAACAGGGACTGGTTCGCGCTGCGCAAGCCAATCTCGACCGGCTGCGCGTGCTTGAACAATACAAGCGCGTCGTCGCGCCGTTCGATGGACTGGTGACGGCGCGCACGACCGATATCGGGGCGCTGGTCAACGCCGGAAACGGCGGCGGACCGCCGCTGTTCGTCGTCTCCGAGACCAGCAGATTGCGCGTCTACGTCAATGTGCCGCAAAGCTACGTGCCCAGCATCCCGGTCGGCACCAAGGCGCAGATTTCGGTGCCGGAGTATCCGGGACGGGCTTTCCCGGCGACCGTGGAGAAATCCGCCCAAGCGGTCGACATCGCTTCCGGCACCACGCGGATGCAGCTCGTGGTCGACAATTCACGCGGCGAGCTGATGACCGGTGACTTCACCAATGTAAATTTCGATCTGCCGCACCCCGAGATCGTGATGAACGTTCCGGCGAGTGCGCTGATCTTCAACAAGAGCGGGTTGCAGGTCGCGATCGTGGGCGGCGACAGCCGCATCACTCTCAAGCAGGTCACGATATCGCGCGATTTGGGCAACGAGGTGGAACTCGGCTCAGGGATAGCGGCCGACGATCGCGTCGTCGTCAATCCGCCGGACGGCATTGCCACGGGCGACCAAGTCCGGATCGCCGGCGCGCCGGGAGCGCCAGAAACCGCCGAGGCGAAATAGGCGTCGAGCCTTAGCCGATCGCCTTTAGCCCTTTCGCGTAGCGCTTGAAGTTGCGGACGTAAAACTCGGCGCCGGCAGCGATGGCCGTCGCCGCCGAGTCATCAAGCGTGCGCAAGACCCGCGCCGGCGCCCCGACGATCAGCGATTTTTCCGGAAACGACTTGCCCTCGGTAATCAGCGCGCCGGCCCCGACCAAGCTGTGGGCGCCGATGCGGGCGCCGTTGAGCACGATCGCACCCATGCCGATGAGGGCGTGCGCACCGATCGTGCACCCGTGCAGAATGACGCTATGACCGATCACGCAATCCGGACCGATGGTGATTGGAAAGCCGGGGTCGGTGTGCAGCGTCGCATTGTCTTGAATTTGCGCGCGCTCGCCGAGCTCGATCCACTCATTGTCGCCGCGCAACACCGCGCCGAACCAGACGCTGCAATCAGTCTTCAGGCGCACCTTGCCGATGACGGAAGCGCTCGGCGCGACCCAATAGCGGCCCTCCTCCGGCAACTCGGGCTTCTGGTCGTCGAGTTGGTAGATCATCTTATGAACCCGATTGGCGCTCGTCCCCCGCGAAAGCCGGACCCGGCAGTCCCTACCGGATTCCCGCTTTCGCGGGAATGAGTGGAAATTCGCTAGCTTGCCGAAACCCGTATCAGCCGTTGAGCAGCGCCTGAAGCGCCATCACCACGGCGGTTCCCGACATCAGGCTCCACAGACCGGCGATCACGGTCGCCATCATCACGAATTCGGCTGGGCGGCGCTCGATGCGTCGCCCGCGCAGAGTGTTGCGCATGATGAGGAATGGAGCGGAGAAGATCAGCAACGGTACGGCCGCGAGCCGCGCCGCCTTCGGCCCGGTTTCGAGCAAACGGAAACTCGGAAAATGCAGGCCGAACAGCCGATAGCCGCTGGAGCATAGCCCGGCGACGGCAAAGCCGATGGCGAGGGCGAAGAGGGATTGGACAGTCTCAGGCGAGATCGCCGGCCACACAGCCTCGGTCATTCGGGTCGCCTCCGGTCTTTCCGGAAGCAATTGCAGAGCATGCGGCGCCTCGCCACGACTTGATTAAGAAAGGGTTAACGGCCCGGCGCCGCCGCCCGTGTCATACTGGCGGCGATTCGCAGTGAGCGACGAGCACGGCATGACGGCCCACGCGGTTTCTCGATTGGGACTACGCCGCAAATCGCGCAGCTTGTTGCTGCCATTTGCCATTCTCGTCGTGCTCCTCGCTGCCGCCGCAACCTTTGTGTCCTATATGCTGTGGCCGACTTGGCCGGCTCCGGCCGCACCCGATGCACCGGCCGTTCCGGTCACCGTCGCGGGCGTGATCTTCAACGTGCCGCCGGCAGCGATCCGCGCCGCCGTGCAGCGCTACCCCGGGGCCCATGAGCGGATCGACCTGGTCTTTCTTTGGCCCTCGCTCGCGCCACCGCGTGCGGACGATGAAGCCGCCAAGCCGGCGGTTGTGAACGAGGGCAATGGTCTGCCGGCGCCGCCGGGCGACGACCGCCTGTTCGTGACCATCTCCAGCCTTGGCGCCGTGCTGGCGCCCGCCGAGCGGCTGCGCACCATCTATCCGCGATATATCGAGGCGCAGGCGGCGGCCGGCCCGGACGGGCTTGCCATTCTCCCGTTCCGCACCGGCACTCCTTATGAAGGCGAAGACCTGATCTACCTGGCAGACAAGCCCGAGCAGTTCTTTGCCCGCTGCACGCGGCCGGTTCGCACCGTCCCCGGCACTTGCATCCAGGAGCGATTGGTCGCCGCCGCCGAAATCACGCTGCGGTTTCCGCGCCAATGGCTGCAAGACTGGCGCGGCGTCGCCGCCGGTTTCGACCGGCTCGTCGCACAGTTGCATTCGGAGATCAGATGATCGAGGTCAGAGCCCGGTTGTCATCCGTCATCTGACGGCCGGCACCGGGCATCGATTTGCGCTATTCCAGATCGCTGCCCAGGATCGCCATCTGAAAATTGTACGAGCGCTCGTCGTCCTCGTCGTCGACAAAAAGCACGCCAATGAATTCATCGCCGACATAGACCTCGGCGGAATCGTCCTTTTTCGGCCGCGGCACCACGCGAACGCGCGCATTGCCGAACAGCTTCTTCAGATAAGCATCGAGCTTTTTGACTTCCTGGACGTCCACTGCGCGTCTCCTGCCGCAAGCCGCAAGCCGCATAGCACGCGACGGCGGGAAATCAAATCTCGTCGTAGAGCATCTGGTCCATCAGACGCGCAGGCTCCGGACAACCGGCGCGGCCTACGACCCTGGCCGGAACGCCGGCGACCGTGACGTTGTTAGGTACTGTCTTGAGCACCACCGAACCGGCGGCGATGCGCGCACAATGCCCGACTTCGATGTTGCCGAGAATCTTGGCGCCGGCGCCGATCATCACGCCGTAGCGAATCTTCGGATGGCGATCGCCGGCCTCCTTGCCGGTGCCGCCGAGCGTAACGTCGTGCAGCATCGACACATCGTCTTCGATCACTGCGGTTTCGCCGACTACCAGACCGGTGGCGTGATCGAGAAAAATCCCGCGGCCGATCCGCGCCGCCGGATGGATGTCGCACTGGAAAACCGCCGACGCGCGGCTCTGCAGGTAAAGCGCGAAATCGCGGCGGCCTTTGGCCCAAAGCCAGTGGGCCAACCGATGCGCCTCGATGGCGTGAAAGCCTTTGTAGTAGAGCACCGGCTCGAGCAGCCGATGGGTGGCCGGGTCACGATCGACGGTCGCGGCGATATCGGCGCGGAAACTCTCGCCGATCGCCGGCGTGTCCTTGAGCGCATCGGTATAGGCTTGTCGGATCAGCTCGCCTGACAGTGCGGGATGATCGAGCCGATCGGCCAGACGATAGACAATCGCCGCCTCAAGTGCGTCGTGGTGCAGGATGGTCGAATAGATGAACGTCGCGAGCTCAGGCTCGCGCCGCAATACCTCTTCCGCCTCGCGGCGAATGCGCGCCCAGACCGGATCGACCTTATCCAGTACCGGTTTCGTCTGATATTGCGCCATCGGAGTGCCTCCCGGAACAGGCCGGTTTTATCATATTGGGGCGGCGCAGCATAGAAACCAGAGCCCCCAAATTTGCCGCCAATGGCCGATGGATACAGCCTTTGGCCGAGGAAGAGGATCCAATGGCCCGATACCAGGCGGGCTCAAGGCCGTTGTGCCAGGAAATCCAGAACCCCCGCCTTGAAGACCCGGTCGCCAACCGAGCGCTGATGGTCCCGGCCCGGAATGACGAGCACCCGCGCGCCGGGAATAAGCGCGGCGAGCTGTTCCGGGGAGCCGGCGATCTCGTCCTTGCTGCCAACTGCAACCAAAACGGGCGTCGCGATGCAGCCGACTTCGGCACGGGTCAGCGTTTGCCGCGAACCGCGTATGCATGCGGCCAGCGCTCGCAGGTCGGAACGGGTCTGCTCGGCGAACGCACGGAAGGTGCGGCCGGTCGGATCGGATACCTCGGCAAGCGATGGCGCTTCGAGCGCTTGCGCGATCGTCTCGGACAGTCCGCCGCCCTCGACGAGATGACAGCCGAGGCCGCCAAACACCACCGAGCGCACGCGTTCGGGATGCGCCAACGCCAGGAACGCCGTGTTCCGCGCTCCCATCGAGTAGCCCATGATGTCGGCGCGATGCAGCCCGAGATGGTCGAGCAGTGCACGGAGATCCTCGGCCATCATGGCGCTGTGATAAGCGGCCGGATCATAGAGCTTGGTGGATTGGCCATGACCGCGATTGTCGAGTGCAATCACGCGGCGCCCTGCCCGCGTCAGCGTCGTCACCCAGCCCGGGAAGCCCCAGTTCACCTCCTTGTTGGAGGCGAAGCCATGCACCAGTACGATCGGCTCGCCCTCGCCCTCGTCGAAGAACGCAATCTCCACGTCATCGTGCACGAACCACGGCATGGGCGCGACCATACCCGATCGGCCCGCCGATGCACGCCAATGACTGCTGCGCGGCCGAGCGCGCCTTGACCACTTAGCCAAGGTTGCGTAGCGTCCCAAAAAAAATAACGCCCAGCAAATAACGTGCGATGCAAGAGGTTGTCATAAACCCCGACGTGCATGTCTTAATTATTCATCAGGGAGGACTCCTATGGAAATCACGCGACGTTCGTTCGGGCTTGCCACTGCCGGCGCCGCACTGCTTCCGGCTTTGCCGGCCGCGGCGAAGGAAGCGCCCGCCGGAGCGCAAGCGCCCGGTATCTACCGCATGAAGGTCGGTACCTATGAAGTCACCATATTGAACGACGGTTCTGGCGCGCTGCCGACGAAATACTTCTCGGGCGACGCCGAAGGCGCGGCAAAACTGCTGGAGAACGCCTTTGTCGGTTCGAAAGACATGGCGCCGACCACCTTCAACGAGTGGCTGATCAATACCGGAGACAAGCTCGTACTGGTGGACACCGGCTATTCCAACGCCATCGGTCCGTTGGCCGGCCATCTGCCGAAGACGCTCGCTGCCGCCGGCGTCAATCCGGCCGATATCGACGCCGTCGTCATCACCCACATCCATCCGGACCATTGCTTGGGATTGCTCACGACCGACAAGCAGATCGCGTTCCCGAACGCGACCGTTCACGTCAACGGCGAAGAGCTCGCATGGTGGCTGGAAGGCGATATGAAGATTCCCGACGGAAAGCCGTTCTTCAAAGAACTGTTCGAGGGCGGGCGCGCAGCCTTTAAGCCATATGTGGTCGCGAAGCGGGTGCAAACCTTCAAGGATGGTGCCGAGCTTGTCCCAGGCGTTGTCGCAGTCACGGCGCCGGGTCACACCGTCGGCCACACCATGGTGCGTATCGCCCCCAGCGGCGGTGGCCAACTGCTGATCTGGACCGACATCGCCCACAGCACGGCACTGCAATTCCCCGAACCGGAGCGATCAATCGCGTACGACCTTGAGCCGCCGAAAGCGATCGCTACCCGCAAGAAGGTGATGGATATGGCGGCCACCGATCGACTGATGATCGCCGGCACCCATATCGGCTTCCCCGGAGTGGGTCACGTGGCGAAGGCTGGGACAGGATACGCCTTCGTGCCTGTTTCTTGGAACGCCAGCCTCTGAGCCGACCGGCTCGCCGAAAATGACCGGCACGGAAGCGGCAACCGCTTCCGTGCCGCACAAGTCGCAGACCGCGCTTTAAGGCCAACTCAACTCGCGCTGGACGCCGGAGGCCACGACATGATGCAACGCATGGGGCTCGTATTTCTCGCCGCGCTGCTGGCGCTTCCAAGCGGCCTCGCCAGCGCGCAAGTTTCCGACGACGTGGTGAAGATCGGCGTGTTGACCGACTTGTCGGGCCCGGCCGCGACCGCGACCGGTCCTGGTTCGGTGGCCGCCGCGCAAATGGCGGTCGAGGATTTCGGCGGCACGGTGCTCGGCAAACCGATCCAGGTGATTTCGGCCGACCATCAGATCAAGCCCGACATCGCCGTCGGCATCGCCCGGCAATGGTACGATCGCGATCAGGTCGACCTGATCGTCGACGTGCCGGTGTCGGCCGTGGGCCTGGCGGTGCTGAACGTCGCCAACGAACGCAAGAAGCTTTTCATCACCCATTCGACCGGCACGGCTGATTTTCACGGCAAGTTCTGCTCGCCCTACGCGATGCAATGGGTGTTCGACACCCACGCGCTCGCCGTCGGCACGGCGCAGGAAGTGACCAAGCGCGGCGGCAGCACCTGGTTCTTTCTCACCGCCGATTACGCATTTGGGCACGCGCTGGAGCGCGACGCTTCGCAAGTCATCACCCAGAACGGCGGCAAGGTGCTCGGCTCGGTTTCGCACCCGTTTGCGACGCCGGACCTGTCGTCCTTCATCCTGCAGGCGCAGGCTTCGAAAGCAAAGATCATCGGCATCGCCAGCGGCCCGCCCGACAATGTCAATGCGATCAAGCTCGGTGGCGAATTCGGCATCTTCCAAGGCGGTCAGCAGATGGCCGGGCTGTTGGTGCTGATCACCGACGTCAATGCGTTGGGCCTGAAGGCCGCGCAAGGACTACTCCTGACCACCTCATTCTACTGGGACATGGACGAACAAACCCGCGCCTGGTCGAAGCGCTTCTTTGCCAAGATCAACCGGATGCCGACGATGTGGCAGGCGGGGGTCTATTCCTCGATCATGAGCTATCTCAACGCCATCAAGGCCGCCGGCACCGACGATCCGCTCAAGGTCGCGGCGAAAATGCGGGAAAACCCGGTCGAGGACTTCTTCGCCCGCAACGGCCACCTGCGTTCGGATAACTTGATGGTACACGATCTCATCCTGGTGCAGGTGAAGACACCCGAAGAGTCCAAATACCCGTGGGATTACTACAAAATTCTCACGCATATCCCCGGCGAGCAGGCGTTCGGGCCGCCCAACCCGGTCTGTTCATTGGTCAAGCAGTGATCGCTGCGATCAACGGCGTTGCGCGCGCCGATCGTGACTAAGCCGTCACATATCGGAACGGGTGCGATGGCTGCGGCCCCGCACCCGCCGACAGTCGTGGCCGACTTCGACTTAAGGCGGCTGTCGGCGGAATTTCTGGAAAATCCTTATCCGACCTACCGGACGCTGCGCCAATTTGATCCGGTCCATCGACTGCCGGACGGATCATATTTCTTGACGCGCTATGACGATTGCCTGGCCGTCTACCGCGACACCGGGACCTGGAGTTCGGACAAGAAAGTCGATTTTCGGCCGAATTTCGCCGACAGCCTCCTCTATGAGCATCACACGACCAGCCTGGTTTTCA
Source organism: uncultured Alphaproteobacteria bacterium (assembly GCA_963709825.1). Lineage (GTDB taxonomy): Bacteria > Pseudomonadota > Alphaproteobacteria > Rhizobiales > Xanthobacteraceae > BOG-931. The sequence goes on from CAVPXZ010000018.1 coordinate 209,611, forward strand.
ACGATCCGCCGTATCACACCCGGGTTCGAAAGCTGCTGGCGCCCGCCTTCACACCGCGAGCCTTGCGGACATTGCAGCCGCGCATCGAGACTCTCGTCGATCGCCTGCTGGAGACGGCGGCGGAAACAGCCGAGATCGACCTGATCACGGATTTTGCCGCAGCGATTCCGGTGCAGCTGATCGGCGACATGCTCGGCATTCCGCCGGACGAGCGCGGCCCCTTACGCGGATGGTCGCTCGCCATTCTCGGCGCGCTGGAGCCGCTGTTGAGCCGGCAACAATTCGACACCGGCGTCAGCGCGGTGGCGGACTTCAAGGATTATTTGAACGACATCTTTTCTCGGCGTTTGCAAACGAGCCATCACGATCCGGCGGAAATCCTGTCCAAGCTTATCGAGGCGAGCGACTATGCCGCGCAAGGCCGCGACGATGAGCGGCTCTCGAAGCTGGAATTGATCCACAATTGCATTTTCCTGCTCAACGCCGGTCACGAGACGACGACCAACCTGATCGGCAATGCGGTCGATCTTCTTATTCGCCATCCTGACGCGATGCGCGACCTGCGCGACCACCCCGAAGCGCTTGAAACCGCGGTCGAGGAATTTTTGCGGATGGAAAGCTCGAACCAGCTGGGGAATCGCCGAGCCGTCACCGACACCGTGCTGGGCGGCATAGGCATCACTGCCGGAACCTATGTGCATATCGGCATCGGCGCCGCCAATCGCGACCCGGACCAATTCGCCGATCCCGACCGGCTCAATATCCGCCGACAGCCGAACCGGCATCTAGCCTTCGCGACCGGCATTCATGCCTGTGCCGGAATGTCGCTGGCCCGCATGGAAGCCCAAGTGGCCATCGGCAAATTGTTGCGGCGGTTCGCCCGTATCGAACAAGCGGGCGTCCCGGTGCGGGGCGGCCGCGCGCGCTTCCGCGGTTTTATCTCGTATCCAGTGCGATTAAGCGGCTGACGGCAGCGCCAAGGTGCGGAACTTGGCTTGCGCGCGGCGCAGCTTGCGCCGCTGAAGATGGCGCAGCGTCGCACGCTCGACCGTCGCTTTGCAGGAGCAAACAAAACCGAACAGCGCCAGCGCCGCCCAGAACACCCAAATTGCGAAGTTCAGCGCGCTAGTCGCTACCAACGCGCTAGTGGGGCCCGCAAGTTTAAGAATAGCGCGCGTCTTACCACCTTTGGCGACAGCGAGCCGCGCAACCCGGGAAACATCCTGTGGCTCCTCTGCGATCCGGAGAGTGTCGAGCGCTGCCTGAGTGCCAGCTTTGCTTTCGATTCGGCCGACGTCACTCGCGAGTTCGACAAACCCGCCGGCTTTTTCAACTTTCACCGCATCGCGGGTCAAGCCCAGGACCAAGCGCGGGTTAAGACGGCCCATGCGCCGCGCTGCTTTGACGATCGAAAACCCAATCCGCCCAGGCATGCCGACGCCAAGAGAACTATACGTTGCAGCCGTCATGGCGATTCCGGCACCTGCCAGACCAAGAACCAAAAAGTCGGCTGCCCGGCCGGTCGCGTAGCGTGTCCCTTCGCGCGCAAGATCGCGCACGTCGCCAAATACAAACAAATCGCTCACGAAAACGCCTGCTAAGCTGGCAGTATCCGTGGGCTCGCCGGTCCACACGCCGTGCGCAAATCGGCCGGCCGTCTGCGTCACCGACGCCGCATTGGCCCGTGCTTCTTTCACCTTGTTGGCGACGCGCACATCGACGGTAACCCCGCGCTCGCCCGCTACGTCGAGCAGGCTTTGCGCTATATCGATATCTCCGGCGGCAAGCTCCTCGCCAATCTCGCGCTCGACTGCAGCCTTGTCCAGCACGCGATCGACCTCTCGATCGTAAAGCGCCACAGGGTCATCGGCCACCAGCGCTTCCTTGGAGGCGCCGCGAACAAGCACCACGGCGGCAAATCCGAAGATTACCGCCGAGCTGAGCGCAAGCGCCGGGGAACGAAACCGCCGCGCGGCTCGGTTGCGCATGCCTAGAATCCTATTCTGTCCAATTCCTTTGCTGTCAGTGATTCGTGGCTTTTTTGAAACGGATTGCTGGAAATGCCCGCGTCACGCGGCTATGATGCCGCCCGGCAAGGTGGACAGAACATGGCGGAAGCAATCGTCCCTCATTTTCACAACGACGTCGGCGTTTCGGTGATCGAGATCGGCGCCAAGGAATTCATGTGCGTAGGCGCCATGCCACCGTTCGATCATCCACATGTTTTCTGCGACATGGGCGAGGACACCGAGTACGTCTGCCCCTATTGCTCGACGCTCTATCGCTACAACCCGACACTGGCGCCGAATGCCGCGCGGCCAGCGGAATGCGCGTTGCACGACGTCCACGCCTGAGCGGTCGGGGGGGGGGAGCGCCTGCCCTGACATCCGCGCGCAGCGTCATCGTCGCCGGAGCCGGCATCGGCGGGCTGACTGCAGCGCTTGCCTTCGCCCGTAACGGATTTCGCGTCGTCGTGCTGGAGCAGGCCGAACGGCTCGATGAAACCGGCGCCGGCATTCAGCTCTCGCCCAACGCCGCGCGGACATTGATCGATCTCGGGCTGGAGAGCCGGCTGCGCCCGCTTGCCATCGCGCCCGCGGCATTGCGCGTGCTCAACGCTGCGAGCGGCCATGAAATCGTGCGTATGCCGCTCGGAGAGATTGCGGAGCAGCGCTACGGCGCACCCTATTGGGTGATCCATCGCGGTGATCTGCAGGCGGCGCTGCTGTCCGCGGCTTCCGAGCAACTCGACATTACCGTCAGGCTCGGCATGCGGGTGGAAGACTGCGTCAGCTATCGGAACGGCGTCACCGTGTCGGCGCGCGGCAACGCAGGCCTGACAGAGCAACGCGGCGTTGCGTTGCTCGCGGCCGACGGCCTCTGGTCAGTCATGCGCCAACGCTTCGGCGACCGCGAGCCGCCGCGCTTTGCCGGGCGGATCGCCTGGCGCGGTCTCGTTCCCGCGCGCGAGGTGGCGCCTGAATTTCGCGAACCGTTGATCCACCTCTGGCTCGGGCGCAATGCCCACCTGGTGCACTATCCAGTCAAGTCAGGCCGCATCATCAACATTGTCGTCGTCACGGCGGACAGTTGGAACGCACCCGGCTGGAGCGAGCCCGCAAGCCGTGCCGACGTCATCCCCCGGCTTGCTGCCGAGGCTTGGGCGCCCGCAGCGCGCGCGCTGGTTGGTTTGCCCGAGGCGTGGCTGAAGTGGGCCCTCCATGACCGTCGTCCGCTGCGGCGCTGGTCAAAGGGACCCGTGGCGCTCCTCGGCGACGCGGCGCATCCGATGCTGCCATTTTTGGCCCAAGGGGCCGCCATGGCAATCGAGGATGCCGCGGTGGCGGCGCAATGCCTCGCAAAAACTCCGGACGATGCGCCGGCGGCGCTGCAAACTTATTGCGCGCTGCGGCGCGCCCGCACGCGGAAGGTGCAGCGATTGGCGGCGCGTAACGACGCCCGCTATCACCTCGCCGGCGTCAGCGGCCGGCTCCGCGATACGGCGATGCGGTTGATGGGCGGCAAGCTCCTGCTCCGGCACTACGATTGGATCTACGATTGGCGCCCTCCGCCAGCCATTTCGCTCGCTTGAGACGACGAACGCTGAAGTACTGACCTGCACCCGCGACAAAAAAACGCGTCTCGATCCAAAGCTTTTTTGCTTCGCCGGTCTGACGGCTCTCACCCGCCGTTGCTGCCGTAATACCCGGGCCCGCCGGGCCACGGCCGCTCGAACCGCGGCGTCCAGGGGTCGTAACCATCCGGTGTCACGTCCATGTCGATTGGATCGTACATGTAAAGCTGCACGGGCGGGGCGCGGAAATCTCGGTGCTTCAGCAGCGTTCTCGCGGCAGGCGTTCGCGCGCTGCGCTGTTGGGCCTGCGCGACCGATATCATCGGCAACGAAAGTACGACAGCGGTGATCGCTGCGACGGCCATACCGCGCAGTGAGATTGCTTGTTTCGGCATGGCTTTCTCCTTTGATGATGCTCGCGCCCAAACGCGCGTCAGCTGCAATTCGGTGACGTTCCGCCGGCAAAAACGATCGACCTCTCGACCTGTTCCCGCGGTGCAACAAATTGCCGGTCACGTTTTGTTGGCTGGAAATGCCGAAGCCGTGAAGTCCTTAAGTTCGCGCTTCTGAACGTCGGGCAGCAGCAAACGATTCACTTGTCCATTCCGCGGAGTACGGCGGCTTCGTTCACATTGTTGCTTCTCCATTGGGAAACAATTCATCTCCGCACCCGCTCGGGAGGAACATTCGACCAGGCCCGGTGTTCCGTTGAAGGAACAGCCATGTGGTTGTCCGGAGAATTCTCCGAAAATTAGCTGGAGAGGAGTGCTTCCATGTGCGACTACAGTTTGCATCTCGTGGCGTCGCGGCCGGCCAAGGTCGGGGACACGCTGATCGCGACAGATTTTGCCAAATCAATCAGCCGCGGCTTTGCCGCGACCGGAGAACCCAACGTTGCGGTGTGCCTGCTTCCTGGCACCGAGCTCGCCTTCGAAAGCGAGGTTCAATACGACCGCGCCTTCAGCCTGTTCGGTAAGGCTCGGGTGAATCACAAGGTGGCGCGTTTCCGGCAGATCAATATGGAGGACCCGAACGTCCACCATGACGCGCTGGAATTTCCGGATGGTCAGGTCGTGCTGGTGACGCGCCTGACCGTCGGCCAGTGCGCCACGGTGCTGCAAATGCCGGCGTCCACGCCGGTCGCGACCCATGGCTCGAGTGAGAGCACCGTGCAAACCGCGTCCGAATTGCTTGAAGGATGAGACCGCCGGGCAAATAAGCCTCGCCGCCAAGGTTCGTGACACTGCGAGTCGAGCGTCGGGGCAACGCGTCCTGCCGCTGCATGGTTAGCTTTTCCTGCGCCCCCCGGGCGCGTAAAAAAGAACGGCATCACGCCAAACGACCAGACAGGAGTGATTCTCGAACCTGAACCTCGTCATTGCGAAGTCATCTTCAGCCCTTGCAGAAGTCATCGGTTTTCGCCTTCGCAAGGTCGCTTGACTTATTCGATTTTCACATATCTTAATACCATCGACGTGCCAGCCGTCAGGGGAGTAGGCTGACGACTCACGCTCGTTGCGAGCGTGTTTGAGGCTGAATGGCTCACGCGTCCGCGACGGACGGAAGTGATGGACGTGCGGGCTCCGTAATTCAGGCGGAGACGGGGCGCACGGATTTCGTCAATATTCCTGATGCCGGATTGTTGTTTACCGGCGATTTTCGGCGTCATGGTCCGGACCTCGTCCTGACCGGCCACGATGGCCGCCGTCACATCGTCCCCAACTATTTCGCCGACGAAAAACACCCAGCGCTGGTCGCCCCGAACGGCGCCAGCCTTTCCGGCGAGCTAGTCGAATTGTTGGCTGGCTCACCGGCTCCCGGAGAATATGCCCAGGCGCTACCTACGGCCCCGGCCAATTCCATCGGCAAGATCGAAAAGGTCGTCGGCCACGTCGTGGTGATGCGCAATGGCACCGCTGTCGCCCTGAATGTCGGCGACGCCGTCTACCAAAGCGATGTGATCCAGACCGGCAGCAATTCCTCCGTCGGCATCAGCTTTCCCGACGGGACTGCGCTCAACCTCGTCGCCAATACGCGCATGGTGCTGAACGAATATTCGTTCGACCCGAACGGGGGATCGAATGGCGCGCTGTTCAGCCTGGTCGAGGGCACATTCGCCTTTATCGCCGGCAATGTCGCCCATACCGGCCACATGAAAATCGAGACGCCGGTGGCGACCTTGGGCATCCGCGGCACCACCGGATTGGTGCAAGAAGTCGCTGCCATCAACTCCAATCTTGGCCACGTGACGTATTCGTTCGCGGTGGCGGATGATTACGGCACCAACAGGCACGGTCGGTACGACCTCATAGATCGCAACGGCGGTGTGTTCGCTACCATATCGGAAACGGGATACCTGACTTTCGTCACCCCGCAAGGCCCGGGCCTGCCGCCGCTGGTGACCACAGAGCTGATGACGAACTCGCAGCTCGGCTTCGAGCAGCGGATCATTCAGCAGGTGTTCCAAACCCTCATTCTCAGTACCGATCCGAATCTAACTCCGCCGGCGAGCCCCGTCGTTCCCGGCAGCGGGGCGCCGCTGTTCGAGCTAAATAAGCCGGAGGATCCTCTCCACGAAGGCGACCCGGCGCCGCTCACCACCAATATCCCGGCGCCCTCCGGCGCGACCAATTCCGCGGCGGTGACGATTGACGCCAGCACATCGTCAGCGCCCGGCGAGATCTCGTCTGCGATCACGGTGGATTGGATCTCCCCCACGAGCGGCGCCTGGGAAGCGGGAGCGAATTGGAATACCTTCGTGCCGCCGGCACCGCAGGACGCCGTCGACATCAATGCGCCAGTCAAGGTCACACTCGACACGCCGGCAATCATCGCCGGCCTGACAATCGGGTCAGCCGCCATCCTCAACATCGTCGGCGGCGGTTACCTGACGGTCTCAAGCAGCATCGATAATTCGGGCACGATCCAGCTCAACTCGACGGGCGTCGATCCGACGCTGGCCATCGACGGCACAGTGTTCATGGAGGGCGGCGGCCGAGTCTTGATGGCGGGACCGACAGCGGAGATTTTGATCGTCGCCGTCCCCGGTACTGGCGCCGACCTTGCCAACGCCGACAACACGATCGTCGGCAGCGGCACGATCGGGCAAGGCGACGGCGCGCTTACATTGACCAATGGCGCCGATGGGATCATCGCGGCGGCGGGCGGCACGCTCATTGTCAACACCGGAAACCCGGTCAGCAATTCCGGTACGATGATAGCGGTCGGCGGCGGCACGCTGCAGATCTACGATGTCATTGATAATTTCGGGTTCATGGGAGCTGGTGTTGGCGGCAAGCTGCTGCTGACGGACGCCGGCATCACCGGCGCCGCCGGCAGCGCCATCATCAATTTTGGGATGATCGAGGTTGCCGGGTCTGCGGTGCTGACCAGCGATGTGGCGATCAATACCGCAGCAACGCTGCAGATTGATCCGGATACGACGCTGACGCTTATGCGCACCGTGATCATCGGTGGCGCCATCACCAACGGCGGCACGATCGATGTCACCGGGTCAAGCGCGCTGTTTGGCAACGCAGTTCTGAGCGGCGGGGCCGTAACGGTGGAGAGCGCGCAAATATTGCTGCTGAACAATGCGACTCTCGATGGGACGACGCTCGGCAACAGCGGCACGATCGGCGTCGGCGGCACGCTCACTCTTACCGACACCACGATGATCGATGGCGTCGTCGTCAACACCGGCACGATTGACGTCATCGGTTCAAGCACGATCAACGGTGGCGCCAGCCTCGACGGCGGCCAAGTGACCGTGACGGGCGGCAGCACACTCGTCTTGGACGACGTTGACGTGGCCGGCGCCACCTTCACCAACCACGGGACGATCAAGATCGACTTCAGCGACGCATTGACGCTCAGCAGCGTCACCGTCGACGGCGGCACCATCAACGATGGCAGCGGCGTCCTCGGCGCCACCATAGAGGTTTCCGGCAGCAGCCAAATCAGCGACGCCAATCTCGACAACGGCGGGGTGACGATCGACGCCCATCAAACGCTGACGCTCAATAACGACACAGTTACCGGCACGTCTTTCACCGGCTCCGGGAGCGGCGCGACGCTGGCGCTGGACAACGTAACGGCAAGCGACGTTGCGCTCACCGGCGACAACGGCACGCTGACGATCGACAACTCAGGCACGCTCACCTTTGTCACCGCCGCCAGCACCATCCAGTCTGCGAACCTGACCAATGAAGGCAGGTTTGACAGCCTGCAAATCGACGACGTGAAGGTGACGCTCGACGACACCATGGTCTCGGGCGGCTCCATCACTGAAACCGGCGTCCACGCGCAGATCAACATCGATGCCGGCAACGCGGCGAGGCTCGAAAATACCCAGCTGACGCTGTCGAACCACTCGGTCGTCGGCGCAGTACTGGTCGCCGGCACGTTGATAATCGGCGGCGATGTCACCATCGCGGGCACGGGTACGTTTACGATCGCTGACGGCGGGACTCTGGTTTTTGGCGGTTCCGTCCCCAGCGCCGAGACGGTGGCGTTTAGCGGCGCGACCGGCGCGCTTATCCTCGGGGAGCCTTCGAACTTCCACGGACAAATCGCCGGATTTGCCGGAACCGCAGCCAATGCGGCCGCTTCGAACGAGATCGTACTGTCGAATTTCGATCCGGCGTCCTTGGGGGACACGGCAAGTTACAGCTCGGGCACGGGCCTTACCACGCTGACGGTTTACGACCAGTCGAACGCCTCATTGACCGACACTCTGTATTTTGTCGGAGATTACACGGACAACAATACCACCAGTGACTTCAAATTCGTGCAGAACGGCGGCGACCTCGAGATATTCGATCCGCCACCGACGAATTCCGTAATCGGATCGCCCGCGGGGGCGATGACGGCCAGCAATACCATCTCGGTCTCGATCGGCGGGCCCGGCAACGACCACTTCGTGTTCGCGCCCGGCGTCGGCGCCGACACGATCGGCCACAGCAATACGCAGCAAGATACGATCGAATTCCACAGCTTTGTCAGCGTCAAATCGATGCATTTGTGGTCGATGATCCCGACCGACGCGCACGCCGATGCGGCGATCGAGCCCGGTCATCATGACAGCCTCGCGATGCCGGGCATGGCCGCGAGCTATCTCGAGGCACACCTGCAAAGCCTCGCGCACCTGCATTGAGCTGCGCAGGTATCGAGCCTTGCCTGGCTGAAGAGACTTTCGCGCTATCCAGCGGCCATCGCCCGGCATTGTCGGGCCACTAAGTATTTGACCGGATGGCCTTGTTAGGATTCGTGTAAGAGACTGACCCTAAGACTCAATTTTGACGTTCCATTTACCACGATTGAGCGACTGGAGCCCGAAATGGCGCGCAGCACACTGTTGACTACGGCGTCGCTCGCGGCGGCAATTGCCTCGGTCGGGTTCGTCACCGCCGACCGCACGCTAGCGGCCGAGCCGCAACCTCCGGGTCTGCAAGTGATCGGCAGCGATGCGACCGCCCGCTTCTTGGCGCTGGGGGTGAGTAAGTCGATAGCGATCGATTTGCCGACGGACGTCAAGGATGTCGTGGTGGCAGACAAAGGCATCGCGATTGTCATCGTGCAATCAAAGCGCCGAGTTTACATCATCGGAGCGGCGCTCGGTCAAACCAACGTGTATTTCTTCGCGGCGGACGGTCGGCAGATCGCCGCGCTCGATATCGCCGTGGCCAGCACTTCACTGCCGGCCCCCCTGGAGAATTACCCGTATCCCGCAAATGTGGTCCTGGTCTACAACGGCGGCAGGGGCCAGACCCTGAGCTGCACGCCGATCATGTGCCTCGATTCCAATAAGCCGGGGTCGGATCAGGTACCCGGTACGCAGAACATCAACGTCACGGGCAGTACGTCCACGGTCGCCGTGACCCCCAAATGACCGCGTTGCTTTATGTTGAATGGACTGCCGCATAGGCGGGCCGCCCGGCGGCGTTTGCGTATCTGGCGCGCTCGGAGAGATTCGAACTCCCGACCCTCAAATTCGAAGTCTGATGCTCTATCCAGCTGAGCTACGAGCGCATTAGGCAGGATGCCCGCACAATAGCCGGTTCCCCGCGCCGTTCAACACGGCGCGCTCTGACGGCGTGCTTCAAGCAATTCCAGGCGGCCCACGCACAAACTCGGAGTGTTATGCGGCCACGGCAGGGCCGCTATCCCGTTATGCAGGAGCGGCGAGGAACCGGCCGGGCGGCGGCAGGTTGTCGTGCGAACCACTCGCGGAAACGGAGGTTCGTCATGTCAGACTTTCGGAACTTCAACGATGATCCGCTGCGGCCCGGCACGCAATATGAGTACGAGCCGGCCGGGCAAGGCGGAAACGTAGGCTGGGGCTGGATCGCCGGCGCCTTGGTTATGGTCGTCCTGGTCGCGCTCGCCTTCAGCTTCGGGCACGGGCCGACCCAGACCGCATCCAACGAAACCGCGCCGCCGGCGGCAACCCGTATGATGCCCGTTGCGCCGCCCGCGACGACGCCGCGGTCGCTCAATCCCGCGAACCCAGGCCTGGCGCCGCCGCCCGTGCCGCAGACGAATACCCAGCCTCAATAACGCACGCTCTCCCGCGGAGCGCGAAGCGGCCCCGGTTCCGACCGGGGCCGCTTTTTTTGTTGCGACGGATTTCCGATTACGTCGATTGCAGCCGAGGCAGCAAGGTGCGCGCATTCGCGCTTCCGATCTTGCGCAAATCCGCTTCGTCGAAAATCTCCTTTAATCCATTCACGTGATCGCGCGCGGTGCGGAACGGGAAATCGGTTCCGAACAAGATCTGCGAGGTCGGCACGACTTTGGTCAACGCCGCCATCGAAGCGGGATTGGCGGCCTGTGCGGTGTCGTAATGAAACCTCTGCAACAGCGTCGTGACACCTTCGGGCGTGTTGGCGGCTGCCGCCTTCCTGGTGAGCGGCAGCCGCACAAACCGTTCGATCAAAAACGGCATGGTGCCGCCGGCATGCGAAAAGATGAATCTGATATCAGGGCAGCGCGAAGCGGTGCCGGTAAACAACAGGCTCGCGATCGTACGGGTGGTGTCGGTGCCGTACTCGATGACCGGCGGCGGCACTTCGGCGATGAGGTTGCGGCAGCAATTTGCGGCGGTCGGATGCGTAAAGACTACCGCTTTGCGCCGATTGAGCTCGTCCAGCACCGGCGCAAAGGTGGGATCGCCGAGCCACTTGTCGCCATAGCTCGTGAACAGCCCGATGCCGTCGGCTTTGAGTGTGTCGAGCGCATAGGCGATCTCGCGCAGGCTCGCATCGACGTCGGGCAGCGGCAGAACCGCGAACAGCCCGAAGCGCCGCGCGCCGTCGGCGGCAAGCTTGGCGCCGTATTCGTTGCAGGCCCGCGCGAGCGTAGCGGCGGCAGCGGCATCGGCGAACCATACGCCGGGAGTCGTGATCGACAGCATCGCCGTCGAGACGCCGGCGGCGTCCATGTCGGCGAGCGATTTTTCCGGCGTCCATTCCAGCGTCGGCCGCTCGCCAAGCTTGCGGCGCGTGAGATCGGCAATATAGGCCGGCGGCGCCAGATGATGGTGCACGTCAACGATCGGAATGTTTGCGGATGCTTGAGCGCGGGCGCCGGACGGGACGAGGCCGCCGAGCGCCAAGGCGCCCAAGCCGGCCGCGCCGCCGAGCAAGCCGCGCCGGCTGAGCGTCGATCCGTCGATCGTCAGCGTCCGATCGCAGCAGGTGCAGCCGCTAAGTCTTAATTGACGCTGCAGGCGCAGGGCCATGTGTGCCTCCCGTTTCGCGGTATTCGAGATTGTCGCCGGATCCTGATGACGGAACCCGACTTCCCGTCCAGGCATTGTCCTTGGGCGCCGATCACAAAGGCATCCCCAGAGAGGCCATCCAGAGAGGCCATCATGTCCGATGAAAACATGATCCGCAGACCGAAGCAAAGGCCGTCCACTTCGCCCGAAAGCGAGCGGCCCGGAGCGGCCGGCCTGCCGACGCAAGAAGCCCATCAGCCGGACCCGATGCTGCAGATGTCGACGGGTTGGGTGGGCGCCGGCGGCATCACGCTCGTGGCCCTCGCGATCGCTGTCATTCTCGGCATTGTGTTTTACGGGCTCAACGGGCGCGAAACCACGCAACAGACCGCGGCTGCTCCGCCAAATCCGCCGGCGGTGCAGAGCACAAAGCCCGCGGCCGGCGGCAAAGGCAGTGCGGCAACGCCAAGCGCGCCGCGGGCCAATGCCAGCGGCGATCACTTCTCGAACGCCGGATCAATCGGCACGCGATAGCCGTTGGCCAGGCGATTGGTCTCGTTGGCCATGCCGACGACGGCCATGAGCTCGCCGAACATCGCTTCGCTCATGCCGGCCTTGCGCGCCGCGGTGCCGTGGCTGGCGATGCAATAGCCGCAGCCATTGGTGACGCTGACCGCGACGTAGATCATCTCCTTGGTGAGCGCATCGAGCGCGCCGGGCGCCATGATCTCCTTGATGCTCTCCCAGGTGCGCTTGAGCGTCGCCGGGTCATGCGCGAGATATTTCCAGAAATTGTTCACGTCCTCGATCTGCCGCGCGCGCTTGATGTCGTCGAATACGGCGCGGACTTCCGGCGAGGCGTCGCGATAGTCGATCGGAGTGCGTGGAGACATTGGGCTCGTCCTTGCTGTTAAATGCCTGGGTGCGGGCGAAGCAACGCCACGCGCCTCATCCGCCATGCGCGAGACTGTTGATGATGCCAAAGAGCGCGCCGATCAGCAGCACGACACAGACGCCCGCCTGCACGCCGAAGCCGAGGCCCCGCTTTTCGGCCGCCTGCGTATAGCCGACCATGTACCAGACCCTGGCCGCGATCCACACGACGCCGAGCGCCGCCGCGCCCTTGTCGCTGACGTAATAGGCGAACAGCCAAAGCAGCGGCAGAAAAATCGGCATCCATTCCAGCGTGTTCATTTGCACGCGGAATACGCGATCGAACTCGAGGTTGCCGGTCATCATCACTGGCGCCTTAAGTCCAAATTTCCGCCGCGCCTGCGGCACGCGCAGCCCGGTGTAAAAATAGAACAGTACGGCGAGCACGGTGACGAGTGCAGTATAGTGCGGCATGGCCGAATTCCCTCCCCTGCGCCGAGACGCGCACCTTAACCTCCTGGTTTGCGGAGCGCGAGGCGGCCGGCGTGCACCGGAAGCGGTCCGGGTATAGATCTCCCACACCCGATTGTGACAGAGGCCGCGAACGGGCACACTCGCCTCCTCGCAAACGGGACAAAAGCCGCCATGCCGAAGACACCGGAGTATTTCGCCGGGAAGACCGTCATCATCACCGGCGCCGCGAGCGGCATCGGCCGCGCCACCGCGCTGATTTTTGCCCGCGAGCGCACCAATGTCGTGTGCGCCGACATTAACGACGCCGGCGCCCGTGAAACCGCCGCCGCGGTCAGCGGCAAGAGCGGCAAGGCGCTGGCCCTCAAGGTCGATGTCACCAAGCGCGGCGAGGCGGAGGACATGGTCAGGAACGCGATCGAGGCGTTCGGCAACGTGCAGTTCCTGTTCAACTCGGCCGGCGCCGCCATTCGCCGCGCCAAATTTCTTGAGATCGACGACGAGCTGATGGACAAAACCTTCGCGCTCAACGTCAACGGCACATTCTACGCCATGCAGGCGGTGCTGCCGCACATGCTCGCCAACAAGCACGGCGTCATTGTCAACATGGCGAGCATGGCGCATCGGCGCGGCGGCCCCGGCTCGTCGATCCACTACGCCGCGGCCAAGGGCGCGGTGGTGAGCATGACCATGGGTGTGGCGCGCGAGTTCGCGACACAAGGCATTCGCGCTTTGTCGATCTCGCCGGGACCGATCAAAACCCCGTTCCAGGATGCCGCGCAGTCGTCGCCGGAACTGATCAGGCGCTTCCTCGACGACATACCGATGGGCCGCTTCGGCGAGCCGGAGGAGATCGGCGAACTGGTGCTGTTCCTCTGCTCCGACGCCTGCCCGTTCATGACGGCGGATACAGTCTATGTAAATGGCGGCGGCGGCTGGAGGTGAGCCCGCACTTCCGCGCAGCAATGTGATCGCGCCATTGGCGATCAATGCTGGCGATCGGTCAATGCAATCCGAACCAGATCGGCCGTATTCTTGGCCCCCAGCTTGGTCATGATATGGGCGCGATGGACCTCAATAGTCCGTGGACTAATTCTCAGATGTTGCCCCGCTTCCTTGTTGGATGCAGCCGCGATGATTTCGGCCAGAACCTCAGCCTCGCGCACCGTCAAAGTCTCACGGCCGGGGAATTCCGCAGCGAGGATTTCGCCATCGGCGCCGTCCAAGCGATGCCGCGTCCAGGCGGCGATGACGTCGCGGACTCGATCCACGATGGCGCCGGCCGCGAACGGCTTTTGGATGAAATCGAAGGCGCCGTTCCTGATCGCCTCGACCACAGTCGGAATGCCGCCCCTGCGCGACATGGCAATGATGGGCGCGGCATAATTGTGAGCGCCGATTTCTTTGAGAACGTTCGACCCCGAACAGCCGGGCATGAGAACATCGAGAACAACGCAGGCCGGCGGCGCCCGCGATCGCGCGGCGGCGCAAAACGTCTCCCCATCGCCGAACGAGGTCACCCGATAGCCTTCGGAGCTGAGCGCCATATTGAGGAGATCGCGGATCAAAGGATCGTCGTCGACGATAAAGATCTCGGCGCCGACAATATCCGTCTGCGCCGACGCATTGCTTGCAGGCGCGGCTTTTGACGAACGCGCGCCCGCATCCGAGCCGGCTTTATCAAGCATGACTTGTCTCCTGTCGGCGCGCACCAAGCGTCCTGAGGCGACGCATTAGCCTTGAAAACTTGACCGGCCTCTCCACGCAGTTGCGTCGACAGCAAATACGGTGCCTCCGTTACGTCTCTTTGTCTGTGCATATTTGGACAACACAATCGCGCCTTTCGATTCAAATATGATCGCCAATTTAGACGTGTACGATTTTATTCAAAAGCAAGGCCGGCCGCGCCGTGTCAACAAAGGGACGCGTCTGCGGGGCAGGCCGCCAACCTGAGACATTCCGCCTGTGCATAGCGGAATCCCACCACTTGACTCGAATCAAAAGAGATTCCACCGCTATATTTGTTAGTTCTATACTTCGTTGTGCTGTACCGATGCCGGCGGAAAAGCCGGCCAAGGGAGGAACGGCATGATCAACCAACCGACCAACCACGCTCGGGACCCCGCGCTGACCCGTTTGCCTCTGGGCCAGAACCGCCATGGTGTGGCCCCGGAACACGACCGGGCATTGCAGCACCTGGACGAAGTCACCCTGGCCGCCGCCAAATCGGCCAAGGATTACCGCTCACGGATGCTGGAGAACGTAAAGGTCAACATCAACGCCGCGCTCGATTACGCCAACGGGCTGGCCAGCGCGAGTGGACCGCACGACCCTGCCGGCGAGGTTGCCGGCCAAGGGCGCGAACAAACAAGCGGCGCGCCGGTGCTGGAACGGCCGGCCCCTACCCTCGCCGATGCCGCCGAAGACTATCGCGCCAAGGCGTTCGAACTGATGACCGCCAATGTGAACGCCACCCTGGAATATGCACGGCTCCTGGCGAGCGTGAAATCGCCGGCCGAGTTCGTCGAGCTGACGACCGACCATGCGCGCAAGCATTTCGAGCTGATCATGACGCACGCAGCGGCGCTGGGCGCCCTATCGCGGTCGCTGACGACGCGCCAGCCGGACGAATAACCGGGCGGCGGGCCCCCTCCCCGCACACGGGGAGACGGAGGTCAGGTGGCTGGCCGCCAGTTCACCAGGAAGACGCCGACGACGCAGACCGCCATGCCGGCGAGCGCCAAAGGCGCCAGCCGCTCGCCGAACAGCGCCCACGCCATCAGCGCCGTCATCGGCGGGGTCAGATAGAACAGGCTGACCACGCGCGTCGCCGCCGCCCGGCGGATCAGAAAATAGAACAGCCAGATCGCGCCGAACGAAAGCACAACGACCAGATAGCCGACCGCGAGCAGAAACACCGGCGTCCAGTGCACGACGCGGGTTTCGAACATGAACGCCCCGAGCGAAAACAGGATCGCCGCGGCCGCGTACTGGATGCACAGCGCCGGCCGCCAATCCATGCCGCCGCCGAAGCGCTTCTGATAGAGCGTGCCGACGGTGATGCCGAGGAGCGCCACGATCGCCGAAAGCCAGCCGAACGCGGTCGCGCCGCCAGACCCCGTCTTCTCGGAGAGCACCAGATAAACGCCGAGAAGGCCGAGCGCCAGGCCGAGCCACTGCCGCGCCACGACGCGCTCGCCGAGCCAGCGGTTGGCGACGGTCGAGGTCAAGACCGGCTGCAGGCTGACGACAAGCGCGGCGAGGCCGGCAGAGACCCCGTTCTCGATCGCAACGAACACGCCGCCAAGATAAAGCCCATGCACCATGAGCCCGGTCAAGGCTGAGTGCACAACTCCAGCGGAGTTCGGCCATTTCGGCCGCGTCAAGGCGAGGATGACGCCGAGAAGCACTACCACCGCGATCATGCGGATCGACAGGAACGTCAGCGGCTCGGCATAGGCCAGGCCAAGTTTCGCAAAGACGAAGCCGGACGACCACAACAGCACAAACATGCCCGGCGCCGCGAACACGGCGAAATCTCCCAACGTTCGTGGCATTGTTTTTGGGCCCCGGCGGCTGGTGGACGCGACTTAGGCCGGGACAACTACCCCGTGCCGATGCGCGGGTCGAGCGTCGGGGCAGATTGGGGCCATGCAATGCGGCAGGGACAGCTACGCTTATCCAGCGCGGCGCCCTTCCAGCATTCCGGCGATGCTTAAGTCTTCGTCGATGTCGCGCCAGTGAATACCCAGCGGCATGATCTCAAAGTTAGCGCGTTGCGCCGCAGACGCGCGCTGCAGCCGCGGATACCAGTCAATCGGCGTTGCGATCTGCGGCCTGCAAGCGTAACCAAGAATTCACTTGACGTGAACTCGACGGCGCGCGGCTTCAGGTTACCGACTTCAAGCTCCAAAGCTATGTGCCATTTTGTAGGTTGGGTTCAACGTGGCAAAACCAACCGTGCCCAGAAGCGGACATTATCGATGCGTTCGCCCCCACCCTACTCTCCCGTCAACTCATGCCATTAGTTCATTAGCAATCCGCCGAAATCATCCTATTCTTCATCCAGGAAGTCTAGAAAATCGTCGTTGTCGTCGTCGTTGTTATCGTTTTCGTCGTTATCATCGTCATCCTCGTAGCCGAATTTAACGTTGCTGATCGCGTAGGCGTTCGCCCTTGCCATTCGTTTCATATGAACTTCGAAATCGATCAGCTTCAGTTTTCGCTTTGAAAGGTGTTCAAACTCATCTGCGTAAGCACCCCCAAATGACGCCTTAATAAACCCTCCGCAACGCGAAACCAGATTAACCAGCCAAGATCTATTTTCAGAATCTATCCTATTCTTAAACCGCACTCCGGGGCGCTTTTCTATCTTACCATCGAGAAACGCTTGGACGAGCATGGCAACCAAATGGAGATTGGTCTGCTTGGGAATGTCATCTAAGAGCCGATCCAAGAAGTTGGGATTCATGAGCAAAGGGTTGGTCTGGTCAAGCGTCTGAGCATGATGCGGATCATGGCGAGGCGGACAAAGGCGGCAACGGTCCTGGCATAGCGCTCGAAGTCGCGCGCCAGACGACGGTTGCGGCTGATCCATGCGATTGTGCGCTCGACGATCCATCGCTTGGGCAAGACGACGAAGTGGTGGGCATCGCGGCGCTTGACGATCTGCAATGTCCAGCACCCGGTGCCGGCAATGACCTTCTCCATCTTCGGCCCCTGATATCCGGCATCCGCGAAGATGCATTCGATGAAGGGAAACAGACGACGCGCCGTCCGCAGCACTTGGCGGGCGCCATCGCGATCCTGCACGTCGGCAGGGTGAACGATCACGCTCAACAGCAGGCCGAGCGTATCGACGAGGATGTGGCGCTTGCGTCCCGTGACCTTCTTGCCTGCATCGAACCCCTGCGGGTCGAGCGCAGAGCCCCTTTTTGAGCGGCCTTGGCGCTCTGACTGTCAATGATCGCCGCCGTCGGGCTTGCTTCGCGTCCGGCCTGCTCGCGGGTCGCGACGTAGAGCGAGTGGTGGATGCGCGCCAGCGTGCCGTCCCAGTCCCACAGCATGAAGTAATAGTGCGCTGTGCTCTTCGGTGGCAGGTCCTTCGACAAGGCCTGCCACTGGCAGCCAGTCGACAGCACGTAGCAGATCGCGTTCAGCACCTCGCGGACATTCACGTCCCGCGGCCGGCCGCCGTGCTTGGCCGGTGGAACCATCGGTTCAACCAGCGCCCATTCGGCGTCGCTGAGGTCACTCGGGTAACGAAGGCCGTGCCGCTCGGCAGCCTGCCGGTGTTCGGGCTTCCACATCGGGCGCTCCTGTGCGAATCAAGGCGCCCATCAAGGAATCACAACCGACTCATCCAACTCAACATCTTCTTGGATCGGCTCTAATATGGGCTGTTGAATCGGCAGGCTACAAACTATTGCGAGCCAGAATAACCAACACGCCTCATGATGATTTCCTAAAGGCAGGTGACAACTCAAGCCTGCATTTACGACTTCGGTCCAGCCTAAGCGATCTATATTCTGACCAATAGCGATACGCTTGCCAACTAGCAGGCATACGTAATCAATAACGTGCGGAAAGTGATATACCAATAAAATTGCAAACATCGTAGTAGGGAACAGGATGTGGAGTTGAGTAGAATCTGCGGCTACCATCGTGCTTCGTTCCATTGTAAATAATTGGCTCTGCATTGCGCTTTTTATAAAATCTACGATCAGTCAAAACACTTGTAAGGCCTCTGAAAGACCTTTTGCAGTCGTGCAAATCGAAGCAAGGCGGTAATATTTCAGGAAATAACCCGCTTTGGATCAGCGAATATTTCACATTCGGCTTCGTAGCGCGGGGCATCCATCACACCGGCAGATTATCGTGCTTGCGCCCCGGCATCTCCACGGTCTTGCCGCGCAGCATGGCGAGGGCGCGGGCGATGCGCGGGCGGGTGGCGTGCGGCATGATGACGTCGTCGATATAGCCGCGCTCAGCGGCGATGAACGGCGAGAGGAAGCGTTCCTCGTATTCGCGGGTGCGCGCGGCGATCTTGTCCGGGTCGCCGATGTCGGATCGGAAGATGATCTCGACTGCGCCCTTGGCGCCCATCACCGCGATCTGCGCCGTCGGCCAGGCGTAGTTCACGTCGCCGCCGATGTGTTTTGACGCCATCACGTCATAGGCGCCGCCAAACGCCTTGCGCGTGATCACGGTGACCAGCGGCACGGTCGCCTGCGAATAGGCGAACAGAAGTTTCGCGCCGTGCTTGATCAGCCCGCCATATTCCTGCGCGGTGCCGGGGAGGAATCCGGGCACGTCGACGAAGGTCACGATCGGAATATTAAAGGCGTCGCAGAAGCGCACGAAGCGCGCCGCCTTGCGGCTGGCGTCAGAGTCGAGCACGCCGGCCAGCACCATCGGCTGGTTGGCGACGAAGCCCACGGTCCGGCCGGCGATGCGGCCGAAGCCGATGACGATGTTGCGGGCGAAGGTCTCCGAGAGCTCGAAGAAGTCGCCCTCGTCCACGGTTTTGAGGATCAGCTCCTTGATGTCGTACGGCTTGTTCGGATTATCCGGCACCAGCGAGTTGAGCGAAGGCTCGATGCGGTCGATGTCGTCGAACGACGGCAATTCCGGCACGCCTGCGGAGAAATTCGCCGGCAGGAAGTCAAGGAGCCGCCGCATCTGCAACAGGCACTCCACGTCGTTGTCATAGGCGCCGTCGGCGATCGACGATTTGCTCGCGTGCACAGAAGCGCCGCCGAGCTCTTCCGCGGTGACGATCTCGTTGGTCACGGTCTTCACCACGTCGGGGCCGGTGACGAACATGTAGCTCGTGTCGCGCACCATGAAGATGAAATCGGTCATCGCCGGCGAATAGACGTCGCCGCCGGCGCACGGACCCATGATCACCGAAATCTGCGGAATGACGCCGGAGGCGATGACGTTGCGCTTGAACACTTCGCCGTAGCCGCCGAGGGCCGCCACGCCCTCCTGGATGCGGGCGCCGCCGGCGTCGAACAGGCCGATGATCGGCGCCCGCGCGCGCATCGCCATGTCCTGGATCTTGATGATCTTCTGCGCATGGGTTTCGGACAATGAACCGCCGAACACGGTGAAGTCTTTAGCGAAGGTAAAGACGCTGCGGCCGTTGACGGTGCCCCAGCCAGTGACCACGCCATCGCCGGCGATCTTCGATTTCTCCATGCCGAAATCGTTGGAACGGTGCTCGACGAACATGTCGAACTCCTCGAATGAGTTCTTGTCCATCAGGAGCTCGATGCGCTCGCGGGCGGTGAGCTTGCCGCGCTTGTGCTGGGCCTCGATCCGCCGCGCCCCGCCGCCGGCGCGGGCGCTCTCGCGGAGCTCTTCGAGCTTGTCGACAATGTCCTTCATGGCCCGCCCTCTGCCCTTTTGGCGTCATCCGACCCGTATCGGCGGCCCGCTAGCCCCCGGGCGGCCGGACTGCCTTCGCAAGGTCTCAATAGGACAACTGAATAGCAAGGCTTGTGCTCGTTTTCATCATTTCGGCATCGCCCGCCCCCCCACCCCTGGGCCACCTTGCCGCCAGCTCCCGCGCCGGGACCAATTCTCGCCGCTGCTTCCGCCGCGTGCTAAGGCGACGCGCGGAAGGGCGGATGACGACGCAATGGCTTTGGCTCGATTGATCGACGCGGTGGAGCGCCGGCCGCAAGCGGCTTTCGTCGGCTTCCTCGCGGTCCACGGGCTGGTCTGGACCGCGCTGCCGTCGCTGCTTTACTTCAATCTGCCGCTCGACGTGATCGAAGCCATGACTTACGGCCGCGAGTGGCAGCTCGGCTACGACAAGCTGCCGCCGCTGCCGTGGTGGCTGGCCGAGGCCACGTACCGGGCCTTCGGCACCGATGACGCGCTCTATGCGCTCTGTCAGGTCCTCGTGATCATCGCTTTCGTGGCGGTGTGGAACACCGCGCGTCCGCTGGTCGGCGCAACCGGCGCGCTCGCCGCGATCCTGATCATCGACGGCATGCATTATTTTACCGCCAGCGCCACCAAGCTCAATCACAACGTGATGGAGCTGCCGCTGTGGGCGCTCGCCGGCTTCGCCTTTTATGCCGGGCTGCGGCACCGGCGGCGGCGCCACTGGGTGTTGCTCGGGGTGGCGCTCGGTCTCGCCCTGTGGGCCAAATATTTTGTGGTGATCCTGGCGGCGCCGCTGGCGCTGTTTCTGCTGCTCGACCCGGAGGCCCGCCGCCGATTAGCCGGGCCCGGCCCGTGGATCGCGGCTGCCGTCGCGCTTGCGGTCATGGCCCCGCATCTGATCTGGCTGGTGCAGAACGATTTTTTGCCGTTTGCGTATGCCGAAGCGCGGGCCGCGCCGCCGCAAGGGTGGCTCGATCATCTCACCAATCCGCTCGAATTTTTGAGCGGACAGGCTTTCTTTCTCATTCCATCCTTGCTGATCGCCACACCTTTGTTCTGGCCGGCAGCGGAGCCGGCAGCGCTCGCTGGTGTCGACGCCTTCGATCGCCGAATCGTCACACTGTTGGCGTTCGGGCCGGCGCTCACCCTGGTCGCATTCTCGCTCGTCACCGGACGCGGCACCAATGCGATGTGGGGATTTCCACTGTGGCTGTTCCTAGGTCTTTGGATCGTACTGTTCGCCCCCGCCGCGCTGGATCGGATGCGGCTTGCCGCCATCGCTGCACTCTGGACCGCCGTGTTCGCGATCTTTGCCGCCGTCTTTGTTGCCGACTATACGGTGCTGCCGGATTTCGATCATCGCTACCGGGCCGCGTTTTTTCCCGGCGATCTTCTCTCCGCTGCAATCACGCAACGGTTCGCGCAAGCGACTGGTTACAAGCCCGCTTACATCATCGGTTCGATGTGGGATGGCGGCAATGTCGCGCATTATTCGGTCGCGCGCCCGCAACCGCGCGTGCTGATCGACGGCCTGCCGCGCCGCGCACCCTGGATCGATCTCGACGACCTGCGCCGGCGCGGCGCGGTTCTGGTGTGGACCGAGGGCGATCCGCGCGCGCTGCCGGAAAACCTTGCCGCGGTCGCGCCCGGCGCCGAGGTTGGCATACCGTTCGAGTTGCGCTACCACCACGGCGATGGCGTCGTGCGTGTCGGCTGGGCTATTCTGCGGCCGCAAACACCACAATAAGCAAGACTTGAAAATGGCGTTGCCGATAAACGTGCGACTCCGCGGCCGGGCGGCGCCAGTCGCGCGTCGCACGATGGGAACAGATTCTTGACCTCGCCTCCGACCGATCTGCGCGAGCAGGACTTCCGCAAAATTCTGCTGATCAAATTATCGGCCGTCGGCGACGTCTTGCACACGATCCCGGTCGCGCAGAAGTTGCGGCGGCGCTACCCGCAGGCGCGCCTGGATTGGCTGGTGTCGTCGCCGATCGCCGAGCTGCTGCAGGGCCATCCCGCTATTGATAACGTGCTGGAATTCATCCGCGAGGACTGGCGCCGACCTTGGCGGTTCGCGGCATTTGCCAATTCGGCGCGCCTGGCGGCAAAGCTGCGTGCCGCCGATTACGACCTTGTGCTCGATCTACAGGGTCAATTGCGCAGCGCCGCGTTCGCTTTCGCCACCGGCGCTCCGGTGCGGATCGGATTTGACCGGCCGCGCGCGCAGGTATGGGACGCCTCGCCGCGTACATTTCCGCAAGAAGCCCGCAAGCACGCCTGGCAGGGCGCCCGCGAGGGCAGCTGGCTCGCCTACACTCACCCCATTCCGGTGCCCACGCTCGACCTGCATGCGGTCGATCGCTACCTGAGCGTCGGCCCGATGCTTGGTCTCGACGACGGCGCCGCCGATTTTTCCTTTCCAATCTCGCACGAGGCGACCAACCGGATCGAGGCGCTGATGGATTACTACGGCGCCGCGAACAAAAAACTCGCGGTGCTGGCGCCCGGCACGATCTGGGAAACCAAGCAGTGGCGCAGCGACGGTTTCGCCGAGGTGGCGCGTCATTTCCTGCACAAGGGCTTTGCCGTGACACTGATCGGCGCGGCGCGCGAGCGCGCCGTTTGCGCGGAGGTCGCGACACTTGCGCCGGGTGTTATCAATCTCGCCGGCGAGACGACGCTGAGCGAGCTGGCGGCGCTGATCCGCCGCGCGACCATCTGTGTGACCAACAATTCCGGTCCGATGCATCTCGCCGTCGCCGTCGACCGTCCCGTGGTGAGCATTTTCGGCCCGACCGACCCGATCTGGATCGGCCCGTACCATCGCGCCGATGCGGTCCTGCAGGCGAAGATCCCCTGCTCGCCCTGTTATCTGCGGCAGCTCACCCGCTGCCGCCACGGGCACGCCTGCATGCATGAGATTTCCGCGCAGGCGGTGATCGAGCGGGCGGAGAGCGTTTTGCATAAAAGCGGTAGCGGCGGCACTAACCTCCTCAAGGCGCAGGCGGGCCGGGCATAGCGTCCTTGCGCTGCCGCGTCGCCAGCCAAGCCTTCATGTACGGATAATAGCTGGTCTCGGCGGTGACGACCGCGAGCAAAAATCCCTCGGCGCCGTCGAGAAAGCCCAAGCGCAGCACATAGGCGCGCAGAAACGAAATCAATCCGCGGCCAATGCCGGTCAGGAACGACACTTTCCGTCCCGACGCGACGATCGTCTGCGCTTTTGCCGTGGAATAACGGTCCACGCGCAGCAACGCGTCCTCGAGCTTGGGCATAGTGTAATGAATGAGCGGCGGGCGAAGCCGTTTCACCACGCCGTCGCAGATCACGCGCTCGTGTGCGATGGCATCGTCGAAGCGGGCTTTGCCGCGGCGGAACAGCCGTAGCACGTAGTCGGGATACCACCCCGAGTGGCGTATCCAGCGGCCGCAAAAGTTGGAAAGTCGCGGAAATTCCCAGGCATCCGCGCCGCCGTTGTCGATGGCCGCCTTGATCGCCGCAGCGAGCTCGGCGGTGACGCGTTCGTCGGCATCGATCGAAAGGACCCAGGTTCCGGTAGCCAGCGACAGCGCATAATTCTTTTGCGGGCCATAGCCGCACCATTCGTGAAACTCGACGTGGGCGTGTTTTGCTCGTGCGATCTCCACGGTCGCATCCGTGCTGCCGCAATCGACCACGATGCACTCGTCGCAGAAGGCGACGCTATCGAGGCAATCGCCAATATTCGCCGCCTCGTCCTTGGTGATCACAATGGCGCTGAGCTGCGGCATCAGTCCACATCCTCGCCGTTCACGCCGGCCGCTCGCGTGCGGCCAGAATCGCGAGCCACAGATAGAGGCCGAGCAGCGTCGCCTCGACCAGCACGATGTAGATGCTGCCGCCATAGACCTGCGGAAAGAATACCTCCACCACCGCCATGGAAACGACGGAGGTAAGCCAGACCACCGCGCCCCAGGGCGCGGCGAGCCACAGCCCGACTGCGGCGACGAGATCGATGACGGCGAAGAACACCGTCGCCGTCCGCCAGGCGAGGGTGTGCGACTCGAAGCCGCCGTCGGCCGGCGCGGCGATGCCGCACAGTTGCGCCCAGTGGTAGAGGCCCTTGCCGAGCGACACCACCGCCATGATGCGCAGGAACAGAACGAGATATTCGGCCCAGGAACCGCTGGCGTTTACGGCTTTGCCGGCATGTACCGGCTCGAGCATGTCGCTCGGCCGCGTCGGTCGCCGCTGCAATTGGTCGCGCATGTTACCGCGGCCTTTGACATTTGCGGCGGTCGGAAGTCAATCCGTCGGCATCCGTAGTGGCAGGTCGGGCGCGGAACGGGTAAAAGGATGCGCCGCGATCAGGAGTGCATCATGGCGATCAAATTCGGCCGCCCGCTGCAGCGCGGCCGCCCCTTCCCTGCCACGGCGGACGCCCCGACCGAGCAACGTCTCGAGCTGACGATCCGTCCGCGCCGCAACCGCCGCGCCGAATGGGCGCGGCGTATGGTGCGCGAGCATGTACTCACCACCGACGACCTGATCTGGCCGCTGTTCCTGGTCGATGGCACAGGGGTTCGGGCGCCGGTCGCCTCCATGCCTGACGTCGAGCGCCTCTCGGTCGATGAAGCCGTCCGCGCGGCGGAGCGGGCGGCCAAGCTCACCATCCCCTGCCTCGCACTTTTCCCCTACACCGATCCGGATAAGCGCGACGAAACCGGCTCCGAAGCCCTCAACGCGGAGAACCTTGTCTGCCGGGCGATTCGCGCCATCAAGCAGGAGGTGCCGGACGTCGGCGTGCTCTGTGACGTGGCGCTCGATCCCTACACCAGCCACGGCCATGACGGCCTGCTGCGCGATGGCGTCATCCTCAACGACGAGACGGTCGCGATGTTGGTCCGCCAAGCGCTTGTTCAGGCCGAAGCCGGCTGCGACATCATCGCCCCGTCCGACATGATGGATGGTCGGGTCGGCGCGATCCGCTCCGGCCTCGATGCCGCCGGGTTCAGCGAAGTCCAGATCATGGCCTATGCGGCCAAATACGCCTCGGCCTTCTATGGTCCGTTCCGCGATGCCGTCGGCTCGAGCGCCACGCTGGTCGGCGACAAGCGTACCTATCAGATGGACCCGGGGAATACGGACGAGGCCCTGCGCGAGGTAGAACTCGACATCGCCGAAGGCGCCGACATGGTCATGGTCAAGCCCGGCCTGCCCTATCTCGATATCCTGCAGCGGGTCAAAGACGCCTTCGGTATGCCCACCTTTGCCTATCAAGTGTCGGGCGAATATGCGATGATCATGGCCGCCGCGGGGAACGGCTGGCTCGACGGGGACAAGGCGATGACCGAAAGCCTGATCGCCTTCAAGCGCGCCGGCGCCGACGGCGTGCTGACTTATTTCGCGGCCAGGATTGCGGAGAAACTGAAGAAGGGCGGCGCTTAGCGAATGATCCCGAAAGGCCTGCCCCGTAGTTGATCGGGGGTGACTGCGGCTTCGGGAGATCATGCGCGACTAAGTGCCAACCGCCCCGCCTGAGAGCAAACAACGAGGCGGATGTCATGCGTGAGGACGACGACCAGTTCCGTTATTACGTGCCGCTGCTGCGCCGGATCATCATCCTGGTGGCGGTGCTCACCGCGGTGCCGGTGGTATTGTGGACCATCACCGCTTTCGTGCGCTCTTATGTCGGGCCGCCAAGAATCCCGACCTTCCATCAACTCGCCGCAACCGAGCCGAGCGAGCCAGCGGCCGACACCAACCAGGACAGCGGCAAGGCTTCCCAATCGGCGGCTGAACAAGCCAAACCTTCCGATCCCGCCCAGGCGACGCTTGAAGCAAGGGCAGCGGCGATTGACGTCGGCGACGTATCCGTTCCGTCGAAGGGGTCGTTGCTCGCTGATCGGTCGCCGGATGGCGGCGTCAGCATTCCGGCCAGCGCAACGAAAATGAGCGACGCGTCGCCGGTCGCCTCATCAGGCTCGAAAGCGCCGGACGTGCTCGCGGCTCCGCCCGGCCCGAAAGCAACCGGCATGTTGACTGTACCCGCCCCACCCGATGTACCGCCAGCGACCACCGGGGCGCTGGCGGCGCAGCAACCCGCTGCCGCGAGTGAAGCACCGCCGGAGGCGATGCCGGCCTCGCCGCCGCTATCCGGCCCGATTCCCCTTCCGCGACGTCGCCCGCACGTAATTGCCGAAGCACCGATGACGCAGATGGCGCAGATTAACGTCCCGATGCCGCGGCCGCGGCCCGACGCCGCTGGTGTGGCACCCCAGTCCGAAACGAGTGCCGGGCCGCTCGACTTTCTGCAAAATATTTTCCACTAGCGAACTGCAGAGACGGTTTTGTTGAAAAATAGTTTGAAATATTGTCGCGCGCTGCCTTCGGTGATGCCGAGCACCGTAGTGGCCTCCTTGACGCTGCATCGGTCAGCAGCTGCGCGGTCAGGCGAGCCTGCATCGCTGCGGCTTTGAGCAGCAAGTAGCGACCTAATAGGAGCGAGAAGGCTGCCGGCCGGACGCATCTCGATGTCCGCGATGAGCACGCGGTTGTGGACTGTGGAACGCCGGGCGCGGCGCATCAGCGCCCTATCGCGGCTTGCCGGCGCGCTCACTTCAGCGCCGTACCGCTTGGCATGTGCACCGGCTGATAACCCTCGGCCGCGAACGCGGCAAAAATCTCTTCGGCGTGGGCCGCGTCGCGCGTCTCCATGGTGACGTCGAGCTTGGCGCCCTTGGCGGGAACGTCTAGGAACAGCCGGTGATGATCGACGCTCAAAATGTTGGCGCCGAATTGGCCGAGCCGGGTCGCGATCTGGCCCAAAATTCCCGGTCGATCAGGGATCGTGAGGCGGAACGAGACAATGCGGTCGGCGCGCTCCAATTCGCGCACCATGATGGACGCGAGGATGCGCGGATCGATATTGCCGCCGCACAAGATGAGGCCGACCTTGCGGCCGCGGAACCGCTCCGGTTCGGCGAGCATGGCGGCAAGCCCGGCGGCGCCGGCTCCTTCCGCCATGGTCTTCTGCAGGGTGAGAAAGGCGTTGACGGCGCGCTCGATGAGCGCTTCGTCCACCAAAATGATGTCGCGGACGAGTTCGCGCACGACCGGCAGCGTCAGTTTGCCGACATTGCCCACCGCTATGCCTTCGGCCAGCGTTGCGCCGCCGCACGGGCGCCTGCCCTCGTGGATCGCATTCCACATCGATGGATAAAGCGTGCACTCCACGCCGACGATCTCGATCGACGGTTTCTTCGCCCGCGCGGCGATGGCGCAGCCGGCGACAAGCCCACCGCCGCCGATCGGAATGATCAGGACATCAAGGTCGGGCACCTGCTCCAGCATTTCCAGCGCGATCGTTCCTTGCCCGGCAATGATGTGCGGATCGTCATAAGGGTGAACCCAGACAAGATCGCGCGCGGCCGCGATCGTTTCTGCACGCACCTGGGCATCCGTAATCGTTTCGCCATCAAGGACGACCGTAGCACCGAGCGCCTCGGTCGCTTTCACTTTGACGAACGGGGTGGTCACCGGCATGACGATGGTGGCCGGAATGCCGAGCCGACGGGCGTGATAGGCCACCGCCTGGGCGTGGTTGCCGGCCGACATGGCGATCACCCCGCGGCGGCGCTCGTCCGCCGACAGCGTCGCCAGCTTGACGCAGGCCCCGCGCTCTTTGAACGAATTCGTGACCTGCAAATTCTCGTACTTCACAAACACCTCGGCGCCGGTGAGCGCCGAAAGCGGCGGTGCCGCCAAAATCGGCGTGTGCAGTACATGACCGGCGATCGTGCGCCGGGCAGCCTCGATGTCAGTCAGCATTACCATGAGCGGCCTTTTTCCCGATTTCCGCCGGCGTTACAATGTCAGAGTGACAATGTCGGAATCGTAAGGCTAAGTTGTTCATGATCGATCCTACCTCAAATTCGGGACCAGGTTCTGGACCAGGGGGCATCGGCATTCCCGCCGAAACGCGGCCGCACGCCTACAATCCGCTCGCGACGCCGGAATTGTTCGAAGGCGTGCTGGCCCGCCGCGTGGTCGCCTTCATCATCGACCTGATCATTATTGCGCTGCCGCTCGTCGCGGCATCGATGTTCATCTTTGTTCTCGGTCTCGTCACTTTCGGTCTCGGCTGGGCGCTGTTCTGGCTGCTGTCGCCGGCTTCAGTCATCTGGGCGCTGTTCTACTATGGAGCAACACTCGGAAGTCCGGCTTCCGCCACCCTCGGCATGCGCGCCATGGAGATCGAAATGCGGACCTGGTACGGCGCGCCGGCCTACTTCGTGCTCGGCGCCGTGCACGCGATCGTCTACTGGGTCAGCGTTAGCGTGCTCACGCCATTTATCCTCGTGGTCGGCTTTTTCAACGCGCGCCGGCGGCTCCTGCACGATATGCTGGTCGGCACCGTCATCATCAACAACGCTGCGCGTGCGGCATCGCTGCGGGCGCCGGCGGCGGGCTATACCGGATTTGGCCTGTGAACCCCCAGCGACCCGGGCGGTCCAAGCACTCGACTATTTCCGCGAAGACTCCCAGGTGAGTTCCTGTGACCATTCAAACAGAGGCCAACCGTTGACTTCTCGACCGCTTCCGTCGGCTGCGCCAGTCGGCCGTCGCGCTGCAGGGAGCAACGCCGCATAGCGGTTTACCTGACGCTTAGCTTAAACCTCGTCTGCGGGACGTCGCTGGCCGCGGTGCTGCGGCCGGCGCAGATTTTGGCCTTTGACGCGCCGTCTTTCTCGGGCAATCTAAGCGGCGGTCGGGCCGGTCTCGGCCGCACGAGACCAAAAGGCTAGCAAAAGGCCGCAACGCCCCGTGACCCAGCACTCGCGCGATACGCCGCAATTCTACCTCACCGCCCCCTCCCCCTGCCCCTACCTCGCCGGCAAGGAGGAGCGTAAGGTTTTTACGCACCTGGTCGGCGAGCGCGCCGGCGAACTTAACAATATCCTCACCCAGGGCGGATTTCGCCGCAGCCAGTCGATCGCCTACAGACCCGCCTGCGAGGGTTGCCGCTGCTGCGTGTCGGTGCGGGTAATCGCGAAGGAGTTCCGTCCGACGCGCAGCATGCGGCGGATCTTCAATCGCAACGCTGACATCGTCGGCAACATGAAGATCGCCGTCCCGACGTCGGAGCAATACGCGATCTTCCGCGGCTACCTCGATTCGCGTCATCGCGACGGCGGCATGGCCGACATGACGGTGCTCGACTACGCCATGATGGTCGAAGACAGCCACATCGAGACGCGCGTCATCGAATATCGCCGACGCGAACCGGGTACCTCGATGGCGCGGCGCGGCGCCGGCGACCTCATCGCCGTGGCCTTGACCGACGTGCTCGCCGACGGCCTGTCCATGGTCTACTCGTTTTTCGAGCCGGATGAAGCCGCGCGTTCGCTCGGCACCTTCATGGTGCTCGACCACATCGCTCGCGCACAGCGTATGGGGCTCGCCTACGTCTATCTCGGCTATTGGGTGCGTGGCTCTCGCAAGATGGATTACAAGAGCCGCTTTCTGCCGCAGGAGCGGCTCACGCCCGACGGCTGGGCGCGGGCGGAATAGCGATTCCGCGATACCGCTGAAGCTTTATATCGATGCCGACGGCGCCAATGGTCGTTTCACCACCTGACCCACCCGCCGCAGCCAGGCGCCCTGCAAAACCCAATTCCAAGCGAGTACGCGGAGCGACGAAAAAACACCGACCCGACAAAGCGCGCCCAGCCGCTGCGACGGAGAACACCCGCGAGCGCATCCTGCGCGTGGCGATCGCCGAGTTTTCCGAGAAGGGATATAGCGGCGCACGCGTCGATGTGATCTGCAAATTATCGCGGGCCAATCCGCGGATGATCTACCACTATTTCGGCGGCAAGGATCATCTCTACATCGCCGTCCTGGAGCAGGTTCTCGGCGAGCTTCGCACCGAAGAGCTCAAGCTCGACGTCGCTCACGTCGCGCCGATCGACGGCATGATGCAATTGTTCGACTTTACATATGAGCACTTCGGCGGCCATCCGGAACTCATCCATCTCCTCAGCGGCGAAAATCTGCTGAAAGCGCGCTTTCTCCGGCAGTCGATCAAGACTCCGATTATCGCCTCCCCGCTCATCAGGCTGATCGATGAATTACTGCGCCGCGGCGAGAAGAAGGGCGATTTCCGCCGCGGCATCGATGCGCTTCAGCTCTATGTCACCATGGTTGGCTTCGCCTATTTTCACCGCTCCAACGCTTATACGCTTTCGGTGATTTTCAGGTCCGACCTGCTGGCACCCGCCTGGCAGGCGGCGCACAAGCGCTACGCCAAGGAAATGGTGCTGCGCTTTCTGCACCGCGACCGCGCTTGAGCAGCACCGTCTTTTTCATCATGGCCTGCATAAAATCTGTTCAACAGAGCCGCGTCTGATCAGGGCCCGGAATGACCGTCTCCGATCGAGCGGAAAATTCCTTCGCCTTATCAGCCGTTTCGTGGATCGAGGGTAAAACTGGCATGCTCCTTGCTGGTAAATAAATACTTACTTATGCGCGCGATTTCCCCGCCGCATCGCAACAGGAGGTGACCATGGAGTTTCCCGTCCGCTTCGCCGCGCTCGCCCTGGTCGGCGCCGCGGCGCTCGCCACGCCGGCACAGGCTGACGACAAGATCGGCTTCATCTATGTCGGGCCGGCGGCCGACTACGGCTATAACACGTCGATGGATCTGGGCCGCCAATACGTCGAAAAGCACATGCCCGGCGTGACCACGACCGCCTTCGAGCTCATTCCCGAGACGGCCGAAGTGGAGCGCGTCATGGAGCGGCTCATTGCCAGCGGTCATAAGATCATCTTTGCCACCAGCTACGGCTATCTTGATTACGCCATCAAGGTCGGCGAGAAGCACCCGGATGTGACCATCCTGCATGCTGGCGGCCTCAAGACCTCCAAGAACGTCGGCACCTATTGGGCCGACAGCGACGCTGGCATGTATCTCGCCGGCGTAACCGCCGCCCATGTCTCCAAAACGGGCAAACTCGGTTTCCAGGGCGGATTTCAAATTCCGCAATTGATGCGTTCGGTGAACGCCTTCACCCTCGGCGCTCAATCGGTCAATCCGAAGATCACCACGACCGTGGTCTGGAACGGCGGCTGGTGGGAGCCGCAGAAAGAAACCGAAGCCACCAACGCTTTTGCCGATCTCGGCATCGACGTCATCGCCGAACAGGTGGACAGTCCGATCACCATCGCGCAGGCGGCGGCAAAGCGCGGCATCTTCATGATCGGCAAAGACGTCGACATTCACGATCGGGCGCCGACGGCTCTGCTCACGGGCGTGTCGTGGGATTGGGGTCCGATGATGGTGGAAGAGATCAAGGAAATCAAAGCGGGGACCTGGAAAGCGTCGAACATGCGCGGCGACCTTGCCAGCGGCAACGTGGTCCTCGATCCCTTCGGCGCCGCCGTGCCCGAGGACGTGCGCAAGGTAGTCCTCAAGCTCAAGGCGGACATCATCGCGGGCAAGAAGTCGATCTGGGAAGGTCCAATTGCCAAACAGGATGGAACGGTAGTGGTGCCGGCCGGCCAGAAGCTGTCGATGCAGCAGGTCGAGACGATGGATTACCTCGTCAAGGGCATCACCGGCGCGACTAAGTAGTGCAATTAAACCGCCGCACCTGGCACAGGAGACCAGCCATGAACGTCACCGCCAAGCCGACAAATCCGGTCGAGATGGGTGCGAGTTCGGGGCAATCGTGGCTGGTCACGCCGGAGCGAGTCGATATGACACGTCCGGCGCCGGCGGTTCGGCCACTGTCGATCGAAGCCGAGCCGCAAAATATCGTGGTCGACGCGGCTAAATCAGCACTGTTGATTGTCGATATGCAGAACGATTTCTGCACCGAGGGCGGCTGGCTGCACAGCCGCGGGATCGACGTCGCGCCGAACCGCAAACCGATCAAGCCTTTGCAGGCGTTGATCGGCTCTTTCCGCGACAGCGGCATTCCGGTGATCTGGGTTAATTGGGGCGTCCGCAAGGATCTCCTGAATATCAGCCCGTCCTTGCGGCACGCGCATAACCCCAAAGGCGACGAGCCGGGATTAGCTCAGCCGGTGCCCGGCACGCGCTCCGAGGTCATCAAACTGGGTAGCTGGGGCGCCCAGGTCGTCGACGAGATTAATCCCGGCGAATGCGACGTGCAGATCGTCAAGCACCGGTTCAGTGCCTTTTGGGATACGGAAACCGACGCCGTCCTGCGCAACCTCGGCATCAAGACCTTGTTCATCGGCGGCGTGAACATGGATCAGTGCGTCATGACTACGCTCGAAGACGCGAGCTTCCTGGGCTACGATACCGTGCTGGTCGAAGACGTAACCGCGACCACATCGCCCGACTATTGCGTGCAAGCCGTACTCTACAATGTGAAACTCCTGTTCGGCTTCGTCACGCGGTCCGCCGCTTTGCTCGCGGCACTTTCCGCATCGCCACGGTCGTGACCGCACAATGGCGCCGGCCACCGATTTCGACTCGGTCGACGCACGACTTTCGGCGCTGGCGATCGAACTGCCGCGCGTGCCGGTACCGATCGCCAATTTCGTCCCGTTTCGGCGCTGCGGAAATCTGGTCTTCCTGGCTGGACAGGTTTGCGAATGGAACGGCGTGGTGCGCTACGTCGGCCGCGTCGGGGTCGATTACGACCTAGCCGACGGTCAGAAGGCTGCGCGCGTCTGCGCGCTCAATCTGATCGCGGCACTCAAGGCGGCATGCGGCGGCACCCTCGACGACGTCAGCGGCTGCATCCGCCTAGGCGGTTTCGTCAATTGCAGTCCGCACTTCAACGAAATCCCGCAAGTCATTAATGGCGCTTCCGATTTGATCCACGAGCTGTTCGGCGCCAACGGCAGCCACGCCCGAACCGCTGTCGGGGTCGTCAATTTGCCCCGCGGCGCCGCTGTCGAGGTCGATGGCATCTTTGCATTAGGATAACGGAGGATGTCCTCCGCCCTCGTCACCATGACCGGCGTTCGCAAGCAATTCGGCGCCGTCATCGCTAACGCCGATGTCGATCTCGATATTCGCGCCGGCGAAGTCCTCGCGCTGCTGGGCGAGAACGGTGCCGGCAAGAGCACTTTGATGAAGGTGCTCTACGGCTTCTGTCATCCCGACGCGGGCGAAATTCGCATCGACGGCAGAGTGAGGAGCTTCGCATCGCCGCGCGAGGCTATGGCGAGCGGCATCGGCATGGTGTTCCAGCAGTTTTCGCTGGTGGCGGCACTGTCGGTGTTGGAAAACCTGCTCGCCGCGTTTCCGCACGCCCCCTGGCTGCAGACCCGCCGCAGCGCACGGGTGAAGGCTGCCTTGCGCTGGCTCGATCGACTCGCGCCGAACCTCGACCCGGCGCGGCCGGTCCGCGAGCTCGCCGTCGGCGAGCGTCAGCTCGTCGAGCTTGCCAAGGTGCTCAACCTCGACGCACGCGTTGTTATTCTCGATGAGCCGACATCGGTGCTGACGCCGGCCGAGACCGAGCGGCTTTACGGCTTTATCCGCTCGCTGGTCGCCGAAGGAAAGGCGGTGGTTCTGATCACGCACAAACTCGCCGACGTCGCTGCCTGCGCTGATCATATCGTCGTCATGCGCGGCGGTCGCGTTGTAGATCGCGCAGCCGCCGGCGAGCGGACGCCCGAGCAGCTGGTCAGCGCCATGGTCGGTCGCACAAAGCTGGCTGCGGTCGAAGCGCCCGCCTCCGCTTCCGGCGCCGTGCCGGTGCTGCAGGTTCGCGGCGTATCAGCGACCGCACAAGGCGCGCACATCGACAACATCTCGTTCGAGATGAGGTCGGGCGAAATCCTCGGCATCGCCGGGGTTTCCGGCAATGGGCAATACGTGCTGGCGGAGGCACTCGCCGGATTGGCTCCCATCACGGCCGGCGACATTGTTCTCGGCGGAGTCAGCATTGCCAATCGCAACGAATATGGAGCGATCCCCGACGACGTGGCCTACGTGCCGGAGCGCCCGCTCGACAACGCCGTCGTCGCCGATCTTGATCTCGCCGTTAACCTGACGCTGCGGCAGGTCCGCAAGCTGCCGCTCTTTCCACGGGCGAGCGCGATCACGGCACGGGCCGGCGGGCTGCTTACCCGCTTCGACGTGCGCCCGCCACATCCTGCGCTGCTAGCTGCGGCGCTGTCCGGCGGCAACCTGCAAAAGCTGGTGATAGCGCGCGAGCTTTCCGATGCCCATCGTTTGGTCGTCGCCAGCTACCCGACGATGGGGCTCGATGTCCTGGCGACACAAGCCGTTTATCGCACCTTGTTCGCGCAAGCTAAGGCAGGCGCGTGCGTGGTCTGGATATCGGAGGAGCTTGACGATCTTCTGGCTTACGCACACCGCATCGCGGTGATCTATGGCGGAAGCTTTGCGGGACTGGTCAGGCAGGAAAACGCCAGCCGCCAGATGATCGGCCGCTGGATGGCCGGCATGGATCGCGGAGAAGCGGCTTGAATGCCCGCCTTCTTCACCGCTTGCTCTATGGGCTAGGCGGCGCCCTGTTATTTCTGGCGCTGGCCTCGGTCTTTCTCCTCGCCATTGGCCAGCCGCCATTGCTCACGCTGGCCAGGATGGCGGGCTACGCTTTCGGCGATCGTTATTCAACGTCTGAAAGTCTGGTCAAAGCGACCCCGATCCTGCTCTGCGCACTCGCCGTGATCCTGCCGGCGCGACTTGGCCTCATCACTGTCGGCGGCGAAGGCCAACTTCACTTCGGCGCGCTCCTCGGCACGGCCGTGGTGGTGAATTATCCCGCCGCTCCGATATTCGCTCTGCTGCCGGCAATGCTCGCTCTGGGGGCTGCCGGCGGCGCACTGTGGAGCGGGCTGGCGGGCGTTTTGCGCGCCCGCTTCGATGTCAATGAAACAATATCGACGTTGCTTCTCAACTACATCGCCGTCCTCCTGGTGAACTATGCCGTCTACGGCGCCTGGAAAGACCCGGCCAGCCTCGGCTGGCCGGCGACGATTCAGTTTCCGCCGGCGGCGACCGTGCCGAGCCTGTTGGGGACGCGGGTCCATCTCGGCTTCATCGTCGCGCTTGTCGCCGCGGTCGTTTTGCACATCGCCGTGACCCATACGCGCTGGGGCCTTGGCCTCAAGGTGCTCGCGGGCAACCGCAAAGTCGGCGTCATGGTTGGGCTGCGTTTCGCCAGAAACACGCTAATCGTGATGGCGCTGGGCGGCGCGCTGGCCGGCTTTGCCGGGATTTGCGAAACCTCGGCCATTCAGGGGCGGCTGCAGTCCGGATTGTCGGTCGGCTACGGGCTCACCGGCTTCCTGGTGGCATGGCTGTCGGGCCAGCATTTCCTGCGCGCGGTGCCGATTGCAATTCTGATCGGCGGTCTGATTGCCGCCGGCGATGTGCTTCAGCTCTACAGCAAGATTCCGAGCGCCAGCGCCACGATCCTGCAGGGGTTGCTGTTTGCTGCCGCGCTCGCGGCCAGCGGGCTAGCGGCACGACGCGAGGCCCATCGTGGATGACCTCACCGTCATTGGGCACTGGACTGCGGCGATGCTGCGGTCATCGACGCCGCTGCTGATGGTGACCTTGGGCGAGACGTTGACCCAGCGGGTCGGCATCATCAATCTCGGGGTCGAAGGCCAGATGCTGGGCGGGGCCTGTGCCGGCTTCGCCGTCGCCGCCGTGACCGGCGACCCGCTGTTCGGCTTCGCCGCCGGCGCCGGTGCCGGGGTTTTGCTATCGGTCGTGCATGCCGTCCTGTGCCTTGGTTGCGGCGCCAATCAGATCGGCAGTGGAATTGCGGTCTGGACGCTCGGGCTCGGCCTCACCTCCTATTTCGGACGCGCCTTCATCGGCGGCAAGGTGACGGGTCTTGCGACCATCGGCGGAGCTGGCGTCGCCGGCGTGCCGCTCATCGGTCCCATTCTGACGCAGCTCACGCCGATGGCGCCGGTGGCGTTGCTGCTGGTGGCGGCGGTTGGCCTCTGGCTCTACCGCACCAGCACCGGCTTGAACTGGCGCATCGTCGGTGAATCGTTCGAAACCGCGCGGGCGATCGGCTTGGCGCCGCTGCTGGTGCAGTTTCAAGGCATTCTCGTCGGCGGCTTGTTGTCCGGCCTCGCCGGCGCGATTTTGTCGGTCGATTACACACAGACTTGGGCGAACGACATGACCAAAGGCAAAGGCTTTGTTGCCGTCGGTTTGGTGATCGTCGCCCGTTGGAATCCGTTTCTCGTTCTTCCGGTCGTACTCATTTTCGGATTAAGCGAGGCTGCGACGCTGAGATTGCAGGCTGGCGGGCTGACTTTGTCCCCCTATTTGATCGGGTGCTTGCCCTATGTCGTCTGCTTATTGTGCGTCATCGTCTCTTCGATGCGCGAAGGCCGCATCGGCGGCATGCCGGCCGAACTCGCCTCAGTCTTCGGCCACCGCCGGTAGTGGCCCAGACAACATCGAAAATCTATAAAGTCTTGAACGAATGAATGGGGTGCCGGCATGAGCGAAGACGTGCACGAGGTTTACGCGATTCGCTACGGCCATCACGCGCGACGTTCGCCCGAGAACTTCATCGGCGGCGATCCGCATGACGCGCTGCAGCCGCTGGACTTCTTCGTCTGGGCGATTGTCGGCGCCGCCGGCGCGATCATCGTCGACACCGGCTTCGACGAGGCGATGAGCCGCCGCCGCCAGCGCGAGCTGATCAAACCGGTGCGAGACGGGCTCGCCGCACTCGGCATCGGGGCGGAAGCGGTCGCGACCGTCATTATCAGCCACCTTCACTACGACCATTGCGGCAATCACGAACTGTTTCCGCGCGCCCGCTATCACCTGCAGGATCGCGAGATGGCTTATGCGACCGGCCGCTGCATGTGCCACCAGGCGCTGCGGCTGCCGTTCGAGGCCGACGATGTCGTCGCCATGGTGCGCAAGGTTTTTGCCGGCCGCGTCGCCTTCCACGACGGCGAGGACGAGATCGTGCCCGGCGTCACCGTGCACCGCATCGGCGGCCATTCGATGGGCTTACAGTCGGTGCGGGTGAAGACCCGGCAAGGCTATATCGTGCTCGCCGCCGATGCCGCGCATCTCTACGCCCACATCGACCAAGGGCGGATTTTTCCGATCACCTACAACGTCGCCGAGGTGCTCGAAGGCTACGAGACGCTGAAAAACCTCGCAAGCTCACCGCGTCATATCGTACCCGGTCACGATCCTCTGGTGCTTAGGAATTATCCGGCAGCAAAACCCGGCCTCGAAGGGTGGGTCATACGCCTCGACGCGGCGCCGAACGAAGCGTGAAATTCCGCGTAGCGATTACGACGGTTCCGCACTCTTGCCGTTTCCGGCCATGCGGCCGGATGAATCCTCGAACTTATTGTTCTTCGGAAAGCCCTTGGGCGCGAGCCGCCCGGCGTCGGCACGGTTGCCACGCCAATCGGCGAGTTCCTTAAGCGAGAGCGTGAACACACGATCGGCAGAATCGGTCCAGGTCAGGCCCTTTTCCACTTCGAACGTCTTGATGTCGGAGAGGCCGCCGTCCTTGTGCCGCTGCAGGCGCACGCCGCGCCCGCGCGCCATTTCCGGCACCTGGTCGATCGGGAAGACGAGCATCTTGCGGTTTTCGCCGATCGCCGCGACCAGTTCGCCGGTAACCGGCGCGATGGCGCGCGCTTCATCGGGCGGCGCGACGTTGAGCACCTGCTTGCCCTTGCGGGTATTGGCGAGGCATTCGTCTTCGGCGACGATAAATCCGCGGCCCTGTTTGCTCGCCACGATCAGCTTGCGCGCACCTTCGTGGCGGAACACGGCAATCACGTCGGCCTCCTGTTCGAGGTCGATAAACAACCGGA
Organism: uncultured Alphaproteobacteria bacterium; assembly: GCA_963709825.1. Classification (GTDB taxonomy): domain Bacteria; phylum Pseudomonadota; class Alphaproteobacteria; order Rhizobiales; family Xanthobacteraceae; genus BOG-931. The sequence goes on from CAVPXZ010000018.1 coordinate 247,464, forward strand.
TCGGCTCGCCGTGCCCGCGCCCGCCGGGCAGCTTTGCCGCCTCTATGGTGTAACAGCGCCCGTTGGTGGCGAAGACAAAAAGCTTTGACGTCGTTTCGGCAAAGAAGGCGAGCTTGAGGGCGTCATCGGCCTTGAACGCGAGGCTGGAAAGGTCGGCGACCTGCCCCCGCAATGCCCTGATCCAACCCTTTTCGGAGACCACCACGGTAATCGGCTCGCGCTCGACCAACGCCTCCTCGATCGCGGCCTCGTCATGGGCCGGCGCTTCGGCAAAACTCGTGCGGCGCTTGCCGAGCGGCGTTTTCGCGCCGTACCGGTCGCGCACGTCGCGGATCTGGCCGGCGATGGTTTTCCATTGCGATTTTTCCGAGCGCAGCAAATCCTCGATCGACTTCTTTTCCGCGCGCAGCTTCTTGTCCTCTTCGCGGATTTCGATCTCTTCCAGCCGGCGCAGATTGCGCAGCCGCATATTGAGGATAGCGTCGGCCTGGACTTCCGAGAGCTTGAAAGTCTTCATCAGCACCGGACGCGGCTCATCCTCATTGCGGATGATCTTGATCACCTTGTCGATGTTGAGATAGGCGACGAGATAGCCGCCCAAGACTTCGAGCCGGTGCTCGATCTGACCGAGACGATAGCGCGAACGGCGCAGCAAGACTTCGCGCCGATGCGCAAGCCACTCGTTGAGCGCCTCGGCGAGCCCGACGACCTGCGGAACGCGGCCGTGCACCAATACGTTCATGTTGAGCGGCACCCGGCTTTCCAGCTCGGTGAGCTTGAACAGGCTCTCCATCAGCAGCGCCGGGTCGACGCTGCGGGAACGCGGCTCGAATACCAGACGGACGTCCTCCGCCGATTCGTCCCGCATGTCGGCGAGGAACGGCAGCTTCTTTTCGTTCATTAATTCGGCGATGCGCTCGACCAGCCGCATCTTTTGCACCTGCCAGGGGATTTCGGTGACCACCACCTGATAAGTGCCGCGCCCGGTGTCTTCCGTCTTCCAGCGCGCGCGCAGCCGGAATGAGCCGCGCCCGGTCGTGCAGGCTTCGGCGATGGCTTCCGGCGGATCGACGATGACGCCGCCGGTCGGGAAATCGGGACCGGGGACGAATTTCATCAGCGTGCGGGTGCGCGCCTTCGGCTGCTCGATCAGATAGAGTGCCGCCTCGCACAACTCGGCAATGTTGTGCGGCGGGATCGAAGTAGCCATGCCCACGGCAATGCCTTGGGCGCCGTTGGCGAGCAGATTGGGAAAGGCCGCCGGCAACACCGCCGGCTCCTGCATGACCCCGTCGTAGCTGGGGCGAAAATCGACCGCGTCCTCATCGATGCCATCGAGGAGTAGCCGCGCGGCTTCCGTCAGCCGTGCCTCGGTATAGCGGTAGGCGGCGGCGTTATCGCCGTCGACATTGCCGAAATTCCCCTGCCCGTCGACCAGCGGGTAGCGCGAGGAAAAATCCTGCGCCAGCCGCACCAGCGCGTCGTAGATCGCCTGGTCGCCGTGCGGATGGAAATTGCCCATCACATCGCCGACGATCTTTGCTGATTTCTTGAACGCCGCACCGGGATCGAGGCGTAATAGCCGCATGCCGTAAAGGATGCGCCGATGCACCGGCTTAAGGCCGTCGCGCGCATCGGGCAGCGCGCGATGCATGATGGTGGACAGCGCATAGGCGAGGTAGCGCTCCTCCAGCGCCTCGCGTAGCGCGATCTCCTGCACGTCGCCGGAACCGGGGGGAATCAGCTTCTTGTTCATGGCGGAGACGGGTAGCGCGGTTAGCCGTCGCGAACAAGAACGGCCGCGACAAAGCGCGCGCGCGCATCGGGCACGGCGAGACCGCGGGGCGCGAAGGCGTGACGCTCGAGGAAGAACCCGGTCAGCGCAAAAGCTTCGGCAAGATCGGCGGCGGAAACCGGCTCCTCGTCCGCACGCAGAAAGGCCGGCAGACGCATGAGCTTATCCCGGTAGGCCTCGCCGGCCGCGCGCGAGACCGCGCGCCCGGAGCGCGGCGAGACATAGATGAGGTCGTCGGTCGCGCCGGAGGCGGCGCAGGAGGAAAGATCGAGCCCGAAGCCGAGCTCGGCGAGGAAGGCGAGTTCGAACTGCGCGATCATGGGAGCGACCGCGGCGGGATCCTCCAAAACATCGAGGATCGCTTCGAGCGAACCGTGAATGCGCGCGTGCGGCTCGCGTTCGGCAAGAAGCCGACATAAGGCCGCCAGATGCGTCACGCCGTGGAGCGCGTGCGCCACCGACAGGAATCCGGCGGCGCGCAGATTGACGCCCTCAACCGCGTAGTTGCCGAGATGATCGTCGAGCCGCGCCCGCCAGGTCGCGAGCAGCGAATTCCCGGGCTGCAGCACGCCGCGCAGCCGTTTGCCGGTACCGCCGCGTACCAGGCCGAGGTGGCGCCCACGCCCTTGCGTCAGCAGTTCGAGAATGACGCTCAACTCGCCGTGCCGCCGCACCCCGAGCACGATGCCTTCATCGGTCCATTGCATAGAGGTTTATGTAGCGTCATTCCGCGGCTGAGCGAAGCGAGGAACCTGGAATCCAAAAGCCCAGCGCTCGCGGATATGGATTCCGGGCGCGCCACTTCGTGGCGCCCCGGAATGACCCCTATTCCTTCGGAAACTCCAATCCCATCTCGCGATAGCGTTCGGGGTCGTCGCCCCAGCCTTCGCGGACCTTGACGAAGAGAAACAGGTGCACGGGTTGCTCGATCGCCGCGGCGATGTCGGTGCGGGCCGCCGCCCCGATCGCCTTGATGGTCTGCCCGGCCTTGCCGAGCACGATTTTGCGTTGGCTTTCGCGCGCGACATAGATGGTCTGCTCAATGCGCACCGAACCGTCCTTGAGTTCCTTCCAGACCTCGGTCTCGACCGTTGACTGGTAGGGCAATTCCTGGTGCAGGCGCAGATAAAGCTTCTCCCGTGTGATTTCGGCGGCGAGTTGGCGCAGCGGCGCGTCGGAGATTTGATCCGCAGGGTAAAGCCACGGCCCCGCCGGCACATGCGCGGCAAGGAAGCTCTTGAGATCAGCAACGCCGTCGCCAGAGCGCGCGGACACCATAAAGGTCGCGGCGAACGCCGCCCGTTCGTTGAGCGCTCGCGTCAAGGAAAGCAGCTTCCGCTTGTCGACGAGATCGACCTTGCTCAGCACCAGCACCTTGGCTGCCCGGATTTCCGCGAGTTTGTTTAAGATCGCTTCGTCGTCGTCCTGGACGCCTTTGTGAGCGTCGATCAGGAGTGCGATCAAGTCGGCGTCCTGCGTGCTGCCCCATGCGCTCCTCACCATGGCGCGGTCGAGCCGGCGGCGCGGCGCGAAAATGCCTGGCGTATCGACGAAGATCAGTTGAGCTTCGCCTTCGATAGCGATGCCGCGGATCAGCGCCCGCGTCGTCTGCACCTTGGGTGAGACGATCGAGATTTTGGCGCCGACGAGAGCATTCAGCAGCGTCGATTTGCCGACATTCGGCGCTCCGATCAATGCCACGAATCCGCAGCTTGTGGCGGGGGCGGCGGGAGTAGCTTGTTCCGCCGTCTCAGCCATCGAGCCGGTCGGGCTTGACGCCCTCGCGCGCCATCATGGCGGCAGCAGCGGCCTGCTCGGCGGCGCGCTTCGAGCGGCCGGAGCCTTCGGCAGGATCAAGCTTGGGAAGCTGCACGGTGACGCGGAATACCGGGTCGTGGTCCGGTCCGGAGCGGGCAATCTCGCGATAAGCGGGCGTCGGCAAGCCGCGCGCCTGGGCCCATTCCTGCAGGACGGTCTTTGGATCGCGCAGCGGCTGCGCCGTCGTGCGCAGGCGAGCTTCCCACAGCCGTCCGACCAGAGCCTCCGCGGCGCGAAAACCGCCGTCCACATAAACCGCGCCGATCAACGCCTCGCACACATCGGCGAGGATCGCAGGCCGCGTTCGCCCGCCGGCATTGGCTTCCGAAGCGCCGAGCCTGATCGCGGCGCCGAGATCGATCATGCGCGCGATCTCGGCGCAGGTCTCCTTGCGCACGAGGTCAGCGAGCCGGCGCGACAGCTCGCCTTCATCGGCTTTGGGGAAGGCGCGGAACAGCATGTCGGAAATCACCAGGCCGAGAACGTGGTCGCCGAGGAACTCGAGCCGTTGATAGCTGGCCGCGCGGTTGCGGGCACCCTTGAGCGCCGAAATGTGGCTCAACGCGCTGTCGAGCAGTGCCGCGTCGGTGAAGCGATAGCCGATGCGCTCCTCGAGCGAACCATCGCCGCGGCGGCGACGACGGCGGAGCTCTTTCGGCCCATCGCTTGTAGCGGTTGGCGTGGTCGGCGCCGGGATGACCTCAACGACAGACGGCTGTTGCGGCGCGGCGCCCGATTTGCCTTTGCCCCGGCCGCTCATCGCACCAGTGTGAACAACCGGGTCCAGCGCACCGTCCACGGCCAGCGCCACACCTCCCAGGCATGCGCGCCGTCCCTGATCGAGAAGAAGATGATCTGCGCTTTGCCGATAATGTTCTCATAGGGCACGTAGCCCACCGCGCTGAGCACCCGGCTGTCGGTCGAGTTGTCGCGGTTGTCGCCCATCATGAAATAGTGGCCTGGCGGTACCGTATAGACCTGGGTGTTGTCGTAGAAGCCGTTCTCGGTCAGGTCGAGGGTCGTATAGGCCACGCCGTTCGGCAGGGTCTCGCGATAGCGCTTGACGCGCTGGACGGCGCCGTCATCGTCGCTGACAAAATCCTCGACGCGCTCGCGCTTGATCGGCTCGCCATTGATGTTGAGGATCCCGTCGATCATCTGAATGCGGTCGCCCGGCAGCCCGATCACCCGTTTGATGTAGTCGGTGGTGTCGTCCTTCGGCAGCCGAAACACCACGACGTCGCCGCGATTGACCGGCTGACCGAAAACGCGGCCCGAGAAAACCGGCGGCGAGAACGGCAACGAATAATGGGTGTAGCCGTACGAATATTTGGAGACGAACAGATAATCGCCGACCAGGAGCGTGGGGATCATCGACCCCGATGGAATATTGAAGGGCTGAAACAGAAAGGTGCGGATGACCAGCGCGATGATAAGGGCGTGAAAGATCACGCGCAGGGTTTCGGCAAATCCACCCTCTTTCCGTTTTGTCCCGGTTTGCACGCTCATCGCCTATGGTTCCGTTGTGGTAGTCCGCCCCGCGACTTTGTAGCCCTTGGGGCACACCCGCGCAATTGCACGCGAGATTTCGCCGCGGGCTGGCTCAGATCGGGTTTAGCTAGGAATGCCATAAGCTTACCGCTAGGGCGCCGGCAACTTGACGTAATTTTCATCGCCGGCAGCTGCGGCAGGAAGCTCCGACACTCGCCCGCCGGCGCGGCGCAGCGCTTCAAGGGCTCCGGGCGGCGATCGCCGAGATGATGACGAAGGCATGCGCCACAGGCCCTTCATCGGTGATGGTGAGATCGATTCGGGCCTCGTACCCTGCGGGCGTGATGGCATCGAGGCGCCGTTTGGCGCCACCCGTGAGCTGCAGCGTCGGACGGCCCGACGGCAGGTTGATCACGCCCATATCGCGCCACCAGACGCCGGCGCGCAGCCCGGTACCGAGAGCCTTGGCGCAGGCCTCTTTGGCGGCGAAGCGCTTGGCGTAGGTCTCGACCCGGTTTCGCCTTTTATCCGCCTTCGCTCTTTCGGTCGCCGTGAACACCCGGTCGAGGAAGCGCTCGCCGTGGCGTTCGATCACCTTGGCGATGCGGCGCACGTCGGTGATATCGGAGCCGATGCCGAGGATCATGGCGCAATCCCGCCTTTGGCCCGCCCGCGATCCATCGCGGCACGCATGGTGCGCACAGCGACATCAAGGCCGTCGAAGACCGCCTGGCCGATAAGAAAATGCCCGATATTGAGTTCGACAATCTGATGGAACGCTGCGATTTCCTCGGCGGTGAAGAAATCGAGGCCGTGGCCGGCATGAATTTCGAGCCCGGCGCTTGCGGCGAGCGTGGCGCCGCGAACAATGCGCGCGAATTCGGCGGCAGCGCCGGCAGCGTTTCTTTCGGCTACCGCCTCGCACCAGGCGCCGGTATGAATCTCGATGACCGGCGCGCCGACTGCTACCGCGGCCTCGATCTGTGTTGACTCCGGCGCAATGAACAGCGAAACCCGGATGCCAGCCTCACCGAGTTCGCCGACCACCGCCCGCACCAATTCGAGCTGCCCGGCGACGTCGAGGCCGCCTTCGGTCGTGCGCTCCTGCCGCCGCTCGGGAACGAGGCACGCGGCATGCGGGCGCACCTCGCGCGCGATTCCGACCATTTCACGCGTCGCCGCCATTTCGAGATTAAGCGGCTTGTCGATGCCGGCCTTGAGACGCACGATATCATCGTCGACGATGTGACGGCGATCTTCGCGCAGGTGTGCGGTGATGCCGTCGGCGCCGGCCGCGAGCGCGATCTCAGCGGCCTTCACCGGGTCGGGATGCTTGCCGCCGCGCGCGTTACGCACAGTGGCGACATGGTCAACGTTGACGCCGAGGCGGATGGGAGGTTTCGCAGGCATTGGATACGCCGCAAGCGCGCTGCCTAGTTGATCCAGTTTTCGATTTCTAGGCCGGCAACGCGTCGAAACTCGCGCTCGTTATTAGTCACCAATATCAGATTCATAAAGAGCGCGTGTGCAGCGATCCAAAGATCGTTCCCTCCTATGACCGCGCCCTTAGCTGATAGCGCTGCACGAACCTCACCAAATACACTCGCCGTCTCGATCGACAGCGGGATCACCGGAATTAATTGTATCAGCTCCTGCAGACGCAACAGCGGTTCCGTGCCAACCTGTTTCTTCCGAATACCATAAATCAGTTCGCCATAAGTGATGACGGACAGCACGGCCTCACCCTGTCGCAATCGTTGGAAGCGAGCCTGCGCCTTTTCGGGGCGTCCGCGACGGATATAGACAAACGTGTCGGTGTCCAACAGATAGCGGGGCTTGATCACAAGGGTTAGCGCTCCTGCGGCAACTCATCCGGCTCGTCAGCCAAGCCATCTATCGGCAAGCTCGCAATAAGCTCAAAGGCGCGCGCCATTCCGTTAGAATTTTCCCGCAACACGACCTCCTCGCCGCGCCGAAAAATCTCAACCTCGTCGCTGCTGAAGCGGAATTCCTTAGGCAAGCGGACAGCTTGGCTGTTTCCCGATTTGAAAACCCTTGCCTTGGGCATAGCCTAAGCCCTGCGTATATACCCAAGAGTATATACGGCAGCTCTGCAGTGAACGCAAGACGGAGCTTAGAGTTTAGCCATTCACCCGCTCGGCGTTGGCAATCACTTTTTTCGCCCGCAACTGCGAGAGGATCGAGGTGAGATGCTTGAGATTGTAGACCTCGAGATCGATGATCAGTTCGGTGAAATCCGGCGACTGGCGCGACATGCGGATGTTGTCGATATTGCCGTCGTGATCGGCAATCACCTGGGCGACCTGGGCCAGTGACCCTGGCTCATTGACCGACTGAACCGCAAGCTGCGCCGGGAACCGCTGCGGCGTCTCGTCGTCTACGTCCCAGCGTACATCGAGCCAGCGCTCCGGCTGGTCCTCGAACTCTTTGAGCGCCGGCGAGTGGATCGGATAGATCGTAATCCCCTCCCCCGGTGTCATGATGCCGACAATGCGGTCGCCGGGAACCGCGCCGCCGTTGGGCGCGAAGCGCACCGGCAGGTCGGTGTTGATGCCGCGGATCGGGATCGCCGCGCCATGCTCGCCTGTCTCCGGAAGCTTGAACTTCACCGCTTTGGCTCGCTTCAATCCGAACCAGCCGCTCTCCGCCTTCGGCGCCACCGGCGTGACGCGCTCGTCCTTGTAGTCGGGATACATGGCGCGTGCGACGTCGGAGGCTTTCATCTCGCCGCGGCCGACGGCCGACATCACGTCCTCAATCGACGCGCGGGCAAGCCGCGGCAAGGCGCCTTCAAGCTGCTCATCCGAATAGGCGATCTTGGCGCGCTGACAGAGCCGTTCCACGATCCGCCGGCCGAGCCCGGAATATTGGCTACGCACGGCCGCGCGGGTGGCCCGACGCATGGCGGCCCGCGCCTTGCCGGTCACCACGATCGATTCCCAGGCCGTGGGCGGAGCGGTTTGCGCCTTGGAGGTCAGGATCTGGACCTCGTCGCCGTTTTGCAGCGGCGAAATCAAAGGACCGATCTTACCGTTGATCTTGGCGCCGATCGCCATGTTGCCGACGTCGGTGTGCACCGCATAGGCAAAATCGATCGGCGTGGCGCCGCGTGGCAGCGCGATCAATTTGCCCTTTGGGGTAAAGCAGAACACCTGGTCATGAAACAGTTCGAGCTTGGTGTGCTCAAGAAATTCTTCCGGATTGGAGCCTTCGGCCAGTAGCTCGATGGTACGGCGCAGCCACACATAGGCGTTCGATTCCCGCGACAGCATCTCGGTCGGCGAGCCGACATTGTCTTTGTACAGCGCATGCGCGGCGATGCCGTATTCGGCAATCTGCTGCATGTCGCGGGTGCGGATTTGCAGCTCCACACGCTGCTTGCCCGGCCCGATCACCGTGGAGTGGAGCGAGCGATAATCGTTCTGCTTGGGCGTGGAGATGTAGTCCTTGAAGCGGCCGGGAACGACCGGCCAGGTGGTATGGACGATGCCGAGCGCCTGGTAACACTCGGCGAGCGTCCCGACCACGACGCGGAAACCGAATATGTCGGAAAGCTGTTCGAAGCCCACCGCCTTTCGCTCCATCTTGCGCCAGATCGAATAGGCGCGCTTGCGGCGGCCGCTGACTTCGGCGGCGATGCCGCTGTCGGCGAGCTTTTTGGCGAGTTGTTGCTCGATCTCGGTGATCCAGTTCTTGCTGCGCGCGGCGAGCGCGTCGAGCCGCTCGGTGATGACCTTGTAAGCGTCGGGATGAAGTTCGCGGAAGGACAAATCCTCAAGCTCTTCGCGCATCTCCTGCATGCCCATGCGGCCGGCGAGCGGTGCATAGATATCGAGCGTCTCCTCTGCCGTCACGCGGCGGGCCTCGGGCGGCCGATATTCGAGCGTGCGCATGTTGTGCAGCCGGTCGGCGAGCTTGATCAGCAGCACGCGGACGTCGTCGGAGATGGCGAGCAAGAGCTTACGCAGGTTTTCCGCCTGCTTCGCTTCCTTGGAGACGAGATCGAGCTTTTTCAGCTTGGTCAGTCCCTCGACCAGAACGCCGATGTCGTGACCGAACAGGCGCTCGATCTCGGCACGGGTGGCGTCGGTATCCTCGATGGTGTCGTGGAGGAGCGCCGCGGCAATGGTGGCGTCATCGAGCTTGAGATCGGTGAGGATCGCCGCGACCTGCAGCGGGTGCGAGAAATAAGGATCGCCGGAGGCCCGTTTCTGTTCGCCATGGGCCCGCATGGCGTAAACGTAGGCGCGGTTGAGCAGGTCCTCGTTCGCCCCAGGATTGTACTGTTTGACCCGGTCGATCAGCTCGAATTGCCGCATCAGCCGCGGTTTGCGGGGTTTTGGCTTCGGTTCGTCGCGCTGCGGCACGAGGTCGGGAGCGCGCGCGACCGCGACCCTCAGCCGGGGCTGATTCTGCATCCGCGGCAAATCGATCGGCGAGCGCGCCATGAACAAAAACCTCGGCCCCGCCGGAAAAGTCGGCGGCAGCTCGTCATAAGGATATCATGGCGTCAGCCCTGCGCTACAAGCCGCGCATCGTCGGCGTCTCGATGACGACCAATTCGCCGCGGTGCACAAACTTAGCGTTAACGGGGCACGTTACTCTTGGCCTCGGCCTCGCGGATCAGCGCCCGCAGCCGCGACGGCGTGACCGGCACGGTATCGATCCGCACGCCCAGCGGGCGCAAGGCGTCCTCGATTGCCGAGATGACAGCCGGCGGGGCGACCATGCGGCCGCCCTCGCCGGCTCCTTTGACGCCGTATTCGGTATAGGGCGACGGCGTGATCAGGTGGCCGATGCGCACCTGCGGCGGCAAATTGCCGATCCTCGGTATGACGTAGTCTGTAAAGGACGTATTCAGGAGCTGCCCGTTCCTGTCGTAGCGAAACTCCTCCAGCAGCGCAGTACCGATGCCCTGCGCGGTGCCGCCGCGGACGTGACCGTCGACTGTCATCGGGTTGATCATGGTGCCGCAATCGTGCACCGCCACATAGTCCAAAAAGCTCACCTGCCCGGTCTTCACATCCACCTCGACCACCGGCATGTGACACATGTGGCCCATGATCGGATAGAAGATGCCGAAATCGCTGTCGCTCTTCGGCAGCGTCGCCAGCGGATGGTCGTAGGTGTAGCTCGCATCAAGGCCGCTGGTGAGGTCGGGATCGTCGGGAAGCGACAGCCGAAAGAAATGCGCCTGCATGGCGACTTCAGCGATCGACACCTCCAAACCTGACGCGCCTTTCACGCCGATCTTGCCGTTGCGGAATTCAAGGTCGTGGGGACCGGCCTCGAGCATATGGCTTGCCACGCGCTTGAGCTTTTCCTTGATAATCGCAGCAGCGCCGGTAACCGCGCCGGTCACCATGACCGTGTAGCGGCTGCCGCCCGGCCCGGTTCCCGGCAGCCCGTGATCGGTGTCCGAATAGGTCACGCTAATGTCGGCCGGGTCCATGGTCAGCTGCTCGGCGAGCACCATGGCAGCCACCGTCTCCGGACTGTTGCCCCAGCACGGCGCGTGCAGCGAGATCACGGCCTTGCCGGTCGCATCGATCTTGACCGAAGCGCTTTCCGGCGAGCTGGTCAGCGCAAAGCCCGGAGCGCGGTTGAGCATCCAGAATTCGGTGGCGCTGAACACGCCTTTCTCCTGGCAAGAGGCGACCCCGATGCCGACATAGCGGCCTTGCGTCCGCGCCAGCTGCTGCTTCTCGCGCCAGCTGTCGTAGTCGAGCATTTGCCGCGCCATGTCGAGCGCGCCCGGATAATTGCCGCTGTCGTAAAGATTGCCGGTCGGGATCTGATAGGGAAATTCTTCGGGCTGGATGAAATTGTCGTGGCGGAACGCGATCGGATCCAACCGAAGCTCTTCGACCGCTGCGTCGACAATCCGCTCAATCATGAAATTGGTGACTTCGGAGCCGAACCCGCGGCAGGCGCCCTGCTGGCATTTATTGGTGAAGACCGCATAGATCTCGGCGCCAACCGCGCGGATCTTGTAAGGGCCGACGGTTTGCGAAAATCCGTTGCCGTGCGTCCCCAACCCGTATTGAAAATAGGCGCCATAATCATCCACGACCTTGTAACGCAGCGCCGTCATCCGGTGGCCGGCGTCGAGCGCCAGCTCGATGTCATAAATCCGATCCGATCCGTGATTGTCGCAGGCCGTGATGTTGTCGATCCGGTCCTCGATGTATTTGACCGGCCGGCCGCTTGCCCGCGAACCCAGGGCGGCGAGCACCGCCACCTTGTGCAGGAAAAGCTTGCTGCCGAAGCTGCCGCCGGCATCCGCCGGCACGATGTTGACCTGGTGACTTGCGACCTTGAGCGCGTTCGCGATGGTGAAGCCGATGTAGTTGTACATCGAGCCGTTGACGTGGATCGTGAACTTGCCCGATCCCTCGTCGAAGCTCGCGACGGCGCCGGCGGTTTCGATCGGCTGCCCGCCGGAGCGCGCCCAGCGCAGACGCCGCTTGATCACGTGCGCGGCTTGCGCGAACTCCTGATCGACCGGACCGAAAGTATAATTGCGGTGCTCCGCGACGTTGTCCGGGCCGCGCTCAGGGTGCAGCACTGCGTCGCCTCTGGAGTTGATCGCCTCCATCATGTCGGACACGGCGGGCAGCGGCTCGTATTCGACCCTGATCAGGCTGATCGCGTCTTCGGCGATGTATCGTGTATCGGCGACTACCAAGGCGACCGGTTCGCCGACGTGACGCACCTTTCCGAGCGCGATGCAACGCTGCTCGACCGTCGGGTTGGCGAAGCAAGGCAGCGGCCCGGTTTCTTTCGCCGCCTCCTCCCCGGTGATCACGGCGGCGACGCCCGGCAGCGTCAGCGCTGCGCTCTTGTCGATCGATTTGATCCGCGCATGCGCGTGCGGGCTGCGCAGCACCGCGGCGTGCGCCATGTTGGGCAGAGAAACGTCGTCGATAAAGCGGCCGCGTCCGATCAGGAACCGGGGATCTTCCTTGCGCAGCATGCGCGTGCCGATGACGTTGAGCCGCTGATCCGGCCGCTCTTTTTGCCGTCCGGCGGGCGGTGAGTGGATTTTTCCCGCTTCCGCCATCAGGATGCTGCCTTCTCGGCGCGCATCAGCTCGACCGCGCGCTCGACCGAGCTGACGATGTCTTCATAACCGGTGCAGCGGCAGATGTTGTCGTTAAGCCGCACGCGGATTGTTTCCCGGTCGGGATTCGGATTTTCGCGCAATAGCTCGGTGATCAGCATCAGCATGCCAGGGGTGCAGTAGCCGCATTGCAGGCCATGCATTTGCCAAAAGGCGCGCTGCAGCGGGTTGAGGTTGTTGAGACGGCCGAGCGACTCGACGGTCTCGATGCTGCGGCCGTCGGCTTGAACCGCGAGCGTGCAGCACGATCGAGTCGCCAGCCCGTCGAGAAGAATGGTGCAAGCGCCGCAGACGCCGTTTTCGCATCCCACATGCGTACCGGTGAGCCCGATCTCGTGACGAATGAAATCGGACAGCAAAAGACGCGGCTCGATACGCCGCCGGAAGGCTCGGCCGTTTACCGTCACATTGACGTCGAGATTGTCCACGGTTTCGGTCATCCGTCGATTGGATGGCCGGCGCGGATACAGGCCGTTCGCAGCATGCGCTGGGTCAATGTCGCAGCCAGATCGCGCCGGTAGGCCTCGTCGGCATGCAGATCGGCGGCCGGCGGCAGGTCGCTTGCCGCAGCTTCAGCGGCCGCTCCAATCGCCGCGAGCGAAGCCGGCTTGCCTTCGAGCTTTGCCTCGGCGGCGGGAACCCGGAACACATTGTTGACGGCGTCGCGAAAGCCGATGCGAACGTCTCGGCAGGTGCCGTATCGAATCGTCAGCAGACAGCCGGCGGCCATGAGCGCGCGATCGCCGGAGCGCTGGCTCACCTCAAGAAAGCAATAGCCGTGACCCGCAGCCAAGCGCGGAAGGCGAATTTCAACGAGCATCTCCTCCGCGGACAGATCGGTCGCAAACGGCGCTTTGAAGAATCTTTCGGCAGCAATCGTGCGCGTCGAGCGCGCGCTCCGTGCGATCATCGACGCGCCAAGCAGCGTGACAACGAGCGGCAGCTCGAACGCCGGGTCGTTGTGGCAGAGATTGCCGCCGAGCGTGCCGCGGTTGCGGATCGAATGATTGGCGACGTGGTGATAGGCCTCGGTCATGATCGGACAACTCGCAGCGACGATCGGCGAGCGTAGGATCGTGTTGTGCGTCGTGAGCGCGCCAATACGCAGCTGTCCGAACTCTTCGACGATATATTGCAACTCCGTCAGCCGGCTGACATCGATCAGGCGGCCCGGCGCGATGAGCCGCAGATTGAGCATGGGGATGAGGCTATGGCCGCCGGCCAGCAGTTTGGCCTTGCCGCCGTGGCGCGATAGCGCTTCGAGCGCCGCGCGCAAATTTGGCGGCCTCTCGTAATCGAATACGGGGGGCTTCATCGGCCCTTCCCTCCCCGCGTCGGATATCGACGCAAGGTCGAAATCCGTTTGTTCTCGTTCGCTCCTGCCGACGATCGGCGGACGCGTTGCCGCGCAATGTGATGGATGGAGCACACTCTGGCAAGCGCTCGGCAAGGCATCAGGGATAGGGCTGCCGCGGGCACCCGGTCAGCACCGTCACAGTTGAGCGCTTGCGTCAGCTATGATCGACTTCCGCCGTTTCGCCTGCGATCGAGGAGACAATCGATGCCGTTCGCGCTGCCCGAGCTTCCGTACTCATACGATGCACTCGCCCCTTACATGTCGCGCGAGACGCTCGAGTTTCACCACGACAAGCACCACCTCGCCTATGTGAACAACGGCAACAACCTGATGAAGGGGACCGAGTTCGAAGGCAGGCCGGTCGAAGACGTGGTCAAAAGCTCATACTTCGGCAATCCTAGTCTCTTCAACAACGCCGGGCAGCACTACAATCACATTCATTTCTGGAAATGGATGACGCCGGACGGCGGCCGCGACCGGCTGCCCGGCACGCTCGAAAAGCAGATCATCGCCGATTTCGGTTCGGTCGCGAAGATGAAGGAGAGCTTCGTCCAGGCCGGCATCACCCAATTCGGATCGGGCTGGTGCTGGCTCGCGGTCAAGTTCGGCAGGATCGAGGTGATGAAGACCGCGAACGGCGAGAACCCGCTCGTGCACGGCGCGAGGCCGATTCTCGGGTGCGACGTGTGGGAGCACAGTTACTACATCGATTATCGCAACCGCCGGCCCGACTACCTGAAGGCGTTCGTCGACAACCTCGTCAACTGGGACTATGTCGCTGAAATGTTCGCGGCGGCAATTAAATAGACGCCGGCTGAATAGACCAGGCGGGGACGCGGTTCCGGCCCAGCCGGAGCCGGCTCATTCGTCTTCGTCGCCGACCTCGACGTCGGGTTCCGGCTGACTCTCCGGAGGCGTCAGACCCTCGAGGCCCTTGAGCAACTCTTCCTCGCTCATGCGATCAGTGGTCACTTCGGTATCGTCTGCATCCACCCCGGTGCCGGGCGCGCCGATCAGCGGAACCCCTTCGGGCTCCGGCTCGTCGACCTCCACGTATTTCTGCAGAGAGTGGACGAGTTCCTCTTTAAGGTCCTCAGGCGATACCGCCTGCTCGGCGATCTCGCGCAACGCCACGACCGGGTTCTTATCGTTGTCGCGCTCCACCGTGATTTGGCCGCCGGACGAAATCATGCGGGCGCGATGGCTGGCCAGCAAAACCAGATCGAAGCGGTTTTCCACCTTGTCGATGCAATCTTCGACAGTAACACGGGCCATGATCGCTGCTCCTGGCGGGGCTCCTGCAATGGAATGTCGCCCCTGCCGGGGCGTTACGTATCGTCCCGGGCCGCCAAGCGCAAGAGCCTTCTCACGGGCGCAGTTTCAGGTTGTGATATCTTTTAACTTGGCGTCGGCGTGCGGCTCTGTTACCCAAACTTCGGGAACATGGTCGCGGCGTCCCGATTTTTCTAAATTTCCGAGCTGCCGCGACGGCGTGCCGCAGTGCTCGCGCCGGAGGGCCCGCGCCATATGGCTCGTGCCAGTGCTTGCGCAAATACTCGTACGCCATAAGCGACGGTACCGTGCTTTTGCCACCGCGGCCGCGTACTTTAGCCTGTCGATTGTTCCCGGTGGCGATAAACCAGTTTTGTAAAACGCCGGAACGTCGAAACTTTTGCGGCTAATCCGGTTTCATCACCAGAGACGCATCGAGAAACACCATGTCGGCACAAATCGAAAAAATCGCACTGTTCATTGACGGCGCCAACCTTTACGCCACGGCGAAATCGCTCGGCTTCGATATCGATTACAAACGCCTGTTGCGCGAGTTCCAGTCGCGCGGCTATCTGGTGCGCGCGTTCTACTACACCGCCGTGATCGAGGATCAGGAATACTCATCGATCCGGCCGCTGATCGATTGGCTCGATTATAACGGCTACACCGTCGTCACCAAGGCGACCAAAGAGTTCGTCGATCAGACCGGCCGACGCAAGGTCAAGGGCAACATGGATATCGAGCTGGCGGTCGATGCCATGGAGATCGCGCCGTATGTCGACCAGATCGTGCTGTTCTCCGGCGACGGCGACTTCCGCTCGCTGGTCGAGGCGGTGCAGCGGCGCGGCGTGCGCGTCGTCGTGGTGTCGACGATCTCCACCCAGCCGCCGATGGTCGCCGACGAGCTGCGCCGCCAGGCTGATCAGTTCGTCGACATCATCGAGCTGCAGAACAAGATCGGCCGCGATCCGACCGAGCGCCCGATGCGCGAGCCGCGGGAACAACGCGAGCCGCGCCATACGCCGCAATTCCTGCAGCGCAGCACTGCCGGCCAGCGCGTCGAAGTCGAAGTCGAAGACGAATTCGACGAAGAATAGACGGCGGCGATGGCGGCGACGGCGCGCCCGAGCGGCAAGCCAGGCCGCGATTGTCCACGCTGCCCGCGTCTTGTGGCCTTTCGCCAGACCTGGCGGCAAAGCGAACCGGACTGGTTCAACGCCCCGGTCCCGTCCTTCGGGCCAATCGACGCGCGGCTGTTGATCGTCGGTCTTGCACCTGGTCTGCGCGGCGCCAACCGTACCGGGCGGCCGTTCACCGGCGACTATGCCGGCGACCTACTCTACGCCACGCTCAAAGAATTCGGCTTCGGACAGGGCAACTATCAGGCCGACCCGGACGACGGCTTCAGCCTCGTCGATTGTCGCATCACCAATGCCGTGCGCTGCGTGCCGCCGGAAAACAAGCCGACGCCGCAGGAAATCGCCGCCTGCCGCGATTTCCTTATCGCGACCATTAGAGAAATGACCAAACTTCGCGCCATCGTCACGCTCGGCCGCGTCGCGTATGAAACATTCATAGCGGCGCAGAGCGCCAAGCGGCGCGACTATCCCTTTGCCCACGGCGCCGCACACGCGATCGGCGACGTCGCCTTATTCAACAGCTATCATTGCTCACGGTACAACACGAACACCGGCGTGCTCACGCCCGCAATGTTCCGCGAGGTGTTTGCAAAGGTGCGCCAACACCTCGACGGGTTGTCTTAAGCTCTACCCAGCCGCTTAGTTGAAAATCGAGGCTTCGTACTTGCCACTGCCCATTTCGCCCGGCGGGAAGATGCCGTGCTGCTCGATCCATTCGAACGATTGGTCGAAGGTCTCTTTGCTGTACGGCTCGAACGCCAGCCGCTCGCCCGGACCCCACCGCCGCGTGTCCATCTGGTCGTGGAAGCGCACCGGGAACTCCTTCTTGAAGTAGTGCGTATAGAGCTCCGGCCGTAAATCGATGTCGCGCTGGGCGCGGCGCAGCGCCCGAAAATACTTGCGCACATCTTCCGGGGCGGGCGTGCCGGTAACCATCGACGCCATCATGAACGTGGTGTCGATGATTTTGCGGAAGCCAAGCTGCTCGACGAAATAATATGGCCCGCTGAACAGCGACGCCGCCGGCAGCTTGCGGTCGATCAGCATTTCCATGCGGCTGAACAGAAGGCCGTCGGCGAACGAGAGCTTGATCTGTTCCGGCTTGAGATACTGCTCCAGGCCCTGGATGGTCGCGTAGTGGCTGCCGGACTGAAACCCGACTGAGATCGGCACGCCGGCGAGATCGGCCGGCGTTTTCACAGCCGAGTCCGGCGGCACGAACACGCCGCAGGGCGAGACGGAATAACAATCGGCATAGAGTTTGCCATGGCCGTTGGAGGCAGCGACGTTCACGGTCCAGTGGCAAGCGCCGCTGACATTGCAGGTGCGGCCAGCCTCGAACGTCTGATAGGCGCCGACTTTGTTGCCGATCTGGTGGCTGTTGGCCGCGCTTAAATCCATGGTCTCCCGGAACTCGTAATCAAGACCCTCGGCGGCGAAATAGCCCTTCTCCTCGGCGACCCATTCCTGCAGCCGGAAATGCGGAGCAACGACGAATTTCGACATAGCCCTCCTCCTGCGGTTCTCGCTTCTGGCCGCGCTGAAACGAAACTACGCCGGAAAATCCGTTTGATAATCAGGACGGCGCGAAATAGATTGTCAACGTCTAGTTGACAATCATGCTACTCGCCATGGATCGCTTTGAAAATGCGCGCATTTTTGCGGCCGTTATCGAGGCCGGTGGCTTCACGCGCGCCGCCGAGCGGCTCGGCCTGTCGCGCGCGGCCGCCAGCAAACACGTTTTGCAGCTTGAGGAACGGTTGGGGGCGCGGCTGCTCAATCGCACCACCCGCCGAGTCAGCGTCACCGCCGCCGGGCGGACGTTCTACGAACAATGCCGGCGCATCCTCGCCGAACTCGACGAGGCTGAACGATCGGCGAGCCAGTTGCACAACGAGCCGCGCGGCGAATTGCGCGTGGTCGCGCCCACCAATTTCGGCCTTGCCGAAATTGGAACGGCGATCACCGATTTCCTCATTGCGTACCCACGGCTGCGCATCAATCTTACGCTGAACGATCGCCTCACCGATCCGATCGAGGGCGGCTATGACGTCGCCATCAGCGTCGACATGCCGCGTGGAGCTTCCACGAGTCTGGTCGTCCGCAAGCTCAACACCTCGCGCCGCATTTTGTGCGCCGCGCCGGATTACCTGACCCGGCGGGGAACGCCGCAAACGCCCGAGGATCTCGCCGGGCACGAGTGCCTCAGTTACAGCTACGTCGCGGCGCCCGAGGAATGGCATCTGATCGGCGCCGACGGTGAGCGCGTCGTCAAGGTGAGCGGGCCGATTGTCACCAGTCACCGGCACGTGCTGCGGGCGGCGGCGGTGCGCGGCCTTGGTATTGCCTATGGCCCCGCCGATTTTTTCCGCGACGATCTCAAAGCCGGGCATCTGGTGCCGGTCCTGCCCGACTATCAGTTACCGCAGGCGACGATCTATGCGGTCTATCCGGTCAGCCGCCAACTCTCGGCGAAGCTCAAAGCCTTCAACGATTTCATGGCGCGCTATTTCGCCGCCAGTCCGATATTTCGCTGATGCTAGGTTCGGTTGAGGCCATCGCGGCGCAGCCAGGCGACGACTTCGGCGGCGCTCTTGTCGGGCGGGAACACCGGATAAAACGCTTTGCCGATGATGCCATCGTCGATGACAAGCACCATGCGCTTGAGCAGTGTCATGCCGGCGACCGTAAACGTCGGCAGTTTTAGCGCGCGCGTGAACTTGAGGTCGGCATCGGAAAGGATCGGGAACGGCAGATGCAGCCGTTCGGCCGCCTCGCGCTGATAGTCCGTATTCTGTGTCGACAGACCGAAGACGTGGGCCACGCCCAGCGCCTTGAGCTCTTCGAAATGGTCGCGAAAGCCGCACGATTGCGGCGTGCAGCCGCGCGCGCCGGGAATGTCGTCCCAGCCCGGCGGCAGGTCGACACCGGGCACGCCGGTGCGCGGATAAATGTAGAGAACGGTGCGGCCGTGAAGCAGCGCTGGATTAAAGGCACCGCGCCGGGTCGCCGGCAAGGCCAGATCGGGCAATTTCATGCCGGTGAGATGCCGCGCGGCACCATCGTCCTGCGGGACCGGAATGCCGGGCGGCAACATGGTCGGATCATGCTTTCCGGGTGCCTCTCTCACAGCGGATGCCCCATGCGCGTAGGAGATAAATTCCATCAGCGAGCCGTCGGGATCGCGGAAGTAGACGCTGGCGCCCTGCCCCTTGGCGCCGAACCGCTGCAGCGGCCCGCACTCGATGGCAACACCGCAGCTTTGGAGATGAGTGACGGCGTCAGCGATCGGCCCACGCCATTCGAAGCAGAGATCGCTGTTGCCGGGAGCCACCGGAAGCCGCGCCACTTCGGCCGGCGCGACGCCGGGCCCATGGACGTTGAGCTGGCGGTCGCCGAAACGGTAGGCATAGCCGACCGGCCGGGCAATCAGCTCGGCCCCCAGGACCTTCGTGTAGAACGCATTGGAGCGCTCCCAGTCGGCGACATGGATCACGCAATGATCAAGCGCTACCGGAAGCATCTTTTCACCCCTTTTGCCGCAGCAATCGGCCGCGCTCGCGTTCCCAAGAACGCTTCTTCTCGGTGTCGCGCTTGTCGTAGAGCTTCTTGCCCCGCGCCAACGCCAGCTCGATCTTGGCGCGGCCCTTCTCATTGAAATAAAGCTTGAGCGGAACGAGCGTCATGCCCTCCCGCTCGACCGCGCCGATCAGCTTGTTGATCTGCCCGCGGTGCAGCAACAGCTTGCGCGGGCGCTTCGGCGCATGGTTGAAGCGGTTGGCCTGCTGATATTCCGGAATGTTCGAGTTGATAAGCCAGATCTCGCCGCCGCGGGAGTCGGCGTAGGACTCCCCGATGGTCGCCTTGCCCGCCCGCAGCGACTTCACCTCGGTGCCGGTGAGCGCGACACCCGCCTCCATGGTCTCGTCGATAAAGTAGTTGAAGCGAGCTTTGCGGTTGTCGGCGACGACGCGCAGCTTTCTTTCAGCCTTAACCATGCTTGCCGCCCGCCTGATGCCGGTTCAGTAGCCTGAGATGACAGGGTTGCCCCTGGCATTCAAGCCGGCAGGCGTGTGGCCGGGTCGCAAAACCGCGGCGTCAGGCGACGTATTGTCCGCTCGCCGGAACCGCCGTGACCGCTTGGTTGGTCTTGGTTTTGAGATCGGTGAAAATCGTCGGCACGACGCTGCCCCGGCCCACGGAATTAGGCACGGTGTAGGCGAAATGTACGTGCGGTTCGCTGGAACCGCCGGCATTGCCGATTTCAGCGATCTGCTGACCGACCGACACCGTATCGCCAGCCTTTACTTGTTGTGGCTGGTCCGGCAATGGTAGTAGCCGGCGTAGGTCCCGTCGCCATGATCGATGAGGACGTAATTGTTGCTTGCTTGCGCCGCAGGGACGGCGGTGGTGCCGTCATTCTCCGGCACCGTGTCGTCTGCACCGGCAACCTTGCCGCCACGGACCGCGAAGATCGGCTTGCCATAAGCGTAGAAGTTGGTGTTGTCCTTCATCTTCGCGGGATCGTTTGAAACATGCGACGAGCCGGTGTCGTCGACCATGGTGATGTCGTAGGCGAACCGCTCGGCAGGCCATTCGTGGGCGTCGACCCCGTTGTGGTTAGGGCCGTTGCCGAAGTTCCAGAACCGCTTCGCGGCCAGGCCTTTCACGGGAGACTGAATCGAGACCGGCGGCACGAAATGCACCGGCGATTGATAAGTGTATGAACCGCAGACGCCATCGATCTTGTAGTTGGCGAGCAGCGTCAGCGTACCCTTCTTGAAATCCTTGGCGACGCCGTCGAGCTGAAAGCCGTAAGCGAAAAACGCGGTGAGGTCGGCGAGATAACAGGCACCGTCGGCGCCCACCGGGTAGTATTGCGGCGTCCCGGTGCTATCGAACCACCAGAACTTGAAGTCGAGGTCTTGGTCGATCAGCGTCTTGCCGTCGACCTCCAGGGTCATATGCCACGCGGCGAGCCGAACGGTCGACTGCGAGGTGTTGACCATCTGGCCGGCGACCGAGATCCAGAGATGCTCCTTGTCGAGCCACATGGGCACGATCTCTCCTGGGTCGGTCCACAGGCCCACGAATACCGGATTCGGCGTCGAGATCGTTGCCGGCGCGGGAAAGCCGCTGCGGATAACAGGAAAGACCTTGTTCAGATGTTGTTTCTGGTTGCCGCTCTCGGCGATGAGGTCGAGAACGAAATCAGCGACACCCATGCCCCAGGGAAAATTGCCCGATACGCTCTTGGAGCCGCCGGGAGCGATGGAAAGCGTGGGCGATCCCAGCAAAGCGCCGTTGCCGTAAACCGAGCCCGACCAATCGACGAAGCCGCCCAATTCATTGAGCATGACCAGGCCGCCGGTGATGTTCACCGTCGATGCCGTCTTGTTGGTGATGGTCACCGAGAGGCTTTGGTTCTGATCGAGCGGTGCCATGCTGTTCGACTGGCTCACCAGTGCGGCCGAGCCGCTGACGTCGATGAGCGCGGCAGCGTCGACTGCGGGCTGCGGGTACTCGTACAATATGCAGGCGAGCTGTATGCCGCTGCCCACCGCGTAGGCCTTGACCTCGGGCGGATAGGCGCAGAACAGATCGAACTTGTGGCCGAGCACGTCGGCACCGAGGCCGTGGTACCAGTACCAAGTTTTGGCATGGGCGCCGGTGTTCGCGACCCAAACCGCGCCGAACTTCAACGCGCCGTTTTCCATGAACGGATCGAGGCAGGTCAGGCGGCCGGTGTTGTTGTCGAGCATGGTCTTCAGCGTCGCCTCGTCGACATCCGGATTCCACCAATAGCCCTCGGCGTTGGCGCCGGTGTTGTCGATCCACACCGCGGCGTGATGGCGTTGCCCATTGATGACATAGCTTGCCAAATTGGTGAGCCGACCTTTGTTGGTCTTGAGCATGTTGCCCAATGCCGCCGGGTCGACATCGGGATTCCACCACGAGGCGACGGCATTCGCCCCCTTGTTGGGAATCCACGCGGCGGCGAAGCGGACGCTCGAGCCGCTGACGAACGGCGCCAGACATGTCAGGCGCGCATTCTTCGTGGCCAGGGTCTGGCCGAGCGCGGCCGCGTCGATATCGTGGCTCCATCCGGCATCGGCATCGTCGGCGCCCTTGGCTACCCAGACTGCGGCGAGGCGCTGCGGACTGGCGACGCGGACGCTCAGGCTGACGAGCCGCCCTTTGTTGGCGGCGAGCATGTTGCCGAGGTCGTCGGGACTTACATCGGGATTCCACCACCAGCCAGTCGGAGGCGTCTCAAGATCGCTCATGGCCTGTCCCCCTTTTCGGTCGTGGCCGCCGCTGCAATGGCGGAGTACACCACTGTTTATCGGACTAATAATAACTTATAGTTGCATCGATGTACATGCTATCTGACATGCGCCGCCTTTGGACCTGAAGCGTTGCGCGCCAGACCGCGGATCGGAGAACCGCAAATCCGCTGCGCTAGCGCGCCTTCAAAACATCACGGATTTCGGTCAGCAACTGAACCTCTTGGGACGGCCCCGCGGGCGCTGCTTCCGGCGCCTTGAGCTTATTGACTCCCTTGATGGCAGCAAACAGGGCGATAGCGATGATGATGAAGTTGATACATATGGTCAGAAAATTGCCCCAAGCAAACACGGCACCTTGCCTTCTCGCCTCGGCCAAAGACGTCGCGGTAACTTTCGACGACAACGGAATGAAGTAATTGGAGAAATCAAGCCCGCCAGTGACGGCGCCGATGATCGGCATAACAATATCGTTGACCAGCGAATTGACGATGGCACCGAAAGCCGCGCCGATGATGACGCCGACGGCAAGATCGATGACGTTGCCGCGCATCGCGAATTTCTTGAATTCTTCGAGCATAGCCCCCTCTCCGATTCAATCCGTTCGAGGCCCGCTGGTCTTGGCGTGACCGGCGACCCAACTCTTGTCGCTAGACGGCCGCCTTCGCGGGAACGAGCGGACAATCAATTGATCAGACCAGCGTGCACCATGGCCTCGCGCACCGCCTCGCGCGTCTTCTCGGCCAGCGGCACCATGGGCAGCCGCACGGTTTCGGCGCATTTGCCCATCAGCGACAGCGCATACTTGGCCGGCGCCGGATTGGTTTCGATGAACAGCGCCGTGTGCAGCGGCATCAGCTTGTCCTGAAGCTTGAGCGCGCTCGCATAATCGCCCTTGAGGCTCGAGGCCTGAAACTCCGCGCACAATCGGGGCGCCACATTCGAAGTTACCGAAATGCAGCCGTGGCCGCCATGCGCATTGAAGCCGAGCGCGGACGCATCCTCGCCGGACAGCTGATTGAAATCAGGACCCATCGCGGCTCGCTGTTGCGACACGCGCACCACGTTCGCCGTCGCATCCTTGACGCCGGCGATGTTCTTGAGCTCGTAGAGGCGCTTCATGGTGTCGACCGACATGTCGACCACCGAGCGCGCCGGGATATTGTAGATCAAGATCGGAATGCCGATCGCGTCGTTGATCGCCTTGAAGTGCTGATAAAGGCCTTCCTGGGTCGGTTTGTTGTAGTAGGGGGTGACCACCAGCACGGCGTCGGCGCCGGCGTCCTCGGCATGTTGGGCGAGCGCAATCGCTTCCTTGGTCGAGTTGGAGCCGGCCCCGGCGACGATCGGTACGCGGCCTTTCGCCTGATCGACGCACCACTCGACCACATCATTGTGCTCGTCATGCGATAGCGTCGGGCTCTCTCCGGTCGTGCCGACTGGAACCAGCCCCTTGGTCCCCTCGGCGATCTGCCAATCGACCAAGGCCCGGAACGCCTTCTCGTCGACCGAGCCGTTCTTGAACGGCGTGACGAGCGCAGTAAATGAGCCTCGGAAGCTCGCCTTGGCGGTCATGACACGATCCTTGATGATGCCCGGTCGGAAGCAGGTCGTCGGGGGCGGACGATCCTTGCTACCCTGGAAATAGATATCGGGTCGGCGCGGGCCTTGAAAGCCCCTTCCCATAGCCGGGATCTGGTTTTCCTGCGTTCACGGCCATAGGTGACACGAGCCGGCCCCGCTTTCGCCTTGAAATTTGTCGATTGCCGTGCCTCCGCGTGGACATTAGTAATTTTTCAATCCTGCCAGCCCAAGAGGACTATCGAAGTACCGGTGGTGGGCGCCGCGCCAGAAAGGTCCGTGCCGGTGGCGGTTATTCGGCTCATTCTTGCGCTTATCATTGCCGGCTTGCTGGCCGGCGAAGCCTGCGCCGCGCCGCCCTCGGGCGAAATCCCGCTGCCGCGGCCGCGGCCCGGGATCAAGACCGACGGAACCGGAAGGGTCGCAGCGCACGTCGCGTCGCCAAAAGCAGCCGCCACGCCGTTGCAGCTCGCCCCCGAAATCTCCGCGGTCGCGTCAATTCCCAACTCAGGCGTGATCGGTTCTGCAGCCCCCGAGACCGCGAAAAGTTCCGCAGCGCTTGCACTTCGGTCGCCGGTTGCTACTCCGCCAACGACACGACAGAGCGCGCCGCTGGCGCTGGCGGCAAGCTCGACCACCTCGCCGCTCGACCTCGCGGCCGTCAAACAAGCGATCGAGCTCGTCCACAAAGGCCGGCCGGACGAAGCCACCAACGTCGCGGGCAGCATTTCCGATCCGCTGGCTCGCAAACTGGTCGAATGGGTCATCCTGCGCAGCGACGAGGCCGATCTTAATTTTCCCCGCTATGCGGCGTTCATCGCCGCCAATCCGAGCTGGCCAGGGGTCACGGCGCTGCGCCGGCGCGCCGAGGCCGCGCTCTGGCAGCAGCAGGCCGAGCCGCGTGCGGTGGTCGCGTTTTTCGCCGGCGAGCCGCCGCGCACCGCCAAGGGGCGGCTGGCGCTGGCGCGCGCGCTCCTTGCCCATGGCGACCGCGCCGGCGCGCAGGCGCTGGTGCGCGAAGCCTGGCGCAAGGATGGTTTTTCCGCCGAAGTCGAGGCGCAGGCGCGCGTTGCATTCGCCGACCTGATCACGGCCGCGGACGACAAAGCGCGTATGGACGCGCGCTTCGATGCCGAGGACGACGACGCCGGCTTCCGCGCAGCCCGCCAGCTCGGCCCCGACGAACTCGCCATCGCCAAAGCGCGTTCCGCCGTCATCAACAAGTCGACCAAGGCAAAGACGTTGCTCGACGAGGTACCGGCGGCGGCTCGCCACGATGCCGGCTACATGCTGAGCCGCATCCAATGGCTGCGCCGTACCGACAAGATGGCCGAAGCGACCCAGTGGATGCTGGCCGCGCCGCGCGACCCGCAGCGGCTCGGCGACCTCGACCAATGGTGGGTCGAGCGTCGTCTGATTGCGCGCAAACTGCTCGACCTCGGCGAATACAAGTCCGCCTACCAGGTCGCCAGCGGTGCCGCAGCGCCGGTCAGCGAGAACTACCGAGCCGAGCAAGAATTCACCGCCGGCTGGATCGCGCTGCGCTTCCTGCGCGAACCGGCGTCGGCGCTAACGCATTTCGCCCGCATCCCCGAGGGAGTCGTTAATCCGATCACGCTGGCGCGCGGCTTTTATTGGCAAGGCCGCGCCGCCGAAGCGCTCGGGCGCGGCCAGGAGGCGCGCGCTTACTACGAAACAGCGGCACATTATCCGACCGCCTATTACGGCCAGCTGGCGCGCGCCCGACTTGGTATCGACGCCGTCACGCTGCGCAACTTGCCGGAGCCGACCGCGGAGCACCGACGGCTGGAAGTCGCGCGCGCTTTCGAAATCCTCTACGCCATCGATGAGCGCGACCTTGCCGCGGTGATGGCCGTCGAACTCGGCGATAAGGCGACCGACGTCGGCGCGTTGACGACAGTGGGTGAGATCGCCGCGCATCACAACGACGCGCGGGCGGCGCTGCTGGTCGGCAAGACCGCACTGGGCCACGGCTTGCCGCTCGAGCACTTCGCGTTTCCGGATTTCGGCGTGCCCGACTACCGGCAGATCGGACCCGAGGTCGAGCGCTGCATCGTCTATTCGATCGTGCGCCAGGAAAGTGCTTTCAACCCCCGCGTGGTTTCCAGCGCCAACGCGATCGGTCTGATGCAAGTCACCCCGGCTGCGGGCCGCGACACGGCCAAGAGATTCAACGTCTCATTCGATCAGCGGCGCCTGATGTCCGACGTCGTCTACAATGCCCAGCTTGGAACCGCCGAGCTCGGCAACGACATTGCGAGCTGGCGCGGCTCCTACATCCTCGCCTTCGTCGCCTATAATGCCGGTCCGCGCCGCGCGCGGGAATGGATCGAACAATACGGCGATCCGCGCGATCCAAAGGTGGACCCGATCGACTGGATCGAGCGCATTCCGATCTCGGAGACGCGCAACTACGTGCAACGCGTGATCGAGAATATGCAGGTCTATCGCGCCCGGCTCGGCAACGATCCGCGGCTCTTGATCGAAGCCGACCTGCGCCGGGGCGGCTGATCCGTCCGGGGTTGAGCATTTTGCAGTTGCCCCTTCGCCCGGCTCGCAGTTAATGTCGCTTTTATGACCTCTCTCGAAGAATGAGAGAGAGGAAAACAGCGACTGAGCGATGAAAATTTAGCGATGAAGACTTGGCGATGAAGCCTTAGCGATGAAGCCTTAGCGATGAAGACTTGGCGATGAAGCCTTAGCGATGAAGCCTTAGCGATGAAGACTTGGCAATGAAGCCTTAGCGATGAAGACTTGGCGATGAACAAGCCCTCCCTTCATCTGGTGCCGGACCCGGAGCACGGCGCCATCGATCAGGGCAAAAGCCTTTTCATAACCGCGCAGGACGGGCTGCGAATCCACGTGCGCGAATATGGCACGCGCAACGCACCCGGATTGCCGGTGGTCTGTCTGCCGGGGCTGGCGCGCACCGCCGCCGATTTCGACGAACTCGCGCCGGCGCTGGCGGCCGGTCCACCTGAGCGGCACGTCATTGCGGTCGATCTGCGCGGCCGCGGCCATTCCGATCACGACGCCGATCACGCCAACTACAACTGCATGGTGGAACTCGCCGACATCGTCGGCGTTTTGATCGCGCTCGGCGTCGGCCCGGCCGTGTTTGTCGGCAGCTCACGCGGCGGTGTTCTCACCATGATGCTCGGCACCGTGCATCCGATCGCGATTGCCGGCGTCGTACTGCACGATGTCGGTCCGGTGACGGAAGCGAAGGGCGTCGCGCGGCTGCGCGGCTATCTCGGCAAATTGCCGCACCCGCGCAGCTACGAAGAAGGCGCCGAGGTCCTTCGCGAACTGATGAGCGCGCAGTTTCCCAACCTGACTGCGGATCAGTGGCTCGGCATATCGCGGCGAACCTGGCATTTGAAGCACGGCGGCCTGAAGCCGGCCTACGATATCGGCATCGCCCGCGCGCTCGCCGGCATCGACATCGAGCTGCCGATGCCGTCGCTGTGGCACGAATTCGACGCGCTTGCCGGCGTGCCGATGCTGGTCATTCGCGGCGCAAATTCCGACATCCTTTCGGCGGCCACGGTGGCGGCGATGCGGGCGCGGCGGACCAAAATGGAATTGATCGAAGTCTCCGACCAGGGGCACGCACCGCTACTCGAGGGCGACATCGTGCACCGGATTGTCCATTTCGTCGAAAGCTGCGAGGTCACGCGCCGCGCCGTGCCGACAAAAACCGAATGACGGAACGTCCGGCTACCAGCCTGCTTTGTAATTGAGCCGGCCCAGCAGGCTCTGGCTCTTCAGCGCGGTCGAGTACATTTCAGGCGAGCCGGTAATCGGCGCGCCGCCGATCGAATTTGGACCGCTGCCGCCCCCGCCGCCAAGGTCGGTGTAGAGATATTCAAGCCCTAAAGACCATTTGGAAGAAAATTGGTATTCGACGCCGAGGCCGGCGGTCCAGCCGCTGACTTCCGAACCTTGCGAAAAAGCACCGATCTGGGCGCCCTGCAGCGGCGATCCGACGTCGGCCGCGGCGAAGCCGCCTTTGACATAGGGCAGCCACTGACCAAACGAATAACCGATCCGGCCAGTCACGGTGCCGAGCCAGTTCATATTCGGCGACCACGCGCCGGCCATCGCGGGGAAATATGGGCTTGTAAATCTGCCGTCGAAGTTAGCTGCCGCCAGCGCACCTTCGAGGCCGAAAACGAAATTTCCTGATTGAAAGTTATATCCGAAAGTCTCGTTAACCGGAGCAATCGCCGCATTAGGCGACGCGAAGCCGTTCGAGGTCGCTGGCGATGTCCAGGGCACGCTGTCTGAGCCGCCAGGGTTGGATTTGAGATAGAAGCCCGCCCAATCCGGCTTTTGCGGCTGCGTTGGCGTCGCCGGGAAATACTCTTTCAGATCGGTCGCGGCGGCGCCTTGCGTGAGGCAAGCCCCCACGCCGGCAACGAGCAACAATGCGCAAGCTCTATTGAGCAGCACCAGCATTATCCCGTTCGTGGCCGTTCGGTCACCGGCAACCCGTAACGGCCCAATGATCGGATCAAAAGCAACGCGCAGACCCGCACGTGCCCCCGAATCCACCCTCCTCGCCCGTAGGGATAATATACCCATAGACCGGCGCGGTCGATTCCGAATTCAAATGAGGTGAACAACCGAAGTCATTCTCTGCACTATGTTTTCTCCCTCGGGGGACTCTTTCCCGGGGACTGTTGCAAATTTGGCTCACGTTCAATGGCTAGCGCCGGGGACCACGTGCAAGGTTAGCCACCGGCTTTTAAAGCGAAAGCGCCGCCGGCTGAGCCGGCGGCGCCATCGAACTTATCAAAGCAAGCTTCGCTGATCGCTAGAAGCGGAAGCGTAAGCCGCCGGTGACGGCGAGGTTGTTGGTGTTAAGATCGCCGTTGGCGATGCCGCCATACGCCACCGAATACATGAAGCCGATGTAGGTATCCCACTTCGGCAGGAAGCGCCAGTCCAGAGCCGCCGAGTAGATGTCCATCGAGCCGGCGCAATACCCGTGGAGGATCGCATTGGTGCAAAGGGCGCCATTCACCGCGAAGGTGTCCTGCCATTCGAGATAGTAGGCGCCGATGATATCCAGATCTCTGGTGATGCCGTATTTGGCACCGGCCCAGAAGTACTGGAAGATCTCGGACGTGCATCCACCACCAGCAGCACCACAACTGGCATTGAAAGCGTTATTGTTGATCGCAGTGCCGTTCACGCCGGGGGTGCCACCGGTGTTGGTCGTATTGGGATTAATAAACAAGAAGCCGTCATCGCGGAACGAAGTCTGCTTATCGCTTGGTGACGCCAACTGGATCCACTCATAGCCGGCGAAAAGGCTGAGCGGGATGCCGGACGGCTGAGGCGGTGGCGGTGCCTTGCTCACAAGCGGTGCGGGGTTCCCCCACGAACCGAAGCTATATCTGACCTCCGCCACGAAGCTCGTGTTGTTTGAGAGCGTCGCCTTGAGGTACGCTGCCCCGACCCCGGTCCCCAAGCCTGTTATAGGGCTTACACCCCAGCCCGCCGGCCCAATATTCACCGCGTCTCTCGTATACATGCCGATGCCATTCAACGAGAGTACGCCGGGACCCAGGTGCTTGATGTCCCAGCCGACTTCTCCTGCGATCGCGCCGTTATTCGGGTTATACGAATTGTACCCGCCGTCACTGCCAGTGATCGGCTGCCCCTCGACGGCAAAATGGACGTCGCCGACATTGACGCGATACTTTATCGCCGTGGTCCAGCGCGCCTCTTCGGTGCCGCCACCGCCGGCCATCTTGCCGGAATACCCGATCAGCGAGAAGGCATACGCGGCGGCGAACGGGTCGAATTTGCTGAGCGAGTCATTGTTGAGGTCGTTCTGCCGGCCGAAGGTAACCGTGCCAAAAACCGGTTGGCTCACGCCGACGACATTGGTCGCCGCCAGCCACCCCCAGCGGCTCGAGTCGTACGGCAGAGCCGCCTGAGTCTGCGTTTGGCCGATGCCGTTTTGCATGGCCTGCGGCGCGTTGGCCAAGAGGAGCGAATAGGGGTCGAACGCCAACTCGTTCTGGGAAATGAACGACCAGCCGCCCGGCGCAATCGGTTCACTGATTTTGACGCCGATGTTCGATTGGCTCATCGCGTTGGGACCAAGACCAAATCCGGCGGTCCGGCCGTCCGCAGACCCGCCACCAGCACCAAGCAGGTAGCTTGCGCCGGTCGGGAAGTTCCGATCGAACGGCGTGCCATGGGTCTGGTAGGTACCGCCGATGTCAACGGTGCCGTAGAACGTGACGCCGGCCCAAGTCAGCGGGCAGGAAGTGAGGAAAAAGTCATACACGCTACCGCAGAAGCTGGGCGGCAATGCCACTGCCGGAGCAGCCACGACCGGTGCCTTCGTCGCCATGGTGTCCATATCGGCGGCAAAGGCGGAGGTGATAGTCAGAAATGACCCCCCCGCGGCCATGCCGGCCAACAGCAGACCTACGCTTCGTTTGACGACCATCACCCCCTCCACTTCTGTGAGTGTTTGAAAAAAAACGACGGAAGACCGCGCCCTTTTCGTCTATTTTTCGCGGATGACGATAGGATGACATTCGGTTCCATCCCATCCTTTTGCCGTCTGTTAACAGTAAATCGGCCACAGCCGTGACATAAATACAACATCCGAGAGGCGTCTTGGAAGGCCTTGTGGGCGATTGGGCCGAGCGCTCGGGGCGCAAACTCTCGAAGCAAAAACGCCGCCGGACTGGCCGGCGGCGCTTTCAGCATTGTGAGGTTGGCCGAATAATCTAGAACCGGAAGCGGACGCCTGCGGTGGTGGCGAGGTTGTTGCGGGAAATATCGCCGTTGGCGATGCCGCCATACGCCGCCGAGGACATGGTGCCGATGTAGGCATCCCACTTCGGCAGGAACCGCCAGTCGAGAACCACCGACCAATCGTCAAACCAGCCCGCACACCGCGAGTTGGCAGCCGCCACCGACGGACTGCAATTAACCCCGTGAACGAACGTGTTCTGGATGTAGTGATAGAAGGCACCGACGATATCCAGATCTCTGGTGATGCCGTATTTGGCGCCGGTCCACATGCTCTGCATGACCCGGTCCGAGCACCCCTTGCCCGATCCGCACAAGGAGTTGAACGCATTGTTGGCGATCGTCGTGCCGTTAGCGCTTAACACGCTGCCGGCGGCATTGGTGGCGTTGAACAGGAAGCCATCATCGCGGAACGAGGTCGTCTGCGGATCGCTTGGATTCGCGAACTGAATATACTCATAGCCGGCGTAAAAGGTGAGCGGTATCCCGGTGGGCCCCGACGGCGCAGGCGCTTTGCTGACGATCGGCTGCGAGGGATTCCCCCAGGAGCCGAAGCTGTACTTGGCCACCACCATACCAGACGTATTGTCAGAGATCGTCGCCTTGAGGCCACCAGCGGGGAACGTAAGCGGCGTGCCCGAGGTGCCAAAGAACGTTTGGCCGGGGAAAAACGTCGACCAGTTAACCGCGTCTATCTCGTAGGCGCCCAAGACGTCCACGGAGAGCACGCCGGGTCCGAGACGTTTGAAATCGCCGCCGATGCCGCCTTCGATCGCGCCGTTGTTCGGGTTATATGTATTGTAGCCGCCATCGGCGCCGCCGATCGGCTGACCCGCGACGACAAACCGGAAGTCGCCGACATTGACGCGATACTTGATCGCCGTGGTCCAGCGACAGGTTTCGGTGTCGCCGGCGCCGCAGGTCAGGCCGGAATTCCCGATCACCGAAAACGCATAGGAGCCGCCCATCGGATCGTAGGCATTGACCGCGTCGGTCAGCGGCGCGTTCAGCCGGCCGAAGGTCAAGGTGCCCCAGGTCGGGTTGGTTACGCCAGCGTAAATTTGCGACGCCAGCCAGCCCCAGCGGCTGGAGTTGTACGGTATGGCCTGCTGATTCTCCGGAACGTGGATGGAGTTAAACTCCGCCACCGGCGCATTGGCCAACAGCGCGGAATAAGGATCGAACGCGAGTTCGGCCTGCCCGACGACAGCCCATCCACCGCCGACCGGTTCGAGCCACCTGACGCCAACGTTCGATTGACTCAAGGCGTTGGGACCGAGACCAAATCCCGCAGTCCGGCCGACTGCGTTCGTGCCGCTATTACCAAGCAGATAACTGGCGCCGACCGGATGGTTTGGGTCGAACGGCGCGCCGTGCGTCTAGTAGGTCCCGCCGATGTCGACCGTGCCGTATAACCGCACGCCGTACCAGCTCAACTCACAGGCGGTGAGAATAAAGTCCGGTAGGCTGCCGCAGGCGCTCGGCGGCGGCGGCGTCACCGCCGCAGTCACGACCGGTGCCTTGGTCACCATGGAGTCCATATCGGCGGCAAACCCCGAGGTAGCAGTCAGAAATGACGCCCCCATCGCCATGCCGGCCAACAACAGCCCCGTGCTTCGTTTAACGACCATCACCCCCTCCACATCTTTCAGTGGTTGAAAAAATCGACGGAAAATCGCCGTTCTTTTTATTTGTTCCGACGATAGGACCACATTCGCTTCGGCGCCATCCTTTTGCCGCCTGTTAACAACAAATCGGCCGTTGTAGTGGCATAAATACAACGCTTTTGGGCGGAAGCCGTTGTAGTGGCATAAATACAACGTTTCTAGAGCGGAAGCCCGCTTTTCGCTGGCTCTCGGATTGCCCGGGCGGCTGGTTGCATCGCAGCAAAATCCAGGACGCGCTGCAAACGCGCCGCCGAACCTTCAAAATCGGCCGGCGCCGCCGCCGACATTTTTCCGAATCGGGCCCTACGGCGCGGCGTTCGGCGCCAACAGGCTCCTGAAAGCGGCCGCTACGGCCGGCAGCGGCGGCCGGATCGGCGGGAAGACCTGATAGTCTTCCCAGCCGCCGCCGAGCGACTTGTACAGCGTCACGAATTGGCCCGCAGCGCTCTCCTGCGCGGACACGTATTGCTGCTCAATCTCGTATTCGACGCGCTGCGCGTCGATCACGTTGAGAGAGTTGATCAAGCCTCTATCGAACCGCTCGGTCGCGAGCGTAACCGCCCGCCTGGCTGCGGTGAGCGCTTCGGCCAAATGGCGCAGGCGATCCTGTTGGGCGGCGTAGGCGTCGATGGCGGTGTCCACCTCGCGGAAGGCATTGAGCACCGTCTGCTTATAGTTGGACAAGAGTTCGCGGCTGCGAAAGTCGGCCTTCTCGACGATCGCGTCGAGCCGGCCGAAATCCAGCAAAGGCGCGGCGACCGCCGGTCCGACCGACCATATCGGGTTGATGGGAGCGCGCACGAGGCCGGGCGCTTGCTGCCATCCGACGGAACCAGTCACCGCCACCTGGGGAAACAAATCCGCAGTGGCGACACCGACAAGGGCGTTGGCGCTGGCCAGTTGGCGTTCGGCTTCGACAATATCGGGACGGCGGCGCAACAGGTCGATCGGCAAACCGGCGCCAATGTGCGCGGGCAAGGCGGGAAGCATCCCCGGCTTGGCCAATTCCCAGCGCAGGTTCTCGGGAAATTCTCCGATCAGGACGGCAATGACGTAGCGCGCGGCATCGATCTGAGCCATCAGCGGTGCGACTTGCGCCTGCAATTGTGCCAGTTCGCGCTGTGCCAGCGTGACGTCCAGCTCATTGGTAATGCCGCGATTAAAACGCTCCTTGACGAAATTGACGTAGTTCTGCGCAACCTGAATGTCCTTGCGCAGGACGACGAGCTGCATTTGCAGGGCGCGCAATTCGAGATAGGCGCGGGTCACGTCGGCAATAACCGAGATCAGCACCATGTTGCGGTCGGCGACGGCCGCGTCCACGTCGTATTGGGCAGCCTCGATCGCGCGCCGGAACTTTCCGAACACGTCGATTTCCCAGGCGGCGTCGAAACCGACGGCATTGCTGATTTGGGCGAGCGTCCCCGCGTTTTCGCCAGAGACCAGGGTTGGCGAACCGCGACCACGGGCCAAATCGCTGCCGGTGCCCCATCCTCCGCCTTCGCTCGCCCCAGCCGCCGGCAGCGCCGCGCCGATGACCACGGCCTCTTGGGCGCGCGCCTGCTGCAGCCGCTCCAAGGCGATCTCCAATGTGGGGCTCGCCGCAATGGCCCGGTCGATCAATGAATTAAGTTCCCGATCATGCAGCGCGCGCCACCATCTGGCGGTAACGACGCTGCCGGCACGGTGATCGTCCGCCGCTTTGATCGACGGCGACGCGACAAAACTCGCAGGCAGCGGCGGTTCGGGAGGATGATAATCGGGACCGACCGCGCAAGACGCGACACCGACGGCGGCCAGCAAACCGGTGCATAGCAGCGCTGCGCGCCCCCATCTGAGCCCGCCATGTCTGCGCAAAACACATCTGCGCGAAAGCTTCGCTGGCGCCGGCACGAGACGGATGCACTCCAACTACCGGAAGCGACGACGGCTCAAATGCAATGATCGTCGACCATCCGCGGCCCGACACGGCACGCGAAAACCCGCCAGCAGATGGTATCCCCCGCGATTGAGGATGAGCGCTTTTTACCGGTGGTGCAAGCGACCGTTAGCCGCTCTCCCCGCAAAAGCAAGGAGCAGCGGCTTCGCGGCAACAGTGTAAATCTTGTCTCGGTTTCGGTCCGAGAGATCGGCGTCAGAAGGTGTATCGCAGCGTGGCCACCAAATTGTTGTAGACGACCGGATTTGGTGTCACCGCAAACTGATAGCCGACGCCGAAAATCAGGTTTTGCCGAGCCGGCCCAAGCGGAAAACGGCCAAAGACGATGCCGGGTGTCAGCAAAACTTGACTCAAACCTGAGTGCTCCCCGTTCGGCCAGTATTCGTAGTTGACTTCCAATTCCGGCCAAAAATACCGCAGGAAATGATATTGAAAGACGGTATTCCACAACACCGGGTCGCCGAAATTGCTCAGGGTTTTCGACGTCGACCCAATGCCATAGGCGTCGATCGGATACTGCTGACTGATCGTCATTTCAATGTCGAAATCGCCCCAACCCTTGCCACCGGCCAACGTCGGCTGCGCGACCAAAAGATTGTTTGAGATTTTGCCGGGCGTGAAGAGCGGAGCCGACATCTGAAAGAAGCCGCTCAAGATATAGTTGCCATTCTCCTCGTTCGCGGAGAAGAACCGGTCTTTCACAAGAAACAGCGGCCAATCGCCTGGGCCTTGTCCAACGCCCTTGGGACCCCAAGCGTTCACGGCCGATGGAGCTGCTAAAATTACTTCCGTGTAAGGAGTGGGAATGAGTTCGGCCCTCAAACCGCCCGGCCCTCCGTAATTGTAGATGTGTTGGCCGTTCCCCTGACTGCCGGTCCCATTTTGCTGGTCGTAAAAATCCCAGCGCAATTCTTGCTCGAGGCGAGGTGTGACCAAGACGAGCGGAGTCATCCAGTGCGGCTGCTGCGCCTGGGTTGCGGTCGCCATCGCCATCCAGGAGTTCACCACGGCCGGGTCGAGCGGATCCGCGTGCACCGCCAGCGGCGCCAGCGTCATTGCCAAGGCGGCCACGAGGCACCCCGACCCGACAGCGATTACGGACTTCACCGCGCGCCCGCGCGTTCGAAGGTCTTCTTTTTTCATGATCCAGCCCCCGCTGTATATAAAAATATACAACGATAACTTCAGTCGCGGGCTACTCCTTGTCAATACACTGTCTGCGGAGGATTGATCGGCGCCCGCTGGTGTGACTTTGCGGCAACAGACGGCGGCGCCGGCTTGCGGTGACGCGGGCCGACCCGCCTCAGGGCTCCAGGCTGCCTTCGGGCGCCAGCGCCGGCGCATAGTCGGGTGGCACCTGAAAAAGCTCCGCGGACTGCCGGCTATAGCTCACCGAGCGCGCTTGCCTCACAGTTCGGCCATCCACGACGTGCCGAAGCAACACGCCGTCCGCCGTGGCGCACACGGTGTTCGTCTGCACGTCATCGGCCCATGACCAGTCGACGCATGGCAATCCAGCTATGACAGCGTCGTTGCCCCGCTTGAGCGCCGCGCCCGCTTCGGGCACCGGCGGCCGGCCTTGCTCGCCTTCCAGCTTGCGATAAGTGCGGTTCGCCGGGGTGACGAGCGTAATCTCGCGGGCGTTGCGGTTGAAAATCGTTGACGATTTGTCGGGACCGTCGATCCGCTCCAAACCTTCGCTGGCCAACCAGCGGACCCGCTCACGGATCTTTGGCTCCTGCGGCCGGGTCACGTCGTAAATAATATCAACATCGCGGGTGGGAGACAGCAGCGGCCGCTCTTCCGCCCGGGGCGAAGACCCGACTAGCAGCAGCGCCAGCGCTGCGATCGGCGGCAGGCTGCGTAGAGTGCTTATCGGCAGCATCGCTCCCTCGCATTAACCCCTTCCGCACCGCGGCAGTGGCATGACGGTCCGCCTACCGATTCGGCTCCGCCACGTTATATAAGGCGCCTCCGAGGCCTGCGGCAGCATTGTCGGTTACGCGACGCCGCGCTTCGTATAGATTGCGGGTGGCGACTTCGATCCGCGGGCCGATTCTTCGGCGGCCGTGGCCGGCAGGAGATGACGGAAGTGTGGGTCGTTCAAATCGCCTTACGGCGACCGTACACCTTTATCGTTTTCGCCCTACTTATTGCCATTTTCGGAGCCCTAGCGGCGCTGCGGACGCCGACGGACATTTTCCCCAACATCAATATTCCGGTCGTCAGCGTCGTCTGGACTTATAATGGGCTGCCGCCCAACGATATGTCGAGCCGCGTCATCTACTATTACGAGCGCACCTTAACGTCTCAGGTCGCAGACATTGAGCACCTGGAGTCTCAGTCGCTGAGCGGTTACGGGGTGGTCAAGGTCTTCTTCCAGAAGGGCGTCAACATCGCGACTGCGGTGGCGCAGGTGACGGCGGCCTCCCAGACGGTGCTCAAGCTGCTGCCCCCGGGCATCACCCCGCCCTATGTGCTCAGCTACAACGCTTCCAGCGTGCCTATTCTGCAGCTGGCTCTATCGAGCAAAAAGCTGCCGCAGATGCAGCTGTTCGACCTCGGCCAGAACTTCATCCGCCCGCAGCTTGCCACGGTGGCGGGCGCCGCCGTGCCCTCGCCCTATGGCGGCAAGGTGCTGCAGGTACAAGTCGACCTCGATCAGGGGGCCATGCAGGCGCACAGCGTCTCCGCCGACGATCTCGTCAACGCCATCTCGGTGCAGAATCTCATCTTGCCGGCCGGCGACCAGAAGCTCGGCAAATTTGACTGGAACGTCGCGCTGAACGCCAGTCCGATATTGCTGGAAAAAATCAATGACCTGCCGGTCAAGAAGGTCAATGGCACGATCATCTATATGCATGACGTCGCCTACGTTCATGCCGGCTCGCCGCCGCAGACCAACCTGGTCCGCGTCAACGGCTCGCGGGCGGTGCTGATGACGATCCTCAAGGCCGGATCGGCTTCGACGCTGAGCGTCATCGACGGGATCAAATCGTTATTGCCGCGCGTCGAAGAGAGTTTGCCGTCGAGCCTCAACCTGCACGCCGTCGGCGACCAGTCGGTCTTCGTCAAAGCCGCGGTCTTCGGCGTCATCCGCGAGGCCGCCTTGGCGGCCGCCCTGGTCGGCCTGATGATCCTTGTTTTCCTCGGCAGCTGGCGCTCGACGGTCATTATCCTGATCGAGATTCCGCTCGCCATTCTGTTCTCGCTGACGCTGCTTTCCTGGCTCGGCGAAACCGTCAACGTGATGACGCTTGGCGGCCTTGCGCTTGCCGTCGGTATCCTGGTCGACGACGGAACGGTCACTATCGAGAACATCAACTACCATCTCGAGCAGGGCAAGGAGATCGAGCCCGCGATCCTGGACGGCGCGCAACAGATCGTGATCCCGGCGTTCGTGACGCTGCTCTGCCTGTGCATCGTGTTCGTTCCGATGTTCCAGCTTGGCGGGGTCGCCGGCTACCTGTTTCGTCCGCTCGCCGAGGCCGTGGTTTTTGCTCTCGTCGGCTCGTTCCTGTTGTCGCGCACACTGGTTCCGACCATGGCCCATTATCTGATGCAGGGTCACCATGGCGGTGGCCAAGAGGCTTTGCCGGCGCCGCAGCGGCGCTCGCGTAATCCTTTGCAGCGCCTGCAGCAGGCGTTCGACGACCGCTTCGCCCGCGTACGGGCGCGCTATCGGTCGCTGCTTCTGCTCGCCCTCGGCTCTCCGAAGCTGTTCATTGCCGGATTCCTCGCCTGCATCGTGCTTTCATTCGGTCTCTGGCCGTTTCTCGGCCAGAACTTCTTCCCGACCGTCGATTCCGGGCAGATCCTGATGCATGTGCGCGCGCAGCCGGGCACGCGCATCGAGGAAACCGCGCGGCTGTTCGATCTCATCGAGCAGACCGTGCGCCGCACCATCCCGCCCGACCAGCTCGAAAATATCGTCGACAATATCGGCCTGCCATTTTCCGGCATCAACATGGCCTACCAGAACAGCGGCACCATTGGGCCGGGGGACGGCGACGCCCTGATCAGTCTCAAGGAGGATCACGCGCCGACCGAGACCTTCGTCAAGCAGCTGCGCACTATCTTGCCACGGAAGTTTCCGGGCGCGACCTTCTCGTTCCTGCCGGCGGATATCGTCTCGCAGATTCTGAATTTCGGTCTGCCGGCGCCGATCGACGTGCAGGTCATCGGCAACAGTCAGTCCGCCAACTACGCCTATGCGACCGCTCTTCTCAAGCGCATCCGCATGGTTCCCGGCATCGCCGATCTGCGGATCCAGCAGGTGTTCAATTATCCGCAGATCAACGTCAATGTCGATCGGACGCTGGCGGAAGAAGTCGGGCTGACCCAACGCGACATCGCCAACAGCCTTTTGGTCACTTTGTCGGGCAGTGCGCAGGTGCACCCAAATTTCTGGCTGAACACCGAGAACGGGGTTTCGTATCCGATCGTCGCGCAAATGCCGCAGTACCGGATCGACACGATGTCGGACCTCGTCAACGTGCCGATCACATCTGCGGACATGCAGACGCCGCAATATCTTGGCGGCCTCGCGCAGATTACTCCGGGACCGAGTCCGGGCGTGGTCTCGCATTATAACGTGCAGCCGGTCATCGACATTTACGGCGCCGTCCAGGGACGCGACCTCGGCGCCATCTCCGGCGACATCGATCGCATCCTGACCGAGACCCGCAAAGACGTGCCGCGCGGCTCCTACGTCGTGCTGCGCGGCCAGGTCCACACCATGACCGGCGCCTACAGTCAGCTGTATTTCGGACTCGCCGGCGCGATCGTGCTCATCTATCTCGTGATCGTCGTGAATTTCCAGTCGTGGCTTGATCCCTTCATTATCATTACGGCGTTGCCGGGGGCGTTGGCCGGCATCGTCTGGATGCTGTTCGTGACCGGGACCACGCTGTCGGTGCCGGCCTTGACCGGTGCTATCATGTGTATGGGTATCGCCACCGCGAACAGCATCCTGCTGGTCAGCTTTGCCCGCGAAGGCCTGGCGCAGGGGCTGGATGCCGCGGCCGCCGCGGTCGAGGCCGGTTTCACGCGCTTTCGCCCTGTGCTGATGACGGCGCTGGCGATGATTATCGGCATGGTGCCGATGGCGTTTGCGCTCGGCGAAGGCGGCGAGCAGAACGCCCCGCTTGGCCGCGCCGTGATCGGCGGCCTCTTGGTCGCGACCGTGGCGACGTTGTTCTTCGTGCCGACCGTATTCAGCATCTTGCATGGCCGGCGTTCGCCGATCGCGCCGGAAGCGCCCGAAGCCGAACCGACCGCCTGACCGGGAAAACTCATGGCCGCGGAAGATCACAGGGTCCAACACCAGACGGCATCGCCGCGCCGGCTGCGCCGGATCGGGCTTATCGCCATCATCGGCGCCATCGTCATTGCCATGTTCGGGATTCTGCAACGCCGCGGTCATGAAGCCGAGGTCGCGCAATGGACGCAGGAGCAAGCGATTCCCACCGTCGCTGTCATCACACCCAGGGCCGGCGCGTCGACCCAGTCCCTGGTTCTGCCCGGCACCGTCCAGGCGTGGTACGAAACGCCGCTTTACGCCCGCGTCCCCGGTTATCTGAAGGACTGGTACTTCGATTTCGGCGCTCATGTGAAGAAGGGCGACGTGCTCGCCGAGATCGAGACTCCGGACCTTGATGCGCAGCTGGCCGCGGCTCAAGCCAAGCTGAATTCAGCGAAGGCCGAGGTCGTCGTCAGGCAGGCCGAGAAGCAGTTCGCCGAGACGACCTACGAGCGTTGGCGGAATTCACCCAAGGGCGTGGTCTCGGTGCAGGAACAGGAGGGTAAGCAAGCCGACTACAATAGCGCCATCGCCCGCGTCAACGCCGCCCAGGCAGAGGTCGCTGCGGACCAGGGCGAGGTGGACCGCCTGCAGGCTTTGGAAGGTTTCAAGAAGATTGTTGCGCCATTCGACGGCGTCGTGACCGCGCGCGAAACCGATATCGGCGCGCTCATCAACGCCGGCAGCGGCACCGGCGGCGGCAGCGGCCCGGAGCTGTTCCGCATTGCCGACATTCACGAGATGCGGGTTTACGTGCAGGTGCCGCAACAATTGTCGGCCGGCATTCAAGCCGGGCTCACCGCCGATCTGCATCTGCCGCAATACCCGCAGAAGACCTTCAAGGCGAAAGTCGCAACCACCTCGAGCGCCATCAATACCAGCGCCCGGACCTTGCTGGTGGAGCTCCATGCCGACAATCCGGATGGCGAACTGCAACCGGGCGCCTACGCCCAGGCCGATTTCGAGCTGCCGAGCAGCCCCAATGTCGTACGTATACCGACCAGCGCGCTGTTGTTCCGCGAGCACGGACTGCAAGTCGCCACCATCGGCGCCGATGACAAGATCGAACTCAAGCCAATCACGCTCGGGCGCAATCTCGGTACTGAAGTCGAAGTACTTAAGGGGCTGACAGTTTCCGACCGGGTGGTGAACAGTCCTCCGGATTCGCTCGCCGCCGGCGATACGGTCCGCATCATCGGTCAGCGGTCCGGAGACGCCAGCGGAAACGTCGGGCAGGCGGGCGGCCCGGGCAGCGAGGACCTGGCGGCGGCGCCGGAAT
Source organism: uncultured Alphaproteobacteria bacterium (assembly GCA_963709825.1). GTDB lineage: Bacteria > Pseudomonadota > Alphaproteobacteria > Rhizobiales > Xanthobacteraceae > BOG-931. Next base: position 288,339 of record CAVPXZ010000018.1, read on the forward strand.
CGAAACAGCATTGAACAACGGCAAAAGCACACCGAACACATAGAGAGTGACGGGCGGCGCGCCGACGCCTCGCCCGGCTCACCGCCTTGCGAGGCTTGCCATGGCGCTGAAGGACCTGCTGGTCTATGTCGATGAAAGCGAAAATTCGCTCATTCGTTTGCGGCTCGCGGTCGATCTCGCCATCCGGCATGGCAGCCGTCTGACGGCGCTGCACGTGCGAGAGTGGAGCCGGGCCCAACTGGACTTGCGCAAGGCGGCAGAGCTCGGACTCGTCTCCGCCGAAGGTCTGCACGATCTGGATCGGCGTATCGAGGCCTCGATCGACGCAGCGGCCGAACGATTGCGATCGACGCTCGCCGCGCTCACCCGCGACCACGACGTTGAGGCGGAGTTGCGATCCGTCGAGGGCGAGGCATCGATCGTCGTTCCGCAATGCGCGCGCTATGCCGACCTCTGTATCGTAGGGCGCGACCAGCCCGAGGGTGCCTCAGTGAATTACACTTTCTCCGAGCAGCTGCTGTTCGTGACGGGACGGCCGATTTTGTTCGTCCCGTCGGGATCATTCGAGAACTCTTGGCCGCCATATTGTCGTGGCCTGGAATTCAAGCCGTCCGGCGGCCCGATCGCTCAACGATGCCTTGCCGCTGCTCGAGCGTGCCGAACGAACGACGGTCCTGATGGTCAATCCGTCGGGCTTTATCGGCGCCCACCATGCCCCGCCGGGGGAACAACTCGTTGAGCACCTGTCGCGGCATGGCGTCTCCGCCGAGGCGGTGCAGGTGGAGGACGTGCCGTCGGGCTCGATCGCCAACACCCTGCAAAGCAAGGCGCATGCGCTCGGCGCCGATTTGTTCGTCGCTGGCGCCTTCGGCCACCCACGGCTTTGGGAGAAGCTGCTTGGCGGCGTAACTCACGACCTCATCGCGCACATGACCTTGCCGATTTTCATGTCGTACTAGGACCGCTGCCGCAATTCGTGCACGCTATGCCGCTGGCCGACCGGAAGCGTGCGATCAGCTGTATCGTCCGCGTTACAAAATCACAGAAATTTTTGCGCCCGAACGGCGGTGCGCGCGGCATGAATTTCGTTCGCTGCGCGATTTGTGGGGAAAAATCTGGCAATTACCCGGGGATCGGTGTCTTTAGTTGACAATTTCTATAGAATAACATTTGATGCTTAAACCTTCGTCACTAACGGGTAATTTTCGGGGGCTTCGGTGGGCTCGCTACTCGGCAAGCGTGCGTTCACGATGCGCGTATTTCCCTTGGCACAATCGCGCAGTTCTGCTCGCTTCTACGCACGCGACTTGGTGCGGTATGGCAGCCAAGCCGATCCGACCGCGCCCCTTGGCGAGCTAAAATGAAGAAGCTTGGCCTTTTCGCAGCCTTGCCGGCGGCGATGCTTCTCGCTGGTGCCGCAGGGATAGCGACGGCGTTAGCGGACGATCCGATTTTGACAAAAGCGCCGGCAGTGAGCGCACCCCCGGCACCGAGTTCGTGCGACAACGTCCCCGCCTTCTTTCTCAGCAGCTGCCAACTGGCATGGTACGGGATTAGGCTTTACGGCGTGGTCGACGTAGGCGGCGGCTACCAGACCAACGGCGCGCCGTTTAACCCGCAGTACCCGCAAGGCAGCTCATACGTAGTTCAGAAGATGAGCAGGTCCTCGATGTGGACTCTGGCGCCGAACGCGCTGAGCCGATCAAGCATCGGCGTTCGAGTCAACGAGCCAATCGCGCCGGGTTGGGCTTTCGTTAGTGACCTCGAAGCCGGGTTCGATCCTTACTCGCTACAGCTCTCCAATGGTCCGGCATCGATCGCGGAAAATAGAGGCGTGCCGCTCGACGCCCAGAGCGCGAATAATGATTCGAGCCACGCCGGCCAGTTCTACAATGCGCTGGGGTTCGTCGGGGTCAGCTCTGATGTGTTCGGAACGCTGACTTTCTTCCGGCAGAACGCGCTCACCCTGGACGGCGTTTTCGCCTACGATCCGATGTCCGGCTCCTACGCTTTTTCGGCGCTCGGCTTTTCGAGCTCCAATTGCGGGGCAGGCGATACCGAAACATGCCGCATCACCACGGCCATCAAATACCGCGAAAATATTGGACCGGTTCGCATCGCCGCCCTCGCTCAAGTCGGTGGCTACAGCTTGGACAACGGTTCGACCGGCGACTACGAAGGCCAAATCGGCGGCGACATCCCGATCGGCAACCTCGGCTGGGGTTCGGGCGTGCTTTCGGTCGACTCCATCTACAAATGGGAAAAGGACGCAGTGAACCTTTCGCTTAGCGGCGTCTCCAACGCCGCCGGCGTGCCGGTTCCGCCATTCCTGCCGCAGACGCTCACAGCCACGATCTCCAATAACCAAAGCGTCATGGCGCTTGCCAAATACGCGGTCGGGCCGCTGAAACTGTATGCCGGCTACGAATGGTATCAACTCGCGCCGCCCAGCGATCCGGTGAATACCGTGACCGGCTTTACCAACATCGGCGGTCTCGCCATGGGCAGCGCCTATAACAACCTCACGGCTATCAACAACGTCGCCTTCTCAGCCGGATGCGGGACCGGGACTTGCAGTGATAAAATCATGCAAGTGATGTGGACGGGCGCAAGGTATGCGGCCACCAAGGACCTCGACGTCGTCGGCGCTTATTATCACTACATCCAGAACACCTACACCACCGCCAGCTGCGCCAGTCCCACCGCGCACTCGCAATGTCAGGGCACGTTCGACGCCGTATCCGGCTTGGTCGATTGGCACTTTGGGGCGAAGTGGGACGCCTATATCGGCGTGATGTTCTCGCAAGTGAATGCCGGTCTCTCGAACGGCTATCTCGCTCGCAACAACCTCGATCCGACAGTCGGTGTACGCTTCCGGTTCTGATACCGGACGGCCGGCTGTTTGCGTTTGACACCGCGGTTTTCGGGCGCGGCGAATTGAGCTAAATCAAGTCGGGCTCGCCATTGCGCCGATAGATTGCCTCTAATCTTGTTGAGAGGCGCAGCAAATGGCAGCCCGCGTTGAGACGGCACCGATTGGAATTATCGGTAGCGCGCGAACCGATTGGACGCCTTATCTCACCGGCGCCGGCATCGGTGTCTTGAGTTGGGTAGTGTTTGCAATTGCCGACGATCCGCTTGGCATCACCACGGCGCTCTCAAGTGTTGCCGGCTTCGCCGCAATGCCTTTCGTCGGTGCCGCGACGGTTTGGCACAACAGCTACTGGGCGCAGAACGTTCCAGGCCTATCATACGGCACGCTGTTTCTGCTCGGCGTGATGCTTGGGGCGTTCGCGGCTTCGATCGCGGCGCGACAATTCCAGGTCGAAACGGTCCCCGCGGCATGGCGGCGCCGCTTCGGAGCATCGGTGCCGCGCCGCTTCGCCGCCGCGTTTCTCGGCGGCGCCATCGAGATGTATGGCGCACGCCTGGCCGGCGGCTGCGCCAGCGGTCACGGCATCAGCGGTACCCTGCAACTGGCGCTGTCGAGCTGGGTCTTCACGATCTTGATGTTTGGCACCGCCATTTTGTTCGGCCTGTTTCTGTTTGGCGATGCCGGCGCGAAGGAGCGACCATGAATCTTCCCGCCACCGGACCGATACTGCTGCCGCTCGGCATCGTATTCGGGTTCGTTTTCGGCTGGCTCCTACAGCGCGCCCGCCTCACCGACACCAACGTGATCGTCGCGCAACTGCGCCTTCGCGATTACACGCTGTTTAAGGTGATGCTGACAGCAATCATCGTCGGCGGCGTCGGCGTTTTCTTTCTGCATTCGGGCGGCTTCGCGGCCTATCACATCAAGCCGGCGAACCTGCTGGCGGTGGCACTCGGCGCCGTGCTCTTCGGCATCGGCATGGCGATCTACGGCTATTGTCCGGGCACCGGGCTCGCCGCCATCGGCACCGGCAGTTTACATGCACTCGCCGGCGCGTTCGGTATGCTGGCGGGCGCGATCGCGTTTGCCTTTTCCTTCGATTGGATCAAGGACGCGCTGCTGCCGATTGCCGCCGCCGGCCCGGTTCGCTTGCCGGAACTAACCGGCATTCCGGACCTCGCCTGGTTTGCCGCGTTTGTTCTCCTCGCCGTTCCCGCACTACTGGCCCTGGAGCGCCGCGGCCGCGTTTGATGACGGAGACGCCGGGCCGCGGCCGGTCGACCGGGCATAGGGCCGGAAACATTCAGCCTCTTGTACTTTAGATATTGCTTAATTAGCAGATGCTCATATATAAGAGCTCCATCGAACGACAACGAAACGAAGCAGACCAGGAGTTCGCTACCATGCGCCCCCAACCCACTATCCGCGCGTTCTTCGACGAGGCGACCAACACAGTGAGCTATATCGTCGCCGACCCCGCCACCCGAAAGGCGGCCGTGATCGACCCGGTGCTCGATTATGACCCTAATGCCGGCGCCGTCGATATCCGCTCGGTCGAGGCGATGCTGCGCGTAGCCGAACAGCAGGGATACACCATCGTTTGGACGCTCGAGACTCACGCCCATGCCGACCACCTGTCCGGCTCGCCTTACATCAAGGCCAAAACCGGGGCGAAGATCGGCATCGGCGAGCACATCAAAGACGTGCAGCGGATCTTCCGGCCGGTCTTCGATGCCGGCGATCTCAAGACCGACGGCAGCGATTTCGACCATTTGTTCAAGGACGGCGAACGCTTCAAGATCGGCGAACTTGACGTCGAGGTCATCTACACGCCGGGTCACACGCCAGCGGACATCACCTATAGGATCGGGGACGCCGCCTTCGTGGGCGACACGCTGTTCATGCCGGACTACGGCACGGCGCGGGCTGACTTCCCAGGCGGCGACGCCCACCTGCTCTATCGCTCGATCAGGAAGTTGATGGCGCTGCCGCCGCAGACGCGGCTTTTCATGTGCCACGACTATAAGGCACCGGGACGCGACGCCTATGCATGGGAGACGACAGTGCAGCAGGAACGCGATCAAAATGTTCACGTGAAGGATGGCGTGAGCGAAGACGCATTCGTAACAATGCGCAACACACGGGACGCCACGCTCGCCGCCCCGCGCCTGCTGCTGCCGTCGATTCAGGTCAACATCCGCGCCGGGAAATTTCCGCCGGCTCACAACAACGGCGTGCGCTATCTCACTATCCCGGTCAAGTTCAAGAACGCGGAAGCCGTACTCGGCTGATGGAGGCGGATTTGGCGTTGCGGCTCGACGATGCGAGGGAACTGACGGCGAAGGCCAACGAAGCGGCACGGCTCCTCGCCGCGCTTGCCAATCAGAACCGGCTCGGGATCCTCTGCGAACTGGTCGAGGGCGAGCGTCCGGTCGGCGCTTTGGCGCGAGCCGTCGGCCTCAGCCAATCGGCTATCTCGCAACATCTCGCCAAGCTGCGTGCCGCAGGCGTGGTCGCCACGCGGCGCGACGCTCAGACCATTTATTACCGGCTCGTCAGCGATGCCGCCGGCAGGGTCATGACGACCCTCGCCGACATCTACTGCCGCGGTCGCCCGCGAAAATCCCGACATTAGAAATGGAGGATGTGATGAAGCTCAATTCGATCGATGCGGTGTCGCTGAAGAAGCGGCTCGACAAGGGCGAGGCTATGCTGATCGATGTTCGCGAGGCGCATGAATACGCCCGCGAGCACATCGAGGGGGCGCGACTGGTGCCGCTGTCGCGCTTCGACGTCGAGGATTTCAGCGCCGATCGCGAAAAGACAGCCGTGTTCTATTGCCACAGCGGTGCGCGAACCAGCTCCAACGCCCGGCTGCTATCGTCAAAAGGATTCCGCGGTGCGTACACCTTAAGCGGCGGCATCGTGGCTTGGCGGGCGGCTGGGCTGCCGACCCAATCCAGGCGCGACGCGTCGGGCGAAGGCGGACGCAAGCGCTTCGGCTGGCTGTTCTAAGTCCGGCCAGAACGCGGTAGGTGCTGCCATGGCTCATTCCTGGCTGCAGGATGTGTTGGCAGTGCTTTCCGGCGGCGGGGTCGGATTTTCGCTCGGCCTCATCGGTGGTGGCGGCTCGATCCTGGCGGTGCCGCTTCTGCTCTACGTGGTCGGGATCCGCGATGCCCACGTGGCCATCGGCACCAGCGCGCTTGCGGTCTCGGCCAACGCTTTCGGCAATCTGCTCGGCCATTGGCGTGCCGGCAATGTGAAATGGCCCTGCGCCGCGACCTTCGCGATCTCGGGAATAATCGGCGCGGCAATCGGTTCCTCCGTCGGCAAGCTGGTGGACGGCCAGAAGCTTCTGTTCCTGTTCGCGCTGGCCATGATTGCAGTGGGCGCCGCGATGCTGCGGCCGCGCGCCACGGCGGGCAACCCGGATGTTCGGATCACGCCGTCGATCGCGATCCGCATCGTCGCGATCGGGCTTGTGGTCGGCGCGGTCTCGGGGTTTTTCGGCATTGGCGGCGGTTTTTTGATTGTACCCGGACTTATGCTCGGCAGCGGCATGCCGATTCTGAACGCGATCGGCTCGTCGCTGCTTTCGGTAGGCACTTTCGGCCTCACCACCGCAGTCAATTACGCCTATTCCGGCCTGATCGACTGGAGTATTGCCCTGCTCTTCATCGTCGGCGGCATCGGCGGCGGCATCGGCGGGATGCGGGCGGCAAACCGCTTGGCGGTTAATCGGCGCGCCCTCACCTACATCTTTGCCGGAGTCATCTTCGCGGTTGCCGCCTATATGCTGGTGCGCACCGGGTTGCCGTTTTGACGGCCGGATCGCGCTACGCGGCGCGCTAGAGCATGATCCGGAAAAGTGGAAGCCCGTTTTCCGAAAAGATCATGCTCCACCAAGATGATAGAGCGCCAATCGAGTCAATATGAAACGATTGCGCTCTGGACCGTGAGCTTTCTGCTTCGGGTCGCTCCCCTTACTCAGCGTCTTTTCAGCACGCGCGCAGGCGGCAATCAGCGAATCGAACAGCGATGGAGGGCCGTGAAAGCGAAAGCGCCGCCGGCTGAGCCGGCGGCGCCGAGGATTTGTACCGACGATCTTGCGAGATGCCAGTTGGGAGGCTTCTCAGAACCGGAAGCGGACGCCCGCCGTCGAGGCGAGATTATTGCGCGCCAGGTAGCCGTTCGACAGACCAGCGTTGACCTGCGAGAAGAACGTGCCGATGTAAGCGTCCCACTTCGGCAGGAACCGCCAGTCAAGCACAGCCGACCACATGTCCTCAGTGCCGGCGCATTGGCCGTGCGCGGTCGGGTTGGCGCAAACAGGTAAGCCGCCGGACGTCCCCGAGGTAAATTGGTTCTGAATGTAATGGTAGTAGCCGCCGATCGCATCCAAGTCTTTGGTGATGCCGTATTTTGCACCCACCCACATCACCTGGAAGATCTTGTCACTGCAGCCCCCACTGCCAGTTCCGCACGCGGCGTTGTAAGCATTGTTGTTGATCGCAGTGCCGTTGGCGCTGGCTATGCCGCCGATCGGGCTCGGACCGGCGTTGTACAGGAACCCGTCATCCCGGAACGAGGTCTGCGGACTGCTGGGGTTCGAGAACTGGATCCATTCATAACCAGCGTACAGCGTGAGCCGTACAACAGGAGGCGGAGGCGGTCCCTTGCCGACGATGGGCTCAGCCGGGGCCGCGCCGAACGAGTACTTCGCCAGCGCCATGAAGCTCGTCTGGTTGGAAATCGTCGCCTGCAGGAAGGTGGTGGGGGGAAACGGAGCCCCTGGAACACCGGCGACAACAGTCGCACCACCGCTAGGGCCGATATTGACGGCATCAGCGATATACGAGCCGATGGCATCGAGCGAAAGCACGCCAGGGCCCAGAAACTTGATGTCGCCGCCAATGTCGCCTTCGATCGCGCCGGTGTTCGGGTGTTACGCATTGTACGCCCCGTTGCCGGTGTAAGGCTGCCCCATCACCGCCAACCGGGCATTGCCAATATTGACACGATATTTGATCGCCGTGGTCCAGCGACATTCTTCGGTGTCGCCGGCGCCGCAGGTCAACCCGGAGAAGCCGATCGGCGAAAACGCGTAGGCGCCGCCCTGCGGATCGTAGGCATTGACACCATCCGTCAACAGCGCGTTCTGCCGGCCGAAGGTCAGAGTTCCGTAAGTCGGCGAACTCACGCCGGCCAGTATTTGGCTGGCCAGCCAGCCCCAGCGGCTCGAATCGACCGGTATGTCCTGCTGGTTCAGCGGCACGTGGATAGCGTTTTCCATCGCCTGCGGCGCGTTGGCCAACAGCCCCGAATAGGGATCAAACGCAAGCTCGGCCCGGCCAACAAAAGACCAGCCGGGAGCGACCGGCTCTTTCATCTCGACGCCGACGACCGACTGGCTCATGGCGTTCGGCCCGAGCGACCACTCGGCCTGCCGGCTCGGCTTATTGAGAAAGTAGGAGGCACCGGTGGGGAAGTTCTTATCGAACGGCGAGCCGTTGGTCATGTAACTGCCACCGACGTCGACCGTGCCGTAGAACCGCACGCCGTACCAGCTCAGCTGACAGCTGGAGAGGAAAAAGTCCGGAACGCCGGTGCAGGTGGCGGGCCCAGTCGGTGCCACCGCCGCAGCCACGACCGGTGCCTTGGTCACCATGGTGTCCATATCGGCGGCTGAAGCTGCCGACACGTACGCGCCTGCGAGTCCAACAGCCATCGCTGCGGAAATACGCGCGGACCGACCAAACGTTTTCATTTTTAACCCCCCGACCCCCAGCAAATTCAGCGGACGGCCCCTGTCGATAGCCCCTCGGTTGTGTGGGTCTGCACAACCAACGGACAGTTAACGATTTACGACAAGGCAGAACCCTCCCCAGGTGGAGAAATGTGCGATAAATGCAACGTGCGTTGCGGCGCGGCCACAGTCATTCCCGAGCGGCTCAAAATCGAACCGTCGACCAAGGCGAATCCGGTGAGGTCTATGGGCGCGAGGCGTTTGAGAAATCGACGCGATGAAGAAGTTGCGTCGCCGGCTGCGGTGGGGCGGGAAGCGCTCCCTAAAAATCCCATTCTTCGGGTTGGCGGTACAAGATCGTTGCAGCGCGAAAGACCCGCTTCGATCCGACTTTTCGAAGGTGCCATTTTGCACAGCGGCAACCGCTAGATTCCCTGCCCGCCGGCCGGATTTTTAGAGACATTCACCCGGAAGTGCTGAAGCTCCTTGCGACCACCTGCCCAGGTAATCTCCAGGGCGAACGCATCGGTGCCGGCGAAGCCATCCTTGGCGCGATAAAACGCGACGAAGGCGGCCGTTTCGGTCGCCAGGCACTGCTTGAAATTAGTGGCCTTGAGCGTGCCGCGCTTGACGCTCACCGCCCCGTGGGCCGGGGGCGCGGCGAGCCTGATCGCCGGCAGCGGGCCCGAGGTGCAATCCGGGCGGATGTCGGTATAGATGCCGACGCGCGCGTCGCGGCCGGGCGCCGCCTTGACTTCGCGTTCGACGACATTTCCCTGCGCATGAGCACCGAGCACGGACACACAGAAGAATGCCGCGGCAACGAGCCAGCACCGGCTCATCGCGCCTGTCGGGGTGACCTTCTTTCGCTGCGCCATCGAGGGCTCCTCGGATAGAAGCCCATTAGCACAAATCGCGGGGCGTCGGACGACCGGCAGACCAGGGGGCGGTCCTGCTCAGTGATTGGCACCGTAGTTCTGCGCGAGATAGTCGATGATGATTTTGGCGTCGGCGGGCGCGATCGGCGCGCCGAACACCTTGATCATCTTGTTTACTTCTGCCTCCCACGCCTGACGATTCAGGAATGGTGCATTGATGCGCGGATAATCGAGCGAGTGGCAGGCATTGCAGTCATTCTCGACGATGTCTCGGCCCGCGCCGGCTTTCAGCCGAACCGGATTTTCCTGCCCATAGGCGCTGGCGGCGACCAGTAACGCGGCCAGACCGGCAAAAATTTGCCGCATCGCGTGCTCCCTACACCACGTTGATGATGACGGGACGGACCACATTGTTGTGGTAGCCGGCGGCATTAAAAATCAGCGTCTCGGCTCGGATCTGACCGACGCCGTTGCTCGCTTTTGCCATCACCTGGTATTTGCCGGCTTGCGGCGGGGTAAAGCTGAAACGAAACGAGCGGAAGGCGAAACGACCGACGTCCCTGCCAAGCTCGGCCTCGCGCCACACCTGGCCGCCATCCACGGACATTTCCACGTGTCTGATGCCGTAGCCGCCGTCCCAGGCGAGGCCGCGAACCTCGACAGTCTCAGCCGCACGCATGGTATGGCCATCTTCCGGCGCAGTGATCAGCGAATTGACCACCATTTCGGTGATGGGCTCGTTGGCCGCTGCCATCTGGGTGAGGAAATGCTGGATGACCGGAAATTTTCCGTTCGGCACCCGATACGCGCTCTTCATCCAGAAACCGGCGAAGGGTTTGGTCGAAGCCTCGATGGCATCGAGATGCTTCATCCAATAGGTGGCGGTCCAGCCCGGCACGATCAGCCGGATCGGAAAGCCATTGTAGAACGGTAACGGCGAGCCGTTCATTTCATAAGCAATGATGGTGGTGTCCTCGATCGCCTTGTCGATCGGAATACTCTTGACGAAGTCGGGGGTCCCATCGAGCACCGGGCCATCGGCACCGCTCACAATGATCTCGACGGTCTCGGTGCGCACGCCGGCGCGGTTGAGCACATCCTTGAGCCGGACGCCTTTCCATCGTGCGTTGCCCATCGCGCCCAGCCCCCATTGCACGCCGGGGACATGCGGCTCGGAAAAGCCGCGGCGATTGCCCGAGCATTGGCAGACTGCCGCGATTTCGACCGCCTCAAAACCGGACTGCAGCTCCTGCAAACTCAATTGCAGCGGTTTCGAAATTCCCTCGCCGCCGACCCGAAGCTGCCAATGCGCGGCATCGATCTCTTCCGGAATGCCGGCCAAGTGATAGCGAACGAAGAACGCATCGTTCGGCGTAAATTCCGAGGTGAAATAGGAGAGCGGGGTTTCATAGTTCGGCGGCCGGTAACTGAGCTTGATCAGCGGCCTCTTGCCCGGCAGCGCCTCGAGCATGGCGGTGTCGTAGACCCCTTCAGGAAGTCCCGGCGACAAAAACGACGGCTCGGCAGCCCGCGCCACGCGCTCGAGCAGCGCTGAACGACCAGCCGCGATAAGCCCGCCCGCGACCAAAGCGCGACGATTGATCATCTTGTCCTCACTTACGAAGGAGAATAGTATATAAAATTAATAGAATAAGTAAAATATGAGTTGCGTCGAGTCAACGCCGAGCGGGCGCGCCGGTTCGCTCCCGAGGGCCATAAACAGGGCAGTGCAAAGCTGCGGTGCCGGCAGGCGCAATCGGAATGGCGGAGAGGAAGTCCGACGAATAACAGTTCGCGGTGGTCCGTAACGCTCCATGTAATCTTGATGTAACCAAACAAATAACCTTTTAGCAATTCTTGTTTGTCCACTTGAGTTCGTCGCAATCCGCCCCACGTTGTAGGGACCATTGTGGGGACGAAGGGGGCGCCAATGCCAAGACGAGCGGCGGGATTGAATGCTCGAAAAGTCGAATCACTGCGGCGACCTGGACGCCATGCAGATGGCCTGGGCCTGTATCTGGTGGTGAAACGCTCGGGCAAAAAATTTTGGTCGCTACTGTACACACATAACGGAAGACGGCGCGAGAAAGGACTGGGCGGCTATCCTGCAGTTTCACTGGCTGCTGCCCGAAAGGTGGCGTCAAAGGAACGCGAGCGACTTGTGCTCGGCGAGGATCCGCTTTCGACGCGAGCTGCAGCTCCGAAGTTTGGCGAGCTGGCCGACGAGTACATCAGCATTCACCAGACCGGGTGGCGGAACGCAAAACATCGGGCTCAATGGGCGATGACGCTTTCCCGATACGGTGCACCGCTGCGGGACCAACGAGTTAATGAGATTGAAGTAGCAGACATTGTCAATGTACTAGCGCCAATCTGGACGGCCAAACCGGAAACGGCTTCGCGGCTACGTGGTCGAATTGAGGCGGTTTTAGACGCGGCAAAAGCGCGTGGGTATCGCGGTGGTGAGAACCCGGCAGCATGGCGCGGCAACCTAAAGCATTTACTGCCCAGACGCGTGAGGCTCGCGCGCGGCCACCATCCCGCTATGCCCTACGTGCAGCTTCCGGAGTTCATGAAGAGCCTCGCCAACCGAAGCGGAACGGCCGCTCGCGCGTTGGAGTTCATTATTCTCACTGCTGCTCGTGTGGGTGAGGTGATGGGGGCTCGTTGGGGCGAGATCGATATCAACTCCGCTTTATGGACCGTGCCGGCTCATCGAATGAAGGCGGGTCGTGAACATAGGGTGCCACTATCGCCGCCGGCGTTGGCGATCATCGAGCTAATGGCGGCGCAGCGCCGATCAGACGGCCCGGAAGCCCTTCTGTTTCCGGGGCACCGCGGAGATCAGCCATTGGCCGGCATGAGCACGGCGATGCTCCTTCGTAGAATGGGATACGGTGAAGTCACCACGCATGGCTTTCGTTCCAGCTTCAGAGATTGGGCTGGAGAGTGCACCCAATTCCCGAGGGAAATTGCCGAGGCCGCCCTTGCGCATCGCGTAGGAGACGCGGTGGAAAGAGCCTATCGGCGCGGCGATGCACTTGGCAAACGGCGCGAACTGATGAGCTTTTGGGCCTCGTACCTTCTTAATGCCGACGAAACATCAACCAAGGCCGATACAACACAGCGGACCGCCGTCGAAAATGGAATGGAGAAGGCAGATGCCAAGGGTGCGTAATATGCGGAGAGGCCGGCCGTCCGTACCTTTTCGAATGGATGACGACCGGCATGCGGTGGCGCTTACCGAGATGATGCTCCACACCGCCATCGACGGTCGTACCCCGACTGAACGCTTTGCATCGTGGCGAGCTGCTATCGCAAAGGAGGGCAGACTGCTTACCGATCGGACTATCCCAGAGCCGCCAAAAAGGCATCTTGCACCGACAGGCAGACGTCATTCACCCGAAAACCCCCTTTTCAATGAGGGATATCGCGAGCTGACCATGGGTCATGTTGATCGACGCCAGGGTGGCGACGCGCTAGTTAATTGCGCCCAACGACTTCGGCGGAAGCGTCGCGCGTGGTCCAAACGCAAGGCGCAAAAGGAGTGGCTCAAACTCATGGCTCAGGCTTGGGCTGCGGCCATATACCCGCACGCGGTACAGCGGGATCGACAAGAAGATCCTGCTGATATTTGCATGAAAGCCGCCGTCTCGGCAGGTGAACAGCAATTTGGGGAGTCGACGCTGCTGCCTTTGCTGCGGTCGAACGAGACTGTCTCGAGAAAACGCCAGCGTTGCGAACAAGTGATCTGCTCGATTTTTTAATCCAAGCGAAGCTTAGCTACATGCGTTTTTAGTCGCCTCCGGAGCCCAGCGGGCTTAATCGAATGGAGGCGATCCAGTGCAGCTGCTCATTTCAATTAAGGAAGGCGCACGCCGCCTTGGCATCGGCAAGACGACGTTCTTTGAGCTTTTAAGGGACGGAAAGATAAGCGCTGTGCGGCTTGGGGGAAGGACACTCGTCTCTCCTGCCGAGTTGGAGCGTTTCGCCGCCAGTTTGCCACGACGCACCAGCGACAATTCGACAGTCGCGATCGGGTCAAACAGACCCGACGCCGCGCAGGGATTACCTCCATACGACGAATGCCACGAGTAGGGTTAGGCGTGACGAGTATCCCTGGAGTTCCAGATGACCGCCCTTGCGAGACCACTGGGTGTTGCTTCACATCACAACAGGAGTTTGGCTGACAGCTTCTTAGCACACCTTGACCCGGCAGCGGAGAAATTCACGTTCCAATTCTTCGGCGACGGCGATGATGGTTACGCCGAAATTTTCCACGGAACGCTCGATGACGTATGGCCCAAGGTGCTGGCACTGAATACGGCCGAGCGGCGCATCGGGGTATTCGTCACCATCAACGAAACCGATTTCGCCGGGCGGCGTATCGATAATGTCCTCCGGCCACGCGCTCTCTTCGTTGACGCCGACGGTGCGGACCAGGTTCAGCGCTGTCGCGACGTGATCCGGGCCAGCGGCGCGCAGCCGACGATGGTGGTGTGCACCTCAGCGGGTCGCGCACACTTCTATTGGTGCTGCGATGACCTGCCGCGCGACAAGTTCTCAGTGCTGCAGGCCGCGCTGATCGATAAGATGGGAACCGATCGAGCAGTCAAAGACCTCGCGCGCGTCATGCGGCTGCCTGGTACGCTGCACCTCAAAGACGCGAAGGCTTCTACCAAAGTCGGCTTGTTGATATCGGGCCGGCGCTGGAAGCTCGCCGAACTGTCAACGCAGCTCGCCCTGTCCGTTACAGAGTCGCGCGATCGGGCAAAACCCGACTCCGGCCCGTTCACTCGCGCCGACGCCGAGCGGCTCAGGCGTTTATTTGGCGTCCAACATCATGTCGACAATGAACTCAGCGCCGGGATCAAGACCAACATCGACGAAATCAAGTCGGCCGTGACGGCGATCCCGCCGTCGGCCATCGCCGCGGAGGCGGACTGGGTGAAAGTCGCGCGCGGCTTGGCCCATGAGGCGCGCGTGTACGAGACCCGGGCTGAGGAACTCTGGCAGGTGCTTGATGCGGCAAGCGCCTGCGCGCCTGGCTACAACGCGGTGGAAAATCGCCAGCGGTGGGAGCGGTATATTGACGAAGCGTTCGACCGCGACGCTCCCATCACGATCGCGACCGTGTACGACATGGCGCACAAGCATGGTTGGAAGGGATGGACACCACCCACTTCACCCTCGTATTCGGCGCCGGCGTTCCGGACCGTGGACGCCGCAAGGGTGCCGCGCCATCGGCAATGGGTATACGCGACTAAATTAATCAAAGGCGAGATTACGGTCCTTGCCGCGAAGGGAGGATGGGGAAAATCGGCATACGCTATTGGGCTGTCGTGTGCCGCCGCTGCTGGACGCGACCTGCTCGGCGAGAAGGTTTGGGGAGGACCCAAACGCGTTCTTTATATTAACAGTGAGGACGATGTCGATGAACTGCAGCGCCGATTTATCGCCGCTTACCACCATCATCAGCTGACGAGCCCGGTGCTCGCCAAGATCCTGGTCCGCGGTGTCGATAGTCCTGGTCATGAGACCCTCACTACCGGAGAGGACAACGCCGCGCAGCTCAACGAGCCCGGGTTTGCGATGCTGGACCACCTTTTGGGAGAGACTGAGCCAGAAATCGTCGTACTCGATCCGCTCGGGCCGTTCTGCCCTGCCGGTTTAAACAGCAACGGCGTTATGGGCCAGGTGCTTTTGAAATTGAAGCTCATCGCGCGGAAGCACCAGTGTGCCATACTTATTGTTCACCACACGCGCAAGGACGGTGACCTCGCAAGCACCGACGCCATTGGCGGCGCGAGCGCGATCGTAAATCAAGCTCGCGTTGCGCAGCTGGTGGCGCGCATGACAACGGACGAGGCCAAGAAGTTTCCCGGCGTCTTAGCGTCCGAAACCTGGCGGTACATCCGCATTACTGACGCCAAGACCAACTTGGCGCCGCCCTCCGACGACACCCATTGGTTCCGGCTCGCTTCTCATACTCTGTCAAATGCCGAGCCACCCACTTACCCCGCGGGCGACGGCGTGCAGGTCGTGGAAAAGGTAGTACTTGCTCAGCTAAGCGCATCGCCAGTCTCCAACACCACGGACGACGCCGCCAAACGCGCCATCCTCAAGGCGGCATATCACGCCGATCCCCCGTTCTCGCCCTCCGGGCGGGGTGGCTCTGATAGGTACATCGTGCCGAGGGTGCTCGATGCCGTTCGTCAGGCGACGGGGCTTGACCTGGGCTGACCGCGATCTGAGAAAAGCACGTCGAAGCCCTTGTCAACGAGATGAAGGGGGCAGGGTGGCTGCGAGTCGAAGAGGTCAAAGCGCATGGGAATGCGCGCCAAGGCATCATCGTGGACCCAGCCCGCACACCTTGGGCCGGCGAATTTGCTGATCGCAGGGCAGGGCCGTCGCTCTGCAGGTGCGGATCAAATCCGTCAAATGCCAATCGAAACAATTGATGCACTGGGGCCGGGGACATTGACGCGCCCCGCCCTACGGGCGCGTCAAATGTCCCTAAGGGGTCAGGGGATTTGATGAAGCAGGGATTTGACGCAACGAATCCCCGTGCAGCCGAAAAGGTTCCCGGCGGCGTGACGAAGCTGAGGGAGCGCGCATCACCGGCAGCGGCGGCCGACGCCGAGAGAGGCGGGCAACAGCCGGGCACGGTCGATCCCGCGTCGACACTGTCAAAGGACCGTGCTCCGCCCACTGCGCGCGCTTCTGCAGAGCCCCGAAGCGCTCCTGCGCCCGATAAGCCTCCCGCAGCCGTAGGCCAGATTAAGCCAGCGAAGCCCGGCGACGATCTCGCCATACCGCCATTTCTGCGGCGGACACAGAACTAAGAAGCTGCCGGAAGCAATTCTCTACCGGCGATCTGCCTGAGGAGAGAACTGACATGAGAAGACTGGAGTCGGGATTTCGCGCGATCACGCGTGCAAAGCAAGCTGCGCCAAGGCGGCGATCTGAACCGCCGTATTAACACATAAGACTCGATCAAAAAATCGAAGAGTATAAGGTCGCGCAAATAACGAGCGGCGCGCGAGTGCGCTGGAAGCGGGTTCGGCGGGGAATATGTATGCGAGACCGCGCACGGCCAGGTATGGGTGGCCAAGGGGCATGATGGCACCTGGTTCGTGAAGGACGCACGACACGAGATTGCTCCTTCACGAAGACGGTCGCGGCGCTATCTTCTTGTCTCTAGAGGATGCGCAGGCTGCCGCGTTAATGCATGCCGGCGACAAGTTGGGCGGTACCGTGGACGACGGACTACGCTGGGAGCATGACGAAGATTGGAATTTTCAGCAAGCATCCTAACGATTTGTACCTATCCGGATGCAGTTTTCCTCGCCGATGACGAGGTTTGATCTGGAAACGCGCGGGACGGATGTTTTTTGCTCCG
This sequence comes from uncultured Alphaproteobacteria bacterium, assembly GCA_963709825.1. GTDB lineage: Bacteria > Pseudomonadota > Alphaproteobacteria > Rhizobiales > Xanthobacteraceae > BOG-931. Next base: position 305,243 of record CAVPXZ010000018.1, read on the forward strand.
CCCAAGTGCAGAGTGGAGTAGCCGATGTCGTTCATGACAAAATTGAGGGAGGCGCAGAACAAACTACGCGCGCAACAAGCAGACCCTTGGTATACCCGCCTTGAAGGCGCGCGTGGCAAAGTCGATGACGAAGGGCGTTGAGCGCATCAGTACTCAAACGTTGTTCGATATTCTGGACCTGCCGCAGCGCAGCCGGAATGCAGCTGCAGCCCGGAAGGTAGCCAAAATAATGAGGGAGCTGGGCTGGACTGCCGTCAAGGCGCGAGGACTGACGCCGAGCGGGTTTAAGGACCAGGTACGCGGATATGCCCTGGTGACCCTCGGTCGTTCATGCTGGTACTCACCCTTCCATCACACCATCTAAAAAGTTACTTCGTGAGGTAACACCCGTGTCGACGCCCCACCTGGCACC